>NZ_WIAD01000042.1 GCF_009618275.1 Roseimaritima sediminicola
GGGAGGGCCCTACGAAAACCCTCTCCGGGCCTGAGAGCCCGACTCTCCCAGAGGGAGAGTAAAGCCGAATTAAATGTTGCGACGCGCTTAACACCTCTCGTCCTGTAGTCGAAGCCGCCAGACTTTGGGGGCATTTGCCCCCTCTCGCCGATGCTGTCCAAACGCTGGCGAGTTCAGCTACGAGGGCCGAGGTACTGGATCGCAGCGGCTATGGGCGCAGCATTTGCAAGATTCATTGAAGTTGGCGATGACCGTTCCATTTTCGTATGTGCCGAAGCCGCACAGCAGTCGATTCGCGGTCGCTCGGACGTGTCGTCGCCTCGAACCACCGCACCGTGCGCCGCAATCGCGGCTGTGCCCTCCCGCCTGAACGGCTTCCAGTCAACCGAGGCCAAAGATGACGATGTTTCGCTGCTGTTGTTCTACCACCGCTGTGTTGTTGCTGATGTCCGGCCTTGCAGCTCCTCTGCGGGCTGAGGAACCGTCCCGCGAACCGCCTTCACCCCCAGCCGCGGCGCCCCCGGCAACGCAGGAGGATCGATCGTTGCCGGGGCAAGAGAATCTGCTGGCCAAACTAGTGCGGCTGCCGCGCGGTGTTCGAACGATCGATGTGCGACCACGCAAAACCAGCCAACATCCGCTGCTACCGCTGCTGGACTGGGCCGAAGCGGGTCGGCAGCGAGTGCTGGCGGACGTCCGTGATTACACCTGTGTGCTGTCGGTGCGCGAACGCCTGCACGGCCGCTTGAGCCCGCGGAGGTACATGTTTGCCAAAGTTCGGCACGAGCAAGTGAAGGACGGACGCGTAATCGTGCCGCTGAGCATCTATCTGAAATTCCTGGCACCGGAGAGTCTCGAGGGTCGCGAAGTCCTGTACGTCAAAGGACGCGACGACGATCAGTTGCTGGTTCGCAAAGGAGGCCGATACCTGTCCTCGTTGACCACCCTGATCGATCCCCACGGCCCGATGGCGATGGCCGACCACCGTTACCCGATTACCGAGATGGGGATCCTGCGTTTGATCGAGCGGCTGGTCGAGGTGGGACGGGCGGAACTCGAGCACGGCGAATGTGAAGTCGCCGTGCAGCACGATTTCAAAACCAAACACCGCGTGTGTACGAAAGTGGAAGTACGGCACCCGCATCCACGCAAACATTTCCAGTACCACCTGGCGAGGATCTACGTCGACAACGATCTGCAGTTGCCGATTCGGTTCGAGTCGTACCTGTGGCCGCAAGCGGGTGACGAGGAACCGCCGTTGTTGGAAGAGTACACGTATCACGACTTGAAGATCAACGTCGGCCTCACGGACGAAGATTTCGACTGCGACTGTCCCGATTACCAGTTCGGCGATGTCACTACCGCCGCATCACTGGCCGACCTCAAGCCGTAGCCGAACCGGCCAGAGTCGCCTTTCGCTCCGCCGAAAGTACCGAGCGACACCTCGTAGCCGAACCGGCCAGAGTTTAGAGGAGCGACGCACGCAGTTTCAGATCTCCTCGCTCCGGCGGGATCTATGTATGAAGAAATTCGTTTTCTCCCCTCTCCCCCGAATCCTGGCGAGCCTAAGCGAGCCAGGATTCGGGGGAGAGGGGTCGGGGGTGAGGGGGCATTGCAGAGCAGCACCACTTCCGTATTTCGATGCGGAGCGAGAGTCGGAAATCGTGCACAAACAGTCATTCCGTTGCACCCGAGACCCCCTCACCCCCGGCCCCTCTCCCACCACTGCTTCACTCGCTGACGCTCGCGGCGCAGCGGGGGAGAGGGGAGAAAACGTTGCATTCTATCGCCGCTCACCGCTCACCGCTCACCGCTCGCCGCTCGCCGCTCGCCGCTTCTTCTCCAAACTCTGGCGAGTTCAGCGACGAGCCTAATAAGAAAGGCCTCAAACCGGTCGTGAGGCGACCGGGCTGAGGCCTTCGAGCCTGTTGGGCTTCGCCCTTTCGGACGGCGGATTACTTAGTACCAGTAAACGCCGAAGTTACCGAGCTGGATGCCCGAGCGGCCGTAGCCGTATCCATAACCGCCGCCGCGGTTGTAGTAGGGTCGACCGCCGTAGTTGTAGTAGTAGTTGCCGTAGCGGGGACTGCGGTACAGCGGCCGGTAGCTGCGGTAACCATAGCCGTCGTTCCAACCGCGGTCATTGTAGTAACGGTTGCCGCGGTTCCAGCGATTTCCGCGATCCCAACGATTTCGATCCCAGAAGTCGCCTCGCTGTACCACCAACGTCGTGCCGTTCTGCTCGGCGGCATCAAAGCGCAGGGAAACGTCCGGGTCGCTCGGGGCGTCGGAGTCCTGATGGTGTTGCTGCAGCCGGCGAACCTCCTGCTCCAGCTGGTGCAGTTGGCGGCGGATCTGATCCAGCGTTTCTTCCATCATCGGATCGCCGCCACCACCGAACCCGGGTCCGGGACCAAAGCCGCCTCCGAAACCGCCTTGAGGCCCATCCATCGGCGGCCGCATGGCTCGCAGGAAACGCATCGGTGCGGCGTGCACATGTCCCAGCGTCACGTCCATCTGCTGCTCTTCGCCGTCACGGCGTACGGTCAGCTGCAAGTCCGTTCCCGGACCCTTGTCTTCGACGCTGCGGACGAACGCCTGCACGTCGGTCACTTCCTGGCCGCCCTGCTTGACGATCGTATCGCCACGCTGCAGCCCCGCTTCATCAGCAGGACTTCGCGGCACCACTTGTTCCACTCGCACCCCTTCGCCATCGGTGCGGGCCAGCATCACGCCCAACCAGGCTTTGTGGCTTTCCGGCTGCTGCTCGGCACGCGAGGCCAGCATCAGTTCCTTTTTCATTTCCTCGCCTTCGCGCCACACGGTCACCGAGGTTTCTTGCCCCGGTTTCATCTTCTTGATCAGCTCCCGCAGTTCGCCGGGCGAACTGACCTTCTTGCCATCGACCGACAAGATGTAGTCGCCTTGGCGAATCCCCGCCGAGTCGGCCGGACTGTTCCACACCGTGTCCTTGACGCACACCCCTTCGCCGGGACAGGAGCCCACGATCACGCCCAGCGCCGGTTCCTCGTCCTCTGCATGCTGAGACAACATCTTGGAAGAATTTTGTCCAGCGCGTTGTTCCTGACGGTCATCACGCTGCTGCTGGCGCGCTTCGGCACGCTCGCCGCGACGCGTATCCGGTCGTTGCCCCTGGGCGATGCCCATCGTCGAAAC
Organism: Roseimaritima sediminicola; assembly: GCF_009618275.1. GTDB lineage: Bacteria > Planctomycetota > Planctomycetia > Pirellulales > Pirellulaceae > Roseimaritima > Roseimaritima sediminicola. The sequence goes on from NZ_WIAD01000042.1 coordinate 3,178, forward strand.
CGCCGCGCCGGCAATCGCTGGCAAGACGACGGGCCGAAGAAAGCGGTACAGTCGTTCGTACTTCATACTCGGGTTCTCCTTATCGAAACCAAACCATCAAGGACGGACGCCAACCCCGTGCTGGCACAGCAGTCCTTTGTCGTTCGAACCCAATGAGCTGCAAACACCGCGCCCGCGATCAAATTCCGCGGTCAAACAGAAAGTAGCCCGGCCGTGACGAGGTTCAAAGTAGCACGTCGCAACATTTCATTCGGCTTTACCCTCCCGCTGCGCGGGAGGGTGTTGTCGCGGGGTTTCACCGAAAGATTTATGCCGACGTGCTTAGCACGGCCGTCCCCGGCCGTGACACTGTTCTCGGCTGGGACAGCCGAGCTACTTTTCGTCCTTGGCCGAGAGGCTGGCGTAGTAGGCGGCGAGGGCCGCGCGATGATCCTCGTCCAGGTTGTCGGCCACCTCGTGCATCAGCGAAGCGTCCGGGCCGCCGCCGCGGTTCCGCTCGGCGAACAGCCGCAGCTGGTTCTGGAGGTACTGCTGCGGCTGGCCGGCCAGACGAGGATAATGCGGTTCGGCCTGGTGTGCTTTATCGCTGTGTTCTCCAGGGCCGTGGCAGGCCACGCAGGCGGGAATCTTGGCGGCGACGTCGCCTTGATGGGCCCAGCGTCGGCCTTCACTTTGCAACCCCCGATCGATACGTGCCAACGATTCCTGCGAGGATTCCGGCGGCGGCGGTTGAGAACTGTAATGGGCGGCCAGGGCGGCGATCTGCGCATCACTCAACCAGTAAGCCACCGGCATCATCACACCGCTGTGGCGATCCTGCTCGCGATAGGCCAGCAGGGCCTGGCGAAGGTAAGCTTCGCGTTGTCCGGCCAGGATCGGCACGCGGGGGCTGCCGATGCCGTGACCATCGACACCGTGACAGGCAGCACAGCGACGGCGCACCAGGTCGATGGTCGCAGCGAAACCGTCGACGGATACATCGGCCGGCGCGTCGGCGCGGCCATGAACCATCTGCCGGTACTCCGCCGTGCTGGTCTCGGGCCACTGCTGCAGAAAAGCGACCACGGGCCAGATCTCTTGCTCGCGTTGCTGCGTCGGCCAGGCGGGCATGCCGGCGAACTTGATCCCGTGCTTGACGATGTAAAACAACTCCCGAGGCTCTTTCTGCCGAGCGGCCGTCAGCAGATTCGGCGGCTTGGGCGTCATGCCTCCGGCCACCGGCGGCCGACCGCCGCCGGGTTCCCCGTGACAGAACCGGCAATTGGTTTCGTAGATCGCCGCGCCCAACCGGACTATGCCCGGTTCGTCCAGCGGCGGCGTATCGACGCCGCGACTGTGCAGCGATACCGAACGGTCGCTGGCGAAATCCAACACCCAACGCGTCACCGCCCAGTGGCCCCCGCTGGCCTTCACCGGCACGATCCCGCTGACCAATACCCCCACGCCCAGGAGGGCCAGGGCGGCGGCGGCCAGGACGAGGCGTTTGACATGTCGCTTCTTCACGAGGTCTCTCCGCAGGGAATCGGTTCATCGCCGGGCGCAGGTGGCCGGGAGGCTTGCGCCGGTGGCCGGGAGGCTTGCGCCGGTGGCCGGGAGGCTTGCCTTGGGGACGTCAACAGCAGGTCGCGGGTCAGCCACAAGCCGCCGGCTAGAAAGGCGATCCCGCCGACGACCAACATCACCGCGCCACCGATGTGTTGATCGAGCAGCGGCGGCAGACCGCCACCGCCGTGGTGATGGACGTACAACAACCGCGGCGACATCGCCAACAGGGCACCGAGAAACGTCATGTGCATCGAGGTCAACAGCAGGGCGATCACGCCGGCACCGCTGCGCGAGCGGCTGCGAGGCAGTCGGCCGCCGAAGGCCGACAACCAAACCCAAACGCCGGCGGCCAGAAACATCGATTGCTCGATCACCAGACCGATCGTCGAATGGCGGGCGAAATGATGCAGCCCCGGCGCGTGCCAAGCCCACACGATGACCAGCTCGCCCAGCGAGGCCGGCAGAGGCGAAAAGAAGCGCGGCCAGCGGCGCACCGGATCGTAACGGCACCCCGCCGCGGCGATCGACAACAGCGGCGCCGCGACGGCCACGACGGCCATGTGCAGCGTCATGTGAGCGGCGAACGAGTAACCCGCCCAGAACGGCAGCGGGCCCAGCCAAGCCAGGATCAACACCACCCATCCCAGGTTCCACAGCAGAGGTTTCATCAGTGGCACCCCCGCACCAACACGAACACCGCGGCGGTGAACAGCGTGGCCACCAGACTGAGCAGTGCCAACAACAGCCCGGCTAGGGCGATAAAGCGTCCGCGATCGCGCGGCCGGTCCAGATCCTCGGGCAACGCCTCGCAGCCGCGACGGTGGTTGCGATAACTGATCACGCCGAAGACCACGATCCCGGCCACCGCCACCACCGAGTAGATCGCCACGAGGATCAAAAGCAGCGCATCGGAATCCGCCTCGGCAGCGTACTTGGCACACCAGATCGCGGCGGTCAAGTAACACGCCAGAAAGTGCAGCGCCCACAGCGTCGGACCGATCACGATCCACCACAGACGCTCGCTGATTTCCAGCGACTGCCCCTCGTACCGAGGCGGCGGGGCGGAGGGCGATGGGTTTGCCGAAGCGTTTACCGATTGCGTCATCGAATCCTCCTCCGCTGCGTCACGAGACCAAGGGAAACAGTCCGATCACCATCGCGGTGATCGCGGCGGTCAGCAGCATAAAGTGCCAGTACAGGGTCACGTTGACGATGTCCGCATCGTGCCGCCCGTCCATTCGACCGGCCAACCGCCGGGCACCGCAGTACAGCAGCATCACGATCGCGACCGCCAGGTGCAGCACGGTCCACAGCACCAGCACACAGACGATGGCCGAATAGGCGTGATGCGTGGGATCCATGCCGCGCGCCAGGGGCCCCCACACAAACGCCACCCCGGCCGACGCTGCCAAGACAATCGCAAGGACAAGGGTTCCATAGAACGCGCCGGCGCGGTCCTTTCGGTTGCTCCGCCGCGCCCCCAACACGGCGGCCCAGGCGGCGCCGGCCAGGGCCAGGGCCACCATCGGCCACAGCGTTCCCGGACCGATCACCGGGCGACCGTCGAACTGCTGGGGCGGAAACGTCTCGTGCACCGTCCAGAAAAAGAAGTACCCGAACACCAACGAGATGTACGCCGTGATGTCGCCCAGCATCGTGATCAACATCGCCCACCAGCCCACCGCGCGGGGCCCCGATACGTAGGTCGGCAGCGTTAATCCCAGGCCGACGTCCTTGTGCGATTTTTCCGGGATCTGAGCCGTGCCGGTCCACAACCAGGTCAGGATCGTGCCCAAGGACAATACGCCGCTGATCCCCGCCGCCCACCACCAGTGATAGGTCGAAAAGATGAACACGCCGCCGGTAAACACCGCGGCAAACATTGCCAGGAACGTCGGACCGGGAACCCGCAAGCACTGCATCGGTTCGGCGTCGACCGCGCTGGTCACCAACGTCTCGCGCAAACCTTCCTCGGCATCGGGCAAATAGAATCGACCGGCGTCGATGTCGGCCAACAGGTTCGGCTGCTGCCACAGCGGATAGCGAGTCTTGATAATGGGAATCGAACGAATGCCCCACGGCCGGTCGGGAACCTCCGCGACCCATTCCAGCGTGCCCGCGTTCCAGATGTTTCTTTTCACCAGCGGCTGCTTTGACTTGGGCCGCAGCACATCCCACAGAAACACGGCCAGCCCCGCGGCCAACACAAACGACCCGCCGGTGGAAATCAGATTGGGAATCTCCAACCCCAAGCCTTCGGCATAGGTGTAAACGCGCCGCGGCATGCCCCACAAACCACTCAGGTGCATCGGAAAGAACGCGACATTAAACCCGATCAACATCAACCAGAAACTGACCGTCCCCAAACGTTCGGATAGTTGTTTGCTGGTGACCACCGGGTAGTAGTAATAGAACCCGGCCATGATGGGAAAGATCGTGCCGCCGACCAGCACGTAGTGCAGATGGCCGACGATGAAGTACGAGTCGTGAGCTTGATAGTCGAACGGCGCGACGGCAACCATCACACCGGTCAATCCGCCGATGATGAACGTAGCCAACCCCGCCAGGACGAACAACAAACTGACGCTTCGCACCACGCGTCCGATCAACAGCGTGGCGATGAAACAAAACAGCTGGACGCCCGTGGGAATGGCCACGGCCTGGGACGCGGCGGAAAAAATCCCAATGGTGATCCCCGGCAGACCGGTGGTGAACATGTGATGCACCCACAGCCCGAAACTGAGGAAGCCGGTTCCCACGGCGGCCAGCACGATCCATCCGTAACCGGCCATCGGCACGCGCGCAAACGTCGGCACGATCATCGCAATCAAGGCGATCGACGGCAGGAAGACGATGTAGACCTCCGGGTGCCCAAAGATCCAGAACAGGTGTTGCCACAGCAGCGGATCGCCACCTCGCTGGGCATCGAAGAAGGGCCAGTCGGCGGCGCGTTCCAGCTCCATCAGCATGTCGCCGGCAATCAGCGGCGGGAAGGCGAACAGGATCATCACGGCCACGACCAGGATGTACCAGGCGTACAGCGGAATTAAATTCAACCGCATGCCCGGCGGCCGACACTTCAGCGCGCCGACAATCAATTCCACCGCCGCGGCGATCGAGGCGATCTCGATAAACGATAATCCCAACAGCCAGATATCCGGCCCCACACCCTCGTGGTACTCGGTCGTCAACGGCGGATACATGAACCAACCGCCGCGCGGGGCCACCCCGAAGAACAGCGACCCACAAACGAAAACCCCGCCAATCAGGAAACACCAAAAACCGTAGGCCGACAGGCGTGGAAACGGCAAATCCCTCGCCCCCATCATCTGAGGCAACAATAGAATCGAGATCGCTTCCAGGATCGGTACGGCAAACAGGAACATCATCACGCTGCCGTGCATCGTGAAGACCTGGTTGTACTGCTCGGCGGTCAGAAAGTCGTTGCCGGGAACGGCCAACTGGATCCGCATCACCAGTGCCAATACGCCGCCGAACAGAAAGAACGCAAAGGCGGCCAACGTGTACCACAACCCGACTTCGGAATTGTTGACCGCCGACCAGTAACGCCAGCCCTCGGGCGTATGCCAGGCCTTCAGCAATCGCTCCGCACTGCCGGCCGGCGCCTCGCCGCGCGGCTCCTGCTCGCGTGGTTCCTGGTCGCGTGGTTCCCCGTCGCGTGGCTCCCCGTCGTCGGGCCGCCGGGTTTCCTCGGCATCGCTCATCGCAGGTGCTCCAGATAGGCGACCAAAGCCTCCAACTCGTCCGCTTCCAAGTTTTCGAAGGCGGGCATCTCCACGCCGGGTTTGATGTCGTGGGTTCGAGTGATCCAGTGACGCAGGTTCTCGGGCGTGTTTCGCAGTTCCCCTGCTCCGATGGAAAGTCGGCTGCCGAAGTGCGTCAGGTCGGGCCCCAGTCTGCCGGCCGCTTGGGTGCCACGAATCTGGTGACACGCGCCACAGCCCAGGGACAGAAATGCCGCTTGGCCGGCGCGCGTCTGCGGGTCCTCGGGCGGCGTCGCCGGCTGAGCCAGCTCGGCCAGAACACGATCGAACCGCTCGCGCGGATGCACCACCACGTCGAAAGCCATGTGGGCATGCGAAGCCCCGCAGAACTCGGCGCACACGCCGCGATACCGGCCGGGGACTTGGGGATGCAGCTTCAACCGGTTCTCGCGACTGGGGATCATGTCCACCTTGCCTCCGAGCGATGGGATCCAAAACGAATGGATGACGTCCTCACTGGTCAGTTTGAACTCAACCGCTTCGCCGGCCGGCAGGTGGATCTCATTGGCCGCTTCGACGCTTCGGCCGTCGGGCAAACGATAGGCCACTCGCCACCAGAACCGCGCCCCGGAAACATCGATCACCTGACTGCCCTCGGGCGCGGGCCGCTGCAGCTCCGGTAAAAAGGAGAGTCCATAAAACAGCAGCCCCGTCAGCACCACGGTCGGCATGACGGCCCCGCCGCCGATGACCAACAGACGTGTGGAGCGGGGATCATGGCGACCGGGCCGCCACAGGGCATAGACGGCCAGACCGATCACCACGGCCCAGATCACCACCGCCCCGGCGACCATCACGTAGAACAACTGGGCAATCTGCGCAGCCCCACTGCCGGCGGTCTCCAGCGCGGATTGCGAAGGCAACGAATTCATGCCGAAAGGATTGAGGTTCATGCTGTGAAACAGGGTTCTCGCCAAACTGGGTGCCCCGCCCGGGGGTGCAGCCAACTTGCTGCATTTATTATGCCCACTTGGAATTCCCCATCGCCGGGGCCCGATCGACGGATGGCCAGACGCCGCGGCTCCGCGGAAATTGGCTCCGGCGAGGATTTCAGTTAATCTTAAAGGAGCTGCTCGGGGCTTGTCCGTGCCGCCGCTTTCTTTTCTTTCGGAACTGTTCGTATGCGTCTTCCACTGTCCCGTTGCCCCTTCCTGCCGGCCGCCTCGGCCGCCCATCGCGGTCGTACCCTGCTTTCGCTGCTGACCGGACTGGTCCTATTGGCCGGTGCGGAGTTGCCGCCGGCCGCGGCCGATCAATGGACCGATGTTTCGGGCCAGCACACGCTGGAAGCGGAATTCCTGGGACTGTGGGGTGAGAAGGCCGTCTTCGCGCTGCCCGATGGCCAGCGGAAAACGGTGTTGCTGAAGAACCTGCAGGCGGAGAGCCGACTGCGAGCCCTGGATCTGGCCGAACAGCGAAAGGCACGCGTCGAGGAGATCAAAGCTGAATTGGCCGCGATCCAGGAAGCCGAACGAGCTCCCTCGGCCGAACGCATCGAGCAGCCCAGCGACTCGGCCCCGCCCTACCAAGCCCCGTCTCAGGACGCTTCGCTGGAAGCATTCGTCGAACATCAAATGGCCCAGCTGCGCGCCGGACACCTGCTGGTGTTCTGGGATTCGCTGCCCGCCTCCTACCAGAAAGACCTCGAAGAACTCACCGTCCTGTACGCCCAAACAATCGATCAATCGGTTTACGAGCAACAACTCGATAACCTGGATCGCATCACTCGGCTGTTGGCCAGTCGGGAAGACTGGATCTTCTCGCACCCCTTGGTGATCGGCCTCCTGGGCCAGGTCAGCCAGGACGAAAACGCGGCTCGCGACACCTACCGCAATCTGATCGGATTGGTGCAAGCTTCGATCGATCCCGAAGTCGCTTCGCTGGAACGCGCCAAGCAAGGCGACCTGGACGGATTAATGCGTCGCTGGAACGAGCTCGCCGCCGGCTTCGTCCACAACCTGATGCCGCTCGTCGAACCAAACCTGCCCACCGGTTACAAGGTCACCATGACCGACGAGAACCACGGCACGATCGTCGCCCAGTACGATGACGCAAGCGGCCAAGCGGGCCGAGCCGGTGACCAACCCGGACCGGGCGGATCGCCCGAGATGTACGGCTCCGGCATGCAGCCGCCGGGCATAGCACCCGGCGGCCCCGGTGGCCCCGGCGGACGTGGTGGCCCCGGCGTCAAGATGGTGCGTGTCGAAGGTCGCTGGGTCGACCAGCGGGTGGCGGACAACTGGGACAAGACCGTCGCCGAGACGCGCGAGCAAATCGAGAAGCTGCCGGAGTTGATCGCCCAGTATCGCGGAACCCTGGACGCCGTGAACCAATGGGTCAACCTGAACGTTGCTCCGCTGGAAACGGCGCAAAGCCGAGAAGCGTTTCACGCCTCGCTGGATCCGATCCTGGCCGATGTGATGCTGAAGGTGATGCAGGCCAGACCGCGCCGCGGCGCCGCGACTTACGGCAGTGGCGGTTACGGCGAAGGCGGCTACGGCGAAGGCGGCTACGGCGAAGATGGTTACGGCGAGGATGGCTACGGCGAAGAACCCTACAGCGAAGGCGACGCCGGTTACGGCGAAGGCCCCGACGGCGGCTACGAAGGTGCCGAAGGCTACGGGCCACCACGCTAGTTTTTGCTAGCATTTCCAACTGTTTGACAGTCGCTCTCGCCAGCTCTACGCTATCGGACGGAACATCTGATCGCGGTGTTCATTCGTTTTGCCATCCAATGGAGTGAATCATGGTTGACGTGGTTGAGCGGCGTGAAGCGGCAGAAATCCAAGCCCGCACGTTGCTTCGAAACAGCCCGATCGCCGAGCTGCGGGAGCTGCGGATCGAATGCGATGAGGGCTATCTTCAGATCAGCGGCCGCGTGCGCTGCTTCTATCACAAGCAACTGGCTCAAGAGACGGTGCGCGGCGTTGCCAGTGGCTTGCAAGTTTTAAACGCCGTCGACGTCGATTAGCAACGTCGGGGCAGATCCATAACCGTCGACGACAAGGAAGCAGCGTCGACGCGGTTGGGCCACAGGATTCGATGCCGCGTGATTTGCGCAGCCGGACGGAGTATCATGTGGGGGTTTGGCAACCCGCCACCGAGAAACTTCGTATCACCGACTGGGCAATCGCATGATCCATCCCCTGCTCCGCTGCATCGTCTTGTTCGTCACATTGACGCTTCTACATTCGTCAGCCTTGCCGATCTGGGCACAGGCCACCCCTGAAGGCGAAGCTCAACCGGAACCCGAAACCGGACTGCGGCTGTCCTGGGACGACGGCTATCTCGAGATCAGCGGCCCGAACGTTCCCGGCGGCCCCGTGCGGATCCACTACATGGAAGCCTACTGCCGGCCGGGGTCGACGAAGCGCGACTGGTCGGAAACGGTCATCCCTCACGAAACGGCTCGTCACAGTGTCAGCAGCGACGGCAAGCGGTTGGTGCTGGAGGATGTGCTGGAGGACGGTTGCAAATTCATGCACTTCATCGAAGCCGGCGAGGACGAGGTCAGCTTTTACATCTCGGCTTACAATCCCACCGATCAAGCGTCGGACGTGCACTGGGCCCAGCCCTGCATGCGGGTCGACACCTTCACGGGCAGCGATCCGGAGGACGCGCGTCAGACGCAGCCGCCGTACATCCGCAAATGCTTCTTGATGGTCGACGGCGAACTGACGCGTCTACCCACCGAACCCTGGGCGACCGAAGCGCGCTACGTTCCCGGCCAAGTTTACGTCCCCGAGGGCGTCGATCGCGCCGACGTCAATCCGCGTCCGCTCAGCCAGGTCGTGCCCTCGAGCGGCCTGACCGGCTGCTATTCGGAGGACGAAAAAATGATCTTGGCGATCGCCTGGGAGGACTACCAGGAGGTGTTTCAGGGCGTGATCACCTGCATGCACAGCGATGTTCGCATCGGCGGTTTAGCTCCCAAAGAGCGGAAGGGGATCGACGGCAAACTGTACATCGTCCCGGCCGACGAGCAGCAACTGATCCGCCGGGTCCGCAAGGATTTCCAAGCCCTGAAGTAGCCGCGCCCTCGTAGCTGAACTCGCCAGAGCTCGGACAAGTGTCGCCTTTCGCTCCGCCGAAAGTTGCCCGCCCCACTTACAGCGGCGCTTCGAAATCCAGCTCACCGTCTCGCAGCGGCCGCCGAGGAACCGTCTCGATCGCCGGCGCGGCGGCTTCGGTGGTCGGCCGGAGCGGCAGGGACTCGCCGCTGGAATCGATCGTCGGCGGCGCGGTGGATTCGATCATCTCGTCCTGGGCGACCAACGGTTCGGGACGCTCCAGCTGGGGATCCTGAGACCAATTGGGCAGCGGTGGCGAGGCGGGCAGCGTGACGGCGACCGGCCGGTACTGAGGCACGGCTTGGGGAGCACAGCAAGCTTGCTGCGCTCCGCAGCAGCGGTCACAGCTCTGCTTGGCTTTCCAAAACATCCATTCTTCACAGCAGGAGCGGGAAGCGATGTAGATGCGGTCGCCCGGCTGCAGTTGGTAGTTCGTCGTGGTGTCGCCCAGCTGGGTGATCTGGCGGTAGCAGATCGGCAGCACGACGCGGCAGGAACCGGGTGCGGTGGGACGCGCGAGCAGGATACGGCAGGGGGCCGCCAGGTCGGTCAGCCCACCGGCTTGCAGGATCCCGTCGAGCACGGTTTCGTGACCGACCAGTGGATAAGCGCCGGGCGATTGAACTTCGCCCAGTACATAGTAGCGTTCGATGCCGTCGAGCAGCCGCACGTTCACCTGAGCCGGCGAGGCTTGCATCGCGACCAACCGCTGCTCGATGGCGGCCTCGGCTTCTTCCAGCGTCATTCCGGCGACCTGCAGGCGACCGAAGCCGGCCAGGTCGAGGGTGCCGTCGGGCATCACTTTCTGATCCGCCGGCAACCGCACGTTCTCATCGAACTCGACCGCTTCGATCAACAGCACGTCGCCGGGCTGGAGGTAGTGCACCGGAACGACCGATAGGTCCAGTTCGCGTGGCAGCGGGGCCCGAGACGGCGCCTGCTCGAGAACCGCTTCGCTCTCCGGCGTCAGCAGGTGTCCGGTGGGATAGAGCGAGATACCCAGCGAGCTGCAACCGACCGACGACAACAAGCAGCAGCAAACCAGCAGAGTGCGGATCATAGGATTCACCGGGTTACGCGGGACAAACCGTTCCAGTAGTGTTCGTCGACAACACCGCTGCAACTGGTTTGCTCCGATCCTGCGGCCCGGCACAACAGGCACCGTACGGCATTTCCACGCAACCGGAACAGTTTGCCAGACGCAAAGCTCTTCAGGCTCCAGTGTCACCCCTCCGGGGTTTGGCGTGTGTTGGGGTCATGCCCCAGGGGCTCGCGCCCAATGCCATCTACTTTCACCATCGCTTGCGATTGAAGCGTTAGCGGAGCGGCGCAAGCCGCCCGGTGTGTGAAGGTTCGCACCGCAAAACCGGACGGCTCGCGCCGTTCCGCTACAAAGAAAGTGGCATTGGTCGCTAGCCCACGGTTACGCCAGTTGCGAAGCAACGACCGTCGATAGCCTGGGATGCCAATCCCAGGTCGGCCACAGCCCACCCCACGGATAGTCGCGAAGCGACGACCTTTGGCTTGCGCGACGCAATTCCTCGATGGACGCTGTAAGGCACGAGCACAAACGACTGCCGTCGCTCCGCGACTCCTGACGTGTCTTGGGGGGCTCCTACCTCGGATTGGCATCCGAGGCTATCAACTGCCATCGCTTCGCGATTCAGCGTGTTGCGGCAGACGCCAGACCACAGAACCGGACGCTAGCGCGCCAGCGGCTGATCAACGCATCAGCTGCCGCAGGGCGCGAGCCCAATGCCATCTACTTTCACCATCGCTTGCGATGGAAGCGTTAGCGGAGCGGCGCAAGCCGCCCGGTGTGTGAAGGTTCGCACCGCAAAACCGGACGGCTCGCGCCGTTCCGCTACAAAGGAAGTGACATTGGGCGCTAGCCCCCGGGAAGCGCTAATCCAGGGCGGCGCCGAGCACGACTGCGGCGGTGCCGCGGCGAGCTTGACGCAGGAAGAACTCGGTCGCGTTAGCGCGCAGGGTGTCGATCGATTTCAGCTTCACTCGCGGATTGCTGACCGGCCCCGACAAGCCCACTAACAACGTCCGATTGCTGAGCAATTCGTTGGCTTGGATGACGACCGACAAGGGCACGGCCGCCTCGCCGGCGAAACCGGCCAGCCGCCGCAACAGGATGTTCTGGGCGGCAAAGTCGCCGGTGTTCAGGACCGCGTCGATCGCCATGCGGCCATCGGCCAGCCGAATTTTGCCGTCGGCAAAGACCCGCAACTGGCTGTCCAGCAACCAGAACTCGTCCAGCACAACCGCTCCGCCGCGGATCACGCCCTCCATGCGGCCTTGGTCGAAACGCACCGATCCCAACGACACCGCGCCCAAATAGTTCTGCGTGTCCGGTAATCCCGGTACCGCGCGAGCCTCGGTCCCGTCCAGTTCGGCGGCAAAGCGGCCTTCCAGATCACTCAGCCCGCGAATCGATCGTCCGCCCAAAGTCAGCTCGCCCGACGCCCGCGCCGTTCCCAGCGAGATCGGGCCGCTGCGGGTCGGAAACAAATCGGTAAAGTCCACGCGGTCCGCCTTCCAGTGGCTGGCCAGTTTGATCCCGCGGCGATCGACGGTCGACGCCACGCTGGCCTGCCCCGTCCACTTGCCGCGCAGCGTCCGCAGCTGGATGCGATTCAAATCCGCTCGCCAAGATCTCAGGTCCTTGGCCACCTGCACGCGAAAGCCCGCGTCGCCGGTCTGGATCGGGATTTCGATCAATCGTCCCTCATGCCACTGCACCGCCCCGCTCAACCGGATCGCGTCGGCATAACGAAGCCGCGCGGTCAGACTGCCGTACCCGTCGACGTACCGGGGCGCTTCGGACCACAGCGGGAGCAGGGCCGCCGACACGTCCACACTGCTGGCTCGAACCACCATCTGTCCGCGCCGCCAACCATCGCTCCAACCGCCCGAACCGCTCCAGGTCCCGCCCGCATAGCGGCCTTCGAAGCGGTCCAGCCACAATCGTTGCCGGTCGCCACGCAGGTGGATCTGCAACTGCGGCGAAAGCAACCGCGTGCCGTACGTGACCTGCTGCAGCGTCACCGCCGCCGTAAACTGCGGCCCCACCAGATCAGAACCCGCCACATCAGAACCCACCACATCAGAACCCGCCACATCAGAACCCGCCACGCTGGAATCTGCGGCGGACTGGACGGCGACGGTCACGGATACTTTGCCACCGACGTCGAGCGGCGTCCGGCCGGGCACGAGCCGCGCCGCGCGCTGCAGGTCGGCCGCGTCCAACTTCACCTCGGCCCGCCAGGCGTCCTGCCAAACCTCCCGCCAACTGGTCTTCTGCTCCAGCGACGAATCGGCGCTGACGGCGAACGTTCCGCCCAACAGCTCGCCGCTGCCGGCCAGCTCGATCGCCCGGCCGTCGTGGCTGAGCTGCACCGTCGCCGATCCGATTTCGGCATCGCCCAGACTCAAACGCCTCAGGTCCAGCGACGCGCGGCCCCGATGTCGGTCCGGACGCTGCCACCGCGCGGCAGCGACCCGCCAGTCGATCGCGCCCGAGGATTCGGCGACCAACATCCGATTGCCCAGCCCGAGCAGCGGCAGCGGCACGGGCAATCGCAGGTCGCTCCAGCTCACATCGATGTGGTGCTCCGCAGCCGGCGGGGCGGCGCCGCGAACCAGGGTCAGCTGGCCTTCGACACGGCCTCCGAACAGCTCGCCCTCCAACCGGTCCAGCTCCAGCACGCCGGGACGCAGTTCGTAATCGGCCGCGATTTTTCTGATTCGCAGCCGATCATCGACGTCGGCCTCAGCCATCTCCGCTCGACCATCCTCGCCCGATGCTTGGCCGCGATCGGAACTGCGAACGATTGGGCTCAGCCGAAACCGCGTCTGGTCGAAGTGCAGCCGGTGTTCGAGCAATCCCAGATCGAACCCCCACAGGCGGAGCTGCGGCGATGCGACTTGGGCGACGACATTCCACTGCCACGGTTGTCGCTGTCCCGCCGCTCGCAGACGCAAGTCCAGCTTGCCCTCCGCCGTGCCGGCGGGCTGAGCCAACATGGCGGCCACCTGCTGGGTCGGTACATCGTTGGCGACCAGCCGCACCTCGAACGCTCGCCGGCCCAGGTATTCGTAGCCCAGCGAACCGGTCACGCGCACGTCCGGCTGCTCGGCGTAGTGAACCGCAAAGGAGGGCACCGACAAGCGGCCGTCGCGCTGCTCGATCGGTCCGCTGGCGATGTCCAGCGGCGGCGAACCGTTGATTCGCAGATCCGGGCTATCGATCGCGGCGGTCACCTGCCACTGGGCCGGATCATCCAAGGCGTCGACGGCGCAAATTAATTCTGCTTGACCATCCAACCGCCCGGTGACCTGCGTGCCGGCCGGCAGCACCTCGGTTCGCTCGAGCAACTGCACCAGCGGACCGATGGCGGTTCGTTGCAAGACCAGATCGGCGGCCAGCGTGCCTCGCGGAACCAGTTCGACACGCGCCGAACCGCGAACCGTGCCCGCGGTCGCTTCGGTCGCCACGGCCCCCGCCCCGGCTCGGCTCCACAGCGTCCGCAATTCTTCCAGATGCAGCACGCCATCACGATAGCGAACGGCGGCCGCAAAATCATTCCACTCCAGCGCGTCGATGCGCAGGCGATTGGAGGACAGCGAACCTTCAAAGCGATACGCACGGGCCTCGCGGAGGCCGTTCAGAGGCACCGAGACGCGAAACCGAACCGAGACATCCCCGGCGACTTCCATCGGCAGGGTCACTCCGATCGACGCCAGCCGGTCGGCCAGCTTGCGGACGTCCACGTCTTGAAACGACCAGTGGGTCGTCCAGTACCGATACTCGGTTTTCGCCGGAGCCGCCCCGGACGCCTTGTCGGACTGGGGTGCCTCGTCGGGCTGGGGTGCTGTATCGGACTGGGCCGCCGGGTTGGCCTGCGGCGGGTTTTCGCTCGGCGTCTGGTCCTGGGCCGCCGCGACGCTCAGGCCTAGCAGCAGCGTCATCACGCCTGGAAGGGTTCGACGACCAACGCGCCACGCCGTCAGGCCCAGCGTGACCAAGCGTTCGAAGGCGGAGCCAGTGAGGGGGCGACGAGCGGACCGGAGTGAGCTCATGGGGATCTGCCTCGGCTGGTGGAACTGGCTGCTGATCTCGCCAGGGATTGGATCGCAGCGGCGAGCAGGTCCGAAGTCTGGCGACTTCAGCTACGGCCACACCCGAGGATCCAATCTTGCCGTCGCCTTAGACGGTCTGCAGCTGGAACAGTTCGGGTCCGGAGTGGACCGTCTTGATGCGACCGATCAGGGTGGTGGCGGTGGCATCGGAGATTTCAATCGGCAGGAACTCGCCGGCCTGCCGCCGGTTGCCGTCGTAGACCACGATGCGATCGCACAGCGTCCGCCCCATCATCTGACACAGCGGGCCGTCGTCAGCTTGCTTCTGCGCCCGGCGGCTGGGGCCTTCGACCAGGATCTCGACGGTTTGACCGACAAAGCGTTGGTTGTCCGCGGCGGAGATTTCATCCTGAACGGCCAGCAATTCGTTGTTGCGGCGGTTCTTGACCTCCTCGGGCACATCGTCTTCCAGCCGCTCCGAAGCCTTGGTGCCGGCGCGGACGCTGTACTTGAAGATGAAACTGTTTTTGAATCGACAGCGGCGGACCAGGTCGACGGTCTGCTGGAAATCCTCTTCGGTCTCGCCACAGAAGCCGACGATGAAGTCGCTGCTGACGGCCGCCTCGGGCAGGATCCGTTCGATCCGCTCCATCATCTCCAGATAATCGGCCACGGTGTAACCGCGGCGCATGCGTTTGAGTTGTTCGTCGCTGCCGCTCTGCGCCGGCACGTGCAGGTAGGGGCTGACCTTGGGCAGGTCGCGGATCGTCGTCAGCAGTTCCTCGGTCATGTCCTTGGGATAATTGGTGACGAACTTCAATCGCCGCAGCCCTTCGATCTCGTGCAACTGCCGCAGCAGGTCGCTCATCCGCGTCACGCGGCCATCCTCGCCGGTGTGGCGGTAGCTGTTGACGGTTTGTCCGAGCAGCGTGATCTCGACACAGCCCTGGTCGGCCAACACACGAGCCTCGGAGAGAATCTGTTCGGGGCTGCGGCCCTGCTCCGGGCCCCGCGTCATCGGCACCACACAGTACGTACAGAACTTGTCACAGCCGATCTGGATCCGCAGGTAAGCCTGAAAGGGGGTCGGCCGCATCGACGGATCGCGGAGCGGATCGAAGGTTTCGTGGCTGCGGCGAATCACTTCCTGCGAGCCGGACTTGCGGCCCAGCGAAACGGCCAGTTGCCGTCCCTGGCCGCTGCGGATGTTTTCCAGCAGCGTCGGAATCTGCTGCAGCTGGCCCGGACCGACGATCAGATCCACGTAGGGGGCACGCTGGAAGATCAGCTTTTGATCCTTCTGCGCCATACAGCCCATCACGCCGATGGTTTTGTCCGGATTGTGTTCTTTGGCCTGCCGCAGTTTTCCCAGCGCGCTGTAGATCTTCTCTTCAGCGTGCTCGCGGACACTGCACGTATTGAACAGCACCGTATCGGCTTCGCGCGGCGTGGCCACCAGCTCGTAGCCGTGGCGTTTCAGGTCGGCGACCACCATTTCGCTGTCCAGAACATTCATCTGACAGCCGACCGTTTCGATGTAAAGTCGTTTGCTCATCGCTATCGCTAGGTTACGTCTTGCTCGCCGCCGGATGCCTCACGGTCGTCGGCTTGACTACGTTGGACATAGTCTCGAAGGGTTTTGACATAGAAGGCCCGACGACGCGTCAGGATTCCAGAGAACATCGTCATACAGACAAACGCTGCTACGGCCCACAATACCCAATCGACTACGGAAAAATCCAGCACTCCCATGACCTTAACCTAACGTCCAGAAGGAACAAGCGGTCCCCAGCCCATCAGCCGCCTCGGCCCTAGCCGCCGGTTCTCCATCAGCCGCCTCGGCCCTAGCCGCCGGTTCCCCACCAGCCGCCTCGGCGCTAGCCGCCGGTTCTCCATCAGCCGCCTCGGCGCTAGCCGCCGGTTCTCCATCAGCCGCCTCGGCGCTAGCCGCCGGTTCCCGGCCCTGCTACGGCAAAATTAATATTCCACCGGCGATCGCCGCCCCCTCGACCAGGGCCGCGTTGCGTTGGTACGGCGGCCGCTGGCACAGGGCCGGAGCACAGCTGCCGGGCCGGTAATAGCCCAGCGTGTAGTAGCAGTCGCAGGGATGTTGGACGGTCGCCAGGTAGGGCAGCATCGGCACGGTGGCGAAGAATCGGGCGCCGCTGACCAACGGCTGCAGGGGCGGACAACGCTCGTGACCGTGTCGCTCCAACATCACATCTTCGAAGTACAGCGGATTGGAGAACGTGTTGGGGGCCTGCCAGAGGTAGGCCGAGTAGGACCAGTTGCCCGGCCGGTCGGGACCTTCGGGCAAGGGGATGACGTTCTCGGCCGAGGGCTCTTCGAGCGCCTTGGGCAGAGCTCGCACGCCGATAACCGACAGATCGATCGTCGGGGCCCGCAGCTCGGGCAGGTGGAACATGCCGTCCTCTCGCTCCACCAGCCGGTCGTCGCCGTAGATGCTTTCCCCACCCAACTGGAACCCGCGGGAACCGGGCGCCGGATAAGCTTCCGAATCGGGCGTCCGCAGTCCTTCCGGGTCCAGCGCCTCACGGATGCCGGCGTCGGGCCGCGGCAGGGCGTCCTCTTGCGCCCGGAGGACGGATCCGTCGAGCGACACGGCCAGAACCATCACGCATCCCAGTACGGCTTGTTGCCAGCATTGTTTCACGATGGACATCCTTTGTCTGCCAAAAGAGCGGGGCGAGGACAGACGTCACCGGCTCCGGGCCGGCACATCCGCCTGACATACCCTAGCAATCGTCACCGCAGGGCCCGGCCGGACAGAACAACCGCTCGCCCCGGCACAATCCCTACAGCCAGCACCCCTTTCGATCGGCCGCGACGGGCCTGGTGATTCGTCCAAGGTGGACTTTCGCGTAGCCGATCCTGCCAGAGATTGGATCGAGGCGGCGAACAGGCCCAAAGTCTGGCGACTTCAGCTACGGGCTCGCCTCTGCCCTGGTCTTTGGAATCTTCTTCGCTTCGAATTCCAACGACGCACTGTTCATACAGTAGCGTTTGCCGGTGGGAGCGGGGCCGTCGTTGAAGACGTGCCCGAGATGCGCTTCACACCGTGCACAGTGGACTTCGATGCGGGGGTACACCATTTTCCAGTCGCGTTTGGTGCCCACCACCCGCTCGTCCAGCGGCGCGTAGAAACTGGGCCAACCGGTGCCGGATTTGAATTTCGTGGCCGAGGTGAACAAGGGATGGCGGCAGACGACGCAGCGGTACAGGCCTTCGCGTTTGTTGTTCCAGTAACGATTTTTGAAAGCCGGCTCGGTGCCCTCCTGCTGGGTCACGCGAAACTGCATCGCACTGAGCCGCCGGCGCAGCTGGACGACGCTCTGCGGCTTGTACTCCGGCACCTCAAAGGGCAACGCATCAGCCGCCGCATCGGCGCCGCTGGACGGATCGCCCCCGGCCGCCGGACGAGTCACGGCCTGCCGAGGCAACTGCTGAGCAGGCACAAGCGAGGCCGCGCCCCAGAACAGCAAACCGGCCCCAATCCCTCTACGCAGCCACCTTCCCCAACATGCCATCGTCCACACCTCCGGGATAGAATCCAGACGGAAACCTCGACAGAAAGCCGCCGCCGAACTCGACAAACCGGCGATCGACTACCATTGTAACCACCCGTCCAGTTTTCCCTTTCCCAACCCGAGGATTCGCTTGACCACGGTGACCCTGTCCGGACTGACCAAATCCTATGCCCAGACGCTGGCGATCGACGCGGTCGACCTGGAGATCCGCGAGGGCGAGTTGTTGGTGATCGTCGGCCCGAGTGGCTGTGGCAAGAGCACGGCTCTGCGGTTGATCGCCGGCCTGGAGAAGCCCGACCGCGGCCAGATCCATTTCGGCGAGCGCTGCGTCGACACCGTACCGGCTCGCCATCGCGACGTGGCGATGGTTTTTCAGGACTACGCGCTGTATCCCCACATGAGCGTCCGAGACAACCTGGGCTTTGGGCTGCGGATGCGGGGCGAGCGGCGCGAGCAGGTGCGGCGGCGCGTCGCCGAGGTGGCCGAAGCCCTGGGGCTCGATTCGCTGCTCGACCGCAAGCCGGCCGAGCTGTCCGGCGGCGAGCAGCAGCGGGTGGCCGTGGGCCGCGCGATCGTCCGCCAACCGGCCGTGTTCCTGTTGGACGAACCGCTGTCGAACCTGGATGCCCAGCTGCGCGAGGGCCTTCGGGTGGAATTGGTCCGCCTGCACCGCCGCCTGCAAACCACCATGATCCACGTCACCCACGACCAAACCGAAGCCATGATGATGGGCCAGCGAGTGGCGGTGATGCGCGGCGGTCGGATCGAACAGGTGGGTCCACCGCTGGAACTGTTCCAGCGGCCCGCGAACCGCTTTGTCGCCGGCTTTCTGGGCACGCCCCCGATGAATTTTCTAAGCGCCCAGATCGACGGCGAAGCCTGCCAAAGCGACGGCTTTCGGTGGCCTCTGCGGACGCCCGGCACAAGTGACGGGCCGGTCGAAGTCGGAGTCCGGCCCTCGGCGTTCCGCCTGGTGGCAAGCCCGAAGGAAAGCGCCGCGAGCGAAAGCGCTGCGAGCGAGACGCTACGGCTCGACGTCGAGGTCGTTCAGCCGCTGGGCGCGCGCGTGCTGCTGCAGTGTCGCGGCCCGGGCGGCCAGCCGCTGGGCGTGGAATGTCCCGCGGCCGGAGCTCCGGCCGCCGGCGACACGCTCACCGCCGAAGTCGATCCTCGGCAGGTACACGTTTTCGATCCCGCCACCGGCCGGCGGCTCGAGACGGTTCGCGACGGAGATGAGATCTGAAGTCTGCTGACTTCGGCGGAATCTATGTACGGCTCGGCGCGATGGAATGCAACATTTTCTCCCCTCTCCCCCGCTGCGCCGCGAGCGTCAGCGAGTGAAGCAGTGGTGGGAGAGGGGCCGGGGGTGAGGGGGCTCGGGTGCAACGGAATGCCTGTTTGCGTACGCCTTGCCGATTCCCGCACCGCAGCGAAAGACGGAAGTGGTGCTGCTCTGCTGGCCCCCCCTCACCCCCAACCCCTCTCCCCCGAAGCCTGACTCGCTTAGGCTCGCCAGGCTTCGGGGGAGAGGGGAGTAAACGATTCTTCTCATACATAGCTCCCGCCGGAGTCAGCAAATCTCAAATCTTCACTCAAAGCGCTGCGACGACGGCGTTGCCCATCGCTTCGGTGCCGATGCTGTCCTGCCCGCCGGCGATATCGGCCGTTCGCAGGCCGTCGGCCAAAACCTTGCGCACGGCCGCTTCGATTTTCCCGGCTTCGTCTTCCAGCCCCAGCGAGTGGCGGAGCATCATCGCGGCGGCCAGGATCGTGGCCAGCGGGTTGGCGATGCCGCGGCCGGCGATGTCCGGAGCCGATCCGTGGATGGGTTCGAACAAGCCGGGACCATCGGAACCCATCGAGGCGCTGGGCAACATTCCCAGCGAACCGGGCAACATCGAAGCTTCGTCGGTGAGGATGTCGCCGAACAGGTTGCCGGTGACGACCACGTCGAAGTCGCGGGGGCGGCTGATCAAGTGCATGGCCATGGCATCGACCAAGACCACGTCGTACTGGACGTCGGGAAATTCTTCGCTCATCACCCGCTGGGCCACCTGTCGCCACAACCGACTGGGCTCCAACACGTTGGCCTTGTCGACGCTGGTCAAACGGTTGCTTCGCGAGCGAGCGGCCTGGGCCGCCATCCGCACGATGCGTTCGACTTCCGGCACGCTGTAGACCATCGACTGGTGCGCCGACTCGACGCCGTCGACCGTCGTGCGGCCGCTGTCGCCAAAGTACACGCCGCCGGTCAGTTCGCGGAAGAACAGGATGTCGGTGCCTTCGACGATCTCGCGTTTCAGCGGCGAAGCGTCGACCAATTCGGCAAACGTCTGGATCGGACGCAGGTTGGCAAACAGCTGCAGCTCTTTACGAATCCTCAACAATCCCTGCTCGGGGCGGACCGCGGCCGAAGGATCGTCCCACTTGGGCCCCCCGACGGCCCCCAACAACACGGCGCCGGCCGCCCGACAAGCCTCGACCGTCGCCGCCGGCAGCGGATCGCCCGTCTGATCGATGGCCGTGCCGCCGATCAAGTGGCTCTCGAAGGCGAAACGATGATTAAAACGCTTGGCGACCGCCGCCAATACACGTTCCGCTTGCTTGATGATTTCCGGCCCGATGCCGTCGCCGGGCAGGAGTACGATTTTTGCGTCCACGACTCAGTTGCTTCCTCGAAAGATTGATAAACAAAGCTCGCACCACTGTAACCGATCCGGCCTCGCAGGCGAACCTCGCCACCCCCCCGTAGCTGAACCGCGCCAGACTTTGGACGTCGGCCATCCAAACTCGGGCAACTTTCGGCGGAGCGAAAGGCGACTCTCGAACTTTCGGCGGAGCGAAAGGCGACTCTCGAGTTTGCTCTAGAAGTTCAGCTCGGCTCCGAACACGGCTCCGTGCATGAACACGTCGTCGCTGTCGTCGACCGCCGATCCGACCAGGGGCGACATCACGCTGGTGAATTGTCCGGGAGCGGTGGCCACGTTGGCCAGGTACCACAATTCGTACCCGCCGCTGACCGACAACCGCTCGCCGATCTGATAGCGAAGCGTCCCGCCGAATTCGATCAGCCCCGCGATGGTCGAGTCTTCGTCGAAGTTGAAGACCTCGGTCGTGGAGTCATTATTGAACTGGAACGTGCTGTCGGTCAGGTTCACAAACACGCCGCCCCGAGCTCGCAGCATCGACCACAGGCGTTGGCCCAGCGGGTATCCCATATCGATGCCCACCTGACCGCCGATCAAGTCGTTATCGACGTCGCTGGCCAAGAACCCGATCTGATTGGGGCCCGTCGCATTGTCGATCACCGAGAAGCGGTAGTCTTCGGAGTAGTCGATGTAGCGGATACCGTACAGCAGCCGCACCACGTCCCAGCCGCTGCTGGTGCGGTTCAGTTCGAAGCTGTCGTACTGGGCGTTGTAGGTCTGACGCTGGAAGACGTTGTTGCCGGTATCAAAGACGTCGACATTCACTTGATTCGGAGCGAGCGCTGAGGTGATCAGCGTGCCCAGCGTACCCGGCGGATCTCCCGGAGCGGCTCCGGCGGGATTGCCCCGCTGTCCCGACAGGTCCCAGCGGAATCCGCCGGTGTAGGTCGCTTCGAAGCCGTCGACACAGTCGATGGTCTGGCCATAGGTCAGCCGGGTGCCCCACTCGTGATCAAACTCATCCAGCGTAAAGGCCTGGCTGAGCGTCAGGCGTTCGTCGCCGGTGCGCCGCATGAACAGGCCCTCGGCGCGAAAGTAACAGCCGGGTTCGCAGCCGCCAAAGCAGCCGAAGTTGCCGCCGGTGCCGCCACAGCTGTTGCAGCCCGGGTGGGCCACATGCCCGCCGTGACCGCCGTGGACATGCCCGTCGTGACCGTGGCCTCGACCGGGACCGGCCGCGCCGCTGCCGACGATGGGTTGGTTGGTTTGGGCGTCAAACATCGGCACCGGCAGGCCGGAGGCTCCGTCGACCGACTTGATGATCTGCTCGCCGGGCGCCAATTCGATGCCGTCCAAGTCGTCGACTTCGGCGACAACCTGAGCGTGAGCGACGGACAGGCTGCACGAAGCGGCGGCGATCACCGGGATGACGAAGCGACGGAGACGCTTGGTCCAAGGAGCGTTTAACATCGGATTACCTCTTAGCGGTTCAGCACGCCGCGACGACGGGCCAAAGTCCAGGGCGTTAACGGTCGAGAACGGGAAAACTGCAGCGAAAGCTTGGCACAACTAACGCGTCGTCAATTTGTCGACGACCGGGACCAGGCAGGTCTGCCGTACCAGTCGCAGAATCTGGTTTGCTTGTTCGTCATCGGCGGCGATCCCGCGGACCGTCAGCCGGTTGTCGGTGGCGAAGATGCGTACCCGGCTCTCGGGAAACGTCGTCCGCATCATCTGGTTCAATTTGTCGGCCGTCGCCGCCAATCCCTCCAGCTCGCTGGGCGGGCCCAGTTCCACGTGGACGTTGTAGATCTCCGGCGGAGCCGATTCGTCGTCGCCCGTCCAGACCGCCAGTCGCGTGCTGCCGCCGCGCTGCCCGACGATCCGCAGCGACGACAAACCGGCCGGCAACACCTGACAGATGGTTTCATCCTCGACGGCAAAGCAGCGGACTTTGCCGGCGATCTGCAGGGCTTGCATCTGCGCCTTGCCGACCTTCACCTCGCCGATGCTCTCGGGACGATGGGACACCGGAGCGACCGTGCCCGGAGCGACCGGTGCGGTCGCGGTGCGTGGGCTGACGGGACGGGCCGCAGCAGTGGGGCGGGCCGCAGCAGTGGGGCGGGCCGCAGCAGTGGGGTGGGCCGCAGCAGTGGGGCGGGCCGTGGCGGCGGCCGCGGGCGAACGGGTTGGCGAAGCAGCCGGCGCGACCGAAGCGGTCGGGGCTGGCGACGCGGTTGGGGCTGGCGACGCGGGCGAAGCCGGCCGTGGAGCGGCGGCAAAGACCTGGTCGACCGCCACATCGGCCGATCCGGCCACCGGCTCGGCTCGCTTGGGTGGCTGTGGATTGCGGATGGCCGTATCGACCTCGACCGGTACGTCGATCACCAATCCGGCCGAGGGCCGGATCAGTTCAGCCGACCGGTCCAGGGTCGCGGCGGCCGCCGGTTCGACGACGATCGGACCGGCTTGCAAAACCTTTGCGGCTTCGGCGCCGGGAGCCTGAGGCGGTGAAGCGGCCCGGCGAGCCACCTTGGGTTCGGACGGGCCGGCCAAAGTGTTCTCGCGAACCGGGCTGACCGCATCGCTGCTCTCGACGACCAACGGCGGCGCGGCGGCCAAGGGCGTCGCGGCGGCGACGTCGGCCGCCTGCAGCGGTTCGATCGGCTCGGGCCACGTCGCGGCGTCGGCCAGACTCATCTCGATCGCACCCTCGACGCGGGAGTCGCTGGCGACAGAAGCCTCGCTACCGTCGTCGTTGCTACAGCCGCCTTCGCTGCAGAGGCCGGCGGCGCCGTCTGCGGCGGACTTCGGTTCGCAATCGGATAGGCTGAAGGTGATCGGCGTGGATGCTTCGGCCACCGCCGTTTCCGCACTGGCTGCTACGTCACTGGCTGCTACGTCACTGGCCGCTACGTCACTGGCCGCGGCGGGCATCACCGGTTCCAAGACCGGGGTCAACCGCAGCGTGGTGCGGGGCCGAACCAGCTCGACAATCTCCTCGTCGGCCTGCGCCTCCGCGCCGGCCTGCGCCTCATCCCTGCCGGCCTGCATCGATGCATCGACGGCCGCGGACACCGGTTGCAATGAAAGCACCGCGTCGGCGGGCTGCAAGGGACAGGCATTCTGTTCGCCGGAAACCAAGGTGATCACCGACTTTTTCGGCTCGCAGAAAGGATTCCGCTGGGTTTCCAGCGGTTGATTCACGCGGATGGGCGAGCCGGCGGTCGACGGCGCCGGGCCGCTCACAGCGGCATCGCCGCTCGCCGCGGTATCAGCGGTGGGAACGGGCAGCGGCGGCAACTGGTGCAGTTGGACCGATGCCGGTTCGCTGGCCGAACTGGTGGATTGCCAGGCGACCGAGGCCAGCAGGGCGGCGAGGGCCGCGCGCTTGGCAAAACGGGTCGAACCTGGGTGATGTTTGCGATAAAGCATGCCGCATCCTTGACCTATTCTGGGCCTCTGTGTGACGCGCCCCCCTTGGCACATCTCTGGGTCCGACCGGCGCTGGCGGTTTTGCGTGCAAACCGTACTCGGCCAGCGCGATGGTCGTCCGCGTTAGGTATCGGAATCCACCTAGTCAAGCATTAACGATTCTGCCAGCAGGCGCGGTTTTCAGGGCATCGCCCGTCCCCCAGTGGCATAGGCTTCCAGCCTGTGAAAGCAGTGGCATAGGCTTCCAGCCTGTGAAAGCAGTGGCATAGGCTTCCAGCCTGTGAAAGCAGTGGCATAGGCTTCGATGCCTGTGAGGCTCTACCCCTCCAAACCACAGGCTGGAAGCCTATGCCACGGTTAGCGGCGCTGGCGGCGGGCTTCGAAGGCCAAGACGGCGGCGGCGACCGACACGTTCAAGCTGTCGGCCCGGCCGGCCATGGGGATGCGAATCGCCTGCGATTGCCACTGCGGCCCCAGTCCGCGATCCTCGGCTCCGACCAACAGCGCGACGGCGCCGCCGAGGTCGGCTTGCCACATCGTGGCGCTGGCATCAACGCGAGCGGCCACGACCTGAATGCCGTGGGCGGCCAAGAACGATCGGGCCGCTTCGCCGCTGCAGGCGGCGGCCGGCAGGGTGAACACCGTGGCGGTGCTGGCCCGGATCACATTGGGGTGAAACAGGTCCGTCGCACAGTCGCTGCACAGCACGGCATCCACACCGGCGGCATCGGCCGAGCGAAGGATGGCGCCCAGATTGCCCGGTTTCTCCACGCCGTCGGCGATCAACAGCAGCGGACTCGGCGGCAGCCGCAGCTCCTCCAGCGTCCTCGAGGGCGTTTCGAACACGGCCACCGCCCCCTCGTTCCGCTCGCCATAGGCCAGCTTTTCAAAAGCCGCCGGAGCCACCAGGGTTTGGCAGTGGGCCAGCTGGGGAGCGGCCAAGAGGTCGGCGTGCTGCTGCCGCAGTCGCTCGCTCTGCTGGGTCTGTAAAAACAATTCCACCGGACGCACTCCCGCGGCAACCGCTCGCTGGATCTCGCGCAGGCCATCGACGACGAACTGGCCGCTGCGGCGACGGTAGCGGCCGGTGCGGAGCCGCGCGGCATGGCGGATGCGTGGGTTGGCGGGGCTGCGGAGCACTTCCATGGCCGCCTCGCTCAGCCCTTCAGAACCGGGCACACATCGAACCACTGACGCCCCTGTTGGTGCATCCACTGGGTGCACCACTGGGGTCCCCAGTCGCCCTGCGGATAGGTCTCCAGCGGCGGGGCGGCGGGACTGTTCCAAGCGGCCAGCAGCGGATCGATGATGCCCCACGCCAATTCGACTTCGTCGGCTCGGGCGAACAAGCCGGCATCGCCATTCATCGCGTCCAACAACAACCGCTGATACGAATCGGGCATCGCCCCGCCTCCGCCCTCACTCTGAAAGCGGAAGTCCAGCGAGCTGAGTTTGGTCTTCAGTTCGGTGTCGGGAACCTTGCTTTGGAAATGCAACTGGATGCCTTCGGCGGGCTGTACCTGGATGACCAACTGGTTGGCCGTGGGCACGCGCGTCTTGGTGCCCAGCAACAGGTGCGGCGCCTCGCGAAACTGAATCACGATCTGCGTGGTGCGACAGGACATGGCTTTGCCGCTGCGCAGATAGAACGGCACGCCCTGCCAACGCCAGTTGTCCACGTGCAGCTTCAGCGCCGCAAACGTCGCCGTCTGGCTGCCCGCCGGAACGCCCTCCTCCTGCAGGTAGCCCTCGTACTGGCCGCGGACCGAATCGGAGGCAAAGTCGCCGCCGATCATCGGCCGTACGCTGTGCAGCACTTTGACCTTCTCGTCGCGCACCAGATTGGCATCGAAGCGAGCCGGCGGTTCCATGGCCGTGATCATCATCAACTGCAGCAGATGATTCTGGAACATATCGCGGAGCACGCCGGAGGTGTCGTAGTAGCCCGCGCGGCGGCCCACAGGCATCTCTTCGGCCACGGTGATCTGCACGTGGTCGATGTAGTTGCGATTCCAGAGCGGTTCAAAGATGCTGTTGGCAAACCGCAGCACGAACAGGTTCTGCACGGTTTCCTTGCCCAGATAGTGATCGATGCGATACACCTGGTCTTCGCGAAACACGCGGTGCGTGGCGGCATTGAGCGCTTCGGCCGAGGCCAGGTCATAGCCAAAGGGTTTTTCCACGATCACCCGCCGCTCCCCCCGGCTATCGTCGCTCAGCCCCGCCTCGCCCAACTGCTCGATGGCTTTCTCGTACAACTGGGGTTTGGTCGAGAGGTAGTACACCCGATCGACGGCCCCTTCCGGCTCGATCGACTCGAGGAACTCGCCCAGTGAGCGGAAGTCGGCGGCTTGCTGGATGTCGCCGGCGTGGTAGTACACCTGTTCGCGGAACGCTTGCCAGGCGGACTTTTCGAAATGGTCACCCACGAACTGAGCCGTCGTCTCGGCCAACTCATCGCGCCACTGGTCGTGCGAATATTCGCTGCGCGAGACCCCCACGATCTGCGTATCGACGGGCAACCGCTGTTTTTGAAACAAACGGTACAGAGCCGGGATCAGCTTGCGGCTGGTCAGGTCGCCGGAAGCTCCAAAGATTACGATCGTGTGTGCCATGCCGAGTCCGGGTGGGAATGAAGCGCCGAAAAAGTTTACCCAAGCGGTCCGGTCAATGTAGTCATCGGGCGGAAAGCCGACCATCACCCCTTTTCTGCGGGCCGCCCATCGGCATTGCATGCCGATGGGAATTGGTGAACAATCGCACGTGCTCTGGTTTCCCCCCCAAGGAGTCTGAACGTTGTCCAGCACCGTCGAACCTTCGCCGCCGGACGCTCAAGAGCAGCAGGAGCTGCGGAGCCGGCATTACAACGCTCAGATCATTCGTCGTGTCGACTGTCACGACAATCTGGCGATCTTCCGCGTCCGCCCCGACGGCGACATCCCCCGCTTCCAAGCCGGCCAGTACGTGGCTCTGGGGCTGGGCTACTGGGAACCGCGCGTCCAACCCTCGCAGGCCGAGTCGGTGCCCGAGAAGAAACTCCGCAAGCTGGTGCGGCGCGCCTACTCGATCTCCTGCCCGATGCTGGACGACCGCAACCAGCTGGCCGCCTGCGACGACATCGACTACCTGGAGTTCTACATCACGCTGGTGCGCGAAGCGGGCGAGCCGGGCGGACGGGCCCCGGCGCTGACGCCACGCCTGTTCGGCCTGCAAGAAGGCGACCGCCTGTGCATGGAATCCAAGATCGTCGGCCGCTATGTGCTCGAAGGTATCGAGCCCGATGACACGCTGCTGTTGATCGCCACCGGTACGGGCGAAGCGCCCCACAACGCGATGGCCGCCAGACTGCTCCGCGATGGCCACCGCGGACCGATCTTGATGGCCACCACCGGCCGCTACATCGGCGACTTTGCCTACCGCCAGACGCACCAAGAACTGATGCGACGCTATCCGAATTTCCGCTCGCTGAACTTCACCACCCGCGAGCCGGAAAACGTCGACCGCACGCACCCGCAGTACGTCGGCAAACACTACATCCAGGACCTGTTCCAATCGGGCCAGCTGGCCGAGCTGTGCGGCACCGAACTATCGCCGGACTCGACCCACGTCTTCCTGTGCGGCAACCCGGCCATGATCGGCTACACCCCGCCCGGCGCCCCACCGCCGGAACAACCCGGCATGCTGCAGGTCCTCAAGCAAGCCGGCTTCGTCCACAACGACGACCCACCCACCGTCGGCCACATCCGCTTTGAGAAGTACTGGTAGAGAGTGGCGAGAGGCGAGTTCGAATCGTGCTCGTGCTCGTGCTCGATTTGAGATTTGCTGACTCCGGCGGATTCTATGTAGGGCTCGGAGCGATAGAAGACAACGTTTTCTCCCCTCTCCCCCGCGGCGCCGCGAGCGTCAGCGAGTGAAGCAGTGGTGGGAGAGGGGCCGGGGGTGAGGGGGCTCGGGTGCAACGGAATGACTGTTTGCGTACGCCTTTCCGATTCCCGCACCGCAGCGAAAGTCGGAAGTGGTGCTGCTCTGCTGGTCCCCCCTCACCCCCAACCCCTCTCCCCCGAATCCTGACTCGCTTAGGCTCGCCAGGCTTCGGGGGAGAGGGGAGTAAATGTCTTTTTTTATGCATCGATTCGCCGGAGTCAGGGGATTGGAGATTTGCTGACTCCGGCGGATTCTATGTAGAGCTCGGAGCGATAGAAGACAACATTTTCTCCCCTCTCCCCCGCGGCGCCGCGAGCGTCAGCGAGTGAAGCAGTGGTGGGAGAGGGGCCGGGGGTGAGGGGGCTCGGGTGCAACGGAATGACTGTTCGCGTACGCCTTTCCGATTCCCGCACCGCAGCGAAAGACGGAAGTGGTGCTGCCCTGCTGGTCCCCCTCACCCCCAACCCCTCTCCCCCGAAGCCAGACTCGCTCTCCCCCGAAGCCTGACTCGCTTAGGCTCGCCAGGCTTCGGGGGAGAGGGGAGTAAATGTCTTTTTTTATGCATAGATTCCGCCGGAGTCAGGGGATTGGAGATTTGCTGACACCGGCGGATTCTATGTACGGCAACCCTACTGCGCTACCGACCCTGCTGCCAGGCCGACGCTGGAATCGGCTGCTGCGGCCCGTCGCCCTCTGCCCAGGTCAATCGCAACTGACCACCTGATGCCGGTTTCAAACACGTCAACCGAATCGGGTGCAGCCCCTGCTCCAGGCGGATCGTGCCGGTCCGCTGCGTCCCGCTCTCGTACCCCGCGTCGGCATCGATCACCGTGGCGTCGTGCAGCCGCAACAGCGCCCGCCCATCGGTCTTTAGGGCAAAGGTGTAGGCGCCGTCGGCCGGCACCTCGATCCAGCCCGTCCACTCTACGGCGCCCACGTCCTCCGAGGTGACGGCGCCCAAATCCAGGGATTCCGCCGAACCGGTCTCCGTGGGCGTTTGATGTCGCAGGTTCGGAACGTAGTCGAACTGGCCAGCGAGAAAGCGCCACTGCAGACCGGCGCGCCGCTCGTGCAGTTCCTCGCCGCGAACCGCCGGAACCAAGGCCTCGTCGTAGGGCCGCGGCGCCGTGGCGTTGGGCCGGCGGACGCGGAGCACGCGAGCTTGCATCTTTCGCTGCAAGCGGCGAAAGCGGTCGCTGGTGTCAGCCAAATTGCTGCGTTCCTGCGGATCCTGCTGCAGGTCATAAATCCGGAACGGATCGTCGGCGTTTTGAATATCGACGCGGATGCCCTTGTACCCGTCCACGTGAATCACTTGCATCTGACCTCGTTTCTGCCGGCGATGCTCGGGCCCGAAATCGGCGTAGTCGCGAGTGCGTCCCGACTGGGCGTATTCGACGTAGACGGTTCCCGGCGATTGTTCGCCGTTGCCGGTCAAAGTCGGCACCAACGAAACCCCGTCGCTGCGGGCCGGCGGCAGCACCCCGGCCAGCTCGGCGAACGTGGGCATCCAGTCGTGGAACTGCGACGGCGTTTGATCGATGCGCTCCTCGGTGATCCCGCCGGGCCACCAAGCCAGAGTGGGCACGCGAATGCCGCCTTCCCAGGTATCGCGTTTGGTGCCGTCAAAGCGGCCGTAGGACTTGAACGCCGTGGGATCGTACTGCTTGCCGGCGATGTAGCTCTCGTGATGCGGTCCGTTATCGCTGGAAAACACCACCAGCGTTTCGCGGTCGATGTCCAGATCGCGCAGGGTCTCCAGCAGGTCCCCCACGGCGGCGTCGATGCGGCGAACCATCGTGGCAAAGCGGACCGCCACGTCGTCCCAGCCCCGATCGGCGTAGTCCGGATGGCGATACGAATCGATCGTGCCTTCGGCCGTATTGATCATCCGCCCGGGCTGGCCCAACCACTGCACGCCGCCGTCCAGACCACGGCCCTCGGGATAGGGACCGGTCGGAACCTGTAGCGCCGCGTGCGGCGTGTCGTAAGCCAGGTACAAGAAGAACGGCTGCTCGCCGTGCTCGCGGCGATGTTCCGCGATCCAGTGTTTGCTGCGCGCGGTAAACAGGTCGGTGGTGTAGCACTTCTGCAACCCCTCGGAAACCTCGCGATCATTGTGCCAGACCTGATGCGGCTGGCGATGCCCCTCGGAATTGCCCAGCGGCCAATGATCGGCCGGATAATGCACGTGCCCATCGCGGTGACGCACATAACCGTAGAACTCATCGAAGCCGCGGCGGGTGGGATAAGCCGGCCACTGCTGCGGATTCTCGCCATCGCCCTGCAGCCCGTACTTGCCGATGAGCGCCGTCCGGTACCCGGCCTGCTGCAGCACGGTCCCCAGGGTGTGGTTATCGGCCAAGGCCTTGTCGAACTGGTTGTCGCGAACCTCCGCGTGTCCCTGATGCACGCCGCTGAGCAGCGAGCTGCGCGACGGGGCGCACACCGGCGCCGGACAATAGTGGGCTCGCAGCTGCACCCCCTGCTCGGCCATCTGGTCCAGCTGTGGCGTGTGGAAGCGCGGGTGGTTCTTCAGTTGGTTCTGATAGAACACCCCCAGGTCGCCCCACCCCAGATCGTCGCAGAGGATAAAAATGATGTTGGGCCGCGGAGCCGAGGGCGAGCCTGACGAGGGCGATTCGCCGCGCAGCACTCCCGAGCAAAGGCCGTTCACAGCCAACAAACACACGGTAAGACAAACCAGACGCAACATCACAACCTTCAAAGGTAAAAAGTGAACTAACGCAAACGGATGTTATGCATGAATCGAATCGTTGACGCCTCAGCGGCCATCGCCGGTGTACTCGATCGTGGCACCCTGCGGCGCTTGGGGCCACGGCGTTTCTCCCTCGGCCCAACTCTGCGGCTGCTCGGCTCGCACGGCATCGACCAGGTCGACCAGCCACGCCGGCGGGTCGACGTTTTCCTTCTGGCCGTAGACGTAGGGCAGCGGCGGATCCATCAACCGCGTCTTCTCGCCCATCGGCGGACGCTGCTCCGCGGCGGCCTCGAGCTTGGCAGCCAACCGCTGCACGATGTCCGGGTGCTGCGCCGCGATGTCGGTCGTCTCGTAGGGGTCTCGACGAATATCAAACAACATGTCGCCCATCAACTTGTAATCGCCACTGCGGATCGTGGGCAGGCGGACGCTGCCGGCGACTTCGAAAATGATTTCCTGTCGCGGGCTGGGCCGACCGGCAAACAGCGTCGGCGTCATGTCCATGCCGTCCAGCGGCAGCGTGCCCTCGAGCGACGCGCCGGCCAGAGCGGCGAACGTGGGCAACAGGTCCACCACGTGCATCATCCCATCGTTGGTCGTGCCGGCTTCGATCCGGCCGGGATAACGCATTACGCAGGGCACCCGCACGCCGCCCTCGAACGTGGTGTTCTTGGTGCCGCGGTACGGCGCGTTCATCGCTTCGGTCAGGCCGCCGTTATCGTTGGCAAAGATCACCAGCGTGTTGTCGCGGTAACCCAACTGGTCCACGGCTCCGACGATTCGTCCGACCGCATCGTCCAAGCACTTCAGAGCGGCCTCGCGAGCGGGATACTGATCGGTGTACCGCGGCACCTCCTCGATCGGTCCGTGGACGGCGTTAAAGGGCACGTAGATGAAAAACGGTTGCTCCGCCGCCGCGTCTTCGCCGCCTTCGCTGCGCTCACCCAACAGCCGCACCACTTCGCCCGCGATCAGGTCCGTCGTGTACCCCTGCTCGAACAAGGGCCGTTGGTTGCGATGCCAATCGTAGACGGCGAACCGGGCCGGGGCATTATGCGGAATGGTGTACTGGTTGTAGTCGATACCCCAAGCGTAATGGCCGTACTGGTGCTGGAAGCCCTGCCCCATCGGCAGATGCTCCTCCAGCCATTCACCGCAGTGCCACTTGCCGGTGATCGCCGTGAAATAACCGGCATCGGCCAGCACTTCCGCCACGGTCCGCTCCTCGCTGGGCAGCGCATGGATCCGCCGCGTAGGCTCGCCTCGTTCGTTGTGCGCCAGCTGCAGATTCAATTTGGCCAGGTAGCTGGGTTTGCCAAAGTCTTCGCTGCGCCAATCCATCCAGTTGCGAAACGCATACCGCCCGCTCAGGAGGGCGCCCCGCGTCGGGGCACAGACCGAGTGGGTGTAGAACTGCCTCAGGCGAACGCCCTCGGCGGCCAAACGATCCAGGTGCGGCGTCAGCTCGGCGTTGCCGCCGTGAAACCCCGGCTCGGCCCAGCCCATGTCGTCGGACAGCATGAACACGATATTCGGCCGATGCGGCGCCAAGGCGGCGACGGGTTCGGCGGCAACCGGCGGAGCACCAATGCTCGTTCCGGCAGAGGCCACCAGGGCAACCAGAACCGTCTTCTTCCACAACCTCATCAGGGCGGACCAACATTGCATACAGGGTATCTCCGGTCATTCTCGAACAAGCTTCGTGCTGGCAGTATAACTCGGCGCGACAGCGAATGACCGAGAGCCGCGGCTTAATAGTCGGCGTGCCGGCCGGTGATCGCCGCGAGTTGCTCGTGCAGGGCGGAGTTGGAGGCCAGCACGCTGGTCTTGGCCAACGGCAGCGGCTCGCCGCGAGCGGTCGTGATCCGGCCGCCGGCCTCTTCGACGATCAACCGGCCGGCGGCAAAGTCCCAGGGCGACAACTGGTATTCGAAGAAACCGCCGAAGTGGCCCGCGGCGACCTGGCACAGGTCCAGCGAAGCGGTTCCGAAGCGGCGGATGCCGTGGATGTGAGCTTCGAACAGGTCGTTCAGCGCCGCCAGAGTGCTCCGCATCATCGCCCCGCGGTCGTAATAGAACCCGCATCCCACCAGGACTTCGGCCAGCGACGCGGCCGACGATACCGCGATTCGGTTGCCGTTGTGCGCGGCGCCCCCGCCGGCGGTGGCGGTGTACCAATCCTGATGCGCCGGGTTGTAGACCACGCCCGCCGCGGCCCGGCCGCGATGGTAGTAGGCGATGGAAACGGCAAAGTGCGGGATGCGATGGGCGTAATTATTGGTTCCGTCCAGCGGATCGATCACCCACAGGTGCTCGGCATCGACACCGCCGCTGAGCGTCTCCTCACCCAACATCTCGTAATCCGGCGTCGCCGCCCGCAGCACCTCGGCGATCTTCTCCTCGGCGTGCACGTCGGCATCGGAGACCAGGTCGTAGCTCATCCCGCCCGAGTCGGCTTTGTTGCGGATCTCGACGCCCTCTTCCAGGTAGCGCATCAGGATTTGCCCCGCCTGCTCAGCCGCCTCGCGAGCCACTTCGAGGTGTGCCGAATAGTCGCCAGGATCGATCATGTGTTTTTCTCAGTTGTAAGTGGTTAATTCTGTCGTAGCTGAACTCGCCGGAGTTTGGACACCCTAGCTGAATTCGCCAGAGTTTGGACGGGCTGATTCTTTCAAAAAAATCGTTTACTCCCCTCTCCCCCGAAGCCTGGCGAGCCTAAGCGAGTCAGGCTTCGGGGGAGAGGGGCCGGGGGTGAGGGGGAATGCAGCACCACCAAAAAAAACCAACCATTGCCCCGGAGACCCATCTCCTCGCTACGCGTTTTGCTACTGCCCGCAGTACGAGCACGAGCACGAGTACGAGTACGAGCACGAGCACGAGCACGAGCACGAGCACGAGCACGAACTAACCTCGCCAACCAACAACCAACAACCAACAACCAACAACCAACAACCAACAACCAAAGTCTGGCGACTTCAGCTACGGGCGGTCGGCCGCTACTTTCCCGTCGACCAATCGTCTCGGGGCCAGTGGTGGCGGCGGAGGACGTGCTGGAGCGCTTCGGGCAACTCGGGCAGCGCGGCCGACGCCGCGTTCTGTTTCACTTGGGCGGCCGAGCGCATCCCCACGACCACACAGCTGACCTCGGGCCGCGAGAGGGCAAATTTGATCGCCACATCGCGGAGGCTGTAGCGGGCGTCGAGCCCGAACTGGGCGACGTCCTGACCGATCCGCTCGACACGCTCGGTGGCGCGGCCCAGCCGATCGCCGGCAAAGTAGTGTCGGCGGAAGTCGTCTTCGGCAAAGACGTGCTCGGCCGAATACTTGCCGGCCAGCACACCGTGCTCCAAGGCCGCCCGCACGATCACCCCGGTGCCGGTCTCGGCGGCCACCGGCAATAGCTGGGCGGCCGCGTCCTGGCGGAGCAGATTGAAGGGCACCTCGACCACGTCGACCAGCCCGTTATGCATCAGCGGGATCACGCAGTTGGGATCGTGCGGCGGCGCACACAGGCCCACCAGAGCCAGCTTGCCCTCTTCCTTCATCCGCCGCAGGATGACCAACGGCTGGGGGTCGTCGCTCCAAGCTCGCGTCCAGGCGGCCAACAGGTGCAGCCCCAGAGATTCGCGTCCCAGCCGCTCGAGCCGCCGATGAACGTCGTCTCGCAGGTACGCCGGCCCGTAGCGGTCCTGCCAGCGACAGTAGGGCGACAGCGGCGTCGGCCCGGCGGCCGGCTCGCTTTTGCTGGCCACCAGGATCGCTCCGCCGGGATCAACCTCGGCCAGCACGCGAGCGACCGTCCGTTCGCAGACGTCTTCGCCCTGGCAGACGTCGATGTAGCGGATGCCCGCCTCGAGGGCCGCTTCAAGCGCCGCTTCGAGGGCCGGCTCGGGGGCCGCTTCGGGAGCACCGGCAACCGCGTCGGTGGGCGACGCCGCGAGCCGGGTCGGATCGCGGCGATTTGAATCGTTCGGCGGGCCAGCCGACCGGCTCAGCGGAAACGTACCGAACCCGATTTCGGAAATGTTGCGACCGGTTTCGCCGAGCGGACGTGGACGGATCACAGTGGCCAACAGCCCCCGGGGTTTTTTGATTTAGTTTTAGTTTTGATTTGGAAGCGAGCGAACCGAGCCGAACCGAACCAAGCCGAACCGAGCCAAGCCGAGGTCCGGAAACAACCCATTCGGGCCGTGACGAACGGGGGACAATGTGAAGTTTTGCCGATTGAGCAGGCGACGCGAAGGGGCCTGTTTGAATTTTCAGGCTTTCCGAACCGCCTGCGGTGTTGGTCTCAATTGTCAGGCTATCCCCTACCGATTCCCTTCACAACAACGCTGCTATCATCGGCCGATACCCTTCGGTATTGGCGAGACACCAAGGAGGGTCTGCAAATGGCTCCGTTCGCACCGACACCTGTGTTGTCTATCGTTGTGCCCCATTTGGGCGATGATTCCCGTTTCGAGTCGAGTCTGGTTTCCGTATTGGAAAACCGGCCTCGCCGCTGTGAGGTCCTGGTATGTCACGACGGCAGTTACGGTGATCCTTTTGACCTGGGCGACGAAGTCCGTTTTGTAACCAGCCCCTCGCAGGACCTGCCCAGCCAGGTCCTGGCCGCTGCGGAGGCTGCCCAGGGGCGCCTGCTGCACGTGCTCTGCGACGGCGCCGTGGCCACCGAGGGCTGGACCGAAGCCGCCTTGGACGCCTTTGAGGATCCGTCCGTGGCCAGTGTCGCCCCGCGGGTCAGCGACGGCGACGACAAGCACACCGCCGCCTTGGGCTGGACCCAGACCGCCGGCTCGGTCTGCACCCCGGTCGCCGCCGGTCGCCGCACGCCCAGCCGACGCGACCGCGCGGCGGTTCGCGGCGCCTATTTATCCGCCTCGTTCTGGCGGACGGCCGTCCTCCGCTGTTTGGACGAACTGACCGCCACGACCGATCCGCACGTCGCCACCGCGCTCTGGACCGCCGCGATTCACCGCGCGGGCTTGCGCTGCAGCGGCCAGGTGGCCAGTCAGGTCCGGGCCGACAGCGATTTCGCTCAGTCCCTACAGCTCTCGGCCACCACGACGCGTCACCTGCAATCGGTCGCCACGGTCGCCGATGGGCAATCGGCCCTGAAAGCCGGCCTGACCGGCTTGGCCGCCAATGTCCACCGGCCGGGACGCTGGAGCCCGGCGTGGGGACGACTGAGCGCCGCCTGGGCCGACACCGCGATCCAGCGCCGCTGGCGCAGCGAGCTGCCCTCGGTCGTGGCCGCCGTGATGGCCGCCGCCGAAGGCGACGAGCGCCCGATGACGCTGAAGATGCCCACCCGCAGCCGCGTCGCCGTCCCCGCCTCGGTCCGCCGAGCCGCCTAGACGCCAGTGGCATAGGCTTCCCAGCCTGTGAAAACCAGTGGCATAGGCTTCCCAGCCTGTGAAAACCAGTGGTATAGGCTTCCAGCCTGTGAAAAAGTAGCACGGCTGTCTCAGCCGTAAGCAACCAAGTGGCATAGGCTTCCCAGCCTGCGAGAGACGCCCCCCACAGGCTGGAAGCCTATGCCACTGGGCCGAGCTACTTTTCTTTTCAAAAAACAGCAGAACTTCCGCTTGCCTGCTGGGTTAGAATACAATGGTAGGCGGCTCCCAGCATCTGCTCGGTTTTTCCAGCATCCGCTCGGTTTTTTTCGGGGCAACCATCTGTCACTGCGGATGATTCGCGCCAGCTGTGCTCGGGACGTCAATGTGCTTGCTGCGTCGTTGTGGTCTACGCACCACCCCTGCCTGACGCTCCGCTGAACTTTTTCCTCCCTCGAGGTTTTCTTGTGGCTGCAATTCGATTGCATTCTAGCCGTCGTGATCGGTATCGACGCGGAGGCGTCCTGCTGAATCTGTTGTTCTTGCTAGCAATTCTCGCTGTCATCGGCGGCGGGATGGTCTACTACTACCAGGACTCGCCCGAGGAGACGGTGGCCGGCGAGCTGATCACCCAGCCGGTCAAACTCGCGGCCTTCGACCACGTGGTGCTCGAACACGGTGAGATCGAGAGCAGCCGCAACACGGAATTGCTCTGCGAAGTCAAAGCCCGCTCGGCGGGCAGCGGCGGCGTTTCGATCCTGTGGGTCGCCGACGAAGGAACGCGGGTCCAAAAGGGCGACAAACTGGTCGAGCTGGATTCGTCCCAGCTGGAACAGGAACGCAAACAACAGCGGATCGTGCTGGCCAACGCCGAAGCCAATGTGACCAGCGGCGAAGCGGCGGTCGAGCAAGCCAAGATCGCTCGCGAAGAGTACCTCGAGGGCGTGTACATGACCGACGAGAAAGCGATCGAAAGCGAGATCGCCGTGGCCCAGCAGGAGCTCCGCAAAGCCAAACTCGCCTACGACAGCTCCGAGCGTCTGGTCGCCAAGGGATTGGTCAAATCGCTGCAACTGCAAGCCGACCAGTTCGCCGTGGCCAACGCTCAAAACAAACTCGATGCCGCTCGCGGACGGCTGACCGTGCTGCAGAACCTGACCCGGCAAAAGATGCTGGTCCAGTTCGATAGCGATATCACCGCGGCCCAGGCCAGTCTCGAAGCGTTGATCGGGACGCTGGAAGAAGAAAAAGAGAAAATGCAGGAGCTGGAGGAGCAGATCGCCGCCTGCGTCATGACCGCGCCCACCGATGGCGTCGTCGTTCACGCCAATAAATACAGCCGTCGCGGGGGCAGCGAAGTGGTGATCGAACCGGGCGCCATGATCCGCGAACGCCAGCCCATCATCCGCCTGCCCGACCCGGCGCTGATGCAGGTCAAAGCCAATATCAACGAATCCCGCGTGACCCTGGTCGAAGAAGGCATGCCGGCGCTGATCCGCGTCGATGCGATCCCCGGCCTGGAACTCAAAGGCCGCGTCACCAAAGTCAACCGCTATGCCGAACCGGGCAGCTACTTCAGCTCGTCGGTCAAGGAATACGCCACCATCATCGAGATCATCGATCCGCCGGAGATCATCCGCACCGGGATGACCGCCGAGGTGCAGATCTTTGTGGAACAATTGCCCGAAGCCCTGCAGGTGCCCATCCAAGGCGTCTATGAGTACAAGGACATCGCCCTGGCGCTGGTCCGCACCCAGGAGGGCAAACTGGAGACGCGGCAGGTCAAAGTCGGAGCGACGAACAGCAAGATGGCGACCATCGAGGACGGTTTGGCCGCAGGCGAACAGGTCGTGCTGAACCTGCGAGACCACCTGGACTATGTGGACCTGCCCGAAGTCGCCGCTCGCGACAACTCCGACCTGGTGGCGATCGCCGAACAGTCCAATGTCGCAGCCGTGGATGGCCCGAGCGACCGGCCGGCCGGCCCGCAGGACCAGGCCGCCGCAGGGGCTCCCGGCAAACGTCCCGGCGGCCCCGGCGGCCCCGGCAAACGTCCCGGCGGCGGTTCGGGTGCCAGCGGCGCGGGGAGCCGATAATGACGCGTTCCGCCGCAGGGCCCGCCCAAGAGACGGCGTCGCCCTATCAATCTCGCTCCACACCCACCGACTCGGCTCCACCCGCTTCCGCCGCAGCTGCCTCGCTGGCCACGTCGATCCGCAACGTGACCAAGGAGTACGTGCTGAAGAGCGAAACGGTGCGAGCCCTCCGCGGGGTCTCGTTCGACGTGCCCGAAGGCGACTTCGTGGCCATCATGGGCCCTTCGGGCAGCGGCAAGAGTACGCTGCTGAACCTGCTGGGATGCCTGGACAAACCGTCCTCGGGCCAATTGCTGCTCGGACCCGACGACATCTCGTTGATGAGCGACGATGAACTGGCCGAAATCCGCAGCCGCCGGATCGGATTTGTGTTCCAGTCCTATAACCTGATCCAACAGCTGACGGTCGTCGAAAACATCCAGGTGCCGCTGTACTACCAGGGCCGGCTGGGCGCGAAAGAACGCGAGCGAGCGATCGAGCTGGCCGGTCTGGTCGGGCTGGGCGATCGCCTCGATCACCGTCCCACCCAACTCTCGGGCGGCCAACAACAGCGGGTCGCCATCGCTCGGTCGCTGGTCAACGATCCGTTTTTTATTCTCGCCGACGAACCCACCGGGAACCTGGATTCGAAAACCACCGAAGAGATCCTCAGCCTGTTCGATTCGCTCAATTCCGAAGGGCGGACGATCATCCTGGTGACCCACGAGGATGACGTCGGCAATCGAGCCAAGCGCGTCATCCGCCTCAAAGACGGCCTGCTCCGCAGCGACGTCTTCAACAGCGAAGATGATCGCCGCCGCGCCCGCGAGGAACAAGCGGCCAACGTCAAAGCGATCTCAGCCCGGGAGGCCGAGCTATGATGCTGTGGCTGCGAACCTGGCAACTGGGCGTCAAGAGCCTGTTGCTGCATCCGCTGCGGAGCGGACTGACGATGCTGGGCATCCTGATCGGCGTCTGGGCCGTGATCGTGTTGACGGCGATCAGCCAAGGGGCCAGCGACCAGGTCCAGCGGCAGCTGGAATCTTTGGGCGCCGATACGATTATTTTGGTCAGCGTGAAACCGTCCGAAGAAATCCTGACGCGGACCGGCACGACCAAGTACGGCCTGACGCGCGACGATCTGGAATTGGTCAAAGCCACCGTGCCGACGCTGCAATCGGTCAATCCCATTCGCGAGATCCGCCGCCAGTTTTCCCGCGGTGACAATCTTGTCGACGGACGACTGGTCGGCTGCACTCCCGGCTACGCCGATCTGAACCGCCTGCAGCTGCGCGACCGTGGCGGTCGTTTCATCACC
This sequence comes from Roseimaritima sediminicola, assembly GCF_009618275.1. Lineage (GTDB taxonomy): Bacteria > Planctomycetota > Planctomycetia > Pirellulales > Pirellulaceae > Roseimaritima > Roseimaritima sediminicola. The sequence goes on from NZ_WIAD01000042.1 coordinate 42,675, forward strand.
GACCTGGACAACCGCAAGACGGCCACCGTATGCGTGCTGTCGGCCGGCGTTGCCGATCGGTTGTTCCCCTACGAAGACCCGCTGGGCAAACGCATCTATGTGCCCGAGAGCCAGGACTACTATCGCGTGGTCGGCGTGCTGAAACATCGCACAGCCTCGGCCGCGGTCGGTGGCTCGCTGGATTCGCAGGATTTCTCCAACGACGTCTACATTCCGATCCGCACCCTGCGAGGCCGGATCGGCGACCGCATCGTGACCCGCCGCAGTGGCCAGTTTCAAGTCGAAGAACTGGAACTGAACCAGATCACGCTGCGGGTCGGCGGCGGCGAGAAGGCGGTCCGCAGCACCGCCAAAATGATCGAGAACCTGCTGGACGAGCGGCACGCCAGCATGGAGGACGCGGCGGTCGTCGTGCCTCTGGAGCTGCTCGAACAAGCCCGCAACCTGCGGCTGATGTTCCTCGGCATCGGCGTCCTGATCGCCTGCATCTCGTTGATCGTCGGCGGCATCGGGATCATGAACATCATGTTGGCCAGCGTGACCGAACGGACGCGCGAGATCGGCATCCGCCGCGCGCTCGGGGCAAAGCGCAACGACATCACTCGGCAGTTCCTGGTCGAAACCGTGGTGCTCAGCTTTGCCGGCGCGGCGCTGGGGATCTTGTTGGGTTTTCTCGGGCCGCCGATGTACCGCGGGATGCTGGCTCTGGTCGCCCACTGGGCCCCGGACAAATACGCCGTGCTGCCCGACGTGATTCGCGAAGCCGAACCGACGATCGTCTACGAAACAATTCCCTTGGCCGTGGGCATCGCCGTGGCCGTGGGTTTGGCCAGTGGCCTCTACCCCGCCATCCGCGCCGCCCGCATGAACCCCATCGACGCCCTCCGCCACGAGTAGGCACCGGTTCCCATCAGCCGCAAGGCGCTAGCCAACGGTTCAGCCGCAAGGCGCTAGCCAACGGTTCAGCCGCAAGGCGCTAGCCAACGGTTCAGCCGCAAGGCGCTAGCCAACGGTTCAGCCGCAAGGCGCTAGCCCAATGCCATCTACTTTCACCATCGCTTGCGATTGAAGCGTTAGCGGAGCGGCGCAAGCCGCCCGGTGTGTGAAGGTTCGCGCCGCAAAACCGGACGGCTCGCGCCGTGCCGCTACAAAGGAAGTGGCATTGGGCGCTAGCCAACGGTTCCTACCCGCCCGCACCCCGTATCTCCCCCTCTCCCTCAAGGCGCGGCGAGCCTAAGCGAGCCAAGCCTTGAGGGAGAGGGGGTCGGGGGGTGAGGGTGCGACCGGGAGCTAGAGTCTAGTCATGCAGGCGATTCAGACCTATCCTCGAAAGCGGCAAAAGCCGGGACTCCAGCATCCCCAAAGTCTGGCGACGAGCAGCTACGAGCGCTGAAGTCCAGCCTTTAGGCGATTCGCGCCCTACCGGGCCGCTTGCCAAAACCGCTCGAACGCGGCGGTCAACTGCTCCAGCGGATAGGCGCAGAACGGATGCTCGCGGCTGGCCAGCAACTGCTGCTGCTTGACCCGCTCGGCCGTCTCCCCCAGCTCTCGGCTCAGCCTCTCACGAACGCCGTCCAGATGTCCGGCCAGACTTCGCGTGACGTCCTGCATCGCCCTGTGCCAGGCTCGCTTCTCGCCACGCTCGGGAACCGCGACCAACAACTCGCGGTGCCGCTCGAGCAGCTCTTCGGGCAGCGAAGCTTTTTCGGCAAAACGCTGCGGATTAAAACGCGTGTCGCGAAGCTGTGCCTTCAAGCGACGGATCGCTTGCTGGCCTTCACCGTTGGCCGCACCGGGCAACAGCACCGTGGCCGACAAGACCATGAAACGCGGCGGCTCGATCCCAAAGAACTGGCGGATGATCATATCGCCCAGCTGATCGTACTTGCCGCCGCCGATGCCATGCAGGAACAGGTCGCCCAGGATCAACCGCGAATACATCGTCGTGATCAAGGCCCGCGGCCGCAGTTTCAACCGCGACGATTGCCGCTGGAACAGCTGCTCGGCCGTTCGCGGGTTGTCCGGGTCGTTGTCGATCCGCAAACACAATTGATCCCGATCGGAAATTTCAATCTGGTCACCGGCCACGCGCACCCAGACCGGACGTCGCTCGGGCGCATCGTCACCGTAGATCCACAGCGGCGCCTCCAGCCATCCGTCCCGCTCGCCCAGCAACGGCACCGGATGCGCACTGCTGCGAATCCCATGTGCGGCTCGGTAGGCGAGTACCGACTCGTTGTAACAGTCGTGCAGCCGCGGTAGCTGGCCGATCAACCCGACCAGGAAAGCGGCGAAGGACGGCGTCCGGCAGACCACGCTCAGCGGCAGCTCCAACGTCTGCCAGCCCAGGTCCCCTTCCAGCGCGTGCCTCGCTCCGGCCAGTGCACAGCCGGTGTTCTCACAGCGATTGGCCGCCTGCCGGGCATGTCCCCACATCGCCTCCACTGCGGGCTCCGGCACCCAGGGCCGGACGGCGGCGGCCAGACGCCGATCGAAGGAATCGAACAGCGAGCGGTTGGCGATGCGATGCTGCTCCAGCGGCACACTCGGACCGGGATCGTCGTACGGCACCTGGGCCGCGACGACCGAACCGTCTTCGCTGCGGCTGGGTACGCGGACACTGCCGCTGCCGCGAAGGTCGTTGTCGACGACCAGATTGATGGGCGTGGCGCCGGCCTGCTGGGCCAGTCGCGAGAGCGCATGATTCTTGAACCAGACGCCGGGATGGAACAACTGTGGCTGGTGGCCCGCCAGGATGATCGAATCGGTTCCGCTCGGGCCGTCGTAATCGCGATACCGCCGCGTGTAATGCGTCGCCGCTCGCAGCAGTTCCTCGCGAGCCTGCCGGCGCAGCTCCGCAACGCCCAACCCCGAGAATTCGATGTCCCACAGAGCCGCCGACTGGCGGTTGTCTTGCAGCAATTGCTCGGCCAGGCGCAGCGGCGGATCGATCAGCACCGATCCATCGGTCCGAGGAACGCGGTAGGTTTGAAAGGTGGCTGGAGCGTGCAGGGTATTCATCCGAGCGAGTGGCTACAGAATCGGCTGCGGTTTGCGGGTAAAACGCGACCCTGGGCACACGCCGCGGCCATCGATTCTTCGATGATCTGATTGTAGTAGGCCAGCCGGGTTTCCGCATGGTCCAGCGAACCACCGAAAGATCGCTCCAGATCCAAATATATCAACGGCACGGGCAATTCGATGATACTCAAATCCGCCGCCGCCGCTTCGACCCACAACTGCAGCGGCATCGCATAGCCGGTTTCCGTGATCCGCATCCGTTGGAGAGCCGCCGTGCGGTAAGCTTTGAAGCCGCAGAAGCCGTCGGTCAACTCCAGCCCCAGACGCTTGTTCAACTGGGCCGTGATCTGCCGGTTGATGAACAATCGCTGCGCCGGCGGTTGGCTGTCGCCCTCGTAGCGTTTCAGGTAGCGGCTGCCCGAGACGATGTCCGCATTGCGGCCGGCTTCGATGAAGCGAGGAATCCGTTTCGGCTGGTGCTGGCCATCGCAGTCCAGCGTCACCAGCCCGTCAAAACCGTGCTCGATCGCATAGCCGAAGGCCGACTGCAGGGCCGCCCCGTAGCCCCGGTTCTCGCCGTGGGTCAGCACTCGGATGTCGTCGCGCCGCGCCAGGATCTCGCTGGTTCCATCGCTGCTGCCGTCGTCGACGACCAACACGTCGCCGACGTACTGCCGCACCTCGTCCAGCACACCGTCGACGTACCCGGCCTCGTTGTACACCGGCAACGCCGCCAGCCAACGCTCGCGTTTCTGTTCGCTACTGAAACTCAAAGCTCATCCCCAAATGTTTGTTTCGTCATTTCCAACCCGTCCTGCACCGCAAAACACCTTGTTTCCCATTCCTCCCCTCTCCCCCGAATCTTGGCGAGCCTAAGTGAGCCAGGAACGGCACACTCCGGCCCCCTTACCTTCCAATGGTGCAATTCGTGCGCCATCCGCCCGATACGGCCCGTCCAACGGATCGTCAGAATGGCCCCGGCCGAATTAATCCAGCGTGACCAGGGGATCGCGATCGTTGTCGCTGGGCCAGATGCTCAGCGAATCATGCAGGGCGGCCAGGCGTCCGGCCAGCTCTTCCATGGCAAAGCGTTCGCTAGCATAGTGTCCCAGCAGGACCAAGCCCACGCCACGCCCTTCGGCTTCGAGACAAGCGTGGAAGGTCGCTTCGCCGGTGACCAGACAATTGCAACCGCGGCGAGCGGCCGCATCCAGAAAACTGCCCCCGCTGCCGCAAGCCAGGGCGACTTTGCGGACCAGCATGTCGGGCGAACCGACCAGCCGCACCGCGGTGGCTCGCGTTTTGGCGGCCGCTTGCTTGGCGAGGTGTTTCAGCGTCGTGCCCTCGCCGGCTCGCCCCAACCGCCCTGCCCCGAGCATTTGAGCGGCGCTCTCCGATACCTCCCCGGCGCCGGTCGCCGAGTCGCCGGTCGCCGAGTCGCCGGTCGCCGAGTCGCCGGTGGAATGGGGGGGCAGAACCTGGGGCTGGATCGGGCCGACGTCGGTCAAGCCGAGGGCATCGGCCAACTGTTGATTGATGCCATCGGTGGCGGAGTCCCAAGCGGTATGGGCGCTGTACACCGCGACGCCGCCGCGGATCAGATCCCACAGCATGGCCCCGGCCACCGTGTCGCGGGTGATGCGGGCCAGCGGCTTGAAGGGCAGCGGATGATGGGCGACGATCAAATCCGCTTGCCTCTCGAGCGCCTCGGCGACCACCGCCGGCGTGATCGTCAGACAAACCATTACGCGTTCGACGCGAGCTCGGCGGTTGCCCACCAGCAGGCCCACATTGTCCCAGGATTCCGCCAGGGACAGCGGAGCCAGCTCGGCCAGGCTCTGGCAGAGTTGTTCGACGGTGACGGTCATCGATGCGGCACGTTCTGCGGCAAACCGCAGCCGAAAGAGGGCAGAGGCTAACGCGGAGCGATCATGCAGATCATTCGCCGGCCGTGCTGTTGCGGCGGCGTCTCCACCTTGCCGTACTCGCCCAGCGTCTCGATCACCGATTCCATGACCTTGCGGCCTTCTTCGATGTGCGCCATTTCCCGGCCGCGGAACAGAACCGAAACCTGGACCTTGTCCTTGTGCTTCAGGAACTTGATGGCTTGCCGCACGCGGGTATTGATATCCTCCTGGCCGGTCTTGGGCCGCAGGCGGATTTCCTTGGTCTTGTTATGCGAACCGCCCTGGTTCTTCTTCTTGTTCTTGTCGTACTTGTATTTGCCGTAATCCATGATTCGGCAAACCGGCGGGCGCTCCGTGGGGGCGACCTCGACCAGATCCAGGCCCGCATCTCGAGCCTTTTCGAGCGCATCTTCCGTCGGGATGATCCCCAACTGCTCGCCGTCGGCGTCGATAACGCGGATCGGAGTGATGCGGATTTGAGAATTGATTCGCGTCGAATCACGTTGGTCGTTTTGAGGGGGTCGTCGTGCCAGTGCCACCAAAAAGTCGCTCCTTGCCGGGTGGTGTTCCCAGCAAACCTTTGAGAAAATGCGAAATCTGCATCGGACTCGAATCACGCGCCGAGCCGCTTTCAGTCTGCTGTAAAAAACTGTTCAGTGCAAATCGCAGACCAATCACCGCAATACCTAGCACACCCGCAGACGGGTACGGACAGGGTTCCGGCAACTGCAGAGTATCGGTGGCGTGGAACCCCTAAGTCAACACAGTTTACGGGGTTTTTGCCGGTTTTGCAGCTTTTGCGCGGCTGCGCGGGCAGCAAAAATGTGAGCTGCCGGGTCTTGACGAACAGACAAACTCGTCGCAGACTACCGAACCCTCAAGCGATCAAGCCGCCCTTTGTGGCGGCAAAATAGCTGCCGCGGCTACAGCAGATTCCTTGCAGATCAGCGGGCGTGGCAACCGATTAAGAGGGAGCCACCGTTCGCGGCGCGAGCCTTACGCGGCAAGCGGCGGAAAACAAATCGGGCGATTAGCTCAGTTGGTTAGAGCGCCACGTTGACATCGTGGAGGTCACAGATTCGAATTCTGTATCGCCCACTCCCGAGACAACTCGAAAAGCCCCGCCGAACCCAGCGTTCCGCGGGGCTTTTTTCGTGCCCATCCCGCCCCACTCCACCCGTAGCCGATGTCGCCAGACTTTGGAGCAAAGTCCGTAGCTGAAGTCGCCAGACTCTGGAACAGAATCCGTAGCCGAAGTCGCCCGACTTTGGAACCACTGAGGCGCTTGGGCGAACGCTTCGGTTTTCAGGCATGAACTCACGGCAACCGAGGCGATCGCCTAAACTGGCGACGCGTGCATGCCCAGAGCGCAGCAACGCCCCCGCAACTCACGAATTCACTTGCAAATCCAATCCCGCAGCGGTACTCAAGAAGCAGGAGATCCGCAAAAACCGCAGGGAAGCGAACGACCAAATGGCATTGAAAAAATCAGAACTGTATTCGTCTCTTTGGGCTAGCTGCGACGAACTTCGCGGCGGGATGGATGCTAGTCAGTACAAGGACTACGTCCTGGTGCTGCTGTTCCTGAAATACATCTCCGACAAATATGCCGGCCAGCCCTTTGCCCCGATCACGATCCCCGAGGGCAGCGGCTTCGCGGCCATGACCCAGCTGAAGGGCAAACCCGACATCGGGGACCAGATCAACAAGAAGATCGTCGCGCCCCTGGTGGCAGCGAACGACCAGCTGGACCGCTCGGATTTCCCGGACTTCAACGAGTCCAGCAAGCTCGGCGATGGGAAAGAAAAATCGGAACGACTGAGCAACCTGATCGGCATCTTTGAAAGCGACGCCCTCGACTTCTCCAAGAACCGGGCCGATGGCGACGATATTCTGGGCGACGCCTACGAATACCTGATGCGGCATTTTGCGACCGAAAGCGGTAAGAGCAAGGGCCAGTTCTACACGCCGGCCGAAGTCAGCCGAATCATGGCCAAGATCATCGGCATTCATGATCGTCCCACCTCCAGCAACACCACGGTCTACGACCCGACCTGTGGTTCGGGATCGTTGCTATTAAAAGTCGGTGATGAAGCCGGCACGCAGGTCACCCTCAACGGCCAGGAGAAAGACTCGGCGACGAGCGGTCTGGCTCGGATGAACATGATCCTGCATAACAATCCCACGGCGTTGATCAAGCAGGGCAATACGCTCGCCGATCCAAAATTCCTGACCAACAACGTCGTCACCCAGTTTGACTACGTCGTCGCTAATCCGCCCTTCTCGGACAAGCGATGGAGCACGGGCGTAGATACGGAGAACGACCCGCACGAACGCTTCAAAGCCTTTGGCGTGCCGCCGGCCAAGCAAGGCGATTACGCCTATTTGCTTCACATCGTGCGGTCCCTCAAGAGCACGGGCACCGGGGCGTGCATTCTGCCCCACGGGGTGCTGTTCCGTGGCAACGCTGAAGCCGCGATTCGCAAGAACCTGATCCGCAAGGGTTACATCCAAGGTATCATCGGCCTGCCGCCCAACCTGTTTTACGGCACGGGCATCCCGGCTTGCATCATCGTCGTCGACAAACGCGAGGCCGCCGCGCGACGCGGCATCTTTATGGTCGACGCCTCGGCCGGTTTCATCAAAGACGGCCCGAAAAACCGTTTGCGGTCCCAAGACATCCACCGCATCGTCGACGTCTTCAACAATCAAATCGAAGTGGCCGGCTACTCCAAGATAGTCGGCTACGACGAGATCGAAAAGAACGAATACAACCTGAACCTGCCGCGTTACATCGACAGCGGCGAACAAGAAGACATCCAGGACATTTCGGCTCACCTGATCGGTGGCATCCCCGAGCGTGACATCGACACGCTATCGGCGTACTGGGAGGTCTGCCCATCACTCCGCACCGATCTTTTTTCCCATTGCCGCGATGGCTATCTGAATTTGACGGTCGACAAAGCCAACACCAAACAGGCCATTTACGACCATGCCGAATTCGCCGCCTTCATGCAGTCCATGGCGGACCATCATGAACTCTGGCGGGACCGCAGCGCGAAACGCCTGCGAAAACTGGAAGCCGGCTTCCAGCCCAAGCAGACCATCGGCGAACTCTCCGAAGACCTGCTGGAACACTACCGCGGCAAGCCGCTGATCAACCACTACGACGTGTACCAGCATTTGATGGACTACTGGTCTGAGACAATGCAGGACGACTGCTACGCGATCGCCGCCGAGGGCTGGGTCGCTAAACCGTATCGCATCGTGCAAAAGCTGAAAAACGGCAAGACAAAAGACAAGGGCTGGGCCTGCGACCTGATCCCCAAGCCCTACATCGTCGCCCGCTACTTCGCCGACGAGCAAGCCAAGATCGATGCCTTGGAAGCCGAGATCGAAACGGTGGCCTCCGCCTTGGACGAACTGGAAGAAGAACACTCCGGCGACGACGGGGCCTTTTCCGAGCTCGACAAGATCAACAAAGGCAACGTCTCCGCACGACTGAAAGAGCTCAAAACCAATGAGCCGCAGGGCGATAGCCCCGGTTCTTTGGACGAAGAAGCACTCGCCGAAATGGCGATCCTGAGGAAGTGGCAGACGTTGTACAACAAACAATCGAAACTGAATAAGGAAAAGAAGGAAGCCGAAAAGCAGCTCGACACGCTTGCCCACGAAAAGTACCCGGACCTGTCCATCGACGAAATCAAGTCGATCGTGATCGACGACAAGTGGATGACGGCAATCGCCCAAGACGTACGGGGCGAGATGGACCGGATAAGCAACACCCTCGCCACCCGCATCAAAGAGCTGGCCGATCGCTACGACACCCCGGTCAAAACGCTCTCACAGCGCGTGGTGGATTTGGAATCGAAAGTCAACGATCACCTCCGCAAAATGGGCTTTGAGCAAGAGCTGGAGGCGATGAAATGAGTTTAGAGAAGGCGGTCCCAGCCGGAGATGAAAGCCTGGATCGCTTGGTCAGGCTCTTCGAGCAGACGAACGAGTATTTCCAACAAAAATCGGCCCAGTCCATCAACCGCAACCTTGTCATTCGCAATTGGTTGCTGGGATGCTACATCGTCGAATTCGAGCAGCACGGAGCCGAGCGGGCTCGGCATGGCGAGGGGTTGATCAAGGGCTTGGCAAAGAAGCTGAAGGAAAAGCGTTTTCGCGGTGGTTCGTTGTCGAGCTTGAAACAGATTCGAGCGTTTTATTTGGCTAATCGCGAGATTGGCCAGACACCGTCTGGCTTTTTGAGCGACGCCAGCTCCAGCCCGGAAAATACGGCAATTTTGACCCGGGTCAGTGAGAGTTTGCCCCTTTCCTGGTCTCACTATGTCACGCTGCTCTCGATCGACGATCAGAGCGAACGTCGGTTTTACGAAATCGAAGCCAGCCAGAACAACTGGGGTGTCCGAGAACTCAA
>NZ_WIAD01000043.1 GCF_009618275.1 Roseimaritima sediminicola
TGGTTTCACAGGCTGGAAGCCTATGCCACTTAGCTGAAGGTTTTTGTTAGGGTGCTCGGTGGCACGCCGTAGACCCGCTTGAAGGCTCGAGAGAACTGAAAGGCGTCGGCATAGCCCAGCCGCTGGGCGACCGCGTTGACCTTCAAACCCCGCTCCAGCATCAGTTCCGCGGCGTGGTTCATCCGCCGCCGCAACAGGTACCGGTAGGCGCCGCCGCCAGCGTACCGTTTGAATAACCTGGACAGATACACCGGCGAGAAACCCAGTTCCGCGGCGACTTCTTCCACGGTGCGAAACGCTAGGAACCGCTGGTCGATCAAACGACACGCCAGTTCGAACGTTTGGAATGCGTCGGAGGATTCGCCGGACCGACCCGCTACCATCCGCTGGGGAAGCTTTTGCAGGAACACGCGGAGCAGCGCCGCGCAGACCGCCGGCGCATGGTCGCTGACGTCGCGGGCTTCGCGATCGATCAAATTCCAGAGCTCGACAAATTCATGGGGGCGGCGAATCGTGACCGGCCGACCATCCAACAGCCCCAGTTCTCGCAGCCGCCGGCCGGCTTCGGATCCGGTCACGTCCAGGTAGTACTTCCGCATATTGTCCGGCGGCAAGTTCACGATCCTGTGGGCGATGCCGGGTCCGTAGGCGAACAGGGATCCGATCGCCAGCTCGTGCGTCCGGCCTCCCATCGTCAACCGCCCCCGCCCTTCGCTGACCCATTCGATGCCGTAGTAGGGAAAGTCGCTGCGTTGAACCAGGTAATCGGCGTTCATCCGTTCCACACCCCCGCAGACCAGCGCCAACGGCTCCCCGCTGGAAGGCTGGAGGTTGAAGTAGAAACGCCGGGCGTCGTGCGTTTGCCGGGAGACAAAGTCGGGATCGGGCGTCATGATTTGAGGTTAAGAATAGACATCTCAGGTTCGGATTTGGCTATGGCTGGATCGTGTCGATCGCCCACAATCATACCCGACTGACAGAATTAGTATCACAAGGCGCATGAAATGAAATTGGAAAAGCTTTCCTTCGGGGTCGGAGACCGATTCGCTCATCAAGCGGCTGCGCAATTACGCGCATTCGAAAAGGCAGCGAGTCTGGGCGTCGAGGTGACGCCGGTGTGGAACAAATCCAACCGCGAGCACCAATTCGTCGGGTCCGAACCGGCCAGCGTACGAGCCGCCGCCGAGGCCGCCGTCGCGGAGTTGAACTGGAACAAGCCCTGGCACATCGACGCCGACCACATCCAGCTGGCCACCGTCGATCCGTTTCTCGGCTGCAGCGACTTCTTCACCATCGACGTGGCCGACGCGATCGGCACCCCGGTCGCCGACGACCAGATCGCTAGCTTCGTCGATGCCCACAGCGAATTGATCGGGGTGTTGGACCTGCCCGCGACCGGTACGTCCTACGAGGTGAATCGCGACTTCGTCAGCCGGGTGGCTCGCCAGTACCTGGGAGCTTGTCGCGCGGCCGGCGAGATCTATCGCTACATCGCCGACGCCAAGGGCGAAGACAACTTCATCGCCGAAGTTTCGATGGACGAAACCGACGCGCCGCAGACCCCGCCCGAACTGATGGTGATCCTGGCGGCGCTGGCCGACGAAAGAATCCGCCTGCAAACCATCGCTCCCAAGTTCACCGGTCGCTTCAACAAAGGCGTCGACTACGTGGGCGACGTCGAACAGTTCAGTCGCGAGTTCAACGAAGACTTGGCGGTGATCGACGAAGCCATCAAACGGTATGGTCTGCCGGACAACCTGAAACTGAGCGTCCACAGCGGCAGCGACAAATTCAGTATCTATCCGGTCATCCGCGAGGCGATCGCCGACAAGGACGCCGGCATCCACCTGAAGACCGCCGGCACGACTTGGCTGGAAGAATTAATCGGTCTGTCCGAAGCCGGCGGCGATGGCCTGGAGCTGGCTAAGGAGATCTACGCTTACTCGCTGGAGCACATCGACGAGCTGTGTGCGCCCTATGCCAGCGTGATCGACATCGACCGCACGGCCCTGCCCTCGAAAGCCGAGGTGGGCGGTTGGGACGGAACCCAATTGGCCGCGACCCTGCGTCACATCCCCGCCGACCCGCGGTTCAACGCCAACGTCCGGCAATTGCTGCACGTGGCTTTCAAGGTCGCGGCCAACGCCGGTTCGCGGTACTTGGATCTGCTGAAAGCCAACGAAGAGATTGTGGGCCAGCAGGTCACGCAAAACCTGTTGGATCGTCACATGAAACCACTGTTTCTCGGATAGGAGATCATCATGAGTGCTGCAACCCTTCCCACTCGGCCGCTGGGAAACACCGGCTTGAACCTGCCCATCCTGAGCTTCGGTGCGTCCAGCTTGGGAGCCGAATTTCGTAACGTCGAAATGTCCGAGGTGTTCGGCAGCGTCGAAGCCGCCCTCGAACTGGGCATGAACCTGATCGACACCTCGCCCTACTACGGCCGCGGCATGTCCGAGGTGCTGCTGGGCGTTGCATTGAAAGACGTTCCGCGCGAAGACTACCTGCTGTGCACCAAACTGGGGCGTTATGACGTCGAGCATTTCGATTTCTCGGCCAAGCGAGTGGCCGAGAGCATCGATGTCAGCCTGCACCGACTGCGGACCGACCACCTGGACATCGTGCTGTGCCACGACATCGAGTTCGTGCCGCTGGAGCAGATCATCCAAGAGACGATGCCCGCCGTGCGTAAAGCTCAGAAAGCCGGCAAGGTTCGCTGCGTGGGGATCAGCGGATATCCGATGAAGGCGTTTCAGGAAGTTGCATCGCGAGTCGATCTGGACTGCGTCATGTCTTACAACCAGTACCAGCTGCAGAACACGCGGTTGGTCGACGATCTGCTGCCGCAGTTGAAGCCCCAGGGTGTCGGCATCATGAACGCGGGTCCCTTTGCCGCAAGACTGCTGACCAATGCACCCTTGCCCGATTGGCACAAGGATTCGGCCGAGGTGCATGCCGCCGCCCGGCAAGCGGCCGAGTTGTGTCAGAGCCGTGGGGTGGACATCGCCAAGCTGGCCTTGCAGTTCTCCTGTAACCACCCCGATTTGGCGACCACCGTCGCCGGCAGTGCGAACCCCAACAATATCCGTAAATGGGCGGAATGGATCAGCGAGCCGATCGACCAGGAACTGCTGGCCGAGGTCCTGAAAATCTTCGAACCGGTCCACAACATTAGCCACGCCGAAGGGCTGCCGGAGAACAACTAACGATGAAAGCTCTGCAGATCAGCGACGTCAAATCGTGGAAACGCATCGACATCCCCGAACCTGGCCAGCCCGGCGAGGGTGAGGCCCTGGTGCGCGTCCACCGGATGGGCGTTTGCGGCACGGATGTGGGCTGCTACCTGGGACGCTTTCCCTACTTCGCTTTTCCTCGCATTCCCGGGCACGAGCTGGGCGTGGAAGTGGTGGCGGTCGGCCCCGGCGTGACCGGTGTCCAGCCCGGCGACCGCTGCTGTGTCGAACCCTATCTGAACTGCGGCCAGTGCGATGCCTGCCAGCGTGGTCATACGAATTGCTGCGAACACAATCAAACGTTCGGTGTGATGTGTGACGGCGGCCTGACCGATCAGGTGATCCTACCAGCCCGCAAGCTGCATCTGGCGAGTGGGCTGACATACGAACAAGCCGCGCTCGTGGAAACGCTGGCGATCGGTTGCCACGCGGTCGACCGCGGTGCGCCCGGCGCCGGTGAGAACGTGCTGATCCTGGGCGCCGGACCGATCGGGCTGTCGGCGCTGGAGTTCGCTCGGATCGCCGACGCGAACGTGATCGTGGCGGATATCAACCAACAGCGGTTGGACTTCGTTGCTGCGGCGATGGGCGTGGAGAACACCGTGTTGCTGAAGGGCGATGACACGGATTTCGAAGCGGTCCGCCGCCTTGGCAACGGACGGCTGGCCGATGTCGTCGTGGACGCGACCGGAAACAACTGCAGCATGGTCCGAGCCTTCGAATTCGCCGCCTTTGCCGGTCGAGTCGTGTATGTGGGCATTACCCAAGGCGATCTGCAGTTCCCCCACGCCACGGTGTTTCATCGTCGCGAGTTGACATTGCTGGCCAGCCGCAACGCTTTGCCCGGCGACTTTCGCCGCATCGTGCGGCTGATCGAAGACGGCAAGATCAACACCGACCCCTGGATCACTCATCACGCCTCCTTCGACGAGGTGCCGGAAGTCTTCGATCGGTGGATCTCGCCGGATTCGGGGGTGATCAAAGCGATGATCGAAGTAACCGGCTGAGCGCCGCGTTGATTGTGAGGACCTTGGCTGTTCAAAGCGGCATTTTGCGACCAAACTTGGGCGTTCGGTTTTCTCTCCCGTCGCCTTATTCTTCCCGTCGCCTTTCCCGTAGGACCGTAAATGCTACCTCGACAACCTTTGCTCCTTGCTTTTGCCGCCCTGGCTGGTTTTCCGGCCGTTGTCTTCGCTCATCCGGGACATGAGAGCGGGCACGGGCTTTATGACAGCGTGCTGCATCCCCTGAGTGGGCTGGATCACCTGTTGGCCATCGTTGTCATCTCGTTGTTGGCGGTTCAAATCGGTGGCCGAGCCGTTTGGGCGGGACCGATGGCGTACCTTGTGGCGCTGGCGACCGGAACGTTTGCCGCCGCCGGTGGCCTCGCATTTGGCGGCGTCGAGGCCGTCGCGGCCGCGAGTTTATTGGTCGCGGGCGCCGTGCTGCTGAGCGGGCGAGGTGGTTCGGCCGCGCTGTTCGCTCTGTTGCCCTGCATCGGCTTTGTTCACGGCGTGGCTCACACTGCGGCGCTGGGCACGCAAGCCGTCTTCAGCGACGGCCTGTGGGGGATGTTGATCGGTTCGACGCTGCTGTGTGTCGCGACCGCCGGCGCTGGTATGATGTTTTCGCGGTTCGGGCAAACCAACCTCTTGTCTTATGTTTGCCGCGCTGCGGGAACCGTTGCGACGATCGCGGCCGTACTGCTGCTGGTCGCGTAACAGCGGGACTGCATCCACGCATCCATCGGCGTCGAGGACGATCCACGATGAAGTCAACCATACTGCTATGGCTGTTGCTCGGTACGTCTGTTTCGTTGCTCTCCTCGCCCTCGTTCGGTCAAGCGAGCGACCAGGGGCAGCTGGTCTGGCGGGAGTTGCCGTCGCTGCCCGATGAGCTGGGCGTCGCCGGCCCGTTTGTCGGTGTCCACAACGATGCGCTGATCGTGGCCGGCGGAGCCAATTTTCCACAGCCGGTCTGGGAAACCGACAAGGTCTGGCACGACGCCATCGAGGTGTTGGTCAAGACCGACGAAGGACTGGTTTGGAAAAGCGGTGGCACGTTGCCGCAGGCCATGGCCTATGGGGCAAGCGTGTCGACGCCCGCGGGCGTGGTTTGCATGGGCGGCAACGACAGCACGCAGACTTTCGACCAGGTCTTTTTGTTGACGTGGGACGGCGAAGCCGAAACGGTCAGGACCACTTCCTACCCGCCCCTTCCCGAACCCTGTGCGTATGCAGCGGCCACCCTGGTCGGCAACAAAATCTATTTGGCCGGGGGACAAACCGGATCGTCCCTGCAGACCGCCAGCAAGCACTTCTGGGTGCTGGACCTGGACAACATCGATCAGGGCGCCGCCTCTGGTTGGCAGGAGCTGGCCGCTTGGCCGGGGCCTTCCAGAGCGTTCAACCTGACCGTCTCGCAGCACAACGGTTTTGAGGACTGTGTGTACGTGATCAGCGGCCGCCGGCAGGAGGGTTCGGATCCGCAGGATGTCCAGTTCCTGAAAGACGTTTGGGAGTACGCTCCCAGTGACGGCCGCTGGCGACCGCGGGCCGAGGCACCCCGCTGCGTCATGGCGGGCACGGCGATCGGTTATGGGCAGAGCCACATCTTTGTGCTGGGCGGCGCCGATGGCTCGCGGTACTTTCAGGGCGACGTTTTGCGGGACGAGCATCCGGGCTTTCCCAAACAGGCTTTGGCCTACCACACGATTACCAACACCTGGACATCCGCCGGGGCGATGCCGCGCAACCACGTGACGACGACCGCCGTCGCCTGGGACGGCGGGATTGTTATCCCCAGCGGTGAAGTGCGGCCCCGAGTGCGCTCGCCCAAGGTGTGGCGCGTCACGCCGGCGGAGCCGCCGCAGAACTTCGGGCTGGTCAACTACACGGTGTTGTTTGGGTATCTGTTGGCGATGGTCGGGGTGGGCGTTTACTTCACCATGAAGAACAAGAACACCGACGACTACTTTCGCGGCGGCCAGCAAGTGGTCTGGTGGGCGGCGGGCTGCAGCATCTTTGCCACGATGCTCAGTTCGTTGACCTTCACCGGGATCCCATCGAAGGCGTATGCCCAGGACTGGGTTTATTCGATCGGCAATATGATGATCCCGGTGGTCGCCGTCGTGGCGGTGTATGTGGCGTTGCCGTTCTTTCGGCGGATCGATGCAACGAGTGCTTATGAGTATCTCGAGCGGCGTTTCAGCCGCGGGGTGCGCTGGTTTGGCAGTGCCAGTTTCTCGCTGTTTCACGTGTTTCGAATGGCGGTCGTGATGTCGTTGACGGGGCTGGCCCTGGCGGTGGCCACGCCCCTGACGCCGGCACAGTCGGTGTTGTTGATGGGCGTGTTGAGCATCCTGTACTGCACGCTCGGGGGCATCGAAGCGGTGATCTGGACCGACACCATCCAAACGTTCGTGCTGTTTGGCGGCGGGGTGCTGGCGATCGTGCTGTTGGTGACCGGTGTGGATGGGGGCGTCAGCGGATTTTGGGAGGCGGCCACCGAAGCGGATAAACTGTCGTTGGCGAACTTTCACTGGGACGTTACCGATAGCCAGATCGCGTTGTGGGTGATCGTGATCGGAGCGATCGGTCAGAACCTGTCGTCGTACACGGCCGACCAGGCGGTGGTCCAGCGATACATGACGACAGCCGACGAGCGGTTGGCGGCCCGTTCGATCTGGACCAACGCCGTGTTGACGATCCCCGCGACGCTGCTGTTCTTCGGGATCGGCACGGCCCTGTATGCGTTTTACCATTCGCACCCCGAGAAGTTGGACCCGACGATCACCACCGATCAGATCTTTCCCATGTTTATCGCGCGAGAGATGCCGGTCGGGATCGCCGGATTGATCGTGGCCGGCGTGTTCGCCGCCGCACAGTCGACCGTCTCGACCAGCATGAACTCCACGGCCACGGCGATCGTCACCGACTTCCTGCGGCCGCTGCGGCGGTGCCGCTCGGAAGCGGGCTATCTGGCCGCAGCTCGCTGGTGGACGCTGGCCGTCGGCGTGATGGGCACGTTGCTGGGATTGTTGTTCATTGATCCGGAAATCAAGTCACTGTTCGACGCCTTCATCAAAGTGATTGGCCTGTTCATGGGCGTGCTGGGAGGTCTGTTCGTCCTGGGCGCGCTGACCAAACGAGCCACCGCCAGCGGCGCGATGACCGGCGCCTTGGTGGGAACCGCCACGATGTTGTCCCTGTGGGCTTTCACGCCCGTCAACGGATACATCTATCCGGCCAGCGGAATCACGACCTGCGTCGTGGTCGGATACCTGGCCAGCCTGATCGGCCCACCGGACGCCAAGGACCTGTCGGGGTTGACCATTCACACGCTGACAAACGCGTCCAGCGAGTGAAGCCACTGCACTCGTGAGCGGTAGGACGCTTACGGCTTTTCCGTTTCGATGGCCAGGTCTTGGAACTCGGTGGCGGTGGCTTTGCTGTATAGGCCGATGTAGCGGACCGTTTGCAGGTCGGCCGGCAGTTTGATCGATAGCTTGACGCCGTTGATCGTGGCCGTGGCGGACTGCTTTTCCAGATCCAGGTCGACTTGCACCGTGAAGCGGTCTTCGCCGCCGAACGACGCTCGCTTGGCCGCTGCGGCGCCGACGTTGTTCCAGCCGCCTGGGAAGGCAACGTGTTGGTTCATGCCGATGGCCGTGCCGATTTTAAAACTGTCGGTGTTGGTCGGCTTGTCGCTGATCACCAGCATCCCGTTCTTGGTGCTCTGCCCGGCGGCGGCCGTGCGATAGGTCAGCCGAATCGTGGCTCGTTCGGTGATCGGTTGGTCCAGTTTCCGCAGGGCCAAGCCTTCGCCGCTGGGCTCGAGCAGATAGCCCGGGTCGGTCTTTTTGAGCGTCGCACCGAGGACCACGTCGAAATCGCCGGTTTCGTCTTTGCCCGCCGGCGGTTCGGCCGTGCGGCCGCGGCGCTTGCTCGATCGCTGCACGTCCTCTTTCCACCAATCCGGTCCTTCTTCGAGCACGGCCGCATCGTGCTGGATCAATCGCTGCTTGAGCTGGGCAAAACGCTCGGGTTCGGCGGCCGATAGATCGGTAGTCTCTTCGGGGTCGCGAGCGATGTTGTACAACTCGAACGACGACAGGTCGTCCGAACCGATAATTTTCCAGTCGCCCACGCGCAGGCCCACCCGGTACTCCTCGCGGGCCAGGTGATTGCGCCAGTACAGCGGCTGGTCGCGCTGCACCGGTTCCCCGGCGAACAACGGCAGCAGCGACGCTCCGTCGATCGTGCGATTTTCAGGCAGCGGAATGTCGACGATGTCGCAGATGGTGGTGAAAATGTCCGAACCGATGACCGGCGTGTCGCTGACCGTACCGGCGTTGATCTTGCCGGGCCAGCGGATGATGCCCGGCACGCGGATCCCGCCTTCGTGCGTGTGACGCTTGCGTCCGCGCAGGCCCCCGGTCGAACCCCGCGTGCGTCCGGAAGTGCCGTTGCCTTCGGGGCCGTTGTCCGAAGTGAAGAACACCACGGTGTTGTCGCGATAACCCTGTTGATCCAAGGCCTTCATCAAGTTGCCGAACGCCGCATCCAATTGCGTGATGTTGCCGTGATGCTGACGCAGCCCTTCGTCGTCAAGGTGGGCATACGGCTCCATGAACCGCGGCGCCGACTCGATCGGCAGATGCGGTTCGTGCGTCCAGACCGTGATGAAGAACGGGGTCTTGGGATCCGGCCGATCCTGCAGCCACTGGCTGGCTTCTTCGGCGGCCAGGATGGCGCTGGCCCCTTCCATTCGTCCGACCGGTTCGCCGTTGCGGACGTAGTTCGACGGATTCATGTGATTGGGAGAGGCGTTGTTCTGCGTCGCCAACCAGTGGTCGTAGCCGTGGTCGTCGGGCTGGGGCTGGGCGTCCGAGTTGAACTTGCCATTCAGATGCCACTTGCCCGCGTGGCAGGTGTCGTAGCCGCGTTGTTTCAGCAGCGTCGCGATCGTGATCTCGCTTTCCCGCAAGTGGTACTGCGACCCGCCGGGAATCCAACGCCAAACGCCGTTGCGATACGGCGTCCGCCCAGTCAGGATCGCCGACCGCGAGGGCGAGCAGACGCTGCAGGCGGCGTAGCACTGCGTCAGCCGCAGGCCCTCGGAGGCGAACCGGTCCAGGTTGGGCGACTGGATCTCGGGATGACCGTAGCAGGCCAAGTCGCCCCAGCCCTGGTCATCGGTCAGGAACACGACGAAGTTCGGCCGCTCGGACTCTTCGGCAACGAGGGCCGGGGCGGAGACGAGGACGAGCAACAACAGCGTCAGCCAACGCATGGATACGGTTGCCATATTGAAGGTCGGAAAGAAGAGGGGATCGTTGGACTCCAGCATAACCATCCCCACACGCAGGTAAAATCGCCTACGTTCCCGCGTTCCAGCGGCGGAGGACGCCCAGCACGGACTTGTTCAGCGGCGTCAGCCGCGTGCGATTGTACTGGTCGCCCAGTTTGCGGATCGCTTCGGCCTGCGTGGGATAGGGATGAATCGTGCCCGCGATCTTTCCCAGCCCGATGCCCTGCGTCATCGCCATGGTGACCTGCGAGATCAAGTCGCCGGCGCTGCGGGCCACGATGGTGGCGCCCAGGATCTTGTCCGAACCACGCTTGGTGTGGATTTTGACAAAACCCTCTTGCTCACCCTCCAAGATCGCTCGATCCAATTCTTCGAACGACTGGACGTAGGTATCGATCGCGATGTTCTGCTCGTCGGCTTGGTGCGGATACAGGCCCACGTGAGCAACTTCGGGAGTCGTGTACGTGGCCCAGGGGATCACCAGGTCGCTCATCCGTTTCTTGCCCAGCGGGCCGACCGCGAACAGCGCGTTCTGGATGACCGCGCGAGCCATAAAGTCGGCGGCGTGAGTGAATTTGAACTTCCCGCAAACATCGCCGGCGGCATAGATGCGCGGGTTGGTGGTCTGCAAATAATCGTCGACTTGAATGCCTCGATCGTCATAGTCGACTCCGACGGTTTCCAGTCCCAGGCTCTCGGTATTGGGTGCGCGTCCGGTGGCGATCAACAACTGATCGACCGGTTCGTCGTAGCGGGTGCCGTGGGAGTCCAGCCGCAGATGGATCCCCTTCTCCTGCGCGATGTGTAGATCACGGCCACAGCACAGCACGCGGACGCCGTCCTTCTCGATTGCCGCTTGGACGATCTCCGCCGCGTCGCGGTCTTCTTTGGAAAGGATGCCATGATCGGATTCGACCAGCAAAACCTTCGCACCCAGCCCGGCAAAGGCCTGCGCCATCTCGGTGCCGATCGGGCCGGCTCCGATAACGCCCAAACGCTGCGGCAACTGCGTCAACGAGAACAGCGACTCGTTGGTCAGGTATTCGGCACCGTCCAGGCCGGGGATCGAGGGGACGGCCGGGCGAGACCCCGTAGCGACGATCGCTCGCTTGAATCGCAGCGTGGTGCCGGCCACATCCACCGTGTCGGACGCGGTGAAGCGGGCCCCGCCAAAGTAGACATCGACGCCCAGTTTACGATACCGCTCGGCGGAGTCGGCTCGGCTGATTTTGGCGCGGGCTTTGCGCATTCGCTGCATGACGCCGGCAAAGTCCACCTCGATGGGCCCTGGGACGTTCACCGAATACGCTTCGGCGGCTTTCGCTGTCGCGGCCACACGAGCGGAACTGATGATGCCTTTGCTGGGAACGCAGCCGACGTTTAAACAATCGCCGCCCATCAAATCGCGTTCGATCAACGCGACGCGAGCACCCAGACCGGCGGCGCCGGCGGCCGCGACCAGCCCCGCCGTGCCCGCTCCGATGACCACCAGGTGGTACGGTCCCGTGGGCGTCGGATTCACGTAGGACGGCGGATGCACGTTCTGCTCGAGCGCGCGGTTGTGGTCGTCGTAGGGTTGCAGGACGTTCATCAATAGAGGCTCAGCGAACTTGGATGTTTAGATTAGCTCGAGCGCGTCGTCCTGGTCCGCATCCGATGCGTCACGGTCGTGCGTGTTGGTGGCAGCGGATAAGTTCAAGAATAGGACGGGAAAACGAGTCCTTCAGCGCGGGGCCAACCTCGGTTGGGTTCCGTACGACGGCAACGCGGATCAGTCGATTGCAAAAACATTCTTGCCGTCGAGCGCGGCTTCGGCAATCACGGCGGCGGCCGCACTCCAGCCCATCGGGTGCGTGCCGCCGGCGACGTGCTGCTTGCCATGCAGGAATTCCGGGAAACTCCAATGGCCGCCATCGGTTTCGGATCGATTCGCGGCGTGGATCCCATCGGCGTAGCGGCGAGCCAGCTGCGGCTTGCCTCGCTGGGCCAAGGACGCGGCATAGAACGCGGTGACCAACGGCCACAGTCCCCCGTTGTGGTACTCGTATGGCGAATTCTTGAAGGTGTGCGAGAAGGTGATCTGCAGGTCGTCCCACTTCTCGTCCTTGGGCGTGATCACCGGATCGAAGGCCGGCAACAACATGACGTCTTCCTGCACGATCCGGTCGCCGATGTACTCGTCGACGCAGTCGGCCTGCTCCTGGTCGGCGACGTCGAGCAGCGAGACCAGTGCGTTGGCCATACCATCGAAGCGGAAGCCGTAACCAAAGGGCGAGAAGAAGGGCATCCAGTACTTGCCGCCGCGCTCGGGGGCGGCCTGCTGGCCCTTGGTGTACAGCACTTCGTGATAGACGTCGTCGGGAGTGCCTTCGTCGGTGAACCAGTAATTGGCTCGGATCAGGTGCATCAATCGGGTCACCCGGTCGCACAAGTCATGATCGGCCGAAGCATGGACGTGCTGGTGCAAACGACAGCACTCCCGCTGGGCTTGCAGGTACAGCAGTTGATCGTACAGCACGTAGCCGCTTTGCAGGTACTCGTCGGCCCAGTCGCCGGTCGGTGGGACGTACAACAAACCGCGAGTGTTAAACTCCCAGGCGCCCAGCAGATGCCGGGTGCGTTCCAGCGGCTGCAGGATGCGATCCAAGAACGCATCGTCTTCGGTCTTGCGCCAGTAGGATCCGCAAGCGATGATGAACCACAGGTTCGCGTCCACCCGGCCGGCCGTACCGCCGTAGCTGATCCGTTCGGTTACCGGATCGACGTTGCTGGGGATTTCGCCGTGCGGCCCTTGGTAACGGGCCAGCGTTTCCAGGCTGCGGCGGCAGCCATCGATCAGTTCCTGGTCGTCGGTCAACAGCGAGGCCACGCCGATGATGCTGCTGTCGCGTCCCCAGATGCGGCGATAATTATCCTGCTCGGTGGGTGTCGCCAAGAAACCATCTTTCCGCAGGCAGTCATGCATTACCTGCAAGGCCCGGCGGTAGCCTTCATGGCGAAGCGGGCGCGAGGCGGCGTTGGAACCGTTCGTCGAGTTGTTCATTTCGCTCATTGGTTTTGGAGGACGTGAGCTTAGGAGCGACGGCCTGCGACGTCGGCCAGCTTCATCCAGTGCGCGACCCCATCACGCACGCCATCGGCCCGTTCCTGAGACGATAGATACACTCGCGCATCGCCGGCGTAGGCTTTCAGTTCGTCGTGGGCATTGGCAACGATGACGCCTCGGAAATCGTGGTCGAACAGTTTCGAATCGTTGCCCGAATTGCCGGCAACCATGGTGTGGTCGCCATCGAAGCCAAACTGTCGAGCGAGGAATGCCGCGGCGGTTCCCTTGTTGACGCCTTCGGGCAAAAAATCCAAGTCGCGTGAGGAACTATAGACGACGCTCACGTCGAGGCCGTGGTCGAACAGTTTGGCCTTCAAGCGATCCAGCTGCGTCGGCTTTGCGTCTCGAAAGAAGTAGCTGACCTTGTAGTCCGATTGGGAATCCGCCGGTTGAAGCTCGAGCTGCGATTCATTGGCGAGCACGCTTTGGACTTTTTTCGCGGACCAGTTCGTCGCGATGCGGTCGATCCAGGCTTGGTCGAGCCGGCCGCTGGGGTAC
This sequence comes from Roseimaritima sediminicola, assembly GCF_009618275.1. Lineage (GTDB taxonomy): Bacteria > Planctomycetota > Planctomycetia > Pirellulales > Pirellulaceae > Roseimaritima > Roseimaritima sediminicola. Next base: position 13,153 of record NZ_WIAD01000043.1, read on the forward strand.
TGCCGGATCTCGCTGCCCACGCCGCCGATCACCGCCACCGGTTCGGGCAGCGGCGTGGTGTCGATGTCTCGACGAATCGACTCGTAGAAGCGTCCGGAAGCGTAGACGATGTCCAAACGCTCGCGGATCGGTTCGTAGAAATCCGCGAATCGCTCGAGGGCTCTCCGGTCGCCAAGGAACGTGTCATCCAAGTCGCTCACGAGCAGGTACTTCGTCATCGGCATCTCCGTCGCTGAGGATCGCGGGCTGGTTGGCTTTTACGAGCAAATCTCGCGCCTTTCAGCCGCCGGGAACGATGCCTGAAGAAGGACGTTTTGTGCGGATTCGGAATGTGGATTGCACCTTTTATCGCTTTTGAAAGCCGTAGCTTGACTGCCTTACAATAAACGGAGGATGCCATGAAGACCGTGACGACCGAGCGACTGCAGACGTTGATCGAAGAGAACAAGGATTTCCTGCTCGTCAACACATTGGACCCCGAGGATTTCGCCAAGACACGGATCCAGGGGGCGATCAATATTCCCGTCTCGCAGGACGACTTTGTCGACAACGTCGTGCGAGCTGCCGGATCCAAGCAAAAGCTGATCATCGTCTATTGCGCCAGCCGGCAGTGCGATTCGTCGACAAAGGCCGCCAAACGGCTGGACGAAGCCGGTGTGAATGTTGCCGATTTCGAAGGCGGAGCGGCGGCTTGGCAGGAGGCTGGTCAACCCTTGGTAAACGTTGAAGTCCCCTAACGGAGCGATGTTATGTTCGTCAAAGAACGGCGGTCGGGAGACCTGTTACGCGTCAAAGAAATCGAGCAGTTGCTCAGTCCGCTGCAGTCCGAAATCGTCGGACGCCACCAGGCCGGCGAGGAAGAGCAAGACGAGGAACGCTTTGCGAAATCCGAACTGGTTTTTCCTTCCGGTGAACCGCTGCCGAGATGCTGGACCGATCCGTCCTACCAATCCCGCTAAGCACGTCGCAACATTTAATTCGGCTTTACTCTCCCTCTGGGAGAGTCGGGCTCTTAGGCCCGGAGAGGGTTTTCGTAGGGCCCTCCCTGGGCCTAAGAGCCCGGCCCTCCCGCTGCGCGGGAGGGTGTTGTCGCGGGGTCTCACCGAAAGATTCATGCCGACGTGCTTAGTGGTTCGTATAGGCCTCATTTTAGGGTAGCTGATCTCGCCAGAGATTGGACGGAAGCGGCGAGAAGGTCCAAAGTCTGGCGACTTCAGCTACGGCCAGACCCGAAGATTAAATATCGACGCAGCACTAGGCAAACCCTCAGGAGAATCACGGAATGATGAAATCGAGCCAGGCGACTCCGCTGAGCGAGAAGATCGAGGCGCTTGGCTGTGCGAGCATCTACCCGAGCTTCGATGGCACGCCCGAGGTGATTCAGACCCACATCTCGGTCGTGTTTCTGACCGACCGCGAAGTGTACAAGCTGAAGAAACCCGTCGACCTCGGCTTCCTCGATTTCTCGAGCCTCCGGCGCCGCAAAGAGGCTTGCCAGGCCGAGGTGGCGGTGAACCGGCGACTGGCACCGGACGTGTACGATGGTGTCGTCGCCCTGGTTCGCGACGACGAAGAACAGTGGTCGCTGCATGGCCCCGTGGATGACGAGGCCGATCCGCCAAGGCACGTCGTAGATTGGCTGGTCAAGATGCGACGGCTGCCCGAAGAGCGATGCCTGAAGCACCGCTTGCACCGCGTGCCAGTAACCGATCACCAGGTGCGCGAAATCTGTCAAACTTTGACGGATTTCTATCATTCGCTGCCGGCAATCTCGCATTCGACCTACGCCGAAGACTTTCGCGAACACATCGACGCGAACGCCAGCACGCTTTTGGAGGCTCGCCTCGCCGAGTCACCCGACGGTGATGTGGCGACGATGATACGGCGACTCACCACACTGCAGCGCTGTTTTCTGTTCGCCGCCGCCGATCTGCTGGCCGCTCGCGTGGCCGCCGGGCACGTGGTCGAAGGGCACGGCGACTTGCGAGCCGACCATATCTACCTGACCGATCCGCCGGTGGCCATCGACGGGATCGAATTCGATCGTCAGTTGCGATTGGTCGATATCGCCGACGAACTTTGCTTTCTGAGCGTCACCTGCGAGTTCGAGGGGGCGGCGGAAGTAGGTCAGCGGATACTGGCCGGCGTCTGTGCCCAGCGTCGGGACACTCCGCCCGATTCGCTGCTGGATTTCTATCGAGCTTACCGAGCCACGGTGCGAGCCAAAGTGGCTGCGCTGCGCTGCGACCAAACGCAGGGCGAGGTTCGAGCGGATGCGGGCGAGAAATCGCTGCGGTATCTGCGGATCGCGGATGCATACGCGCGTCGGCTCGGAGCGCCGCCGGCGGTGATCGTGCGTGGGCTGAGCGGCAGCGGAAAAACGACGCTGGCAGGGCCGCTGGGCGAAGCCTTGGCGGCGGAGCACTTGGCCACGGACCAGCTGCGTCGCCGCGAAACAACGCCTGAGAGCGACAACCGGTACAGCGATGCCGCTCGCGATCGCATCTATGGCCTGCTGGTCGAGCGGGCGACGCGGTGTCTTGATCGCGGCAGCGCCGTGGTCCTGGACGGAACGTTCTTGAAGCAGCGTTGGCTGGACGAAGCGGTGGTGCGACTGCGGGAGCATGGTGCCGAAGTCCTGATCGTCACCTGCCAGTGTCCGCAACCGGTGGCGATCGACCGGATCGAGAAACGCAACGCCGACGGCGAGAGCGCCTCGGAAGCCGACGCCACCGTTCGGCAGAACCAAACCGACCAGGTCAAGCAGTGGCCTGCAGACGCGAAGACCGTCGAAGTCGACACAACGCGATCAGTGGAAGAGCAGATGGAGCGGGTGCGGGACGCGATGGGAAGAAGTAAGCCCCAACGGGGCAACCCTATGTCAGCCCAGGGCAACGCCCTGGGTTGTCCACCGCCCGGTCCACGCCAAGCCCCAACGGGGCGGCCCTAACTCGATCCTCAGCCGGTTCAGCCTTGCTGGTTCTTGCAAAAAGGTAGCGTCGCCCGGTTGGGCTACGCCGTGAACGATTCCTACGAACGTTTACTCCCCTCTCCCCCAAATCCTGACTCGCTTAGGCTCGCCAGGATTTGGGGGAGAGGGGAGCAAACCGCTTCAATTGATGGCGGGCTTTCGTTGCGGCAAAGAGTTTTTCAAGAGTCTCCGCGGGGAGGGTGAAGATGATCACCCCCCTACAAAATCTCGGTGACCACACGGGCTTGTTCGACGCCGGTTAGTTTGAAGTCCAGGCCTTGGTAGCGGTGTGTGAATCGCTCGTGGTCGATCCCCAACAGGTGCAGCGCCGTGGCATGCAGGTCGCGAACATGGACCGGATTTTCGACGACGTTGTAGCTGAAATCGTCGGTCGCGCCGTAGCTGAATCCGCGTTTGATTCCGGCCCCGGCCATCCAAACCGTAAAGCACCGTGGATGATGGTCGCGGCCGGCTTCGGGCGAATCCCATTTTCCCTGACCGGCGACGCCGCGACCGAACTCGCCGCCCCAGATCACCAGCGTGTCGTCCAGCAAGCCGCGACGCTTCAGGTCCAGGATCAACGCGGCACTGGGTTGATCGGTATCGACGCAGCGCGAAACGCACCAGGAGCGAAGCCGCGAGTGGTGGTCCCAGTCGGGGTGGAACAACTGGATAAACCGCACGCCCCGCTCGGCCAATCGCCGGGCCAGGATGCAGTTGGCCGCATAGCTGCCCGGGCGGCGGGCATCCGGTCCGTACAGCGCGAACGTCGATTCGGGTTCGTCGCTCAGATCCGTCAGTTCCGGAATGCTGGCCTGCATCCGAAACGCCATCTCGTACTGCTGGATCCGCGTTTCGATCTCCGGGTCAAGCGTTCGTTTGTAGTGTTGGCGGTTCATGCCGGCCAGCCCATCGAGCATCTCACGACGCAGCTCGCGGGGAAACCCGTCGGGATCGTTCAAGTACAAGACCGGATCTTTGGCGCTGCGCAGTTTGACGCCTTGATGCTTCGAGGGCAGGAAACCGCTGCCCCAGTAGTGATCGTACAGCGGTTGGTCGCTGCCGCGTTTCATCCGCGAGATCAGGACGACGTAATCGGGCAGGTTCTTGTTCTCGCTGCCCAAGCCGTAGCTGGCCCAGCATCCGAAGCTGGGCCGACCGGGCAATTGATGGCCGGTCAGGAACTTGGTCATCGCCGGGGCGTGGTTGATCTGGTCGGTCACCATCGATTTGACAAAGCACAATTCGTCGGCGATGGCCCCGATATGCGGCAACCACTCGCCGACCAAGGTCCCGCTCTGGCCATGCCGATGAAACTTGGTGATCGGCGGCAGGATCCGTTGCGGTTTGCCTTTGGTCATACCGGTCAGACGCTGGCCTTGCCGCACACTGTCCGGCAATTCCGTTCCGGCCAGCGCTTGCAGCTGGGGTTTGTAGTCGAACAGTTCGATCTGGGAGGGACCGCCCGACTGGGTCAGAAAGATCACGCGTTTGGCTCGCGGAGCAAAATGCGGCAGCGACCGTTTCAACCTCGCCGCGGCCGCTTCATCGCCCAGCATCGCACCGGCCGCCAACGCTCCGAAGTTCAGTCCGATCTGCCCCAGGAAACTTCGGCGGCCCAGGTTCATCGTCTCGTTATTCACGCGTGATGGCCTCGTCGAGATTGAGTAGCAAACTGGCAACGGTCATCCAGGCGGCGGTGTCGACCGCAACCGGCTGGGCCGGGGGCGGCTGTTGCCCCACGGTGCCAAAGTCGATCGCTTGCCGAGGGTGCTGTTGGTAGTGCGAACGGGCGGCCTGCCAGACGGACTGCAGTTGTTCCCGTTCGTCGTCGTGCAGACGCCGTGAGAGGATTTTCAAAGCCAACTGCTGGAAACCCTCCTGACGCGATTCGGCGGGTTGGGACGCCGCTTCGGACGTCGAGACCTTGGCAACCATCTGGTCGGCCAGCACGCGTGACGCTTCTAGGAACGTCACATCGTTCATCAGCGTCAGGGCGTGCAGTGGGGTATTGGTTCGCCGGACACCTACTTCGCAGACGCGGCGCTGTGCACTGTCGAACAGGAACGTCGGTGCGCTGCTGCGTCGCCAGAAGGCATACAGCGTCCGCCGATACTGGTCGGGGCCGAGGCTGGGTTGGTAGTCGAAACGACCCATCGTGATCTCTGCCCAAACACCTTCGGGCTGGTAAGGATAAACCGGCGGGCCTCCGACCGCGTCGTTCAGCAATCCGGAAACGCGCAAGGCGTTGTCGCGGATCATCCAGGCCGGCAAGCGGAAACGCGGTGCTCGAGCCAGCAAACGGTTTTCCGGATCTTGCTGCAGCATCTCCGGCGTGGCAACGCTGCTTTGCCGGTAAGTCTTGCTGGTGGCGATCAGCCGCAGGATGTGCTGCAGATCCCAGTCGTGTTGGATCAGCTCCGCCGCCAAGTAGTCCAGCAGTTTGGGATGCGTCGGCATTTCGCCCTGCAGCCCAAAGTCTTCCGGCGTGCGGACCAGCCCTTGGCCAAACATGATCTGCCACAGGAGATTCACAACGACCCGCGCGGTCAGCGGGTTGTCGGGATCGACAATCCAGCGCGCCAGATCCAAGCGAGTACGGGTTTGTTCGGCGGGGGCGTCCAGCACGCTGGCGAGGACGCCGGGCTGGACCACATCGCCCTTGGCATCCCACACGCCTCGTTCGAGCACGTGGGTGGCACGCGCGTCTTTTCGTTCGGCCAGGACCATTACCTTGCGCGGTTTTGCCTGTTGCCGCAGGACGCCGAGTTGTTTCTCGGCGGCGCGCAGCCGCTGGAGGTGCTGTTGGTATTGGCGGTCGCCCAATAAGAATTGATCTCGCAAGCGGTTCCGCAGATCCTGTTCGATCGACGCTTCGCTGGCGAGTTGTTGGTAGAGATCGGCCAGCGGCGAGGCGCCGTCGGTGCGGCGCACCGTTTCGCCCAGTTCGGACGTGAGCGAGAGTCGAAAGCGAGCGATGTTGGCGTGGCCGTGCGTCGAGCGGTGCCGGAGGATCACAACCAGGCGATCGCCGGCTTCGACCTGCCAGGGCGTGGCCAATTCGAAGACGCCGACATGAGGCGTAATCGCCTGCACGCCTTCGGTCGTCCAGCCATCGCGAGCGTCGTCGTTCAGGGTGTCTCGGATGTTGGCATAGCGGGTGTCCCACTGCGTCTTGCGTTTCTTGTCGGCTTCCACGTCGGCGACCGCCGCAGCCAGTTCCAGTTGCAACTCGGCAGGGCTGGACTGTCGCCGGCCGGCGACCAGGACGCTGGTCAGCGTGAACTCGCCGTTGCCGTCGCGGGTAAAGCGGCCGGCTTGGTGCGACGCGTCGGGAAAGACTTCCAAGCGGACGCCCGAAACCTGCTGCATCGCTGGAGGGACTTCCAGCACGATGCGATAGTCGTCGTGACGGGGCGACGGGCCCTGCGTCCGGACGACGTGGGCGTCTGCCACGCGAAACCGCGTGCCCTCGACGGAGCTGACCTGCGGCCGCGGGGTGTGCCACGTTTGGTAGTCGTCCGACTCCGCCGAGACGGTTTGCTGCAGCCAGGTTTCGAAGCGGGCTTCGGCGCGCTGCCGCTGGCGGACTTCTTCCTCGCGGCACCGCTCGACGAACTCGCTCATTTCCTCGACGCGTTCCTCGACGGCCGGGGACGTGTACTCCAGGTAGGGCTTGGCGGCCATGCCCGCTCGGCCGTTCTCGTCGATGCTGTTGAAGAAGGCGGCCAGCGAGTAGTACTCGTGCTGGGAGATGGGGTCGAACTTGTGCGAGTGACACTGGACGCAGCCCAGCGTCAGGCCCAGCCACACCGTGCCCGTCGTATTGACGCGATCGATCACATAATCGATTCGCGACTCCTCCGGATCACGCCCACCCTCGCCGTTGGTCATGTGGTTGCGATGAAAACAAGTTGCCAGGATTTGGTCCTGAGTCGCGTCGGGCAACAGGTCGCCGGCAAACTGTTCGATGGTGAACTGGCGGAAGGATTGATTGTTCCGAAACTGGCCGATGACCCAGTCTCGCCAGGGCCAGTTCTGGCGGGTGGCATCGATCTGAAAACCGTCGGAGTCGCTGTAGCGGGCCGCGTCCAGCCACCACATGGCCATCCGCTCGGCGTAGCGGGACGAAGCGAAGACGTTATCGATCGCTGCCTGCCAGGCTGCTTCGGAACCGTCGCCGAAGGCCTCCAGCTGGGCGGGCGTAGGCGCCACGCCGGTCAGGTCGAAATACAATCGCCGCAGCTGGGTATGGGGTTCAGCCGGTGAACTCAGTTGCAACCCTTGGTCGGCCAATCGAGCTTGGACGAAGGCGTCGATCGGGTTCGCTTCGTCGCTGGAGGACGCGTCACTGGGGGGCGCGTCGCTGGGCAGGTCGGGACGCCGAATCGCTTCAAAGGACCAGTGCTTGCCCCAGGGTGCCCCGGCCAGGATCCAGCGGCGGATCGCATCGCGTTCAGCGGCGGACAAGGGTTTGCGGTGCGAGTCCGCCGGCGGCATGATCTCGCCCTCGTCTTCGGCGGTGATCCGTCGCCAAACCTCGCTGTCTTCCAGGTCACCCGGTGTGATCGCCGCATAACCGCCCAGGTCCGCTTTGGCGGCCTGTTCGACATCCAGCCGCAGCCCGGCTTCGCGGTTGTTCTCGTCGGGACCGTGGCAGTGGAAGCAGCGATCGGACAGCACCGGCAGGACGTCGCCTGAAAACGACACCTCCTCGCCGTAGGCCAAAGGGACCAGGGTCAGGGTCAGCGTGGCAAACGCTACGGTCGCGCCCCGTCCTCGCAGAACATGCTCAGGTAACCCACTCACGCGATCACTTCCTCGATAACTTTGGCGGGCAGCACGCCGGTCAGTTTTTGATTCAGTCCTTGGAACGGGACGCTCAACCGGTTGTGGTCAAAGCCCAGCAGCCGCAGCACCGTGGCGTGGAAGTCGCGGAGGTGGACGGGGTTCTCGGCGGCTTCGTAACCGATCGGATCGGTTTCGCCGAACGACGTCCCGGCTTTCACGCCCCCGCCGGCCATCCACAGGGTGAACGCACCGGGGTTGTGGTCCCGACCGACGAAACGCATCTCCGTGCCGCCGCGATTTTCACGCATGGGGGTGCGGCCGAATTCGCCGCTCCAGACCACCAACGTGTCGTCCAGTAAACCGTTCTGTTTCAGGTCCTTCAGCAGGGCGGTCATGGGTTTGTCGATCTGCTCGCACTTGCTTTTAAAACCTTCGTTGAGGGCTTCGTTCTTGGCGGCACCATGCGAATCCCAGCCCCAGTCGAACAACTGGATGTAGCGAACGCCTTGCTGGGCCAGACGGCGGGCCAGCAAACAATTGTTCGCGAACGATTCCTTGCCCGGCTGGGCACCGTACATCTCGTGGATATGAGCCGGTTCCTTGCTGATGTCCATCGCTTCGGGAACGGCGGTCTGCATGCGGAAGGCCATTTCGTACTGCGCGATCCGCGTCATGGTTTCAGGGTCGCCGAAGTCCTCGTGCGACTGTTGATTCAAGCGGTTCAGCACGTCCAGCATCGAGCGTCGCTGGCCACGCGTTACGCCCTCGGGATTGCCGATGTTTAGAATCGGATCGCCCGCCGTACGGCACTGCACGCCCTGGTACACCGACGGCAACATCCCGGCGCTCCACAGAGCCTTGCCGACCCGCGGTTGCCGGCCACCGGACAACAAGACCATAAAGCCGGGAAGGTCGGAATTCTCCGTGCCCAGGCCCCAGGTCACCCAGGATCCGATCGAGGGATATCCCATCCGCGCCTGACCGGTGTGCACCATCAACTGGGCTGGCCCGTGGTTGAATTGATCGGTCTGGACGGTTTTGAGAAAACAAACGTCGTCGACGACTTCCGAGAAGTGCGGCAGCCGGTCGCTGACCCACGCTCCGCTGTCGCCGTACTGCTGAAACGGATACTGCGGCCCCAGCATTTTGGGGACGCCTTGGATAAAGGCAAAACGTTTGCCTTCCAGGAATTCTTGCGGACAATCCTTGCCGTCCAGACGCTGGAGGTCGGGCTTGTAATCGAACAGCTCCAGTTGGCTGGGCGCACCGATCATGTGCAGGTAGATCACCCGCTTGGCCTTGGCCGGCAGCGGTGGTGCGAGCGGGCTGAGCGGATTATCGGCCGCGTGATGTGGCGTGACCGAGTGCGAAGCCTGGGCCTGGTGGGTGGCCATCCACAGGGCGCCCAGCCCCGTCGTACAGCCCTGCAGGAAGTGTCGCCGCGTGGTCCGCTGCAACTGCATCCGGCGAGCTTCGTCGAGAAGCGTTCTGCGTTTCATGACATGGCTCATTGAAGTGACAGCTTATTTGGTGAGGAATTCGTCCAGGTTCAGCAGCACGCCGGCGGCGCGGACCAGCCCTTGTTCTTCGGCCGTCATCGCCGGGGGCTCGTCATCGGCCGCGGCGTCGGGCTCGGCGGCAGTGTCGCGTTCGGCGGCAGTGTCAGGTTCGGCGGCAGTGTCGGGTTCGGCGGCTGCGGCCGTGTCGGCACACAGCTCGAGCAACAGGGCCAGTTCTGTGTCGCGGGGCGAGCGAGAGGTTACCAGCTGGAATCCGTAGGTGAGCTGAGCTTCCAGGGTGTCGCCGGACTGATGCATCCGCCGAGCCAGATTCACCGCGCACTCGACGAACGTCGCATCGTTCAGGGTCATCAAGGCTTGCAGCGGCGTATTGGAACGCAGCCGCCGCGGCGCGAAGAATTCGCGCGACGGCGCATCAAAGGCGGCGAACATCGGATAGGGAATGCTGCGTTTGGTGTAGGTGTAGATCGAACGTCGGTAGCGGTTTTCTTCGCCCCGCTCCGGCGTATTCCATTTGTCGCTGGCCACGAAGGGACGCCACACGCCCGAGGGAATCGGCGGATGAACGGGCGGTCCGTAGGGCTTCCTGCTCAGCAGCCCCGCGACGGCCAACGCTTGATCGCGGATCACTTCCGCAGGCAGACGGTGCCGCGGTCCGCGGGCGAGCATTCGGTTCTGGGCGTCCCGCTCCTGCAGCTCGGGCCGAACCTTCGAACTCTGCCGGTAGGTGCTCGACAGCACCAGCTCCCGCAGCAGCCGCTTGACGCTCCAGCCGAAGTGGTTCTGGAATCGCAGCGCCAAGTAATCCAACAGTTCGGGGTGCGAGGGCGGTTCACCCGACGAACCAAAGTCCTCTTGGGTCGCGACGATGCCGATACCGAACAATTGCGCCCAGAAACGGTTCACAGCCACGCGAGCGGTCAGCGGGTTTTGCGGCGAGACCATCCAGTGGGCCAGCGCCAACCGATTGGCGGGCAGGTCGTCCGGCAGGGGCGGCAGGGAAGCCGGCACGCCGGGCGTGACTTCCGGCCCCTTGGTCAAGAACAACCCGCGTTCGAAGACGTGCATCGGCCGAGCCAGGTGATCCGGGCGTTCTCGCAGCACGGGGACCGCGGTCGAGGGAATCGCCGAGCGTTCGGTTTGCCGCTGGGCCAACCGCTCGCGCTGTTGCCGCAGCGATTCGTCGCTCAATAGTTCGGTAAACCGCGGATCATCGCTGACCGCCAGATGTCCCCGCCGCGAGATCAACGAGAACGCGGCCAGCAGGTACACGCGGTGCTTCAGCACGACCCGCAGCCGTGTGCCTTCGGCCACCTCGACCGGTTGCTTCAAAATCAACGCCGCCTGGCGTGGATAATGGATGCGTGAGTAGGCGGCAAACCCGCGGTTCGACTTCGGATTCAAGCTCTCCTGAGGATCGAAGAACGGTTCCGGTTCGTCGATCACCAGACGCGCGATGTCCAGGGCTTGGGGTTCATCCTGGCCGGGCACCAGCAGGGACGCCGTAACGTGCGAAAGCGAGAACCCCCATTCCGAATCGGCCATCGCCTGTTCGCCGTCGTGCGGTTCAATTGTCACACGAATGGCGGTCAAACGCTGGAGGTCGTCACTCGTTGAGTCCGTCGCCGCGGCAACCGGCAGGGGAGCCCGCAACGTGATGTCCGTGTTGCGGCTGACCGTGCCCTCGGTGAAAAATTCCTCGTGAGCTCCATCACGCTCGACGCGCAACTGCGTGGCGTTGGAACTGGTCGCCTCCAGATCGGTCAGCGGCGTCCAGGCCTGAGCATCGCTCAGCAGTGCGTACTCCTGTTGCCAGATACCGTGTTTCAGCTCGCCGATTTCCCGGTCCAGCTGACTGGCCTGTTCGTCGTCTTTCCGGTCGAGCGGCACCTGCACCACCGGGTACTCTTCGTTCAGATCGCTGTCGGCCGTGTTGTTGAAGAACGCGGCGAAGCGGTAGAACTCGTCGTGTTCAAACGGGCCGTAGGGATGGCTGTGACACTGCACGCAACCAAAGGTCACGCCCTGCCAGGCCTGCCACGTGGTGCTCACCCGGTCCAGCACCGCGGCCACTCGGAATTCTTCGTCGTCGGTGCCGCCCTCTTCGTTGGATTGACTCAACCGATGAACGGCCGTGGCCACGTGGTCTTCGATCGAAGCGTTCGGCAGCAGATCGCCGGCAATCTGTTTGATGGTGAACTGGTCGTAGGGCATGTCGCGGTTCAGGGCCGAAATCACCCAGTCGCGATACTTCCAGATGTTGCGGCGTCCGTCCGCTCCCAGACCCTTGCTGTCGGCATAGCGGATCTGATCCAACCAGGGGCTGGCCCAGCGTTCGCCAAAATGCGGCGAATCCAGCAGGTCTTCGACCGCCGCGACGTAGGCCGCTTCGCCACGCTGCTGAACGTCCGCCAGGAAGGCTTCGACCTGGGCAGGCGCCGGAGGCAATCCGACCAGGTCCAGGTGCACCCGGCGCAGCCACCGCTGGGGCGGAGCATCCGGGGCGGGCCGAATGCCTTCTTCCTGAAGACGTTTGAGAACAAAACGGTCCAGCGGCTGGCGCGGCCACTGTGTCGCGCCCACGTCGGGAACCTGCGGCGCGACCGGTGCTTCGTACGCCCAGTGCTCGACCCACCGGGCCCCCTGCTCGATCCATTTGGTCATCAGGGCGATATCGTGATCGGACAGCGGAGCCCCATGGTCCGGCGGCGGCATGATCGTGTCGGGATCGTCGGAGGTGATGCGTTCGATCAGTACCGATTCGTCGGGCGCTCCCGGTTCGACCACCCAGCCGTCGGGCGGCAACACCTTGTCGCGATACACAAACGACAGATCGCCGGCCTGTTTCACTCCGCCATGGCATGCCGTGCAGTGCGCGGTAAAGATCGGCCGGATGTGTTCGTTGAAACGAATTTGGCCGGGAAGGTCAGCCCCAGCCTGCACGGCCGGTTCCGCCGCGGTCGCCGGGCGGGCGAGCATAGCAACGCTTGCCAAGGTTCCCAGCAGCAACAGCGCCCCAGGTAGGCCTGATGGATAACGCAACGTCAGCAAGGCAGGAGGCGGGGTGGGAGCAAGGGGCTTTGTAGCCTTTGTATTTGGTTTCATAGTCACAACTTCACCATAGCACCGGCGGTCCGGTGTATCTTGAACGGCAGGGGCTCATTTTTGTATGATTTGACCATGAGCGAATCGGATCCACGAGCGTTTCAAGCCGCCTTCTTCGCTCGCCATGTGCTGGCCGAATCGGTCATTGCTCTGTTTGATTGGCTGCCGCAGACGTATTTTTACGCCAAGGATCGCGACAGCCGGTTTATCAAAGTCAATCAGCAGTTTCTGGAAAACCATGGTTTGACCGACGAAACCGAAGCGATCGGCAAGTCCGATCGCGACTTCCATCCCCCTCTGTTGGCCAAGGCCTACATCGATGAAGACCGCCGGGTGATGGCGACGGGCCAGCCTCTGCCCGGTCAGGTTTGGTTGGTTCCGCATCGACGTACGGTGCCGCGTTGGTACGTCTCCACCAAGTCGCCGCTGAAAGACGTCGACGGCGAAGTGGTCGGGATCGCCGGCGCGATGTACCGAATCGAGCACCAGGAGGAGCTGACGCGGTACCTGCAAGAACTGCTACCGGTGGCTCGGTACATCGAGCTGCACTACCACGAATCGATTTCCATGCAGGCGATGGCCCAGCTGGCCGGGCTTTCCACGACTCATTTTAACCGCCGCTTCCAACAACTGCTGCGCATGCGTCCCAGCGATTACCTGCGTTCGGTCCGCGTGCAGGCAGCCCAGCGTTTGCTGGCCAGCACCTCGCGCAGCCTGGCCGAGATCGCCGTGGAGGTCGGGTTTACCGATCAGAGTCACCTGACGCGGCGGTTTCGCGAAGTGACCGGGATGACGCCGGCGGCCTGGCGCAAGCGATTCGTCCGCCCCTAACCAGTGCCACAGGCTTCCAGCCAGTGGCATAGGCTTCCAGCCAGTGGCATAGGCTTCCAGCCTGTGGCATAGGCTTCCAGCAGTGGCATAGGCTTCCAGCAGTGGTATAGGCTTCCAGCAGTGGCATAGGCTTCCAGCCTGTGGGGGACTTTTGGGAGACGATTACTTTCACAGACTGGAAGCCGATGCCACTTCGTTAGCGTGGGAGGGATTTGGGGGCGAGCCATTCCAGTTCGGCGAGGTGCGCGGCCAGGCGGACATGGTCGCCGGCGGCCCGCGCTTGTTCGATCTCCGCTTGCAGCACGTCGACTCGCTGTAGGGCTGCGACCAGCAGGCCGAGATCGGCACGGCACCGACGGCACGTCTGCCGGTATGACTGCCGCGCACGGCAGGCCGGACAGCGTAGCTCGCGCGGTGCGGACGGTGCGGCATTCATGACAAGCGTCGAGCCCGTTACTGGTTGATATAGAACAGGACATCGTCGAGTTCTTCGCAAAGCTTCTCGGCGGCGGCACGGTCCTCACTGCGAATCGCTTGCTGCAACTGTTCGCACAGATCCGCCAAGTCTTCGGCGTCCTCTCCTTCGGCTTTGGTGGCAGCCTGCTGGGCGCGCTGCAACATTCGGTGGGCGGGAGCCAGCGGCGAGTCATCGTCGATGTCCGCGAGCGGTTCGGTCCCGCCGCCCTGTAGCTGGAAAGCGGAGCGGTCTTCGTCGTCCACAGTGAGGACTTCGACATTGGTGAACAGGTCTTCCAGTCTGTGGGCGGCCTCTTCGCCTCGGTCGCTGTCGAACCGGCTGAGCGCGTTGTCGATCGTCAGTTCCTGGACATCGTCGTTGCCGGATTGTTGGGCGGTAACCTTCAGGGTGCCGCTGAGGGACAGTTCAAAGCGGACCAGGATTTTGGCCCGGTGTCCGCTGGGGCTTTTCAGTGGCAATGTAAAGTGTCCCAGCGAGGTGTTGCGTTCCACCTCCTTGTGTTCGCCCTGCAAGACGTGGATCTTGACGATCTCTTGATCTTCGTGGACCGCATAGTAGGACTCTTCGAAACGGGCTGGCAGGGCGGTGCCGCGGTGAATGATCGGCGAAGCGATTAAGCGTGGTCGTTCCAGAAATTCGCCGTCGAGCGCTTCGATGCCCAGGGTGTGGGTGACCACATCGATCAGCACCCGGTCGACGCCTTCGCCGGCGATCATGGCACCTTGAACCGCCGCCCCCAGAGCCACCGCCAGGTCCGGGTCGACAGCGCGGCTGGGTTCCAGTTGGAACTCTTCGCGCAAACGCCGCTCGACCATCGGGGTTCGCGTCGAACCTCCGACCAGGATCAAGTCGTCGAGGTTGTGGGCATTCAAGCCCGCCTCCTGAATCGCCTCGTGAACGCATTGCACGGTGCGTTGGATCTTCTCCGCAATCAAGGTTTCGTATTCGTTGCGGTCAATGGTGACCTTCAGGTTCAGCGGTTTTCCGTTCTTCTCGGCGATGAACTCTTCGGCAATGGTCACCGATTCCTCGCTGCTCAACCGGCACTTGGCGGCTTCACAAGCATTGATCAGACGCCACCGAGTGCTGGGATCGGCACGCAGGTCCACTTCGTGTTGGTCGTAAAACGCTTCGGCGACATGCTGGACCAACAGGGAGTCGAGGTCGTCCCCGCCTAGATGCGTATCGCCACGACTGCTGAGCACTTCGATGACGCCTTCTTCGATGCGCACGATGGAAACATCGAACGTGCCGCCGCCGAAATCGTAGACCGCCACGTGTTGACACTGCTGGTCATTGACATGGTAGACCAGGGTCGCGGCGGTGGGTTCGTTGATGATCCGTTCGACGGTCAAACCCGCCAGTTCGCCGGCATGCTTGGTGGCCTGACGCTGCGACTCGTCAAAGAAGGCGGGCACGGTGATCACGGCGCGGGTGATCTCGGTGCCCAGGACCGCGGACGCTCGATCGCGAAGTCGCCGGAGGATGATCGCACTGATTTCCGGCGGCGTGAATTCTTGCTCCGCCAGCTTGACCGGGTCCATCGATCCCATTTTGCGTTTGATCGACGCGATGGTCGCCTGGGGGAACGCAACCAATTGATTTCTGGCCGTGGTTCCGACCAGGGTTTTGCCACTGGGATCCAAGCCCACGACCGAGGGCAGAATCGCTGCGCCCTGCTCGGTCAGGACTTGGGGTTTTCCTTGGACGACGGCTGCCACCACACTGTTGGTGGTTCCCAGGTCGATACCGACGATGGGAGAGGAGGGTTGGTCAGTTGCCATAATGGTGTTCGTTTACGAGTGGCGAGGTTGATCGGTGCGCGGGCCGGTAACGTTCAGTTTCGAGAGACATGGACTTCCGCATAGCGGATGACGTCGCCCTGCCAACGGTAGGCCGGGCAGAGCTGAGTGACGACGTGTCCGGCGGGAACCCGGTCGGATACCACCGATTCGACCGCCGACATCAAATTGCCATCGAAGGGAGCCCCCTGGACGTCAATCCTTTCGACGTCCGCCTCGCGGACCAGACGCTGGACCCGCTGGAGCAGCATCTCCAGCGCGGCGGTCGACGTTTCTACGGCCGCGTCCGCGACAGCGGGAGGCGGAGGACAGGAGGTCGCGAAACGGCGTAGCCACCCGCCCAGCAACCAGCGACGCACCGCACCGCACCGCTGCAGTTCCTGGTCCACCTGTTGGCGGAGATGATCTCGCCACGATGAATCGGCTTCGGCCGAAGGACGCAGCGAGTCGACCGCGGTCTGAACGGTCCGCGACAGATGAAAATCAATCTCCGCCAACGTTTCGCACAAACGGCGCTGCTGCAGCCGCTGGGCTTCACGGTCGGCGCTGATTCCCGAGGACATGTCGGCGGAGAGCTGGGCGGCGCTGCGATGCAGCCCCTGCTCCAGTTCGCTGATCTGCGCGGTCGCCGCGGCCAACTTGTCGGCCAGCTTGCGATCCTCCGACGACTGGGTTCGAAACTCGTGACGCATCGCCGTAAAGGCTTCGATGACGTCGACCAAGCCGAACGACGGCGGCTGTGGTTCATTCATTACGCGATCCAGTGGTTTGATTACCCAGACTGAGCAGCACCTCGGTCGGGACCCGCGGCGGGTTCTGTTTCTCCTGATCCAGCAGCGTTTTCCAAGGTAGCGGGTCTCCGGGGGGCTGCGTCAATCGCCGGGCGATCGTCATCGGGTCCGACGCGGCATTGTAGGCCTGTTGGATCTGCTGGAAACGTTCGGGGTCCGATTCCGGTGAGTGCCGTCGGACCAGTTCCAGATAACGCGAGCGAACATCCGCTAGGGAAGCGTTGGCAGGCAGGCCCAAGACAGCAAACGGGTCGGACGCAGAGGAGTGCGATTCAGACACGATGGCAACTCGCTTTCTGGGGTGGAGCAGCGTTCATGGTGAGACGGCGGAAAGGTCGCAGGACAGCGGAACGAAAACGCGAAACAGGCAAGCGGGGCGGGCAGCGACACATGAGAACGCGGCGTCTTAGAAAACGTCGTCGTCGTCATCGTCATCGTCGTCGGCAAAAGCGTTAAAGAACATTTCGGCAAACTCGCCAAACAGCGGTTCCGGCCGCAGTTCGTGCAGGGCTCGCTCGGCAGTCTCCGCGTAGGCGTGCCGCAAGTAGGGATCGCTCTCCTCGCTCGCAGCCTGCTTCAGAATTTGAACTCTTTGCTCGAGGTCGACAAGCCGTGGGTTGGTGCTGGTGTTGAGCAGGGTCTGGAAATGCCAGAAGATCACTTGCGCCTGCGATGCCTTGCTCATGATCACCGGCGGTAAGCGGAATTGGTAATTTGTATAGAAAGTCTTTTTGTGAACCAGCCATTCCACGGCCGCCCAACAGTCCTGCTTGCGATAACGGGAGAAAAGGTTCCTGGTATTGGTGATCCGTTTCTTCAGCTCGTTGGCAAACTTCGCGCCGTGCATTCGATAGGCCGGATACAACGAGTTCGTGCGATGCAGGTCACGAAAAAACCGGCCACAGGCGAGCAGTTGTTCGGTAGGGAGCGTTGAGACCGACTTCGCCGCTTGATCGACGGGACCGCGGAAAGCTTTGAGCTCCGCTGCCGGCAAACGCATCATCTGCATCGCCCCGAGCGCCATCACGGCGTCGGCCAGGTCTTCACGGGACGTTCCGCCCAGCTGCTCGCGGGCCTCCTTGCGCTGCGCTTCAAAGGACGGGAGATCGCCGGCGCGGCGGGACAGCGCAGCCTGCAGGTAAGGGACCCATTCCTGACAAACCCACTCGGGCCAGAGGCTTTTCGCGTTGTCGAAATGTTCTTGCGCCTGAGCGACTCGGGTTTTGCGGCGGGCAAGCCGCATCGATTCCAGGAGGTTCCATTTCCATTCGATCGCCCGGACTTTGGGGTTGGGATGTCGCGAGGCAGCAAGCCACTTCACATGCGGCACCGCCAGTTCATTCATTTCCTTGTCGAAGTAATGATCGACCAGCCACAGACGGGGCGTGATCTCTTCGGGGACGCCTTTGCTCCACGCTTCCATCGCGGTGGCGAGCCGGGACTCATACCACTGCCGGTCCGCTTTGCGAAAGCGTTCGGGGTCGGCGTACTCCTGCAACCAACCGACGTACTCACGGTGCGGTTCGGACGACGCCGGGTAGGCTTTGCAGGCCGCTTGGTAGTAGCGGTTCACTTCGCTGCGATCTTCAGGGCCCTCGTTGTGCAGGATGCGGGCCAAGGGGTTCAGGGAAGCGCGTCGATGATTGGCAAGCGCGAGGTAGACCTGGCATTTCACAGCGTCGCGGACATTCGCGGACAGTTGGTCGTTCTGGTCCAGCGATTGCAGATACTTAAGGGCCGCCGGTTCCGCTTGGTTCTCATGGTCAGGTGTCGGCGCGTAGAACAGGAACTTCAGCCACAGGTTTTGCGGGTCGTGTACCGGGCCGGGGAGTCGTTTGGTAATGTGTTCAAAGCCGTCGGAAAACGGCAGGTGATAAATGCGAATCAACGCATTCTCGCACAGCGATTGGACCAGGTGCGGCTCAAAACGTCGTTGCTCGGTGGCGAAGACCCGTAACCAATCGACTTGGGCAGGGCCGATCCAATCATCCTCGGAGATGCTTTCTGGAATGGGGCCGGCGTCGGCGGTTTCTCGATAGGCTTCGGCCAGTGCGGGCCGCTCGAACCGCAGACGCCAGATCATCCGCACGTCCGGCGCGGCCGCTTTGGCGTCGCCGCCCGAGCGGTGCAGCTGCTGCGATTGTCGCAGGTTCGCAGCGATCCGGGCCGGACGTCGCTGGGCGTCCAGCCGCCGCCAACTCTGCTCGGCCTTTTCCGGGGCGTCATGGTACCAATCGATCAGGCCTGTGATGAACAACCGCCAGTCGCTGAGCAGGCTTCGCCGCGGAATCGACTGCAAACATTGACGAGCTCGTTCGTCGCGTCCCGCGGCAACCGCCTCCAGGGCATCGCGCACCGCGGTGACTTGTTGGGCGATTTCAGGCGAGAGACTCTTGAGCCGCGCGGCATCGAAAACGGCCACGTCCTCGGCCGGTTCTCCGTCGCCAGGGCGGGGCCGTACCCGCGAGACGCGGCTGCGCACGATGCGTCCTTCCCCGGCGGCTTGCCGGGGGCTCGTCGCTTTTGCTTTTGCTTTTGCTTTTGCTTTCGCCTTCGCCTTCGCTTTTGCTTTGGCCTTATGCTTGGCGGCTTTTCTCTGCTGTTTCGAACGTGCCATGATCGCCTTAGAATCAAGCATTCGTTTTCTAGCGTCATCTTCGATGCTAGACAAATTAACAAATTCGGATTGCCGCTGCGATTCGCCCACGACGAACCGTCGTCGCTTCGGCTGTTTTCGCGGCGCTTTGTCGCCTCTTACTCCGTGAAGGTTGGATGTTTTGGCTGCTTTCGCGGAGGGAAAGACGGCACCGCGGTCAGCCCATCACCAGGCGGGCGACGTTGAAGTAGATCACGATCCCCAGGATGTCGACGATTCCCGCGACGAACGGATTGCTCATCAACGCCGGGTCGAGCCCCAGTCGTTTGAACATCAGCGGCAAGGTGGCGCCGCACAAACAACCCGACATCACGACCGCCAGGATGGTTATCGGCAGGACCAAGGCGCTGGTCGGGTCGGGGGCGACAACCAGCGAAACCGCCCAGCCCATCGCGGCCAGAAAACCGCCCAGCAGCAAGCCGACGATCACTTCCCGCCACATGATCGTTTGCCAGTCGCCCGGCCGCACCTGTTCGCTGGTCATCGCCGTAATCACCAGCGTCGCCGACTGGGTTCCGGAGTTGCCGCCGGAACTGATGATCAAGGGGATGAACAGAACCAACCACGTGTACTGTTCCAGTTCCTGATCGTACTGACGCAGCGCGATGGCGGTCAGCAAGGCGGCGAAAAACAGAATGGTCAGCCAAATGCCGCGTTTCCAACCCAGCCGCAGCAGGTTGATCCGCAGGTACTCGTCTTCCAGCGGCGCGACCGCCGCGATGCGATGGGCGTCCTCGGTCAATTCCTCACGCACCACGTCGATCACGTCGTCGTGCGTGATGATGCCCAGCAGACGCCGCCCTTCATCGACGACCGGGATCGCCAACATGTTGTAGCGTTCGACCAGCTCGGCCACCCATTCCTGGTCGTCACTGGTTTCCACGACCACGACGTCCGTTTCCATCAAGTCCTGCAGACGAGTGTCGGTTCGTCCCAACGCCGAAACCAGCTGGCGGCCCGAAACGATGCCCCGCAATCGCTCGGCTTCGTCGACCACGTAGATGTAATAGATCGTCTCCAGATGCTCGGCCTGTTTACTCAGCTCGTCCAGGGCCTCGCGCACCGTCAGCCGTTCGTCCAGCTTCGCCACTTCCGTCGTCATCAACGCCCCGGCGGTGCCTTCGGCGAAGGACTGCAGGCGGCGGATGTCGCGGCGGTCTTTGGCGGGCAGCAAAGCCAGCAGCTGGGCCACACGCGGTTCGTCCAGTTCCTGGACCAGGTCGACGCGGTCGTCGGCCGGCATCTCAATCAACAGCTCCGCGATCTGCTGCGAGTCCTCTTCGCGGAGAATGGTCAGTTTGTGATCCAGATCGAAGAACTGGAAAATCTCCGCCCGCAGAGTCGGTGAGGCGTGCCGCAACACCTGCCAAGCTTCGGAGGGCGTTAACCCTTCCATGTACTCGGCCGTGCGGCCAGGGTTCAAAGCCACGCAAAACTCTTGCAGCTCGTCGGACTGCTGCAGCTCGAGCATCTCGCGCAGTTCGGGCAGGAAGAGGGTGTTGATCATGCGAGCATCGGCTTGGAGTTTTCGGAAGGTCGGCGCATTCTAGCGCGTGGCCTCCAAATCGATAAGGTCGGGCACTGCACGCCGAAGACGCTCAACCGGCTCGGTAGGGGCACAAAAAAAGCGAACGTCCAGGACGTTCGCTTCTTTGCATTCGGCTCGTATCGGAATCGATACGTGCATGGGCGTCCGAGACGCTTAGTAGCCGCAGCAACCGCCACCACGACGGCTGTGGTGACCGTGTCCGCCACGACGCTTGCCGCCGAACAGGCCGCAACGCTTACGAGGCTGGGGGCAGCAAACGGGCTCGGGGCAGCAGACGGGCTCGGGGCAGCAAACCGGAGCTACGTGGTGAACCGGAGCGGGAGCCGGTGCTTCGCAGCAAACCGGAGCCGGAGCAGGAGCTTCGCAGCAGACCGGTTGCGGTGCTTCGCAGCAAACCGGTTGCGGGCAGCAGTTGTTGCTCTTGTGTTTGCCAAAGCAACCAGCTTCGGCGGTGGAAGCGGTTACCATCGCGGCGATGGCGAAAACCCCAAGGATCATGATCGAACGCATTGCTTGTCTCCAACAGGAATCGGGAAGGGAAGTAACAGTTGCTAGTTTGGGGGGAGTTTATTAGTTGAAAAAGGTGCGTCAACTAGCGAGAACGGGTATTTTGTGCTTTTTGTGCGGATTGTATGGATTATTTGGCCGTTTTTTACCCCTGTCGGCGGGTTTCCTAGATCCGGAAGTCGTTTGCTAGCACAGGGTTGGGGCGCGGTGATCCCAGACGCCTTGCGGCCGAGGGGGGGCGACGGGGAAAACCGAAGAATTATTTGCCCAGGTTGCCGGTTTTGCTTGTTTTGACGTTTGGTTTTCTTCATTCGTCGCTCCGAGGCCCATCCGATTTCCCGCCCTTCTGGGCTACAATCCATCGCGACACTCGCGGCGAGGACCTGAAAACCTTCCGAGACGCGCAGCTTCGCCTTCTTCATGCCTTAGGAAACCGTTCTGATGGATGCACTGGCCCAACTGAAAAACATTCTCGTCATGGCAGTCGCCGATGGCACACTGGGCGAAGACGAAGTGGCGCTATTAACCGACCGGTGTGTGGAATTGGGGATGGGCGAGGCGGAACTTCAGGAAGCCGTCGCGTATGCCCTCAGCGAGTCCCCGACGCTGGAACTGCCGACCGATCCAGCCCAGCAGGAAGCGTTGCTCGGAGATTTAATTCGTATGATGGCTGCCGACGGTGTGCTGACCGAAAGTGAGAAGCGTCTGTTTGCCTTGGCCGCAGCGATGATGAAATTCGACAACGAGCGTCTGAATGCGTTGCTGGATGACGTGGTTGGCCGACAAAAGCCTGGAACCTCCTGAGTACTAGCGTGGCAAGAATCCTGATTACCTCCGGGCCGACCCGTCAGTACTTGGATCCGGTTCGTTACTTGACCAACGGTTCCAGCGGCCGGATGGGAGCTGCTCTGGCGGCGGCGGCCGTCGAGGCCGGCCACGAGGTGGTCGTCGTCAGCGGGCCGGTCCAGACCGTGTATCCGCCGGAGGCCAAAGTCGTTTCGGTGTTGACCACCGACCAGATGCTCGAGGCGGCCTGCGAACACTTTGAAGACTGCGACGGCGCGATCGGCGCCGCCGCTCCGTGTGACTACCAGCCACGGCAGATCGCGCTACAGAAGATCTCCAAGAGCGGCCAACCCTATCTGTTGGAACTGATTGAAACGCCCGACGTGATCGCCACGCTGGGCCAGCGCAAACGCGCCGATCAGTGGGTCGTGGGGTTTGCCCTGGAAACCGAAGACCGCCACTTTCGCGCGATCGTAAAACTGGAACGCAAGCACTGCGATTTGATGATCAGCAACGGCCCCGAAGCGATCGACGCAGACACCAATCAGGTGGAAGTGCTCGACCGCCAGGGCACCGTGCTCGAGCGCCTAGCCGGTTCCAAGACCGAGGTTGCCAAGGCCATTTTCACCACGATCGAAACCCGTCTGATCCGCCCCTGAGCGGTCTCTTCATCAGCCGCCGGCGCATCGAAGGCTGATGGGTGGGCGGCTATATCAGCCGCTGACGCGCTCGCCCAATGCCACTTCCTTTGTAGCGGAACGGCGCGAGCCGTCCGGTTTTGCGGTGCGAACCTTCACACACCGGGCGGCTTGCGCCGCTCCGCTAACGCTTCAATCGCAAGCGATGGTGAAAGTAGATGGCATTGGGCGCTAGCCCACGGTTCGTAGGCGCTGACGCACTAGCCCACGGTTCGTAGGCGCAACCCATCGTGATGAATCGGCAAGGAACGGAACCGTACGCTAGCGCGTCGACGGCTGATGAGTGGGCGGCTATATCAGCCGCTGACGCGCTCGCCCAATGCCACTTCCTTTGTAGCGGAACGGCGCGAGCCGTCCGGTTTTGCGGTGCGAACCTTCACACACCGGGCGGCTTGCGCCGCGCCGCTAACGCTTCAATCGCAAGCGATGGTGAAAGTAGATGGCATTGGGCACTAGCCCACGGTTCGTAGGCGCTGACGCACTAGCCCACGGTTCGTGGGCGCAACCCATCGTGATGAATCGGCAAGGAACGGAACCGTACGCTAACGCGTCGACGGCTGATCGGTGGGGCGGCTGATGGGGCGGCTGATGCTAGGCGGCTTTGGCGGTTCGGCTGCGCTCGGGCATGGCCAGTTCGTTGGCGGCTGCTGGCGCTTCGCCGCGGCGGACATCTTCCTTGTCCTCCCGGACGGCATTGCGGATCACCGCGATGTAGCCATGGATGCTGTGGTCGCTGAAGTGGTCGATTCGGAATCGCCGCAGCGAGCGCCAAAAGCCACGCCACCGATCGATGCGTTTGCCGACCGCGTCGAGCTGGCGAACGCGGCCGCGGCTGTCGGCGTAGACTTCGCGGCCAGCGTGGCGGTATCCCATCCAGGACGGCGGCACCCGGGTCACGATGTCGTTGTTGTGGACCCAGCGGTAATGCGGCAGGTCGACGTAATTGACGTAGGCATTATCCCCGACGCGGGGGCTGCCGTAGGTAAACAGGGCCTCGGGGTTGCTGGCGATGTGGGACAGAAAGCAGCGGCCGGCACAGATCGTCGCCATCGCACCGCCCAGGGAATGGCCGCAGAACCACAGTGGCAGGTCGTTGTCGGTCAGCGCGGTTTCCAGCTCGGGCCACAGGTCATCGACCTCTTTCTTGAACCCGCGATGGACCTTGCCCACGGTTTCGGCCAGGACCGACGCGGCATCGACATCGGCTTGGATGTCATTCCATTCGTGCGGTTCGGTCCCGCGGCAAGCGATCACACAGTCGTGCGCGTTGCGAAAGCGATAGGCCTGCGAACCATCGTTGTCGAACAAGGTCGCATCGGCAAAACCGATCGCGGCGGCGGCCTCAGCCGCTTCGCGCTGATCGTTGTAGGAGATCATGGCGAGTTCGGCGAACAGCAGTGCTCGCTGCAGGAACGTTAATTCCGCGATTGGAGTCGCCAACCGAGAATGCACCACAACGGGCACTTCGCCCGAATCCCTGATCACCGTCGCCATCTGCTTGTCGCCTCCTGCGCAAACCACACCACTAGTCCTGTGAGCGAGGCCGCGGCGATCGAGCCGCCCCCCCGCGGGCGGCAACCCAATCGTGCCTCGGCGACGCATCCTAGCAAGTGCGTGGGCGAATCCCCATAGCAAGATCGACGGTCACGCGGCGGTTACTTGCCGCTGTACTGCGACCACGCTTGCTCCAGCGTCTCCGCGGTGGCTTGCCCGTCATGCAGCAGGACGCGGAACCGCAGCGTCCAGGTATCGCCCGCGGACAGTTTCTTGCCCTCGGTCGGTTCGCCACCGGTGAAATGGTAAACGCCGAAGGGATTGGCGGCGAACAGGCCGTAGGTGCGGACGTGCCAGCGAACCGGATATCCGTAGCTGGTCGGATGGTTCATGATGGTCAGTCCCGCGGGCTGGCCATCGACCGGTCCGCTGTAATCGACCCAGGGCGAGGGCTTGCCCCAGGCGGCTTTGTTCTTCAGGCCTTCGGCGTTCAGGATGCGTCCGCCCTTGCCAGCGTCCACCTTCATCGTGCCCGCGACGCGGATGCCGAAGCTGCCCTCTTTGGTGTCGCCAAACACGACGTCGCCTTCGCTGGCAGTCAGCGAGAACACGCAATCGATCCAGCGCTGTTGGCCGTTGCCGTCAAAGGTCAGCTGCCAGCGGTCGGTCAGAACCCGCTTGCCATCAGGACCCACCCACTGGTGCCGGGCGTCCAGGGTGGCGGTGCTTCCGCCCTCGGCTTTGGCTTCGCCCAGCGGCTTGATCGTGCCCCGGCCTTCGCCTTCGGCCCAGAAATCGATGCCGTTGACTTCGCCATGGGTCATCCAGAACGAACGGTGGTGAACGTGATCGTCTCGCTCGCTGGGGGCGGCGTCACGCATCGGGTAGCCACGAGTCAACTCTTTGCCGTTGACGCCGACAAGCGGCCAAAGGATCGGCTTGGCGGTGTGGCTGGCCCAGTAGCGAGCGACCGGCTGGTCGTCCAAGCGAATTTCTACACCGCCCTCGACCGGCTCGACCGTGTACTCGCCCCCGGCCGGCTGGGAATCGGCCGCCGCGACGATTGCAATATCTGCGGTGCCAGCGATCAGCAAGCCGGCCGTGACGATCGCCAGCCCGCGGAATCGGCCGCGGCAGCGGGCGGGAAGGGACAGCAATGCGGGAAACATAAAGACTCCAGTTCAAAAGGCGGGAAGTACAGGTGGTGGTAGGAACAACAGTTGTCGAGCGTTAGTTTAATTGATTCTTCATGCAGGGATTTGCTCCGGGATTGAGATGATACTAATTGCAACCGACGAAGCCGGTTATGGTCCCAAGCTGGGGCCGTTTGTGGTCGCGGCGACCGTGTGGCGCCTGCCCGAACCCGCGGGGGTCGCCGCCCTGGCGGGTTTGAGCGAAACGGTTTGTCCGGCCGGCTTGCCCGCGGTCAGCGTCGCCGACTCCAAACAGGTGTACCGGCCCGGCAGCTCCGGCGGACTCAACGCCCTGGAAACAATCGTGTGGGCGGCCACGCGGTGGATCGATCCGCACGGGCGGCCCGCCACGTTGGCGGAGCTGCTGGCGCGAACCAGTTCCGGCGACCTCGCCGCGCTCCGCAATCAACCCTGGTTTGCCGGGGCGGCGCTCGATGGTCCGTTCCCAGGGGGCGAACCGATCCGCAAAGCGGCCGAAGATATCGCCGCGGCGGTGCTTCCGGTTTGGCGACGCGAGGGCGCGGAGCTGTTGGAGGTGCGCCAGCGGATCCTGGCGGCGCGGTGTTTCAATGGTCAATTGCAACGCGGCATCAATAAAGCCCAGCTGCTGTCGGAAACGACGGCCGACTTGGTCGTGAGGATCCTGCGAGCCTACCCCGGCGAAGCGGTCCATATCTATTCCGACCGGCACGGCGGACGAGCCTATTACGGAGGGCTGCTGCAGCATTTTCTGCCCGATGCCCAGCTGCAAATCCTGGCCGAAACGGCTCGCGAAAGTCACTATCAACTGGACGAGGACGCTCGCTCGCTGCAGTGGCGGTTCACGGTTAAAGGTGACGCGTTTGCGCCCGTCTCGCTGGCTTCGATGTTCGCCAAGTACACCCGCGAGCGGCTGATGGAATGTTTCAATGCCTACTGGCGTCGCCAGCACGGCGAGGATCTGCGGCCCACGGCCGGCTACCCGGTCGATGCCCAGCGTTTTCTCGACAACATCGCTCCCGCCGCCGCCCGGCTGCAGATTCCCAGCGAGGTGCTGGTGCGGCAGCGTTAAAGTCCCTCTAAACCGTTTTGTTACCCTACGCGAAAGCATCCTGCAGGCCCACCGGAAGATGCTTCGATAACTTTATCGACCGCTCACCCGGACGGTCAGCGAAACGGCTTCTGGATGCAGGGACGTTCCACTGCACGCCGCCCCCCAGGCTTTAGAGCAAGATGGATTCGGATGCTCAGTCGCGGAAAAACCAACAACGTCGTTTGCGGGATGGTTCTGCTCGCTTGGATCGGAGGGGCTTCGTACGCTGCCGCCCAGCAACCTCGCTTCCTCGCGGTCGCGCCGGCGAACCAGCCGGGTCAGTCGAGTCAGCCGGGTCAGCCGAACCGGCCGAGTCAGTCGGGGGCTTCCGGCGAGTCGACCAACTCGGCGGAAACCGGCGAGTCGGAGTCGCTTGAGGCGGTGGAGATGATCCAGCCCGGTGAGCAGCACGCCGCGTCGCCGGCCGAGTCGGTCGCCGGCTGGAGCGTGGAATCGGTGCGTCACTGGGCCGCCCAGAACGCGGCGCTCGCAAACGCCTTGGCCGCGGAGAGCCGGTCGGTGGGGGCGGCCTACGATCGCCAGAAAGACGACCAGCGGAAACAGGCGTGTCTGACGCAAATGGTTCTGGCCCACTTGGCCGCTCACGATCGCAACCGCGCCGCCGCCGAAGCGATGACGGCCTACTACCGGATCGTGGCCCTGGAGAAGCAGGTCAACCTGTTGACCGACGCCATCGAAGTCGTCGAGACGCTAACTCGCTTGGCCGAGAAAGCCGAAGAACTGGAGCTGCCCGATGGCAACTCCAACGAACTGCGGCGTCAGCGTTTGGAACTGGGGGTGCGGCACGTGGACGCGGCGACGGCGATCCGCAAACTGCGCCTGCGACTGGCCCGGCTGACCGGCCAACCGCTGACGGCGACCGAGCAGGCCTGGTTGAGCGATCCGCTGCCCGGAGCCGGCAACCCGCTGCCGCTGGACGAAGCCCTCTCGGACGCCTGGGCCCATCGTCACGACCTGCAAGCGATCGAGGTGGTGTGCCCGCGGATCAGCGCCGACACGATGCCTGCGGTGCGCTCGCTGATGGGCGTCCTGCAGCCCGGTTTGGGGATCGCGGCGGCGGTGGCCACCAAGTGTTCGCTGTTCGCCGCCGGCGGCGAAGAAGGCCAGGACGTGTGTGCTCGCCGCAATCAATGTCGCCAACTGGCTCAGACACGACGCGATCAGATCGAAGACGAAGTGCGTCTGGCGATGCTGGAGCTGGAGGCGAGCTACCAGCGGACGCAGTTGGTCCGCGATCGCTTGGAACTGGCTCGGCAAGCCGCTCGCGAACAGGCCAAGGCCGTGGAACTGGAACAGAGTCCGGCCGGCGCGGATCTGTTGGCGGCCCTGGAATCGCTGGAGGTTCAGGGCGATTTGCAAACCCGGCTGATGGAGCAGGCCGTGGCCGAAGTGGAATTGCTCGAAGCCCGCGGCGCCGCCTACCGCCGGTAAGCCGAACGCCCCCGTAGCTGAACTCGCCGCCCGTAGCTGAACTCGCCAGAGTCTGGACGGCACAACCCTCCGCGGCGGCGCTGCCCAAAGTCTGGCGACTTCGCTACGGTTGCCAGGCCGCAAATCCGAAGTCGGACTAGACCGCCGAGCCCAGTTCGCAGTCCTGCAGCATCCGCTCGGCGGCTTGACTTTTATTCAGCACGTACAGGTGCAGGCCGGCGGCGCCGTTTTCCAGCAGGTCCAGCATCTGTTGACGCGCGTGCTGGACGCCGATGTCGAACTGCCACGTGGCGTCGTCGCGTTCACTTAAGCGCTGGACCAGCTTCGGCGGCAGCTTGGCTTTGCACATCGCGGTGATCCGCTGGGCCTGCGCCAAGTTGGTGATCGGCAGCAAGCCCGGGATGAGTGGCACCTCGATGCCGGCCTGTTGGCATTGGTCGCGGAAGCGATAGAAGTCGTCGTTGTCGTAGAACAGCTGGGTGATGATGATGTCGGCCCCGGCATCCACCTTGCGTTTCAGGTTGTCCAGGTCCGTTGCCGCGTCGACGGCTTCCTGGTGGACTTCCGGGTATCCGGCCACGGCGATGCCGAAGGGGTGGGGCAGCGAGCGGATCAGTTCGACCAGTTCGTTGGCGTACCGCAGTCCCCCTTCGACGGCCCGAAAGCTGGTTTCGCCCTTGGGCGGGTCGCCGCGCAGGGCCACGATGAAATCGGTGCCGCGGTCGGCCGCTTCCTGCAGGAACTGGCGGATCTGTTCGGTCGTCGCGCCGACGCAGGTCAGGTGCGAGGCGACGGGCAATTGCGTTCGGCGGCGGACTTCGCTCAGCACGTCCAGGGTCAGCCCCTGGGTGGACCCGCCGGCGCCGTAGGTGCACGTGAAGTAGTCGGGCTTGAAAGCCATCAAGCGATCGACGTGTTCGTACAAGGACTCCAGGCCGGCGGCCGTTTTGGGCGGAAACAACTCGAAGGACAAGCCGCGCCGTCCATCCCGGTAGTAGTCGCTGAGTTTCATCAAGGTCGGGTGGTTGAAGGTCGGGTGGTGAAGGGGGAAACGGGGCGTCAGTCGGTTTGCGGCGGTTTGGCTCCCGGCCAACGCTCGGGATCGGCCTGACCAGCAACCACCACGCCTTTCTGGTTCCAGCCCAGGTGAGCGGTGACGTCGGCAGGACAGTAGCGCAACGTCAGGCCGCAGCGTCGCCGCTGCGACCGGTTGGCCGCCGAGCCGTGTAGCAACAGATCGCTGTGGATAGAAAACTGTCCGGCTTTCAGCGGCGTGGCCTGAATCCGGCCGTATTTCTCCGGGTCCGCGACGCTCTGGTTCAGCACGTTGTCTGATTGCTTATCACTTTCGGCGAATTCGATCAAGCCACTCGTGTGGGAACCGGTTACCACTTCCATACAGCCGTTCTCCGAATCGGCATCGTCGATGGCCAGCCAGACGGTCACGGTTTTCGTGGGCGTCAGCGGCCAGTAGCTGCAGTCCTGGTGCCAGTCGACGCGTTTGCCATCGCCGGGCAGCTTGCAAAAGAAATGGGCCCCCCAGCCCACCACGTTCGGGCCCAGCAGGTCCGCGACCGGGGTCACGATCGCCGGGTGCTGCATCAGATCCCAGACGCGGCGGTGTTTCAGATGCGCACTGCTGATCGAATAACTGTCGCGTCCCGCGCCGAGCGTCTGTTGCAACAGCCCATCGAAGTACGCGCGGACCTCGTCGGCCGTCGCCGCATCGTAGGCCTCCAGCGGTGCCAGGTAACCGGTCTCGTTCCAATCGGTGATGTCGGCCGGGGAAAGCCGCTGGGGAGCCGTGGTTGCCGAGGGGAAAAAGCGGATGTCGCGATCCAGTTTTTCAATCTCGTCGCGGTCGGGAATGATCGCGAAATCGGTTTGCTGTTGCATCTCAGGCACCGTTTTTTGTAAGGACAGCAAGGATAGCGGGTGCATGGATTCTACGGTGCCCCTCGCAATGTGTCTAAGGATGGGGAGAGCGGATCATGGATCGATCAGTCAGCCGCTGGGCCGAGGCCCTGGGCGGCAGCGACGAAACCCAGCGGCGGACCGCCGCGCGCGCCCTGGCCATCGGCGGGCAGGATTTGCGCCCGGCGATGCTCGCCCTGACGCTGGCCGCCGGTGATCGCGACGACGAAGTGCGTAACTGGGCCGCGGAAGCTCTGGAAACGGCTGGCCCACCCGCGGCGGCCGACGCGGAGCGTTTCAGCCAACTCCTGCTCGATTCGCTGCGATCCGGCGAAGCCGTCGACGGTGAATCCGCGTACTGGGCTGCCAAACTGCTGCGGCGATTGGGGCCCGAGGCCGCTTCGGCCACCGCAGCCCTCACCCGAGTGCTGGACGAATCGCCGTTTCTGGCCGTCCGCGAACAAGCGGCCGCAGCCCTGGGACGGATCGGTCCGGCCGCCGCCGACGCGACCGCAGCCCTGCGGCGAGCCGCTGGCGAGGGCGTGCCCCGCCTGGCACGACTGGCCCTCTCGGCGTTGGATGCGATCCGAGGAATGGCCGCTTGATGTTCTGGAAACGCAAACGCAGACGTTCGCGAACCCGGCTGCCCTGGACTCGCTTTATCGGCCCCGGGGCGACCATCCTCGGGTTGCTCTCCCTGCTGGGATTCGGCGTCGGCAAAGGCGTCGACTTCTCACGCCTGGATGACGTTCCCCCTCCAGCCACCGGCGAGGATTATCCCAGCGACCAGCCGTCGTTGGTCGGGACCAGCAAACTAAACGACCGGATTCGCATCGCCAGCTTCAACATTCAAAAGTTCGGCAAAAGCAAATCCAGCGACGTCAATGTGATGGGGGTGTTGGCCACCGTGATGGCTCAGTTCGATGTGGTCGCCATTCAGGAAGTGCTGTCGGCCGACTCCAAACCGGTTCAGAAACTGGTCGACCGGATCAACGCCCAAGGCGGACGCTACGCCTGGACTGCCAGCAGGCCGATTGGCCGCACCAGCTATGTCGAACAGTATGCCTTTGTCTGGGATACCACGCGCATCCGGCTGGTCCCCGAGTCGGCTTATCTGGTCAGTGATCCCGAGGATCGCATGCACCGCGAACCGATGGTGGCCACGTTTCAAACCATCGTCTCGCCGATCAGCGGTCGCGAGGGTTTCCGGTTCACGCTGATCAACGTCCACACCGACCCCGACGAAGTGACTTTCGACGGCCCGGAGAACGAACTGAATGTGCTGGATGATGTTTATCGTTCGGTTCGTCAGTACGAATACAGCCGGCACCGCGAGGAAGATTTTATTCTGCTGGGCGACCTGAATGTCGACCGCGACCACCTGTACGAACTCGGACAGATCCATGGCATCGAATCGGTTGCCGGCGACCAGCCGACCAATACAGCCGGGACCAAGGTCTACGACCACATTTTGGTCGACCGAGCGACGACCAGTGAGTTCACCGGAGAGGCCGGCGTGTTGGAATTCGTGCGGCACCTGAAGCTGACACCCGAACAGGCCAAATTGGTCAGCGACCATCAGCC
This sequence comes from Roseimaritima sediminicola, assembly GCF_009618275.1. Lineage (GTDB taxonomy): Bacteria > Planctomycetota > Planctomycetia > Pirellulales > Pirellulaceae > Roseimaritima > Roseimaritima sediminicola. Next base: position 44,347 of record NZ_WIAD01000043.1, read on the forward strand.
GGTGTGGGCCGAGTTCAGCAGTTACGAGCAACCCGCCTTCGGCAGCATCGCCACTCGGCCCGCCGCCACGGCCGAAGCACGCTGATCGCGGCGGAGCGGGATTGGTCGCCGAGCGACCGCCACGAATTCTTTTCTTTTTTGCGTCCGCTGGGCGGAGCCGCTGCGTTGAACCAGGTGTGGTGGTCGCCCGGTGCTCGCCACACGCGGTCTCTTTTGACGATCTTGGCTCACAAGGCTGGGCGGGGGGCGAGGGACCCGCTATGTTGAACGGGGGTAGGCAAGACGCGGTGAAAGCGGGGCGGTCGGTTTTCGGCGGCTGGGCCTCGAAGTGCGACACTTCGCTTGCAGTTCATCGGCCGTTTTCGCTTGACATGCATATCGCTGCAGGGAACGTCGCAGCGATCTGGTTCGGGAAGTGAGAAGGAACTCGCGGCGCTGACGCTCGTTACGAAAGCCTGCGACCATGCGGCTCTACTCTCGATTCTGGCCCTCGACGGCTCGTCCTCCTCCGGCATCTCTCGACGCTGCAAGCGCCTCGCCACGTTGGAAGGCGGCAGCCCATTGGCACACCGCCGGTCTGCTCGCCTTTTCAAGGCCCGCCCTTACAAGGCCGCTCGTGTTGGCCCGTTCGTTGAGACTTTACCGAAACCCTTTGACAGGATCCGAGAATATGAAACGATTCTACCATTACAGCGTGCCGCTTCTGCTGGTCGCAGCTCTGGCCGCCATGCCGTTGTTGCGGGCTCAGGACGATTCACCGCAGTCACAGAAAGGAGCGACGCAGACCGAGGACGCGGCCGAAGCGGATCCGGGCAAACCCGCCGAGGAGATCAAGGTCAGCGAGATGACGTTGGCCGATCTATTGATGGTCATGGCCGAACCGGAGGACGCTTTGCCGCCGGAGATGCAGGACCCGGCTTTCCGCAAGTATGTCGATATCTCGCTGTTGGCCGTCGCTTGGCGGGATCTGAATGCGGCGCTGATGACCGATGTTGCCCTGCAGTTGCAGGAGGGCGAACGCGTGCTGCATCGATCGCATTACGCGATCGATTCGTCCGCTCTGCTGCAGGCCGCCGCCAAGGTTGCGGGCGAGACCAAGGACGAGGCGACGCTGGAGCGAATCAAGGCGGCGGCCGATGCGGGTGGCGATAAAGAGCTGGCCAGCAAGGTCGCGATGGCTGCCAAACTAGGCGGTGCCGCCCGCGATATGACGCCGGACTTGGACGTCGATCCCGAGAAGGTCGGCGAAGACAAGTACCAAGACGTGCAGGGCTTTATGATGGCCGTGCGTGCCGCTCGGCTGGCCGGGGAAAGCGACGTCTTGGAGGATTTGGCTGGCGAGGTCGACAAGCTCGAGGGACTGAACGACGACCAACGCGAATCGCTGAAGAAGACGATCGATGAAAGCTTGGCGATGGTCAAGCATGCCGGCAAGGTGGATCCCACGGTCGACACCATGGAAAAAATCCGCGGCGCCACTCGTGCGTTCATCGGGCACTTCGGGCACGGCTCGTTCCATGGACATTTCGGTGGCCACCACGGCGGTCATCACGGTCACTTTGGCCATGGCGGCGGACATTGGGGTGGGCACTGGGGCCATCACGGCCATCACGGCCATCACGGCCATCACGGCCATCACGGTCACCATGGCCATCACGGTCACTGGGGCGGTCACTGGGGTGGTCATCACGGTGGACATCACGGCCACTGGGGCGGCCATCACCACGGCCACCATTAGAGGCCACGGCCGCGCCCCGGTGGGGCGCGGCCGGTTGTTTGCCGCCAGGGGTGACTCCTGGCTGGAACGGCTCGGCGGTCTCGCGGCTGAGAGGCCCGGGGTGTCGAGCGGTGCTGCGGGCGGCGCCGGCGAGTTCAATCCTTGCTCGCACGACGATCGACCCCGCGGTTACTCGACTGTGATCCTTTCGGAGCATCGACCGATGACAACGACAGCAGACGCCTCGGCAAAAACGACTCCGTCACGCGTGGCGGAGACCGCTGAGGATCCGGTCAGGCGGGACGACGAAAGTGCTTCTTCGGTGCGCAAACCGGGACGCCGAGTGCAGGCGATCGTCAGTCTGGTGGTGGCTCTGCATCTGTTCGCTCTGCTGACCGCGGTGACTTCCTCGGGCAGCGGTAAATACACCTCTCCCTATACCGCGGTCAAACTGAACGAACCCTTCCGGCCTTATCTGGAGGTGCTCTTTCTGCGTAACGGATACCGGTTCTTCGCCCCGAACCCGGGGCCGAACTTCGTGGCGTGGTTCCGTGTTACGTACGATGACGGTCGCGTTCGCTGGGTCGAGTTTCCGCGTCGCCAGGACTTCGCCACGCCTTTGGCTTATACCCGTATGTTGTCAGTCGCCAACATGGGCGCGTATACCTATCCTCACCCCCAGGACCCGGACAAAGGCTCGATTCGCCCGGCCACACAGATCTGTCTGCAATCGTTCGCGCGGCGCATCGCTCGAGACGCCGGAAAGAACGCGGACGCGTGGGAGGTGAGGGACGCCAAAGGAGGCGAGCGGGATACCGGCGGCGAGGTGAAGACGAGCGACGGCGGCGGAAGGGTAGTGAGTGTCGAAGCCTATCGAGTGGCACACCTTTACATCATGCCGGATCAAATTCGCGAGGGCTGGGACTACACGGACTTGCGACTGTATCAGCCGATGTATTTGGGAGCGTTTTCCGCGGATGGTTCACCAATCGACCCGGATGCAACTCGCTACTGTGAAACGCCGATCATGGTTTGCGACATGATTTGTCATGACATTGCACCGGAGTTGATGAAGGTTCCGCCGGCAGAGCAGACGCCGCAGCGGTTGGCTGCGGAGCTGGAGCGACTGGGGATTCCCGAACCGGTGCGGCGGCTGGTTCAGCAGAACCCACAACTGATCTCGACCGCTTCGGCTGAAGTCTCCGAGACGCTGTTGCACTTGCTCGAACTGGTCCATGAGGAAAGCTGAGGTGAGTCGATGCGACGTTTGAAGATTCTGGCACGTCCGGTGTGGGACTACGTTGTGAAGCTGTTGCGAACCCTGGTCAGTGGTTGGAGCGATTTTTGGTTCACCGCGGTGGATCCTGCAACGCTGGGCCTGATGCGAATCTGCGTAGGGCTGGTCGTCCTGTACATCTATGGCAGCACGTTCCTCGAACGCAGTGACTTGGTTGGTCCTCACGCGTGGGTCGATGCGCAGGCGATCGCCGAGCTGCAGCAGATCAGCGCGGAGGCGGCTGCGGACGAGGCCGGTGGCGAAGGACGTTGGTGGGGGCAATCGGTTTGGTACTACACGACCAGCGACACCGCAGCGTCGCTGCTGTACGTCGGGCTGCTGTTGGCCGGAGTCTGCTTGACGGTGGGATGTTTCTCGCGAACGGCGAATCTGTTGGTGCTCATCGGGCATCTCAGTTTTGTCCATCGCAGTTACGTCGCTTGGTTTGGAATGGATTCCATCCTTTCGATGCTGCTGCTGTACATGTTGATCGGGCCCAGCGGCAGCGCGTATTCACTGGACCGATGGTTCGCGCGGCGTGGTAAGCGGAGAGCGACATTGGCGGCAACTTCGACGACCGCAATCGCCGCCCAGTCGCGGGCCGCACCGGACGACTCGCCGCCTTCGTGGACGGCCAATGTATCGCTGCGGCTGATCCAGCTGCACATGTGTGTGATCTACTTGTGTTCGGGGCTAGCGAAGCTGCAAGGTGAAACCTGGTGGGACGGGACGGCGGTGCTACGGTCCTTGTTGGGTTACGAGTTAGCGCTATTGGATTTGCGGTGGTTGGGCGGCTTCAGCGACGTGCAGCTGGAATGGTTTTCGAATCTTTCGGTAGCCGCCACGCTGGTTTTTGAAATCGGCTTTGCATTCTTGATTTGGAATCGCTTATTGCGGCCTCTGTTATTGGTCGGGGCGGTGGCGCTGCATCTGGGCATCGCTTCGTTGATGGGGTTGATCGGGTTCGGCGTGATCATGATCACCGGTTGTTTATCCTTCGTCGCTCCCACATCGATTCGCTGGGTGTTACGGGTCCTCCGCGAGCCCCCGGAGCCGGTTGCCGAGGCGCAGCCGCCGAGCCAAGACGGGCAAGCCGCCGGTCCAGAACCCTCAGCCAAACCCCAACCCATGCTGCAAGCAACCCCCGCACCCCACTAACCTCCTCCCCACCCCAGACACCAACCGCACGGGGACAGCAACCAACCACACGGGGACAGTGCACGCGCAACCCACCAACCAACAACCACGCGGGGACAGTGCACGCGCAACCCCGCACAAACCCCAACCAAAACAACCACGCGGGGACAGTGCACGGGCCAGCCACCAACCAACCACGCGGGGACAGTGCACGCGGACCCTGCACCCCGCACGACAACCACACGGGGACAGTGCACGATTAATCAACCGCACGGGGACAGTGCACGCGCCACCCACCAACCAACCACGTGGGGACAGTGCACGCGGACCCGGCACCCCGAACGGAAACTGTGGTGGTGGCGGACGTTCTCTCGGCACCTCATGTTCGTAGCATGCGGCTCGTATCGGTACGACGAAGTCACCACAATCGCACGGGGACAGTGCACGCGCCACCCACCAACCAACCACGCGGCGACAACCACGCGGGGACGACCCGCACAACCACGCGGGGACAGTGCACGCGGACCCGGCACCCCGCACGGAAACGGTGGTGGTGGCGACGTTCTCTCGGCGCCTCATGTTCGTGGCATGCGGCTCGTATCGGTACGACGAAGTGACTCTTCCCCGGATGACTTCCATAGCCGTCTGTAAAGTGGCGTCGACCGTGCCCCCTATATGTAGAGCTAGCAAATTTCGGCGGTAAAGTTCGTATCTA
>NZ_WIAD01000044.1 GCF_009618275.1 Roseimaritima sediminicola
GACTCCGCCTCGGCTGGGACAGCCGAGCTACTATTTGTGGCATAGGCTTCCAGCCTGTGAACCGACGAACTCGCCAGAGTTTGGAAGGGGTCTTGGTTAATCCTCGGCCGGGACAGCCGAGCTACTATTTGTGGCATAGGCTTCCAGCCTGTGAACCGACTCCGCCTCGGCTGGGACAGCCGAGCTACTCTGGGTCTCCCTGCTTGATTCCCCTCTCGGGACCTGCCACCATGGGGACACACACCGGAGGGGATCGGCTCACGCCAAGTGGGACGCACCCCGGACGCTTCAACATGAGTTCAGTCCGAACCGGGGCCACGGCATCAGCTGGCATGCGGTTCGGCGGGGCAGGGGAGTGCCATGTTAGCGAGACTGAAAACCTTTACCCTGCTGGGCATCGACGCCATGCCCGTCGACGTGGAAGTCGACCTCTCTCCGGCGGCGCTGCCCAAGACGATTCTGGTGGGCCTGCCCGATACGGCCGTCAAGGAAAGTGCTCACCGCGTCGAACGGGCGATCGTCAACAGCGGTTTCATTCGCCCGCAGGACCGCGTCGTCATCAATCTCGCTCCGGGCGACCTGCAAAAGCAAGCCGCCGGATTCGACTTGCCGATTTCCCTGGGCGTGCTGGCCGGCAGCGGCCAATTCCAGTCGGACCTGTTGGAAGACTATGCGGTGATCGGCGAACTGGCCCTCGAGGGCCAAACCCGACCGATCAAAGGTGCTCTTTCGGTGGCCATGGAAGCCGCTCGCCGCGGCGACGTCAAAGGCATCGTCGTTCCCACGGCCAGCGCCAGCGAAGCGGCCGTGGTGGAAGACATCGAAATCATTCCCGTGGACAGCCTCGCCCAGGCGGTGGGGTTCTTCTGTGGCGAGCTGACCCTGGACCCGGCGCCCAGCCGCATCGGCGAATTGTTCGCGGAGCTATCGGCCTACGACCTGGACTTCGGCGACGTCCGCGGCCAAGAGATGGGCAAGCGAGCCCTAATGCTGGCCGCGGCGGGGAGGCATAATCTGTTAAAGGTGTAGCCGGTTTGCCCTCAGGCTAATCTTCGATCAATGCCCCGAACAAAAGCACCGGATCGGGTGTCTATACTGGCTAAAAACTACGCCACCATCCAAAGTTGTCCACGCCTTGTAACAAAGCTTTGTACACAATGAACCGAAACGCGATGGCAGGAGAAGACTTCAAAAACGGTGCCACGATGCGGGACCGTAGGGCGCGAAAGCCTATCAATTTCGTCAAGTCTGACACTGGTGAGGCCGTAGCATTTGTGCCACTTGAAGTACTTGACTGGAAAGGCACTGAAGTAGCGTTTGAAGCGCCGAACGTCGCTGCCCTGTTCTTTAGCAGTGCGGAAAGGTCTTTACACAAGGCACGGGATTTGTTCACAAGCCTTTGTGACTTGCACAAGACCGTTGACAGCTATGGCATGGTCCCGAAGTCTACACTAAGCTCAATCTATGACTACCTGGAGGAGATACAGACATCTATCGTGTCAGTCTATAGCGGAGCAGAAGCCATAACGAACTTGGCCATACCGGACGACTACACACGAACGGTTGTCAACAGCAAGCAAATCGAAGAGACATGGACAAAAAAAAGCATCGAAAGATGGCTTAGCCTTACGGAAAAGATTAGCAAGATCTTGCCTGGCATACTTGGTACACCAGGGCCGCAAGGGAACCCGCACTGGTCCGACTTCAAACGCCTTGAAGCACTACGCAATGAAATCGTGCATCCCAAAACTGAGTCGCGGGACATAGCGAAAGTCACGCAGACATTAGCTTCGCGACTTATGCATATAAGCGTTTTTACGTACATCGGGTCCGGGTTCGAAGTCGCTCGGACGATTGCTTTGAGCGACGCATCTCACGTTGAATTCCCGACCGGGTTTGGCAATGCGCAACAAGGCGTGGTAGTCGTAGACGAGTTCCCCAAAATGACGCCCTTTAACAGGCAGCGCGAAACAGATAGCACTTAGCACAGCTCAATACGATCGCATGCTAAGTACCAGCCCCAAACGCCTGCCACAGGGCGTCCAGGTCCGGCCCTGCCACCGTCAGCGACTTGCCGTTGCCCTCCTTTAGCAGGGTGTACCCAGTGGCTAAGCTGCCAGGTGGCACTAGGTCCACCCGCTCGCCGGTCCTAAACCGCACCCGGTAAACCCGGCCCTCCCGCGACATGCGACGCGCCAGGACGTGCTGGGCAAAGGCTACGGCCCGCTTGGCCGGTCGCAGGTCATATTCCTCCACCTGCTCCACAATGGTGTCCACCTCGTCCAGCTGCGGGTCCCGCTTGGGGCCCCTGCGGCGTGTCTTGCCGCTGGCGGTCTTGGTGGCCGGCCCAGGGGTCAGGGTGCCATGCTTGGACGCGTCGTAGGCGGTCGCAAAGCCCACGGGGTAGACGGCGATGCTGTTTATAAAGCTGCGCAGGTGGACGTTTAACTTTGCCCGCATGTCCGCAGCGCCCGGCTCGTCGATCGCGGCCCGCAAAGCCGCTAGGTCCGCCTGCCAGGTCTTTAACGTTTTGGCGTCTGCAGTCATGCGGTCCAGCTCTGCCGCGTCCGCCTTTGACTGAGCTTCTTTTTCGTCCCTGCTTCTAACTCCGCTTACAAAAGTCTCGCTTGAGTAGCGCGGTGACGTAGCGGCGAAGGAAAGGGGGACGTCTTTTCTGACGGGCCGAAGGTCCAGCTCTATAACAGCCCAGGGCAAGGCAACGCGAGGAACGAGCGTTGTCGCCGCCCTGGGGGACGTCCGCATTTTTTTGCGTCGCCGGCCGCCCTTTTGGCGGCACGGGCCGCCAAAAGGGCGGCCGGCGACCCTAGCTGCGCTCCCCCCGTTCCCAGGGCGGCACTCCACTCGCAAGCTCGCTACGTTTCCCCTGGGCTGGCATGGGGCTGGACCTTCGGCCCGTCAGAACCCACACATTGAAACACTGGCCTGACGCCAAAGGACACGGGACTGGACACGAACTTGTAGAGGTCTTGCAGCCGATGCTGTGGCTCTCTGTCAGGCCGAAGAACCTGACGTACTCGGCCCTGCTTGATTCTCGGTGCGCGACCTGCCACCATGGGGGTTCACGACGAACTGCGGGGGGCAATCTTTTCTGATGTTGGCTCGACTAAAAACCTTTACCCTGCTGGGCATCGACGCGATGCCCGTCGACGTGGAAGTCGACCTCTCTCCGGCGGCGCTGCCCAAGACGATTCTGGTGGGCCTGCCCGATACCGCCGTCAAGGAAAGTGCTCACCGCGTCGAACGGGCGATCGTCAACAGCGGTTTCATTCGCCCGCAGGACCGCGTCGTCATCAATCTCGCTCCGGGCGACCTGCAAAAGCAAGCCGCCGGATTCGACTTGCCGATTTCCCTCGGCGTGCTGGCCGGCAGCGGCCAATTCCAGTCGGACCTGCTGGAAGACTATGCGGTGATTGGCGAGCTGGCCCTCGAAGGCCAAACCCGACCGATCAAAGGTGCCCTTTCGGTGGCCATGGAAGCGGCTCGCCGCGGCGACGTCAAAGGCATCGTCGTTCCCACGGCCAGCGCCAGCGAAGCGGCCGTGGTGGAAGACATCGAAATCATTCCCGTGGACAGCCTCGCCCAGGCCGTCGGGTTCTTCTGTGGCGAGCTGACCCTGGACCCGGCGCCCAGCCGCATCGGCGAATTGTTCGCGGAGCTATCGGCCTACGACCTGGACTTCGGCGACGTCCGCGGCCAAGAGATGGGCAAGCGAGCCCTGATGCTGGCCGCCGCCGGTCGCCATAATCTGCTGATGCTCGGGCCTCCGGGCAGCGGTAAAACGATGCTGGCCAAACGGCTGCCGACGATCCTGCCGGAATTAACCGCGGCGGAATCGATCGAAACGACGCGGATCTACAGTGCGCTCGGCCAACTGCCGGCCGGGCAACCGCTGCTGGCCAAGCGTCCCTTTCGCAGCCCGCACCATACGATCAGCGACGCCGGACTGGTCGGCGGAGGCAGCCCTCCGTCGCCGGGTGAAATTTCCAAGGCCCACAACGGCATCCTGTTCCTGGACGAATTGCCGGAGTTCAATCGCAAGACCCTGGAAGTGATGCGCCAGCCGCTCGAGGACGGCGTGGTCACGATCAGCCGGGCGATGCGATCGACCACGTTCCCTTCGGATTTCATGCTGGTCACCGCGGCGAACCCCTGTCCCTGTGGCTACCGCACCGATCCCCGCCGCACGTGCAACTGCACCATCCCACAGATCGAACGATACATGGGCAAGATCTCGGGACCGCTGCTCGATCGCATTGACATCCACATCGAGGTGCCGGCCGTTCCGTTTGAGGAACTGTCCAGCGCCGCGGCCGGTACGACCAGCCAGCAGATGCGGGAGGCCGTCTCGCGAGCTCGACAGGTACAGGCCGAACGGTTCGCCGGCAGCAAAACGCGTTACAACGCCCACATGAGCAGCCGCGACGTGCGCCGCTACTGCCAACTGAATGCCGTCTGCCAAGCCCTGCTGCGCCACAACGTCGAAGAGATGGGCCTGAGCGCGCGCGCCCACGACAAGATCCTGCGGGTGGCACGGACCATCGCCGACATCGACGGAGCCGAAGACATCGACGAGTCCCACCTACAAGAAGCCGTCAACTACCGCAGCATGGACAAAGACGTCTGGACGTAGGTGCCGGCCGCTGGCCTGCATTTTGACCTCTTGAGCCGTTTCTTAGCCCGAAGGGCGGCACAGCCTTTGCCGGCGGTGTCACCGCCTGTCGAATTATTCGAAAACGCATTGCTTATGTGAACCGTTTGGGCGATAGCCCCGGTTCCTTGACATAAACCAACCGGGGCTATCGCCCAAACGGCTCAGAGAATGAACTTCAGTCCGTACCGCACAGCCTAGTAGTTGACCGGCGGGTACAGCGAGGTGCCTTTGGCCAGCGGCGGCAACTGGTGGTTGCGCGCCGGCTCGACGGGACGCGGCTCTGCGGAACGCTCTGCTGCGGAACGGGTGACTGCCGGACGCCGGCATCCGAAGAAGCCGCGTTGCTCGATCACTTCGGCGACCGCATCGGGAACGTGCTGCTTCCACTCCGGCTCGCCCGCTTCGATCTGCCGCAGCACCTCGCGTGAAAACGTTTCCAGGTGCTGAGGGTTGTGGTTGTCCAGCTGCTCGATGCACCCTTTGTCGACCAAGTACTGGTACAGGCTGCGGATCTCCGGTGCAACCTCCAGACTTTCGACGGTGGTCAGATCGCCGGAGTGTCGATCCAGCAGCGGGTAGATGTACAGTTTCAAATCGTTCTTGAACATCCGCCCGAACGATTCCAGAATCCCGCCGTCGAGCATCGTGTAGTATTTTTCGTCGAACAATTCGTACAGGCTGCCGGCGCCCATCGTGATGGCGATTTTGTTTTTGGTGTAACGCGACAGGTAGGCCGCCAACCGATAGTACTCGAAGTAGTCGCTGATCAGGACGGTCATGCCGCAGGCGGCCAACACGTCGGCTCGAGCCAGGAAGTCGCGCAGGTCGATGTCGCCGTTGGCCCGCAGGTTCCGCATCGTGATCTCGGCCAGCGTGACCACCTCGTCGGCCTCCACATCGGCCTCGGCCTGAAACTTTTCCTGCGCCGCTCGCAGCATGTCGACGTTGACGTGGGTCACGGGCCGGAAACTGCCCCGTTCCACGAGGATGGGTTTCTTGTACAGAACTTCCGAAGGCTGCAGGACTTCGCCACTGGCCGAGAACATCGCGGCGTTGCTCAGCCCCAGCTGCACCAACCGCAGGCTCATCACGCGGTTGTCGACGTGGCGGAAAGCGATCCCCGAGAACTCGATCATGTCGATCTCGATCCGCCGCGTATTCAAGCCGTCCAGCAGGCTTTCGATCAATTGATCGGGTTCATGATTCAGAAAGAACGCGCCGTACAACAGATTGACGCCGACGATCCCCAGAGCTTCCTGCTGCAGGGCGTTTTCGGTGTCCAGCATCCGCACGTGCAACACGATCTGGCTGTCCTGGTCACGAGGGTGAGCCTGAAAGCGGATCCCCATCCAGCCGTGGCAGTCGTTGGTGCCCTTGAAATTGCGAGCCGATACGGTGTCGGCAAAGGCGAAGAACGCGGTGGTATCGCCGCGGCTCTCCTGCAACCTTTCGAGGTTCAGCGAGTGTTCGTGGTCCAGCATGTCTTCCATGCGTTGCCGACACACATAGCGTTCGCAGCGGCCGTAGATCGCGTCGCTGACCGACATGTCGTAGGCCGACATGCTCTTGGCGATCGTCCCGGCGGCTCCGCCGACGCGGAAGAACCAGCGAACGACTTCCTGGCCGGCACCGATCTCGGCGAACGAGCCGTAGCGCCGCGGATCGAGGTTGACGGCAAGAGCTTTGCTTTCAGTGTTCGGTCGCGTCGAATTCGTCGAATTCATACCCAGCAGTCCCCAAGGTTCGCAGTTCGGCTATCGGATCACCTAGATATGGGAGACGCTGCGGGTGCGGGCCGAAGAAAACGTACCGATCAGGCAAGATTACCGGGCCAGCTGTCGTTGCAATCGTAACGACCGTCCCAGTCCACAGAGGCGCCAGCGGCCTGTCGATTGATTCGAAAACGCGTTGCTGATGTGAGCCGTTTGGGCGAACGCCCCGGTTATGCGGGGACGAAACCGAGGCTAGCGCCTAAACGGCTCGATACATCAACCGTCCGCGAGCGTGGTCGGATCAGTCGCTGCGGCGGCCTCGCCAGTCGAAGCCGGACAGCTGGGCCAGGGTTACCGCGAGGGCCTGGGTGCCGTCGCGGCCGTGGCCGTTGGCCTGGAGCGATTGATACAGCTGCTCGGCCAGCGCCAGCCCCGGCATGCACAACCCCATGCGGCGGCTCTCGGCAAGCGCGATCCCCATGTCTTTGATGAAGTGTTCGACGAAGAAGCCCGGATCGAAATCGTTGTCGATGATCCGCGGACCGAGATTGCTGAGGGACCAACTGCCGGCCGCTCCGGAAGCCACCGAACGCAGCACCGTGGGCAGGTCCAGGCCTGCCCGGTGACCGTACACCAGAGCTTCGCAGACGCCGATCATGCCGCTGGCAATCAGCGTCTGGTTGACCATCTTGGTGTGCTGGCCCGCGCCGGCCGGTCCCTGATGCACGATGGTTTTCCCCAGCAGCTCGAAGCAGGGGCGCACCCGCCCGACGACCGCCTCGTCGCCGCCGATCATGATCGACAGCGCGGCTTCGCGAGCTCCGCGATCGCCGCCGGAGACCGGGGCGTCGAGCGCCGCGACGCCTCGCTCGCCGGCTCGGGCGTAAATCTCCTCGGCCAACGACGGCTGGCTGGTCGTCATGTCGACGATCACGTCTCCGGCCTTCGCACCGGCCAGCACGCCTTGATCGGGGTCGAGGAACACGTGCCGCACGTCCGGCGGGAAACCGACGATGGCAAACACGACATCGGACTGCTGGGCGACACCCCGCGGCGTCGCCGCCCACTGCGCCCCGCGGTCGATCAAACTCTGGGCCTTCTCCCGCGTTCGCGTGTGGAGGGTGACCCGGTAGCCGGCCGCGAGCAGATGCCCGCACATGCTGGCGCCCATCACGCCGGTGCCGATCCAGCCGATGCGGGTTTTCTCCGGGGTAACCACCTCCCGCGGCACGTCATCCCGCGGCACGTCATCCTGCGACACGTCGCCGGCGCTACTGTCCTCGACCATGTTTTCCTTTCTTCGGGGACCGCTACAGTTCTTCGACCACGTTGCTGGTCTTTTGGGTGATCTTCTGCTCGAGCACCTGTCCCGGAGCCGCTTCGACCTTCAGCGTGAAGACCTGTTCGATGTCGGAGCGAATCAATCGTCCGGCTTGGTTATCGAACAGCATCACGCCGGTGCTTTTCTGATCGCCGAACTTGATGCTCGGTCCGCCCTCGGGGGCTTCGAAATCCATCGTCATATCGACCCTGATGCTGTGCAGGGGCCGGCCATCGACTTCGACCGGACCTTCGTAGGTGTAGGTGCTGTCGACCTTCATATTGCCGACGGGCGTTTTCACCTCGGACCCGCTGGTCCACGAGTCGCCCTCCTGCATTGCCTGCTCGGGAAAGACGGGCGAGACCTTCTGCATCATTTCGCCCAGCTTCTCGGCCGACATCATGCCGCCGCCGACGGCACCCTGCAGGCCCGCCAGCGCTTCGTCCGGAATCTTCACGTCGGACACCTTGCCGCGCGGGCTCATGCGGTTGCGGATCTCGGCTCCGACCATCGGCCGCAGCATCGCTTCCAGCTGGGCGGCTTGCCCTTCTTCCTCGGCCGGTTGATCGGTGTCCAGAACCATCTTGCCGGTCACCGGGTTTTCGATGGTCATCAGGATCCGCGTGACTTCCGAGAGGATGGTCGCCGAGCCATCGGGGTGGACTTCGGTCGTATGCCACTTCGACCACGTCTTATTGGTCGTCGAACTGCTGACCGTCGTCTCGGCAACTTTCATATCCTGGGTCATCTCCTGCGACATGACGACCTTCAGGTTTTGATCGGTGTTGAATTTCCAACGCAGCTGAGCTCCCTGTTCCGCCGCGTCCTGATCCGCCGCGGCTGGGGACGAATCGGCTTGGGACGAATCGGCGGGTTCCGGAGCCGGCGAGTCCTGAGCCACCCCCAGGCCGGCACAACCGAACGACAACAGAACAGCAAGACAGAGCGAACGCATAGTGCGAGCCTTATGAAGGTGGGTGGGGAACATGGAATTGGACCTTCATCATTGTAGCCAACGGCTCAGCCGCCGCGCTCCGCTCTTTTTTTGCGGCTCAGCTTTTCCATGAACTTGCGTTCGCGGCGAGTCAGGCTGGCTTCGCCTTCGCGATGGATTTTTTCCAGGATCCGATCCGATTCGGCTTCCTCTTTGGCGGTCTGCTTGTCGGGATCATGCACCCGCAGCCGGGGCCCCGAACGCAGCTTCGGAAGCCGTTTGCTGCCGGCGGTGGTCCACGCCGTCAGGTTGACCTGTTGGAGGTGGTAGAGGGCGGCGAAAGCCATTCCGGCCAGGTGAACGTCGTAGGCGGTGCGGCCATCGCCGGAGATCGCTCCCAACAGGTTCAATACCGCAAACCCCACGGCCGCGATCCAGGCCTTGACCGGAATCGCAAAGAACAGCAGCACGGTGGCGTGCGGATACAGAAAGGCGAACAGGATCGTCACCGCCTGCACTCCGCCCGAGGCGCCGACGACCGAAGCGGCGGGCGAAGCACCGGTCAGGAAGGCGTGCACGCCCCAGACGATGCCGCCGAGCAGGATCGAGACCAGATAAAACCGCAGGAACTCGCCGCGCCCCAGCCGCTGCTCGACGGCGTTGCCGAAGAAGAACAGGACCAGCATGTTCATTCCCAAGTGCAAAATATCGTCTTGGGCATGAGCAAATCCATAGGTCAGGAACTGCCACCACAACCAGGGCTTGGCCAGCGTATCGCCGTGGACGGCCATCCATTCGAATAACAGGTGCACGCGGACCGGGTTGCCCATCGAATCCATGCCGGTCCGCTGGACCAACAGGTTGATCAGGAACAGGGCCACGTTGACGACGATCAGGATCGTGGTGATCGACCGCTGGGACCGGCCCCCCAAGCCGAACCCACCCCCCGAGCCGAACCCGCCCCCCGAGCCGAACCCGCCCTGCGAGCCGCCACCGAAACCAGAATCGCCGGAGCGTGAGTATTCGCGATCGTACAGGCCCATAGTTTTTAGGACAGACTCAGCAAAGGGGGGAGGAAGAACATTTCGCGTGCCCGGTGGCGTCCAGGCAGTCTTATCCTAGCCCCGTACCAGGCCTTTCGGCTAGTTGGGACGCTGGTTAAAACAATCGCTTGCCCCACCCATTCCCCCAGACCAGAGGCTCTCTGGATGTCCGATTCCACTTCTTCTGTCCAGGTGGGTGTCATCATGGGCAGCCGCAACGATTGGGAGACCATGCGAGCGGCCGCCGAGACACTCGCGACGTTGGAAATCCCCCACGAAAGCCGCGTCGTGTCGGCTCATCGCACCCCGCAGGAAATGATGCAGTACGCCGCGGGAGCTCGCGAGCGGGGCCTGCGAGTGATCATCGCCGGGGCGGGCGGGGCGGCGCACCTGCCGGGCATGGTCGCTTCGGAAACCACGCTGCCGGTCATCGGTGTGCCGGTCCAAAGCCGCGCCCTGCAGGGCCTGGACTCTTTGTTGTCGATCGTCCAGATGCCCGGTGGCATCCCCGTGGCGACGATGTCGATCGGCACTTCCGGCGCCAAGAACGCCGCCCTGATGGCCGCACGCATCCTGGCCCTATCCGACGACGCCCTAAGGACGCGGCTCGAAGCCTTCATCCAGCAGCAACACGACGACGTCGTGGCCACCGCGGAGCTGCCCTGATGAGCGACGCACCACACATTATCGAGCCCGGCGCGACGATCGGGATGTTGGGCGGCGGACAACTGGGTCGCATGTTCATCCAGGCGGCCCAGCAGATGGGTTACCGCGTCGTCGTTCTCTCCGACGAAGCCGGCGGCCCGGCCGCTCAGGTGGCAAGCGAGGTGATCGCCGGTGATTATGCCTCGCACCACCTGGCCGCTCTGGCGGACAAGTGCCAGGTGGTGACGCTGGAATTCGAGAACATCCCGGACGACGCCGTGCGAGCTCTGAGCGGTTCCGTGGCGACCTATCCCAACGCTCGGATCCTGCAGACGGCTCAGGACCGCAGCCTCGAGAAACAAACCATGGCCGACTTTGGCCTGCCCGTCACCCCGTTCCGAACGATCGCCAATCCGGCCAGTGACGAAGGCCGAGCGCTGCTCAAGCAAGCCAGCGAAGAACTGGGCCTGCCGATGATCCTGAAGACGGCCCGCAGCGGCTACGACGGCAAGGGCCAACGCAGCGTCCACAGCCTCGAGGAACTGGCCGACGCCGCCGCGGCGTTCGGTTCCCAGCGGATCGTGGCCGAGCAGCGGATCGCGTTCGATCGCGAGGTGTCCGTGTTGGTCGCCCGCAACCGCCACGGCGAGATGGCCGTGTATCCGTTGCTGGAAAACGATCATCGCAATCACATCCTGGCCGAGAGCATCTGTCCGGCGGACGTGCCCGGAGCGGTGGCGGCCGAAGCGGACCGGATCGCTCGCACGGTCGCCGAACGGCTGGACCTGGTGGGATTGCTGTGCGTCGAGATGTTCTTGATCGATGGCAACCGCCTGATGATCAACGAGATCGCTCCGCGGCCGCACAACTCCGGTCACCTGACGATCGAAGCGGCCGTGACCAGCCAATTCGAACAGCACGTCCGCGCGGTCTGCGGCCTGCCGCTGGGCTCGACCGAGCTGCGCTGCCCGGCGGCAATGGTCAACCTGCTGGGCGACCTCTGGCCTTCGGGCGGCGGCTCGCCCTGCTTTGCCGAAGCCCTCAAGGTGCCCGGCGTCAGCTTGCACCTGTATGGCAAGGCCGAAGCGCGGGTGGGTCGCAAGATGGGCCACTTGACCGCCGTGGGCAGCAGCGTCGCCGAGGCCCGCGATCGGGCTCGCCAGGCCTACCGATGCGTGGGCGGCTGAGCGGCACCGGTGGCCGCCTCGCCAGTTTGCGCGAGCAGGATTAAGATCTGCACAGCGTTTCTATGTCTCGCCCTCGTTCCGTTTTGTTCCAACCCTCCAAACCGCCATGTTTGAAACGGTTTCCACCGCTCCGCCGGACGCCATCTTGGGGCTCACCGAAGCCTTCCAGCAGGATTCCAATCCGGAAAAAATTAATCTCAGCGTCGGCGTCTACAAGGATGCCGAGGGCAAGACGCCGGTGCTCCAGTGCGTCAAAGCGGCCGAGCGGCGATTGATCGAGGACGAAGCCACCAAGTCGTACCTGGGCATCGACGGCCTGCCGGAGTACCGCAGCCACGTCGCCGGGTTGCTATTCGGCGAGCGGGTGCCGGCCGAGCGGCTGGCCGTGATCCAGACGCCCGGGGGCACCGGAGCGGTGCGGCTGGCGGCGGATTTCGTCAGCTCGCAGTTCGCCGGCGCAAAAGTCTGGATCTCCAATCCCACCTGGGCCAATCACCAGGCCATCTTTCAAGCCGCCGGCCTGCCGATCGAAACCTACCGCTACCTGAACGCCCAGCGGACGGGGCTGGATTTCGAAGGACTGCTTGCCGATTTGACCTCCGG
Source organism: Roseimaritima sediminicola (assembly GCF_009618275.1). Classification (GTDB taxonomy): domain Bacteria; phylum Planctomycetota; class Planctomycetia; order Pirellulales; family Pirellulaceae; genus Roseimaritima; species Roseimaritima sediminicola. The sequence continues at coordinate 12,118 of NZ_WIAD01000044.1, forward strand.
TCCGGTCGCCGGCGACGCCGTGCTGCTGCACGCTTGCTGCCACAACCCCACGGGCGTGGACCCGACGGCCGAACAGTGGCAACAGATCGCAGCCGTCCTGAAAGAGCGCCGTTTGCTGCCGATCATCGACTTTGCCTACCAGGGCTTCGGCAGCGGCCTGGAGGAAGACGCCGCCGGACTACACACGATCCTCGACCACGTGGGCGAAGCCTTGGTGTGCAGCTCGTTCAGCAAGAACTTTGGGCTGTACAGCGAACGCGTCGGAGCGTTGACCCTGGTGGCCGAACAGGCCGACGCGGCCACGGCCGGGCGGAGCCAGCTGAAGCGGCTGGTGCGTTCCAATTACAGCAATCCACCTCGACACGGCGCCTCGGTCGTCGCTACGGTGCTGGCCGATTCGGCGTTGACCGCCCAGTGGCATCAGGAATTGGCCGAGATGCGGCAGCGGATCGCGGCGATGCGCCAGGCGTTCGTCACGCGGATGCGCGACAGTGGCGTCGAACGCGATTTTCGCTTCCTGCTGGACCAAAACGGCATGTTCTCCTTCAGTGGGCTGAACCCCATGCAGGTGGACGAGCTGCGCAGCCAACACAGCGTCTACATCGTCGGCAGCGGCCGCATCAACGTGGCCGGCATGACCGAGGAAAACCTGCCGCGGCTGTGCGAGGCGATCGCTGCGGTGCTGTAGGCGCCGCGGCCGGAGCCGACATGTGAAGACCGCTGAAACGGGTCCTCGAACAGGCCCAGCGCACGGACTCCCCGAATCAGGAAAACGCCGACTCCCCGCCGCTGGACCAACTAGACTAGCGGCTCCGTTTCGGCTCGCCTGCCCCAGCTCCCCTCGGAGGCCCATCGTGATCTCTCACCACGCCGCTCGCCTCGCCCTGGCATCGCTGCTGTCCTTGTGCTGCCTTGCCGGTCCGACAACGGTCGCCGCCGCGGCGGATCTGATCGTCGACAATGTCCGCGGCAGCGATTTGCAAAACGACCGCGGCCTGCTGGGCACGCCGCCCACGTTCGGTCCTTACCGCACGATCACCCGGGCCCTGGCTGCCGCGGGCCCCGGCGACCGCATCGTGCTGACCAAAACCGACCGGCCCTACCGGGAATGCATCAGCCTGACCGGCCTGACCCACAGCGGCACGCCCACCGAACCGCTGACGATTCTGGGCAACGGTGCGACCCTGGACGGCAGCGAACCGGCACCGGCCGAATTTTGGCAGGCCCAGCCGCGGCAGCCGGACCTGTGGGTCCTGCTGCGCACACCGCCCGGCTTTGGCCTGTTGTTGATGCCAGAACCGGCCCTGCAGCGCGTCCTCAGCACGGGTGGACCGGTTCCCCTGGCCCAGCTGAAACCGCTGGACTGGACCCGCCAGAACGGCCGCATCTACCTCCGCACCGAACCCGGCCTGGGTCCGCGGAACTATCCCTTGCGAGTCACCCGGCAAACCACCGGGATCACCCTCTACGACGTCCAGCACGTGGTGATCGAAGACCTGACGGTGCGCGGCTTTCGCATCGACGGCATCAACGCGGCGGACCGCGTGACCGAGGTGCTGCTGCGAAACGTGACGACCTTGGAGAACGGCCGCAGCGGGGTCAGCGTCGGCGGAGCCAGTCGCGTCGTGCTCGAGGGCAGCGTCAGCGCGGGCAACGGCGAGAGTCAACTGCGAACCGAAGGCCGCGGTGCCTTGGCCTTGCGCGAAGTCGTCGCCGACGCCACCAGCGCCCCGGCGGTCGAACAAGACGGCGGCCGCCTGATCGGCAAACCGCTGGAGTAGCGCTGCAACATCCTCTTAGCTTTGGGGCTGGCCGTAGCTGAAGTCGCCAGACTTTGGTTGTTGGTTGTTAGTTGTTAGTTGTTAGTTGTTGGTTGTTGGTTGTTGGTTGTTGGTTGTTGGTTGTTGGTTGTTGGGGAAGCGTTTTCCAAACTCTGGCGAGTTCAGCTACGGGGCGCTGGAGTCTAGGCTTTAGCCGATTTCCGCCTGAACTGCATCGCCCAAAAGGCTACACACCAGCATCCAATCTCTGGCGAGATCAGCTACCTTTTCGCCGTCCCGTTCCAAACTCTGGCGAGTTCAGCTACGGAGCGTTGGAGTCTAGGCTTTAGCCGATTTCTGCCTGAGCTGCATCGCCCAAACGGCTACACACCAGCATCCAATCTCTGGCGAGATCAGCTACGGAGCGCTTCGTTCATGGTATTCTGGGACATCTCGGGGCGGCACAACGGCGGGCCGCCGGCGACGTGAACGCGAGCCCAGTGGTGGCAGATGGACCTCGACCAGCGACGCCTGCGCCTTCAGCAGGTCTTGGACGCATTGATTCACCTGGATGACTTCTCCAGCCGCGACGTGCAGCAGCGTTGCCAGGAACCGCAGGGCGGCTACGTCACCCGCACCCTGCAGGACCTGGTCAACACGGGCGTGCTGGAGCAACAGGGCGGTCCCCGCAACCGCCGCTTTCGCTGGGCCGTGCCCCGAGCTTCTTTCCGGCCGGCCGTCTGGATCGATCAACAGCTGCACGGTGACCAGGTCCGCGAGCTGCCGCCGGAGGAACGACCGCGGGAAAAACTGCTTCGCGACGGCCCAAGCACGCTGTCGACGGCCGAGTTGTTGGCGATCCTGATCCGGGTAGGCGTCCGCGGTGAATCGGCCGTGACCGGCGGCCGCAAGCTGGCCAATCGCTTCGCCACTCGGCTGCCGGAGCTGCGCGAGCACTCACGGCTGGAGCTGCGTGAGATCACCCGCGCGGTGACGGCCGCGAATTTTTGCCAGATCCAGGCCGGCATCGAACTGGGCCGCCGCGTCGCCGAAGCGGAAATCGCCGCCAGGCAGAACCGGCAAGCGACCAAGATCACCAGCACCTCGGCCGCGGTCGCCTACTGCGCCGAACAATTCCGCTACCTGGCCAACGACGCCACGCAGGAAGAGTTCCACATCGTCACGCTGGACACCAAACACAAACCGATTCGCACCCACCGAATTACCGTGGGCACGCTGGACGCCAGCCTGGTGCATCCGCGCGAAGTTTTTCGGCCCGCGATCCGGGATGCAGCATCGGCCGTCCTGTTGGTGCATAATCATCCCTCCGGCGACCCCACGCCCAGCCGCGAAGACCATCAGGTGACCGAGCGTCTGACCGAGGTCGGCGGGTTGATAGGCATCACGGTGTTGGATCACATTATCGTCGCCAGCGAAAACTGTTTGAGCATTCGAGAGGTTTCATGATTTGGATTCAGGTGGGCGTCGCCGTCGCGGTGGTGCTGGTTGCCATCCTGTGGCTGCGGCTGCACGCCTTGCTGGCGCTGTTGGCGGCGGGGTTGTTGGTCGCGGTGACCACCCCGGTCGAAGCCCTCGAACAATTCGCACTCGGCCAAGTCGAAGCCGGCAAGTGGACGGCGCAAGCCGCCGAGGATTTCGTCACCAGCGGCCCGGCCGATCGCCTGGCCACCGCGTTCGGTTCGACCGCCGGCAACGTGGGCATCCTGATCGCCATGGCCAGCATCATCGGCGTCTGCCTGCTGGAAAGCGGCGCGGCGCAGACGATCATCGATCGCGCCCTGGCACTGGTCGGCCCCAAGCGCGTGCCGGAAGCGCTCATGGCCAGCTCGTTTCTGCTGGGGATTCCGGTTTTCTTCGACACGGTTTTCTATCTGATGATCCCCCTGGCCCGCACCCTGCGGCGCCGACTCGGCGGCGATTATGTGCTGTTCATCCTGGCCATCCTGGCCGGCGGTTCGCTGGCCCATTCGCTGGTCCCACCCACGCCCGGGCCGCTGCAGGTGGCCGACACGCTGGACGTCGACGTGGCCACGCTGATGCTGACCGGATTGGTCGTCTGCGGCTGCAGCAGCGTCGTCTCGCTGGGGATCGCACGGGGCATCAATCGTTTGATCACCGTGCCGCTGCGTGACACGGCCGATCAATCCGCCGGGGACGGAGCGGCGGAGGCGGAGCAGCAAAAGGAACTGGGACTGGACGACCGCGGCTTGCCGGGGCAGGTGGGGCCGGCCGAGGAGGCTCGACCGACCGGGCCGCCGCTGCTGTGGGCCCTGCTGCCGATCGTCCTGCCGGTGGTCTTGATCGGTTTTGGAACGGCCTTTCGCATGTCGGTCGGCCGGCACCCGGTCGTGGAATTGCTCAGCGACAAAAACGTGGCGTTGGGACTATCGGCCGCTGTGGCGCTGTTGCTGCTGCGGTACGGCCGCTGTGCGGATGCCGACCACCGCCGGCGGCGCAATCAGGCCGTCGGGCGGGCGTTGGCCGGCGGGGCAACGATCATTCTGATCACGGCCGCGGGCGGCGCCTTCGGGGCGATGCTGCGGCAAGCCGGCATCGCGGCGGTGGTGGCCGACCTGGTCCACGGCGGCTCGGGCCTGAGCGTGCTGGCGATCGCGTTTCTGGTCACCGCGGCGATCCGCACCCTGCAGGGTTCGGCGACGGTCGCCATGATCACGGCCGCCGGACTGCTGCAGGATCTGGCCACGACCGGCACGCTGCCCTTTCATCCGGTGTACCTGGCGCTGGCGATCGGCGCGGGCAGCAAACCGATCTCATGGATGACCGACAGCGGTTTCTGGGTGATCTGCAAGATGAGCGGCATGACCGAATCGGAAGGCCTCCGCACGGTCACGCCCATGATGACGGCGATGGGCTTTGTGGCTCTGGTCATCACGATGCTCGGCGCAGTCCTCTTTCCCATGTAACCTTGCCCTGTTATGGCTCGCAGACGCACCTCGCCGAATTCCGACGCGCTGAATCGCATGAGCGACGAGGAGCTGCTGCAAACGCGGATCTGCGACCTGGGAATCCAACTCGAAGGATCGAATCTCGAGCCGCGGATCGCGCAGGTCTACGACGAGCTGAGCCAACGCGGGATCCGCCACCGCCCCCACTGTTGGCTCAGCGACGAGTGGTACTCGCCCTCGGGCATTCCGGGAATCGCGATCCCCTTTTACCTTGCGCATCCGCGGCTGGTACGCCTGGAACGCCGGCAGTTGTTGGAGGTCGAAGGCGGCACACGAGAGAGCTGTTTGAAAATCCTGCGGCACGAGGCCGGGCATGCGATCGACACCGCGTACCGGCTGTCGCGGCGGCCCACCTACCGCAGGCTGTTCGGCAATCCCAGCCGTCCCTACCCGCGGTACTACCAACCGCAACCCTACAGCAAACAGTACGTCCTGCATCTGGATCTGTGGTACGCCCAGTCGCATCCGGTCGAAGATTTTGCCGAAACCTTCGCCGTCTGGCTGCGGCCCAACGGTCGCTGGCGAAACCGCTACCGCAACTGGCCCGCGATCAAGAAACTGGACGCCATCGACACGATGATGGCAAGCATCCGCGGCAAGAAACCGGCCGTCACCACCCGGCGCCGCGTCGACCCGGTGCACCGGATCACCAAAACGCTGGGCGAGCACTACGAAGCCAAACGCAGCGATTACGGGTTGAATCACCCGCGGTTCTATGATCGCGATCTGCGCCGATTGTTTTCCGCCGAAACCCGTCACAGCCGCAACATGACGGCCGCCCGGTTTCTGACCAACGTGCGGTCGGAACTGCGCCGCAGTGTGGCTCAGTGGACCGGCGTGTATCAGTACACGATCGATCAAGTCCTGTCGGAGATGATCTCGCGCTGCCGCGAACTGAAACTCCGCATCGGCGACGCGCCCGAGCAGACCAAACGCGATGCGACCATCCTCTTAACGGTGCAAACCATGAACTATTTGCACGAAGGCAAGCACCGGATCGCACTATGAGCAGAAAACTTCGCGTGCTGGCCTTGGTTCGCGAGGGGCACGTGCCGCCGGAATCGACCGAGGGATACAGCGACGACGAGATCGACGCCTGGAAAGCCGAATTCGACGTGGTCGATACGCTCAAGAGCATGGGTCACGAGGTGCTGCCGCTGGGCGTGTACGACGACCTGGGACCGATTCGCAAAGCCCTGCGAGACTTCGAACCGCACATCGTCTTTATGTTGCTCGAGGAGTTCCATGGCGTGGTCACCTACGACCACGCCGTGGCCAGTTACCTGGAACTGATGCGCCAGCCCTACACCGGCTGTAACCCCCGCGGGATGCTGCTGTCCAAGGACAAATCGCTGTGCAAGAAGATCCTGGCCTACCACCGCATCCCGTCGCCAAAGTTTACCGTCTTTCCCCGCGGCCGCCGCATCCGTCGTCCGAAACGGCTGGCGTTTCCCTTGTTCGTCAAATCGGCCACCGAGGACGCCTCGCTGGGCATCTCACGCGCCTCGATCGTCCGCAGCGACGAAGCTCTGATTGAACGTGTCCGCTATCTGCACGAATTGACCAAGGGAGACGTGCTGGTTGAACAGTACGTCGAAGGCCGCGAGATCTACGTCGGTGTGATCGGTAACGAGCGTTTGCAAACCTTTCCGACCTGGGAACTGCTGTTTTCCAAAACGCCCGACGACCAACCCAAGATCGCCACCCGGCACGTGAAATGGGACCGCGACTATCAAGAACGCCACGGGATCATGACGCAAGCCGCTGAGGGTCTGTCGCCGGCGGTCGACGCACGGATCCACAAGATCTGCAAACGCGTCTATCGGGCGTTAGGAATGAGCGGCTATGCCCGGATGGACCTGCGCGTGACGGCCGAAGGGCAGGTGTACGTGATCGAAGCCAACGCCAATCCCAACATCGAATTCGGAGAAGACTTCGCCGAATCGGCCGAAAGCATCGGCATCGGTTACGAATCATTGCTACAGAGGATTATTAATCTGGGCCTACGCTACCGAGCCCCGTGGCAATGGTACGTGCCGGGGTAGGGGAGTTGGTTGATGGTTGATGGTTGGTGGTTGTTGGTTGTTGGTTGGTGGTTGATGGTTGTTGGTTGGTGGTTGATGGTTGATGGTTGGTGGTTGATGGTTGATGGTTGATGGTTGATGGTTGAGCCGAAGCCCGCGGCCGCTTTGCAGCCCGCGTGCGGGTTGTCCGCTCGGACTCCAAGAGTTAGACCGGCAGCGGCCTCCATACAATCCATGCCGCAATCATTCCGCCCGACCGCCGGACCAGCCCGAAGGGCGGCACAGCCCCTGCCGGCGGTGTCAACCGCCGGGCCTCTCCCCCCCCAAACAAATAAAAGCCCCGGAGGGGCGATACAGACAGTGCGCACCTGTGTCGCCCTTCGGGCTAAGCATGTTCAAGGTGCGTGTATCCGGGGACTCACGTCCCCGGCAGGGGCTATGTCGCCCTTCGGGCTAAGAGCCCGCGTGCGGGTTGTCCGCTCGGACACCAAGAGTTTGACCGGCAGCGGCCTCCAAACAATCCATGCCGCAATCATTCCGCCCGACCGCCGGACCAGCCCGAAGGGCGGGCCGCGGCGCAGACCGCCCTAACACCGTTCGCTTCCCCACCTGATACATTACACTTCCAACTTGTGTTCCGAAGCCCTTGAGGAGATAGCGGTGTCCGAACAAACGATCCAGCCCATCGAGCGTATTCTCTTTCCGACCGACTTTTCGCCCGCCGCCGATGCCGCCTTTGCGTACGCCGAGCGGCTGGCGTGCAGCACCGGTGCGGAACTGCTCGTCCTGCATGTTCCACAAGACGTGCCCACGGTCGGTCCGCTGGAGAACCCGGACCGCGAGAAGAAGCGTCAGCTGCAGGCCGTTGGGTCGCGAATGTCAGACATCAAGATCGAACGCATGTTCTATGCGGGAGCCCCCGGCGAGGTCATTTGCTGGATCGCTCAGGAACATCGCTGTGATCAGATCGTGATCGGGACCCATGGACGCACCGGCCTGATCAACCTGTTGCTGGGCAGCGTGGCGGAGTACGTCGTCCGCCACGCCCGCTGCCCGGTGTTGACCGTTCCGAGCCGGCCGCGCGACGAGGCGCCGTTGAAGGACCCCTCGCTTTCCTATCCACCGCCCATGATTCAGCCGCTATGAATCACGCCGAACGCGTTCGTGGTGAATACGCCAAACTGGCCGCCGATTACGATCAGCGCTGGAGCCGTTATACGGATGCTACCCTATCAGAAACGCTGGCTTCGCTGGAACTCGAGGGCACCGAGCGGATCCTGGACGTACCGATCGGCACCGGTCCATTGGCCGAGCGATTGTTGGCCAAATGGCCGGACCTTAACATCGCCGGCGTGGACGTGAGCCCCGAGATGCTGGAGCAGGCCGCGCAGAAACCCGAACTCTCTAGCGTCCAGATGCAGGAGGCCTGCGCGTCGGAGCTGCCTTTCGAAGACGACGCCTTTGACTGCGTCTTCTGCGTCAACAGCTTTCACTTCTTTGCCGCCCCCGAAGCGTCGCTGCGAGAGATGCGTCGAGTCCTCCGCGATGGCGGACGGCTGGTCCTGGTCGATTGGTGCGATGACTACCTGATCTGCAAACTGTGCAGCCTGTGGCTGCGGTTGGTCGATCCCGCCTTCCATCGCACTTACACCGTGGAGCATTGCCAGCGGATGCTCCGCGAGTGCGGTTTTGAAACCGTCACCGCTCGGCGTTTTCGCGTGAGCTGGCTGTGGGGCATGATGCGAATCGAAGCCGGCTGAAGTCCGCCGAGCGGCACCGGTCAATCGAACAAACAAACCGGCGCATTGAGCCGTTTGGGCGATAGCCCCGGTTCCTTGACATAAACCAACCGGGGCTATCGCCCAAACGGCTCAAGGGGACCGGAACTCGATACCAACCAACAACCAACAACCAACAACCAACAACCAACAACCATCAACCATCAACCATCAACCAACTCCCGGTCGTACAGGCGGTGGGTTTTGGTTTTGTCGGCGCCGCCGCGTTCGATGGTTCGTCGCGACAAGCTATTGCTCTCCAGCACCCAGGAGAACTCGCCGATCTCGATGCCGAACTCCAGCGCGTCCGGGACGATGCGTTCGAGCGTGACCAGGCCGAGCCCCCATTTCTGGTATTCCGGCAACACGTTCGTGCTGACCAGCCGCACCCGCTTGAGCTTCTTGCGATCGGTGAACAAGCGGATCCAGCCAAAGGGAAACAGCCGCCCGTTGATCTTCTTGATGATCGGATTGAAATCCAACAGTCCGAACCCGGCGCCGACCGGTTTGCCGTCGACCTCCGCCAGACTGGTCACCTCGGGCACGAGCAGATGTTTCAGCCCCTTGGCCTGGTGATCGATCTCGGCGTCGGACATCGGCACGTAGCCCCAGGTGCCTTCCAGGGAGCGATTGTAGATTTCCAGAAAGATGCGAACGTCGCGAGCCAGATTCTTTTTATCCAGCGGACGGCAGTTCACGTCAAAGCGACGTTTGACCTCTTCCAAAATGAACAACAGCTTCGGATCCAGCTTCTGCAGGATGCTGACGTGGGCATCGTAGCTGTACAGATCCTCGCGTTTTTCGAAACCGGCCCCTTGGATCAAGGCGTCGTGGTAGGGCGGGTTGTAGGGGATCATGAACGTCGGCGGCGTATCAAAACCGTCGATCAACGTGCCGCACTCGTAGTTCAAACTGGGGCTGGTCGGCCCCCGCACGGCCGTCATCCCTTGCGTTTTCAACCACTCGCAGGCCGTATCCAACAACAGCTTGGCAGCCTCGGGATCATCGGCGCATTCAAAAAACCCAAAGAACCCGCGCCGCTCGTCGTAGCGACGATTGTGGGCGTGGTTGACCAGGGCCAGCACGCGACCGATCACCCTGTTATCGCGAGCGACCAGGAAGGCCTGGCCATCGGCATCGTCCCAGAAGGGGTGTTTCTTGAACCCCACGACCTCTTTCTGATGGCTCCAGATCGGCGGCACCCACAGGGGATCGTCCCGGTACAGGTCCTTCAACACGCGCATAAACGCCCGACGATCCGCTCCGGTACTAACGGGCCAACAACGCAGTGCTTCAGACATGTATTTTTGGTGCCTCGAGGAGTGGCGACTGTAGGGGAGGGTAATGACTTGTGTAGATACCGATGCCCAGGGAAAAGAGATGTCTCCTGCAAGGCAAATCGCAAAACGTCGGCGTATTGTAGTCCATGACCTGCGACTTGTTTACTCGGCTGAGTCGATGCGACGAGCGATGGCGGCGTAGGTTCCGCGGCCTCGCCGGCCGATCAACAGTGTGGCCTCGGGCCCCTCGGCGGTTCGCTTGTCGGCCAGTGCGGGCCGGAGCTGCTCCGGCCTTTGCGGTCCCCCGCGGACCTTGATTTCCTGCAACCGTACCGCCAACGCCGCGGCCGCTCGCTTGATCTGTTTAACACCGCCCGATCCGCTCCACAACACGTCGTAGACGCTGGCCAGCGGATGTTCGGGCGGCTGGTCGGTGGTAAAGAAACCGCTGGGTCCGTCCAGTGTCTCCAGGTTCCAGCGCCCCGCGAAAGCCACCGACAAACCGGCCGCCCGCACGGCACCGTCCAAGTCAACGATCAATGATTTGGGTTGGTCGGCCCGTGGCACCTCTTCGCAGGTGGGGTCGCCGGTGAACGAGACTCCGCACCCCGAGCGGTCCACGCGGGTGGCGATGTGATGCCCGGCGGGAAGTGCGTGCTGCAGGCCTCCAAACCAGACGACCTGTTGTCTGACGCTGCCGCGGTGGCTAATCCATTCCGGTTGGCCGGTTTCGCGCCAGCTCGGCGGCAACGGAGCGGCCGGGGCGCATTTGACGGCCGCTCCAAGAGCCGCGTCGATCCAACGCTGGACCACAGGCAGGGGGGGCGAGTAATCCTCCGGACGAATGACGCGGCCCGCGCCGCCCGCTTCGGTACCGGGCCGGCGATCGGGATCGATGTGAACGTAGGGCTTTGCCGCTCGGGCCGTCTCCAACGGAAACCGAGCGGCGTCCAGGCACAGCACGGCCGCCGGATGCGCACCCGGCCGCGACCGCAAGTTCTCGCCGGCCAGCGCGGCGATGGCCGGGTCGCAGTCCAGGGCCACGACCGCGCCCTTTTGACGCAGGGCCAGCGCATCGGCGCCGATTCCACAGCACACGTCGTAGATCCCGGCGGCCTCGGGAAAGCGGCTCGCTTTGTACATCGCGGTCGCCATGTCACTGGCCTGCTGGAGAGCGCGCTGGGTTGCCAACCACGGCCCCGGGCCCAGCTTTTCCACCGCTTTTTGCTGGATTTCCAGCCATTCCAGCACCCAGGCGGCCGCGTCCGGCCCCCACTGACGGCGAAGTCTGGCGAGCGTCCCAGCGGTCGCCGGTGGGCGTTGGCCGGCCAAAACCGCCCAAACCGCTTCGCGCCGCAGCAATAACGTGCGCAGGGCCTCGACCGATAACATCAGGCCGCCCCCCGGCGGATCAGCTGCAGCCCAGCCAATTGACTGTAAAATAGACTGCTCACGAGCATCGGACCGTCTTTTACGTTTGGGAGTGGCGACGGGTGGATAAACAATATGACGTAGTGGTGGTAGGAGCCGGCCCGGCGGGTGGATCGGCCGCGACGATCGTTGCCGAAGCCGGATGCAAGACGTTGCTGATCGAACGCGAAGCGGTGCCGCGATACCACATCGGCGAGTCGTTGATGCCCGAAGTGTATTGGCCCCTCGGGCGTCTGGGAATGCTGGAGCGGATGAAGCACAGCAGTTACGTGGTCAAAAGCAGCGTCCAGTTCGTGACCGGCAACGGCAAAGAATCCGACCCCTTCTTCTTTCGGGAACACGACGATCGAGAGTGCAGTTCGACCTGGCAGGTCGAACGGTCCAAGTTCGACCAGATGCTGTTTGAGCGAGCGGCCGAAGTCGGTGCGGAATGCCTGGACCGAACGCGTCTATTGGATGTCAGGTTCGAGGGCGATCGAGCCACCGGGGTGCAGGTCCGCGACGCCGATGGCAACGTGCACGAGATCGAGGCCAAGGTGGTCATCGATGCGACCGGCCAACAGTCCTTCATCGCCAACAAGCTGAAATTAAAAGAGGTCAATCCGGAACTGAAAAAGCTGGCGATCTGGACGTACTTTGAGAACGCCAAACGCGATCCGGGCGAGAACGAAGGCGCCACGATCATCCTGCAGACCCAGCACAAGAATTCGTGGTTCTGGTTCATCCCCCTGTCCAACGGCCGCACCAGCATCGGCTGTGTCGCCGATCGCGACTACCTGGTCCGCGGTCGCGGCAAACCCGAACAGGTGTATCAGGAAGAACTGGCGATGTGCCCGGGACTACAGGCCCGCCTGAAAGATGCTCGGCAAATCGAGGGCTACCGGACGACCAAGGAGTTTTCTTACTGGACGCGGCGGCATGCCGGCGACGGCTGGGTGTTGGTCGGCGACGCCTTTGGCTTTATCGATCCGGTGTACTCCTCGGGCGTGTACTTCGCTCTGGAAATGGGGATCCGCGCCGGCGAAGCGGTGGTGGAAGGATTGGCCAAGGGAGACACGTCGGAAGCGCAGCTGGGCGGCTGGGCCGAATCGTTCAAAGCCGGCACGCTGTGGCTGCGGAAATTGGTCAATGTTTTTTACACCAAGGAATTCAGCATCGGCCATTTCCTGAAAGAACATCCCCAGCACCGCAGCAACCTGACGGATCTGTTGATCGGACGCATCTTCTACGAGGGTGCCGGTAATATCTTTGAGGATCTGGATCCGGAATTGGAAAAGGCCGTCGCGGAAAAGAAGATGCAAAAGACGTGAGGCCTCCCCGCGGGCGGATGATCGGCGACGCTCAGCGTTGATAGATCGGCAGGTAGTGGTACTTCACCGACAGACTCAGCACGGCCAGGCTGGTGGCGTACACGGTGCCATGATCTTCCTCTTCGCCGTTTTCGGCTAACCACGATCCGTCGCTTCGTTGGTGCTCCAGCAACATCTGTTCGACGTGGTTGCGTGCCGCCCGTGCGGCCTCGCCGCCGCGGCCATGCATGCTCTGGGCATAGTAATACGTTCCGTACAAACAGAACCGATCCTTCCAGCGTGGCGGGTGCTGTTCCAACCATCTCGCCGCCCCGCTCGCCAGCGGCGAGTCGTCCTGGCCGCAGACCTGCATCGCCAACAGCCCCGCGGCGGTCATGGCGAAGGTCGCATTGCGGCCGCCGGGGGTGTAGCTGAATCCGCCGAGCTGTTTCTCCGGCGTGCCGTCTCGATCGAGCGGCACGGTGTAGGACCGATGCAGGTACTCCACCGCCCGGTCGATCGCCGTGGCCGGCACTTGCAAGCCATCGTTTTTGGCCGATCGCAGGGCCATCAATTGCCAGACGCTGACCGACAGGTCGGCATCGTTGGCACTGGGTTGATACCGCCAGCCACCTTGGTGGCCTTCGCGTTTGGGCACCTCTTGGGCGGCCAAAATCAGATCGATGGCGTGCTCGAGGGCATCGTGCATGCGGACGTCTTGCCGGTCGCTGACGCCCATTCCCAGCATCTCGGTCAACATCAGCGTGACGATGCCGTGACCATACATTCGCGAGGAATCCTGTCGTCCAAAATACCCCTGGTCGTCTTGCCGGTTGTCCTGCAGCACGAACTCCAGCGACCGGTTCATGGCTCGACCAGCCGGCGAAAAATCCGTCGGCTGGTGTCCGACACTGGCCATCGCCATCACCGCCAGCGCGGTCATCGCCGTGTCGTTACCGCGACTGGCGATGGCTCCGTCGGGTCGCTGCTGCGCGATCAAGTACCGAATCGCCTTGTCCACGGACGCATCCACGCGGTCCTTGACAAACGGATCGCTCGCGGCCGGCGCCGAATCGGCGAGGTCCTGACCATACGTCGGCGGCTGGCATAGCCCGACGAAACACGCACACACCGACAACCCGATGACGATCCCCGTTGCGGCCGCGCCGCGTCGTCGTGGTGAGCAAAACGATGGTGGGGAAAACGATGTCATGAGTAACAAACCGACAAGCGGAACGGCGGGGTAGGATTTAACGGGCTTCGGCTTTGGCCTGTTCGGCAATCACGCGGAAGTAGGCTTCGACCTGCTGGCGATAACGCTCGGCCACTTGCTCGCGACGCCCTTCGGTCAGATCCTCGGCGGATTTCTCCCGCAATTGCCCCCAATCGCGTCGCGGCTGACGCTCGACACGCTGCAGGGCGAACTGGTCGGGCATCGCAGCTTCGGCTCCCGAACCCGCCGGCAGAGCTTCGCTGGGCTGGCCGGGTGGGGACGGCGAAGCGGCCGAGCGGCGGCGCGCTTGCGAACGAGCGATCGCCATCCTGCGCAAGCGAGCCTCCGCCGCACGGGCCAACGCCCGCGAGGCCGCGGACGGTGGCGAGGCCGCGGAAGACGACGACGACTGATGCATCATGCGATCCAGATCATCCAGCGCCCGGGCCAGGAGTTCACCGCGCGACGGCTCGCCCGTCGGCGCCGCTAAGCCACCGCCGGTCTGTTCACCGCCAGCTTGTTCACCGCCAGCTTGTTCACCGCCAGCCTGTTCACCGCCAGCTTGTTCACCGCCAGCCTGCTCACCGCCAGCCTGTTCACCGCCAGCCTGCTCACCGCCGGCCTGCTCGCCGCCGGTCTGTTCGCCCGCGGCTCGGGCGACGGCGTGTTGACCGAGCAACGCCTCCAACGACGCAGCCTGTTGCTCAAGTGCCTGTTCCGCCCGGCCGACGACTCGATTGGCCTGCATCGCAGTCGTCGGCTCCGCGGCCCCGGAAGGAACGTCTCCTGCGGGTTCGCTCGCGGCAACATCGGCCGGCTCGGCGGCATCCTCTTGTTCTGCCGGGTTCTCGGATGATGACTCCGCGGCCGCTGGCGACGACGCATCCGCCGCCGACTGAGCGGCTTGCCCGAGCGCCGCTTCGGCGGCGTCCAGTTCGTCCGCGGCGGCCTGTTGAGCACGCTCGGCACGCTGAGCCAATTGGTCCGCAGGGGTTTTGCGTCCGAGCCGTTGTTCGTGGCGAGCCGCACGATCCAGATCTTCAGCGACGCGGCCGACATCATCGCCGATCCGCTGCTGTTGCTGCCGGGCCTGAGATAATTGCCCGGAGTCGCTTTCCAGTTGTTCGCCGAAGTCCGTTTGCTGGGCCAGTTCCGCCGCGCGACGCTGCGCGGCCTGGGCGACTTCAGCGGCTTGTTCCGTCAATTGATTGGCCAGCTGGGCGTAGGCGTTGGGTTCGTCCAGCGGCGACGGCCGCCAGTCCTGTTGCTGTTGTTCCGTCTGCAGCGCGTGCTGGCGACGTTGGTCAGCCGCTTCGGCCAGTCGCTGGCTGTTGGCCAGGGATTGCCGGGCCCGCTGCAATTGTTGCTCTGCGCGACGAAGATTGTTCTGGGCCCGGTCCTGATCCGGATTCTTTTTTAATTCGCGCCGGGCCTTTTCAATCTGTTGCTCGGCACTCTTCTGTTGACTGCGAGCGTGCTTGACGACGTTGTCGGCGTGTCGCTTTTCCTGTTCGGCCACCGATCGGAGCTGGCGGGTATCACGGACGCGAGTGTCGTGGATGCGTTTGCGAGTGGCTTCGGCCTTTTGTTGCGTTGCTGTTTGCGTATTCGGATTCTCGTCGGCCGCCCGCTGCTGCGACTGGGCAGTGCTTTGCTGGGCGGTGCGCAGATCTTCGACCGCAGCTTGCAGAGCGGCATCGGCTTGCTGGGCAGCTTTCGCCAAATCCTCCAACAGCGCATCAGGTTGAACCCTGCGAGTCGCCTCAACGGCCTCCTGCAATCGCTCGCCGGCACGCTGTAGTTGCTCGGAGGCTCGATCGGCCCGGCCTTGCTGGGCCGCCTGTTCGGCCTGACTGACCAGATTGCCTGCTGCCTCCTGCAAGTTGCGATGCATGGCCTGCAGTTCGCCGGCCACAAGAGCCTTTTCCGTGCGGAAGTCTTCATCCTGTCGTTCGATTTCACGGCGCAGGCTCTGTTCCTCTTCGGCGGCACGCTGCAGCGCCTGCTGGGCCTGCCGGGCGGAATCGGCAGCAATGTCCGAAAGCGCCTCTTGCATCTCGGGATTACGACGCAGTTCGGCTTCGAGCTGCCGCATTAATGGTTCGGGTTTCTGCGTGGCGGCCTGAGCCAGCTTTCTGGCCTGTTCGTAACGCTGCTCGAATTGCCGCTGGATCCCGAGCTGCCGTTCTTGATCGCGCAGCGTCTGCCGCGTGTCGCTGACATCGGCACCGGTTTCCTGGTTCTGCAAGTGCTCGGCGACGCGTTCGAGCGCTTCGGCGGCTTGCTGTTGGTTGGTGGCTGCCGCATCGAGGGACTGAGCTGCCCGATCGGCGGAATCGGCCCGAGCGGCCTGCTGCATGTGTTGCTGCATGGCCTGGGCCGGAGGCGTTAGCATCGCGAGCGCATCGTCGGCATCCCGCGCCGTCTCGCGTCCCTCGGCGGTCAGCAGGTCCTGGGCATTGGCTTGATCGGTCAGGGCGTCGAGCAACTCCTGGATTTGGCGTTCGATTTCGGACTGCTGTTTGCGCAAGGTGTCCAGCGGGGGCGAAGGTTCTTGGGTTTCGCTTTGGCCGGCGAGCCTCTCGGCCGCCTGCTGCGTTTCCTGGTGCAGCTGGTGCAGTTGTTCGGCGGTGTGCTTGGCCAGTTCGGCCGGCGTGCGGACAAACAAACGCAAACGCTCGCGAGCGTCTTCCATCAACGGTTCGACTGCGGCTGCCACCTGGTCGCCACGCAGCCGCAGTTCTTGCAGGGGTTGCAGCCCCGAAACCAAAGGATTTTTGGCCGATCGTCTGGCGGGAATTAATTCGCCGGCACGGCGGGTGGCCGGCGAATGCCGCAAGTCCTGCGCAGCACGCCGAACCGCTTCGGGATAACCAGCGGTCCGCAGCCGTTCAACCACCAGTTCGGCCGATCGATGCAAGGTTTCCCAGGCCAAGGGATTGGCGATGCGGCCTTCGATCTCCATCGCCTGCCAGCGTTCGGCATCGATCAACGTACTTAATTCTCGCCGGTACTGTTGCAGGTAGTGTCCCGCTTCGAGCGTCTGATAGGCACGGCGCACCTCGTCCAAATCCGCCCGCCACTGCTGGGCGCTGCGGTGATCATGGTAATCCGCCATCAGCTGTGCTTCGACAACGTTGCGAAGCGCCGCGGCGGCCAGGGCCGCATCGGCAGGAAACTGGGGATCGCCGTCCTGACGCAACTGTTGCAGCAAACGCCAAGTGGACATTCGCTGGCCAGCCAGCGCGTAACGTCGGGCCAGTTGCCGGAGTGTTTGCCGCCACCGCTCGGTTGCCTCGCGCAACTCGCTGCTGTCGCCGGAACGTTCGGCATCGACCAACCGGTTGATCGCCGCATCCAGATGGATACGTCCTTCCTGAATGTCGTCGGCGATCGTACCGACCCGTCGATCCACGTTGGCGTACTCGTCGACGATCGGTCTGGGCAGATGTGCATCGATCAGGCTGATTACCAGGCGACCCTCAAGCTCTTCGGCCAGTCGCAAGGTGACCCGTCGCAATTCCTCGGCCTGATGTTCTTCGCCCATCCGTTGATCCAAAGTATCTCGCCACTCGGCGGCCCACGTGCGGAGCCGGCGGAGTGCGTCGTGCGAGCTGGACGGACTGGAAGGCTGTTTGGCTTCGATCCGTTGTTCGATCGCCAACAATTGATTGACGGTGATCGTGTGTTGACGCAGCAAACGTTGCCAGGAGGAATCCGTATCGGAACGAATCAGGCGACCGACGTGAGTTGCCAGGGCAGCCAGGTCTACGGTAAGCGATTGATTGGTGTCGTGGCCGACCATCGCGACGAACCCCTTTTCGCCGCGCCGCGTCAGATCGCGAGAGCTCGAAAGGACGTGCCGCCAGGAGTGAGCTTGACGCTGGCGTTGTCTCCTGTCGTCGTCCGCTTCGCCGTCTTCTTCCTGCCTCTCGCCGGCCCCTGCGTTCTCGGCGGCCCCTGCGTTCTCGGCGGAAGCGCTCGCGGCTGTCTCCCACTGATTGGCGAGCTCGGCCGCCTGCGAGCGGACCCGGTCGACCGCACGGCCGACCCATTGCACCTGAGCCGCATGATATCCGGCCGGCATTTCAGGAAGGATCTTCGCAATTTGCTGCAGCAACGAATTGCTGCGCAGCTGCAGGGCCGTGGCCTGTTGCTGGAAGGCTTCGAAGCGAGCTTGCGGGAGCAGGGGCGCACCGTCTTTCGCCATCGGTTCCAGCGACGCGAAGGCGTCGTCATACAATCGTTCGGTCTCCTCTGCCCAGGCAATCACCGCCGGCACCAAGTCTGCCTTCAGATCCGCCAAGCGGTGACGATCCGGTTCGAAATCGTCGGTCGCGATGACAGTTTGCAGCTCATCCGATACGCCACGTTGCCCCTTGCGGTCGATCGCCGTGACCCGCAGGGCAACCCGATCGCCGGCTTGAAAAGGCCAATCCGTCAGATCCCACTGAAACGCGGCATCGAAGGCAGGCTGGGCGGGAACCTCCAACGGCCGTCGCTGCCAGGGCCCCGCGTTGACGGATACTTCGTACCCCAGCCAGGCCAGCGGCAGTTGATCTTCGACATGGACGGACAAATGCAGCAGATCATGGGCAGGCAGAAACAAAGCGTCGTGGGGCGGATCCAGCAAACGCACTCGAGGCACCAAGTCGGCAATCGGCCGGATCTCGTACTGGGGACTGAAAGGGTTATCAAAGCCATTCGATTCCGCCACCAAATGAAAACGGTAAACATCGGGTCGGAGGATCGGCAATTCGACCGTGTACCGATGGGGCTGGTCACCCGGCGTCATCGACACGCGTCTGGCTTCCTTGCCCGCAACCGATTGGAAAACGACCTCCGCGGTGGACACCGGCTGATTCATCGTCACATCGAGGACGGCTCGGCTGCCGGCCAAGGCTTCCAGATCGCCGTGCGGCTCCTGGACGGTCTTCGGCGGCAACCCGGTGTAGGCCGGGTAGACGTACTGTTTTCGAACCTGCTGGACCAGCGGTCGCGGGGCCGTCGTGACCTCGTAGGTGCGGGTGACCGCGTCGCCGGCGAGGATGCGGTAACGGACGTCCGATTGTCCGACGCTGATGTTGGCGGCAAACCGTTCGCCGTCCGCGTCGAGGGTTCCCGATCCCTCGACCGCAACGTGTTGTGGCCGCATCGGCTCCTTAATCGTTTCGCCATCGGCCGAGGTGATCTCTAGCGTAACGTCGTCGGTCTTTCGTCCACCGATCCGGACCACCACGGCCACGGTCTCCTGCTCGGGCACCTGCAGCGACGCTGGAGACGGCTGGAGGATGGTAACCTGCGTACGAGACACGCGATCGAGATTGGCCATGGGCAACATCGCCCGCGTCATCAGTTGTCGAAACGGCAATCCCGGCAACCACCACAATGCCAGACACAGCGCGGCGAAGACTGCGGCCGAGGACAACCATCGCAGGATCAAACGCAGCGGCAGCAGTTCGGGAACCTGAAGGCCTGCGAGCCGCTTGGCCACGCGATCCTGCAACAGGGCGAGGAACAGGGGCGAACCTTTGTCCGGGGACCGCTCGCCGGCGGCGGACGCACTGGCCGCCGGAGGGTCACTCAGCTCGATAGCGGCCAGCAGATGTTCGTGCAGCACCGGCGCGGCCGCTTCGATGCGTCCGGCCAGGGCCCGGCGATCGGCATCGTGGCGCAGCGGCCGCAGCCCCAGCCCATAGAACGTCGCCAGCGACACCGCGTACCCCAGTCCGCTGAGCGTATACCGCAACGGCGTCGGCAGGACCCAGGACCAATCCAGCGCCGCCACAGCCAGCATGGCCACAAGAAAAACCAGCACCGCAGCGGCCAGTCCGCGGAGCAGAACCAGGACGCGACGACGGCGGCGAAACTGGTCCAGTTTGCCAATCGTAATCGGGTTCAGCGTTACACTCATCACAGCAATCCTGACCGTTTACGAAGCAACCATTCCGCGCTGAGCAGCCCGAGGATGGCCCAGAACCACCAGTAAGAACGCCACAGCAAGGTGTCGGATCGTTCCATCTTGCCGGAACTGAGCGGACGCAGCAAATCGGCCACCTCCGCGGCGCTCGCCTCGTGCAGGTACGCCCCGCCCGACGTCGTGGCCAATTCGCGCAGCAGGCTTTCATGGCACGCCAAGGCGTCCCATTCGCGATTCGCCCGGGGCCGCACCCGGAACTCGGTCCGAACCTTCAGGGCCGCCTCGCTGAATCCCGAAGCCCGCAACGTGGTGCGATACTCGCCGGGGGGAAGCGGATCGGTGCGGCCGCGATACAGCCCGGGCTGGCTGCCAACCGCTTGCAGATTAATCGTGGCGACGACGTCTTCGCCGCGCCACAACAACAGGTCGGTCGTAGCATCCGCGACGGGGCGTCCATCGGGATCCCGCAACCGAACGCGAATGTCCGCCGCCTGTCCCTGAACGTACTCGGCCGGTCCGGTATCCAGCGAAGCCGAGGAGTCGCTGACCGCGAAGGGTGGCCGCATCACCGCCTTGCCGACCTGATTCCAGAACCGCATGTGAAAGCGATCGGCGACCTCGTAACGCCAACGCCAAGAATCCTCGAACGCCACGTACAACACCTGGCCTGCGCCAAAGGGTCGCCGCACGATTGCCGGCTTGGGTTTGCCACCGACGATCGCCTCGACCAATACTTCGGCACCGGCCAGTGGCTCGACACCGACCAACGTGCGTGGGGGCGGTAATTGCTGCCACAACCGGCGGTTCGCTTCACGCTCGCCACTCAGCCGCAGCGGCAACCAATCGGCGCCGGCGGGGGTCAACTGCAGACGCTCGGCGTGTTGCGCCGGCACATCGCTGAAGCGCACCGGCAACAGATCTCCCAGCGGCGTCGGGGCCAGCTGTTTCCATTTGCCCCGCGGCCCATCGACGAGGATCACCCCGCCGCCGCGAGCCACGTACTCGGCCAGCGCCGTCTGTTCGTCGCTGCGGAAAAGGCCCGGATCGATCTCGCCCAAGATGATCAAGGCAAAATCCTGCAAACGTGCCCGAGCGTCGGGAAAGTGTGCCGGTCCCGCGCCGCGAGGCAGACCGGACCGGCCGGCGGCAGGCCCGGCGATCAAGGTGCGGACATCCCAAGCTTCATCGCGCTCGAACAGATTGCGAACATAGCGAGTCTCCCAGCGGCTGCGTCCGTCGATCAACAGCAAGCGATGGTCATCGACGACGGCGGACAAGCGAAACGAGGACGCGTTGTTCTCGACATCGACTTCACCGGCCAGCGGTTCCAAGCGAGCGGTCAATTCCACCGGCAACGACCGCCAATGCAATTCGTCCGCGGCCGCTCGCAGCGAAGACTCGACGACTTCGCGGATCGAAAAATCAAACTCGGTGCGCCGCAGCGGCACGTCCTGCGTCACCAACTGCTGCTGCCACAAGACCTCGTCCCCGGCCCGGATGCTGGCCAGCACGGGTCGACCGGCGGGCCCCCGGTCCTTCCAAACCAATGTTCCTCGCACGCGGTTCTTGCTGGACACCGACTGAGGGTACTGGACCTGCAGAACGGCCAAATCTGCCGGTTCGGTGGTGTCGCCGTAACCGACGCAAATCAGGGGAATCCGCCGAGCGGCCAGCTGTGTGGCCAGCTCCAACGGTGCCGGCCCCTCGGTGTGCCTGCCGTCGCTCAGCAGTACCACGGCGGTGCGAGGCCCCTCGCCGACGTCATCGTGGGCGGAATCATCGCCCGAGCCAGGGTCCGCGGTAGAGACCAAGGCATCCAGTCCCAGACGTTGGGCGATCGGCGTGTTCAGGTTGGTGGCCGAAGCGGTGGCCGAGAGGTCAAATGCCGCGGGCACGTCTTCGCCGCCGGCCGAATCCCACAGCGGCCTGGCTTTCTCGCCCTCCAGTGCACTGACCGACAAGGTATGCGTCGAACGCAGCCGTTCGATCAGTCCTTGCGTTCCGGCCAGCAGTTCCGTCGCCCGTTCGACTCGCGATGAGTCCGGCTCGGCCGGCGACGTTATCGAATCGGTCGTCCGCGGAAGGACCGCCGGGGCGACCACGGTGGCATTATCGTCGTCGCCACGGAGATCGTCCCGGTAGGCCATGCTGGCCGACGCGTCGACGCACACGACGACCTTTCCCAGTTGCCCAACGACTCGGGTTCGCCGCAGCACCGGACCGGTCAGCGTCAGAATGGCCAGAGCCACGGCGGTCGCTCGCAGGGTGGGCAGAACCCAGTGGGCCAGCGGGCCGCTGTCGCGGGTGTCGCGACGATAGAACCACCACACCGCCGAGGCCGCGAGCAACGCGATGGCCAAGCCGATCGAGAACGATAGATCGCCCAGAAAGCGAAGGCTCATCAATGGACCCCCGCGAAGCGTTGCTGCAGAAAGACTTCTAACAGCATGAACACCAGCAACAATCCCAACAGCGGCCGCCAAATCTCGCGTCCGTAGCGGCGGAGGCTGTCGGCATTAAGGTACTCCTGAACCGAGGGGCTGACCGTCGCGCCCAGCTGGTCCGCGACGCGAGCGATTTCGGTGTCGCTCAGTCGAACCAATTGCGACTCGGCCGCCGTGGCCGCCGCGGCGACATAAACCACCTGGTCCGGCGCAGCCGATTCCTGCACGCGTCCGGCCAAGGTATAGACGCCGCGGTGCCGCAGCGGGGGAGATTGAAAACGGTGACGTTGCGGATCCGCTGGCGCCGGCACCTCGGTCCGCTTGCCCTCGGGGCCGATCCACTGCCACGTGCGCTCCGCATCGCCGGGCAGAAGCACCACCGCGCTGTGGCCCACGTCCACGTTTCGTGGCGGCATCCCGCGCGTGGCCATCCAGTTGATCCACTCTTGGATCAGCGGCACAAAGCTGGGTTGCATCGGCAGGTTCGACCAGCGCAGCGACGCCGACGTCCCGACCAACAAAACCACGCCGTCGCCATGAGCGGATTCGGCGATCAACGGCTGGCCGGTTTCCAGACGAGCCACCAGCGTCGCGGCGGGGCGAGGTACTCCGGTTTCGCCGGGTTCGCCGGGTTGGTCGGGTTGGCCGGTTTCCGATGGCACCGGCGCACCTTCGAAGGCCTGCAGCGGATGCCAGTAATAGATGTCCGCGTCAGCCAGAGCGCCGCCGGAGGTCTCGTTAAACAACTGCATCGCCGGGTGCTCGAAGAACTGCGCTGCCAGACGAGCCGATTTTGACGTACCCGAAGCGTCGTTCGCGGGCCCGGCATTGCCTGCTGGCGGGCCGGTGCCGGATCGTTCGCCCAGCGTCATGGGCAACAGGCCCGCACCGGCGGGGCCCAGACGATCGTTGTACCAGTCCACATCCACACGATTTCCGGTGAAGATCAACAAACTGTTTCCGGCAGCGACGAACCGTTCGAGCTGTTGCACCTGTTCGTCGCTGAACCGATTCACATTGGCCAGCACCACGACCTGAACGTCCGCCAGCGTTTCCGCGTTTAAGTCTTCGCGGCCGACGGTGCGGGTGTTGACCAGGTCGGCCAGATCCTGGCGACCAAACGCAAACGGACTGAGGGCCACCGACAGGAATCCGGTCTCGCCTTGCAAGGGCTGGTGACTGGGACGACCGTCGACCAAAAGGACGTTGATGGTTTCCAGAACGTCCACAACGACCTGTCGGCGGTCATCGGCCGGCAGCGTGTCGGTAACCTCCAGCGCCACTTCGCAAACGTGCGAACCGGCACGTTCGAAGGCGTGGGTCAGCAAGACTTGCCGGCTGGCTCGCGGCTCCAGATTGGTCGTCGTCGCGGAGACCATTTCGCCGTCGACATGCAGCCGCACGCGTACCGCCGTGCGAGGTTCGTCGGCGTGGTTATGGATCGTCGCTCGCAGCCGCACCGTTTGGTCCATCCCCACGGTGGCCCGATCCGGTTCTAACGACTGCACCGAAACATTCGGCGCAAGCGTCCCCGTCTCGCGGTTTCCGACCGGGATCAACGTGACGGCCGGGGCGACGGGCAAGTCCTGC
Source organism: Roseimaritima sediminicola (assembly GCF_009618275.1). Lineage (GTDB taxonomy): Bacteria > Planctomycetota > Planctomycetia > Pirellulales > Pirellulaceae > Roseimaritima > Roseimaritima sediminicola. The sequence continues at coordinate 35,834 of NZ_WIAD01000044.1, forward strand.
CACTGGCGGCGCAGACCGGCCAGCCGCTGGGGATCCAGGTTGTTCCAGTCGGCCCGCTGGAAATCACTGACCAGCACGATCTCGCGGCGAGCGTGGTCCATGCCGGCCGCCGCCACCGTGGCCGCCTGCAGAGCGTCCAGGACGTTCTGCGGACCGGCTTCGGCTCGCAGAGCGCGAAGCTGGTTGTCGACGTGGTTGAGGTCGACGGTGGGACGCGAAGGCATCGCCAGCGGCCGCACGCCGCTGGCAATCAGCTGGGCTTGGCTGCCGCGGGGCAGGGCGGAAATTAACTTTCGCAGACCGGCCGTCGCGGTTTCGATCAACGGTTCCCCATCGCCGTCATACCGCGCGGCCATCGAATAACTGTCGTCGATCACGGCGACCAGCGACGACGGAGTGTTCTGAGGCAGCGCTCGCCAATCGGTCAAAACGGGAATCGCCAACGCCAAAGCCAACAGCACGGGAATCGCACAGCGGATCGCCAACAACACCCACTGCTGCAGCTGGAAGCGACGTTGGTTGACGCGAATCACCGACTCCAACAAGTGCATCGCCCCCCAGTCCACCGTCTGAAACCTGCTGCGATTAAGCAGGTGGATCAACAGCGGAATGGCAAAGGCCAAAGCCCCGAAGGCCAGCGCGCCATTGAGAAACGTCAACCGGATCGCCTCCGCAGCCTGAGGTATTCGGCCAGCACGTCGGCGTAACGCATGTCGGTCGTCACGGGCACCAAGTCGATATGGTTGCGGCGGCAACCGGCTTGCAGCTGTTCTCGAAACGCCTGCAGCCTCTGGATATACACCTGCCGCAGCTGCGCCGGATCGACCGTCTGCCGGTTCCCGGCCGCTTCCAGACAGCGGAACTGGGTGCGCCGCTGAAAGGGAAAATCCACCTCGTCCGGATCCAGCACCTGGAAGACGATGATCTCGTGATGTGCGTGTCGAAAATGCGCAAAAGCCTTCAGCAGTTCGTCGACATCACCGAAACAGTCCGAGATCACCACCAACAGTCCGCGGCGATGCAGCTTGGCCGCCAACTGATGAAACACTTTGCCCAGTTCCGTCTCCCGCTGCGGCTCGGTCCGCGCCAGGGTGGCCAGGATGGCGCGCAGGTGCGACGGCCGGCTGCGCGGAGGAATGATCTGGCGAACCGCTGCATCGAAGGTCACCAGTCCGACGCTGTCCTGTTGGCCCAACAACAAGTAGGCCAGCGAAGCGGCCAGACGTGTCGCGTACTGATGTTTGCTCAGCCCCGCAGCTCGCGAACCGGCATACCGCATCGACCCGCTGCAGTCGACCAACATCGTGCAGCGGAGATTGGTTTCTTCTTCGTACTCGCGGATGTAGTAGCGGTCGGTCTTGCCGTAGATCTTCCAGTCGATGCTGCGGATCTCATCGCCGCGGACGTACTGACGATGCTCCTTGAACTGGACGCTGAATCCCTTGTGCGGCGAACGATGCAGTCCGCTGGCCGCTCCTTCGACGACCTGCCGAGCCAAAACCTGCAGGTGCTTCAGCTTGGAGAGTTCTTCGGGCGATAAGAAGTCAGTAACTCGCAACGGTCCACTCGCGGGGCAAAGAACGACAACGAAGGTCCGTTTACAGCAAACCCGGCTTGGCTCGGGGGATCTCGTTGAGCAACCGGGAGATCAAGTCGTCCACGCCGATCCCTTCGGCTTCGGCACTAAAGGTCGGCACGATCCGGTGCCGCAGAACCGGATGCACCAAGGCCTCGACATCCTCCAGCGTGACGTGATGTCGACCCTCTAGCAGCGCCCTCGCTTTGGCGCCCAGGACCAGTTGCTGGCAGGCACGCGGGCCCGGGCCCCATTCGACATACTCGCGAACCCAGGGCTGCACATCCGCTTCGCCCGGCCGCACCGCCCGCACCAGATCCAACACGAAATCTCGGACGTGATCGGGCAAGGGCACCAGCCGTACGGTCTGCTGGAACTGGACGATCTCCTCGCCGCTGATCACCGGTTCGGCTCGAGCGGTAAAGGTCGACGTGGTCCGGTCGACGATGTCCGCTTCCTGCTGACGCGTGGGATAGCGGACCACGACGTGGAACAGAAATCGATCGCGCTGGGCCTCGGGCAACGGGTATGTACCTTCCTGCTCGATCGGGTTCTGGGTGGCGAGGACAAAGAAGGGTGCTTGCAGGCGGTAGGTGTGACCGCCGGCGGTGACCTCGTGTTCCTGCATCGCTTCGAGCAACGCGGCCTGCGTCTTGGGCGGCGTGCGGTTGATCTCGTCGGCCAACAGCATCTGCGTAAAGATCGGTCCCTTTTCAAAGACCAAGCGGCGATGACCGGTCTCGGGGTCTTCTTGGATGATGTCGGTGCCGGTGATATCCGCCGGCATCAGATCCGGGGTGAACTGGATTCGCCGAAACACCAGATCCATCGACTCGGCCAGGGAGCGGACCATCAGGGTTTTGGCCAGCCCCGGCACGCCTTCGAGCAAACAATGGCCCCGAGCCAAGATGGCGATGAGCAATTGCTCGACCACCTCTTCCTGGCCGACCACGATCTTGGCGACCTGCTGGCGGACGCGCTGGCAGGCTTCGACCAGCCGCGCGGCTCGCGCCAGATCGTCGGCGGGAAGCTTCTTTGAACTCGATGGATTCGGTTCCACAGTCGACACGAGGACACACTCTCTGGGCGAGGAACAAGGCGCGGGCCAGAATCGTTCGTCGCAGACGAAGGCGTCAACGCGGACGCGATGCGAACAGACCCCCGGCGGAAACCGAATCCGAGAGATTTCGGAATCAAGCGTTCGACGCGCACCGCCGAACGCCGGCCTATTGTAGTCGAATGTTCGCGTCCACGCAGAGTGTGATGGGAACGCGTCAAACTGCAGAAGGGGCCCGCATCAGGCCCTCTCCGGGCCTGAGAGCCCAACTCTCCCCGGGGGAGAGTAAAGAGAATTGACTCCAAGCACTGGCTGGAGCGTTTTACCCCTACCGGTGCGTCAAATTCTGATTTCAGGGCAGCCGATCTCGCCAGAGATTAAATCGAGGCGGCGAAAAGGTCCAAAGTCTGGCGACTTCAGCTACGGCCAGACCCTAAGATCAAACTGATGACGCAGCACTAGGCGTTGGCGGCCGAGTCGAGGGCTTCTTGCAGCTGGGCCTTGGGGCGAACGCCGATAAAGGTTTCGCTGACTTCGCCGTTGTTGAAGACCAACAGCGTGGGAATCGTGTTCACCTGATAACGCTGGGCGATCTCCGGATAGTCGTCGATGTTCAGTTTACCGATTTTGACGTCCGGATTGTCGTTGGCCAATTCGTCGATCATCGGCGCGATTTGGCGGCAAGGACCGCACCAGGGCGCCCAAAAATCCACCAAGACCGGTCCCGAGGCTTTCAGAACATCCGAATCGAAGTTATCAGCCGTGAATTCAGCTACGGCACCTGCCATTTTTGCACCTTTCAGTAAAGTACGTTCCAGCGGATTGCAAGGAGCTGGCTGCCGATTTGTCGGCCAGCCAACCCACAATGGTTCTAATACGCTTTCGTAGCAAGTACCAGACCACTGCCTTGGAATTGTAGGAAGGCGGTGCGAGCTGTCAATTTACGCAGGTTGGAAATTACAGATAATGCGGGGCATCGATCGCGTGCATGACCTGTGGCCGGGCATCGTCGGTTTTCCAGGGCAAGGTCCCCTCGTACCGGCGGAATTCCACGAACATCGCAATCACGGCCACGAACATGAACAGCATGCTTAGCAGCAGCATGACGGTGTAGACGTTGGCGCTTTGTTTGCGATTGGGCTCGATCCGATTCGGCTCATTCAATAGTGGTGTCGACACGGTCGCCCTCGCGAATGGTTCCAAGTGAGTAATCAGGCAGGATTTCCGCGACCGCCCGGTCGGGTTCGGTGCGGCGAACCTGCACCCGTCCCAAGTACTGTTTGCCGCGAGTGACCTCCAACAGGTGGCCTTTTCGCAGCCCTTCGTCGTAACCGATCGACAATTCCACCAGCCGATTCGGACGATCGATCACCAGCACCGTGCCGTTCCGCTCCGGAGGAGCACCGTCGATCGCGTCGTTGATATTGATTCCATGGGCTTCGGTCACCTCGGTGAACCGCGTCACCTGGGCCAGCAGCGATTCGTTGCGTTCTTTCTGGACTTCCAACAGTCCCCGCAGCGAATTCATCCGGTCGGTCAACTCCAGCGTCCGAGCGAACAACTGGTCGCGGTCCTCCTGTTCGGCGACGATCTGCTGCCGCAGTTTTTCGTTGTCGGCCGTCAGCCGCGTCAGCTCCTCGGTGATCTGCAGGTCTTTGCGGGTCAGGACGTCTTTCTGTGCCAACAGACTGCTCATCGCCCCTTCGGCCGTTTCCAGCAGCTGGGTCTTCTCGTCCAGTTCGGTCTGCAAGGCGGCCAGGGCGGTGCGGCGAGCGACCTGTTCGGCCGCCAACGCTCGCTCGACACGGACTCGAGCGTCCTCCAGTTCCTTGTTTTTGCGGGCGTATTGCTCAACCTGTTCCTTCAACCCGCCCGGCTTGACAATCTCGTCGCGCCAGTTGCGGTGCGAAGCATTTGCCGCCAGAGCCAACGCCATAAAGACGGCGCTCAGGATGAAGATCATGAAGGTGAAGCACTTGCCAAGAAATGTCATCGTGCAGGTTCTCTATGAGACAAGGTGATTCCGGAATCGGAATGCGGTATCCAGGACTCTATTCTAGCTCTCCGAACCAAGCTGGACGCAAAAATCAAAGGCACTAGCCGCGGAGAAGAAAGCGAACGAAGCCATCTTACAAGCGAAGTATAGTTACGGGATAAAATGAGTGTCAACGAAAACAGGTAATTTCGGCACTCTGCGGGGCTTGGCGATCGGGTCGCACCGGAAAACAGGGGCCACTGTGTAGGCGACAACGGCCCGGCCAAGCGAACAACCGCCAAAACCGGCGCAACCGTGTGGCATAGGCCCCCCAACGGATGAAACAAAAGCTGACGACGGATGCAGAGAACTCGATTTCGCGGCTACTGGCTGCACTATGAGAATGGCGAAGCGGCCGCGTCGATGATTCGCCAAGCCGAGGAGTTCCCGTCGTTCTTCACCCCCCAAGGTGAGCGGCCGCGGATCATCGACGGCGGCTCGAACATCGGCGTTTCGATGCTGGAATGGAAAAGCCGCTGGCCGGGGGCGCGTGTGGAGTGTTTCGAGCCGGATCCGGCCGCCTTCGCCGTGCTGCAGAAGAACATCACGGCCAACGATATCCCGGGCGTCACCTGCCAGCATGCGGCGCTGTGGCCCGAACCCGGCTCCGCCCCCCTGTACGGCGACCTGGGCCGCGGCGGCGACGCCCGTGGCAACTCCCTGGTCGCCGCTTGGGGGAATCGCGCCGCGAGCAGCCAGACCGAGGTGCCTTGCCAACCGCTGTCGACCCTCCTGGACCGCGGTCCGGTGGATTTCCTGAAACTGGACATCGAGGGCGCCGAGCAACGGGTGCTGGCCGAAGCCGGCGAGCGGCTGCGCGAGGTCGCGGCCCTGTACGTCGAGGTGCACGAGACCGACGCGGACCGAGACCACAATTCGGCCGATGCGATCCTGGGGCTGTTGGACTCGGTCGGGTTCGCCACCGAACTCGAATCTCGTTACGACCCCCATGCGTTGCCGCCGGCGCTACGATCCTGGCAACAGGCCGTGGGCGCGAGCCAGAGCCAGATCCTCGCCTGGCGCTGAACTTCGACCCCGATACGCTACAATCATTCCTTCCACCGCTTCTTCCTTTCCCGCTTTGACCCGCGATGCTGACAGACGACGAAAAGAAAAAGGTGCTCAATCGCCTGCGGCGGATCAACGGCCAGGTGGAAGCCGTTGGCCGGATGATCGAAGCCGACGAGCCCTGCGTCAACGTGCTGATGCAGCTGTCCGCCGCGACCGGAGCGCTCTCCAAAGTCGGTCAGATCGTCCTGGAAAACCATCTGAAGACCTGCGTCGAAGAAGCCATCCGCAACGGCGATGCGGACGATCGCAAGCAGAAACTGGAAGAGCTGGTCACGCTGTTTCGCAAATACGCGTCGACGAATACCTGAGCGTCGCATATGTGGCATAGGCTTCTAGTGGTGCGTCAAAGCCGAATTTTAGGGTAGCTGATCTCGCCAGAGATTGGATTGAAGCGGCGAGAAGGCCCAAAGTCTGGCGCGGTTCAGCTACGGCCAGACCCTAAAATCTAACGCTGACGCAGCACCAGCCTGTGGGGCCCCCGGGCTTCCGCTCGGGCCGGTCAGTGAAACCTTGACGACGGCGTCAATAAAGCGAGAGGTAGCCGCTGTAGCGTTCCGAAAATGATACCCGTGACCGGTATGCGGCCTGACCGGCTGGCGTGCCGGCCGTTTGCCTCTTGCCAGTCCTGGCGAGGCGTGGCAACTTGAATCATTCTCATGAAAACGGGTGATATTCGTGACCTCCCGATCCGCGACAGCAACGACCAACCGGACCGCCGATCGCCGCCACCGGCTCAGCCGGCTACGGAAACGATGGGCCCTGACGGTACTGCTGGGCCTGGCCGCCACGTCGGGATGCGCCGCGAATTCATCCTGGCTGGCGCTCGGCCGCTCCGGCGCCGACGCCGCCACGCTCGCCGTGGCTGCGACCGTGCCGCAAACGGCGGCGCAATCCGCCCCGGCAACCGAACCCCCGACACCACACGAATCTCTGGCGCCACACGAACCCGCGGCGCTGCTGGCCAGCACGGCGACGGTCGGGTACGAAGTCGACGCGCCGGTCGCCCATGCGCCGGCAGGCACCCAGGCCGTGCAGAACCGCTTTGCCGCTGCGCTCAGCGAAGCGCCACCGATCCAGTTGTTCGCCGCAGCTCAAGCGGGGGCCGGCGACGACGAACCGGCTGACAACGCCGCCGCGACGGATCCGCCGGAGGCTACTGAAACGGTTCCGGCCGGCGAGGCCATTTCGGACGGCCCCACCGGGGCGTCGGTCCAGCAGCTGGTCCAGGCGGCCCTGGCCAACCATCCGCGGCTCCGCGCGGCGCGGCACCGTGTCGCCGCGGAGACCCAGCGGATTCCGCAGGAACGAGCTCTGCCCGATCCCACATTCAACAACACGTTTTGGCCGATCCACGATCAAGCCCTGCAGACGGCCGGCGGTCGCGTCGGCAATCAAATGTCCCTGACGCAGAGCATCCCCTGGAAAGGGAAACGCGAGACCAGAGCGGCAATTGCGGCACGCGAGGCTCAGGTGGCTCGGGCGGAAGTCGAACGGATCGAACGCGAGATCGCCGAAGCGGTGCGGTTGGCCTACTACGAAGTCTGGTACGCCGATCGAGCGATCGAGATCACACGAAAGACCCAGGAATTGGTCGACGACCTGGTTCGAGTGGCCGAAGCCCGCTACCGCAGTGGCGGCACCCAGCAGGACGTGCTTCGCGCCCAATTGGAACTGGATCGCCTGGACGACGAACTGGTCGAGCTGGAGCAGCAAAAGGCGGTCGCCCAGGCCGATCTGGCGGCGCTGCTGCAACAACCCGTCCGTTTGGTGCCCCTGGTCCGCGACCAAATGGATCTGCCCGAAGACCGCCAACAACTGATCGAACTGGTCGCCGTGGCCGAAGCCAACAACCCCGAACTGCAAGGCTTGGCCTGGGAGCTCCAGCGGGATCGAGGGCGGCAGCGGCTGGCCTGCATGCAGCAGTACCCGGACCTGCAGGTCGGCCTCCATTGGGCTTTGATCAGCGACGACCACAATGTGCTCAGCCCGGTCGCCAACGGACACGACAATATTAATTTCTCTGTTGGCACGACGCTGCCGATCTGGCGCAGCAAGATCGACGCCGGGATCCGCGAAGCGGCACACCGGGCCAGCAGCACGGCGCTACGCCGAGAGGCCCGCCGCGATGAAATCATGGGCCAGCTGCGACGACTGGTCGCCGAAGCCGACGCGGTGCTCGAGCAGCGGCGGCTGTACGAGGAGCGGATCATTCCCCGCACCGAAGCCACGCTGAAGCTGTCGGTGGCCGACTACCGCGGCGGGCGCAGCGACTTTTTCAGTCTGACCGAGACGTATCGCGAGCTGTTGCAGTTCGAAACACAGCTAGCCCGCTTCGATGCGTCGCTCGCCGCGATCCTCGCCCGCATCGACCGCCTCGCCGGCGTCCCCCACCAACCGTGGTGAGCGGAAGAGGAGGGGGATTGCAAAGTGCGAATTGCCAATTGCAAAGTGCAAAGTGCCTGACTCCGGCGGATTCTATGCAGGGTTCAGAGCGGTAGGAGGCGATGTTTTCTCCCCTCTCCCCCGCTGCGCCGCGAGCGTCAGCGAGTGAAGCAGTGGTGGGAGAGGGGAGAAAACCACTCTTCTCCTAAATAGATTCCGCCGGAGTCAGCGAATCTCAAATCTCAGATCTCAAATCTCAAATCGAGCACGAGCACGAGCACGAGCACGAACACGATTCAAACTCGCCACTCGCAACTCGCCACTCGCAACTCGCCACTCGCAACTCGCCACTCGCCACTCGCCACTCGCCACTCGCCACTCCTACCAACTACCGCTGGGGTTCGCGGATGTAGTACCGTTTGCGGGGTGCCGGCGGGGAACTTGACGCTGCGTCGTGCGGCTGGCTGCGCGTTCCAAAGCTGGCTTTCAGGGCGGTTACCGTGCCCTCGCTGGCCGCCGCCGCGGCCGGCCGCTGGAGACGCGTGCCCGTTGGTTCGCTCACCATACCGGCCGGCGACGGCGGCGAGGCGTCTGCAACCTGGGCGATCGATTCGCTGGACCGCTGCGGCCAAGGTTCTGGCTGCGTTGTAGGCCCTGGCTGCGTCGAGGGTGGGGCGGCGACGGCCAGCGGCAGATCGGTCTGCCAACCGGCGCCGGACTGCGCCAAGTTTTCGGTCCGCGGCGGTAATTGGTACTGGATGTCGGCGCCCGAACGCTTGCGTTCTTCGATCATCTCCAGGGCCTCGTACCGTCGAGCGATCGCCGGGGGCGTCGCCAACGGGACAGCCACTTCGGTGTAGTCGGTGGGCAGCGGCGGTGGAGCCGGTGCGGGGGCCGGTCGCGGGGAAAGCTCTGCCGGCGATGGCACCCACGCGCCACGCGGCTGGACTTCGACCAGAGCCGTGGGCTGGATCGTCTCGGGCGCCGGATCGGCCGCCTCACTGGATGCCGAGGACGGTTCGGGAACACGACGAAAAGGCAACGCCGCCAAGACCCCGAGAAACAGGATCGGGATGCCGTAAGAGATCGTACGCACGGAGGGAACCTCGGGTGGGGGCCGCGGAAGTGCGCGCGACCACAGGCTCTCTTCCCTGAGTTGAAACATCCAGCTTCCTACATCCATCGGTTATCGGCCGGCCGGCAACAAGCCATGACCGACAATTCTCCGCCCCGCACAACCGCTACGACCCGCACCGTTTGACGGCATTCGTTTCCAGACCGTGTCTAGGCGAATCGAGCCGATCCGGTCATGCTTGGATGGTGCGTGTATCAAACGCGGCAAAGGCTTCTATGCTGGTGTTCCAGCCCTCACCGGCTGGAAACCTGTGCCGCGGATTGCGAAGTTGTTTGTTTGCTACGAGTTCGATGTCTGAGTCCGACGTTTTTCCTCCGCTGATCGATCGCTGTTGGGTACTCTCCGGACCGACGGCCAGCGGCAAATCCTCGCTGGCCATCGCGTTGGCGGAACGGATCGGCGGCGAGATCATCTCGATGGATTCCATGGCGGTGTACCGAGCCATGGACGTGGGCACGGCCAAACCCGACGCCTCGCAGCGGCGCCGAGTGCCTCACCACTTGATCGATGTGGTCGATCCCGATGAAGCGTTCAGCGTGGCGTGCTTTCTGAAGCACGCACATGAGTTGGTCGAGCAGATTCACCGTCGCCGGCGCGTGCCCATCCTGGTTGGCGGCACGCCGATGTATCTGAAAGCCGTGCTGCGGGGTTTCGATCCCGGGCCGCCAGCCGAATGGGAGTTTCGTCGTCAGGTCGAACGCGACGTGGCCGAGTTCGGCCTGGAAGCGCTCCGCGAGCGACTACGACAAGTCGATCCGCTGGCCGCCCATCGGTTGCATCCCAACGACCAACGGCGGATGGTGCGGGCTCTGGAAGTGGCCCGCGCCGGCGGCATTCCGCTCAGCCATCGCCAGTTGCAGCTGGAACAACAACGCGCCGCCTCGCAGTGCCGCGTGTTCGCCTGTGCGTGGCCGCGGGCGGAGCTGCACCGGCGCATCAATCGCCGCGTCGAACAGATGTTCGCCGCCGGTCTGGTCGAGGAGACCCGCGAACTGCTCCGCCGCTTTGGCCGGCTGAGCCGAACCGCGGCTCAGGCCGTGGGCTACGCCGAAACGATCCAGCACCTCGAGGGTCGCTTGACCCTCGCACAGACGATCGAACAGGTCCAGACGCATACCCGCCAGCTGGCTCGCCGTCAGGAAACCTTTCTGCGCTCCCTGGGCGAACGCACCGAGCTGGACATGGCGGCCGCGTTTTCAGGTAACGCTGACGTCGACGCCGCAGCGCAGGCCCTGTGCCAGCGCATGATCGAACATCGCTGAGCAGGCTCACAAAAAAACCCCCTGGGCACCAGGCACAGGGGGCGGTGTGAATCAGCGAAGCGGCGGAGCCTATTTGGCGCCGACCAATTGCTGCTTCTTCTCTTCGATGATCTTTTCCTGGACGTGCGGCGGGGTCTGCGAGTACTTCAGCAGTTCCATGCTGAAGGTACCTTGACCCTGCGTCATGCTGCGCAGGTCGGTCGCGTAACCGAAGGTTTCGGCCAGCGGCAACTCGCACATGATGACACTGTTTTCACCCTGCGTGTCGGTGCTGGTAATCAGACCACGACGCGAGATCACGTCGCCGACGACCGAACCCTGGAAGGATTCGGGACATTCGATTTCGACGCTCATGATCGGCTCGAGCAGCACCGGCGAAGCCTTGCGGAAGTGCACACGGAAGCACTCCTGAGCACAGGTGTAGAACGACTTTTCCGAACTGTCCACATCGTGGTAGCTGCCGTCGTCCAGCTGGATGCGGGTGCCCACCACCGGGTATTCGGCGATCGGTCCCTTGCCCAGCGAGTCGCGGAAGCCCTTCTCGATGGCCGGGATGTACTGCTTGGGAATCCGTCCACCGACGACCTTGTCTTCGAATTCGAAGCTGTCTTCGCTGTCGCTTTCGATCGGCGTCAAGGTGCCAACGATGTGACCGTACTGACCCGAACCACCGGTCTGCTTCTTGTACTTGTGGTTGAAGGGCACTTCGACCGTAGGCGCTTCGCGGTAGCTGACCTTCGGAGCACCGACTTCGACGTCGACTTTGTATTCGCGACGCATCCGTTCGATGTAAACCTCCAGGTGCAACTCACCCATGCCGCTGATCAGAATCTCGTTGGTTTCCTCGTCGGTGAAGACGCGGAAGGTGGGATCCTCTTTGCGGAACCGCTGCAGGGCTTTGCCCATCTTGTCCGAGTCGGCACGGCTGGTCGGGTTGACGGCCATTTTGATGACCGGTTCGGGCACGAACATACTTTCCAGCGTGCAGAAATCACGCTCCGGAGCGTAGGTGTCCCCCGAAGCACAGTCGATGCCCATCACGGCGATGATGTCGCCGGCCTTGGCCTCGTCGATCTCTTCCCGCTTGTCGGAGTGCATTCGCACGATCCGGCTGAACCGTTCCTTGCGTCCGGTACGCTGGTTAACGTAGGTACCGCCCTTTTTGATCGTACCTTGGTAGATCCGCATAAAGGTCAACTGGCCGAAGGGATCGTCGACGATCTTAAAGGCCATGCCCACAAACGGCTGGTCGGAATCGGGCGTCAGCTCGATGCGTTTCGCTTCGTCCTTGGGGTCGCGACCACGGATTTCACGATCCAGCGGGCTGGGCAAGTACTTGATGACGGCGTCGAGCAGCGGCTGGACACCCTTGTTCTTGTAGGCGGTGCCCATGTAGACCGGCGTTGCTCCACCGAGCACGGCGTCGCGGGTGGTCTTTTCGAGCAGCTCTTCGGGAATCTCTTCTTCGCTCAGCAGCAACTCCATCATCTCGTCGCTGTACATCGACAGCGATTCGAGCATGTGGGCGCGAGCCGCTTCGGCTTCGTCCTTCAAGTCGTCGGGGATTTCCTGCTCGACAACCTCTTCCCCTTTCGCACCTTCGAAGTACAGGGCCTTCATGGTTCGCAGGTCGACCACGCCGCGGAAGTTATCTTCGGCGCCGATGGGCAACTGCATCAGAAAGGCTTCCGCCCCCAGCTTCTCGCGCAACTGTTCCACGACACGCTGCGGGTTGGCACCGGTGCGGTCCATCTTGTTGATGAATGCCAGACGCGGGATCTGGTAGCGTTTCATTTGGCGGTCGACCGTGATCGACTGGCTCTGCACACCGCCGACGGCGCACAGCACCAATACGGCTCCGTCCAGAACGCGCAGCGAACGTTCGACTTCGACCGTAAAGTCCACGTGGCCGGGGGTGTCGATCAAGTTGATCGGGTGACCTTTCCATTCGACACTGGTCGCGGCGCTGGTGATCGTAATCCCCCGCTCCTTCTCCAGCTCCATGTGGTCCATCGTCGCGCCGTCGCCATCGCCGCGGACATCTTCGATCTTGTGAATCCGGCCTGTATAAAACAGTACCCGTTCCGACAGGGTGGTTTTCCCCGAGTCGATGTGGGCACTAATACCGATATTTCGCAGTTTCTCCAGACTCATTCGTACACCTGGGCAGCATAGGGCCGGCTGAGCCACGTACCATTCTTGGGCATTGGGGCTCGATATCCGGCGGGTGGGATAGGGAACTATTTGGTTTGGGGCGTTCGCAGAGACCGCGGTTGGAAAGATATACAACCACGAAGCGGCCAGCGATTTCCACCGTCATCACGGCGGCGTGACCACCCAGCCGAGCGGTCGAGTCCGCACAACTTGGGGCTATTGGGCGATTTTCGTCCAGTCCACGGGATCGGCAATATCGCAAACACAGTATGAATCGGAAAGGTCAAATCGATCGTTTCTGGCCTAAAAAACCGCAGCCTAACTCGCTTCGGCCAGCTCGGCTGGAGACGCCCAGCCCCATTCTAAGTGGCCGACAAGACGGCTGAGAGACACCGCTCCGGCGGGCGGGGTTCGCCGCAAGGCGCCCCAGGCCGACGCTACAGCCCGCCAGAGGGGAACCAGCCGCCGACGAAAGAAGCCGGGACACGTCAGTAATCTGGGATTCCAAATCTCAAATCTCAAATCTCCTGACTCCGG
>NZ_WIAD01000045.1 GCF_009618275.1 Roseimaritima sediminicola
CTGTTGGAACCTTGTGGGCTGCGGCCGGATCGATCGGGAGGAGACCCGAGGCTCGCGCCTACGGCTGATTGGGTTACCGCCGCCGCTAGCCCGAAGGGCGACACGGAATGCACAGTTGCGGTGCCGCCCCTCCGGGGCTTTTGTTTGTTCGCCTTGCGCGGTCTGGCGGTTGGCACCGCCGGCAGGGGCTGTGCCGCCCTGCGGGCTGAGCCAGTGGCATAGGCTTCCAGCCTGTGGTGTTAAGGAGCCTCGCTGGGTGTTGGAACCGGCTGGGCTGCGGCCGGATCGATCGGGATGAGACCAGAGGCTCGCGCCTACGGCTAATTGGGTTACCGCCGCCGCTAGCCCGAAGGGCGACACAGCCCCTGCCGGGGACGTGAGTCCCCGGTTGCCGGACCCCCCAAAGAATCTCAAGCCTCGGAGGGGTGACACAGAATGCACAGTTGCGGTGCCGCCCCTCCGGGGCTTTTGTTTGTTCGCCTTGCGCGGCCTGGCGGTTGACACCGCCGGCAGGGGCTGTGCCGCCCTGGGGGCTGAGACACTGTTGTTCACAGGCTGGAAGCCTATGCCACTGCTGTTCACAGGCTGGAAGCCTATGCCACTGTTGTTCACAGGCTGGAAGCCTATGCCACTGTTGTTCACAGGCTGGAAGCCTATGCCACTGCTATGGACAGCGGCGCTAATTTGCGGGTTCGGCCACCGGCGGCGGGGCTTCGGGTTCGATGTGTGATTCGATCCTTACCGCCTTCTTGCCTCGATGGGCTCCGGGGCGGACCGTAAACTTAGGCACCGACTGCACGGCCAGCTCCAGCGGCGAATGCGCGTCCTTTTCGGTGGTGATCACGTCGCCCACCGATAGGTCCAATAGATCTCCGGTGCGAATGCGTGATTCGGCCAGCGTCACGACGACGTCCACCGAGGCTTCGTCGATGAACTGCGAAACCCGCTGACGCGACTCGGGGTCGGGACGGTGCTGGGTGTAGCCGACCCAGCCGTTATTGGAAAGCTGGGAATTGAATCGTTCGATGGTATTAAACGGGATGCACAGGTTCATCATCCCGCGGTTGCGGCCCAGCGTCACTTCCAAACCGATCAGGATGATCACTTCGTTCGGTGGCACAATCTGGACCAATTGCGGATTGCTCTCCACCCGCGGAACCGTAATGTCCAGCTCGACGATGTTGCGCCAGATATCCTTGATTTCGGAATTGAACGCCGTGACCAAACGGCCGATCAACCGGTTTTCGATCTCGGTCAGCGGACGACGAAGATTGTCGACCGGGTGCGGGTCGCCACCGAGCATGCGGTCGACGATGGCGTAGGACAACGAGGGCGAGATGTCCAGGATCCAGTGCCCCTCGAGCGGTTCAGGCTTGAGCACATTGAAGCAGCTGGGATTGTCCAGGCTGAACACGAACTCGCTGTACGTCAATTGATCAACGCTGATCAGTTTGACTTCCAGCATCGTCCGCAGCATCCCGGAGACGACCGCCCCGAAGCTGCGTGCAAGACCCTCGTGCAACGAGCGCATGGCTCGCATCTGTTCTTTGCCGACGCGTTCGGGACGCTTGAAGTCGTAATTGACCGCCCGCAGTCCGTTGTCGGCAACCGAGGCGGGGCCGGAGGACGGTGGGGAACCGCCGACGCTTGCCCCGTCAGGCCCGTCGGCCGCGCCGGGATCGGCACCGGACGGCGGAGCATCGGGGCGCGGGGGCGTCCCGCTGCTGTTTTCCATCTGTTTCAGCAGGTTGTCGACCTGACTTTCGCTCAGTGATTCTTCGCCAGACATTCCGTTGTCCATTAAGTGCGAATATGGCCGTCCCCGTGGACAATGTATTTGTAGGTGGTCAATTCACGCAGGCCACAAGGTCCACGAGCGTGAAATTTGTCGGTCGAGATCCCGATCTCGGCGCCCAGCCCGAACTGGCTGCCGTCGTTGAACCGCGTGCTGGCGTTGACCATCACCGCGGCGCTGTCGACCATCGCGGTGAACTGCTGGGCCGCCCGCACGTCGCTGGTGACAATCGCGTCGGTGTGATGTGAACCGTAGCGGTTGATGTGGTCGGCGGCGGTGGCCAGGTCGTCGACCACGACGACGCTGATTACCGGACCGAGGTATTCGGTCGACAGATCCTGCTCGGTAGCTTCCGCCATGCCCACGATCTGGCGACTGCGCGGACAACCGCGCATTTCGACGCCTCGCTGCTGGAAGACTTCGGCCATCTTCGGCAGGAAGGTTTCGGCGGCCTTTTCGTGGACCAGCAGGGATTCACAGGCGTTGCAGACACCCATCCGTTGGCACTTGGCGTTCTCGGCGATTTTAACGGCCATTTCGACGTCGGCCGTGGCATCGACGTAGACGTGGCAATTGCCGTCGAAGTGTTTGATGACCGGCATGGTGGCTTCGGCGGCCACCCGGCGGATCAGGCCTTCGCCACCGCGGGGAATCGTCACATCGATGGCGTCGTCCATCTTCAAGAAGTGTCCGACGGCTTCGCGGTCGGGCGTATCGACCAACTGGACCGCGGCGGCGGGAACGCCTTTTTCCTCGGCCACGCGTTGCAGGACTTCGACGATTGCGGCGCTGCTGTGGGCGGCTTCTTTGCCGCCGCGCAGGATCACCGCGTTACCGCTTTTGACGCAGATCGCCGCGGCGTCGGCGGTCACATTGGGCCGGCTCTCGTAGATAAAGAACACGACGCCAAGGGGCACGCGAACCTTTTGCAGCTTCAAGCCGCCCGGACGCGTCTGGCCTTCGATGACTTCGCCGCCGGGATCCGGCAGAGCGGCAACCTCGCGCAGGCCTTGGGCGATCCCGCCGATCCGGGCTTCATCGAGGACCAGTCGATCGACCTGGGCGTCGGACAGCCCGTACTCGGGGGCGGCCGCCACATCCTTGGCATTGGCTGCCAAGATCTCTGGCGTAGCCGCCAACAGGGCCTCGGCGGATGCTAACAGCCAAGCGTTTTTGACCTGAGCGTCGAGCATGCCCAATTGCCGAGACGCGCGACGAGCGGCATCGGCGATGTGGCGGCAGTGTTCAGCAAGGTTGGTAACGTCGGCCGTAGCCATCTAGGGCTCCTGAAGCGAGGAAAGTTAGACAAAATGCAACGCATTGATTGTCAACAATGCTCGCCGGAAGGTCAACGTCGCTTTACCTCTAAGCACGTCGGCAGGCGTTTTTCGGCAAAACCCTGCTACAAAACACCCTCTCGCGCGGCGGGAGGGCCGCGCTCTTAGGCCCAGGAAGGGAACCCAGGTTCAGCGTGATACCACAACGTGGGGGAAGTCACCATAACAGCCCTCCCCGCTCGTTCCTCGCGACCCTCCCAGAGGGAGGGTGATACCCAAGTAACCGCTGCGACATGCTTAGAGCAGCCAGAACCTTAAGTCTGGCCGCTTAAAAAAACCGTTGCTGGTTACCCGGGTTACTCCTGGCTACCGGAACTGTCCGATCCGGTCGAGCCGCTGGAGCCACCGCCGAACATGCTGTCCAGAGCTTCGTTGCTCGGGGCCGGTTCGCTGCTGGCTGGCGGCGGCTGGATTTCCGCAGCGGGTTCGCTTTCGGGCTCGCTCGGAACGTTGTCGGCTTCGGCCAGCAAGGGGAACGATTCCTCCAGGCTCTGCGCCGATTCGTCGGCCAGCTCTTCCAGGGCTTCGCGTCGGTAGTTGACCTCGGCGTCCTGGAAGATCCGGAAACCCGTCCCAGCCGGGATCAGGTGTCCCAGGATGACGTTTTCCTTCAGGCCCACCAAGCGGTCGACTTTGCCCGCCAACGCGGCTTCGGTCAGCACCTTGGTCGTTTCCTGGAACGACGCCGCACTGATGAAGCTGTTCGACTGGACGGCGGCCTTGGTGATGCCCAGCAACTGGGTACTGGCGGTCGCCGGACGCGGTTTCTTGCCTTTGCAGGGCGTGCCACCGGCGGCTTCGATTTCGGCGTTGGTCTGTTCGATCGCTTCTTTGGGAACGATCTGACCTTCGACGTATTCGCTGTCGCCGGGGCTGGCGATTTTCAAGCAGTCCGACAGGGCCTGGTTGGCGCGACGGAATTCGAACTTGTCCATCACCAAGCCTTCCAACAGGTTGGTGTCGCCGGAGGATTCGATTTTTACTTTCCGCAACATCCGGGCGATGATCACTTCGCAGTGCTTGTCGTTGATGTCCACACGCTGCGAGCGATACACCTGCTGGATTTCGTGCAGCAGGTACTGCTGGACGGCTTCCTCGCCGGAGACCCGGAGAATGTCATGCGGGACCAGCGGTCCATCGACCAGGGCCTGGCCGGCTTTGACGATGTCGCCGCTGTGCACCAGGAAGCGTTTACCGTGGGGCACCAGGTGTTCGCGTTCGATTCCGGATTCGCTGCGGACGATGATCGAGCGTTTGCCACGTTTCTTTTCGCCCAGGATCTCGACCGTCCCGTCGACTTCGGCGATCACCGCCGGGTCCTTGGGCTTACGAGCTTCGAAGATCTCGGTAATTCGCGGCAGACCACCGGTGATGTCGCTGACGCCGCCGGATTCACGCGGCATTTCGGCCAGGACCGTACCGGCCTTGATCATCGCGCCCTCTTCGACGCTGATCAACGCACGTTCGGGCAAGTACTGGACGTCCAGAGGTTTGCCTTCGGCGTCTTCGATCACGATTTGCGGGTGCAATTCACCCTTGTGGTCGGTGATCAAGATACGCGTTTTACCGCTGGATTCGCGTTCCATCCGCATCGTTTCGCCTTCGACGACGTCTTCGAAGCGGACCTTACCTTCCAGCTCGGTCATGATCGGGATCGAGTAGGGGTTCCATTCGCACAGGACCGCACCCTCTTTGACCTTGTCGCCCTCTTCGACCATTAACGTCGATCCGGTGGGCACGTCGTAGGTTTCGATTTCGCGACCGCGATCGTCGACCAGGGCGATGGCCCCGTTCCGCGTCAGCACGATGTTCTTGCCTTCGTCGTTGCGGATCGCTCGCATGCGGATCAGGCGGACTTCGCCACTGGTCTTACATTTGATGTCCGACTCTTCGACCTGCTTGCTCACACTACCGCCGATGTGGAAGGTCCGCATCGTCAGCTGGGTGCCGGGTTCACCGATCGACTGGGCGGCGATGATTCCCACCGCCATGCCTTCTTCGACCAGGTCGCCGGTCGACAGGTCCATGCCGTAGCAGCGACGGCACACACCCAGCGGGGCGTCGCAGGTCATCGGGCTGCGGACCTGGGTTTTCTCCAGACCCATTTCTTCGATCTTGCGGGCGACTTCGGGGGTGATCAGGCCGCTGTCTTCGACGATCAATTCGTCGGTGATCGGGTTGACGATGTTCTGCCGGCTGATGCGACCGTTGATCGATTCGGCCAAGCGGACTTCGACCTTTTCACCGCGATAGATCACGCCCTTGTTGATGCCCTGCGTGGTGCCGCAGTCATCCATCGTGATCACCACGTTTTGGGCGACGTCGGCCAGTTTACGGGTCAGGTAACCCGAGTCGGCGGTCTTCAACGCCGTATCGGCCAGACCTTTTCGAGCACCGTGGGTACTGGAGAAATACTCCAGCACCGACAGGCCTTCACGGAAGTTCGCCTTGATCGGCGTTTCGATGATCTCGCCCGACGGTTTGGCCATCAGGCCACGCATCCCGCCCAGCTGGCGGATTTGTTCGATACCACCACGAGCACCGGAGTGGGCCATCAGGTACACCGGGTTCATGTACCAGCCGCCCTCGCGGACGTCGTGTTCCATGGCCGCCATCATGTCGGTCGTGATCGCTTCACGAGCGTGGGTCCAGGTGTCGAGGACCTGGTTGTAACGTTCGGGGCCGGTGATCACACCGCGGTCGTACAACTTCTTGTACTTCATCACCGTCTTCTCGGCTTCGCCGATGAACTTGGCTTTGGTATCTGGGGTGACCAGGTCGTCGGTCGCGAACGACAGACCACTGCGGGTCGATTCGCGGAAGCCCAACTGCATCATGTCGTCGAGCAGGTCGATCGTGGCACGGCGGCCCAGTCGCTGGTAGCAGTCACTGATCACCTTGGCCAAGTCACCCGAACGCATCGGGTAATTGTAGAAGTCCATCCCTTCGGGCAGCATCTGGTTAAAGCGGATGCGTCCGGCGGTGGTTTCGACCGTGATGCCGTAATCGTTGCGGCCTTCGTTGTTCTTCAGTTTCTGGTGCCGCGGCAGGCGGACCTTGATCTTGGCGTGCAGCCCGATCACCCCCTGGGCATAAGCCAGGTCGGCTTCGTCGGGCGTGGAGAAGGTCATGCCTTCGCCCTTGCGGTCGGGCATCGCGACGGTCGTGTAGTAACAACCCATCACCACGTCCTGCGACGGACTCATGATCGGTTTACCGTTGGACGGCGCGAACACGTTGTTGGTGCTGAGCATCAACGTGTGGGCTTCGACCTGGGCTTCGATCGACAGCGGCAGGTGGACGGCCATCTGGTCGCCGTCGAAGTCGGCGTTGAAGCCTTTGCAGACCAGCGGATGCAGGTGGATCGCGTTGCCTTCGACCAGGATCGGTTCAAAGGCCTGAATCCCCATGCGGTGCAGCGTGGGAGCACGGTTCAGCAGGACCGGATGGTTGGTGATGACCTGTTCCAGGATGTCCCAAACCTCTTCGTCCTTCCGCTCGAGCATCTTCTTGGCGGACTTGATCGTGTCGGCGTGGCCGAGTTCTTTCAGCCGCCGGATGATGAAGGGCTGGTACAGTTCCAGGGCGATCTTCTTGGGCAGGCCGCACTGGTGCAGTTTCAGCCGGGGACCCACGACGATCACGCTTCGAGCCGAGTAGTCGACGCGTTTGCCGAGCAGGTTTTCGCGGAACCGGCCCTGCTTGCCCTTGATCATGTCGGTCAAGGACTTCAGCGGCCGGTTGCTGCTGCCCAACACCGGGCGTTTGCAGCGGTTGTTGTCGAACAGGGCGTCGACCGACTGCTGCAACATCCGCTTCTCGTTGCGGATGATGACCTCCGGCGCGTTCAGGTCGACCAGCTTGCGCAACCGGTTGTTGCGGTTGATGATCCGGCGATACAGGTCGTTCAAATCGCTGGTCGCAAAGTTGCCGCTGTCCAGCAGGACCAACGGACGCAGGTCCGGCGGGATCACGGGGATCACATCCAGGACCATCCATTCGGGACGGTTATCGCTGTCGCGGATCGATTCGACGATCTTCAGGCGATTGATGTAGTCCTTTTTCTTCTGCTTGCTGCCGGTTTCGGTCAGGTCGACGCGGAGCTGTTCGGACAACTGGACCAGATCCAGTTTGTTCAGCAATTTCCGCACCGCCTCGGCGCCCATGTCGGCTTCGAAGGCGCCGTCGCCGTACTGCTGGCGGGCCGCGCGGTACTCTTCTTCGGTCAGCAGTTGCTGGGGTTCCAGGTCGGTGGTACCGGGATCGATGACCACGTAGTCCTGGAAGTAGATCACTTTTTCCAGCGAGCTGGTTTTCATGGCCAACAGGTTGCCCAAGCGGCTGGGCATGGCTTTGAAGAACCAGATGTGCACGACCGGCGCGGCCAGATCGATGTGGCCCATGCGTTTGCGACGCACGCGGCTGTGGGTGACTTTGACGCCACAGCGGTCGCAGATCATGCCCTTGTACTTCATGCCCCGGTACTTGCCGCAGGCGCATTCCCAGTCCTTTTCAGGTCCGAAAATTCGCTCGCAGAACAGGCCGTCCTTTTCGGGACGGTAGGTCCGGTAATTAATCGTCTCGGGCTTCTTCACCTCGCCGAACGACCAGCTCTTGATGTCCTGAGGACGGGCCAAGCTGATGCGGACCGAAGCATAGTCATTGATACGTTCGTAGGTGCCGGATTCGCCGTTGGACATTCAGGAGACTCCTTTGGGGTACGCCCGCAGGCGTGGTGGTGGATTCGCGATGGAGTGTTGTGGGGTGGCAAACCTGACCGGCTCCGCCGCGGAGCCGTGTCAGGGGTTTCGGAGGAAACGCTGTCGAACCTAGATCGGTCGCTTTTCCAGTTGCATATTCAAGGCCAAACCACGGATTTCGTTGGTCAACACGTCGAAGCTGGCGGGCGTGCCGGCTTCCAGCGTGTTCTCGCCCTTGACCATCGATTCGTAGATCTTGGTGCGGCCTTCGACATCGTCGCTCTTGACCGTCAGCAATTCCTGCAGGATGTAAGCGGCACCGTAGGCTTCGAGCGCCCACACTTCCATCTCGCCGAAGCGTTGGCCGCCGAAGCGGGCCTTGCCGCCGAGCGGTTGTTGGGTGATCAACGAGTAGGGTCCGGTGCTGCGAGCGTGGACTTTGTCGTCGACCAAGTGGTGCAGCTTCAGCATGTAGATGTAGCCGACCGTCGTCTCCTGCTCCATCGGTTCGCCGGTGCGTCCATCGAGCAACCGGACTTTGCCGTGTCGGGGCAAACCAGCCTCTTCCAAACACTGGTTGATGTCTTCTTCACTGGCTCCGTCGAACACGGGGGTGATCGCTTGGAAACCCAGTTTGGCCCCGGCCCAGCCGAGGTGGGTTTCCAGAATCTGCCCCACATTCATACGGCTGGGAACGCCCAGCGGATTCAGCATGATCTGCAGCGGTGTGCCATCGGGCAGGAAGGGCATGTCTTCGGCCGGCAAGATCTTGCCGATCACACCCTTGTTCCCGTGACGGCCGGCCATCTTGTCGCCGACGCTGATCACGCGGCGGTTGGCGATGTACACCTTGACCATCTGCAGGACGCCGCTGCGAAGCTCGTCGCCACGCTTCATGCTGTTCAGTTTGCGGTCCCGATCGTCGATGGCGGTTTCGACGTTGGGCCACTGCTGCTTGTAGACCTTCTCGACTTCCTTGCGAGCGTCTTCCTTTTTGACCTGATCGAGGATGCGGTCGATCTGGAAGTTGACCGCCTGTTCGGCGATGAACTTGGGATCCTGGCCATCGGACAGCGGGTTGCCTTCGACGTCCTTCAGCTTGGTGCTGCCGGCGGCTTCAAGATCGTTGATCAAGCTGGTGAAGGTGCTGGCGATTTCTGCGTTGCCTTCGCTCTCGACGTCCTTGAGTTCTTTCTCAAAGGCCTTCCGCTCGTCTTCGGTCAGGCTCATTCGCCGCGAGAACTTCTGGGTATCGATCACGATCCCTTCGATGCCCGAGGGCACCTCCAGCGAGTCGTTCTTCACGTCCTCACCGGCGCGACCGAAGATCGCGTGCAACAGCTTCTCTTCCGGTGTCAGTTCGGTCTTGCTCTTGGGGCTGACCTTGCCGACCAGCACGTCCCCGGGACGCACGTAGGTACCGACTTGGACGATGCCCGAATCGTCCAGGTTCCGCAGCGCCTTTTCGGAGACATTGGGGATGTCGCGGGTGAATTCCTCGCGGCCCAGTTTGGTTTCACGAATCTCCACGTCGAAGTCTTCGATGTGGATCGACGTGTAGGTATCGTTCTTGACCAATTCCTCGGACAGGATGATCGCGTCTTCGTAGTTGTATCCGTCGAACGACATAAATCCGACCAGGACGTTGCGTCCCAGGGCCAGTTCGCCGTTGCGGGTCGCTGCACCGTCGGCGATGATCTGGCCCTTTTCGACCTTGTCACCGACGTTGACGATGGGCTTTTGGTTCAAGCAGGTTCGCTCGTTCAGGCCTTGGTACTTTTTCAGGTCGTAGTGATCGCTGCCGATTTCGATGCGTTTGGCATCGGCGTAGGTAACCTTGCCGGCGCGGCGGGCTCGCACGACCATCGCGCTGTTCTTGGCGACCTGGCGTTCCATTCCGGTGCCCACGATCGGCGGCTCGGCAACCAACAGCGGCACGGCTTGCCGCTGCATGTTCGAACCCATCAAAGCGCGGTTGGCGTCGTCGTGCTCGAGGAACGGGATCAACCCGGCCGAAACCCCGACCATCTGGGCCGGAGCGACGTCCATGTAACCGACCTGTTCGGGCTGGACGATCACAAAGTCGCTGCGGAACCGAGCGATCATGTTCGGTCCCGGGACCAAGGCTCCGTCTTTAACCTCGGCGTCGGCCGGAGCCACGTAGGATTCGTTTTCCTCGTCGGCACGCAGCCACACGACCTCTTCGGTGACCTTGCCCTCGTTGATCTTGCGGTAGGGCGTGACCAGGAAGCCGTAATCGTCGACGCCGGCGTAGATCGCCAGCGAACTGATCAGACCGATGTTCGTACCTTCCGGCGTTTCAATCGGGCAGATACGTCCGTAGTGCGAAATGTGCACGTCGCGGACTTCGAACCCGGCACGTTTTCGGTTCAAACCGCCCGGGCCCAGGGCCGAAAGACGTCGCTCGTGGGTCAACTGCGACAGCGGGTTCGTCTGGTCGACGACCTGGGACAGTTCGCCGCGACCGAAGAAATAATCGATCGCCGCCGAAACGCTTTTGGGATTGATCAGGGCCCGCGGCGTCATGTCGTCGACGTCCTTCAGGCTCATCCGTTCCTGGACCGTGCGGCGCAGTTTCAGAAAGCCCTTGCGGAGCTCTTCGCTGGCCAATTCGTCGATCGTGCGCAGACGGCGGTTGCCCAGGTGGTCGATGTCGTCGATCTCGGCACCCGAATCCGGATCGAACAGATCCAGCAGGTACTTGATCGCGGAGATCATGTCCTCGTGCCGCAGGGTCATCACGTCTTCGCTGACGTCGGCCCCGAGTTTCCGGTTCAGGCGAAAGCGTCCGACCTTGCCCAGCCGGTAACGGTTCTCGTCGTAGAACTTTTCGTTGAACAGGATGCGGGCTTTTTCCAGCTGGGGCGGGTTGCCCGGACGCAGACGCTGGTAGATCCGCAGCAGCGCTTCTTCGTGGCTGCTGGTGTTGTCTTCGGCCAGGGTGTTGAAGATCAACGGGACCTTGGGACCGGCCATGGTTTCGATTTCGGTCACGCCCGAGGTGCAGATCGTCTCGGCAACGCTCTTGGTGATCTTGTGGCCGGCTTCGATGATGATCTCGCCCGCTCGGTCGCTGCTGGACGGATAGATCACGTCATCGACCGCGACGTGGCCTTCGATCTTGGCGGCGCTGCGGCCATCGCTGATCTTCTGGACGCCCGTTTCGTAGAAGGCTCGCAGCAGATCGGCATCGGTCGACAGGCTGGGGTCCATCGCCCGCAGCAGCGTGGTGGCCGCGAACTTGCCGCTCTGGTCGATACGGACGGTCAGGGAGTCTTTCTTGGTGACGTTGACTTCGATCCAACTGCCGCGTTCGGGGATCACGCGGCAACTGGGCAGCTTGCGGTCGCTGGTACCTTCCTGCTCGAGCACAAAGTCCACGCCGGGGCTGCGGTGCAGCTGGGAAACGACGACGCGTTCCGCCCCGTTAATGATGAACTCGCCGCCGCCCATCATGATCGGCAGATCGCCCAGGTAGACCTCTTCGTCGACCGGTTCGTCGCGAACCAGTCGCAGCCAGACACGCAGGGGGCGGCCGTAGGTCAGCCGCAACTGGCGGCATTCCTGCGGCGTATAGCGCGGCTTGCCCAGTTCGTAGCGGAGGTATTCGAGGTTGATATTGCCGTCGTAGCTGCTGATCGGGAAGATCTCCCGCAGCACCCCTTCCATGCCCTTGTCTTCCCGGGCCGTGGGAGCGGCGTCTTCCTGCAAGAAATGCGAATAGCTGACCGTTTGCAGAGCGGTCAGATCGGGCAGCTCAAAACCCCGTTGGTCGGAACCAAAATGACGAACGGTAGTGGGTTCTAGACGACGATGAGACGTAGTAGCCATTCGCGAGAACGCTCCTTGTAGGCCTGTTGCGGGAAACCCCACGGCGTGGGGAAACGCTGGAGACTGCCAGCGCGCAGAATGCCCTCATCCACCAGTCTGCAAAACTGGCCGCAGGGCCGCTCAAGTGCACAGGTACCGGGTGCATCAAGAGGATAGTGGGGGGCAAGAGAGGACGACGGTCGGAAGCTCAACACAGATTTATATCAAAAAACCCCGAGACCAGTAACCCCGGCCTCGGGTATTTGGCGCAAGTTGTGCTGTGCAGCGGTTAAACCGCCCCAACCGCCGTGCTGGAGCAATTCAAGGCACCGTTAGACGCATCCTGCGGTTAACGGGGGTTCTGGATCGAGGCCGTCGGGGCACCCCGCCAGCGAACCACTGCGGCGCGGCCAGGGCGCGTCGCAGTGCTGTCGCCAGGGACACCTGGATCGGGGTTACCGCGGTTCGATCCGGGGCGAACTTATTTGAGTTCGACCGTACCGCCAGCTTCTTCGATCTCGGCTTTGATCTTGTCGGCGTCTTCTTTGGAAGCGCCTTCTTTGAGCGTTGCCGGAGCCGATTCGACCATTTTCTTGGCTTCCATCAGCGAAGCGCCGGTCAGGTTCTTGACGACCTTGACGACGTTGAGTTTCTTGTCGCCGAAGCCGGTCAGAACGACGTCGAATTCGGTCTGTTCGGCAGCCGCTTCGCCGCCACCGTCTCCGCCGGCCGCTTGCATGACCACGCCACCACCGGAAGCCGGCTCGATGCCGTGCTCTTCCTTGAGGTAGTCGCTCAGTTCTTTGGCCTGCTTCAGCGTCATCTCGGCGATCTTGTCGCCCAGCTCTTTGGTTTCGGCGCTAAATTCCGCCACTGCGGTTGCTTCTTCAGACATCTTCGTGTCCCTCTATTAAATACAGGTTAAAGCCACGGATCGCGGCAACGTTTCGGTGATCCAACCAGGTCGACCCCATCGTCGTCTGGTTCCGTTGGTTCTGCTGCTAGGCGTCGCTCGCCTTTTCTTCGATTTGCTTGACCTGGCTGGCCAATTGTTTCGCAGGACCCAGCAGAGCCCCAGACAGGTTCGCCCCGGGTGCCAGGATCTGGCCCACGAGTATCGAGATCTGTTCTTCGCGGCTGGGCCATTTGCTGACGGCCTTCAGCCCCTCGGCGTCCAGTGCTTCGCCATCCATGGCCCCGCCCTGCGCCTTGAACAGGTCGTACTTTTCCGAATCCTTGTCCAAGGCCACAATCGTTTTGACCAGGGAGACGAAATCGGTGCCTCCCCAGCACACCGCGACCGGACCACTGACGCCCTCGAACGCCGGGGCCAGTTTGGTCCCCTCTGACGCTCGTCGAGCCAGTGAATTCTTTACCACCATCATCTGGACATCTTTTTCCGCCAGCTCGTGCCGCAGTTCCACGGTCGTGTTGGCGTCCATTCCGACGGTACTGACCACGACCGCATCCTCGACGCCTTCGAGGCGTTTGCTGATGTCGCGAGTCACAAGGTTTTTAACGTATTTGCTCATCGTATTTCTCTTCTGGCCAGGGATTTACCCACGCACACACGCCGCCACGGAATCGTTCGCGAGCCGCTGCTTAGATTGCTACCCGCACGCTGGGGCTCATCGTGCCACAGATCGCGACGCCGCGAACGTAAGCGCCCTTGACCGTCTGGGGCTTGAGCCCCAGGACGAAATCGACAAAGGCCTGAATGTTTTCTTCCAGCTGCTTGGGGTCGAAGCTCATCTTGCCGACCATGGCGTGCACGTTGCCGCCTTTGTCGTTGCGGAACTCGACTTTACCAGCCTTGTACTCCGACACCACTTTGCCGACGTCCGGCGTTACGGTGCCGGCTCGAGGGCTGGGCATCAGGCCGCGGGGACCCAGGACGCGTCCCAGCGGACCAACCAAGCCCATCATGTCCGGAGCGGCGATGCAGACATCAAAGTCCGTCCAGCCGTCTTTGATTTTCTTGGCCAAGTCTTCCTGGCCGACCTCGTCGGCGCCGGCTTCTTCGGCCGCGGTGGCCGCGTCGCCACGGGCGAACACGACGACTCGCTGCTGCTTGCCGATGCCGTGCGGCAGGACAACGCTGCCGCGGATGATCTGGTCGGCTTGGTTCGGGTCGACGCCGAGTCGCATGTGGACTTCGACGGTCTGGTCGAACTTCGGTTTGTCGAAGGACTGCAGCGACTGGACCGCATCGCTCAGTGGCTGCGGTTCACTCGGCTGCTTGGCCATCGCGGCCCGCTGTCGCTTGGACGGCTTTCCCATAGCTTGCTTATTTCCTGCATTAGGTGGTGACAGCGAAGGCGCAGCCGCTGGGGGCTTCGGCCTTCTCCCACAACTCGCGGCCCGAAAACGTATCGGACCGAATGATTGAACGCTTTAAAACGAACGCCTAACCTTCGACGTCGATTCCCATGCTCCGCGCCGTGCCTTCGATCATGCGGACGGCATGGTCGACATCGCGAGCGTTCAGGTCCTTGATCTTCTTCTCGGCGATCTCGACGCACTGGGCGCGAGATACCTGAGCGACCTTGTCCTTGTTGGGAACTCCGGAGCCCTTGGCAATTCCGGCGGCCTGCTTCAGCAAAGACGCAGCAGGAGGGCTCTTGGTGACGAATTCGAACGAGCGGTCGTTGTAGACCGTCACGATCACGGGGATCGGAGTCCCGTTGTATTCTTTGGTTGCGTCGTTGAATTGTTGGACGAATTGGCCCAGGTTGACGCCGAATTTACCCAGCGAGGTGCCGACCGGGGGCGCCGGAGTCGCCTGCCCGCCGGGGACCTGGAACTTTGCTTGTCCGGTTACTTGTTTTGCCATCGAATAAACTCATTCATCTTCGCTGCGGTCGATAACGATGCCGCTCGGCGGGGTCACTCGACCAACCACCGGCTTCACCTCCCGCACACGAAAGGATTTTAATAAGCGGCAGATTGTAGTGAGTTACCCGAAGGATGGAAGGCGGGTTTGGGCACCTTTTAAATTTTTTTGAAAAGATAAGCAGCGGAATCGGCTTGCCAGCCTGTGAAGAATCGCCGCTCGTCCAACTCGTACCTCCTGCTCCTGCTCCTGCTCCTGCTCCTGCTCCTGCTCCTGCTCCTGCTCGTACTCGTACTCGTACTCGTACTCGTGCTCGTACTCGTGCTCGTGCTCGTGCTCGTGCTCGTGCTCGTGCTCGGAAATCCGCCGCTACCACCGCGTGCCTTCCAGTCCACCGTCGTTCGAGTACGAGTACCGCTGCGCTGAGTACGAGTACCGCTGCGCTGAGGTACGAGTCGGATGGCAAGTCCCGCTGCGGGGAATACCATCGCCCCAGCGGTGGGCTTTCGGGGTAGAATGCGGAGGGAACCGGTATGCGGTTTGCCCCCTTGCCGCCGAGCGGTCCCGTCCTTTGTCGGTTTGCTCCCGCCACTGGTCACGCCAAGGCTGTCTTTGTCTTCCCTTGCCGTTTTCATTGCCCATGACAAGTGCTCCTCTGCTCGCTGTTCCTCGTTGGGCTGTGGTCCCTCGTCGGATTCTGAACGCTTGCTTGCTAGCAACGGTCATGCTTTCATCGGGGTTCGCCCAGCAGGTCGATCCCCAAGACCCAGCGGACGACGCGGACCGGCCAGGGGGGCGAGCCGTGATGATCGAGCTGGAGGGCGTGATCACGCCGCTCAGCGGGGCGATTTGGCAACGCAAATTCGAACAGGCCCAGCAGCAAAACGTCGATACGATCATCCTTCGCATCGACAGCCCCGGCGGCTACCTGAGCACCACGCTGGAGTTGGTCGATATGCTGCAGCGAGCCGACGAGGTGCGGACGGTCGCCTATATCGATCAGGAAGCGATCAGCGGGGCTGCCCTGACGGCCTTGGCCGCGGACGAGATTTTTTTGGCTGCCGACGCCCGTTTCGGGGATGCGGGCTTGATCGTCGAAGGCGATGACTCGGCGTTTCGCTATGCCGACGCCAAGGCCCGCAGCATCTTGGTCGCCCAAGTGCGAACGATCGCCGAGACCGCGGGCCGCCCGCCAGCCCTGGCCGAGGCGATGGTCGACAAGGATTCGGTGGTCTTCGAAGCCACTCACAAAGAGGACGGCCGCCGGGCGTTTTTTACCGAAGATGAATGGGTGTCGCGGAAGGATGCCGATCAGTGGAACCGTGGCAAACCGGTTTTTGAAAGCAAGAAAAACCGCTTTTTGACGCTCAGCGGACGCCGCGCCGCAGAACTCGGGCTGGCCAATGGCAATGCGGCCAGCCCCCGTGAGTTGGCCGAGGCGATCGGCGTGCAGTACCCGGTGGAAAAAATGGAAACGGGCGTCCTGGATACCACGGTCGTGATCCTGAACAACCCGCTGGTGACCGGGTTGTTGCTGATCGTGGGCTTGGGAGCGTTGCTGTTTGAGTTGAGCGCCCCGGGGATCAGCATCGGCGGCATCCTGTCGACCCTGTGCTTTGGCGCATTCTTCTGGAGCCGGTTCTTGGGTGGCACGGCCGGGTGGTTGGAGGTGCTGCTGTTTCTGTTGGGATTGGCGTTCATCGCGATGGAGATCTTCGTGATCCCCGGCTTTGGGATCGCCGGGATCAGCGGGATCGGGATGTTGGTCGTGTCGCTGGTGATGGCTTCGCGGCACGTGTTGGTTCCGGAGAGCGCCCGCGACCTGGAGCAGTTGGGCGTCAGCGTCGTGACGGTGCTGGCGGCGATGGCCGTGTGTGCGGTTCTGCTGCTGGCCTTCATGAGCTTTTCGCAGAACCTGCCCGGGCCGCTGGGCCGGATTGCGCTGGAGCCGCCGACGGCCGAGGAGCTGAGCTTTGCGCCGGCGGCGGCGGTCCCGCAAGAACCGGGCTGGGCCAAGATCCAGGAGGGCGACCTGGGCCGGACGCTCTCGGCGCTGCGGCCTTCGGGCAAGGCTCAGTTCGGCGAAGATCCGGTGGACGTCGTCACCGAGGGCGACTTCGTCGATCCCGACCAACCGATCCGGGTGGTCAAGCGATCCGGCACCCGAGTCGTCGTCAGGCCGGTGTGAGAAAGTAGCTCGGCTGTCCCTGCCGAGGACGCGTTGGTCACGGCCGAGACGGTCGTGCTGCTTTGACAGCACTAGGCCACGGGCACGCCGACCAGTTTTTCGGTGGCGGCGGCGATGTCTCTCTGGCGCATCAGCGATTCGCCGACCAGGATGGCTTTGACACCGGCCGCGCCCAGCAGTTGGACATCATCCCGGTTGCGGATCCCGCTTTCTCCGACCAATAGGCGATCCTTGGGAATCCGTTTTCGCAGCCGCACCGTGTGCTCGAGGTCCGTCTCGAAAGTCCGCAGGTTGCGATTGTTGACGCCCACGATGCGGCAGCCGGTCGAGAGCACCGCCGGCAGATTTTGGTCGTCGTACAGTTCGATCAGGGTCGACATACCCAGCCGCCGGGCCAGGGCGTGCAGTTCGCCGAGCGGTTCTTCCTCCAGGCACTCGGCGATCAGCAGCACCGCGTCGGCGCCGGCCGCCCGCGCTTCGTACACTTGGTACGGGTCGATGATGAAGTCTTTGCGCAGGACCGGCAACGCGACTTCCTCGCGGGCGTCCCGCAGGTACTGAAGATGCCCTTGAAAGAACGGTTTGTCCGTCAACACGCTCAGGCAAGCCGCTCCGGCTTCGGCGTAGGCGCGGGCGATCTGGCGGGGATCGAAGTCCTGGCGGATCAGTCCGGCCGAGGGGCTGGCCTTTTTGACTTCGGCGATCAGCTGGACGTGGTCACCGGCGGCCAGGGCGGCGTGGAAGTCGCGGGGATCGGCCGCCCGGGCGGCCTGACGCTGGACGTCCTCCAGGGACACCGCAGCCCGAGCACGTTGGACGGTTTGCCGGGTTTGCGCGACGATTTTTTCCAGGATGTCAGACATGGGCGAGCGATCCTCCGGACGGCGAGCGTCGACGCAGCACTAGTGGCGGAAGTGACGGCGACCGGTCATCACCATCGGGATGCCGTGCTTGTCGCAGGTCTCGATCACTTCGGCATCGCGGCGCGAACCGCCCGGTTGGATGATGGCGACGATCCCGGCATCGGCGGCCGCTTCGATCGAATCGGGGAAGGGAAAGAACGCGTCGGAGGCCAGCACGCTGCCTTCGACGCGGTCACCAGCTTTTTCGATCGAAATGTCGACGCTGTCGACGCGGCTCATCTGCCCGGCACCCACGCCGATCAGGGCCGTGTCCTTGCCCAGCACAATCGCGTTGCTCTTGACGTGCCGCACCATTTCCCAAGCAAACGAGATGTCGTCCCACAGTTCGTCGTCGACCTGGGTTTCGGTCACGGTCTTCCACTGCAGCGAAGCCGAGGGCAGGCGGTCGGCGTCTTGGACCAGCAGGCCGCCGGAGATAAATCGTCGTTCCAGCGGGTTGTCCAGATCGTCCAGCCGACCGACTTGCATCAGTCGCACGTTCTCACGCCATTTGGGCTTGGTCGTCAGCAGGCCTACGGCGGCGGCTTCGAAGTCTGGGGCCACGATCGCTTCGATGAACAGGCCGGGGGCGCACAGGGCTTCGGCCGTTTCGACGTCGACCGTGCGGTTGAACCCCAGCACGCTGCCAAAGGCGCTCAACGGGTCGCCTTCCATGGCCTTGCGGCAGGCGCGTGAAAGCCGGTCGGCGGTGGCCGCTCCGCAGGGATTATTGTGTTTGATGACCGCCGCGGCCGGCTGGGAGAACGAACGCACGATGCCCAGGGCCGAGTCCAGATCCAGCAGGTTGTTGTAGGACAGCTCTTTGCCGTTCAACTGGCGGGCGGCGATCAGGTTGGCCGTGCGGACGTTGGGTTCGGCGTACACGGCCGCCTTCTGATGCGGGTTTTCGCCGTACCGCAGCATCGTCTTGCGGCGGAAGTTGACGGTCATGGTCGAAGGGAACTCGCCAGCCACGGTTTCGCCATCGTGGTAATCGGCGATCGCCCGGTCGTAGTCGGCCGTGTGGCGGAACGCTTCCCCGGCCAAGCGTCGGCGCAGCTCCGGCGAGGTGCCGCCCTGGGTCTGCAGTTGGTCCAGGATCTCGTGGTACTGCTCCGGCGAGGTGGCCACGGCGACGTGTTGTTGGTTTTTGGCCGCCGCGCGGACCAGCGACGGACCCCCGATATCGATCTGTTCGATCGCTTCTTCGCGCGAGACACCCGGACGAGCCACCGTTTCCATAAACGGATACAGGTTAACGACCACCAGATCGATCGGTTCGATGTCGTGTTGGTCGATCGCCTCGAGGTGTTCGTCGCGGTCCCGCCGGGCCAGGATCCCGCCGAAAATTTTGGGGTGCAGCGTTTTGACGCGGCCGTCGAGCATTTCCGGGAAACCGGTGTATTCAGCGACGTCGTCGACCGGGATGTCGCACTCCAGCAGGTGCTGGCGGGTTCCGCCGGTGCTGAAGATGCGGACGCCCGCGCGGTGCAGGCCGCCAGCCAAGTCGGCCAAACCCATCTTGTCGCTAACGCTGATCAGGGCATTTCGAATTGGAACGGCGTCGGACACGGTGTTCATCCGGTTCAGGTGACAGGAAGTCGCCGCGGGCCTTGGGGATGCTGCGGACGGGGCCTGCGGAGAGTGTATTGCCGCGACCAACCAGCGGCCGCGACGACAGGTTCATTGGTGTAAAGGCAACGTAGGCCCTGGTCAACGGGCCTAGCTAGAAGCGGACCCGCAGTTGCAGCGATTCGAAGCCGCCGAGCACGATTTTTACGGCATCTTCCTCACATTCGAACCGGTGCTCCTCGCCCTCCCGCCAGGCCGCCTGGGGGTTGCGGTAGCAGTGCAGCCGCGTCTTGGTCGGTTTGCCCCGGGTCTCGATCACCAACAACACCATCTCCAGGGCTCCGTCGACCCGCTCACAGCGGGCCTCCGTGATGATGACGTTGCGGGCATCCAGCTGCAGCAGCCAGCCGGCGGGAACCGGCAGGGGGGATCCGGCCGCCGCGACGACCTCGGGCGGGGCAAGCAGGCTCCGCGCGACGGCGACCGGCGATTTGACGTCAAAGCCGTAGCGCAGCCGAAACGTCCGGTCCTGCTGGCCCGCGACGGCCACAATCGTGTCCAGCATCCGGCTGCCGCAAACGCGGTGCGCGGGGCGGCCGTCGGCGACGACCAGTGTCTGCCGGTCCGCTTCGTCGATCAGCACACCCAGCGGTGCGTTCAGCCGCCGGCCGGCGACGCGATGCACCTTGTCCCGCAGCAGAACCTTGGTGCGGGCCGCCTCGGAAGCCACCGCCGAGCGTCCGGCGATATAGTTCTGCCACGGTTCCGGACCCAGCGTCGTGCCGCGGGCCAAATCCACTTCGCCGTCGATCTCCAGCCACCGCGAACCGGCCTCGATCCGGTAGCGGATCCGGTAGCTGCCGACCGCCGCGTCGCCCCGCAACAGCCGGCCTTCGCAGCTGATCTCGCCGCGCGTCGCGTCGCTGTGGGTAATGGCAATCTTGTCGGCTTGCATCACGCTGTAGCGTGGCTGCCGGCCCGCCTCGAAATGGCACAGTTGCCACGAGAAGCGGTTGCCTCGAACCGGACCGCTGTGCACCGAGCCGATCGATCCGTCATCGGCGACCACCACATCGAGGAACTCGTTGGCCAGGGACTGTCCCTCGGCACGTCGAGGCGGTTTGCGAAACCAACCCTGCCGGGCCGGCGCGCTGCCGGGCTGGCAGGTTGCAAAGCCAAAGGCTGGCACGTCCAGAAACGCCACGCTCTGCCCGTCGGCCGTCTGGTAGCCGGCAAAAACGTGCTGGGCCTGTTTGGCCGGCGGCGGATGTCCCGCGACCTGGGCCGCCACACGCAAGGGGACCGGGTGGGGGTTGAGGACCGTCGGCGCCGCGGCGTCCGGTTGCGAAGAGGCGGCCGACTGGGAAGACGCCGCCGCGTAGAGGGCATCGGCCAAACGCTGGGCCGCCGGCGAACCCGCCGCGCCGGTTTCCGTAGCCGCGTCCCTTGCGGCCGACCTTTCACCGGCTGGGGGGGGCGGTGTCGCGTCGCCCGAAACCAACTCGGCCAGCGCGCCGAAGACGCCATCGCGTTCGCGGCGCAGTTGCTCGCGGAAATCGTCCGCCACGCGGCTCAGCGGATCGACGACGCCGTCGCGAACCTGGGATTCCAGCCAGCTGCCATCGGCGGCCAGGGCGTCGCTCTGAAAGCTGTGGTAGGGTTTTTCGCCTTCGGTGAAGTAGCCGCCGAGGGTCCAGAATTTGCCCAGGGCCAGGCCCCACCCGGCGGCTCGGCGGAGGTCGTCAAAGGAGCGGCAGGATCGGCCCGGCCAATGCACCAACAGGGCCGTGGCCACGTCGCCGGCATCGACCGCCCCGCCGAGGGTCGCGCCGAGTTTCAGGAATTCGGCATCGTCGGCCGCATCGATCGGCTTGGCCACCAAGGCTTCCATCTCGGTCGAACCGGCCTGCCACAACAGTTTGTGCTCGTCCCGGTAGCCCGAACCGGCAGCAAAATTGATGGGGATGGTGCCGGTGTAGCCCAAACTGGCCAGCCAGGGGGCGAGGTCCGCCGGGATGCCCCCGCTGTAGCTGGCGAAGGCGTCGGGCATGCGGCCAAACAGATCGGTGAAGCGCTGCTTCGCGTCGGCCAAGGTGCGGCCGATCTGTGCCACGCTCAGGTGGTCCAGGCATCCGCCGGAGTCGGGGGCGCCGCCGGCCAACCCCAGGGTTCCCGCCTGGAAACGTTCTCGAATCGTCTGCAGCCGCTGCGGATGTTCTTCGGCCAGCCGTTCGACGATCGCCGCATCCAGCAGGAGGTTGCTGGGGTGCGGGTCGGCCAGGGTTTTCTCCAGCCCGCGGCCCAGCGTGGTCGCGGCCAGCAGGGTCAGGTCCACCAGATGGGGGTCGGAGGAGAAGTAGTGGTCGCGTTCTTCGCTCAGCAGGTCGAAGGCCTGGTGCAGCGAGTCGGCGGCGGCCGCACCGTCGCCGGCCACAAAGGCTTTGGCGGCGGCGACCAGGACGTCGCTGAAGTGCACTTCGTCCAGATTGCTGGTGTAGCGCAACTGGCGCGTCATCA
The DNA here is from genome assembly GCF_009618275.1 of Roseimaritima sediminicola. GTDB lineage: Bacteria > Planctomycetota > Planctomycetia > Pirellulales > Pirellulaceae > Roseimaritima > Roseimaritima sediminicola. The sequence continues at coordinate 21,676 of NZ_WIAD01000045.1, forward strand.
GCTGGACCTGCAGAAAAACGTAGGCCAGGGCGAAGAAATCCTCGGGGGCGACCGGCCGGTGGCCTCCTTCGAGCGGGGAGGCGGGGAAATCGATCTCGTCCAGCGGCAACTGGTTCAGGAAGGCTTCGCGCGAGCCGCCGCGGAGGATCTGCACGCCCTGGTGCGACTGGTGGGTCTGAGCAAAATCGTGGGGCAACCGAGCTTCACTGATTTCCGGAACCCACAGCAACATGCCGTCGCGAGCGGCCGGGGGGACGTCTGCCCGGCACCAGGTAGGGATTTTTCCGCTCCTAGCGATCAGGGCCGGATGCCAGGGCGTGGTCCAGGCCGCCAGCAGGCCCTGGGCGTTACAACCGGAAAGGCTGGACGGAAAATCCTCCAAGGTATGGCAAGGAATAAGGACACAACACTCTTCGATATACGGCATGTCTGATTAAAATTTGACGGGAGGCAAGGGCCAGCGATACACTGAGGGTGCGTGGCGACGGGCGAAAGACGCTCATCTAGACTTCTCTTCAGACCGCCCTGCCTCGCACTTTTCCTCGCCCGTGGATTGCTAGGATGTGGTGGAAACGTTCTCCGCCGCTAGTTATACCAGCAGGGATCATCCCTCGAGCACCTCGCAGCATTCGAAAGCAGATATGGCGAAATCATCAAGCGTCTGGGGCATTGAAATCGGCCAGTCGGCGCTGAAAGCCCTGCGGTGTCATCTCGAAGGCGACAGTGTAGTCGCCGACGCGTTTGATTATATCGAGTATCCCAAGATTCTCAGCCAGCCGGAAGCCGACCCGGAGGAACTGATCCGCGAGGCGCTGGAAAAGTTTCTCGAGCGCAACGATTATTCCAAGGGCACACGCATCGTGATGAGTGTGCCGGGTTCGAGCGGGTTGGCGAAGTTCTTCAAACCGCCACCGGTCGAAGCCAAAAAGATCGCCGACATCGTGCGGTACGAGGCCAAGCAGCAGATTCCCTTCGATCTGGATGACGTGGTCTGGGATTACCAGATGATGCCCGGCAGCCTGATCGAGGACGGCTACGCCCTGGACAGCGAAGTGGGGCTGTTTGCGATGAAGCGCGAGCAGGCCTACCGGGCGCTCGAGCCGTTTGACGACGTCGGCTTGGAGGTCGATCTGATCCAGCTGACGCCGTTGTCGCTGTACAACATGCTGGCCTACGATCGCCTGCACGAGCGATTGGAGAACGACACCTTCGATCCGGACAATCCGCCCCCGTCGATGGTCCTGTTGTCGATCGGTACCGATTCGTCGGACCTGATCATCAGCAGTGGGTTTCGGATCTGGCAGCGCAGCATCCCGCTGGGCGGCAACCACTTCACGCGGCAGTTGACCAAAGAGCTGAAGCTGACGTTTGCCAAGGCCGAGCATCTCAAGCGGCACGCTCGCGAAGCCGAAGACCCGAAGCTGGTCTTTCAGACCATGCGGCCGGTGTTCAACGACCTGGTCACCGAGATCCAGCGGTCGATCGGCTTCTTCAAGAGCATCAACAAGAAGGCCGAGATTTCGGAGCTGTTGATCGGCGGCAACACGGTCAAGATGCCGGGCCTGGCGCAGTACTTGGGCAAGAATCTGGGCTACGAAGTCCACGCCCTGGATCGCTTCAGCCGGCTCGATGGCGACGAAGTGCTCTCGATCCCGACGTTCCGCGACAACGCTCCAACCTTTGCCGTTTGCTACGGGCTGGCCCTGCAGGGGTTGGGCCAGAGCGAAATTAAAACCAGTTTGGTGCCTCGGGAAATCGTCACCCAGCGGATGATCCGGGCCAAGAAACCCTGGGCGCTGGCCTGCGTGGCCGCCCTGCTGCTGGGCCTGGTGACGCATTTTATGTTCGTCAAGACCAGCTGGTCGCAAACCCATCCCGATGACTGGGGTGGCGCCACGTCGGCGGTCAGCAATACCAAGAGTTACAGCGATACGCAGAATCAGTTGTTCGATGGCTACAAGAGCAAACTGGTGTACCTGCAGTCGGTGGGCAACGAGGTTTCGGGCAACAGCGAACGACGTCTGCAGTGGATGGAGCTGATGTCCACCGTGGTGCAGATGCTGCCACGCGGCGATTATCCCGACGGCGTGCCGCCCAGTCCCAAGGAGGTCCCCTATGTGGATCGACCCGATGTCTACATCACCTCGCTCGATACGCGTTTCTACGAAGATCTGTCGCTGTGGTACAATGAACGGCGAAAGAAACGCTACATCGAAGAGCTGCTCAGCTGGAAGGACTTGACCGGAGGCGAGGTCCCGGCCGAATTGAACGAGGATCCCGGTCCGAGTGAGAAGGGTTGGGTCGTCGAAGTCAAAGGCTACCACTACTACAACAGCACGGCTCCGGAACGCCGCGGTTTCGAAGCCAGCAACCACCTGCGGCGGACCCTGTTGAACAACTTCCTGACCAAGTCGGTCAACCTGCCCGATGAGTCCGGCGTGATGCACAGCTTTACGATGGACGACATGGGGATCGCTTATCCGGTACTGGTTTCCGACGAAAAGCCGCGTGAAGTCTCGGTTCCCAACCCCGATTACGAGCCGCCACCGGCGGGCATGGGCGGTGCCGGCATGGGCCCTGAAGGAGCCATGGGGTACGGCGGCGAAATGGGAGGCTACGGCAGCGAAATGGGCATGGGGCCCGGGGGGCCGCGACCGCCGGTCGATCCCGATGATCCGGATGCTCCCGCGTTCGAACCGCGAACGCTGAAGGTCGTGCGGCAGGACTTTACCTTCCAGTTCGTCTGGAAGCCGATGTCGCTCAGTGAACGGCTGCAGAAGCAGAAAGAGGACGCCGAGAAGGCGGCCGAGGAAGCGGCCGAGCAGGAAATGATGAGCCAAGAAGTGGCGATGATTCCCAGAACCAACGGTGCATGAGAGTAAGATGGATCAATTAAAACAACAACTCGCCGTGGTTCAAAAACACGGATTCTGGATCGGCACCTTTCTGGTAACGGTCGTGGCCCTGGTGGTCTGGTACCTGGCCACCGGTACGCTGACCGCGGAATCGGAAAAGCAGATCAGCGAACTGAAGGCCGCTAACGCCTCGATGGATACGATCCGTTCGACGATCCATGAACACCCCAACAACCAGTCTCATGAGTTGGTCGAGCAACTGGTTGAAAGGGAAAATGAAGCGGTGCTCGATGCCTGGCAGAGCCAGTACGAACGCCAGCAGAATATCTTGGCCTGGCCCGAAGAGAGCCTGGACAAGGATTTCATCCGGCGCGTCAAGAATCTGCTGACCATCACCAAGACCGACAGCGGCGAGAACGTGGCCACGACGGCCGAAGAGGCCGCCCAGCCGGCGCCGGCCGGTAAACGCATCCCGGCGCCGATCGAGTCGGTATTCAGCGAGTTCCCCGTACCGCCGGAAAAGGAAATCGAAACCCGCTATCTGGAAGCCTACCGCGATTACATCGGCGATGTGATGCCCTCCAAAGCCGCTATCGTGGGCGCCGAATGGACCGCCGATTTCGATGCCGCCACCGCGATGGGCGGATCGATGGGGATGGGCTATGGCAGCGAGGGGATGGAGCCCGGTATGACCGACGAATCGGCCTATGGCGCGGCAGGACCCATGGGAATGGGCATGGGAATGGGCGGTTACGGGACCAGTAACTTCGGCATGGCTCCTAAACGAGGCCCCTTGGTCAAATGGAGCACCACCAGTCAGGAAGAAGTCCTGGCGGACCTCTTCCCCTGGCGCGGTTCCCGTCCCAGTACCCTGGATGTCCTGTACAGCCAAGAGAATCTTTGGGTGTTGACCCAGTTGCTGGAGATCGTCGCCGACGTTAACGGCAACATCACCCAGCCGTTTCAGGCAAAGATCCATGAGATCGAACGGATCAGCATCGGACGCAGCGCCCAGCGGGCCAATGGCGTCATCAGCCCCGTGACCGCCGGTACCGGAGCGGGCGGTGAAGGTGGAGCCATGGGCATGGAGGGTTATGGAATGGGCATGGGCATGGAAGGGATGGGAATGGACGGCATGGGCATGGAAGGCTCGGGCATGGGCATGGAAGGATCCGGTATGGGCATGGGCATGGAAGGTTCCGGCATGGGCATGGGCATGGGCATGGAAGGCTCTGGCATGGGCATGGGCATGGGCATGGGCATGGAGGGGCAACCCGGAATGACGTTCGATCCGTTGGCCGGCCGCTACGTGGATATCAATTACCAGCCCATCGAAGCCGACCGGGTTCGAGCGGCGATGGCGCCCGATAACGAAAGCCCCGAAGATGCGTTCCTGACGGTTGCCAAGCGGCTGCCCGTGTTGCTGCGAGTCAAGATGGACCAGCGAGAAATTCCCCAGCTGATCGCGGCCTGTGGAAACGCCGCCTTGATGGTCGAGGTCCGGCAGATCCGGATCAATCCCTCCACCGCCGGTGGTAGTGCCATGGGCATGGGCGGCTCGATGGGTATGGGCGGCTCGATGGGCATGGAACCGGGCGGCTCGAGCATGGGTATGGAATCCTCGATGGGGATGGAAATGGGAATGGGCGACGGCTACCAAACCGGGATGACGCCGACCCAGACCTTTCCCATGGACGTCTCGGTGGAGGTCTATGGTATTATCCAGATCTATAATCCGCCGGCGATGGAAAAATTAGGTGTCGACAAGGTGGACAGCACGACCGTGGTCGAAGGCCAGGCGATGGGCGACCAACCGGCCGTCGAACCCGCTCCGGCGACCCCTCAGGTCCAACCCGGACCCGATGCGGACGCCACGCCGCCTGCAACCGCCCCGGTCCAGCCCGTTCCGGGCGACTCCACAGCCCCCGCAACTGGACAACCCGTACCAGGGCAACCGGCACCAGGACAACCTGCACCGGGGCAACCAGCACCGGGGCAACCAGCACCGGGGCAACCTGCGGCTGGGCAACCGGCACCAGGACAACCTGCACCGGGGCAACCAGCACCTGGGCAACCGGCCGCTGGACAACCGGCCGCTGGCGCGGCTGCGCCAGCCGCCGGGTCGTAACAACCCCAGGACTTCGCGGCGCAGCGGCGGCCTGGTTTTGTCAAGGCCGCGGCGGTGTGCGAACGTCCGCCAGAGCAACTACCCCCTCACACCGTTTTCCACTCCAACCGAGTAACCAATCGTGGATAGCGACAAAATCAAAAACTTCTTTGCTCAACACATCGAAAAGATGGTGCTGGGGGGCATTTGCGTCTTCGCCTTGTTCCTGATTATGCAGGGCATGGGATATCCGATGTTCAGGGACTCGGAGTTCGAGCCGGAGGAACTGCAGTCCAAGGCGACCGAGGTCAAGCGAAACATCGACCAACCGCACAACGAAGCGGTGTTGGCGCTGCTGCCGCCGGCCGAGCCGAAGTCCTACCGTCAGCGGATCGCTCAGCTGCAGAAACAGATTCCCTACGAGGAGTATCCGCACACGGCTCTGGAACAGCTTCGCGTCGACTCCAGTATCAAGCGGATCGATCCCGCCTTGGTGGCTCCGATCGAATTGCGGATGACCGGTGTTCTGGCATCGATGGCCGTCAAGGGAGGTCGGGAAACGAGCTATCCGGCAGCGGAACTGGAGAACGCCGAGCCCAAAGAGGTTGAAGAGGAGAAGCCGCGCCGCCGCGAACGCGGACGCCGGGGGCGTCGTGGCGGAGGCGAGGCGGAATACATGGGCATGGGCCAAGAAGCGATGATGATGATGTCCGACCCCTACGGTACGGGCGGCGAAGGTGCAACGCCGGATTATATGGCGGGCGGCGGCTCTGGCGAAATGCAGAGCATGGACCCGATGGGTATGGGCATGGGCATGGGCGAGGCGATGCCCGGAATGGGAGTCACGCGTCGTTTGGACCCCAAATACAATCTCGGTACCAAAGTCACCGGCAATGTTCAGACCACGACCACCGAAGACAGCCGAACGCCCAAGCGACCGCTGAGAGCCATTCCGCATTCGGCCTGGTTCATCGCCGGCACGGCGGCCCTGCCGCATAAGGAGCTGGTGGAATCCTATAAGAACACGTTCGAAAAGACCAAAGGCTACAAGCCGCTGCGAGACCGTCCGATCTACCTGGGCTACGACGTCCAGCGAGCCGATGTGACCGGCAAAACGGTCGACCAGCTGGCCGATGAAGATTGGGTCGACGTCGACGGCTGGGAGCGGATGAACTTCTACGCCTTGAACTGGTGGGAGGGCTACGCCCCGGACATCATCCCGGCGGACTATCGAGATCCGAAATTAACCGCGCTGATTCCGCCGCTGTTGATCTACGATTTCACGCACTTTGCGACCCACCCCAAGATCCCACTGAAATCGATGGCGGAGATCGCGCGTGAGGAAGCGGACCCGCTGGGCGGGGTCGAGTTGCCGGATATTTTCGATCCCAATGCGCCCGCAGTTCCCACTCGACGACCCGGCGCCGGTATGAATCCGGGAATGGGCATGGAGATGGGCATGGGCATGGAGCCCGGCATGGGCATGGGCATGGAGATGGGCATGGGCATGGGCACCGCCCGGGGGCCTGAGAAGAACCCGCCGGAGTTCAAAATGGTCCGGTTCTACGATTTTTATCATCCCCGGGCTCCCAACCCGCCCAAACCCGGGCGAAGCTATGTGTACCGATTGCGGGTCAAACTGGAGGATCCGAACTTCCCCGAGAATCCGGCTTTAACGCCGACGCTGCGCAGCCTCTCGGCGGAGGTCTTCCAGCGAGTGGTGCCCAAGATCGAAGCTGCCAAAACCACGAAGAAACGCGATTTTGTGATCACGACGCCCTGGAGCGATCCGAGTCCGGTCGTCCAGTTGCCGCGACGGATCGAGATGTACGCCGGTCCGATCATCGAACCCGCCTCGACCAAGGACGTTCCGGTGGCCAATCAGACGGTCACGTACGAGCGGTCTCCGGCGAGAGCCAAAGCGGTGGTCGCGGTTTGGGATTGGGACTACGCCCTGGCCGTTCCGGCACCGATGGACGTGCGTCCGGGAACGGTGCTGAATGATACGCTGGATGCGGAGGTGGTCGATCCCTTGACGTTGACGATCAAGACCAAGCCCAACAGCGCGGTTCGCACCCATGCCGTCGTCCTGGATGTGACCGGGGGCGAACCCCTGCAGTTGCAAGAGGAAGACGATCTGACGCGACCCGGTATGGTCTTTGTGTACGATCCCGTGCAAGGTGGATTGAAGGTCCTGCAGGAGATCGACGATCGGTTCCGATTTGGCCGCTACACCTTTGCCGAGGACAAGCCGAAGCAGGCGGATCCGAGCATGATGATGCCGATGGATGGCATGGATCCCGGTTACATGCAGATGAGCCCTCCCTAAGCGCTAAGCCGTATCGGGGCAAGCCGAGACGGGGGTGCCGAGACGGGGGCGCCGAGGCGGGGGCGCCGAGGCGGGGGTGCCGTCCCATAGCCAATCGACCCCCGAGCCGAACGCGCTAGCGTCGGGTTTCATCCCGAGGCGGGCTGCGGCGTCGCCGTGGTGCCAACACCCTGAGCTTCTCGCTGCGGGCGCGGGACGCGAATCGACCGTTTGCGGCGGGCGGTATTTCTAGGCGTGAGACCCGCGGCTCGGGCCCCATGCCATCTACTTTCACCATCGCTTGCGATTGACGCGTTAGCGGAGCGGCGCAAGCCGCCCGGTGTGTGAAGGTTCGCACCGCAAAACCGGACGGCTCGCGCCGTTCCGCTACAAAGGAAGCGGCATAGGGCTCGCGCCGTCTGCTGGCGGGCTTTGCCTGCCACCGACGCTCCAAAGCCGACCGCCCCCCCGAGCCGAACGCGCTAGCGTCGGGTCTCGTCCCGGGGCGGGCTGCGGCGTCGCGGTGGTACCAACAGCCCGGACTCTCGCTGCCGGCGCGGGGCGCGAATCGACGGTTTGCGACGGGCGGTATTTCTAGGCGTGAGACCCGCGGCTCGGGCCCAATGCCATCTACTTTCACCATCGCTTGCGATTGACGCGTTAGCGGAGCGGCGCAAGCCGCCCGGTGTGTGAAGGTTCGCACCGCAAAACCGGACGGCTCGCGCCGTTCCGCTACAAAGGAAGCGGCATAGGGCTCGCGCCGTCGGCTGGCGGATGTTGCCGCCGCCACGTATGAGCCATGCGTTTTGGCGAACCAACCGCCCGCGAGCGTCGGGGATCGCGGTGATGCTCCGGTGGCTGGCACCGCACGGCGCTACGAAATAAAAAACGCCGCGTCCGTCAGCGGACGCGGCGTTCTTACTTTCTTGTGTTCTTGGTCGTGGGCTTCAGCCACGGACGGCCGGCTCAGTCGTCTTTCTTCGACGATTCCTCGTCGCTGCCCGACTCGTCGTACTTGGCGGCCGGGATGGCGCTGTCGTCTTTGGTTCCCAGCACGTAGTGGTAGACGGCGGCGGCATCGTCGGAATCGCCGTCCTGCTTTTCGGCTGGGACGTCCTTGATCTCGGATTTCTCAGTGATCATTTCGATCACCTTCCGTTCGATGATCTGGTTCCGCAGGGCGTCGATCTGACCGGACTTCTCCAGGCGAGCTCGCACACGCCGGGTCGACATGTTGCTCTGCTCGGCGATCAGTTCGATCTCTTCTTCGAAGTCCGATTCCTCGGCGTCCACTTCGCGTTCTTCGGCGATCTTTTCCAGCACAAAGTGTTCACGCAGGGCGGCTTCGGTCGACGCCTGGGCGTTCTGACGCACCATGTTCACATAGTTGCGAATCTGCTCTTCGGGGAACCCGCTGCGGCGCAATTCGAGGATCTTGCGTTCCAGTTCGCGGCGGGTCTGGCGTTTGACCAGTTCCGGCGGCAGTTCGAAGTCGACCGAGCTGGTCAGCTGGGCCACGATCTGTTCACGCAGCGATTGGTTCTGCCGGTATTCGCTCTGTCGCTGCAGCGAGCCGCGAACGAAATCCCGCAGCTCTTCCTCGGATTCGAAATCGCCCAGTTCTTCCAGGAAGGTTTCGGTCAATTCGGGTTTCTTGTAGCGTTCGACTTCGACGACGTGGAAAGCCGCTTCGACTTCGCTGCCACGCAGTTCTTCGTCGTCGATGCCATCGGCCAGCACAACTTTTCCGGTACGGGTTTCGCCTTCTTTGACGCCGGCCATCAGGGAGCCGAAATCGGGGCATTTGCCGTCGGAGAAGGTCAGCTGTTCGCGCAGTTCGACGCGTTCTTCGTCCATCTCCGAAACGACTTTGTCATCTTTCTTGAAGGTAGCCGTGATCAGGAGGCGATCGCCCTGCTGGGCCGGTTGGTCGGTGGCTTCGGTGCGTCCGTAGCGACGCAGCAGGCCGTTGAGCGATTCGGTAACGGCTTCGTCGGAGATGTCCTCGACGGCCCGCTCGAGTTTCAATCCATCGATCGAGGGCGTTTCGAATTCGGGACGCACTTCGACGGAGAATTCATAGCGGAAGTCGCCGTCTTCGGGCAGATCGATCGATTCGTAATCGAAATCCGGTTCGCTGATCGCCGAAAAGCCAGCATCATCGGTGACCTGGCTGAGGCTGTCCATCAGCAGGGCGCCTTTGACGCGTTCCAGGACCCGGTCCTTGAACTGCTTTTCGACCAGCTTGCGGGGAGCTCGGCCGGCGCGGAAACCCGGGACCTGAGCTTCCGGAACCAGTCCGTCGTATTCCTTCTGCAGGTACCGCTCCACCTCCTCACGCGGGATCGTGACGACCACGTGTCGCAGGCAGGTCTGAGGGCTTTCCACCTGCACATCCAACTTCAGGGGAGCCGCAGCGCTGTCGGCGGTTGGAGAGCCTTCTGGTAAATCCGTGGTGGACATCCTGGGGGTAGCCTGTGAAGGAGGTGAGAGAAAGAAGAGAACGTCTGCCGAGGGGCGGAAAGAGCGGCTGATGGGATTCGAACCCACGACAACAACGTTGGCAACGTTGTGCTCTACCAACTGAGCTACAGCCGCTTAGTGGCCGCGCCGGAGCGGTGTCCAGCGTTTGCCTGCTAAGAGCATTAACCCCTCGGCACGTTCTCTGATCATCTAAGAATTGTGCTTGTGAGCCGAGATTATAGAAACCCTCGACAGGCCCGCAAGAGGCATCAGGAGGATTAATCGTAAACTCGGAAAACTCGCCAAACACGGGCGGGGCACCACCACTGGCGGTGCGGCCTCACAAAAAACGCCGCCGCTGCCGAACCCGAATCGGGCTTCGGCCCGACCCGTTGGGGGCCGGTCGGCTGACGATGCTGAAACTATAGCTTAGGAAGCGGACGTTTGGGAGCCCGTTTCAGCATTCTTTTTTGATCGTCCTGGGGTGGGTTGTTGTTATTGTTATTATTGTTGTTACCGGCCGGCCGCGGCGGGTCCAGGTCCGTGTACTGCTCGACCCATTTCCAGCCGATCGGCGTGGCCAGTTCTTCCTTGGCCAGCAGGGCCCAGGGCGTGCCCTCGTGCTCGTCGGCGACGCGGCGGAGCAGTTCGGTCGCCTTTTCGGCTTCGCGTTGCCATTTGCTGCCCACGCTGATCTCCGCGGCGGGCTCCAGTTTCCAGGTGTTGTTCTTTTCATTTTCGAAGCCGATGCCGCGTTTGGCTTTGGCCAGCATGGCATTGTAGGTTTCGGTCCGCACCTTCAACGCCAGCACGCGGCCGAGTGCCAAGTCGTAGCCGGCTTGCCAGCGAGGGCTGGTTTCCTCTTCGCGGGCCGCTTCGCCTTGCAGCAGGACTTCGGCCATCGCGGCCAAGCGGGGCTCCAGCCGTGCGGCGTCGCGCTGGGCATTGCTCAGTTCGCCGACGAGGGCCGCCTCGCTGCGTTTGACAAACCGCGTTCGCGGCCGGTCCAGCCCCTCCACGCCTGGCATCTGTGCCGCTTTGATCAGGGCCTGCCGCAGGGGGCTGGCCTTGACCATTCGCATGTAGTCCTCGGGCGAGACGTAATCGGGCCGGTACGGGGCCATTTTGACGGGGTCGAAGAAGTATTCCAGATTGGCCGAAAAGGCTTCGATTTCGCCGCGCCGAACCCGCCGGTTGACGTTTCGGTTGGGATGGACGGTGAAATAGATGCCGCCGGTTTCGTAGCACAATCGCGTCAGGGCATAGGGACCAAAGCCGCTGTCGAGGACCGGTTCGGCCCCGTAGTCGCCGGTGAAACCGATGCGTACCCGTTCGGGCATGACCGTCTCGGGACCCTGGTCAACCTCTGCCCACTGCGGAGACTGGTCGTACTTGGGGTCGGGGTCGACGTATTTGACGTAGGTGGTTTCCCGGCCGAAGGGGGCCGGAACGCCGATCACGTACACCGGCATCCCGTACCGGCGACAGATTTCCACGGTGGGCTCCAGGCCCGTCTGGTAATCATCGCCGCGTTCGTCGGTGACCACGACCAGCATCACGTTTCGCTGCGGACCGAAACCCAGGCGGTGTCGCCGCATGCCCTTGTATTCTTTGGCGGCCAGGTACACGGCGGAAAACACCTGTTCGACGCCCGACGAATCGACCTCGATGTTGTCGACCGTATCCTTGATGGCCTGCAGGTCGGCGATCGGTTCTTCGGTCAACAACTCGACCGACTCGCCGAACCCGATGATGCTGGTCAGCAATTGTTCTTCGTGAGGGTTGCTCCGCTGGAACGCGTCGGAGCCGCTCTTTTGGACGATCTGCAGTTCTTCGTAGATGCGGTCAAAGCGGTCGCGGATTTCCTGTCGTTGGCGGTGCAGGGAGCCGCTCTTGTCGAACAGCCACACGACCAACGTGGGCCGTTCCTCCATCGATTGCAGGATTTCCCAGGTCAGCCGATCCACGGCGCCGGCGGCGCCCAACGCCCCCACGCCGGTCTTGCCCCGCTGTTCTTTCAGCCGATCGACCGGAGCGACAGCCTGTTGAAACATCTCATTGATGTTGACCGTGCTGATCTCGCTGGTCTGCAGCTCGACCGGCTGCGGGATCTCGGCGACTTCCGCAAACATCTCCGCCGAAGCCTCGGCCATCTCGCTCTCGGCCTCACTGTTCGCTCCGACCTTCTCGTGCGGAACATCGCTGTAGGTGATGTCCTCGATCCGTTCGATCGTCTCCTGTTCGTACTCCGGTGGTGGGCTGACCAGGACCACCGCCGGCGGCTTGTCCTCGATCAGTACCGGCATCATCGCCAGGGTCAGCAGGATCGCCATGTGGGCGACCAGGCTGGCAACGAACGCTACCGATTCGTCGTTGAACCAGTCCTCCTCCTCGACTTCGAAATCGTCCGCTTCTTCCCACTGCTGTTCAATAGCTTCGAACTCCGAACCCGGCACCGCTCGCTCGGCCGCAGCGGGACCATGAGCCGCCGTTGCGGTGGGCTCCGAGGGAACCACCGCCGAGGAAATCGCTTCGGAATTCGGAATGCTATCTGTGGACATTCAATTGACTCGGAGGCGATTGTGAGCAAGGGAAAAGGGATTGGCGCGCGGGTTCCGGTAGGCTCGCCCAAGGACCCGCCGGGCTGGCCCAGTGCACCCGCCGGGTTTGCCCAGTGCACCCGCCGGGGTTGCCCAGTGCACCGGGTGGGCTGGCCCAGGAACGGACCACCGGTTCCATGACGACCGGCCCCAACTAGACAGTGTGGCCGATCACCCTCTAAATTTCAAATCTTTCCCGGTTCCGCTGCGCCAGTCGCTGGTGTTTGAACGCTTCAAACATCGCTCTGTACCCAAGATTGCAGGGAGGCAGCGGCGAGATGGATGGACGCTTGTTCACGGGAATTGGCTGGTTGCTGTTCCCCTCCTGTCAGTTCTCCTGCCCCGTAGGACCTTATGCCCGGACGGACGATCGCGATCGGCGACATCCACGGATGTTCCCTTGCCCTGAACGCTCTGCTGGATGCCATCGCTCCGGCTGCGGAGGATACGATTGTTGCGTTGGGGGATTATATCGATCGCGGCCCCGATTCGCGGGGGGTGGTCGACACCTTGTTGCGGCTGGCGGAGCACTGCCGCGTGGTTGCCTTGTGCGGCAACCACGAGGAAATGATGCTGTCGGTGCTGGACAACACGATGTCCTACAGCGGGTGGCTGCGCTACGGCGGCGTCGAAACGCTCGACAGCTACGGGTTCGCCGGCGATCTGGACGTGATCCCGGCGGCGCATCGCGAGTTTTTCGACAATCTCGAGGACAGCTACGAAACGGCCACGCATTTCTTTGCCCATGCGGCCTACGACCCGGGTTATCCACTGGAGCAGCAGTCGCCGGAGGTTCTGCGTTGGCATTCGCTGCGGGAATCGGTTCCGCCGCCGCACCCCTCAGGCAAGATTGCCGTGGTCGGACACACGGCCCAAAAGGACGGCGAGATTCTGGACCTGGGCCATCTTATCTGCATCGACACGTACTGCTACGGCGGCGCGTGGCTGACGGCCTTGGATGTCGGCAACGGCGTCCTTTGGCAAGCGGACCAGCGGGGCGTGCTGCGGTCCTAAACCGCTTTCCTCGGCGGCGTCGGTCGATTATCCTGGAGAGCACCAACCGATGGGGTTGTAGCTCAGCTGGGAGAGCGCTGCGTTCGCAATGCAGAGGTCGGGAGTTCGAATCTCCTCAACTCCACTCCGTCCCCCCCTTTCCTCCCGTAGCGGAACTCGCCAGAGTTTGGATCGCGTGGCGGAACTCGCCAGAGTTTGGATTGCGTGGCGGAACTCGCCAGAGTTGGCGGTTCGCGTCTTGATCCATTCCGACCGCTGGCCGCCCGAACTCTTGCTTTTTCTTTGCAGTCCGTCCCGGCGTCCACGAACGATCTCCCGGCGTCCACGAAAAGATCGCGGATCGGCGGTGAACAAAATTAACAGTAAATTTGCTTGCGATCGGTTGCGGGAGCTCTTACTATGCGACCGTTTGGGGGGCGTATGGCCCCTTTGACGTTGCAGGATGCGCTTATTAGCCGGCATGGATTGCTGGGGTGTTCACTGCTTGTCGTTTACTTCTTGTGTTTTTATGGGTGATGTCATGATGTTTCGGGAGAGAGAATCACGGTGCAGGGGGGCAGGCCGCCGGTCTGCTTTCACACTGGTGGAATTGTTGGTCGTGATCGCGATCATCGGCGTGCTGGTAGGGTTGTTGCTGCCTGCGGTCCAGTCGGCTCGCGAGGCGGCTCGGCGGATGAAGTGCCAGAACAATATGAAGCAGTTGGGTTTGGCGATGCAGAACCACATGGATGTCCATGGTTCGTTTCCGCCGGGATACGTTTGCTATGACGAATCGGGAAATCGCTACAAAACCGGTGGTTGGCAGCACGGTCAGAATGAATTGGGCTGGCACTGGTTGGCACTGTTGTTTCCGTACATGGAACAAGGCGCCATGTGGGAACGCGTCAAGGAGTGCGAGCAGCGGCGGACCAACAGTCACACCCAGAACCCCTGCGACGACTGCGAGTACCACGGTCCTCATCATACCGGTCGCGACCAGTTGGGAGAGTTTGTGAGTTGTCCGACGGCGACGAACACGGACGTCCAGTTCAGCGACGGCAGTTATGGTCTGGAGGCTTTGGCCAAGGGCAACAACTATGCGGCCTGCTGGGGATCGGGGAACATGCTGTCCTGGGAATCCAATCAGACCCTGGGCGCCTTCGGAACCTATTACACCCATCAGAACAAGATCGTGCGAAGTCTGGGTGGCAGCGGGGACCGCTTTCAGAACAAAAACGGCATGGGCGCTCAAGATTTCATCGACGGGATGAGCAACACGATGGCGCTCAGCGAGATTCTGTCGACCAGTACCCGACGCGATATTCGCGGAGTCTGGATGTCGCCGGCGATGGGCGGCACCATTTTCTCGGCTTTCCTTGGTCCGAATTCGCCCGAAAATGACGTGATTGCGGCTTGCGATGAGAACTATTCTACCGGGGCCGGACCGAATATGGTGTGTACCGAGGAACGGAGCACCCCCGATGTTTATGCGGCGGCCCGGAGTCTACATCCCGGGGGAGTCAATACGTTGAGGGCGGACGGGTCCGTGCACTTTGTTTCCGAAACGGTGGACCGAGTAAACGTCTGGCAAGCCTTGGCGACGGCCCAAGGCGGAGAGGTTGTATCTGAGTAATGGGAGTTTCGATGTTGAAGAAAGTTAGCGGATTGCTGGTCGTTTCGATCCCGTTGTTGGGGATGGTTCTAGGCTGCGGTGGCGGAAGTGCCGCGGTCTCCACCCTGGAACAGGACGCGTATGCCCAAGTCGAAGGCTTGGGCGACGCCGCCGGCGATCCGGCGATGTTCGAGGACGCCTTTGTGTCGGGAGCGGCACCGGAAAACCGGGACGATTATGCGGCTCGAGGTTTCCAGGTGGTCGGCGATCCGGCGATCGATGGCGAGGTCGCGACGCTGCAGGTCGAGATCTTTGGCGGTGTCCATGAAACCGGCGGCGGGGATCGTGCCAAAGAAGGGCAGGACACCGGCCCCGTAGAGCAGACCTGGACCCTGCAGCGCGTCGGTGATACCTGGAAGATCAAAGACGCACCGTTGGGTTAATCTTGATTAATCCGGTTCGTATTGCCATTCCCATCGCCGTCGTCATTTTGTTGGCGGCGGCGATGATTTATTTGACCGGTGGTTGGGATGGAACCGGTGGCTGGAGCGGGGTCGAAGGCGAGGCCTCGACCGGAGAAGAACCGTCGGCTCGAAGACGTGCCTCGGCACCGCCCCAGGATCCCCAGGTGGCAGCCTGGAAGTCATTGGTCGCAAAGAATTTTGCTGGTGATGCCGCCTGTGCCAGCTGTCATGCCGAGCAGGCCGAGGCGCACCGGCGCAGTGGACATTCCCATACCTTGGTCCCGATGCACCAGTCGCAGTGGGCGAAAGCATTGTTGGAATCGGCGGTTTACAAGGACCCGCGACGGAAGCAAACGTTTCAGTTCCAGGGGGATGACAAGCAGTTCGTGGTTCGCGACATCAGCCAACCGGCGACGCCGGCGATGCCCGTCACTTGGCTGCTCGGCTCGGGGGCTCATGCCCAGACCCCGATCTGGGTCGATGAAGCCTCACAGCGCGGCGTGGAAATGCGCTGGTCCTACTTGGCGCCCATCGAAGGCATTGGTCTGACCCCCGACCACGACCGCTTTGATGACTATCCCGAAGGGTCGGTCGAATGTTATGGGCGACCGCTCGATCATGCCGACGTCCGTGCTTGTTTGGGCTGTCATGCCACGGTGACGCCCCCGCCGAATCTGCCGATTGGTGAGGATTTGATCGTCCCCAACGTCGGTTGTGAACGCTGTCATGGTCCACGCAAACAACATGTTGTGCTGGCCGAGCAGGGGTTGGCCGAACAGGCAAAGCCGCTGGTGCCGCTGGACGATCCGCAGGCGGCCATGGAGGTTTGTGTGCAGTGCCACCGCGATGCCGATTCGGTTTCGCCGACCGCCACCGCCGAGGAGCTGGTTCGGTTTCAGCCCTACGGTTTAAAGCGGAGCCGATGCTTTACCGAGTCGGACGGGCGGATGAGTTGTTCCACCTGCCACGACCCCCATGATGCGGTCGCCACCGACCGCAGCGCGTACATCGCCCGCTGCCAACAATGTCATCAACCGAACAGCCCCGGCGACTGCCCCCAATCGCCCGCCGGCGATTGCATCGAGTGTCACATGCCTGCCGTGCCGTGGACGGCGGGAATCGAGTTCCACGATCATTGGATTCGGTCCCCTGAATAGTCCTGCTCAACTCGCACCGCCGCCGTCCGCGGCGAGTCCCCAACCGCAAACCGCGGCGAGCGCACGATCGCTGACCGCGGCGAACCGGCACGGGTACTTGTTTTCGCCGGCGGTCGATTTGTTGTTCATCGCCAACCTGTTTTGGCCGCTGCTGCTGTTGGTCGATTTTGCCGGGGGGATCACCGCCCACGAAAATCTGTTGTTCTGGCAGATCTATTTCATCACCGCACCGCATCGCTGGATCACTCTGCTGTTGGTGGCCGCCGAGCACGACAAGTATGTGGGGCGGCGTCGAACCTTTGTGGGGTTCGCCATCGCCGTGATCGGGATCTGTTTGTGCGTGCAGTTTGGGACCGGTTCGCTGCTCTGTTTGGGAGTGGTCGATTACATCTGGAACGCGTGGCATTTCTCCTCCCAGCACCACGGTATTTTTCGCATCTACGAGCGGAAGGCGAATTGTTCTAGCGCCGCGGCGGGACTGCGAATCGAGAAGATTTTCTTTCGCTTGTTCATGCTTTACACCATCGCTCGCGTCGCGGGCTGGGGATGGCGGGACGGGGCCTTTGGCGGTCACCAGATCGCCACTTGGTTCGATGGAGCCGTGTTGTTGGTTCCGCTGTTCTTTGTCCTGAGGCAGTGGGGGCGCTGGTGGCGCCAGCCCTCGACCGGTTTCCCTTCGGTGGCCTACCTGAGCAGTGTGATGATTCTGTTCGTGGCGATGTTGGCTGCGTGCCGCTATGAGAACAATTCTTTGGTGCTTCAGTTGGCCCTCGCGTCGGCCGTTTTTCACTCTTTGGAATACATGTCCATCGTGACCTGGGCGGTCCAGAAGTCGAAGTCGACGACCAAATTGTTCGCTTCGATGGCGCGGACCTGGTTGTTGTTTCTGGTCATCTTTGTGCTGGTGATTGGGGCGGGCAATTACTTGCTTTCCAAGGGCTGGTTCGAATTATGGGTGACTATCAATTTGATGGTCGCATTCATGCACTACGGTTTTGACGGGATGATCTGGAAATCTCCAAAACCCAAAGCCGCCGCCGCTGTGGAGCCCGCATGAACCGTAACCGAAAACGGCCGTCGAAAACGGCACCACGGGAGGCGGCCCCAAAGGAGGCGGCACGGAATGAGGCGGCACGGAATGAGGCGGCACGGAATGAGGCGGCACGGAATGCGGCGACGTTGGACGGTCCGTATTCCCGGCTTCGCGTTTGGCTGTCCGGCTTGGGGCTCGTCCTGGGCGTCCTGCTGGTGTTCGCCGCGATCCTCAGCCTGCGCTCCGGTTCCGGGGCGGCCGTGCGGTTGTTCGGGCGGCTGGACGTGGTTGCGTGTGCGCTGTTTGCGGTCCTGCCCAGCGCGCTGCGGCTGGTGGCGCGGGCGGCGACGATTCCGGCTGCGCTGCGAGCGCTATTGGTATTGGTCTGCGCGGTGGTGGCTTGGGTGGTCTATCAAGGCGTCCTGTTTCAGATCGAAGCCGGGATCGCTTCGCGAGCGACCTGGCCTTGGATCGTGGTGGTGGCTTGGTTTTCGATGGCGGCAGTCGGTTTGGCGGCCGTCTGGCGAACCTTGCTTCTAACTGGATCTGGCGATCGCCGTTGGGGTTGGGATGTCGCTTTCCTGGTGATGGCGTTTTGTCTTCCCGCACTCTACGTCGATAGCGTTTCCACCGGGCTGAAGACACAGCTGAATCGCTCGCTGCAGGACCAGCGGATTTTGCGGGGACTGGGCCAGGCCGAACAGCTCATGCAGTTGCAGCCGCACTGGGAGGTGCACGGCGTGCCGCTGGCCAGACTGAAGACCGATCTCGAGGAAGCGACCGGTCAACTGTTGGCCGAGGCGAGGCGTCCGTTGAGTCCGGCGGCACCGACGGGGCAGCGCGGTGGCCGGGTGGCGGTCCTGCTGCAGTTGGAACGGCCCGAGGAGGCGCTACGGGTGCTGCAGCCGTTGCTGGACGGCGAACATTTTCACCCGATTGCCTTGGATTACCAGGGACTTTGTTATCAACGGATGGAACAGTACCCGGAAAGCCTCGAGGCCTATCAAGCCTCTGCCGATTACTGGAAGGACCAGCCCGAACAACCGCAGCAGGTCGCGGGGTTGAGCAGCGCATTAAAAGGAATCGCCTTTGCCTCCCGCCAACTGGGAATGAAACGGGCCGAGGAACAGGCCTATTCGGAATTGGTCCAGCGCTATCCCACCGGACCGCACCATATGTTGTTGGCAAAATGTTATCAGGAGCATCAAAAAGGTGCGCTGGCCGCCAAGCACGCCAAGCTAGCCAAAGCGCAGGATCCGCAGCTGGCCGCGCAGGCCGATAAAATGCTGGCCTCCATGGCGGTGCACGATTTTGGTTGCTTTCAAGTCCAGTAGACCGTCCTCCAACAGAGAACACAGCATGAACGCCACCGCCGCTCGTCCGATTGCCCAGCTGCCACCGGTCCGGACCGGCCGAACCATCCAGGGCATGTCCGCGATCCTGTTACCGTTGCTGGACGATGACCAAATCGACTGGCCAGGGTTTCGGGCTCATGTGCGAAGGACGGCCGATGCGGGGTTGGTGCCGGCGGTCAACATGGACACCGGCTACGCCAACTTGATCAGCGACTCGCAGCGGCAGCAGGTGCTGGACGAGACGCGCCGCGAACTGGGCGCGGGACGATTCGTCGCCGGCGTGTTCGTAGGGGACCAACCCGGCGCGGCCTTTGACTGGGATGCGCACCGTCGCGGCTTGGACCAGATCCTAGAGGTCGATGGGACACCGATCATCTTTCAGTCCTTTGGGTTGACCGAACAAGCCGATGAGGACATCGCAGGGGCGTACGACAAAATCGGCCGCCACGCCGGCGAGTTTCTGGCCTTCGAACTCGGGCAGATGTTCGCGCCGTTCGGCAAGATCTACAGCCTGGAACTGTATGCCGAACTGCTGAAGATCGAGGCTTGTCGCGGCGCGAAGCATTCGTCGTTGAGCCGGGAACTGGAATGGCAACGTCTGCAGCTGCGCGATGCCCAGCGGCCGGATTTTCGCGTCTTGACCGGCAACGACCTGGCCATCGACATGGTGATGTATGGCAGCGATTACCTGCTGGGGTTGAGCACGTTCGCACCGGAAGCGTTCGCCCACCGCGACCACCTGTGGGCCGCCGGCGATGCAGGGTTTTACGAGCTGAACGACCTGCTGCAGTACTTGGGCTTTTTGGCCTTCCGCGATCCGGTGCCGGCCTACAAACACAACGCCGCCCAGTTCCTGCACGCCCGCGGCTGGATCCAAACCTCACGCACCTATCCGGGCAGCCCGGAGCGGCCGGATTCGGATCTGCAAATCCTGCAAAACATCCTGGACCGCCTTCCCACCAAAGACGCCCAATGAAACCGCTGGCCGTTGCCTTGGACGCTGCGGCAAGGCGCCGCCGGCGTGGCCTTGGCAGCCGCCGGGGCGACCTCGGCCAAAGAGCGACGCTGGGTGACGCCTGAGGCGAGCGGGAATCCAAACCGGAATAGAATCGTTGCATCAGATAAGGTCATCGCCTCCAGTACAGAGAAGCAGCACAGCGAGACCTTGTTGGCAAAGTCCCGGCAAACGCTACGCTGGACGGCTGGCGATCCTGCGCCGCCATCCCCCTCACCCCCAGCCCCTCTCCCCCAGCCCCTCTCCCCCGACAGCCTGACTCGCTTAGGCTCGCCAAGCTGTCGGGGGAGAGGGGAGAAAACGATTTTTTGTTTATAGATCCCGCCTGTCCAAAGTCTGGCGACTTCAGCTACGGGTGGCGTCCAAAGTCTGGCGACTTCAGCTACGGGTTACGCGAAGATGTCTTCGACCGCTCGGCCGGTGCCGTCACGGGTGACGTAGAAGGGGCGCCCTTCGATCTCGTAACCGGTCTGCGGACTGATGCCCATGGCGGTCATGATCGTGGCGTGCAGGTCTTCCACACTGACCGGGTTTTCGATCGCCATCAACGGCCGTTCCGGCGCGGTCGCTCCATAAACAAACCCGCGTTTGACGCCGCCGCCAAACATCGCGACGCTGGTGCCGCCGGTGAAATGGCGATGCAGGCCGTAGTGCGTCATCTCGGTAACCTGATCGACTTTCACCGTGGCCTGGTCGCGGGCCTGGGAACCGGGTTGGCCTTCCATCAGGGCGTCGCGACTGAACTCCGAAGCCACGATCACCAGCGTGCGATCCAGCAATCCGCGGTCTTCCAAATCGCGGACCAAGGTGGCGATCGGGCGGTCGATTTCCTGATGCATGCGAGCGACCGTGGTGTGCCCGTCCTTGTGCGTATCCCAATGCAGAAACGGTACGTACTCGGTGGTCACTTCGACGAAGCGGGCTCCGGCTTCGACCAAGCGTCGCGCCAGTAAACATCCGCGTCCAAAGCGTCCCGTGTCGTACCGCTCGATCGTCTCGGGGGCTTCAGCATGGATGTCAAACGCCGCTCGCTCCGGCGCGCTCAACAGGCGATAGGCCCCGTCCATCGCCCTGAGCATCGACTCCTGCTGATAATCGCTCAGGTACTGTCGCTGGGGGCTTTGATCGACCAGACGCCGGAACAAGCGGTTGCGGTCGGCAAACCGCTGGGCGTCCATGCCCTTGGGCGGCCGCACCGCCGCGGCCGCTTGTTCGGGATAGGGCAGGTTCATCGGGCCGAACTGCGAACCGAAGAAACCGGCCGTCGTAAACGCCTTTAGTTCTTCGCTCTCGCCGACACCTTCCAGACGTTGGCCGATATTAATAAAGGCCGGGATGACGGGGTTGCGGGGGCCCAGCACCTTGGCCATCCAGGCGCCCAGGTGCGGGCACGCGACGGTCTGCGGGGGAACGTAACCGGTGTGCCAGTGGTACTGGTGGCGAGAATGCAGGATGCTGCCCAGGTCGGGCTGGACGGCCGAGCGGATCAGGGTGCCGCGATCCATCACCTGGGCAATGTTTTCCATGCCCTGGCAGATTTGCAGTCCGTCCACGGAGGTGGGGATCGCCGGAAACGTGCTGAGCATCTTGGCGACGTCCAGTCCTTTCTCGAACGGTTCATAACGTTTGGGGTCGAACGTCTCCGGTGCCGCCATGCCGCCGGCCAACCACAACAGGATGCAGGCGTCGGCACGGGCCGGCGGTTGATCGACCGGAACCTCTTGGCCGCTGGCTCGCAGGGCACGGGGACGCCCGCTGGCCATCGCCGCCAGGGCCGCGGCCGAGAGACGCTTGACGAAATCGCGACGGATCAACTGTTCAGACATTTTGGGGTCCTTCGAAGGTTACCGAACCAGCCAGAATTCGGGCAACATGCACACCGCCCACAACATGTCCTGAACGTCGTCGGCCGAGGGTGCCGCGCCCAGGTACTCGGTCAAGGTGGCCAGTTCCGCGGTATCGGGCTGTCGCGAGAGCGTGAAATGGTAAACGTGTCGAATCAGTTCCTGGGGATCCTCCCAGGGCTGCTCGACCAAGCGGCGTGCTCCGCTGGCAAAAGCGTCGGCCAACAACTGCTGATTGGCCAAGTTGATCGCTTCCAGCGTACTTAATTGGTCGGGCCGCATCGAAACGATTTGTTCGCGTCCCGGACGTCCCAGCGAACGCATCAACGCCGTGTTCTTCAGCAACCCTGCTCGCACCATCGGCGCCGGTTCCGCGGTCCGCTCGATCGGTGCGTCGAACTTCGCCGGCGCCGCACCGGTAATCTGCCAAACGGCATCCAAGAACTGTTCGGCGGTCAAACGCCGGGCGACCGGACCGCGATACCGATGGTCCTCGGCGGACGTCGTCTGAGGCAGCGTTTGGGATTGGTAAGCCTGGGACGTGGCGATCAGACGCAACACCTGTTTGAGGTCGTAATCATGGTCGACCAATGCCGTGCCCAGATAATCCAACAGGTCTTCGTTGGCGGGCTGGGATTGCATGGCGTCCAGAGGATGCACGATGCCCTGTCCCATCAAGCGATACCACAAGCGGTTGACGATGGTGCGTGCAAAGCGACCGTTTTCCGGATCGGTCATCAGACCGGCCAGTTGCTCGAGCCGCTGTTGCGGCGGTAGTTCGGCGTCGATCTGCCCCAGTTCCGGAAACAACCAACCGGCCCGAGCCGTCCGGCCGGTGGGCTTGTCACAGCGGTGCAGCTCCAGCGGCTCCGAGGCGTACACGGCCGCCAGGGCGTAGGCGTCGTCCAGCGTCCAGCGATCGATAAAACTATCGTGGCAGGAGGCGCATTTCAAATTGATTCCCAGAAAGGACTGAGCCACGCTCTGGGCGAATTGAATTTCGTTGCTCTGCCCCGCGCTGACCGTTCCTCGCCAGCGGATACCGTCGATGTAACCACGGCTGGCGTCGGAGGGCGGGGCGACCAATTCGCGAGTCATCTGGTCGAACGGTTTGTTCTCCAGCAGCGACTGATACAACCATCCGCTGATCTGTTTGCGGCCACCCGTAATGAAACCGGTGCCGCTGTAGTCGTTCCTCAGCAGGTCATTGAAGAACGTCAGCCAGTGGTCGGCATAGTCGATGGGGTCTTCCAATAGGCGGTCGATGTAACGCGCTCGTTTGTCGGGCCGCGTGTCCTCCAGAAACGCCCGCCGCACGTCGGGTTCGGGCAGCAGGCCCACCAGGTCCAACGTCACTCGCCGCAAGAACGTCTCGTCGTCAACGCTGGCCGGGGGAGCCAGATCGCGAGCGGCCAGGTCGGCATCGAGAATGCGATCGATGGGATGGGTCCGCCCATCGCGGGCCTGGGGCAGTTCCGGCCGCCGGGGACGCAGGGGAGGTTCGTAGACGGCCGGGGCAAAGGAGAATCCGGCTTGCCAGGGCAAGTCCTGTTGGATCCAGCGTTTCAGTGTGGCGATCTGCTCGGGCGAAAGCCGCGCATGTTCCGCCGGAGGCATCTGGAAATCGGGATCGTCCGATTCCACCAATTCGATCAAGTACGAATCGACGACCGAACCCGGTTGAACGTGTCCCGATTCGATCAACAGAGCTCGAGAATTGATCGAAAACCCGCCTTTGGCTTCCTGGCCGCCGTGGCACTCCAGACAGTGCTGCCGCAGGATCGGTACGACCTGATGGTTGAAGTCGATCTGCTGCGCATCACCCGGCAGGGCGAACAGCAGAGGACAGAGGGCAAACAGAACGACTCGGGTGGGCAAAAAAGGCGGGTAATTCATGCCCCCGATTATAACCGTTCCTTGTCAGCCCAGGGTCAATTCGACCGGACAGTGATCGGAGCCCAGGATTTCGGGGCGGATCGCGGCGTCGGTCACCGCGTTGTCGCGCCACAGGGCATCGGCGACCCAGAAATAATCCAGCCGCCAGCCGATGTTCCGCTGGCGAGCCTGGTTGCGGTAGGTCCACCAACTGTAGTGACCACCCTCAGTATTGCGAGCTCGGAAGGAATCGACGAAGCCGGCCGCCGCGACGGCATCCAGGCCGGCCCGCTCCTCGGGCGTGAAGCCGGCGTTTTTGCGATTGGCTTTGGGATTCGCCAGATCGATTTCCTGATGCGCACAGTTGACGTCGCCGCAGAAGATCACCGGTTTCTTGCGGTTCAAGCTGCGGACGTACTCGAGAAAGTCGCGATCCCACCGCTGGCGATAGTCCAGTCGGGTGAGCCCGCGTTGGGAGTTCGGGGTGTAGACGTTGACCAGCTGGAACGCATCGAACTCGGCGGTGATCACGCGGCCTTCACGGTCGTGGTCGCTGATCCCCATCCCCAGATGATGAGCCATGGCGGGCGTCTTGCTCCAAATTGCCGTCCCGCTGTAGCCCTTCTTTTCCGCCGCGTTCCACAGTAGGTGGTAGCCCAATTCCTCGGCCCAGCCGACGTCAACCTGGTCGGGATGGGCTTTGGTTTCTTGGATGCACAGCACCTCGGGCTGTTCCTCTTCGACAAACTCGCGGAACCCTTTGGCCATCGCAGCGCGAATGCCATTGACGTTCCAGGAAACCAACTTCATGTCTACGTTCCGTTAACCGTTTCGCGTCGCACAGTCCATAACTGGCGAAGGGGGGGGAATGACTGTTTGCCGTTGAGGCGATAGCGCCCGGTCAGTCGTCCAGGGGCATCACCTCGACCTTGCGGATGTGCACTTTGCTGCCGGGGTCGTGTTGTTGGAAGGCGAAGTAGCCGGGATCGTAAGTCTTTTCGAAATCCAGGTACTCGTACAGCTCGTTGCCGTCGACGGTGACCTTAATCCGCGTGATGTCGCGACCGCGCCAGACGTCTTCGCGGACTTCGACTTCATAGGTGAACCAGGTGTCGGGTTCGACCAGTTGCTTGTAGACGTGACAGAAACCGTACAGCGAGCCGGTACGGATCGGGTCGCGATGGGTGCTATCGATCTGGGCTTCGTAGCCGTCGGTGAAGCCGGGTTTGCGGGTGCAGCGGAAGTACATTCCGGAATTGCCGCCGTCGTTGATTTTGATTTCCGCGCGGTAGCGGAAGTTTTTGTAAGGCCCCTCGGTGCAGACCAGCATCGAAGCTTCGCCGGAACCGGCCAGGGCACCGTCTTCGACGGTCCAGTGGCTGTCCTCGCGACCCACCTTCTCCCAGCCGTCCAAGGTCTTGCCGTCAAACAGCGACTTCCATTTGCCTTCCTCGGCTCCCACGCCCGACAGCGGCAGGATGGTCAAGACAGCAGCCAAGCACAAGCAACGACGGAGCAACAGATTCATGGATGGATTCCTCACGGGAGAGAACGCTTGAGAGGTGGGACAATTCGGAAGGCAAGCCAGTATATCTGCCGCGGGCCGGACACACGAGAGCGTGAAAGGGTTATCCTGTCGGCGGATGCACGTTTCCCTCCAAGAACTTTCAGACGCAGGTACACGAATGCCAGCCGATTTAACCTCCAGCCCACAGTGGAAAGCTCTAGCGGAACATTTTGCCGAGATCCGCAATGTGCATTTGCGGGAGTTGTTTGCCGAGGATCCACAGCGCGGTGAAACGTTTACCGCGTCGGCCGCCGGGTTGTTCCTGGATTATTCCAAGAACCGCATCACGTCCAAGACGATGCCCTTGTTGATCGATCTGGCCCGTGCCGCGGGGCTGGAAGAACGCATCGAGGCGATGTTCACCGGTCAAAAGATCAACGTCACCGAAGACCGAGCGGTGCTGCATACCGCCCTGCGGGCCCCGCAGGGCGCCAGCGTCGTGGTCGATGGCGAGAACGTGATCCCCGACGTGCACGCGGTGCTGGATAAAATGGCCGCCTTCTGCCAACAGGTGCGCAGCGGCCAGTGGAAGGGGCATCGC
The DNA here is from genome assembly GCF_009618275.1 of Roseimaritima sediminicola. GTDB lineage: Bacteria > Planctomycetota > Planctomycetia > Pirellulales > Pirellulaceae > Roseimaritima > Roseimaritima sediminicola. The sequence continues at coordinate 47,465 of NZ_WIAD01000045.1, forward strand.
GGCAAACCGATTCGCAACGTCGTCAACATCGGCATCGGGGGCTCCGACCTGGGCCCGGTCATGGCCTACGAAGCCCTCCGGCATTTCAGCCAGCGCGAGCTGTCCTTCCGCTTTGTCAGCAACGTCGATGCCACCGATTTTGCCGAAGCCACCGAGGGACTCGATCCCGACGAGACGCTGTTCATCGTCGCGTCCAAAACCTTCACCACGATCGAAACCATGACCAACGCCGGTACGGCTCGTCAGTGGTTGCTCCGCGCGGTCGACGGAGACACCGCGGCGATCGCCAAACATTTTGTGGCCCTTTCGACCAATGCCGAAAAGGTGTCCGAGTTCGGGATCGACACCGCCAACATGTTCGAGTTCTGGGATTGGGTCGGTGGCCGTTACTCGATGGATTCGGCGATCGGACTGTCGACGATGCTGGCCATCGGTCCGGACCGGTTCCGTGAGATGCTGGACGGCTTTCACGAGATGGACCAGCATTTCCGCACCGCGGATTGGGATCAGAACCTGCCCGTGTTGATGGCCCTGTTGACGGTCTGGTACGCAAACTTCTTCGAGGTCGAAACCACGGCCGTGCTGCCGTACGAGCAATATTTGAAACGCTTTCCCGCGTACCTGCAGCAGTTGACGATGGAGAGCAACGGCAAGTATGTGACGGTCGATGGCCAGGAAGTGGACTACGCGACGGGCTTGATCTACTGGGGCGAACCCGGCACCAATGGCCAGCACTCGTTCTACCAGTTGATCCATCAGGGCACGCGTTTGATTCCCTGCGACTTCATCGCTTTTGCCCGTTCGCTGAACCCGATCGGCGACCACCAGGACATCCTGATCGCCAACGTGCTGGCCCAGAGCGAAGCCTTGGCCTTTGGCAAGACGGCCGACGAGGTCCGCGCCGAAGGCACGGCCGAAGCGCTGGTGCCCCACCGCGTATTCCAGGGAAACCGGCCCTCGAACACCCTGTTCGGCGAACAACTGTCGCCCGCCATGCTGGGCAAATTGGTCGCGCTGTACGAACACAGCGTATTTGTTCAAAGCGTCATCTGGCAGATCGACGCCTTCGACCAGTGGGGCGTGGAACTGGGCAAGGTGCTGGCCAAGAACATCATCCCCGAATTGCAAGCCGACCAACCGCTGCAGCACGACAGTTCCACGAACAGCCTGATCCGTTATTACCGCCAGCGGCGACAAGCGGGCGGCTAGGCAGGAGGCTTTGGGCAGTTCAGCCGTTTTGGCGCTTTCCGCGGTTGCCCGCCTGGAACCGGGGCCAACGCCCAAACGGCTGATGGGATGACCCCCAATCCTTTTTCCTGCTTGCTGGCTT
>NZ_WIAD01000046.1 GCF_009618275.1 Roseimaritima sediminicola
GCTTCAGCGAAGAAGAGGAAGTGCGATCGGCCAGAATGTACAGGCTTGAAGACACCGAATTAGAGAAAGCATTGGTCGCCGACAATGACCCCGGCGACATCGTCAGGATATTTCAGAATTTGCAACAAGACTTTTTACAAAGGAGGCTGATTCGCGGCGGTCGGTTTGGCCTTACTCCCTACATTGAGGTTCCCTTTAAACCGGAAGCAATTGGTGAAATCATCTGCGGTCCACGGACGACAAAAGAGCTCACAGAATCCTCCCTTGAAATATTGAAGAAGAGGCTTGGGTTCACCTTCTCAATTTCTCGATCAACAGCCACGTACCGGTAGATCGAGCTCCGTTCTTGTGCAGGCAACAGGAAGCAAGGCATCGTCGCGAACAATAGGTTCGACACCAGTGAAAACGATTGAGCAAATAACAAACGCCATCAACGCGCAGAGCAACGGGTATGAAATTGGAGGCTTGCAGGATCTTCGCAAGGAATTACACAACCTCTCTCGGCGGCCGGGATCGAGAATCTTCAGCGAGCAGACGATTACACCGCATTGGGCGTTTCATCACGGCGGGCGTTCCGAACTTCAGTTCAACATCGGATTCGACGGCACCGATGGCGAAGCGTTGCGACACGGGATCGCGTTTTCGTTTAGAACTAGTCAAACGCTTCCCGACATCGCCCCGCTTCGCGAAAAGGCCGCCCTGTTCAACGAGTACCTTCGTTTGAATCCGGAGGAGTTCGCCGATTTGAACATGTGGTACTGGGACGGTGAGGAACGCAGCGAGGACATGCTGCCTGCACCAGTGGCTTCGGATCTGATTCGTGAAGGGGTTTTCCTGTTCCTCGGGACGATGCAGCCCATTGCCGATGTGACCATCCCCGGAATCTTGGCGGATTTTGACGCTTTGCTTCCTCTGTACACCTTCGTTGAGGGCGGTGGCTATTCAGGGACGGCGAAGAAGAAGTCAGTAACGAAGGGGTTTCATTTTGAATCCGGCTGCACCTTCAAAAAATTGAAAGCGAAGTCGCGGCCAAAGGCTGATCCGGTCGACATTTCGCTGCGACACAATGCGATGCAGCACAAGTTATTCGACCGTTTGGCCGCAAAGCATGGCGCCGATTCAGTCGGCACCGAGATCGCGACCGGCAACGGCACGCGGATCGACGTCGCGGTGAGAACCGATGCCGGCTATCGCATCTACGAAATCAAGCCGTATCAGTCACCGCGTGCCTGTATCCGCGATGCACTCGGTCAATTGCTGGAATACGCTCACTGGCAAAGCGAGTTCAATGCGATCGAACTGGTCGTCGTTGGGCCGAAGAAGGTCGACGACGATGCTCGTAAATACCTGAAATTGCTTCGCGATCTCTATCAACTGCCAATCAGTTACCTGCAAGTTGCGGCTTAGGATTCGGACCATCGGAGGTCGGATTTGCGATGACTGTGGCCAAGGGCTGACAAGTTTATGAGTAGCTGACGACCGATCGAAAGTGCCGAGACGCGGGTTTCGAGACAGTTCACGGTCAACGAAGCTAATGTCATGTGATGATGTTGCCGAACAGCGCTGCGATCGGAAGCTTTCCGCGATCGCAGCGTTGTTCAGGTGCGGGCGTGCACAGGCCGGGAGCCTATCATGCGCGGATTAGCCGACTCTATACGAAGTCAATAGCAGCAGCCAGTTCGGCGTAGCGGCAGAAGGTGTTGGCGAGTTGCATCTGCCGAGGTGTCCGGCAGGCAGGCTCGAATAGTTTGGGGGCGGCAACCATGATCGTCATGCACATGGATCGCCTGGTTGCGACGTTCAGTCGGTTGGATTCGTACAGGAACTCCATGCCGCGGGGCGCGTCTTCGGCCGATGAACTGGCGGTGCTGTAGATGACGATGGGAGCTTCTTGGCCTTGGAACTTGTCGACGGTTCCGATGCGGGCGCGATCACCGATGGCGGCGGACAAGGCATCGACTTGTGCGTTGTACGGCGCGACGATCAGAATGTCGACGGAACCGATCGTTCTGACGCTGTCGTCTTTGTCGCGCCACTGAGTTCGTTTGTCGAGCAACTGATCCACTAACCGTTCACGGCCCGGTGAGCTGAATTTGAAAATTGCTCTGGACTCAAAAGCACGATTTCGGGCCAAATGCTCCTATGAGCAAGCCCAAGCCTCGCATCGAACTGCCGCCTGGCGCTGAGCCAGCACGCGATTTTATCGAGGCTCTGGTGGCCCGCTATGAATAGCGAATCGACGAACTTGAAAACCAAGTTAAATCGCTCATCGATAAGGTCCAGAAACTCACTCCATGCAACTCTTCCTTGCCTCCTAGCACCGAACATCCTCACGCGAAGCCCAAGCGGAAGCCGGTGCCTGGAAAGAAGCGAAAACAGGGTGGCCAGAAAGGCCACAAGCGGCACCTGCGCGAACTCATTCCCAGCGAACAGTGCACAACGGTTATCCCCTGCCAACCCGCTGGTTGTCGTCGATGCGGCGATGACGTACCGCTTGAACCACCACCGCCGCAGCGGAATCAGGTATGGGATCCGCCCGAGCTTGAACCGATCGTTGACGAATACCAACCCTTTCGTGGCCGCTGCCCCTGCTGCGACACCACCGCGGGTGCCTAAAAAAATCCCGCAGTCTGGATGAACCCACGAGAATGTTGGATGGACCTTTAGATCTCCGATGGCCGGTTGGTGGTCTCCGCCTTGTCCTTCGGCCGCAGCTGTTCTTCGCCCAACGTGCTGGTGTCGACAATAGCGATTCCAGGGGCCAGCAGCTGTCGTTCTACGGTCAATTCCAAAAGCTTCACCATTTCGCGCCACCGTGTGTGATGGGCCAGTAGCGCCATCATGTGGTCAATCAGCGCCGGATCATGACGCTGTGTGTAATAGGCCTGGACACCCCGCATCAGCCGATCGACATCCCATCGATGGTCAAAGGTTACGGGACCTTGCCGGCTGGCCATCCCTTTCATCAACTCAATGGCTTTCGCATAAACCGCATCCCCTTTGGCTCCGCCAATCGTATCTGCAACATTGATCAAGTACTGTTCGACCATTCCCGGCTTTCCATACCAGCGAGGCAGTAAGTAAACAGCGATCTGTTGGTGCAGCGATGCGTTTTCGCAATGCTCGCTCTTTTGCAAGTCGATCGCGAGCCTACGAAGTTGGTCAAGCGACATCCCGGCGCTAGTGGCAAAGCTCAACCGCAGATGATACACCTGGGAGATGGGTGCTTTCACATCGGCCAGCGGCTTGATGACTTCGCTGCCTTGACGAATATGTTCGCGAAAAATCTGCCAGCCTTTTTCCGTCACCGTACTGGCATAACCGCCACCGCGAGCATTCCACGCGATTGAATGGTGCAGATTGGCGAGCGCACAACGCGCGACTTGTGATTCGGGATACTTGGCCAGCAAATGCTGGGCAACGTTCAGAGAGCGATCGATGGAGTCGCCGCCAAGATGCGGCATGAAGGAAAAAATCGAGCGTCGGATCGCGCTATAGAACTCGTCCGCCAACGCTCCCTGATAACTGCCTTCGGATCGCATTTCGGAGGAGGCCAGAAAATCAGACACCGCTTCGATCTGGGCGATATCCAACTGCCCGACCAACTCCCCGGCAATCTGCCCGATCACGTGTTCGACCGGTTTCACTAACGGATCCGGCCGTCGCGACACCACATAGCCCTGACCGCGCCGATGCACGACAAACTTGCCTCCGGCACCAACGATCGAATCTTCATCGATGACGCCTTCGATGATTTGATACTTGAAACGCCCGTAACCAAGGCCGGGTTCATACCAATGCACGAACGTGTAGCCCGCTTTGTCAAAATGAGGATCCAGTGGGCGACCGATCAGTTGAACCACATCGTGTTCTTCCAGGCGCACCATGTCCATTCGCTGGGGAAGGAATGGCAAACCAACCGTGCGGGGCCGCGATCCGAACCGGTTCCAGATCAGATTCGCGCGAGGCGCGTCCGCTTGGCTCACCAGCGCATAGCCTTCACTAGCGGCCGCCAGGGCACTCTCTAGACCTAGCATGCCCAGAAAATTGCTATGTGCATCGGGTTCGGGCCGCCCGGTTTGAGTGATGATTGCTGATTCGCTCAGACGTGCGACAGACCAACCATCGCTGGATGCGAACAAACGCACGTCCTGATCCGATCGCGTCCGGTCGCTCTGCTTCGTCAAACGAATCGCTTCGTTGCCTTCTAAATCCAACCGGAATTGCTGACTATCTTTCATTTCGATAATCAGAGAGTCGAAATCACCGGATTGATCGGCCGCCAAAATGGGTTCGCCAGTGCCATCGATCGACAACACCTTGGCTTGTTTACCATCACCAACCATCAGTTTTCCCTCAGCGATCCACCACACCTGTTGCCCATCCTTATGCAGCCACGGGCCATATTGCACGTGCGACGGCAGATCATCGCTGGGAAGGACTTTGCCACTGGTCAGATCGACGCGCAACAGCTTTCCCTGGCCGTCACGCATCACGCCATGTTGGACGCTATGGTCAATTGCCAGCAGCGAAGCCTTGGAATCGATTTTCAGCGGTGTGCTGTCCCATACGATCGTGTGCCTGTTGGTTTTGATCGCTTTTTCAATCCGTTCGCGTATCTCCGCTTTCACCGGCGGCGTCCGGTGGACAACGTCGCCGGAAGCAACCGGTTGACTCAAAACCGCATCGATCGAACGGTCGTCGCTAAGATTGTCGCGTTGTCGCAGATAGGCGGCATGCAGTGCCCGACCTTCGCGAAGCGTCAACGACTCAAGCGACGTGGTTTGCGTTTCACCATCATGCATCCGTAATTTCAGTGTGTCATCGGATTCGTAGCGTGTCTCCCTGATCACTGCTGGACCGATCAGCCCGTTGGAAGCGCTGAGCATACGCAACCACTTTTCGGGTTCAGACTCGATCGTTGCCGACGCCTCGGGCGCCGCGTCCGGTTCCATTGTTGGCAACTTCAGTGCGGCAAGCTGCTGCCGCGACCGGTCGTCCAGTGTGGCGATCCGCACCAGAAATATGATCTCCTGATAATCCTTCATCACCACATCATCGCCGCGGATCGCCACCGGCTCAGCGTGCAATGCGTCCGTGTGAGCGCGAAACTGCCATCTGGGAAATCCTTCCTGCAGTTTTGCGATACGTTGCTGACCTTCGGCCCACCGCCTGCGAAACTCCATCAGCAGGTGTGGTGGATTGGGCTTGTTTTCGCCCGAGAATACGGCAGTAAACGAGTGGCCATTCCGCTCACGAAGTGTCACCCTAATCTGCCCTGGCAACGGCTTATCGTTATCAAAACCGATGATTGTACCAGCAGAGTTGTAAGCAATCTTGTCGGTTTCCGGGTTGACCCAAAAGCGAAAGAGTTGTCCGTCACGAGTCATCGGCAACTCGGTTTCCCAGTCCCGATCGGGCAAGCGGTTCTCAATGCGACGTAGCTCCGCGTCGTGTTTCGACGCCAGGTGTTTACGTGCCAACAAAACGGGCGTCGCGGTGGAATCGTTGTCTTCGACGAACAGCAAGTCTTCTCCCCACTTGCCGACCAACTTGCCCTCGATGAATTCGCCCTGTTCACCGATATACCAGCGTTTGGAATCCGCCACGGCCACTTTCGAGGCTAGATCCGGAAGCTCACTCGTGGGTGCCTGGATTCGGCTTGCCAGTTTGTCTCGCAGCTCGGCAACCCCGCGGTCCCGCACCATCGCTTGCAGCTCAACCTGACGCGTCATGGTGTTTGTCACGGCGCTGAGGTGGTCGAGATAGAGATACCACCAATCGAGGGCATTACCGTAGGTATGCGACATCTTCACTGTCTGGCCATCGATGGCCGGTGCCTCGTCGGTCATCCCCTGAACTTCAACGACCACGACCGACTTGTCCTTGACGACCACGCGGTATTTCATCAATCCCGCCAGCACCTCATCGGTCAACCACTGCAAATCATCGTCGCGGGTGGCGATCCAGGCGGCCTGGCGATCAATCTCAGCGAGTTGAGATGCCTCGACAAACAAGTATTCGCCGTTGACGAATTGAAAGGCGAAACCGTTTTCGAACGCCCCCAGCAATGTTGCTTGCAGTAAGGAAAACCCGGGTTGCAAGTTCCAGATGTCGCGATCGAACGCAGTTTCCGCTACTCGCAACAACGCCTGGTCTCGATATCGATCCGCGGACAGTTCACCGGATCGGCGCAAGGCGCTGAGTTCCAAATGAAACAGATCCTCACATGACACCCGGGCTGCTTCTATCTGACGTGTATCCTGCGGCCCCGCATAAATCCGAATCATGGACTGGTTGGGTGCGCTGAAATCGAAACCGAACGTCCAACCGCTGCGACCACGCATCGCGATCGGCAGCTGACGCAATGCTTCATCGCTAAACTCTTTTGTGATTCCCAGTCGCTTCGCACGCCTCAATATCCCACGAAACTCTTTTCCCAACACAAACCCCATCGAATGCTTGGGCAATCGATAGGCCTGGCCTTCCGGCAAACCGAACTCATCGATACTCGCGGCAACCGATTCACCTTGCGAGAGCGAAGGACCGGCCTGTAACACGAACGCCTCTTCGGTTTCATGCAACACCTGGCCGTGCACCGGATGCGGCACCCAATTGTCGACGACAAGATGCTCCCCGTTACCGAACGCGCGGTACCGTTCGGTCAGCTCACTCAATTCCTCATCCGCGACGGCACTGGCGTCCACGACGTACAGACGTTTGCCGGTAAACCCGAACACCTTGCCGTTTTCGATCGCAACGGGTTGGGGAAAACCCGCGGCGCGGGCCGATGATGCACCTTTCCACCGTTCAATGCTGCGTGCCAGCGGCGGCAAGTATTGGTAGCGAACGTAGCTATAGCCGCGATTATGTTTGGCCAGAATCGTTTTCTGATCCTCGGGCCGGAACATCTCTAGCGGCACCAGGTAGATGGCACTCTGCGCATCACGTCCGCTGTGCTCAACGCGAAAGATGCCTTCGATCATCGACTCAGATATCGATCCCGAAACCTGCCACCCATTTTGCAACGTCCAGGTGCGACTGGCCGTCAACGGCCGGGACTGGCGAAACGCCATCAGCTGTTTGATCTGGCTATCACCGGATTGTTGGGCAGTCGATGGGTGGATCACGCCGAATGCAAGCATCGACAACAGAAAAAATCGAAGGTTAGCTGTGGCTTGCGCGAGCCGGTCAAACATTCCATACCTCAGAGGGGGAGTCGTTCAGATTGGTCTATCTTCTGTGACGACGCGAATCCAGACAAGGTTCCATCATCAATGCTTCGGTGAGGACTGCCCGAGGCTAGACTAGCCCATACCCCGGGTTGGCAGCCTGGGCTACCACATGTCGCCGCTGCCGTGGCTGGCCGGCCGCAATTTCATCGGCCCTACAATGCTCCAGCAACCGTTGGGAAATGCCGAAGTTGTTTCCGAACGGTTCCTATGTTCGACGTTCGCAGTTTTTGCATCATTTGCAGCAAATCCTCACAGAGAAAACAGCCTCCGGGTAGCAGGCTTTCGCCTGTGCTTACCAACCCGAACAAGGAAGCCGCTTTCAGTGGGCATTGCAGCATCGTTCATGCCACTTCTGCAAGTCTTCACCGCCGCGATGGTCAATCGACCAAGTTGGGCTGGCGATGTTCGATCTCGTTGTCCGACTTACCGATCAGCACCGCTACTATCTCGTCGGTGACGATACGTTGGTCCACAAGACAGGACTCAAAGTCTACGGGGCGGGCATGCACCGTGATGCGTGCTGGTACCCTCCCGTAAAGACCCGCAACGCCAGTACGCGATCCACGTCCTGATGAGACTTTACCTCAATACCAGAACCAACGAAAAACTCAGGGACTCCGTCGCACGAAGATCCAACTTTATCAGCAGTCCAGCTTTTCGGTGCGAATTACCTCGACGATCTGCCGGTTGTATCTGGCGCCCGAGCGTGAAGTGAGAGTGGTCGTGGTGGAGCATCTTCGCGGCGGGCGTGGCGTCGAAGCGTTTTACAGCACCGACTTGGATCTGAGTGAGGAAGAAGTGCTGCAGCGTTACTCGTATCGTTGGCCAGTGGAAACCACCTTTCAGGACACCAAGGGCCATCTCGGTTTGGGTGAGCCACAGAACCGAGTTCGTGCAGCCGTACGTCGGACGACGCCAACGATGTTCTACCTCTACGCACTGGTGGTCCTGTGGCACGAATACGTCCGCGACCTGGTACAATGAAATCGCATCAATGCGTTGGGCTTACCAACCACTGGGCAACTGCCAGACGCCGGGCGTGATCAGCTCGACTGAGTTGCCAGCCGGGTCGCGGAAATAGATCGACTTGCCACCCGCTGGCCACTCCATCTCGGTCTCGATCGAAATACTGTTCGCTTCGAGGTGTCGACGCCAATCATCGAGCGAAGTTGACTCGATGCCCAGCGCAAAATGGCCCGCTCCACTGGCACCGTGATGCGGCAGCGTATCTCCCGTGCAGGTCGTCCGTGGATTGAAGGCGAGCAAGACATTGGATTCGCCCACCCGAAAAAACACATGGCGATCCGCCTCGCTGGCAATCACCTCCAGACCAAGTATCCGCTGGTAGAAATCTTCCGCAGCGTCGAGGTCATCGACGTAGATCGCCGTTTCGACGACGGACAGAATCTTCATCTTCAAACCATGACCTCGGCATTTGCGGATAGTCTGTCTTTCTTATCTGATCGCAGAGCCCCGAACCACCAACGTATCACAGATCCGTGCAAGGCGTGGCCGCCGCATCCCGCAAGGGAGCGTTCCGAAAGCTCCGTCGTCTGAGGTCGGTTTTTTTGTGCTTTGTCAGCGCGGCGCGACGAGGCTTTGGTCAAACGATCGAACTCGGCTTCATGGAAACCGATCAGTCGCTTGCCCACACGACGGAACCCTCGATCACGCTCACAGCGGTGTTTCGTGTCATTACCCTCTCGGTCAGGCTCTCGGCGGATCGGGCAGGCTTGTTCGCAGTCACGCGGTTGTCGAGAATTGGGGCATGAAGAAAATGAGCGAAACACCCGATCCGAGCCACCGCCGCCTGCAGCGGGACGGCTTCTGTTTGTTGCCGGACGCCGTGGATAGCGATTGGATACGGCGCTTACAAGACGTTTGCAGCCAGACGTTCGCTGGTGATACCACCTCGGTACGGGCCCGATCGAGTCGTGGTCATGTCTATGCCGCTCGCAATTTGATCGCGACGATTCCTGAGGTCTCGACCGTTTGGCGTTGCCTGCCGTTGGTGTCGTTTCTGCGCGGGGAACTGGGGGCGAAGTTGGGACTGGTCCGTGCATTGTTCTTCGACAAGCCACCTGAGCGAACGTGGCATCTACCCTGGCATAAGGACACGGCCATTGCAGTCCGCGATAACCAACTCGCCTCCCAACACTTTTCACGCCCGACCGTCAAAGCGGGCGTTCCGCACTTGATCGCTTCGGACGAGGTACTGCGGCGAATGTTGACGCTGCGAATTCACCTGGACGATGCCAATGACGAGAACGGACCACTTCGCGTCATCCCCGGTTCGCATGTGTCCAGCGAATCCGAGGGCGTTGGCGTCGCCGGAGAGGTCATCATCCACGCTCGCGCCGGCGATGTGTTGGCCATGCGTCCGCTGATCAGTCACGCCAGCGGTTCGTCGGTCGAAGGCACGCAGCGTCATCGGCGTATTCTACACCTCGAGTTCGCTGCATCAGAGTCGCTGCCCGATGGCGTACGATGGCACGACTTCGTCGGCGTCTAACAGCAATCGCAATCGTCGACGAAGTGCTGGTCGGGACGAACGCATTCGTAGGGCAGGCCTAAGCACGTCGGCATGAATCTTTCGGTGAAACCCCGCGACAACACCCTCGCGCGCAGCGGGAGAGTAAAGCCGAATTAAATGTTGCGACGTGCTTAGCAGCTCGGCGACGACACGACGGACCCGAATCGCAGATTCAGACAACGCATTCGGAAAGCAGGCAGCCAGAAACTCGGCATCAGAGAGAGCTAGCGGCGTTTTTTCTTGTTCAGCTTCTTGCGGCGCTGCTGATCCTGCTGCCGACGCTGTTGGGCGCTTAAGTGTTGGCTGTCCGGACCGTGGGCGGAGTGCTGGGTGACGTTCGGATTCCGGGCGAGGCTCGCACTGTAGGCTTGCATGAACTCCGCGAGTCCTTCTTGGCTGGACATGTCAAAGCCCGCCGCGCGGCCCTGCATCACCATCGACTTGGCCATGCCAAATTTCGCCGGGTCGTCGAGTGCCTCTTCCAACTCGCGGACCGCTTCATCGGTCAACTCCTGCAGCAATTCTTCGGCGTTCGGAGCGGCGTACTCGCGCTGCAAGAACTGGAAGAAAGCCCGCAACTCGCCAACGATTGCCGCCGCGCTATCCGGTTCCGTGGAGACCTTTCGGGGAAACAACTCGAATAGGATCTCGTTGAGGTCTCCACGAGTCATCCTCGGAGGGGCGGCTCCGACATAGCTGAAGGCGTAGTCCAAGAAGATAGGCGTCCATCCCAATTGGCCGAACTGCTCTTCGGCTGTCGCGGCTTCCGGCGATTCGACGAATGCCTGCCACAGCGCTTCACGGTACTCCAAACACCGATCCTCGTCCCACTCGCCACTTTCATCTTCAGGAATGTCGTAGAAATCAAACATCGATCCATCCAGTGGTAAAAAGAACTTCGTGTCGCCCCGCTCTCATCTTACCGCGATCAAGCATTCACCTCCCAGGGGGAGATAGCGACAGAAACGAATCTAGAAAGGACCTGACCTGAAGGCTGTCGGCCGCTCTCTACAGTCATCGACAGGGATCCGGGCATCCGTCAAAGTCCGGCGGCGACCAAACACGGCGGTATCTCTTGACGGAAGTATCCGCCAGCGGCCTATTCCCTATCGCTCGGTCAAAGCGTTCCGAGCTCGAGCTGGCTTTCGCCTTTTGGCAAATCGAAACAAGCGACCAGCTTGCCCTCGTCGGCGAACCAGGTGCCGGCGTCCACGGCCGACCGAGTCGCCACTTTGCGCAGCGCGGTGCGCCCGTCGCCATGCCGGAGACTCACCGGTGCCAAGCCGCCGGCGACCCGGACGGTGAACTTTTCTGTGGCGAACGGTGCCGACAAGGTCAACCGATTGCCGGTGCGGCGAATCTCGGTCAGCTGCTTTGCCGCCCAGTAGCGTCCGATCTCGCTGACCTTCATCCAGACGGTGTCGTCGGCAAAGCGGGATGCCAGCGAGCGGACAACACGCTGGAAGGCGTGGAACCCTTCTTCGCTGCCGTTGCTGTACATCCCGGGCCAGTGACACAGCATCACCGCAGGTTGCCTTTGTTCGATCAGTTCGACCATTCGGCCACTGCTTGCGTCGGCATCGCAGTAGCGATCGGCTTGCGACAGAACGTCGCCCTGCCAACCGCCAAACCAATCGCCGGTTCCGGCGGGAACATTGACGGTGACGCGAACGTCGTCGGTGCCCTGGCCGCGCAGATACTCTAGCTTGGGCTCAGTACTCTCGTCGCCCGAAATGACGTACTTAAAATAGTGCGGCAGATCCACGCCGTAGACGTCGCGAACCGCCTGGTCGACGGCCAGCGGTAATTCACTTTTCACCGCGTTGCCAAATCCGCCGGGTGTTGTGACTCCCTCGCAGGGCAGGTCGCAGTTCTTCAGGATGCGGAGCGAGTAAGCCAAGTAGGCGGCCAATTCGTCGACGCTTTTCTTTTCCTGTGGATACGAATTCTCCATCGTTGCGGCACTGATCTCCTGCATCGGCCGGCCGGTTTTCAGATCGATGACACGCGTGTGCGTGATCATTTCCGGATGGATGTCCCAGTTGGGAACCATCAACTCGCGCACCAGTTTCAAACTGTTCTGCACGTCCCTGCGCGACCACCCGGGCAGGACCCGATCGAGCCAGCCAACACAGGCGGGATTGGGCACGATGCTGTACTTGCCTTTGACCCCGTGCTGGGCACACCACTGGCCGAAGCGTCGAACAAAGGCATCGGGGATCTCGCGTGGCCACGTTTGCCAAGGCTTCTGATACTCGGCGCGGCCTGGCCAAGCGGCGGCGAACTGCGGCGTGCAGAAGTGGCCCATGTTCACCAAGCAGGTGGAGTCATCGATGATGAACGAGAGCGGCACGCGGTCACGCGGCATCAGCACCTGGACGCCCGGCGGCCGTGTCGGCAAATCACCGGATCCGGCCCGTTCGGTCACCTCGGCCGCACGGGTCCGAGTCGTCCCGGAAATCGCGACGCCGCTCGCCGCGACACCCCAAAGCGATGTTTCGAGAAACGCTCGACGATCCCGCCGGATCGAATCGCGGTGTGAAGTCATGATGGTCACTCCCGGGGACAGCTGACAGACTTGCGGCGTTCGACGGCCGCAACGTGTTGCTCGCGACAATCCAGCATCATAATAGGATTACAAGTTGCAGCATAACTGGCGAGCATTTAAGCCCGTCGGCATGAATCTTTCGGTAAAACCCCGCGACAACACCCTCCCGCGCAGCGGGAGAGTAATGCCGGATTAAATGTTGCGGCGTGCTTAGAAGATCATATGGAAGACCAGGATGCGTTCGTCGACCAGCGGGCGACGTTGGTCCGCATCGAAGCAGCGTAGCGCATCTAACGCCAGCAGACGCGGCGATCGTGGATCGCCAGGCCACTGGTCATCGAAGCCGACGTAGCCGAGCAACCGTTCGCCGCGATAAACTTTGTAGCGACGCTGCACGGAGATCACCGCACCGTTTCTGTCGGCAACGGACTATTCATCCTTCTCGAGCCCCGCAACCAATACATCGATCTGTTCGTCGGTCATCGCTTGCCGAGTTTCGAGCAGCATGTGCTTGAAATGCTCTCGACCTTGCTGGCTGGATGGAAAGCCGATGTTGTCGCCGGATTTAAAATGGTTCGACGTCACGAGCTTGTTGCCTTGAGCGTCGAGGATAGCGTACCAGGGGATGCCGCCCTTGGCTCCGTCTCGCAGTTCCGCCATCAGTTCGCGGGCGCCTGTGTAGCGATGATCCATCTTGATCCAGATGTAGTCCGCTTCCCACGCTTGGTTTTCGCTCAGGTAATCCGACAACATGTGGCAAGGACCGCACCATGTGGCCGTCTCCTGAACAATCACGCGTTTGTTCTCCTGCTTGGCCTTGGCGAGCGTCTGTGCGTACAGCTCGCGAGCGTCGATACGTTCATCCATGTGGGAACGGAGCCAAGCGATGACGGCCTCCTTCGACAGTTCTTCCTGCTGGATCAAGTCGGCATCGCTGTCCTGGGCGATCAAGTTACCGTCTGGATCAACTAAAACCAACGAAAACGAGACTGGAGTCTCGGCGGCTTCGGCCTCCAAATCGTCCAGCACCTTCTTCAGTTCCGTCGCCGTCTTCGCTTCGCTGGTCGACACCGCCATAATCAGAAAATCATCGCGAACTTTACTGAAGTCGCGGTCCTGGTAGCGCAGTTCCATGAACCTTCGCAAACGCGAGTCGTCGGGTTTGCCGGCGACCATCAGCAACTTTTGCTTGTTTCGCTTGCTCCGCTCGAGGCCCCGTTCAAAGCGTTCCTGAACGGTTCCGGCGACGCTCATTGCTCGCGCGATGCGGTCGTCCAGCGTCGGTGGGACGTAGGGTTTCGGAGGCGGGGGGATCCGCATCGTTCCCAACTCGACCCGCTCGGCCGGATTCACGGTCACGCTGCCTAGGCCCGGGATAATCCCTTCCGGCGTGGATTCGAGAGATAGTTCGTACTTCCAACCAGGTACGAGTCCGGTCAGCTCGAAGCGACCATCGGAGTCCGTAACGACCGAACCTCCGAATCGCTTGCTGAACATCCGATTCTCCTCATCGGGCACGCGTATCCCATAACTGATTTTGGTTTGGGCGGCCGGCTCAGACGAGTCGGTTTGGTGAAGAACGCCCTGGGCGGCCCCGGTTCGCTGGAGATCGATCTGAAGCGTTTCCTCGTCCGCCGCCAGAACGACGACCGCACCGAGTGACCGGTCCTTGTTGAATGCGGCAACATAAGTCGGCTCGCTCAACCGCTCGACGGCGAACGTGCCGTCCTCGCCGGTCATCGCTACCCAGTCGTCGCCCTGGAAATTCTGTGAGACAGCGCTTAGGCGAACCTTTGCCAAGGGGCGATCGTCATCCTGACGACGCACGGTGCCGACCAGTTTGGTTTTGGTCCGGACCTTCATCGTGACGCCCATGGTCAGGTTGTCCTCGCCGGACACTTCGAACTGCTCAGCCGTTCCTTGGCGAGGAGGACGAACGTCGTACGAGCCATCGCCCAGCAAAAACTCGAAGCCCCCCTGCTCGTCCGTCGTGGCTGTCTTTACCAACATCGGGCGCACATAGCGACGATCGTTATCGGGGTTGGCGATGACGGCACCGGGAATCGATTGCAGATCGTCGCCATACTGGTAGACGTATACGCGTTCTCCGGCGATTGGTTCCCCGGACGGTTCCGCGGTCAGCCGGCCGCTCAATCGCGTTGGTTTGCGCAGTTTGAGATCGATCCCCTCGACCGGCTTGCCGGAATGGACGGCAAAACCGGGGATGGCGTCCGAAACGAAATCTTCGCTGGCGGCCGTCACCATGTAGATCTGTTCCGGAGGAACCCGCAGTTCGTAGGACCCGTCGGCCGACGTTGTGGTTTGCTCCCTTCCGCCGTCCCAGCCGTAGCCTTCGCCGGCGGCTTGCACCGATGCCCCCTCAACAGGCTCCCCCTGCGGATCGAGAACGCGACCACGGATCGGCACCAGCCGATCCAAGGATACGGTCAGCTGGCCTTTGTCGACAGCGGGTTCATATACGGCTCGCGTTCGGGCATATCCTTCGGCGGTCGGCCAGATCGTGACCGCGGCATCTTGCCAAACAGGCATCCAGCCAAACGTCGCCTGTCCGGACGCATCACTCCGCAGCCCCACCGCTTCGAAGAAGTAACTCAGGTTCAATTCCCGGTTCGCCGACGGTTTGCGCAGCAGCCAGGGGTAAAGCTGAACACCTTCGATGGGATCGCCGGCGGCGTCCACAACCTTCACAGTGACCGGTGACGCCCCTTCCAGCCGCAGTCGCTCACCGCCGCTGGGAAATTCGGGAACTTCCGTCTGCAAATCCGACTGCTGGTTGCGGCCCAACGCGTACACCTCGTAATCGAATCCACCGCCATCTTTCCATGCGATCACCGCCTCGATCCGTTCCGATTCGGGAGCAAGAAAGTCTACGCGCCCCTCGGCATTGGTTCGCAGCTCGCTGATCAAATTGGGGTAGCCGAACGTAACGGCGACGTGCGCGTCGACGACGGGTTTCCCTTCCGCGTTCACCACTTCCACCGAATGGGATGTCGTCGATTCGAGCTGGATCTCAATTGAGTCAGGGAGATCCGACTTTGGCGAGTCCCCGAAGCGGTAGAATCCGATCTGAGTTTTATCGCTGGATTTCGCAACGAGCCGCCAGTGCGGCGGCGTCTCGGACTTGCTATGCAACTCCAGCTCGAAACGACCATCCGCATCGGTAGCGGTGTCCACCGTTGCAGTATCGGTACCTCGTCGGTAATGAACGCGGACCTGTGCGTACGCCGCGCCGGCCGAATCCGGCCCGATGACACGCCCCGCGAGCTTGAACGGCTTAAGCGGCTGGTCCGCCTCCTCTTGAGAGCACACGGGTGTGTCCGCCACGAACAGCTTTGCCGTAAGGACCAGGACTGCTGCACATCGAATCACCGACGTCATGACCATCTGCCGCTCTCCAATCGAAGGCAAGTTTTTTGGGGGGTGTGGTACACTATATCGCATCGAGCGACGTCGCTCCACAAAACGGCGATCGTTCCGCCCCGGCTGGTCAATTGTGGTCTCTTTGGGATGCTTTCGCATGAGTATATGGACGGCGAGACTCGTCCTTCTTTTAGGAGTCGCAGTCGTCAGCAGCGGTTCGAGTGTTGCCGTAGCCGATGATGTTGCGTCGATACTCCATAATCTGCCCGCAGAGAAGGCAGACGTGGTGAAGCAGATCGATCGGTGTATCAAGGATCTAGAACAAGTCGATGACCCGTCGCAACGTGTACAGTTTTTTCGCCAGCTGTTTGCAAACGAGACCGTTCGAGAGCAGAGGCTCGATGTACTGCAGCCCCTGGTCGAAAAAACGATGGGCAGCTTGCCCTCGAATCAACTTCCGAGTTTTGCCCACGTCGTGAATGGTGTCACTACCTCGCGGCATGGCATAAAATTGCGGCAAGGGCGGCCGAAGCGTTTAGCAGTACGAGTGGTCTAGCTGGCGGAGCAATCGATGCCCAGAACGAAGAGAGTGATTCGACGCTACAAAGAAGTCTGCCGGGCGGCGATCGAGGCGGAAGAGGAATTGGATGCCTGAATCGCCGCTTCTCTTCTTCCGCCTTCATTCGATCCCACGAAGGTTTTTTTGGCCCGTTTGTTCGCAGTCCTGACCTTGTTGCTGTGTTGCTCGCCGCTGGTCGCCCAGCAAGACTTGGAGATCTTCGACGGCAATTATCCGGTCAGCTTTTTCTTTCGTTACCCCGAAGGATTGGCCGCCAAGGGAAAAATGCCTTTTGAAGCGTGGGACGCACGCTTTTCACAGCTCAGCGGCGTGATGGGGAAGATGCTGGACGAGGAGATCCTGGGACGCAGTGCATCGCAGGATTATTTCCGGCGTTTTAAACAGCGGCATCCTCGCCAAGCGGTGTTGCTGCATGTCAATGGCGGATTCCGTAACCCCCTCGCGGATATCCGTCATTACGATGACGGCCACTGGCTGTACTACAACGGAACGAGCGTGTTGGACGCGATCTCGGCGGAGCCGGAGCAGATTACGGTTAGGGTTGCCGATACGCGGTTTTTCCAACTACGCCCGCACCGCAACAATCCTTCTCTGCCAGACGATGTCGGCATCTGTGCACTGGACGAGCACGGTCGCCCCGACTGGAGCGTGGCCGAGCAGACCCGCTTGGTGGCGATCGATGCCCAACGCAGCACGATCACGCTTGAGCGCAGCCTGTACGGCGACAAACAGCGTCACGCATTCCCCGCCGGCCAAGCCTACGTCGCAGCCCATGTGGCTCAGAACTGGGGCACCGACAATCGCTTATGGGCGCTCAATCTATCCACCACCTGCCCTCGTAACGAACGAGGGCAGCGGGCAATCGAGGTATGGGCCAACGAATTGATCCACGCTATCCAGCCCGACGGTGAGCTCGATTTCGTCGATGGGGTCCAGTTCGACGTTCCGTTTGTCGATCCCGTTTCACTCGGTCGACACCGGACGCCGGACGCCGATGCGGATGGCAAAGCCGATCTCGGGATCGTCGCCGGCGAACCGGTCATGGTTGCTGGATTCGAAGACCTGTTTCGTCGGCTCCGCGATGCGCTACCGGACCAATTAATTCTTGCGGATGCGATGGGCAAGTCGCAGCGTTGTTTGGCACACCTAAATGGGATGGAGATCGAAGGGTTTCCGGATCTCACCGATGCCGACTTCAGCCGCTGGGCGGCGGCTACCAATTACCTGCGTTTCTGGTCCACGCGATCCCGGCCTCCGCGGCTGACCTATGGTTTGATGAAATTCCTGCGTTGGCCGCGAAAACCTACCGCTGCCGACGCACGCTTGATCATGGCCGGAACCACCCTGTTCGATGCCGCGGTGCCGATCGGACGCGTGCCAGACCAGCCTGTCGGTAGCGTGTACGACGAGCTACTGGGTGGAACACTACAGCAGAAAGGCTGGTTGGGCAAACCGACGTCGCCGGCGCGGCGACTGGGGTTGGAAACCGCGAACCTGGCAAGCCAGGGGTGGCAATCAAAAGTCGCTTCGCTGGATGCAACCCCCCGCGGGACGACGTGGCGTGCCGAATCGTTGGCGGCTCAAGCGATCTCGTTCGAGCTGGGCTATGAGCAACGCCAGAAGTGCGATTTGATGTTGCGAATGACCGTTTCGGCCGAACGACGGAATCGGTATCCGCAACCCTCTTACCGAGAACTGACCATCCATCTGGAAAGTGATGTGCCGCTGCCGGAATCGCTCTCCCAGACCGAATTCAGTACGCCTGTGGATGGCGAGCCGTTCGAAGCGATCTTTTATTTCCGCGACGTCCCCGCCGGAACGCTGCGGTTTCGCTGTGAGGTGGAAGGACAAGAAGCGGTGACCGTATACGAGCACTCGCTGCACCAAGCTGCGGACTTAGTCGTCCGAGAGTTCGAACAGGGGGTCGTCCTGGCGAACCCCTCTAACCGATCGGCTGCGTTCGATCTGGCGTCCCTTTTTCCGAATCAGATACTCCGCAGGCTCGAGGCGACGAAACGGCAAGATCAATCGGTCAACAACGGCGAACCGGTGGGACGCGTCGTGCGAGTGGAGGCGAGAGATGCCTTGTTTTTGTTGAAGAAATAGGCCGTCGGAGTCTGCACGGCAATTCTGTGGAGGCGTTGGAAAGGCTGCGGCCGGATCCTTAAAAGCAGCGTCTCCGCGGGGTATCGCCTTGAGTTACTAGTCACCAGCGTATTCATGCTCGCCCTGCCCCTGGGCTACCAGGCGATGATCGGGTTGTTCGACTATGGCGTCTACTACATCACCGACGTGGTGCCATCGCTGCTGGATAGTCCGATACGGGGTGGCCGGGTCCTGACCTTAATCTTCCTGATCGCGATCACGCCGATTGTCATGTGCGTCACCGCTATCTACTTTGCTCACGGGCCGGGGGCCCATGCTACTTGGCTGCCATGCCGGTTGAGGAACCAATTATATTAGGCGGTTTCGACGATAATTCCGGTCGCGTTATTGTTGGATACTACCATCTGCTCGCCTTCCAATCCTGCCTTCCATGTTCTATCGCTGTCCTGCCGTTGCTCTTCCCGCCCCAACCGCCCTCGCCGTCGTGCTGCTCGTTGGCTTGCTACCGGTTTGCTTCAACACGCTACGCGCCCAAACCGTCTCACCGCGAGCCGTTCTCGGCGACACGTCGATGCCGTCCGCCGAACACGTCTCGCAAACGTTTCCCTATGGGATCAGCGGCAAAACGCCACCGTCGCTGACCAAGATTAATTACGAGGGGCAACCGCCGTATCACAAGCACCGCATCAACCTGCGACTGTTTCAGGGCTGTCCCCAGATCGAGATTTCCGAGGGCGGCCGGCTGTGGGCCACGTGGTTCGGTTCCAACGTCCAAGCCGAACGAGCTCCCTTCCATAAAGATCAGTTCTCCGTCATCGCAACCTCTGCCGACGACGGACAAACGTGGAAAGAAGTCTTTGTCTTCGACCCCAGCGAATTGCTCGGCGCCGGGGCCTCGGATCCGATGTTGTGGAAGGATCCCCAAGGCAAGGTCCGCTTCATCGGCATGCGTAACATCGACCTGAAGGGGCAGGATGAATTCGCGTCTTCGGCCTGGGAGTTCACGATGCTGGACGCCGAAGCGGAGTACCCGCAGTGGAGCGAACCGCGGCTGCTGGGCAACAAGAACATCTCGGTGATGAAACCGTTGATCTTTCGCGACGGCACGATCATGCGGTCAATGGACGACTTCAAGCTGGTTGGCAAACCCGACAAGGTGCGGATTCGGTTCCTGAAGGAAGCCGCCGACGGCAAACCCATTTTCGTGTCCCACTTGCCCGTGGACAACGACGCCGTGTTCGCCGAACAGATGCCCATCATCCGCAAGGACGGCAGCCTGTTTACCTTCTACCGCGCGAAGAAAGGCCAGAAATACGCTGAGTCCACCGACGGCGGTCGCACTTGGACGCTCGGTGGGTACTACCCGATGCAGTTTTCAATCAACACCAAGTGCATACTGAAAACCTTGCCCTCCGGAGCCGTGATGTTGGTCGCCAATGACGTCCAGATGAAGGAAGAAGAAGGAAAAAGAACGTACTACTACACCGACGACGGCGGCCAGCCGCGGGAGCTTACCAAGCACAAGACCGCACGGACGCGGATGACGGCCTACCTGAGCGATGATGACGGCAAGACATTTAGCCATAAACTGTTGCTGTGTGACGACGGCCAGATCAGCTATCCATCGACGACGCTCGGCAAGGACGGATCGATCTACATCGTCTATGACCAGGGCCGGGGCGTGATTGGCCAGCACACCATCTTTTTGTCCAAGATTACCGAAGCCGACATTCGAGCGGGGGAAGTGGTCAGCGAAGGCAGTTTTTTGAACACCGTTGTCAGTCGGCCCAGCGACCAAGGCGGCGGCCGCCGCGAAGGCGATTCGATCTAGCGGCCCACCGATCAGCCGCAGGGCGCTAGCCCACGGTTCCTGGGTGCAACGTGCTGCGGGACATCGAACCGTACGCTAGCGCGTTGCGGCTGATACCCGCAACGATCAGCCGCAGGGCGCTAGCCCACGGTTCCTGGACGCAACGTGCTGCGGGGCATCGAACCGTGATTCACCGGCAATCGTTGCAGTGGCCGCGGAGCAAAATCTCGGTGACTTCGCCGACCTGCTCGCTCACACGCCGACTTCCCGCCGTCAGCTTGACGTGATCCAAGCAGGAAACGGTTCCGCAATCGACGCACAGGAAATGCGGGTGTCCACTGTCGTGTTCGGCATCGCCGCGGATCGCTTCAAACCGCCACACATGGTCACCCACCTCGGTTCGGCGAAGCAACCCTGCTTCGGTCATGTCGTTCAGATTGCGAAAGGCCGTCGCTTTGTCGACACCGGTGGAGGCCAGATGCTCGGCGACCACGGCGTGCGTCAGTGGCGAAGTTGACTGCCGGAGCAACTGCAAAGTGGCAATTCGCGCCGGCGTGGCTCGCAGCCCAGCCTCGCGAATCGCTTGCTTGACCAGGTCAAGCGATTCGTCTTGGGTCATTTTGTTTCCGCTATTCGCAAGAGAAGATGCTGTACGGCATTCTACCCACCTGCAAATCGCTTGCAAGTGGCGAAAGCAATCCCATAGCCCCCTCAGCCGCAGGACGCTAGCCCACGGTTCCTTCGGACCGGCTGCTTCTCATCGACTATATCAACCGGGGCTAGTGCCCAAACGGCCCCGAGGAACGTCTCGGGGTTGCTGCAAGAAAACAGCAACCTCCCCTTGCCCCTGCACTTGCAACGCCTATGCAACTGCGGTAGCTTTGTCTTTGTCGCCCCTGGACGGCCGGCGCGGTTGCCGCTGCGGAACGACGATTGGCATCGACTTCAAGCCGTGTTCACCAGACTTTGATCCAATGGAATGAACCATGAACGTACTAGAACCCACCGCCGGCGGCAGCCCGCTTCCCGCGTCCGCGGCCAACAGCGTGTCGCGTTCTTCTTGGCGTGATTCACTGGGCGTGCTCGCCTCGGTCGGCTGCGCGATTCACTGTGCGGCCATGCCCTTTGTGATCGCTTACCTTCCGTTTTTCGGGTTGAGCTTCCTGGCCGATGAAGCCTTCCATCGCTGGATGGCGTTGATCTGTTTTCTGATCGCGATTGCCGCATTCATCCCGGGTTTCCGTGTTCACCGGCGGCTGCTGCCGGGAGCGATTGCGACGATCGGCTTGGTGCTGATCACGGCCGCCGCTTTCGGACTGCTGGGCGACTGCTGTGCAACGTGCGAAATCGGCACGGATGCACAGAACGGCGGAACAGCCTGTAACGATGCCTGCTGCGAGCACTGTGTGGCCGAAGTGGTTTCGGCGGGGCCCGTGCTGGCTCAGGAGTCCATCACCGGCACAGCTTCGGTCGCGTCGCTGGTGCCGCTGGCCACGCTTGCTCCCTGGGTCACCCCGCTGGGAGGCTTGTTGCTTGTTTCCGCCCACCTCCTGAATCGACGCTATGGCTGCCGCTGCGGTTGCTGTGAAACCGGCCCAGCCTCGGCTGCCGACCGTCGGCGAACTGGGTAGCCGTCTCGAGTCCAGCGATCTGGGGAGTCCGTGTGGCCAGTACATCGCCAGAGCTGATGAGGCCTCGGGCAACCAATTCTTCAAGCGAGGCCTCCAAGCACCGCAGGATACGGCGTGGGACGCTGTCGGGAAAGCAGAAATCGATATGCTCGCTATCCGCCGGCCGTGTTGACAGCTGCGAGCGATCGATGAATCGCCAACGCCCCGAGCCGAACGCGCGAGCGTCGGGCGATTGCGGCGGTGGATCGTCCTGCGGCGGTTCGCGCTACCGCACCGTTGGCGGTCGCGCAGATCTCCCCAGCCGAACGCGCTAGCGTCGGGTCTCGCGGCGGTGAATGGTCCTGCGGCGATTCGCGCTACCGCACCACTACCGGTTGCGCATAAACGCGGCGGAAAAAACCGTCGTGGCTGGGAGACCCGCGAAAGCGCGCCGTCGGCTAGAATTGGCGCTGCCCGACGGGTGTTGGCATGCGATGCGGCGATCGAACCGGTTTCGGGATGAGACCCGCGAAAGCGCGCCGTCGGCTGGAATTGGCGCTGCACGCCGGGTGTTGGCATGCGATGCGGCGATCGAACCGGTTTCGGGATGAAACCCGCGAAAGCGCGCCGTCGGGTGGCGGGTTGGACGCGGTTGCAAGCGGGTCGATGCACGATCACCGCCGGAGCCGCGACGCGGCTCGCGGCCGCAGCGCTAGTAGTGCGGCGGTTTCTCGTCGGCCAGGTCGGTTTGCTCGGGAGGCGTGTCCCGCAAACGCCGGACCTGCGTCTCTAACCCCACCACCTTCCGCTCCAACGCCTCGATCATCCGATACTGCTCCGCGATCACCTCGTTCAGCTGCTCGGTGAACCGCTGCTGATGCGTTAGCTGGATCTCGATCTCGGTCAGGCGTTCCGATGCGTCCACGGAGGAGGATCCTTTGGGGCTGAAAGGTTTTGCAGCGGCTTTCAAAGGCGGGAAGCCTATGCCACGTTTCAATCGGGCAGACGACGTTACAATATACCGTCTCCACCGTGCAGCCCCCCCTGCCGTTCCCCCCGCTTGTTTTGGACGCGCCGATGCGATTGGTTTCGTCGCTGGTACTCTTCTGTTTGCTTGCTTCACTCGTGCTCGCCGACACCGCTCTGGGTCAAGCCGATCCGGATCGCCGGGGGGCGTTGATGGCCGCCCGCTACGAGCAATTGCTGCTGCGCCGTCCGCGGCCCGGCGCGGCGCTGGAACGCTTGTTCGCCCATCACCGTAGCGCCGGCACGCTGGACGAGAAACTGCAGGAGCTGACCCCAGAAACCTCGCCCCCCCCAGAAACCCCAGAAACCTCGAAGACCACGCCGACCGCAGACGCGGCCGCCGGTAATCGGTGGCTGCTGAAAGCCCTTCTGCAGCAGCGCAGCGGTGACGAGCGCGGGGCCCTGGAGTCGCTGCGGCAAGCCGAACCGCTGCTGCCCACCGACCCGATGGCCAGCTTCCTGCTGGGCCGAGCGTTGGAAACCGACGGCCAAAGCGAACCGGCAATGGCCGCCTACCAGCGGGCGATCGAACGCCGCCCGGCTCCGGTCGAAGCCGGGCCGATCTACTTGGCCCTGGGCCGGCTGTACTACGAAAACGACCAGGACGACGACGCCGACGCACTTTGGCAGAACCTGCAGCAACAGCTCGGCGGCGCCGCCGCGGGCCTCTCTCAACAAGTCGCCCAGTTGATGGTCCAGCAGCAACGCTTTGAGCAAGCGATCGAGCTGTACCAGCATCTGGCCGCCGAGGCGTCTGGCGGGGATGCGATCGAATGGTCGCTGAAGGCGGCGAGACTGAAACTGCGCAGCGGCCAATCGCAAGCGGCTGTGGAAAGTCTGCAAGAATTGCTGTCGCGAGTACGGCCGGGAAGTTGGCTGGCAAACCAGATCCAACACGACATCGAAGCGGCGCTGCGGGCCACCGGCGGCGAGGCGGCCGTGATCGACTACTACGCAGAGCGATGGCAGGCGGATCCCGATGATGTGGATCTGGCGGTGCGTCTGGCCCGCGCCCAACTGACCAGCGGACGCGTCGAAGCGGCCATCGAGACGCTGCGGCAGATCCTACAGCGACAGCCGCAAGCCTCGGCCGCCCGCGAAGTGTACCTCGAGGCGCTTTCGGCCCAGCAGGATTGGGCTGCGGTGGCCGCCGAGTACGCAGCGTTGGTCCAGCAGCATCCCAACCGCACCGAGTACCTGATGCGCTGGGGCGCGGCCGTGCTGCAAGACACAAAACGCCCGCTGGAGGAGCGTCGCCAGCAGGCCGCTGGACTGTGGCAGCGCTACGCCCAGCGACATGCCGAGGACCCGATGGCTCAGCTGCAGGTCGCCCAGCGGTTGGCGGCGATCGAACAAACCGAAGCCGCCGAAGCGTCCTTCCAGGCCGCCATCGAACTCGCCCCAGAAGATCCGCAGTACCGCGAACTGCTGGGCCAGTTCTACCACCAGCGCGGGCGAACCAAAGCAGCCCTCGAAACCTGGCAGTCGATCGCCGCTCCGCCGCATCGCAGTCGAGCGACGTTATTGCAGTGGGCCGGGGTGCTGTCGAACCACGGCTTTACCGACGAGTCGCTGGCGGTCTGGGACGAAGCGGCGGAGTTGGACCTGACGTTTGCCCAACGACTGCAGTACACGCGAGAATTAATTTCCGCCGAGCGTTTCGCCGAAGCCCTCGAACAGTGGCAAGCGGCCGAGCGGGTCGCCGAAACCGACGTCGAACGCCGGCAGAGCTGGGACGTGCGGGTTCAACTGGCGACGCTGGAAGGCAAGCGCGGCGAGCTGATTCGGCAGACGCAAGCCGAACTGGATCGCGTGCGTGGCGAAGCCGGCCCGTCGCAGCGGACCGAAGCGGTGAACCGGTTGGCGTCGTTGCTCGAGAGCGTGGGTCGCCGCAGCGAGGCGGTCGCGTTGTTGCGAGCGGCGCTACAGAGGCAGCCTCACAACGCCGCCCTGCTCCGCTCCGCCGCCGACATGCTTCGTCGCCAGGACCGCATCGAGGACGCCTTGGAACTGCTGCGACGACTGGCCGAGGCCGATCCTCGCCAGCGCGTCGAGGTGCTCAAGCAGATGGCCGACCTTTCGGTGCAGGTGGGTCGATTCGAGGTCGCTCGCGAGCTGGGCCGTGAACTTGTCCAGCGACAGCCCGAGAACGTTTCGCTGTGGCTGAAGTACGCGGAACTGTGTTTTCAAACCGGCGAGCCGGCGGGCGGGTACGAAGCCCTGCGGCAAGCCGTACGGGTCGCGCCGCGAGATACCGCGGCGCTGGAGCAACTGGCCGAACGTTTGGCGGCCGATTACCAGACGGACGAAGCGATCGAGGTCTACTGGCAACAATACGACGCGGCCAGCCATGCGGCCGAGAAAACGGATGTCGTCGCTGCCCTGGCACCGCTGTACGACCGCCAACTGCGTCTGCCCGATCTGCTGGAACGCTTGGCAGCGATGCCCCAGTCTCAGTCCAGCCAAGCCGCCCAGGCCAACAGTGTAATCCAACAAATCGCGATCGCGCACGAGGTCACGGGCAACCCGGCCGCGGCCCTGCGGGTGCTGGAACCGGTGCGGCGAGAACGTCCCAGCGACGCGGGGCTACTGCGGCGGTTGATCCAGCTGGCCACCCTGGCCGGTGATCACGAACGGCTGCGGACCTATTACCAAGCACTGCTGAGAATCGAAGACGACGACAGTCTGCGACGCGATTACCTCGAGCACTTGGCGCAGCGAGGCCGCGGCGGACAAGTCGTGGACACGCTGAAAGCAGCGGTACAAAACCGGTCCTGGCAGGCCGCCCGCGTTGCGCTGGACGTGTTGCTCGCCCAGCAACAAGTCGAAACAGCCGTGGCGGCACTCGAGGACGCGGCGACAAGCGACCTGCACCCGGACCTGCGTTTGCGTTTGGCGATGCTGCAGTTGCATCAGAGGCAGTTTGATGCCTGCCGGCAAACGGCGGCAAAAATCGGAGCGGCAACATCGCTCGAACCGCCGCAGGAAACCAGCATCGAATGGATGTTGCAAGTGGCCAATATGGCGACCGTCCAAAACGACGAATGGTTGCAAGTGGTCTCGGAGATGCCGTCACTGACTGCCGAACAGACGGCCGCGGTGGCTTGGCCGCTCGAGGCGATCGCCGCCCACCGGATGCAGCAGACCACGGCGGTGATCCCCAGCGAAGAGCAACGACGCCAGCTGCACGCCGCCGATAATGACGCCTCCCCCGGCTCGCCGGCGCGTCGACGAGCCTTGTGGAAAGCCTACGCACAGATCCTCGTTCACTATCACATCGAACCGCCGCCAACGCTTTCGCTTCGTTCCACCGACCATCCGGAAACCTTCGCACTGGTTTGTCGGCTGGCTCAACTGGGTGATTCCCGCGGCCGAACCGCCGCGCTGCAGGTGATCGAGAACCGGCAGGCGGCGCTCTCCGCCCAGTACAAAGGCGCGGCGGACAGCACGCCTTGGCCTTTGCAGGATTGGCAACTCGCTTGGCTGCGAGACCAACTGCAACAGCCGCCCACCGGCCCGTATCAGGACGATCCCACGCGATTGGTCGTCGCGGTTGCCAATGAGCACCGTGCGGCGGGACAAACCGAGGTGGCCGATCGGTTGCTCGACCCGCTGCTTCGTCCGCAACAGATCTCGGCAATTCCCGACGCGATTTTCGCCGCCCTGCACAGCGGCCGCACCGCAGCGCTCGGGCCACAACTGGCCCGCTGGCGTGGCTGGCTGCGAGAGCTTTCCCCAGACCAGGTGGCCGATACCGAGGACGTGGTGCTCGTCGCCGACCGGTTGCCGCTGTTAGCCACCGCCGGTGATCCGCAAACCGGCCAGCAGCGGTTCGACATCCTGGCAACGCTGCTGGCCGCAGGTGCCGCCGCGCGACAGCGACAACCGCAAATCGACCAGCGTTGGGATTCGCCCCTGGAACGCATCGCAATCAGCACCACCGCCTCGTCCAGCCTGCGCGTGTCGCCCGTGCTGGGGCGGTCCCTATCGGTTGCCGTCATACGACTGGTGCTGAATCTGGATCGCGAGCAAAGCATCGCTCTGGAACAACGTCTGTTGAACGCGGACGCCGACGTGCCGGCCGACGAACAGAGCCTGCGCGCGGTGACGGCGGCGGCGCTGTGGCAGTGGAATCGCGACAACGATCGCCCCCGGTCCCTGCTGCGGCTGCAGGAAGCCACCGAGCGTTTCCCGAACAATGCCGAAATCCGCCTGGCTTGTGCTCTGCAGGCCGAACGTTTGCAGCAACCCGAACAGGCGCTGCAGCACTTTGCAAAGGTTCAAACCGAACACCCGACGCTGGCACGCACGCGGGACCTGGGCGTGGTTCGCGTGGCCAGTTACCTGGACGACGTCGCAACCGCTCGTGCCGCGGCGGAGCGGTTGCAGTCGATGCCGCTGGATAGCAAAGTCAAGAAGATCGTGGTCGGACAATTGATGCGAGTCGGACTGGAACAGCAAGCCGGCAACTTCCACGCGTCCGCCCCGGCCACGACCGGCAGGCGCTCCCCGTACCAATCCGTACCGCAGCTGCTGGGTGAGAACCGGTCCGAGGCCGCCGCCGAAGCGGCCTATGAAGTTTTGCGTAGCGGCACCGGCGCACAGGCTCGCGACGCGGTCGAGTGGCTGCAGGACTTGAAGGCGATCGCGGACGTTACCGGTTACCTGGAACGTCGCCTGGAAGCCAAGAGGCTGGATCCGCAGTTGACCGAACAACTGGCCCTGCTGTACGCGGCGGCGGGCGATCACGCCGCAGCCGGTGACCTGCGCGAGCGACAGCGGCAGCAGATGCGGGCGAAGATCGCCGGCAACCGCGACGCCGCGTCCCAACTGCAGGCGGCCGTAGATCGCTCGGCACGCCGTGACTTTCCCTCGGCGCTCGAACATTTCCTGAACGTCTTCGCGCTCGACGCCGCACGCATGGAACCGCACCTGGACGCGTTCATCCAAGCCGCACAGAACACGCGACGCACCGACGAGGCCTTTGAACAGTTGGCCGAGAGCGACCTGTCCGGATTGTCCTACGCAGCCCTGCGAGAATTGATGGACTTGGATCCCCGAGGCGTGGAACAACCGACGCCTCCCGGCCGCGTCTTCCTGGTCTCGCTGCTGAACGGAGCCGCCGAACAGCAGCTCGGCCCCCTGTTGCGAGAATTGTCCCAGTCCCATCGACTGGGTGATCAAGCGGCCGAGGCGGTGGCCAGCCGTCTGCAGAAATTGTTTGAACGGTCCGAAACGTTTCGCAGCGACGCGCCGCTGTGGACCACCGGCCAGCCCGATTCGGACGGCCGATTCGTCGGCAATCTCCAGCCCATCCTGACGGCGCTCGAGCACGCCCCCGAAGCGGCGGAACAGGTGCGAAAGCGCTGCCTGGCCATGCAAAACCAACCGGCGACATCCGTGGTTGCTGGCACGGTCGCAGCGCTGCTCAGTGACGACGCCCGCGCGGCGACCGAGCGACTGAACAACCTGCTCTCTGGTGTGGATCCCGAAAACGCTGGTGTGGATCCCGAAAACGCTGGCGTGTTTCTCTGGCAGGCAGCCCAAGCGCTGGCCCAGCGACCTGCGTCGAAGCCCACGCAGGTGATCGGCTTGTTCCAATTGGCGCTTGAGGATCCGCAGCTTCCCGAGTCGTTCCGCTGGACGGCTGGCGGGATCGGCGGCCCACTGTTCGCTTACCTGCATGCCCAGGAACGAACCGACGAAGCCCGACGGTGGCTGCTGGCAGACTTTCGCGATGTGCGGGACTCGGCGCCGGAAGCCGAGCGAGCGAGCGAACGCCTGGAAGCGATCCACGGCCGTCTACAGAAAATAAAATTGCCCGTCGAAGCGAAGCTCGTTCGGCTGGCGCTCGCCATCCAACGCGGTGAACCGGTCGCTTCGGATCAGCGGTCCGCAAGTACCACTGAGCTCGACGCCGAGGCTTGCCTGCGAGTACTGGAATCGATGTTGGATCCAAAAACGACCGGCGTCCAAAGCCTCGTACGTGGATTTGCGACGCTGGACCAAGATCCCTGGCAGACGTCGCTGGCAACGCAGGCCATCGATGGCCTGCGTCACGATCCGACGGGTCGAGCGACACTGGAAACCTTTAACGAACGCCTGTCACAGCCAGCGTCCGACTCATCCGCTGGCCGGCCCGAAGGCGACCACGCCGATGCAAACGCTCGGCAAATGCTGCGTTTTCTAATTTCGACGGCACTCGACCAACCGCTCGACAAGGATCTCCTCCAGCAATTGACCATGATCGGCCCCGACGCCGCGGCGGCAGACCGTCTGGAGGCCTGGCCGCTGGCCGGTCTTGCATTGCGCCAAGATGCACCGGAGATCCGTAGTGGCGGTGTCGCCCTGGCGTCGCAGTTGTTGCCGTTGGCACAACAGCAAGGTAATTGGCGATTAACCCTAGCGATCGCCGACAACGTGCTGGCAGTGACCGGTGAACAGCCGCCCGTGATGGTGATCGAAGTCCTGGGCGATATGCTCCAGGCGACGCGTACGGATTCGGCGTCCGCGGCGGTTCGAATCGAACGCTTGAACAGCGCAGCCCGGGTCGGTTCGCGTCACGGACTCGGCGACGTCACGATATCGGCGATTACTGAGAGCCTAGTGTTGTGGCGAAACCATCGCGACCTGACGACGGACCCTGCCACACAGCGAGCCAACACCGATTTTGCCGCTTTGTCCGATGCACTCGTCTCCACCGCACAGCTCTTCGAGACGACCTCACTCAAGCCGGCTTGGACGGAAGCCGTGGTGGACCTGATCGCGCCGCCGCAGCAGCCCGAAGAGGTATTTTTGTATCTGACTCCTCGAGTGGGCCGCGACCGAGAAACGCAGGGCACCGAGCTACGCTCGCCGCGGAGTCGTTTGGTTCCGCAGAGTTTGGTCGGGGTGCTGATCGATGCGTTACCACCGGAGATCGCGGCTTCTTCTCTGGAGCCGGTTCTGCAGCGAGAAGCGTTTCGGCCCGAAGCGGTGCAGATCGTTCGTACCGCGCTGGTCTTGCAGGATCCGACCTCCCCGCCGCAAGCTCTACAGCGGGAAATCGAGCGTCTGTTCGCCGTGGCGGATATCCAGCCACCGGCCTGGGACACGATGGTTGCTCAAGTGGAGCAGCGTCGTCCCTGGATCAAAACCATCCAAGGCATGCGTCGCGTCGAGCAGACGTGCCGTCAAGCGGATCGGTACCTGGTGGCGCTGGACGCGGCCGCGGATAGTGTCCGCGAGCAGCCGGCGGTGCGGGAGGTGGTCGACCGGGCACGGTTGCGTGTCGCGGCAATGTTGCTGGTCGACAGCGGAGCGTTCGAGCGGGCCGCGACGGATGTCGCCGCGATGCTTTCGGAGCTTCGCGAAAGCCCCGTCGAAGCGGTCCGCGAGCGAGCGAAGCAACTGCAGCAGTCCCGTTAGGAACCGTTCGCGGACAACCCCGTGGTCAGCCGAATGCCGCAAGCCGCTCGGTGCAGTACCGGCCGGTCAGGGCTGGACCGCGACGAATGAAGATACCGAGTGCGGGACAGGATGCCGTGTGCGGGACAGTACCCGAGGTTACGAAGCCGCGGGGTCCGGGGGGGTATTCTTGGGGCGATGTTTAAATTGGTGGCTGCTGGCGCGGTAGATTTGGGGGCCGAGCTGATCGAGGACGCGGTCGACTTGGCGGTGACTCGCACCGGCCGCATCGTCGAAGAGGTCCAGTTGTTGAGCGACAGCGGTGGACCGCAGGTTGCCCAGTGAGATGCCCAACAGACGCACGGGCTGGGGCTGGCGGATGCGCATTTCGGCCAGTAGCTCGTGGGCGAGCCGCAGAACGGCCTGCGTGGCGTCGGTCCGGGTGATGCTGCGGCTGTGCGTGAACGTCTGAAAATCGTGCCGACGGTATTTTAAATTGATGCTGGCCGTGGTGCAGCCGGCGTGGCGCAGCCGCGAACACACTTGTTCGACCAAGTGGGCAAGGGCCGACTCGAGCATCGCCTCGTCGCTGAGGTCCTCGGGAAACGTGCGTTCGCTGCTGATCTGTTTGGCCTTGTGATCGGGAATGACTTTGCGGTCATCGATTCCGTTGGCCAATTTCCACAGGTGTTCGCCCCATTTGCCAAAGCGGCGCTGGAGGTCGCGGCGATCCCGAACGCGCAAGTCGACGATGCGGTGGATCCCGATCCGCTGCAGCTTCTGCTGGCCGACCCGGCCCACGCCCCACAGTCGTTCGATCGGCAGATCATCTAAGAAGCTCTGCACCTCGTCGGGGGCGACCACGACCAGGCCGTCGGGTTTGTCCAGATCGCTAGCGATCTTGGCAACGAATTTCAGTGGAGCGACTCCGACCGAAGCGACCAGATCCAGCTCGGTGCGGATCCGCTGCTTGATGGCTCGGCCGATGTCCGTCGCGCCGCCGAACAGTTTGGTCGAAGCGGTCACGTCCAGGAACGCTTCGTCCAGGCTCAGTGGCTGGACCAGCGGCGTATAGGACAGAAAGATCTCGCGCACCTGCCGGCTGACCGCGACGTACTTGGCCATGTCCGTTTTCAGGAAGATCGCCTCGGGACACAGTTTGGCGGCCCGCACCCCGGGCATCGCACTGTGAACGCCGTACCGACGCGCTTCGTAGGAGGCTGCCGCGACCACCCCGCGGCCGCTGCGCGAGCCGCCGACGACGACCGGTTTGCCGCGCAGCTCCGGTCGGTCGCGTTGTTCGATGGACGCATAAAACGCATCCATGTCGACGTGTAGGATCACAAACGCTATCGCAGGTCGTCGGGGATGGGCGGTGTGGCTCCGCCCTGCGAACACACGTAGGCGGCCACGCGCGCGGCGCGGCGGTTGATTTCGTCCAGCGGTTTGCCGGCCAATAGCCCCAGAGTCATCGATGCGGTGAACGCGTCGCCGGCACCCACCGTGTCGACCACTTCGGTGGGCACGCCGCCCTGGCGGTCCAGTTGACCGTCGCGGATCAGGATCGAACCATCCGAGCCGCAGGTCAGGGCGAGGCATCGCAAATCGCACTTCTCGCACAACTGACGCACGATCTGCTCGGTCGAACCGCTGCAGCCATACAGGTCCGCGACCAGCGATAATTCGTCGTCGTTTAACTTCAGGACGTTTGCCAGTTCCATCGACCTGCGGATCACCGCTTCGCTGTGGAAGGGCGGCCGAATATTGATGTCGAAGATTCGCAGCGCGTCCGGCGGCGTCGCTTCGACGAAGCGTTCAATGGCGTCGCGCGAGCGTTCACTGCGCTGGGCCAGCGTTCCGAAGCAGACGGCGTCGGTCGCGGCGGCCAGATCGGCCAGCGAATCCTGCCAGTACAGATTGTCCCAGGCCGTGTTGTCGGCGAAGGAATAGGTGGCTTTGCCATCCTCGTCCAGTTCGACGTCAACCGTGCCGGTGGGAAAGTCCACCTGCTGGACATGCGTCGTATCGACACCTTTTTCCTGCAGTTTGGTGATCGCCTGCGCGCCGCGATCGTCTTTGCCCACGGCGCTGACCATGTACACGCGCGAGCCGCCGGCAGCCAGGTGAGCGACGCTCGAGGCGAAATTCGCCGGGGCTCCGCCGAAGCGTGCCCCGTCCGGAAATACGTCCCACAGAACTTCGCCGAGCCCCACGAGGGTGTTTTTTGAATTCATGCCTGATCGATCTGTGCGTGTCCGAACCTCGAAACGGTCATCGTCCCTGCCGACCGTTTATAGACGATGTTCGAACCCCGCGAAACGCCCGGCCGCCGGCGAATTGCGACCCGGACACGCTGTGGCTTCCCGCCGCAGGATGGGCTGCGGAGAAATTAATCTCGCGGGTTTTTTCGGCGGTCGCCCAGGCGATCGTTCGAGGCCTGGTTCCACTGGTTCATCAATTCGTCCAGCGGCATTGTGGCTTCGTATTCCTCGGCGGGCGTCGCGTATTCCTCGGCGGGCTTCGCGCTCGTGTCGACCGTATCGATCTTCTCGCTCTTTTCCGATTCGTCCTCTTCGTCGTCGAACAGATCGCGGTAGACGATGGGCGAGAGCGACGATTCGGTCCGATCCGATGGCTCGCAGTCGGAGAACAGGACGGTCAGCTCGCCGGCTTGCGGGTCGTTGTCTTCGATAGGATCGTCGCTCGATTCAGCGACCGGTTCCGCCGCGGGATCGAGGGCCTCGGTCCCGGCCCCCGCCTCCGTCGTCTCGGATGCCTCCGTCGTCTCGGAAGCCTCCGGTGTCTCGTGAGCCTCCGGTGTCTCGTGAGCCTGCTGGGTTTCCGGCTGGGTTACCTGCTTCGGTCCGCTCTCGGCACCGGGATCACTCTCGGCGCTGGGGTCGCTCTCGGCGCTGGGGTCGCTGTCGGCACTGGGCGCCGGTTCGGTGGCCGCCGGCGATTCGTCCGTTGTGGTTCGGCCAGCGGGTACCGCGGTGGCGGCCGAGACCGTCGCTGGGCCCGCTTCGTCTGCGGCGGAGGCCGGTTCGCGGGTTTGCAGCGGATTGGCACCGCGGGCGGTGGCCGGGTGACGATCGCTGGCGCGGCGAGCAAAGCCGGAGGCGGAAACCATCGCGTTGGCCGGCGGTGTCGCGCCCGGTGGCAGGTGATCGGTCGCTCGTCGTCCCCCCACCAGATCGGACCAGCGGCGGCCGCGGGTGGTTTGATTGGGGCCGGGGGCGACCAGGAACACGGCGCCCAGGCCGAACAGCAGTCCGGCCGTGGCCGAGCCCAGGGTCAGCAGGCTTCCGGAGGCGCCGACGGGATGATCGCTGACGACCGGCGGGCCGACTTCGGCCAACAGGTTCACCGACAGCGCTGCGGCTCGGCTGGCCTGGGCTTCGGTCAATGCCTTCTCGGCCGCTTCCAGCAGTCCCGTGCGATGGTTGACCTCGGCAGCCAGGGCGGCGTAGCGGGTGCGAACTTCGGCAATGCGTTCCAGCCGCGTGGTCAGTTCCGCTTGTTTGGTGCGGAGCCGCGAGACTTTGTCGCGTCCCAGCTGCAGCGACGGCTGCATCGCTTCGACGACCATCGCGGATTCCTGGCGGATCTGCTGGCGGATTTCCCGTTCGGTTTCCATGGCCGCACGCAGCCGCGGATGCAGCGGCGTGTAGCGTCCGGAGAGCTGCGAGGTTTGCAGTTGGGCCTCGATCAAGCCGTCTTTCATCTTCAGCAAACTGGGTTGGCTGCTGAGCAGTTCGCCGCCGGAGACCAGCAGGCGATCGGGGTTTTCGCGGCCACCCACAAGCAGGGCGTGGAGGGCTTCGAGTTGTTCCAGTTCCAGCTCGGCCGCTTGCAGTTCGCGCTGGGTTTCATCCAGCAACCGGCGCTTGGTGCTGTCCCCGAACGTTTCGCTCAAGTTGCGCAGCTCACCCAGATCGCTGCCGAATTCGACTTCCACGGTCCGCAGTTGACCGGCGGCGACGTCCAGTTTGGCTTTCGCCAGGTCGCGAGCCTCGACCAATTCTTCCATGATGCTGTCGGCCCGCAAGCGGCGAACTTTGCGCAAGCGCTGGGTCAGCGAGTCGTAGACCGCGCGGCATAGGCGCCGGCTGCGCTCGGGCGAGGAACCCTGAACGCTCAGATAGATGACTTCGGAGCTGCCGAATTCGCCGCCTGCCGGGGGACGCACGGTCACACGCCGTTTGGCCACGGCATTGACGTCGTCGGATGAGGGCCAGGCCGGATCGGGCGTGCCGTCTTCCGGACCGACCTGCTGGAGGGCAGCGTGGACCACGTCGTAGTGGCTGGCCATTTCCAGGATCGTTTCCTGGGCGGCCTTCAGCTGCGTCTGGCTGCCGAAGCGGCCCAAGCGTTCGACCGAACCGTTGGCTTCGTCGCGCAGTACCAGCGGCTGGTTGGCCTGCCAGTAATCCTTGCTGAACAGTGCCCAGGCCATGCCGAAGCCGGCGAACAGGACGGCCGCACCGCCCCATAGCGGCGCATACTGAAGCAGCGTTTTGTAGATGTGTTGCCAGGGCAGGGGAGCGTTGTTTTCGGACATGCGAGCACGCAAACGAGTGGAAGGGGCATCACCGTGTGCGAAAACGTAGCTTACGGTTTCCGGCCCCGCCGAGGTTTTTGCGTACCGCCCGCCGATCCCGCCTACTCGAAGTAGGCGCTGCGGCGGATCGAGGGGTCGCGTCCGGGCAGCCAGGCGGCATCGTCTTCGAACGGATCACTCAATTCATCGGGCACCACCGGAGCCGGCAAGCGTGGCAGACGCTCGGGCGAAAGCTCGCCGGGCTGCGGTTGACCGCTGGGTTGCCCGTCATCGGGCAGGGGCCGGCCGGCGGGCACCGTTTCGGGACCGATGTGGGGCCGGTAGTTCGAGTCCGAATCGAAGCTGGGGCCCGATCGGCCCGATGTTCCAGCGCCGTTCGCACAGTGATTGCAGGTCGAGGCGAGTTTCTCGGCCTGACGCTGGTGCGGCGATTTCAGCTTCAGGGAGTGTTCGATTCCGGCGGCCACGCCATCCAATACTTTGACCAGTTGGCATTCATCATCGCGCTGCTTTCGCGCGGCACCGCGATGGTGACGATTCTGCGGCTTGCCGCACCGGCAAGCCGCGGACCGCCAAGCGGATCGTGTGGGGACCGGAGCCGGCATGGGGGCGAACGACACGTTGTGATCCGTCGCTGACAGCGGCGGCAGAGACTCTGACGACAATGACTTTGAGGGTAAGGCTCGCAGCCCAGCGGCCGGTTGCTCGTCACCGGCGACGAACCCCACGGTGCGGACCGTCTGCGGGGCGTCACGCTGCGCGGTTCTTTCTGGCTCGGCGGCCTGTTCCGGCTCGGTCAACAGGGCTCGCAGGCTCCGTGGCCGCCGGAGATCGACGTCCGCCGCGTTGCCTCGGTCACCCGGCGCGGCGATATGGACCGCCTCCCAGGGTTCCTCTGCGGCGGCGATGCCACCCCACGGGGCCGCACAAACCAGTGCCACGCCTCCCAGTACGCTTCGAAATGGGGCAGAAATCGCCATCGCTTCGGTCCTTGTTCCCGGTACGTGCTTTGCTTCGCTGACTCCTATAATCGGATCCCGATGACCCGCACGACGAGTACAATCGGGGGGAGCGGAAAACTCGTGTCAGGCTGCCTAGGTTAACAGCGGTTGGTGCTCTCTGAGAGAACCGGGGCTACCGACCAAACGCCTCAGGTGGGGCACCGCAGGGGATGTGGGCGATCCTCGTAGCCAAAACAGTGGGTGCTCTTTAAACTGCTGGGCATGACTGACCTGCCCCCTCCTTCGTCTGCTGTGTCCCAACCGGATCCGTCGGCAAGCGACGTCGCGGCCCGCCGCCTTTTGGTCGTGGTCTGTACTTACAACGAACGCGAAAACCTACCGGAACTGTTACCGCGGATCCGTCGAGCGCTGCCGGAGGCCGACGTTTTAATCGTCGACGATGACTCGCCCGACGGCACGGGACGCTGGGCCGAGCAGCAGGCCGACGGCGAGGACTGGTTGAAGGTGATTGTGCGAAGGGGCGAACGCGGTTTAGGTGGCGCCCTGAAGGCGGCCATCGCGTTTGCCTGTCGCGAGAGGTACGACTTCCTGCTGAACCTTGATGGCGATCTGAGCCACCGGCCCGAAGACCTACCGCGTTTGCTGGACAGCGCGGTTCAATCACCGGATCCGCCCGACGTCGTGGTGGGCTCACGCTACGTCGCCGAGGGCAAGATCGAAGGCTGGCCTCTGCATCGCCGGCTGATGAGCCGAGCGGTCAACGGGTTTGCGACTCGCGTGCTGCGTTTGCCCGTTAAAGACTGCAGCGGCGCCTTCCGCTGTTATCGCGTTGCGGTGCTGGAGCGATTGGACATGACGCAGGTTCGCAGCGACGGGTACGCGATGCTGGAAGAACTGTTGTTGGCGCTTCACCGGGCGGGAGCCAAGTTTGCGGAAATTCCCATCACGTTTGCCGATCGCGAAACGGGAGAGAGTAAACTGACCACGGGCGAAACTTTGAGAAGTATCCGCAGTTTGCTGCGGATGATCGTCCGCTGAACAAGCCGTCGCCGGTGCAACGTCGCCAACAGAAAGGTACGCATGTTTCGACGAGAATTCTCGACCGCTGGTCGGCTGACCGCGGTGCTGTGCAGTGTTGTCGTGTCCTGGACTGCGGCCCCGACCAGCTGGGCCGCGGATCCGCCCAGTTCGAACGTAGAGGTGCGTGGCCAGTTGCAGAACGCTCGATTGGCTTTCTCGCAAAACGCTTCGCCCAAAGTGGTTTTCATGGGCGGATCGATCACCGAAATGGACGGCTACCGGCCGCTGGTCTGCCAGGACCTGCAGCGGCGATTTCCGAAAGCGGAGTTTGAGTTCATCAACGCCGGAATCAGTTCGACCTGTTCGACCACCGGTGCTTTTCGATTGCAGCGAGACGTATTGGCGCACGACCCGGATCTGTTGTTCGTGGAGTTTGCGGTCAACGATGATCAGGATGCGGGACACGCGGCCCGCGAGTGCTTGCGGGGCATGGAAGGCATCGTGCGTCACGCACGAAAACACAACCCGCACATGGACATCGTGATGGTCCACTTCGTCAACCCCGGCATGTTGGCCACACGGCAGCGCGGCGAGACGCCTACCAGCAGCGGGCAACACGAGCGCGTCGCCGAGTACTACCGGATCAGCAGTGTGGACGTGGCCGGTGAATTGGCCGACCGCATCGCCGCCGGCACGTTCAGCTGGCAGCAGTACGGGGGCACGCACCCGAAACCGCAAGGCAATCGCTTGGCGGCCGACCTGGTGGCCCAGTTACTGGACGCTTCTTGGCAGCACCCCTTACCCGAAGACGCGCAGGCCCAGCCGGCCATTCTGCCCGAACCGCTGGACACGGGCAGCTACTTCCGCGGGCAATTTCTGACGCCGGGGCATGCCGAGTTCGGCCGCGATTGGCAGCTGGGGAAACCCGACTGGGACAGCCTTCCCGGAAGCAAACGTCAGCGATTTCTGGACGAAGATTTTCTGCATTCCACGCGGCCCGGTGCGACGTTGCGTTTGGAGTTTACCGGCTCGGCGATCGGCGCCTTTGTGCTGGCCGGACCCGATGCCGGACAGGTGGAGGTGAGTATCGATGGCGGGCCATTCCGAACCGTCGAGCTGTACCACCACTACAGCCGGGGGCTGCATTATCCGCGGACGGTCATGTTTGCGACCGACCTGGAACCGGTTCCGCACGAGATGACGCTGCGGGTCGGACAGGAGCACGCCGAGGCCAGCGAAGGCCACGCCGTGCGGATCATGCAGTTCACTGTGAACTAAGCACGTCGGCATAAATCTTTGGGTGAAACCCCGCGATCACACCCTCCCGCGCAGCGGGAGAGTACTGCCGAAGTTAATGTTGCGACGTGCTTAGGGTTCCTGCGAAAACCGCAGCAGGGCGTATTTTCGTTTGCCCTTGCGGAGGACCATCATGGTTTCGCTGGCCAGATCGTTGGCCGTCAGGCGGACATTGGCATTGGCGACGCGGCGATTGTTCACGTAGGCCCCGCCCTCTTTGATGGTCCGGCGAGCGTCGCCGTTGCTGCTGGTCAAACCGGCCCTCTGGAACGCTTCGACGACCCACAGGCCATCACCATCGAGCGCCGCGCGGTCGACTTCGCTGCTGGGGACATCTTCGAAGATCTCACCGAGTTCGCGGTCGTCGAGGGCTTCGATCTCGCCGCCGAACAGCATCTTGCTGGCTCGCAGCGCCGAATTCAGACCGTCGTCGCCGTGGACGAACTGGGTCATCCACTCGGCCAACCGTTGCTGGGCCGCACAGCGACCGGGATCTTCGGCCGTCTGCGCGGCGAGCGCATCGTATTCCTCGCGGTCGATTTCCGTCAGGTAGGCGATGCAGCGCATTACGTCGGCATCGTCAACCTGTCGCCAGTACTGGTAGAAGGCGTAGGGGCTGGTCCGCTCCGGATCCAGCCAGATCGCGCCGCGTTCGGTCTTGCCCATTTTGCGGCCGTCGCTGGTCAACAGCAGCGGGGCGGTCAGACCGACCAGGGGCTGGCCCAGCATCCGCCGGCCCAGATCGATCCCCGCGGTGATGTTGCCCCACTGGTCGCTGCCGCCGCCCTGAATTCGGCAGTCGTATTCCTTGGCCAGACGCACAAAGTCGTAAGCCTGCAGCAGCATGTAACTGAACTCGGTGTAGCTCAGGCCGCTGTCGCCATCGAGCCGCGACCGCACCGAGTCCTTGCCCAACATCGTTCCCACGGGAAAGTACTTGCCCACATCGCGGAGGAATTGCAGGTAGCTGAAATCCTTCATCCAGTCGTAATTGTTCAGCAATAGCGCAGCCTGCGGTCCGTCGAAATCCAGAAAGGCCCGCATCTGGGCGGCGACGCCCGCGACGTTGGCTTCGAGTTGTTCATCGGTCTGCAGGTTGCGTTCTTCGCTCTTGCCGCTGGGGTCGCCGATCATCCCCGTGGCCCCGCCGACCAGAGCGATCGGACGATGGCCGGCCTGCTGGAAACGACGCAGCATCATCAGCTGCATCAACCCGCCCACGTGCAGGCTGGTCGCCGTGGGATCAAAGCCGATATAGAACGTTTGCGGCGTCTTCAACAGCTCGGCCAGGGCGGCTTCGTCGGTGCATTGATGGATCAAACCTCGCCAGCGAAGTTCGGACAGCAGATCGGCGGATGGCATCGGTAGCAAACGGGGTTAGAGGGACAGGAGTGGCATAGGCTTCCAGCCTGTGAAGCAGCGGACCACAGACGAGAGCCCCTGGCTTGAAAGGCTACGGTTTGTAGTAACACACCCGGTACACGGGGATCGCATGTTGCCGGCTGCGTCGCTCGAAATGGGTCCGGTAGTCCAGATCGTGTTCGGCCGCCGCGGCTTCTTCGGGAATCGGTGGACCGAGCTGGGGCGAGACGGTCGCGATCAGCTCGATCGTCGATTCAAAGTAGTCCAGGACATCGGTCCAGAAGTGAAAGCGTCCGCCGCTCTGCAGACAGCGCGTCGCGTTGGCGATGAAGCGTTCGTTCAGCACGCGTCGCGATTTGTGTCGGGCTTTCCACCAGGGGTCGGGAAAGTACACGTGGACCGCGGCCAGCGAACCGTCCGGAATCCGGTTCTGAAAAATCGGCTCGGCGTTGCCGGCAACCATCATCGCGTTGTTGCGACCGGCCCGAGCCAGACGGACCGCCGCGGCCACGGCGTATTTGCGAGCGATTTCGATGCCCAGGAAATTGCTGTCCGGCGTCTGCCCCGAAGCGGTCTGCATGAACAGTCCTTTGCCCGACCCCACCTCGATCTCCAGCGGCCGGTCGTTGCCAAACAGGCTCCGGCTGGTCACCTGCGCGGGAAGGTCGTCTGGATTGCGGAGCAGAGCGTCCAGGTCATACTTCGATTCGGCGATGCGAAGGGCACGTCGCGGCATGGAACACTCGAGCGGAAAGGAACGAAGGGAACGAAAACCGGAACCAGCCGGGGCGGGGGGGCGACAGCCTTGCCGACGGGTAACGGTTTTCCGCCGGGCGTCTACAATACAGCCACACCCCCGAAAGTAAACACGATAGGACGAAGAAGATGGAGCCGGATTTTGGTGGCCTGCGGGTTGCGGCACTGGAAAGTCGTCGGGCCAGCGATATGGCCCGGTTGATCGAAAAACACAACGGTCTGGCCTATGTCAGCCCCTCGATGCGGGAGGTGCCTATTGAGCCGAATCGTCCGGCTATCGACTTTGCCTACCGCGTGATCACGGGCGAGATCACGTACGTGATTATCATGACCGGCGTCGGATTCCGCCAGTTGATCAAGGCCATCGAGCGCCACGTCGACACCCAGCAGTTCCTGGACAGCCTGTCGGACATCACGACCGTCTGCCGCGGCCCCAAGCCGGTGGCGGTGATGCGCGAATTCGGGTTGAAACCCACGCACCGGGTGGCCGAGCCCAATACTTGGCGCGAGCTGCTGCAGTTGGTCGACAACGTGGCGCCGGTAGAGAACCAAACGGTCGGGCTGCAGGAGTACGGCGTCAGCAACACGTCGCTGGTGGCCGGCCTGGAAGCGCGCGGGGGCAAGGTCGTGCCGCTGAGAGTGTATGCTTGGGATTTCCCCGAGGACAC
This sequence comes from Roseimaritima sediminicola, assembly GCF_009618275.1. Classification (GTDB taxonomy): domain Bacteria; phylum Planctomycetota; class Planctomycetia; order Pirellulales; family Pirellulaceae; genus Roseimaritima; species Roseimaritima sediminicola. The sequence goes on from NZ_WIAD01000046.1 coordinate 40,841, forward strand.
CGCACCGCTGGAACAGAACGTTCGGGCGATCAGCGAGGGCGGCCGCGACGTGTTGCTGCTGACCAGCGGCCATCAGGTGGTCAACATGCTGCGGATGGCCGACCAGATGCAGCTGACCGACCGGCTGCGTGGGCGGCTGCGGGCGATGGTCGTCGCCTCGATCGGACCCACCACCACCAACATGCTGCAGGAATGTGACCTGACAGCCGATTTCGAACCGGAACATCCCAAAATGGGCCACTTGGTCGTCGAGGCGGCCAAGCGATGTCGAGGCCTGGCAGAATACAAGAAAGTGAACACTGTGATGGATCCCAAGACCGGCCAACCCCAACAACACCCTTCGGTCGATAGCCTCTTCATGCGGGCCTGTCGTGGCGAGTCCACCGACCGCACTCCGATCTGGCTGATGCGACAAGCCGGACGCTACATGCAGGAATACCGCGAGGTGCGCGCCAGGCAGTCGTTTCTGGAACTGTGCAAGAAACCCGCTCTGTGCAGCGAGGTCATGTGCACGGCGGTGGAGCGACTGGGCGTCGACGCGGCGATCATCTTTTCCGACCTGCTACCGATCCTGGAACCGATGGGTTTTGACCTGGAATTCGTCAAAGGTGACGGACCGGTCATTCACAACCCGCTCCGCGAGCCGGCCGATATCGATCGCGTGCGCGAAGTGGAAGACGTCGACTGCTTGGATTTCGTGATCGAAACGGTGCGGCAAACGCGCGCCGATCTGCCCAGCCATCTGCCCCTGATCGGCTTTGCCGGCTCGCCCTTCACCTTGGCCAGCTACGCGATCGAGGGCGGCGGCAGTCGCCAGTACGCGTACACCAAACGCTTGATGTACGGCGACAGCGGGGCCTGGGACGTTTTGATGCAGCGACTGTCGCGTTCGGTCGTGCGTTATCTGAACGCCCAGATCGCCGCCGGAGCCCAGTGCGTTCAGTTGTTCGACAGTTGGGCCGGATGCCTCAATCCTCAGGATTATTCCCAGTTCGTGCTGCCCTACATGAAGCAGATTTTCGAAGGTCTGACGCCCGGCGTGCCGGTGATCAACTTTGCCACCGGAAACCCGGAACTGCTGCCGCTGCTGCGCGGCGATCGCCGCACGGTCGTGGGCATCGATTGGCGGATTCCGCTCGATGCGGCCTGGCAGCGGGTCGGGTACGATCGCCCCGTCCAAGGAAACCTGGACCCGACCGTGTTGTTGGGCGAACCTGAAATCATTCGACAGCGCGCCGGCGAGGTGCTGCGGCAGGCGGGCAATCGCCCGGGGCATATCTTCAACCTCGGGCACGGCGTGTTGCAGCAGACACCGGTCGAGAACGTGATCGCGCTGGTGGAATACGTCAAAGCCACGAGCGGAGCCGGTTGATCCGGGGCCGTCACTGCTTCCGTTTCGCAAATAGGGATTTCGCAACCGATGTCCAGACATACCTTTATCGATGCCGCACGGTTCTGTTGTCCATTGCGAGTGTTTTTCGCGTGTTTGTGCTTGGCGGTTCTGTCTGGAATTCCGACGGCGGCCCAGCGGCCCAATGTGCTGCTGCTGTGCGTGGATGACCTCCGCCCGGAGCTGGGCTGTTACGGCAAGTCCTACGTTCATTCGCCTAACATCGATGCCCTGGCCCGGCGCGGTTATCGCTTCGACCGGCACTACGTCCAGGCCCCAACCTGCGGCGCCTCGCGCTATGCTCTGCTCTCCGGACGCTACGGCCCCAGCGGCAACGGGGCCCTGTTCGCGCGAGCCAAGAAGCTGCAGAGCGACCCGCAAGCCGTGCTGCCCAGCATGCCGGACTGGTTTCGCAACCATGGTTACACCACCGTTTCGGTCGGCAAAGTGTCGCACCATCCGGGCGGGCGTGGTGGTCCGGACTGGGACGCCGAAGGCAGTCCCGAGATGCCCGGAGCGTGGACGCGTCACCGGATGCCCAGCGGTCCCTGGCAGCATCCTCGCGGTGCCATGCACGGTTTGGCCAACGGCGAGATTCGCACAGACGCCGGGCAGATGGATGTGTTCCAAGCCGCCCCGGGGGCGGATTCGATTTATCCCGATGGACTGATCACGGAAGCCTCGTTGGAAGAGTTGCGGCAGTTGAGCGACGAGGCCGAGGCGGAGGCAAAACCGTTCTTTCTGGCCGTCGGTATCATCCGTCCGCACCTGCCTTTCGGTGCTCCGAAAAAATACCTCCAACCCTATCGCGATGCGTCGTTGCCGCCGATCCCTCATCCCCACAAGCCCCAGGGACGGACGACGTGGCATCGATCCGCGGAATTCATGAAGTACAACCGCTGGGGAAAGGATCCGAACGAGGACCCCGAGTTCGCCACGGCCGTGCGGAAACACTACGCCGCCTGTGTGACCTATGCCGATGCCCAGGTCGGACGCATCCTGGATGAACTGGACGCCCTGGGACAACGCGACAACACCATTGTCGTGCTGTGGGGAGACCACGGCTGGCATCTTGGCGAGCACGCGATTTGGGGCAAGCATTCCCTGTTCGAGGAATCGCTGCGATCTCCGTTGATCATCGCCACTCCGGAGGCGAGTGGAGCTGGCGGATCGAGCGACGCGATCGTCGAGACCATCGACGTGTTTGCCACGCTGGCGGATCTGGCGGGTCTGCCGCAGCCCGATTTCATCGACGGTGTCTCGCTGCGACCTCAGATCCATGGCAACCGGCCCACCGACGACGTCGCGATTTCGTACGCCAAGGGCCGAACCATTCGGACGTCTTCGGATCGAACCATCGTCCACCGCGATGGGTATGTCGAGTTCTATGACTACCGCAGCGGAAAGGGCGAAACGGTCAACGTCGCGGACGAGCACCCGGAAATCGTCGCCCAGCGGATCGCAGAACTAAAGAAGCGACTGCGAGACTGAGGCGGAAAAAGATAGTAGCTCGGCTGTCCCAGCCGAGAACCGACTTGGCTCTCGGCTGGGACAGCCGAGCTACTTTGAAATCAAGAATGCAAAAAAGGGTCCTGATCCGTGGCTAAATTCGAAGTCCGAGTGGGACCAGCGTCGCCGGCCACACCATCCCTTCATTGACGCAGCCAGCGGTTCAGCACACGGACCAGGACACCTATTTATCGTTAGCAAAGTGGTGTAAGCGGGATTACAGTTCCGGCGTATCCACGTCGACGTCGGCTTCGGCTTCGGCACCGGCTTCGCCAACATTGACGTCCACGCCGCCGGCCGCTTCGCCATCGGCGGCATCGACATCCGCAGCGGCTTCGGCCGCGGCATCCGCGGCTTGATCGGCCTGAGCTTCGGCGGCGGCTTCGGTGTCTGCCGCGGCATCCGCGGTCGGCGCGGGCGGTGCCTCGACGTCTCCGTTCACATCCGCTGCGGCTTCGGCATCGGGACGGTCAACTTGGACCGCGCCTTCGACATCGGTATCCGCGTTCCCACGCTGCTGATCCTGTGGGTTCGGACCGTCGTTCTGGTCAGCCGCATTGGGGTTCGTAGCCTCTTGGTTCGGGGCGGGCGGAGCGTCCTGTCCGGGCGCTTCCATGGTGTCGTACTGGTTGTAGCCAGCGCTGTAGTCGCTGTCCTGAGCGTTCATCGGCTGCAGGTTGCCCGCTGGGGCTGGGTTGTCGAAGTACACGCGTTGGCCGCCCACGCAGATGAACTCACGTCCCGAGGCGTCGTAACGCAGCACATGCGTTTGCTGGCTGGCCATGTGCGAGGGGTATCCACCGGAGTAACCGCTGTGATAGGTCGGTTGCCCGTACACCGCTCCCGACTGGCCATAGGCGTAGCCGTGATGTCCCTGGTAGGGCTGGCCTGGGTACACTTGGCCCTGGTAGCCTTGACCGTGATAAACTTGGCCACCCTGGTACGCCCTGCCCTGCCAGGAATCACTGGGTGAGTACGCCCCTTGCACCGGAGTACCGGGAGCACCATAGACGTTGCCCTGCGTATTCACGGCACCCTGTGTGTTCAGGTTACCCTGCGCATTCGCATTGACGCTCGATCCGCTACTGTTCTGGCTGCCGGCGGCGTTGGCGTTCAGGTTTGCCCCGGCGTTGCCGGCGCTGGCGTCGGCCGACGTATTGGCTTTGGCGGCCCGTTCCACATTCTGGCTGTTCCCCACCCCGGTGTTGGCGTTGACGTTTCCGTCTTGCGCGGTGGCGAAGCTGTAGGGCAGCATCGCGGTTGCCAGGGCGGCAGGGATGATAAAGCGGCGTTTCATTGAGTTCTCCTCTAACGGGGAAATGGAAGTTGGGTTGTCTGGAGACAAAAGGTGGTTGGTTAGCCCAGAAGAAAGGCTTCCCTGCCCCTCTCTCGTGTTCCGTCACCTGGCCGCGGCGAAAGGCGATTGCCCGTGTCGCCGCGAACCAGCTGAACAGTCGAGCAAGTTCTGTTCCGAAACCACGAACCAGCCCGCAAGCGGGTAGGCGTGAGCTTTGAACCCATCAGGGCATGCGATGGGAGCGGTTTCGGATCGGCTTGCATGAAAACCGATCAACCTTCGCGGCGTGGACGCGGGCGAGGCGTTAGATTGGTAAGCGTTCCGTTTCCGCCCCCTTTTGCTATGGACCCGGCCCCCACGATGTCACGCGATGTTTCCTACCCCACGTATCGAAACCTTCCTCCGCTGGCCGGCGTGTGCTCGATGCAGCGAGCGGTCCAGGCGGAGTGGTCGCTGGACGAAAGCGTCGACCGGCTCAAACGACTGCACTATGTGATGCGCCGGCTGCACGAAGCGCTGACTGCGCGAATCACTGCCGAACCGATCTACGAACTCAAGACGCTGTTCGCCCACCACGGCTACCTGTTTGCCGAGCACGTCGAGGCGACGCGAAAGCGCGTTTCCGAAATGCGCGAGCCGCCGCTGGGGCTGGACCGGGTTCCGCACGCGGGCCTCGAGCGAGCCTTCGACGATTGGCAGTCCGCGCCGCAAACGGCCGACCTGGTCGCTGCGCTGTACCACCACCTATTGCCCCGAGTCCACCGCGCCTGGCAGGACCTGCGCGACCAAGCTCATCCGCTGGCCGACGCTCCCACGGTACGTACGGCGAAATTAATTGCGTTCGAGCTGGAGGAGATCATTCGCTGCGGCCAACGGGCGGCGGACTGTTTGGACGATGCAGAAGGGGCGAACAACGCCGGGGATTCCAAGGACGCGGACGCCCGCGATGCATGGCTGCAGCACCTGATGGATGCCCTGGCCGCCGCCGGCCAAATCGACGGCCGCGAACCATCCGATCAACCGGTTCCTGATCCCTGGCCCGGCAGCGAACCCTATCGTTACGACCCGGTCCCGCAGCGCGACGAACGTTTTCGCGATCCCTACAACGCGGGTGTCAATCCAGAAGCCTTCCTGTACGACCCCGGTTTTCGGCCCCGCGACAAAACATTGATGATGTACTACAAGCGGATCCGGGAACTGGACGTTCCTGAGATGATGGCCAGCATCTTGGTCGAGATGCGGTCCGAACAACCCTGGGCATTCCACATGGAGATGTCTCGCCAACTGTGGGACGAGGCCCGGCATGCGATGATGGGCGAAGTGGGGTTTGTCTCGCAAGGAATCGACTGGACGCAGATTCCGATCAATTTCACTTGGTCGCTGAACCTGAATTCGCAGTTGGACGTTTGGCAGCGACACGGTGTGTTGTTCTTTATCGAACAGGGGCTGATGCCGCGGACGGGCAAACGTTACGAGTACGAGGTGGCGTACGAGAGCGGCGATCCGCTGGCGGCGTTGTTTCAGGATTTTGACTGGGCCGACGAAGTGCTGCACGCGCAGATCGGCCGCCGCTGGTACGTGCCGCGGTTCAAGTCGCTGAACGAAGCCATGCAGTACGGCGACGAGTGTTGGTCGAAGGTGCTCAGCCACTGGCAGAGTTATCGCGACCAGGGGCTGACCGAGCACCATAACTGGTGGCCCGCCCTGTATACTCAAGCTTGTCAGAATTGGGGACAGGCTCCCGATGCGGCCGCTCTGGCGTTTGACAAAACGTATGAGAACAGTCGAGCCGATCTGGAAGAGCTGGACTGAGCCGTGGCGGCTCGTGGCGGCCCGTGGCGGCTCGATCAAATCTTTGTTTTCAATCTTCGTGGAGCTGTGATGCGCACCGTTGTGTTGTTGCTTTGTACGATCGTCTTGGTCTCGCCGGCGGTGGCCCAAAAACCGCCCGAATACGACCTGGGCGGGGCCAGCAAACCGCGGCCGGACATGTCCTTCCGGCAAGACGACCAATACAAACGCGTTCATCAGACGGCCCTGCGGTACCTGTTGCGAGGCGAGCTGGACAAGCCGCAGGAGTTCCTCCAGCAGTACTTGGCCGACCACAGCGACGATGTCGAAACGATGTACATGCTGGGGATGGTCCGGGCCGCGCGAGGCGAGATTGCCGAGGCCGAGCAGCATCTGACACAAGCGATCCAGGCGGGCTTGCCCGCCGGCCGCATACTGGCCGGCCCTCGGTCGCTGACCGAACCGCTGCAGTCAACACGGCTGCTTCGGCGCTTGCACGCCGCGTATCAGAACCGCCCCGTGCACGGACCGTTGCTGGGCAATGTGACCGACGGCGCCGCGTCGTTTTGGTTCCGCACCTCCGATGAATCCGCCATCGAAGTCATCGTGCGCGAGGCGGACTCGGATCGTGAAGTCGCTCGCAGCCAGCCGGTGCGCAGCCACGCCTCAGATGACTACACGGCGGTCGCTCGGGTGACGGGGCTGCAGCCCGACACGGCCTATCGGTATGCCGTTGCAATCGACGGAAAATCACCGTTCCAGCAGGAAACCTATCGATTCCGCACGATGCCCCAGCAGGGCCATTCGGCCAAGTTCGTGTTGGCATTTGGCGGCGGCGCGGGGTATGTGCCGGAGAACGAACGGATGTGGACCACGATCGCAGGCTGCGACCCGCAGGCCCTGCTGTTGCTGGGCGACAACGTTTACATCGACGACCCCGAGTCGCGAGTGATGCAGCAGTACACTTACCAGCGGCGGCAGTCGCGGCCGCAGTGGCGTGACCTGACCGCACAGACCGCGGTGTTCACGATCTGGGACGATCACGACTTCAGCACCAACGACAGCTGGGGTGGCCCGGCCATCGACGTCCCCTTCTGGAAAAAGGACATCGTGTTTCCCGTCTTTCGCCAGAACTGGGCCAATCCCGGCTACGGCGGCGGCGACGAACAACCCGGTTGTTGGTACGCCTTCCAGATCGCCGACGTCGATTTCCTGATGCTCGACTGTCGCTACTACCGAACCGATCCCCGCAAACAACCTCGGTCGATGTTGGGACCGGTACAAAAACAGTGGTTAAAGCAACAGTTGCTCGACGCCAAGGGAACGTTCAAAGTCATCTGTTCGTCGGTGCCCTGGGACTTTCGGACCAAGGGTGACAGCCGAGACACCTGGAACGGATACAAGAAGGAGCACGAGGAGATCCTCAGCTTCATCGCCGACAACGAAATCGAGGGCGTGGTGCTGATGAGCGCCGACCGGCATCGCTCCGACGCCTGGAAACTGTCTCGTCCCGATGGCTACGACCTGTACGAATTCAACTCGTCACGGCTGACCAATCAACACGTTCATCCCACGATGGAAAAGCAGGGGGCTCTGTTCAGTTTCAACAAGCCACAGTCTTTCGGGCTGGTGACGTTCGATACCACGGCTGAGGATCCGCAGGTGACCTACGAAGTGGTCGACATCAACGGCAATCGCCCCCACGCGATCACCGTCCACCGCAGCGAACTGGAGTAAAGT
>NZ_WIAD01000047.1 GCF_009618275.1 Roseimaritima sediminicola
TAATTACCGAGCAACCGTGGCTAGCGCCAAAACGGCTGATTACCGAGCAACCGTGGCTAGCGCCAAAACGGCTGATTGATGAGCAACCGTGGCTGACGCCAAAACGGCTGACCCGTCCCGCCTACTTGGTGCGCAGTTTCCACACCGGACAAAACCTCTCGTCGGGCCGGGCCAATTGATCGACCACCCGGCTGAGCAGCAAGACGGTCGGGCCGTCGTCGGGGTAGCGTTCCAGCAGCGTCGACAGGCGTCGTGCCGCTTCGAAGAAACGACGTTGCTCGAATGCCGCCAGGGCCTGTTCGTACTGATCTTTCAAATCGAAAAAATCGGCAACCGTGCCGTCGCTGATCTCATAGGCCGCCAGCGGTTGATCGATGCCGACGACCTGGACCTCGCCCAGCCGCCGAAACCGTTCGCTGTCCAGCGTCTGGATGGTCGATTCGGTCGCCAGAGCGGGAACCCGAAAGAACTTGGTGGCTCCCTGAAAACGGCTGCCCACGTTGACCGTATTGCCCAGGGGCCCGTATTTGAATTTCAGCTGCGAGCCGGTATTGCCCACGCGGGCCTGTCCGGTACTGAGTCCGACGCCGAAGCCGAAATCTTCGACCAGCACGTCGTGCCAGCGATCGCACAGCGGTTGCCGCAGGGCCAACATGTCGGTCGCCGCGGCCACGGCTCGGGCGGCATGATCGCTCTGAGCGCCCGGCGCGCCCCACATCGCCAATAGTTCGTCACCGACGTAATCGACCAACACCCCATCGTGCCGCAGCACACATTCGCTTAACTCCGTCAGGATGTCATTGATCCAGCGAATCGTTTTGGTGGCGCCCAGTCGTTGGGTGATGGTGCTGAAGCCGCGGATGTCACAGAACAACACCGTCACATCCGCATCGTGTCCATCGAGCAGACGGGGATTCGCTTGCAACTGGTCGGCGACGCGGGAGGTAAAGAATTGTTCCAAGCGCGTGCGGTTCTCCTCCTCGCGGCGGCGGGCCAAGCCGGCGGAGACCGTTTCGGCGATCACTTCCAACAACGTGGCTTCGAGCGCCGAGATCGGAGGGCTGCCCAGGGTTTGCTGGATGCGGTCGCCGCACAGCGCGCCGATGACCTGCGAATGTTCGCCGTGCAGCGGGGTCGCGACGCCGCGATCGAGGTTGACCAGGGACTCGAGCGCCAGATCGCCGGCTGTGTCGCCGAGCGGTTCGAAGAATTCGGTTTTGCCGTTATGCAGCATCGAGGTCAGCAGGGTCTGACTGAACGGCCGCGTGGACACGGCGGCCTGGTTGGTTTCGCGCGGTGGGTACTCGGCGACGCAGTCCCAGCCATCGGCGCTGCGCATTAGGATCATCGCGCGGTCCAGTTCCAAGGCTTTGGCGGCGGCGTGCGTGGCGGCCTGAAAGAATGCGGTCGATCCGGCCGGGTGTTCGCGAATCTGCAGGATCATCCTCAGCAGCTGGACGACGGCTTCGCTGCGGGTACCGATATCGCGGTCCGCAACCATCCGCGTAAAGGACATCATCGGCGCCGAGGCGGTCAGCGGTTCGCCCGGCGTCTCGGTCGCCGGCGCCCGATGGGTCCGCGCACTCCAGGCGTCGTTGTAGACCTCGATGGCGATCGCCGGTGAAACCTGGATCCGAACCGGGCGCGAGAACGCGTGTTGCTGGCCCGGACCGACCGTACCGAAACCATCGATCTGAAAATCGACGTGTTCGTGCAGGTTGCGGATCAGCAGATCGTTGTCGACGACGGCGACCCGCAGCAGTCGGCGGGGAAAGTAGCGATTGGCGTTGGCGGCGACGATCACCCGCGGCACCGGCCCCGCGTCGTGGCGTTCGAACGGTGGCGGTTCGCCATCCTGTTGGCGTCCCACCTCGACTTCGGCCAAGGCGTACGATGCGACCGACATGCCCGAGCAGAAAACGGTCAATTGGATCATCGTTAGTGACGCCGCCAAAAATTCGGAGAAAGCAAGACCAACACGCTGAATAACTCCACTCTCCCCAGCATCATCAACCACACGAACAGCAGTTTGGCGCCCTGGCTGAAGCCGGCATAGTTCTTGGTCGCTCCGACGACGCCCAGGCCGGGGCCGATATTGTTCAGCGTCGCGGCGACCGCGCTGGCCGAATCCAACAGCTTCTCATCCAGGGTGCTTTTCAGCCGTTGCTGGGGCGTTTCCAGGATCGGTGGCTCGGCGTCGTCCGGACGGTCCGTAGGGGTCGTGATCGCCGCCGCTCCCTCGCTGGTGCGCCGCACACCCCAGGTCTCATCCGGTTCCAGGGTTACCAACAACATCCACGACCAGATGAACAACGCCAAGAACAGACAGAAGTACAGCATGATCCCGCGGGACAGATCCGGATCGTCCACCACTTGCCCGCCGACACGCAACTGGCGGACGACTCGCGGTCGATGCGCCCGTTCGACCTCCAGTTTTAATATTTTAACAAACAGAATGTGCCGGATCACTTTCATGCCGCCTCCGGTGCTGCCCGCGCACCCGCCGACGAACATCAGCATCAGCAGCGCCCCGCGGCCAAAGTTATTCCAGGAATCGAAGTCCGCCGTGCCGTACCCGGTCGTGGTGACAATCGACACGACCTGGAACAAGCCGTAACGCAGGGCCGAACCCGCTGAATCAAAGCGGTCGTCCTGATTGCTCATCCCAAAGAACACGACCCCGATCGTGACGATCAGGATGATGCCGAGAAAGGTCTGAAATTCCAGGTCCCGCCAGAGGCGTCGCGGCCGGCCGATCGAGCAGAAATACAGCAGCGTAAAATTCGTTCCCGCGAGGATCATGAACAGGATCGTGGTGTACTCGATCCATTCGCTGTCGAACCGTCCCAGGCTGGCGTTGTAGGTGCTGAAGCCGCCGGTGGCCATCGTCCCGAAGGCGTGGCACAGACTGTCGAAGACCGTCATGCCTTCGAGCATATAGATCATCGCCAGCACGGCATTCAGGCCGATGTAGATCGCCGCGAAGACCAGCGCCGTGTGCTGCATCCGCGGCATGCTGCCCTCCTTGCTGGGACCGGGCATCTCCGCCCGCATCATCGCCTTGCCAGCCGACCCCTGCCCCAGGATCGCGACGAACAGGACCACGATGCCCAGCCCGCCCAGAAAGTGCGTCCAGGAACGCCAGAACAAGACGCAGTGCGAGACCAGGCGTGGGTCTTCCAGCTCCGTCAGCGTCGTCGCCCCGGTCGTACTGAACCCCGACTGGGCTTCGAACATGCATTCGACAAACGTGATCGGTCGTTCCGGAGCGACGTAGGTGTCGCTCAGGTAGATCGGCAGGGCCCCGAGCACCGTGGCCATCACCCAGCTGAGTCCGACGATGGCCATCGCTTCCTTGCGATACAGCGTCTGGCCGCGCGAGGGACGTCCCAGCCGGCGGAGGCTCGCGCCCAGCACGCCACAGATCAACATACTGACCGTAAACGCACCCAGCGCACGCCACTCGATCGATTCGGCGGCCGGTGCGTACTGGCGATTCGCCAAACCGGGAAACGCCCAGGGCAAACTGAAGATCATCGATCCACCGATCAACAGGCAGACCGCGCCCAGCAAACGGCTCAGCAACGCGAAATTCATACAGATCCCGGAAAGCGAATGATCTCAGCGGACACGGACTTGCATTTGGATACCACCGAAGCGGGACGGGCCGCCACAGTCTAAACGATCACCGGGGATTACAAGAGCGAGTGGCGGTCCGCCAGATCGCTGCCCGTTGACAGCCCGCACGTGGTGGGGAATAAACTGCCTGTGTGCTTCAGATTCGTTCTCTCTCGAACCTCTAAGGAAATTTCAGCATGGCCGAAGTCAAACTCAAAGGTAATCCCTGCCAAACCTGTGGCGAACTGCCCTCCGGCGGCAGCGATGCACCGCCGATCAAGTTGACCAAGACCGACCTGTCCGAGACCACCGGTGCGGACTACAGCGGCAAACGCGTCGTTCTGAACATCTTCCCCAGCATCGACACGCCCACCTGCGCCACCAGCGTGCAACGCTTCAACAAAGAAGCCAGCCAGCTGGACAATACGGTCGTGCTGTGCGTCTCGCGCGACCTGCCCTTTGCCCAGAAGCGATTCTGCGGGGCCGAAGGACTGGAGGATGTGGTGCCGGCTTCGGATTTCCGCAGCGGTGACTTCGGCCGCGCCTACGGCGTGCAGATCGAAGACGGCCCGCTGGCCGGCCTGTTGGCCCGCGCCGTGGTCGTCCTGGATGAGAACGGCAAAGTCATCCACAGTGAGTTGGTCGAGGAGATCGCCAACGAACCGAACTACGACGCCGCCCTGGCCGCGCTGAAGTAGCCCCAAGACGTTAGGGCTGCGTCACCATTTAATCTGAGGGCCCGGGGAGGGCCCTACGAAAACCCTCTCCGGGCCTAAGAGCCCGACTCTCCCAGTGGGAGAGTAAAACCGAATGAAATGTTGCGACGTGCTTAGAACCCGCTGGGGGCCTGGTACTCGGCGTACTCGTCGAATTCGTCGTGGCGATCCGGCGCTTTGTTCTGGAACCGCGTGTACTGCTTCTCCCAGGTCAACTCGACCTCGCCGACCGGACCGTTACGCTGTTTGGCGATGATGATCTCGGCTTGTCCGGCGTACTGCTCGCGTTCTTCGCCGCGGTGGTAGTACTCTTCGCGGTGCACGAACATCACGACGTCCGCGTCCTGCTCGATGGCCCCGGATTCTCGCAGGTGGCTCAGTCGCGGGCGGTGGTCCTTGCTGTCTTCGGCCTGCCGGTTCAACTGGCTGAGGCACAGCACGGGGACTTTGATTTCACGAGCCATTCCTTTTAAGCGCCGAGCGATCTTGGCGACCTGTTCCTGCCGCGGGTCTCGAGAGTTGTCCGGTTCGATCAGCTGGAGGTAGTCGATCACGATCAATCCCAGCGAACCGTCGCGGCGCACGATCCGGCGGGCACCGGCCGCGATCTCGCTGACCGTCCGGCTGGGCGAATCGTCGACGTAGAACGGCGACTGGCTGACTTCATTGGCCTTCTGCATCAAGCGTGCGCGTTCTTCGGTGGTGATGTCCCCGGCCCGCAGCTTGTGACCGTTGACGCGGGCCAGCGAACAGAGCATCCGGTCGGCCAACTCGATCGCCGACATTTCCAAACTGATGAACAACGCCGGCACGCCACTGGCCAGCGAGATGTTCTCGGCGATGTTCATCGCGAAGGCGGTTTTGCCCATACTGGGCCGAGCCGCCAGGATGATCAATTCGCCCTCGTGGAAGCCGCCGGTCATGGCATCGAAGTCGATGTAGCCGGTTTCGACCGTGCCCTCGGAGTGTTCGTTGCACATACGGGCATCGATGCGGTCCATCGCTTGATGCAGGATGTCGCTGATGTTGTTGACCGACTGTGTGGAGCGGCCGTCCATGATCGAAAACACCCGCTGCTCGGCCTGGGCGACCAGGTCGCGAGCCTCGTGCTTTTGCTCGTAAGCGTCGCGGAGGATCTCGGTGCCGGCACCGATCAGTTTTCGATACGTCGCTTTCTCGGCCACGATCTTGGCGTAGTACACCGCGTGAGCGGCGTTGGGCACCGCGGCGGCCAGCCGTCCCAGGTAGGCGGCCCCGCCCACCGCTTCGTACTCCTCGGCTTTGCGCAAGCGCGAAACCAGCAGGGTCACGTCGATCTTTTCGCCTTCGTCGTGCATCTCGCGCAGGTGCGCAAAGAGCTTGCGATTGGCATCGTCGTAGAAATCGTCCGGACGCAGGATCGACGCCAGGTCGTCACAGACCTCCGGCAGCAACAGGATACTGCCCAGCACCCCCATTTCCGCTTCGCGATCAAAAGGCACCTCACGCTGCAAGATCTCGCTCGCGGAGGGTTCTTTTTTCTTTCTGTCTCGGCGCGACCGGTCGCGGTCGTCTCCACCTGCAATCATTACCACCACTCCGTTGGAAAAACGTCTATCCCGTACGCAACATGTTTTCGATCGTCGCCGCCGCCTGCCGCATCCGCTGGGCATCGGGGGCCTTGCCATCACCGGCCGTCTCGGACTGTAACCAGCATTCTACGCGTTTGGTGGCCGCGATCACCGTACTATGGCTGCGATTGCCGAAGTACCCCCCGATCTCGCTGTACGCGGCACGCGTGTATTGCCGCGCCAGATACATCGCCAACATTCGCGGTTGGCTGACACTGCGTGTTTGGCCCCGCGACTGCAACGTGCCGGTCGGCAAACCAAACGCATCACAGACCGCTTTCTGAATATCGTTCATGCCGATCACCGGCGCGGCCGATCGCAGGATGTCGCCGGCGGCCGAATCCAAGACCTGTTGCCACGTCGGCATCTGGCCGCGCAACTGGGCAAGAGCGCGAATTTGATTGATCAATCCCGACAAGACGCGGCCGTCGCCGGTGGCCGACCCGGCCAGCGGCGTCAGCAGCGATTCGGGCAATTCCAATCCTACCATTGCCGCAAACTGCTGCAACACCGATCGCCGGCAGTCCTCGTCCAAGGGCCGCACGCTGCACAGCATCCCGCCGCTGAGCCGGCCGGCCAGTTCGGTGGGCAGCCCGTCGATCTCGCCCGGTGGCCGGTCCGCGGCAAACATCAACTGCTTGCGGCTTCGCAGCAACGCGTCGACCGTGTGCTGCAACTCGCGCAACGTCGCGCGTTTGTTACCGCCGAAGAACTGCACGTCGTCGATGATCAACGCGTCGACATCGCGGTACCGCCGGCGAAACGTCGGCAAGCCGCTGCCGCGAAGGGCGGTGGTAAAATCGTTCGTGAAATCTTCCGCCGTCAATTGAATCACCCGCGGCAGACGATGCTTGCGACGCAGCACCTCACGCACGGCGGTCAACAGATGCGTTTTGCCCGTGCCCGAGGGTCCCCACAGGAAGACCGGCGAAGCCGAGCCCGGTTGTTCGACCACCATCCGCGTCGCCGTGTGGGCCAGTTCGTTACAGGCGCCGACCACAAAATGCTTCAGCGACATCGACCAACGCGTCTGCGGCGGCTGGGTCGAATCCGTCGTCGCCCCGCCCCCGGTCGCACCGTCCCCGCCGGCATTCATCTGCACGCGGTTGCCGTTCATCTTGACCGAAACGCTTTGCGGGCCTCGGGAACGACGGCGCGTCGGCCGTGTGCCAGCCGGACGCGGTGCCGGACGGTTTGGCGGCTCGGCCGTCGCTGCGGTGCCGGGACCAGCTCCGCCAGCCGCAGCGGGCGAGCCGACAGATTGCGCCGCGGCAGACGGCGGGTCCGCGCTTCGCGCCCGGTCACCGGCCGCGGCGCTTGCAGGTTCTTGTACTTGGTCGTCGGCGGACGCTTCGTCGCCGGCCGTGGCGATGATCCGCACCTCGGCATCGGGACCCAAGACTTGACGAGCCGCGTGGCGGACGTCGGACAGGTGCCGGGCTCGCAAACGATCGGCCGCGAAGGCGTTGTCGGTCGACACGGTGACTCCAGCGGAATCCACATGCAGCACGACGCCTTCGCCAAACCATAGCGCATAACGACCGGGGCCCATTTGCCCGCGCAACGCCTCCTTGATTTGTTCAGCGACATCCATGCCACCTGCTTGTTTCAGCTGGTGCATACCGGTAGCGCAACCCTCCCTGATGGACGATGGCCAGTAGCGAAAATGAAACCCAACCCAACAGACGGAGGCAGCCGAGACGCCGGCGCAACAGCGCTCGACATCGAACTGCTCTCAGCGGCGACAAGGCCCCCGTGCGTTTCCTTCGTTGAGTGACGACAGGCGGGAATTGTAGGTCAGCTAGCAAAGGAGTCAAACTGGAGTTCAAGAGTTTCGCAGGCGGGTCTGCGACGACCGACGCGGGACTAGGAAAGCCCCTGCTTTTCATCGTCGGCAGCGACCCGGCGGCGCCTGCACCAGCACTTTGACGATCGGTGGAAAAGCTGTAGAACGTTTCCGCCCAAACCGTCGCGGACGCAAAAACCGTAATCGTAAAGCGTCTGAGTATAACTACTTAGGGGAGTGCTAGCAAAAACGAAGGTTCGGTTAAAGTGCGGCGTCGGTTTTAGCCCAAGGCGACTCGAATCCCCTGATTTCTCTCGGAGACGCGAATTCCCATCCGTCCGGCGGCCCGCGGATAAAGCGTGGCTTGAACGCACGACCAGCCCAGCCGGTAGATCAACCCCAAAGGCCGGAATCCGAGATGGGTGAAGGCCCGCCGCGAGGGCTCGTTGGTCCAGTCCATGGACGTAAAGGCGTGGGTGACCGGACCGTCAAACGCAAGGACCCCCGAAGCGTCCAAAAGGCCCGAGCCGTCTGAAGAGCCCGAGCCGTCCGAATCGCAGGAAGCGTCCGGGTCGAGCTTCCGGGCCAGGCCGAGGGCGGCGCTGAGCAGGGCCGCTGGCAGCCGTCGGCCGCGGTGCTCCGGGACCGTGAATGCGGTATGAACGAAGACGCCGCCGGCGGGCAACTTTAGATCGGTCCCCAGATGCGGTGCACGGCTGAAATGGAAAGCCGCGGGAACATGGCCGCGAGCCAAAAAGACGTAGGACGCCACCCGGTCCCGATAGAAGGCGGCCAGACAGTGCTGGGCTGAATCCGCGGCCACAATGCCACGGGGCAGGCCCAGCGCCGACCGCTGGTCGGGGCCCAGCGGTTTCAGCTGGTACCCCGGGGGTGGGTTTTGCGGAGCCAAACCAGCGGTTTCGGCAACCAGCAGGCGTTTTACATCCAGCACCGCAGCGCGGCGGATGGCTCGGTAGGACCAGCGAAGACAGGGCTGCAGCAACGACATCGATCCGGCCGGGGCAAACGGCGAAGGTAAACCAAGCGGTCCAAGACGACTCTCCACAGACTCCTCGGCAAGTCGGCAAGTCGGCAAGTCGGCAAGTCGGAAAAAGTCCTTCGGCATGGGGACCTGCTGACTGAAGTCTAGATGGCGGCAACGGCCGGTTTCCCGTCTGACGGGGCTACTGGCAGCAAAACTTGCAGGCATTGCGAAGGCTGTAGCGGCCAACGGGTTTGTAGCGATTGCGGTGGCCGGATGCATCGTGCCCGCGCGGTTCGTTAAGCCGTATCGCTGGTATCGATCAGGACAGGATCGCCCCGGCAAAAAACGCGGCAAAGCGGTATTTCGACTACATAAACTGTTGAGTCGCGCGGTTTGACGGATACCATCGAAACCGTGGCTGCTCGCCGCGGGTGTGTTGCCCGTGATGGATGGGATCGGCCAGTTGTGGAACAACAAACATGATGAGACGCGTTCGATATGAGCGATACGCACCCTGTAACTGACGAAGTCGATTTGTTGCTGGACAACGCACGCTTGCGGGACGAGCTGGAGCCCTACGTTGACGAATCGGTCGACGGCACGGTCCGCATGCCGCTGAATGCCGAAAACGAGTATCTGGCTTCGATGTTGGCTTGGGAGCGAGCGCCGGCAATGCCGATCGCCAAATGGTTTGATCCGCCTTTGCAACTGCCGCACCCCGAATCGTTGTCCGACCAACAGATCCACGAACTGCTCGAGCGGACGATCACGCAACTGCGTCAAGCCCACGTGATGCTCGAGTGCACCGAACACCTTTCGGACCGGCAACTGTACACCATCATCGTTCGCGACATCCTGCCCTGTTGCGAAAAGAAAGTCGACCTGCCGCACAACTATCTGTACTGGCGTTGCTTGGACGACGATGACGACCACACCTGGCTGCGCTACTACGCCTCGGCCGTCGAACGGCGTCGCTGGCAAGAAGCCACCGGCCAGGCTCCCCCGCCCAGCGAAACGCCGCCCTACCCGCGAAATACGCCCCGCTGAGCAAACCGGGGCTATCGCCCAGACGGCTCAGAGTGGGAACCGGGCTCAGAGTGGGAACCGGGGCTATCGCCCAACCGGCTCAATTAGGAAACGCTCGAAGAACGCGTAGATGGCGGCGTTGGACTGGGCGTTGGGGGAGTGCTCGGGACGATTGGTCATCGCGACCCGGTCCTCGTATCCCAGCAGCCGATTGACGGCAATCGTGTGGTTCAGGGCGAGCCAGCGCTCGGGCGGGTCCTCCGATCCGCCGGAAACCAAAAACGGCCGCGGCGCCATGAGCGCATGCAGCTCGTGCAGGTCGCGGCCCTCGGCAACCAACTGCGGATACAGTCCGCGGGCTGGGTTCTCTTTGGTGATCATGCCGCGTTTTCGCCAGGGCCGCGGGTGGTAGCCCAGGTAGTACGGCTCCCAGTAATTCACGCTCGGTCGCGATTCGTCGAACACGATGCCCGGGTCCGACCAGGCGGCGCAGGCGAATTTGTCGAACAGGCAGGACGCGAACATCGCCCACTTGCCGCCAAAGGAATGCCCGACGATCCCGATCCGCTGCGAGTCCACCTCGGGGCGGTTGGCCAACGCGTGCCAGGCGTTGGCCGCGGCATAGCCCAGCATCGACAGCGGCTGGACCGTGGCCCGGTCAATGTGCGGATGGAACAGCGCGTAGGTTTTCGAAGCGGTGGCCTCGCTGGTCCCCAGCGACAGTGTCACGAACCCGCGCCGAGCCAGCTGGAGGGCGAAGTCGCGGTAGGGTTTGCCCTGGCCGATCGCGGTTTCCGGTTCGTAGTACACGGTGATGACGGCCGGGTGCGGTCCCGGGCCCTCGGGCACCAACAGATACCCTTCGGTGCGGTTCTCGGGCGTCCACTGCAAACCCACGCGATGCACGCTCAAGCCCTCCTCCCTGGTCGTCTCCAGGATTTCCAGCTGCTGGTCCTCCATCAGGGGCGGCCACGCGCCCAGTTTTTCTTGCCACAGCTTCAGGATTTCGGCTCGTCGCCGCTGCCAGTCTTCGGCGGTTCGAACGCGACTGCCATCGGCGAATCGCAGCGGCGAGCGGTAGTCACCATAACGATCGCGATACTTCGGAGGCGGCGTAAAGGCTCCGGCCAGCGGCCCGGCCCCTTCAGCCGACTGCGCTGCATCGGCCGATTTCGGCGGGTCGGTCTCGGCGTCGTCTTCCAGGATCAAGCAATTCGAGACGTTGTTGCCGAAGGTGTCGAATCGATCCAGCGTCCAGACGACGCGTTTGGTCTCCGGTTCTACCTCGATCAACAGCGGCTGGCCCGGCCCGGCGTGGCAGTTGCCGATAACGCGGTTTCCGTTGGCCAGCACCTGCACCGTGGTGACCCACGCCAGGGTGATCCCGGGCAGGTCGTGCTGGCGGATCTGCCACACGATCTGACCTTCCGGATCGACTTCTAGGACACTGTGCCCGTTGCCCGTTCCGATCAGCGTGTTACCGCCCGCCAGTCGCAGGGCCGAGAAGACTTTGTTGCCAAACGCGTCCGGACCGTGTCCCGGGGCGGGTTCGCGGTCGAACAGCGGAACGCGGTACTGCCAAACGATGTGTCCCGCCGCGTCGTATTCGCGCACCGTGCCGTCGGCTTCGTGGCAGACCAGGTAGTGGCCGCTGGCCAGTTTTCGGGCCAGTCGCGTATCGGTATGCGGGTGCGGGTTTTCCACGACCAACGGCACGGTGTGGACGATTCGACCCTGCCGATCGACTTCGATGATCCGCCGCCGCCCGCTCTCGGCGATCATCACCGTGCCATCGTCCAGGGGCTGGAAACCGTGGATCTCCACCGGCCCGCTTTGTTCGCCTTCGGCACCGGCGGCGTCGTATTTCCAAACAACCTGTTTGCTCTCGCGGTCGATCTCCACGACCGCCGCCTTGCCCTGCTGGACCATCAGGTTGCCGTTGTCCAGCACATGCAGGTCATGAATCGGCCCCCAGGGCCGCTGCCACTCGATGGCTCCTCCGGTGTCCAGGATGACCAACCGTCCGTTGCCGTGCAAAGCCACACGATGATCCGCGGACACCGCAGCCGGGAACCAGAACAAACCGCACCACAAGAGGAGAAAGCGGCGAGCAGAAGCAGAAAGGGGACGCATTGGCAAAACCTGTCAAAAGGGTCCGGTGGGAGGAACGGGGCGGGTGGAAAGGACAGACAAGGGTGGGGCGGACAGAGAGCGTGGGCAGACGGAGACGTCTCAATCGTACCCGAGCGGCAAAGCATACCACAAATGCGGATCGTGAACGAAATGCGGGTTGCGAATGTTGCCGCGCCGCGCCGGCGGTGACTCGCCCGGTTGCCGCCCGCTGGACACTGGCCCGCGACGGGCAGTCGGCTAGGATAAAAACATCCTGTCTTCGCTCGCTTCTCTCTCGCACGGTCAATAACCGGGTATGAACAACCGCCCCCTTTCCCCAACCGAGCCCTTGTCGACGTACCTTGCCAGGGGCTGGCGTTCGCCCGTTTGGACGCCGGTGGGTTGGCGGCGAATCGTTTGCGGCCTGTTGAGTGTCGGGATCGGTGTGGGCCTGGGAGCGGTCGACGGGGTGGCCGGACCGCTGGCTCCGCAGCCGTTGGTCCAGCCGCCCGAGGATGGGCCGCCCGAGGATGGGCCGGCGGTGCAGAACGCTGACGAAGTGGCTGCGGAGGAGCAAGAGGAGGACGTGGTGATCGCCGCGCCGCTGTCCGGTCCGACCGCTGCGCTGGAGATACCGGTACCGGCGGGCGAGTCCGACAGCGAAAACGCGGACCACGGCGAAAACGCGGACCACGGCGCCGCGGGTCAGCCTGCCGAGCAAGCGTCTGCCGAGGCCGACCACGCGGAGTCCTCCGGCGCCGAAAACCAGGACGCGACGGCCGCGACGCTGCGAAAGCTGGGCCCCTTTCTGGCGGCCGCCGAAACGGGCCTGAAACGCTTCGACACCGAGATCGAAGGCTACACCTGTTTGCTGATCAAGCGCGAGCGGATCGACGGCGACTTGAGCGATCATCAGTTCTTGTGGATGAAGGTCCGCGAGCGGCGTGAGCACAAGGAAGAATTAATTACTCCGCAAAGTGTCTACATCCGTTTTCTTAAACCCGCCTACCTGGCCGGCCGCGAGATCCTGTATGTAGAAAACGAGCGCAACGGTCAAGCGCTGGCGCGAAAGGGCGGGCGGCGGTTGCCGAACCTGACGCTGACCATCCGGCCGGACAGCCCCGTCGCGCTCTCGCAGAGCCGCCAGCCGGTCACCCGGGCGGGCCTGCGGTTTCTGCTGGAAGACCTGGTCGACAGCATGCGCAACCGACTGGATCCTACCCAGTGCGTCTTAAACGAATACCAATCGGCCCAGATGGACGGCCGCCCCTGCCGTCACTTCGAGGTCAAGCAGTTGATCCGCAAGCCGGAGGCGGAGTTTTACATCGCGCGGGTTCTGCTGGACGAACAACTGCGGCTGCCGGTGTACTTCGCCTCGTACGATTGGCCTGCCGAGCCCGGTGGCAAGCCGGTGCTGCAGGAGGAGTACATCTTCACGCGGTTGAAGCTGAATCCGGGACTCACAGACGAAGACTTTCGTCGCGACCATCCCGAGTACCGCTTTGCCGAAGAGGACGATGACGAACCGGACGACCAGCTGAAGCAGCAACTGGCCGATCCCGAAGCCAGCAAGCGGTTGTAGGCAGCCAGCGAACAAGCATTCCCGCCCGCCTGCTCAGCGGCTGGCCTGGACGGTGTAGTTCAGCACGCGGCGTCCGTCCTGTTCGGCCGCCCTGAGCAGCAGCGTTTTGCCGACCAGTTCCTGGCCGCCCGCGAGTGCGAATTCGCGGCGGACGCGTTGGCCGGCATCGACCGTCACGGTGCGGCGCTGGTACTGACGACCCGGCGGGAACAACCGACAGTCGTAGCTTTGACGGGCCGCGGAGGAGTTATCCATTTCCAGGCGGACAACCAGTTGTCCGGTCTCGTCCAGTCGCGTTGTGATCTGCACGTCCAGACCTTCTGGGCCGACGCGCAACTGGCGATACACCATGAAGGGCTGGGACGCGGGTTGCCCGAGGCGGAACTCCAGCGTGATGTCTTCGACACCGGTTTTGGCGTTGGAGCGCAGCGTCACGGGCACGTCCTGCAGGACCGCGCCGCCGCCGCGAATCTGCCAGGACAGCGGGCGGCGGGGCAGATCCCAAGCATCGTTGGCCCGCATCACCAAGTCGCCTTCGAGCGGCCGTTCGCTGGGGTTCTGTAGGCGGACGCCGACGGTCTGCGTGCGTCCCAACAGGCTATCGATCGAAGCGCGATCCAGTTCGACAGCCATGCGAAAACGCGTCATCAAGGGGTGGACACCGACGATGAACTTGGGAATCGGTTCGGCCAGGATGCGTTGGCGTTTTCCGCGGCGATCCCGGACCGTCTCCGCGGCCTGTCGCCGGCCCCAGACCGACAGTTCCTCGACGTCTTCGCCCAAATAGATTTCTTCGACCGTGGGATTCGTATTCCAAACGATCAGGACGCAGCGCGTTCCATCGCTGAGCACGATATTGGAGCTGCCACCGGGCAAGGTAATACTGCCTTCGCGTCGCAACGTGCCGATCGTGGCGGCCGTGGTTCGCCAGGGCAGCAACATCACATCGGGCAGTCCGCTGGGCCGCAACAATCCCAGCTGTGGCGCCGTGGGGTCGGACACAAAGGCGGCCTCCACGTCGTGTCCCCGCACCGTGGCCATCCGCAAGACCAGGTCGCGAATACGCGTTGCGGTGTCGTAATCGGACTTGGGCAACGGATCCAGCAGGATCCAGGTCTTGGTTTCCGGACCGCTCTGCGCCGCTTGTTGTTCGATGGCCAGGTAGGCATCCAGTTCTGCGGCGGTAAAGGCTTGTGGCTCGCTGCGAACGACGGCCTTCCAGGCTCGCTGCGAGGCCGGTGGCTGGGGCTCGAGCCAGGGCCATGAGAGCACCATGTTCAGCGGTTGGCCGTATCCCTGCAGGCCACGATTGATGTCCTCGACCGTTTCTTTTAGTCCGCCGCGATCCAGGAAACTGAAGTCGCGTTCGCTGCCCAGCTGCCACCAGCGAACCTTCATGGTCAGGCGTCCCATCAGGGTTTCCAGCAGCGGTTGCCAGGTGTCTTGATCGCGAAACACGTTGACCGCCGGCACCGCTCTCCGGGCGTCGATCTCCGCCGCCGTCCCAGCCGGGGGCTGATCCAACACGCCAACCACCTGGATCCCGCTTTCCAGGGAGCGGTTCATCATCCAGGCCAATTGATCGCTGGCATCGGCATCCTGGCCGTCGATCCAGCAGGGATATTTCAGCCAGCCCACGTGGCAGTCGCGCAACCATTCCGGCAGTACGCGCAGGTCGCCGTGCGGGGCCCCGCGGGGCAGCGTCCAACCGAACGGCCCGCCCGGGCCATCCAGTGGATCGATGATCGCCAGCGAGGTTTCGGTTTTCAGCGCACTGCGATCGGCCGCCAACAATTCCGCCGTCACGCGGTAGTATCCCGGCGGCAGATCCGTCAGGGTCCAGGTCGCTTGGCCGCCGTAGGCCAACAATCGCGACCGGTCGGCATGTGTAAGCACTGCGGCCAAGTGTTCGGCGATGGGGCGATCGAACGCGTCCCACAGTCGAAACTGGATCGACGCCTCGGCGAAACGCAGGCCCATCGCCTCGGCGGTAATCGTTACCGCGTCGCCGCTGGCATACAGCCCCGTGGTCCGAGAACCATACACGTGCAACTGAGGGAATTGAAACAACCGCACTTGATCGAAATCCACATCGCCGCGGATATCGGTTCCGGCGCCGGTCGGTTCAACCCTCAACCGCAGCACCGCTTCGGTACAGTTCTCGGGCGGAGCGACCGCCCCGGTGTCCACGGTGGTCCAGGGCGTGGTCGTCCCCACGGCCGGGGTCGCGACGGTTTTCAGCGGCGCTCCGTCGGCGTCCAGGAAAACCAGTTCGGCCCAGCCCGAATTGGACTCCAGCCCCTCGGTGCGAAGTCGCGTGCTGAGCACATAGCTGTACATGTTGCTGACCGGAAAGGGGGGGCTTTGCAGCATCGCGCCGCCCCCGTCCAGACTGACGCGAAGAAAATCGCTGCTGACGCGATCGGCCAGCGAGGGCGGCAAACCCGGCAGGGCCTGACCGACGGCGCGGGCCAGCCGGTTCCAGCGACTCGGTACGGCCGGCATCCAGGGTGGGGTGGCCGCCAGTTTCAGGCGGGTCTGGACCCATAACCGCAGCAGTGCCGCATCGGCGCTTTGGGCGAACGCCTCCAGGCCGGTTTTCTCGGACTGGATCTCGATCTTTACGTAACTGGGATAATCGCGACCTCGGCGCCGTTGCCAGCGATCGGGCCAGCGGTCGTAGTTGCGATCCTCATCGCGGCCGAAGTCCCATCGCTGGACGACCTGGCCGTTGGACAGCTTGACCGCGGGGACGGCCAGCGGCGGCGGGGCCGCGGCTTGGGTCCGCGCCGGCATCGCCAACGACTGCACCATAGCCACCAGCAGGCAAGTGCTTAGAATAGCGGCGTTGATACGGGTGACTTGCACTTCGGCGTCGCGTGGGGTTGCAGGTTTCCAGACAGGTTTTTTCGCGATTCTTCGTTCCTGACACAGCCACACTCCGCCGTGCCGCAACTAAAAATCTCAGCTCGTTTGACCGCGTTTGGTTTGCCGCTTAAGAAAGCATTGCACGCCGCGGCGCGCAGTGGGGTCGCCGCTGTAGAGATCGACGCTCGCAACGACCTGCGTCCATCCGAATTAACCGATACGGCTTGCCGCCAGCTGAGGAAAATGCTGGATGATCTGAATTTGCGGGTCAGTTCGGTGCGATTCCAGACGCGGCGCGGCTATGACGTCCTGCCGCGGCTGAACGAACGCGTCGATGCGACCAAGGCGGCCATGCGGATGGCTTACCGCCTGGGCTGCAATGTTGTAGTCAACCAGATCGGCCGCGTCCCCGAAGACACGGCCAGCCCGGCCTGCTCCCAGCTCGAAGCCGTGCTCAGCGACCTGGGCCGCTACGGGGCCCGTGTCGGAGCCCTGCTGGCCGCCGAAACCGGCACCGAGCCGGGCGAGCGGCTGGCCCGGTTGCTGGACGTCGACGAACAATCCTTTACCGGCGTGGCCTTCAATCCCGGCAACCTGATCGTCAACGGCTTCTCCGTCGATGAAGCCCTGCAGGCGCTGGCCGACCGCGTGCAGTTGGTCGTCGCTCGCGACGGAGTGCAAGACCTGGCGGCCGGTCGCGGCGTCGGCGTTCCGCTGGGCCAGGGCACGGCCGACTTTCCCGAAATCCTGGGACGCCTCGAAGATCAACAGTACCGCGGCTGGTTCGTCGTCGGCGACGAAGGTGATCCGCCGGACGAAGTGTCTCGCAATACGCAATACCTCCTCAACCTGTGAAGAACCGGTGTACTACACGTTTGCATCCTCCGAATCGTTAAGCATTGTCGACATCATCGGCGACGACGCCGTCCAGGTGGTCAACAATCTTTGTACCGCACCCCTCCAATCGCTGGCCGAGTCGGCCGGTCTGGAGGCGTTCATCACCGAGGTTCGCGGCCGCACGGTCGGCCACGGATGCTTGTTCCAGTTGGCGGACCGCCTGCGTTTTATCGGCGCCGGGGGACAGGCCCAGCGGCTGGTCGCCCACATCGACCGCTACATCATCCGCGAGGACGCGCGGCCCGAGGACCGCTCGCAAGACCTTACCGGGCTGTTGCTACCGCACGAAGATGCCCTGGTGGCGCTGTCCGACGCTTCGCCGACGCCGGCCGACCCGCCTCAGCTGGCCAGCCGGTCGCTCGGCGACGCAGCGGCCGATGCCGGCTCGGATTCCGGCGCGGTCGCCTATCAAGTTCCCTGGCTCAACTCGCCCGCCTGGTTGGTGCTCGGCCCTCCCGCGACGATTGCCCAACTGGGCAAGCGTTTCGCCCCGATGCTGGTATCCGGGGGCATCGAGGACTTTCACCCGGCCCGCATTCAAGCCGGTTTTCCCTGGTTCGGCGTCGACCTGGACGAAAGCAATCTGCCGCAGGAAGCCGATCGTGACGCGCAGGCCATTTCCTTTACCAAGGGCTGCTACCTGGGACAAGAAACCGTGGCCCGTCTGGACGCGCTAGGCCAGGTTCAAAAGAAACTGGTGCGGTGGCAGCTGCAGGGAAGAGGCGAGCTGCCGGCGCCGGGAACGGAGCTGGTGGCCGGCGAAAAGACTGTCGGCAAAATCACCTCGATCACCGCCGGACGCGATGCGGCGATCGTCCTGGCGATGACCCGCCGCAGCCACTTCGATGTGGGCTCCCGCGCCGAAGCCGCAGGAATGCAAGCGGTGGTAACGGAGTGAGCCACGGCGGCGAGGACGAGCATTCCTGCTGCTACGTGTTCGTCTACGGGACGCTGAAACGCGGACAGTGTCGCCAGCGCTGCTGGCCCCGCGAGCCGGTGGCCGTGGAAACCGGCTTCATCCGCGGAGGCTTGCTGGACCTCGGCGCCTACCCCGGTCTGCTGCCGGGCGAGGGCTGGGTGCGGGGCGAGTTGTGGGAATTCGAAGAGGAAGACCTGCCCGAAACGCTGCGCGTGCTGGACGCGATCGAAGGCTATGCGGCCGGCGATCCAGACAATTTGTACGGGCGCGAGGTCGTGCCGGTGTACGCGGTTCCGGAAGAGGGCGAACCCACTGCGGAAGCGTATACTTATTTCTATGCCGACCTCGAAGCCTCCAGCCGGCTAGCGCATCTTCAACCGATCGCCGGGCGGAGTTACGTCGAATGGATTTGAGCCTTTTAAGGTGCGGCTGAAGCGGTCAAATGCGTATTATCAATACGGTCACCATGGTAGGCGAGGCCACTCGTCCATCTCCCAGCCTCCGACAGAGTTAACCTATGAACCGAGCATTACTGGTGATCGATGTCCAGCGTGAATACTTCGACGGCGCCTTTCCGGTTCGCCATCCGGTGAATCATTTGGAGTCGATCCTGAAGGTGATGGCTGCCGCACGCAAGGCGAACATGCCCACGGCGATCATCCGGCACCACCAGCCCGATCCCGATTCGCCAGTGTTCCGGTACGGCAGCGACATGTGGCAGCTGCACGACGAAGTGGCCTCGCTTCCCCATGACGTGCTGATCGACAAGCAAATGCCGGGCTCGTTCACCAACACCTCCCTCGACGCGTTTTTAAAAGCGGAAGACGTCCAGACGGTGTGCATCACCGGTTACATGACCCAGGTATGCTGCGACACGACGGCTCGGCAAGCCTTTCACCGAGGCTACCAAGTCGAGTTTCTCAGCGACGCGACCGGTACGTTGGACGTTTCCAACAAAGCCGGGTCGGTGACCGCCGAACAGCTGCACGAGTCGATCCTGGTCGCCCAGCAGATGTTCATCAGCGACGTCGTCGATAGCGAGACGTGGATGCAGCGGCTGTAGCCGAAGTCGCCAGACTTTGGGCGGCGCCGGAGTCCAGGCTTCAGCCGCCCGGAGCGCTGCCTGAATCGCCTAAAGGCTAGACTCCAACTAGCGATTTCAGCTACTGGCGCTGGAGTCCAGGCTTTAGCCGCGCGAGGAGCCCAAACGGAATCGCCTAAAGGCTAGACTCCAACGGGCGAGTTCAGCTACGTTTTGTAGGTTTCTGCCAGTCGGCTGACCGCGTCGACGACGGCTTGGCGGACCTCTGGCGGCTCGAGCACTTCGGCATCGGCGCCCAAGGCCAGGACCTTGGGCAGCACCTCGCGTGGGTGCGAGGCCGGCACCGTCAAGACGAAGTCGCCCTCGTCCTGTTCGGCCATCTGTTGTTCGGGGTGCCAGGGGTCTTCTCGAACCCAGGCGGCCGCTCGCGGTCCCAGGCGGATCCGCACCTGAATCGGCGAATCGCCCGAAAAGATTCCAATGCTGTTTTTCAGGTGCTTGGAAACGTCCACCTCCGGATCCGGCTTGAACCATTCGTCCAGGGCGGTCGCTTTGTGAAACCGATCCAGTTTCCAGTGCCGCATCCGCTGCTGGGGATCGGTCACTTCGGCCGCGGCCGCGACGACATACAGGCTGGACTGATAAACCGCCAGTCCGTAGGGTTCGATCCGCCGCGTCGAGGCGGGCCGGCCAACCGGTTCGTAATCGATCTGGACGACTCGGTGTTCGGCCACCGCGCGGTTGATCGTCCGCAGGATGCCTTCCTGTTTCTGGTAGGACTTGGTCGAACCGACCATCACGTGGACGCTTTTGCGAAACCGCTCGTAGTGTTCCCACACGCCCTCGGGCATCTCTTCCTGGATCTTGTTCCAGAACGATTCGATGCCTTGCCAGTACTGCGTACCGACCAACGGATACAACAGGTCTCGACCGATCGACAGAGCGATCAATTCGGTGGCCGTGGCGGTGATCTTATGAACGCCGCGTTCGGTGCGTCCCAGCTTGTAGACTTTGCCGCGCTGGACCTGTTCGGTTTGCAGGTCAAAGCCGGCGGCCATCAGGGCTTCCAGGTCGCGGCGGACGGTGCGTTCATGCAGCGAACTGAGCCCCAGGTCGGCGATCAAGTCATCGCGGACTTCGTCCAGCGTCCGGCCAAAGCGCGCCATTTCCAGCAGTTGCAGGATCTTGTGTTGCCGAATCAGCTGTTCGTTGCGAGCCATCCGAGTAAGCCTCCCGCCGCGGATGCAGATTATTTCAAAGTCGCGAATCTAACGCCCGAGCAGCGGTTGTTCCATAGCCTGCGTGGTGCAGTGCTCGCGCGAGGGAGCGCGTGCCGGCGGCTGGACGGGCTGTCGATGTTATTGAGCAATGTGTTTTCGACTACTTCGACAGTCCCTGGATCAAGGTGTGGTAGCGGCCGAAATCGCTGAGCGTCCTGGTTTCGCGCCGGCCGTCGGGCCAGCGGATCTGGAGTTGCACCGCGGTGGTTTCCGGCCGCAAGCTCCACCGCATCCGCGGATCGCTGGACGAGAGGTAACTGCCGCCGCCAAATCGAAAGCGTGTCGAACGCTGGCCGCCGGGATGCTGCTCCAACGTCACGCTCGTGCCGATGGCGTCGCGATTGCTGTTCCGTCCAATTAAGCGAACTCCGACCCAGGGCGTGCGGGGCGCGAGGTCATTTCGCAGCAACCGAAACGGGGCGTTCAGATGAGTGAACGCCAGATCCCAGTCACCGTCGTTGTCGAAATCGCACTTCGCCAACCCACGACCGTCGTGAGCCTGGCCCAGGTAGTCAGAGGGATCGATCGACAACAATTCGAAACGCTGCTGTTTCCCGATCAAGACCAGGGGGCGTTGTCGGCTGGTTCCCGCGGCCGGCATTCGCAGCACGTGCCCATTGGTCACGACGATGTCGAGATCGCCGTCGTTGTCCAAATCGTCGGTCACCGTTCCCCAGCCCACGTAGGTCGTGCCGATGGCGGACAAACCGCACACGCCGCTGGCGTGGGTGTAGTTGCCACCGCCATCGTTGCGGTACAGGGCAAAGGTATTGTTTTCGTAATTCGAGACCCACAGATCCGGCCGGCCGTCGCCGTTATAGTCCAACACCGATAGTCCCATACTGCCATCGGCCATCCCCCGAGCTCCGAAGGCCGCCCCGCCGGTGACGGCGTTTTCTGTAAAGGTCCCGTCACCGCGATTGTGGTACAGATAGTTCGCATCGGTGTCGTTGGCCACATAGATGTCCAGGTGATCGTCGCCGTTGAAGTCCAACAGCGTCACGCCCAGTCCTTTGCCCTTGGGAATCAGGCCAGCGCGGTCGCTGATGTCTTCAAAACGGCCGTCACCGGTGGAGCGGTACAGGACATCGTCCAGGCCCTCAAAGACCAGCGGCGTACACACCTCGCGTTGATCACCGCCGGCAAAACAATCCGGGTTGTTGTCCCAGGACCAATCGACGTAGTGCGTCACATATAGGTCCAGATGGCCATCACCGTCCACATCGCCCCAGCCCGCCGCGGTGCTCCAAGCTCGGTCGTGCAAGCCAGCGGTCGCGGTGACCGATACAAAAGTGCCGTCCCCCTGATTGCGCAGCAGTACGAGACCGCCGTAGCCGGTCAACAGCAGGTCGGAAAAGCCGTCGCTGTCGTAGTCGGCCACCGCCACACCGTGGCCGTAGTGCGGGGCCTCGGCCGCGCCGGCAACGGCCGCGACGTTCTGAAACACGCCGCCGCGAGCACGAAACAGCCCGTTCGGGTGGCCGCGTAACGGTTGATCGGTGACGATGGTTCCGCCGCCGACCAGAAAGAAATCGCAGTGACCGTCGTGGTCAAAGTCCAGCACCCCCACGCCGCCGCCCAACACCTCGGCGATGCTGTACTCCGCGGACTCCCAACCGTTGCGATAGGTGAAATCGATCGCACTGTCGGCCGTTGCGTCGGTAAACCAACTGGCCTCGGCCGGCGGAGAGGGTCGCTCGATGCTCTCGCGCTCGGCCAGCTCGGTCGAGGAGCGACCGCAGCCGCCCAGGCCGACCAACAGGACTGCTGCAAGAATCGCCGAAGATGCCGGCGATCTTTGTTGCGGCCCTTGCCTTCGCTGCAGCCTATCCCTTCGCCGTGGTCCATCCCTTCGCTGCGGTCCATCCGTTTGCCGTGGTCGTGGCGGGAAACGCTTTGCTGTGGGGGCGTTGGGGGCAGCTTGTTTCATGGTTGGCTCGTCTGCAACGTTTCCAAGATCTCACGGTGAGTGCGTGCCCGGGCCGCGTAATTCGGCTCCGCGTTCTGATGTTGCTCGTAGAACTGGGCCAGTGTTTGGTGGGCTGCGACGTGTCCCGGTTCGAGCGCCAACACGCATTTCAAATGAAACAAGCCTCCGGCGTGGCGGCCGTTTTCCAGCATCAGCACGCCCATGCGAAACCGGGCGTCGACGTTGTCCGGTTCGTCAGCGATCCGATACGCGTACGCCCCCAGTTCGGCGAATCGGGCCCGCCGCTCGGTCACCCGGGTCAAGATCTCGTCGCCTTCGTCCGCCTGTCCCAGCCGTTTCAGCGTCAGCCCCAGCTGATACTCCGCATCCTCCAACTGCGGAGCCAGTTGCAGCGATTGTCGGAACCGTTCGGCGGCCTCGGCGAAGTGACCGGCGTCGAAATCCAGCATGCCACGTTCGTATTCGGCGAGCCCGGATTGGGGTTTCAGGCATAATCGCAGATAGGCTTTTTCCAGGTCGCGTGGAGCAGCGGCCAGGGCGGACTGCAGCACCGCCTCGGCCTGCTCCGGGGCCCCTAACAAGCGATGACAGCGCGCGCGGAACGGATTGACGGCCGGCGCGGCCAGGGCATCGGAGGCGACACAACGATCCAGTAACGGCAGGGCTTCGTCAGGACGCTGCTGCAGAACCAACCACTGTCCCAGGGCGAACAACCCCGGCGGATACGAGGGGTTGGTTTCCACCGCTTGCCGATACGCTTTTTGGGTATCTTCCTTGCGAAATTCGGCTTCGGCGATCTGCCCCTTAGCCAGGTAGGCTTTGGGGTCCCAGGGACAGTCCGCCACCCAAGTCTGGACGATCAACTTCGCCTCGGCCAACCGCCCCTGGGCTCGCAATCCCAGCACGTACACATCGGCGATGTCCGCGGCGTGGCTCCCCGGGTTCTTCATCCACCGAGCAAGCTCGCGGTCGACTGCTTCCAACTGACCATTTTGGGCTTCGGCCAGCAAAGCCTCCCGCTCCGCTCGCTCCCGCTCCAGGCCCGCCGCCAGGGCTTCGCGCAGATGCCGCTGCATCGCGTGGCCATCGCCATAGCGGCGCGCCAACCTGGCACGAAACCAGGCGATCTCCGCAGGGTCTCCGTTCAGTCGCGACGCGGTTTCCAGACGCCGGAGCATTTGATCGTGATTGCGGAGCAACAACTGGTGCTCGGCCTCCGACAGCGCAGACCAAGCCATCACGCCGGTGCTCCAGAGCACCAGAGCCAATCCCCCCACGGCAGCCGCGGCCCAATACAGACCTCGGCGCAGGGTTGCCGTTGGCCGCTTGCGGGCTGTGGCACGACTCGAGTCACGTTGCCCGCGGCGCTTCCGCCGGCTGGTTTTACTTTTTTCCAATGGACTGTGTTTTTAGCGAACCAAAACGCCACGCACCGGGTTTAATGGGAATCCTTTGTTCACCCGCTCGCCCCACCCCTAGAGTCAGGAGCCAACGGCAATCTTCCCGAATTTGAACGTCTGGACCATTGTCCAGAACTCAACAAAATGATACTATTAAACTGCTTGTTTTCTATTCCCTATTTTCTATTCTAAGGATCTTTGGATGCTTGTACGAACTCGAAATTACCGGGCGGCTTCGCCCCCCTCTCGCGACGGCTTTACCCTGGTCGAACTGCTGGTCGTGATCGCCATTATCGGCGTGCTGGTCGGTTTGCTTCTGCCAGCCGTCCAGGCGGCTCGTGAAGCGGCTCGCCGCATGTCCTGCTCCAACAACATGAAACAGTTGGGTTTGGCCATGCATAACTACCACGATACGTTCCAGGTTTTCCCCTACGGCTATTCCGAAGGTGGGTTTGCGACCCGCAAGCGAGATTGCTGGGTGCAGCGGATTCTGCCCTTTATCGAACAGGGCAATATGCAGGAGCGTTACGAAACGCAAAACCCTGTGTGGATCATGGACACCGACGCCACGATCAAAGACTTTGAAATCCCCGGCATGGTTTGTCCCTCGGACGGCACCACGCCGTTGGGCGGCAGCGGTGGCCGTCGGTCTGGCGGAGACGGTTTTCAGGGTAACTACATCCTCGCCACCGGCGATGGGATCATGTTCCACCATCAGCAACTGCGAGGGTTGTTCTATTATCAATCCGCCAACAAATTCGCCAGCATCGTCGACGGCACCTCCAACACGCTGATGGGTGCGGAATCGATCCGCGGCGGCAATGAAACCGGCGGATGGGGCGGGGCTGGTGCGTACTGGGGCGGTGCTCGCTGGGGCGGTTACGGCTTTACCGCTTTGGAAGGCCCCAACACCACGGTTCCGGATCGTGTCTATCAGTGTAAGTCGACCAGCTACCGCAATCTGCCGTGCGAATCCTTGACCGGCGCCGACGAGACGCAGGTCTTCGCGCGAAGCCACCACCCGGGCGGCGTTGAAGCGTTTTTGGCCGACGGTTCGGTCCGCTTTATCACCGACACCATCAACCTGGTCGCCTATCGGGCGATGTCCACGATCAATCAAGGTGAAGTCGTTAATGAGTAAGAGTGTGATGACCCAAGCCAGCAAGCTCTTCAGCGTGCTGACGCTGTCCGTCCTGCTGGTCCCCGCGATCGGATGCGGTCCGAGCGGACCGGTAACCACGCCGGTTTCCGGTTCCGTTTCCTACGACGGAACCCCGCTGGACAACGGCTACGTGACCTTCCGCGACACCGATAGTTCGACGCCCAGTGCAGCGGGCAAAATCGGCGCGGACGGCACTTATACGGTGGACGTTATTCCCGGCAGCAAGACTGTTGAGATCACTTCCTCACGCGATGTTCCCGGCAAGTTTGACATGTCCAATCCGGGCGTGAAAGTTCAGTTGACTGAGCAATTCATTCCGGAGGATTACAACAAGCAGACGAAGCTGACGGCTGAAGTCGGTGACGATGCGATGACCTTGGACTTCGACCTCGAAGCGGTGAACTAATCACTGGGCTGTCCTCAGCCAAGTAAGCGACGCAGCCCCGCGGAGAAAGGCCCTCTTTTCCCGCGGGGCTGTTTTTTGCGCCGAGTCGACCGTAGCTGAAGTCGCCAGGCTTTGGCCCCGCTGCCGTCGCTGAAGTCGCCAGACTTTGCATAGGGTTCTCGGCAACCTGGAAGCGAGGCGAGTGATGGTAAGCACGTCGCAACATTTCATTCGGCTTTACTCTCCCCCTGGGAGAGTCGGGCTCTTAGGCCCGGAGAGGGTTCTCGTAGGGCCCTCCCCGGGCCTAAGAGCCCGACCCTCCCGCTGCGCGGGAGGGTGTTGTCGCGGGGTTTCACCGAAAGATTCATGCCGACGTGCTTAGAAAGACCACTAATCTTCACCGATCTCATCAGCCGAACGGCTGTTAGTGTGCGATTAGTGAAAATTAGTGGTGAAAGATCCTGCTCGGCATCCGCTGCTCTGGGCCCACGTGTCCGCGTCCCACCGACAACTTGCCTTTGAAAGAATCTGCTGTCCAAACGCTGGCGAGTTCAGCTACGAGGCGTCCAATCTCTGGCGAGTTCAGCTACGGTTGGGAGAAACCGCCCAGCAGCATGTAGCCGGACCAGAACAGGGGCGGTTCGCCGGTCAGGGACGTTCGTTCGGCGTCTGCGTCGTTCAGGACCGGTTCGGTCGTGGGATCGAGTTCGGTCTCTCGCAGCACCGCGATCGCTCGTCGCCAAGCGTCCTCCACGCCGATAAAGGCCAGCTCCTGGGCGTATTCCTTCAGCAGCAACGCCGTCGATTCGCCTCCCACCGGCCACCGCGCCAGGATCACATCGCTGACGCCCGAACCGTGCAGGGCCAACGCGGCAAAGAACAGCTCGTTGCCGTCGCTGCTCTGCACCTGACGGGCGCCCGTTCGCAGCCCCGGTAGGGCGATCGACTGCGGAGAGGCCCAGGGCAACCGCATCCAATCGTTTAACTGTCCCCCCGGCATGCCGCTGTCGTAGCCCAGCGGGCTCCAAGCAAACGGTGCCGTCGGTGGACTGGGCGTGATCGGCATCCCGACGATGACGTGGGCCGCGCGTGTGCCGATCCATCGTCCCGGCAGCGGTTCGGCTCCCGGCAACGGAACCGGATTCTCAATCGCGTCGCGGATCTCACCGGCCAACACCTCGTTGCGCTCGCCATCACGCAGCGCAAAGAACAGGTCGTTCAAGACACCCACCGTCGGCTCGCCATCGGCGGCCGGAACGCCGTGCACGGCCAAGCCCGGCGTTGGGGCGTAGCGGATCTGTGTCTCCTGTCCCAACAGGTTCGACGAGGGGTCCGCCGTAGGCAGAAGCTCAAACGGTACATACCACAGAGCCGCGGTCGGGACGACGACCAACTGTTCCACCTCTGCAAGCGCCTCGACGTCGGGCACCAAGCGTTTGCGGATCTCCACCGCCATGTTCCGCCAGGTCTCGTCGTTCTCGGGCAATTGGGCGGCACCGCCACGGCGGCGGACCACGCCGATTTCCTGCATCAGTCGCGCGATTTGCATGGGCAGGGCGCGGTAACCGTTGACCGGCCAGACCGTGACCTTATCGCCCGCGGCCAGCACGCCCAACAGGTTATTGCCCGCCAAGATGTAAGCCAGCACGGCTTGTTTGTCGTTCAGCGGCTCGAGATCGCTTTTGGACGTGAACGGTCGCGGAAAGGCCATCGGCAGATCTAACCGCTGAAGCGCCACGGTGTACGCCGCGGCTTCGGCGGCGTCGCCTTGTTGACGGGCGGCGGCGGAATCTTCTGGAATCGGGCCGGAGGTCAATTGCCGCAGTCGCGCAAGCGCCGGCGGAGCGGTCTTGCGAAAGGTCAGGGCGTCGGCGGTCAGCGCGTCGTCCGGTGCCGCGGCCAACCACCGGGCCTGCAGCACGCGGCCGGCCAAAGGAAGGTGCGAGGTGAACATGCGGGCGGCCAGCAGGTCGCCGCGCACGAGCACATCTTCGCCCGAGCGTCGCGTCGCCGCCGCGCGAACCCAGGCTGCCATGGTGTTGCTGTGGTCGGCAGCCAAGAATCCCAGCGCGTCGACCGGATCGTTCAACCAAGTTGCCGTGGTGGGACCGCGGAGGTATTCACCGAGCAACGTCTCGGACGTCTTGCCCCCCAGTTTTGCGGCCCGCGCCGCCGATTCGATCAATCGCAGCTGGTACAACCGCGGGGTGGATTCCAGGCCCCCTCGGCGGGAAGTGAAGGCGACCAGTTGTCCGATCGCAGCGTCGCTGCCCTGCAGGTCGCCCGCAGCCGCGTTGATTCTCGCGTGTAGATATTGGAAATAGGCCGAGCGGCGTGGCAGTTCGACATTGCGGCGGTCCAGCATGGCACTGGCGGCTTGGAATGCCTGGACCGCTTCGCTCGGACGGCCGGCGTCCATGGCCGCTTCGATCGCGACGATTCCAACACGGGCCGCAGCGATCCGGCCGTCGCGGCCGAAGGTCTGTGTCGCCGCGGTCGTGGCCGTGTAAAGCTCGGCGGCTTGCGCGGCGGGTTTGACGCCGACGGCAATCTCAAACCCTTCGGCCGCCCACTCGGGTTGTTCCAGCAGGGCGGCCGCGGCGGCGGCTCGCATGGCCAGCGGATAAGCGGCTTCGGGACGATCCGAAGCGGCCAACCCGCGGGCCGCGCCGCACAACAGCACGGGGGTCAACGGATGGATTTCGTTGCCATTGATCGTTGCGCTACCGCTGGCGCTTGCCGCGACCTGCGGCCCACCCCCGTTGGCCAGCTCCGCCAACGCTCGCACGCTGGAGACGACCGATCGACCCAAGGGACCGGCCTGGGGAGGCACGTTGCCCAGAGTCCGCATCGATCGGCTGAGCAGCGGTTCATTCGCCGCCAAGGGGCCCAGAATGATTTGCCGCCGATAATAGACCAGCCCCAAGCCGCGGAGGATCTCCAAGGCGTCGATGCTCTTCGCCGTATTGACGGCGCCCACACCCACCTGACCATCGGGGCCCGGCCCTACGGTGGTGCTGGTCATATTGATGGGGATCTTCCGGGGCGAATAGGCCGGGCGCATGCCCGGGCCTCGCCACCAGGGCGCCCGGTTAATAGTAGTCTGGACAGTGGCCGCTTGCGGCGGCGGCCACTGCAGGCTGCCGATCCAGCCCGAAAAACGCTCTTGGATGATCAGGGCCTGGTCGAGATGCTCATGGGCCAGCCGCAGATTGCCCGCTTCGTAATGACATTCGGCCAACATCGCATGCACGGGGATCGCGTCGATCCAGCGACCTCGCGAGTCTCGGCGGGTGCGTGACAGGGCCTGTTCAAACCCCTTGATCGCCGTCGACAGTTCCCCCGTCCGGTAGACGGCCAGGGCCTGATAGTACGTTTCTGACGGGTAGGTCTGCTGGGGCATGACCAGCGGTTGCTGGGCCCACACCACGCTTGGTGCGATCGCTCCGATACCGCCCAACGCAACGATCCAGAGCCCGCACGCAAGACAAACAGCATGCTTCCATCGCCGCCAGGTCGCTTCCGGCCGCCAGCCCGACTCGGCCTCGTCATGGAGGAGAGAGGCGAGCGGACGGTTCGTGTTCATTGAAGCCACGGCAGCGATCCTACGCGGAAAGGAGAAGAAACGTCGGGTGATTGCCAGGATGCTCTATTCTACCCGGTCAGGTGGAAAACCGTCACGTCAGCCCCAAGCCCGCCGCCGCACGTCCCGAATTTTCCGGCGAAACGGTAAAGCTTTACGGATTCTGCCGCCGATAACGGTGATAACATTTGCACCGCTTCCCACGTGGATTAACGATCATGCGTCCAAACCTGAAGAACTGCCTACGGATTTGCCTGTCGACCGCCGCTTTGGGCACGATCACGGTAGCGTCGACCGGGTGTCAATCGTCGATCAACGGGCAGACCCTACCCAGTCCGTATTACCTGTTCGACGACGTCCAGTACCCCGCGGCGGGTCCGGAATTCAAGCTCTCGCGTGAAGCCGCCG
Source organism: Roseimaritima sediminicola (assembly GCF_009618275.1). Taxonomy (GTDB): domain Bacteria; phylum Planctomycetota; class Planctomycetia; order Pirellulales; family Pirellulaceae; genus Roseimaritima; species Roseimaritima sediminicola. The sequence continues at coordinate 29,310 of NZ_WIAD01000047.1, forward strand.
CGCTGCGAGCCGCCGAGGCGGAAGCCAAACTCAGCGAAGGCGCTCGTTAGGAGCCATTCTCATGCATCGGCACGGTTCTCTCCTGCTCGGCACCTGTCTGTCGCTAGCGATGTGTTTCGCTACCGCCGGGTGCCGCACGACGCCGCCGACGCCGGCCGGGCCGTCGCTACCGCCGCCGACTCCGCTGGCCGATGGCACGCTGTCTTATCAGGTCGGCCCGGAACATCCCTTGGTTCAACAAGCCAACGCGATCCGCGCCAGTGCGACCGCTCAGGCGAACACCGCCCACGCATCGGCCCGCACTGCGCGCCCGCCGGCCTCCGCGGTTAAGAAGTAGGCCCCTTCGCAGCGCTCGCCCCGGCCCCAGCTCTCTCTTTCCGGGAACTCGTGTCGACGCAAGGCCCCCCCTCCCAGCCAGCGGGTGGTCGCTCGTACTATGGTTTGTGTTGATGCGAACATCCCCAAGGCTGAACTTGCGAAAAGGGAAAACCATGGATCCGAAAACACTGACCAGCAAACGCTGTAAGCCCTGTGAAGGGGGCGTCGATCCGATGCAGGAAGCGGACGTGCAGCAGCACCTGGCGGCCGTTCCGGCCTGGTCGCTGTCCGGCGATGGGCGTGCCATCGGCCGCAAATGCAAACGCAAGAACTTTGTGCAGGCCATGGACGTGCTGAACCGGGCGGCGGAGATTGCCGAAGCCGAGCAACACCATCCCGATCTGCACCTGACCGGGTATCGACACGTCGAAATCGTGTTGACCACGCATGCGATCGGCGGGCTGAGCGAAAACGATTTCATCGTCGCGGCAAAACTCGACGCGGTGCTCGACGATGCGACGTGACCGAGCGCTGGCGCTGCTGAGCGAATGCACGGGCGATGATATTTGGTCGCCCGAACACTGCCGCTTGCGAGGCATCCCCGAAGCCTGGATCGACGAGCTGGCCGAGGCCTACGAATCGGGCTTTCGTGCCGACCGCGAAACGATCTACGAAGGCGGCCAGGTAACCAACCAGTACCACGGCATACGCGACGTCTTTCTGGCGATCAAACTGGGCGAAGTGCTGGGCGTCGACGCGCACAGCATCGAACAACAACACGGGCGTCCGGCACGCATCGTGGCCGCTATCAAAGATGCCGTGTTCGAAGGTTGAGCCAGCGGGCTGCTCCGGCCGCTTCGGGCGCTTCGGCTGCTCCGGCCGCGACGTCGGGGCGCCCCGGCGCCGGGTCATCAACCGATCGCCGATCCCTCCGCTTCGCCCAGTAAACACCACAGGGCGGCGGCGATCAGGTCGGCGGTCGTGCCGGGGTTCCGCCGATGCCCGTCGGCCCGCAGCGACGAATCGAACGCCTGCCAGGCGGATGCGAAATCGGCTGCGGCTCGGACGCTGGCCGCATGCTGTTGCACTTGCCGCGCAACGTCCATGCCGACCTTGCGGACGATCAACGTATCCACACGGTCGGCTAACAGCTCGATCTGGGCCCGTTGGATGCCCGCCAGGACGTCGCCCGAGTCGGAAATCGCCGCACGGACTTTGCCCAGCACTCGCGGGCCCAGCAGATCTTCGAAATCGGTGGCGTACTGCCGCGCGATGTCGTCGCGGTGGGCGGCCGAACGCATCGCTGCGATCAACGAGTGGGGAGCCGGTTGATGGACGTCCATCTGCTGTGGCCTATCCCGACCCTGCGGCCCGTCCAGTCCGCCTGCGCCGGCGATGCGGATCGCTCGATACACATCTCGGGAATCGTCGGCAGTAAGGCCCGCTAAGACGAGACGCACGGCCTGCTGCAGGGTCACTTGCTTCACTTGCCGCACGCGCTCGGCTTCGACCAACGGTCCCAGCAACAGCACCATGCCCAGATTGACGTTGCTGTGACATACCTGGCGGGTTCGCCGGACGGCATCCAAGATGCGGCCTCCGCAGCCGGCGGTCTGGTCACCGGCCAAAGGTTCCGCGATCGCGTCGGCGGCCAGCACGAAATCGGCGTAGCGGAGATCGGAAAAGGCAGCCCCCGGAAACACATTGCCGGCCTTCGGCGCGGTCGCCTCCAGGACGCAAGCCCAGCGGATGCGGTCGGCGGGTGAGGTGATGGATCGTGCGATCGTCCCTATCGGCTCGATCACCGCCCGGCTCCGACGTCCCTTGCCCCGTTTTCCGCTGCGCTGTTGTCCGCGGTGTTCCTCTCGGCGGTGTTCCTCTCGGCGGTGGCCGGAGCGGTCCCGAGCGATCCAATGGCCTGGATCACCGCGTCGGGAGCCTCTTCCATCACGTAGTGCCCCACGTCGTCCAGCTGGGTCGTCTGCTGGTGTGGAAAGATCGGCTGCAGACGGTGCAGGCATTCCGGTCGGAAACACCAATCCTTCATGCCCCATACGAAACGCACGGGCAGATGCTCGAGCAGCGGCAGACGCTGCTCCAGATCCTCCAGAACGGCATACGTCGGATGGCTGGGGCGCATCGGAATGTCTTTGACAAACGCATCGATCGCCACGCGGTCGTGCCAGGTGCGGTAGGGGGCGAGCAACCCGGCGGCGGCGGCGGGCCGCAGCGGCGCCTTGGCCACGGCCATCGTGACGGCCGCCCGCGAGAACGCATTCGCGCCGCGAACGGCCAGTGTGCCCAGGGCGGGGATCCGGCAAGCCGAGATGCGTTTGGGGATATAGGGCGGCGGAAACGCTCCGGTATTCAAAATGACCAGCGCCGCAAACCGCTCGGGCTGGGCCACGGCGGCCGATAGACCGATCGCCCCACCCCAGTCGTGCACGACCAAGGTGATGTTTCGCAGGTCCAAGTGTTGGATCAAACGCAGCAGGTTGTCGCGGTGCTGGGCCAGCGTGTAAGGATACCGCTGCGGTTTATCGCTCAGCCCACACCCCATGTGATCCGGCACGACCACGCGGCAGGGGCCCTCATCGGCGGCCAGGCGAGGCAGCCTAGAGGCCAGTTCGCGATAGTAGAAGCTCCACGTCGGGTTGCCGTGTACGGCCAGCACGGTTCTGGCGGCCGCCGCGTCGGCACGGCCGCCGGGATGTTCGTCCAGGTAGTGGTAACGATGCCCGTCCTGGTCCAGCCAGTTCGAGACGAAAGGGTATTCGTCGCGCCAGGGCGCGTCGGGATCAGCGAGCAAAGGTCCACCTATCGCGGTCAAAACAAAGAGAGTCGTTCAGGTCAACGACGAGCTCAGGTATCGATGATGTCTTCGGGCGCGAGGATCGGAACGGTGTTTTCTTCCACCTCTTGTTCTTCCCGCCAAGGTTTGCCGTCGCGATAGCTTTCCAGTTCCTGTTTCAGTTGATCCAGTTGGTCGTTGTCGGTTTCTTCACCGCGGCGGACCGCTTTGGTAGCCCACTCGATCGCTTTTTCGAAGTCGCCCGTTTCGGCATAGGCTGCGCCCACGGTGCTGAGGATATGGGCTTCCTGGTGTTCGGTCAGCTCGGAGGCTTCCAGAGCATATTCGACGGCTTGTTCGCCGTCGCGCAGCTCCGGCTCGGTCGAGGTAGCCAGCACCCAGGCCAAGTTGTTCAGAATGCCGGACTTACTGGCCGCCCGGTCTTTGTCGCTGATTTCCTCGTCTTTGACGATGTGTTTCAGAGCGTTCTTGTAGTCTTCGATGGCTTTGTCGTGCTCGGCCGTACTCAGTCGTGCATCGCCTCGCAGCCGCAGGGCCCGCCAGTTATCGCTGTCGCGGGCCAGCAGGTTGGAGATCACGTTGATGGCTTTCCGCGGGCGGTTATCCAGTTGGTAGAAGTTCGCCAGCTGCAGGGCAAAGCCTTCGTTGTCGGGCACCGCATCGACCAACAGCCGCATGTCGTTGATGGCGTCGGCCATTCGGCCTTCTTCGTAGGCCAGCATGCTGCGCATCACGATCCCCTGCACGCTGTTGGGTTCGATCTGCATGGCGCGATTGACATCGCGGCGGGCCCCGCGAACGTCGTCTTGGTTCAGCAGGATCTCGGCTCGCATCAACAGGGCGGCAAAATCCCGCTCGTCCAGGGTCAGCGCCTTGGCCAAGTCCTCCAGCGCTTGTTCGTGTTTCTGTTGCGATTCGTAGATCACCGCCCGCAACCGGTACAGTTCGCCACGTGGCTGATCGGCCAGCGCCTCGCCGAGCAACTCTTCCGCATCTTCCACGCGTTCCAGCCGCAACAGGGCACGCGCCGCTTCGGCGACCACCGCGGAATTTTCCGGCGTCAGCTCCATCAGTTTCCGCATGTCTTCGAGCGCCGCTTCGGTATCGCCGCGTTGCATTCGCAGCATGGCACGACCTTGGTGGGCGGCGACGTTTTGCGGATCGGCTTTGATCGCGCGATCGAAATCCTCTAGTCGCGCTTCGTCATCTTCTTGTAACAGGGCTCGCAGAACCAAGGCTTCGGCCCGCTGCACGTCGTCGTCGCCCAATTGCTGGACCGCGGCGGTGGCCGCTTCGCGGGCGCGTTTCTGATCACCGCCCGGTAGGACATTCAGCCGGGCGATCAACAGGTGTGCCTCGGCCAATGTGGGATCGTGCTTGACGGCCGTCTCGAGGGCTTCGATGGCTTGGCTGCGAAGCTCGTGAAACCCACGGGCACCGGCGCGTTTGATGCGTTCGGCGTAGGCTCGGCCTTTTTGCAGCGAGACCGCACCGAGCATTTTTTTGGCAAACGCCTGGTTCTCTTCGTCCAGCCCCTTGGCCAGGGCCGATTCCAGCAACGTGGTCACCTCCTGGAGATCCGCCGCCGTCTCGGCATCGATCCGTTTGACCATCGCTTCGTCTAAATCCCCCTGGCCTTCGCCCTCGGCCCATGCGACCGCGGGCAACGACACAACGACCAGCGTCAGCAAGGCACACAGCAGCCGACCGACGCGAGCACGCGCCGCCGTAGGGAAGTCGAACAGACGAAGTTTAGTGGTGGTCATGGTGATTGATTCCGTGAGCATGTAAGTTCCTTTGGATCACGTCTCTCATTATGGCGGTTCGCATCGGGCAAACGTAGAGCAAGTGCGGAGAGCGACGGCATTTTTGCGCTTTTTCCGCGGGCAACCGCGCTGCGGTGCCCGGTTGACACCGTCTACCAATCACCAGGATACCACCATGAACCCCGATACCGCCGCGAGCCCCGATCATCGTCCCCGCGTCTTGGTAACCCGCCGGATCCACGAAGCCGGCCTGCAGCAGCTCGGCGAACACACCCGCCTGGAGGTCTGGGACGGAGCGATGCCGCCGTCGCGCGAGGAATTGCTGCGACGTGCCGAGGGCTGCGAAGGTTTGGTGACGCTGCTGAGCGACCGTGTGGACGGGGAACTGCTCGATCGTGCCGGCCCACAGCTGAAGGTCGTCTGTAACTATGCGGTCGGATTTAACAATATTGACGTGCAAGCGGCCGCCCAGCGCGACGTCGCCGTGGGGAATACGCCCGACGTGTTGACCGACGCCACGGCCGACTTGGCCGTCGCCCTGCTGTTGGCGGCCGCCCGCCGCTTGCCCGAAGCCATCGATCAAGTTCGCCAGGGCCGGTGGAAGACGTGGGAACCGCTGGGGCTGCTGGGCGTGGACCTGGTCGGCAAGACGCTGGGCATCGTCGGCATGGGACGCATCGGACTGGCCACGGCCCAGCGGCTGCATGCCGGCTGGGGCATGCGGGTGCTGTACACGGCGCGGGATCCCAAGCCGGATGCGGACAGCCGCCTCGACGCCCGGCACGTGGATCTGCCGACCCTGCTGGCAAGCAGCGACTTTGTTTCCATTCACTGCCCCCTGACCGAGCAGACGGCGGGTCTGATCGACGCCGAAGCCCTGGCCCGGATGCCCCAGCACGCGGTTCTGGTCAATACGGCGCGGGGCGAAGTCGTCGACCAAGACGCGTTGGCCGCGGCACTGGAAAAGCGTCAGATCTTCGCAGCCGGCCTGGACGTGACCACGCCCGAACCGCTGCCGCCGGAGCATCCGCTGGTGGGGCTCGACAACTGTGTGATCGCCCCGCACATCGGCAGCGCCAGCCAGGACAGCCGCCGGCGGATGTCCGAGATCGCCGCCCAGAACGTGCTGGCCGGTCTGCGAGGCGAGCCCCTGCCCCACCCGGTCAGCACGGGAGAAGCGGGATAAAGCAGGCCCGTAGCCGAAGTCGCCAGACTTTGGAGGAGCCGCCGCCCGCCCTTGCTTAAACCGTCCAAACTCTGGCCGGTTCAGCTACGGCCGGTTCAGTCTTCGTAGCGGACTTGGCCGCTGCCGTCGACGATTTTGCCGATCTCCTGACAGGGAAATCCGGCCGTCTCCAGCAGCCCGCTCACGGTGCGGGCATAGTAGCCGCTGACCACCAACACCAGGCCGATGCCCATGTTGAACACCCGTTCCATCTCTTCGGGCTGCACCCCGCCGAGCTGCTGCAGCCACTGAAAGATCGCCGGCACTTCCCACGCTTTGGCATCGATCACCGCATCGGCACCGGAGGGCATCACCCGCTGGAGATTTTCGGCCAGCCCGCCGCCGGTGATGTGGGCAATCCCGTGCAGCACCTGTTTGACGCGGTAGTGGCTTTGGATGGCGCGCACCGCCGGCACGTAGATCCGCGTCGGTTCCAGTACGGCATCGGCCACGCTGACTCCGCCCAGCGGCTCCGGAGTGTCGTCCCACTTCACGCCCGCATCGTTGATGATCTTGCGAACCAGGCTGAAGCCATTGGAATGCAGGCCGCTGCTGGCCACGCCCAGGACGACGTCCCCCGGCTCGATCGCGCGGCCGTCGATCAAGCGGGACTGTTCGACCACGCCGACGGAGAAACCCGCCAGGTCGTAGTCGTCCGTGCCGTACATATCGGGCATGATCGCCGTCTCACCGCCCAGCAGGGCGCTGTCGGCCTGGACACAGCCATCGCTGATCCCTTTGACGATCTGTTCCAAGCGATCCGGATCGTCCCGCCCCATGGCGACATAATCCAGGAAGAACAGCGGCTCCGCTCCGGTACACAGCAGGTCGTTGACGCACATCGCGACCAGATCGATCCCCACGGTCGCGTGCCGGCCGGTCAGCTGGGCCACTTTCAGTTTGGTGCCCACGCCGTCGGTCCCGCTGACCAAGACCGGCTGGCGGTAATTGCGGGCGAATAGCTTGCCTTCGAAATCCAAGCGGAACAGGCCCGCAAAACCGCCATCGCCGCTGATCACCCGCGGGCTGAACGTGCGGTGCATCAGCGCCGGCAACCGCCCCATCGATTGGGCGTAGACGTCCAAATCGACTCCGGCATCTTTGTAGGTGACTGGCATGGGTATCGGCGACAACAAAAAAGAAGGAAGGTTCGCACCGGCTCTGAGCCTTGGTACCGGCTCTGAGCCTTGGTACCGGCTCTGAGCCTTGGTACCGGCTCTGAGCTTTTACACCGATTTGCACTTTTGCACACCGGTACTGGCGGCGGTTATTATGCCAGTCCGGCGGAATGCTTGCAGGTGGGGCAGAACCGGAGAAACTTTTTTCTGGGGACGGCGAGCCCCCGTTCGGACGGTGGAGCGACCCGGAGCCGCGGCGGCTCGGGTTGCCGGCCAGCGGGCCTCCGCGGCCCGGTCCCTTAGAGCGTGGTTAATGGGGGCCTGCGAGCCGCTGCCGCGCGAGGGTAGCTTTTTTGACGTTTGTGGGGCATGGAAAGCTTGCCTAAGCGTTAGACTTTCCCACAGTTTTCCCAGCTGGCCAGCCCCCTAAGGGCGGGCGCACAGCGAGTCTAATCCGCACAAATTTGGTCACCGAAAAGGAGGACTTCTTTCGCCAACTTCAGCCAGCCGGCAACAAGCGCGACGGGCCGCGGCGATTCTTTCAGCAAATCGCTGGAAGCAGCCGACAGTTGTAAGGGCGCGGGTAGGGTTTCCTATCTCCCATCAGTCACGCTCACGTGAACAGCGAAAGAAGGACCTTCCTACATGCTAATGCGACAACCGCATCCCGAGCTTCAGTTTGCATACCAGGCTCCCTTTGGACCCACGGTACAGGAAAACGGCGTCAAGTTTTCCGTGTTCAGCCGTTCGGCGACCGCTATGCGCTTGCTGCTGTACAACCGCGTCACCGATCGCGAGCCGGTCGAGATCATCGAGTTCGATCGGGATACCGATCGCTGGGGAGATGTGTGGAGCCTGCAGGTGCCGGGAATCGGTCCGGGCCAGCTGTACCACTTTCAGGCCAGCGGTCCCTGGGATCCCGATCGCGGGCACCGCTTCGATTCCTCGGCGCGGCTGATCGACCCCTACGCCCACGCCCTGGCCGGCACGTTTCAAAAAAGCCAGGACGGCGTCGTGCGGCCGCCCAAGTGTGTGGTCATCGACGACGCCTTCGACTGGGAAGGGGATCGGCACCTACGCCGCCCGCTGGACGAATCGGTGATCTACGAGATGCACGTTCGCGGGTTCACCAAAAGCCGCACCGCGAAAATTAAAACCGGTGGCACCTACCTGGGCGTGATCGAGAAGATCCCCTATCTGCAGTCGCTGGGGATCACGGCGGTGGAGCTGATGCCGATCCACGAATTCCCCATCATGGACCCGACGGGGCATAAACCCGAGCGTCCGAACTACTGGGGATACGACTCGATGGCGTTCTTCTCGCCGCACCGCGGTTACGCCCACGACCGGGCCCCGGGCGCCCAGGTGCGCGAGTTCAAGGAGATGGTCAAGGCGCTGCATGCCGCGGGCATCGAAGTCATCCTGGACGTGGTCTTCAACCACACCTGCGAAGGCAACGACCAAGGTCCCACGCTGTCCTTCAAGGGGCTGGAAAACAACGTCTATTACATCCTGGAAGACGGCGGCCGCCACTACGCCAACTACAGCGGCTGTGGCAACACCGTCAACGGCAACCATCCGGTCGTCCGCGAGATGATCTTCCACTGCCTGCGGCACTGGGTGCACAACTACCACATCGATGGTTTCCGCTTCGACCTGGCCAGCATCCTCAGCCGCGACCAGTCGGGCAACCTGGTTCCGAATCCGCCGATGGTGGAATTGATTGCCGAGGATCCGATGTTGGCCGACACCAAGATCATCGCCGAAGCCTGGGACGCCGCCGGAGCCTATCAAGTGGGCTCGTTTGGTTCGGGCAGCCGTTGGGCGGAATGGAACGGCCGCTACCGCGACGACGTGCGGCGTTTCTGGCGTGGCGATTCCGGAACGCTGGGCGCCCTGGCGACGCGTCTTGCCGGCAGCAGCGACCTGTACGAGCACAGCGGCCGAGCCCCGGCCAGCAGTATTAATTTCGTCACCAGCCACGACGGCTTCACGCTGAACGACCTGGTGTCGTACAAAGAGAAGCACAACCTGGCCAACGGCGAAGAGAATCGCGACGGCGACAACAACAACTGCAGCGACAACTACGGGGTCGAAGGCCCCACCCGGCGCAAAGGCATCCGCGAAGTCCGCAACCGCCAGATCAAGAACATGATGGCCACGCTGGTGCTCAGCCAGGGGACGCCGATGTTGGTCAGCGGCGACGAAGTGCGACGCACGCAAAAGGGCAATAACAACGCCTACTGCCAGGACAACGACATCAGCTGGTTCGATTGGCGGTTGGTCGAAAAGAACGCCGAAATGCTGCGGTTCACCAAGAGCCTGATCCATTTCCGCTTGGCCCAGCCCACGGTCCGCCGGCGGACGTTCCTGACCGGCCAGCCGACCGCCGGACGGTTGATCCCCGACGTCTCCTGGTACGCCCCGGACGGAACGCCGCTGGACTGGTCGCAGCACGAACTGGCCATGGTCGCCTACCTGGCCGCCCCGGCCAAAGAAGACGACCCCGAGTGCGCCGGACGGGACGTGTTGATGCTGTTCAATTCGACCGGACAGGAACGCGAGTTCCAGCTGCCCGACGTGGGTCGTGGCATGACCTGGAACCTGTTCCTCGATACTGCGGCCCCCGCGCCCGAAGACGTCTTTCCCGCCCTCGATGGCCCCATGCCGCCCAGCACGCGGATCATCGAGATGCCGTATCACTCGATGCAGGTCTACGTCAGCGAGACGATTCACGCCTAGCGGCGTGCGTGGCGATATGGAGCAGCCCCCGGGCGTGAGCCCGGGGTGCCGGCTACTGCGTGGCTTCCAGTAAGCGATCGGCGACTTGGGCGGCCAGGCGGTTGACGGCTCCGCGGCCGTCGGGGTGCAAGCGGTTGCTCAGCCACACAAAGACGGTCTCCTCGGCCGGGTCGATCCACAGCACGGTGCCGGTGAAGCCGCCGTGACCGAAGGCTTCGTCCGAATAGCCTTCGGCGCGGTTCGAGGAGTAGGGCGAGCGAACGTCCCAGCCGTAGCCTCGCGTGCCCCGCGGCACGTCGCGGCCCCGCGTCATCTGAGCCAGCGCCTCGCCGCTGAGCAGCCGCTGCGGCGACGCTTTGTCGCCGTCGCCGTCACCGTCATCGCCCTCACCGTCATCGCGCTTACCACCCATGGCGTTGCCGTAGCGGATCAGATCGGCGGCGGTCGAGAACAATCCGGCATGACCGGCCACTCCGCCCATCCGCGCGGCCCGCGGATCGTGCACGCGGCCGACCAGAAATTCTCCCTTATGCTTTTCGGTCGCCGCGGCCCGCTGGCGAAGTTCGGCCGGCGGATTGAACTGGGTTTCGTCCATCCCCAGCGGCTGAAAAATCGCACTCTGGCTGAACGTGTCCAAACCTTGTCCGCTGACCGCTTCGACGACTTTGCCCAGCACGATGAAGCCGACATCGGAGTAAATAAATCGCTCGCCCGGTGCGGCCAACGGTTTGAGATCGCAGATGTTCTGCCAAGTTGCCGCCGGATCGTCACTGTAATCACTGAGCGCGTTATCGGCGATCAAACCGCCACGGTGCAGCAGCAGATCTTCCACCGTCAGCACGTCCTTGCCGTGCGTACCGAACTCCGGAAGAACCGCAGCAATGGTCGTGTCGGCCGTCAATTCGCCGCGATCGATCAGACACATGATCGACGTGGCCGTGGCGACGGGCTTGGTCAGCGAAGCCAGATCGAAGACGGTATCGAGTCGCATCGGACGCCGCTCGGGCTCTACCTGGGCGTCGCCAAACGCCTTGGCGTAAACCGTCTCGCCGCCGCGAGCGAGCATGACCACGGCGCCGGCCATCTGACCGTCCTCGATCGCCGCCTCGATCAACTCGGCCGCCGAATCGGACGTTTGCTGCGCATTTGCCGGGTTCAACACCGCCAGGTTGAGCATCGAACAGGCAATCAGTACAGCCAACGGAGGACGCGGTATCGAGAAGGGTAGGTTCATCATGTTTGCGATTTACCGGAGTGAGGAAAGGTCGAGGCGGGGAGAGGACTTTGGATTTTGATTCGTCTAGGCGGTGGTGTCCACAATGATTCGGCCGGTCACTTTGCCGGCCAGGATCTCTTGCACCGAACGGTCGATCTGCGAAAGCGGCACCCGTTCCGTACGCGACTCCAGTTCCGGCAACTGCCACGGTCCGAACATGCGTTCCCAGATCTGCATCCGGTCACCGCGGGGACACTGTGCCGAATCGATGCCGTCCAGGGTGACGCCGCGGAGGATAAAGGGAAACACGGTCAACGGCAGCTCCACCCCGCCGACGTTTCCGCAAGCGGCCACACAGCCGCGATGGGCCAGTTGTTTGATGACGGTGGCCAGCGTTTTGCCGCCCACCGTATCGACGGCGCCGGCCCACGCGCTCTTCAGCAGCGGTTTGTCGCTGTCGGTGTCCAGTTGCTCGCGCGAGATCACTCGCTCCGCGCCCCAGCGCCGCAGTTGCTCGTGCCGCTCGGCTTTGCCCGTCACAGCCACGGTCGTATAGCCCAGTTTCGACAGCAGCGCAAGGGCGATCGAACCGACGCCGCCGGTCGCGCCGGTCACCAGGATTTCTCCTCGGTCCGGCGTGATCCCATGCAGCTGCAATGAGGTGACGCACTGGGCCGCGGTGAATCCGGCGGTGCCGATCGCCATGACCTGGGTGTCGGAAATCTCCTCCGGCAGAGGCACGACCCAGTCGGCGGGCACGCGCACCTTCTCAGACCATCCGCCCCAGCGCGGGGCGCCCAGTTCGTAACCGGTGACGAACACGCGGTCCCCCGGCCGATAGCGATCATCGTCGCTGGTCTCGACCACGCCGACGACGTCCACGCCGGGCACGTGGGGCAGATTGCGAGCGACGCCCGGATGCCCGGTCGCCGCCAGGGCGTCTTTGTAGTTCAGCGACGAATACGAGCTGCGGATCAGAACCTCACCGGCGGGAAGGTCGTCCACAGCCAGCATTTTTAGCTGGCCGTGCTTGTTTTCATCCACCACGAAAGCCTGGAAGGTTTTAGCAGAAGTCAACGATTTCGCCTTTGATTTACGGTCGATTTATTGCGGATTCTGAGTCGCGACTGTGTTATAAACGATTGCATGAATGCGTTCTATTGTTCTCCTCGATCAAGCCGTGTCGGTGTGAGCACGGTTTTGCTGGCGACGATCTTGCTCGGCATCGCTGCCGGTTCGGCCCGGGCTGCGGATCCTGCGGCTGGCGATGCGGAGGCCGCGATGGCGGCGAGGATCGATGGCTTGCTGAGCGACGCTTGGCAGGAAGCCGAGGTGCAGCCAGCGGGCCCGGCCGACGACGCCGAGTTCTGCCGCCGCGTTTGGTTCGATTTCGCTGGCGTGGCCCCCCCGGTCTCGGTCGTGCGAGCCTTTCTAACGGATCCGGCGCCCGACAAGCGGGACCGAATGGTCCGGCGGCTGCTGCATTCGCGACGCTTCGACCATCACCTGTCCGAGCGATTCAGCGAATTGCTGGTCCCGGCCGACGACCCGGCCCAGGCACTCGATACGCGGCCTTTGCAGGTATGGCTGGAGGAACGTTTTCGCCGCGACACGCCTTACGATCATGTGGTGGCCGACCTCTTGGTCGCCAGCGGGCCGGTGGACCAGGGTCCGGCCGTTTTCTTTGCCTCGCGGGAATCGGAACCGACACGCGTCGCCACGGCGACTTCGCAAATCTTTCTGGGCCTGCAATTGCAATGTGCCCAGTGCCACGACCATCCGTTCGACGACTGGAAACAGGAAGACTTCTGGAACTTTGCGGCCTTCTTTGGGCAACTGCGTCAGCGTGCGGTGGGAAATCGTCAGTGGGTCGAGGACGATCGCAATCAACAGCTTCGCACCACCGAGGGTACGCTGGTTTCGACGCCCATGTATCCCGGCGTCTCGCAGCCGCCGGAACCCGACCCGGCGGGACTGCGGCGCCGCCAGCTGACGATCTGGCTGGCCTCGCGTGACAATCCGTATCTGGCCAGAGCCGCGGTCAATCGCGCCTGGCAACATCTGTTCGGGCGCGGACTGGTCGAACCGGTCGATGCGATGGACGCCTACCAGCACTCGCGTCATTCGCAACTGCTGGACGAATTGGCCGAGTACTTCGTCGACCAGCGTTTCGACCTGCGGGCGTTGTACGCGACGCTCGCTGCCACCGACGCCTACCGGCGCAGCAGCGTCTACCGCGGTGCCGACCGGCCGGGCGCCGAATGGTTCGCCGTGATGGCCGTTAAAACGCTCACTCCGGCCCAGTACTTCGACACGCTGGTGCAGAACGTATGGATGAGCGGCCCGGCCGACACCGGGCCGACCGACCCGCGAACCTCGATACGCGGCCGGTTCCTGACCCGCATGCGAATGCGCTCCGCGACGCCGACAGAGTATCCTCATGGCGTCCTGCAAGCTCTGGCGACGATGAATGGACCGGAACTGCAACGCGCCACGATGTCTACCGATGTCGGCGTGCTGGCCACAATGAAAACGCCGCTGTTCAGCGAAGAAGACCAGCTGGACGTTTTGTACCTGGCCACCCTGTCGCGTTTCCCTAGCGACCAGGAACGTCGACGCTGTGAGGCATTCCTTAATGAACAAGCGGGCGACAACGAGGAAGCGGCGATGGCTATCCGCAACGAACGTTTTGCTGATCTGTTGTGGGCCTTGCTGTGCAGTACCGAATGTGCCATGTGTCCCTGACCGCAGTGGAGAGGAACGACGATGCACCGCCCCCGTCCATCATCACGCCGAAGCTTCCTGAAAGCGTCCCTGGCCTACGGTGCGGTCTCGGCCGCCGGCGGTAGCTTGGCGACCAGCCGATTGTCGCCCGCGATCTTGCGTGCGGCCGAAGCGGCCCGCCAGCAGAACCGTCACGTCATCCTGCTGTGGATGCCAGGCGGCCCCAGCCAACTGGACACGTTCGACATGAAGCCGGACGCGGCCACCGGTGGACCGCTGCAGGAAGCGCAAACGAATGTTCCCGGCATCCGATTCTCCGAACATCTGCCGCGTTTGGCCAAGCAGGCCGATCGGTTGGCCCTGCTGCGGGGAATGAGTACCGCCGAGGGCGACCACGCGCGGGGCACGACGCTGATGCAAACCGGTCATCCGCCGGGCGGCCCGGTCAAGTATCCCGCGGTCGGTTGCACGCTGTCGCGGGCATTGGCCGAGGAGGCTCCGCGGGCCCCGGAACACGATGCCCTGCCCGCCTTTGTCAGTATCGCCCCGGGCCCCCTGGTTCAGCAGAGTCCGCGCAGCGGCTTTCTCGGTCCTCAGTACGCCCCGATGACCGTTGATGCTTCGGCCCCCGGCGGAACCCGTTCGCTGGCCGAGCTGCGGGTGAATTTTTTAGATCGCCACGCTCACGTCGATCCGCTGCGTCAGGGTCGACGCGTCGACCTGTGGCGAGCGATGCAAGATGATTACCTGGCCGGCCGCCGAGTCGATAACGCGCTAGCCCATGACACGGTTTTTCAGGCGGCCCTCGATTTGGTGGATAGTGACGCCCGCGAAGCGTTCGATCTGACGCAGGAGTCCGCCAAGACGCGCGCCGCCTACGGCGAAGGCATCTTCGGCCAAGGCTGCTTGATGGCTCGACGGTTGCTCGAGCGAGACGTGCCGCTGGTCGAGGTCAGTCTCGGTAACGGGATCGCGTGGGATACCCATGCCGACAACTTTGCCCAGGTCCGGCGTCTGTGCGGCGAACTGGATCAGGGCTGGGCGACGCTGATGGACCAACTGGAAACCTTGGGCCTTCTGGAATCGACCACGATCCTGTGGGCCGGCGAGTTCGGACGCACGCCCGTGATCAACGACAACGGGGGCCGCGATCACTACCCGCAAGCCTTCTCCTGTGTGCTCGCCGGTGGCGGCGTGGCCGGTGGCCAAGTGTACGGGGCCACCAGCGCCGACGGCAGCGAAGTGGAAGATGGTAAGATGAATGCCCAAGACCTGCTGTCCACCCTGTGCGGCGCGATCGGCGTTTCTCCGCACACGCAATTTGATACGGCCGATGGCCGGCCGATCGCGATCGCCGAAGGACAAATCGTCCGGCAAGTGCTCTCCTAGGTGGGGCGGTCCATGCGATTCCGAGCATTCGAGGCGCCGATGGCACACGCCCAACCTTATCGCTGCACCACGCCCATTGTCGCCGGTTTGGCGCTGATCGTTCTGGGCGGGATCGGTTGCAGCGAACCGGTGGACGTCAGCGATCCGAACGGGGCGCCGACGGCCGAAGACGAACCGCAAATCGTCGTGATCAGCGATCCCGACAGCGAACTGGGCCGCGGCGAAGGGGAAGCGACAGCCGCGTCTGGCGAAGCGCCGCCGGCGGACACGACAGAGCGTTCACCGTCTGCGGACGATCCCCGCGACCAATCGCCAATGGTTGCGGCGAACATGACTGCACCGAACATGACCGAAGCTTCGGCGGATATGGCCGAGGCCGCGTCTGCGGACCGCGCAGACGGGTCCGATGAACAGGACGACTCGGCGGCCGAGCTCCGCCGTGCGGCAAGCGAGCCTGCGGACGATCCCGACGTCACCACACACCGTTTGTACGTGCCGACGACCGCCGGCGCACTGCTGATCGATGTCCAGTTGCGTGTCGACGGACAACCGATCGGCCAGTTTCTAGACAAGCAACTCGATCGCTTACAGGCCGAGATCACCTCGGAGCCGCGGCTGTTGTGGAGCGAGTTGGTCGTCTTCGCTCGGCAAAACGCCGCGCTGTTCCCTGCCGGCTTGAACGTGGTCGACGAGACGGCTGAACGTTTCGACCGCAATGCCAACGGGGTGGTCGAACGCGAGGAGCTGCGGCGGTGGTTGCTGTCGGCGAACAACGGCGGACGGCTGGTGCGAGTGCAAACCGACGACCGCTTCCGGCATCGCAATCGTTGTGGGTCGGCCGTGTTTGCCGCCTTGGATTCCGATGACGATCAGGTGCTCCGTGAGCCGCAGTACCGCGACGCAGCGGAAGCGATTCTCAGCCTGGACCGCAATTTCGACGAGCGGCTGGATGTGGACGAGTGGCTCTCCGCCGCGGCTCCGAGCCAAACCAGGCAAGGCCGCGGCGGGTCGCTGGGCGGCTCGGTCTCGGTCCTTCAAGATTTTTCGCAGTGGGACCGGCTGACCTATGCGGCGACGAGCGAGCTTGCCGCTGCCCCGTTCGGGGCCGCTCCGCTGCTGGCCCGCATCGATACCGATGGCGACCAGCAATTGACGGTCGCAGAAATCCGGCAGCTGCGCGACGGCCCGGCGACGCTTGCTGTGCAGATCGATTTTTCCACCGACTCGACCAGCCCTCCCAGCGTGTCGTTATTGTCCTCACTCGACTCGCTGAAAAATAAAACCAGCGAAGGGAGTCAATGGATCGCGGTCAGGGATGAAACGCTGCAGTTGTTGTTGTCGGTCGAGGATACGTGGAGCCAGATGGGGCAGCGTGGGTCCGATCAGCTGCCTTTATGGCTCGGCTATGTGAGCCTACAGTGCGGGGAAGCCAGCGATGCCTGGTTTCACTGGCTGGACCGCGATGGCAACGGTTATCTTTCCAGCAGAGAGCTGCAGCGGGCCGGAGAGCGGATCGGGGAATTGGCCGATGCCGACCGCGTCAGCTGCCATGCCGTGCCGGACGCCTACACCATCCGCGTGCTGCGCCAGCCACCGCAGGCAATGGCCGCCGCCAGGATGAGGCTCACGCGGCGCGGCGACCCACAGCGCAGTCCCCTGCCCGGTTGGGCCGCTCCGATGGACCGCAACGCCGACGGCGACCTCAGCCGGCGGGAATTCGTCGGTTCGCCCGAGCAGTTCGATCGCCTGGACCGTAATCAGGACGGCTTTATCGATGTCGACGAAGCCAAACGAGCCGGCGAGTTGTGATTGCGCTGTGTGGCATAGTAGCTCGGCTGTCCTCAGCCGAGAGCTGAAGGGGCCACGGCTGTGACAGCCGTGCTAAGCACGTCGGCATGAATCTTTCGGTGAAACCCCGCGACAACACCCTCCC
>NZ_WIAD01000048.1 GCF_009618275.1 Roseimaritima sediminicola
GCGGTACGGAAGCGGATCGTTGCAGCGGTCCAGCAGCGTCTCGACTCAGACTGACTCCCCCTCACCCCCAGCCCCTCTCCCCCAAAGCTTGACTCGCTAAAGCTCGCCGCGCTTCGGGGGAGAGGGGAGCAAGAGAGTGCGTGGGGAGGACGCGGCGAAGCGCGTCGCGATTCGGGGGAGAGAGAAGCAAGAGAGAGCGCGGGTGCGGGCCCCCAAAACACCCCTTTCTCCCCTCTCCCCGGGGCGCGGCGAGCCTAAGCGAGTCCAAGATCCGGGGAGAGGGGAGCAAGAGAGAGAGCGCGGGATGGGAGTGGGAGGTGGTTCTTACTCTTTCACCACGCGGACGACTTCCACAAAATGTTTGGCTTCGACATCGAGACAGTCTTTTAATTGATGCCGGCAGCTGATCCCGCTGGCGACGATCGTTTCGCCTCGATCGGTCGCTTCACGCACCGCCGGGAATAATCGGTCCTCGCCGATCTGCCGGGACAGGTCGTAGTGCTCGTAGCCAAACGAACCGGCCATGCCACAGCACCCCGAGTCGACTTCCTGGCACTCGCTGCCGGTCATCTGATCGAATAACTGATGCGTCGCGGCGGTCCCGAACAACGCTTTCTGGTGACAGTGACCGTGTAACAATACGCGCTCGGAGTCACTCTCCAGCTGCACGCCTTCCCGCGCCAAGAAGACGTCGATCATCACGATCTGACCGGCCACGCGCTGAGCGACCACTTGGTCGTCGATCAAGTCCGCCAGATCGTCTACCAGCGCCGACGCGCAGGACGGCTCGAGGCAAACGATCGGTAGGCCTTCGCGAGCGAACACGTCCAGGTTCTCGAAGACGCGTTCACCCAGCTGCTTGGCTTCGCGCACCAGTCCTTTGGACAGGCGTGGACGCTGGCAGCAACCGGCCCGCGCCAAACGCACTTCAAAGCCGGCGGATTCCAGCAATTCGATGGCTGATCGGCCCACGCCCGGTTCAAAATAATTGGCGTAGGTGTCGTCGAACAAAACCACCGGACCACGGTTGCGAGGACCTGGCTGCAGAGGTTCCCGCTGGAGCGACTGCTCCAGCGTCTCGCTGGCAAACGCGGGCAGGGGACGGCGGCGATCGATCCCGGTCAGGCGCTCGAGCACCGCTCGGCCACCGGGGAAGCGGCCGGCGAAACTGGTCAGCTTGGCCGTGCGTCCGGCAAAGCGCCGGGCGGCATCGGGCATCCGGCCGAGCAGCTTCGCGGCCAAAGAGATGCCTTTGCGATCGTGCCGCATCTGCAAGGCTTCGCTCTTCAGCTTGGCCATGTCCACGGCGTTGGGACATTCACTCTTGCAGGCTTTGCAGGACAGGCACAGCGACAGCACGTCGTGAATGCCGTCGGAGCCGAGGGCCGCGACCGGATCCGACCCCAGCTGACCGGACATGGCCAACCGCAGGGCGTTTGCTCGTCCGCGCGTGCTGTGTTGTTCGTCGCGGGTGGCCATGTACGAGGGACACATCGTGCCGGAGCCGATCTTGCGACAGGCGCCCACGCCGTTGCACTGTTCGATCGCAAGCTGCAATCCGCCCTGGTCGGCGTAACGATACAGCGAGGCCGCTTCGGCTTCGGCCGCGTGAGCCTCGTAACCGGGTTGTTGGTAGCGGAGGTTCTCGGTCAACTTCTGGGTGTCGATCACTTTGCCCGGGTTCATCAGTCCGGCCGGATCGAACAGCTGCTTGACTTCGCGGAACGCCTGGTACAGGTCGGGGCCGAACATTTGCGGCAGGTATTGTCCGCGGAGCTGGCCGTCGCCATGCTCGCCGGACCACGACCCGCCGTACTGCATCACCCACTGGAATGCCTGGTCGGCAATCTGCTGCATGGTGCGGGCCTGCTGGGGATCGTGCAGGTCCAGGGCCGGCACCACGTGCACCACGCCGACCGAGGCGTGGGCGTACAGGCTGACCCGATCGATCTCGTGCTCGGCGCACAGCTTCCGGATCTTGGCGATGTACTCGGCCAGATGTTTGGTGGGAACGCAGGCATCCTCGATAAAGTCGCGTCCCTTGTTGGCACCGCGAACATTGGAGATCAGTCCCAGCCCCAGCTTGCGAGTCTCCCAGACGTCGCGCATGCCCTTGGCGTCGGAGAACACGGGCCAGGAGTAACCGATGCGTTTTTCGCGCATCGCCGTGGCGAATTGTTCGCAGCGTTGGCGTGCCTCCGCCGCGTCCCGGCCAAAGAACTCGACGATTTGCACCGCATGCGGATCGCCGCTGACAAAGTAGGCCATGTCCCGTGTGGCGGGATTAATTTTCGCCTCCCGCATCACGGTCGCGTCCAGCAGTTCCACCGTCGACGGGTGAAACTGCAGCATCGTATCGACCGACTGCAGGGCGGTGACAAGATCATCAAAATGCACCACGCACAGGGCGGTGGCGGAGGGCAGGGGAGTCAGCCGCACTTTGGCGTCCAGCACCAGCGCCAGCGTGCCTTCGCTGCCGACGATCAGATTCGAAAGGTTCCAGCGGCGTTGGCCTTGGTTGTGTTCGCGTCGCGGACCGATGTCGCCGGTGTAGCCCGCTCCGTCGACGAACTCATCCAAGTTGTACCCCGACACGCGGCGGAGCACCTTGGGATAGCGGCGGAGGATCTCGTCGTGATGGGCGTCGATGATCTCGCCCACACCGCGGTACAGTTCGGCTTCGCGCGGGCCGGTGTTTTCGCCCGCAGCCCGCCGCTGCCACTGTTCCGCGTCGACCTCGTCCAGCTCGCACACCGTCCCATCGCTCAGCATCACGCGGCAGGACAGCACGTGATCGATCGTCTTGCCGTAGACGACGCTGCGTGTGCCGCAGGTGTTGTTGCCGATCATCCCGCCGATGGTGGCTCGAGAACCGGTGGCCGGGTCCGGGGCAAAGTGCAAGCCGTGCGCGGCGACCGCCGCGTTCAACTGGTCGCGTACCACGCCGGGCTGGACGCGAGCCCACTGGCCCTGGACGTCCACCTCGAGGATCTGGTTCAGGTACTTTGAAACGTCCAGCACGATGCCCGGACCATAGGTCTGTCCGGACAACGACGTCGCTCCGCCGCGGGGCGTGATCGGCACACCACGGCGGTGGGCCAAGCGCATCGTTTGCAGGATGTCCTGTTCGTCGCGCGGCACGACGACACAGGCGGGCATGACTTGAAACAGCGAAGCATCGGTGGCGTAGACGCCGCGCAGCACGTCGTCGACGTAGACTTCGCCTCGCACACAAGCGGACAGATCACGTTTCAGTTCGTCCAGCTGGTGGCGTTCACTGCTGGAAGGTGAGGCGAGGGTTGCGTCAGTCACGAGAGCAAAGTCGATAGAGGGGGCATTATTTGTTCAGGCCTCATTCTAGAGCATCCGAAGCAGACTTGGAGCGGCGTCGGGAAAGCGGTTTTGCCGGCACAGACCAGCGCGGATTCGTTTGTTTTGTCGGGTATCGAGGGCTATGATAGGAGCACAGGGCATCCCCTTCCTACCACCGTGCGGCGTTCCACCTGCCCGTCTTTCGCGCCGCCTCGTTTTCCTGTCCCTACCACTGCAGTCGGTCTATGTGCGTGGAATATCGGTTCCGGTGCTCGCCGCGAACGGCTTTTGTTGTTGTCACCGCTGTGCTCTCGGTCGCGGCGTCCTTGGACAGCCGGGCCGCCGAACCGGCGGTCGATTTCAATCAGGACATCCGCCCGATTCTTTCCAACCACTGCTTTGCCTGCCACGGTCCCGACGAAGAACAGCGGGACTCGGGCCTGCGTCTGGATACCGAGGACGGCTTGCTGGGGGTCGTCGAGGCCGGCTCGCCCGATGACAGCGACTTGATCGCGCGGGTGTTCGCCGAAGACGAAGGCATGCTGATGCCTCCGCCAGAGGCTCACAAACCGCTGTCGGCCGAGCAGAAAGAGAAACTGCGGCAGTGGGTTCAGCAGGGCGCGGCGTACGCCTCGCATTGGTCGTTTGTGGCTCCCACGCGGCCCGCCGACGAGAGCATCGATGCGTTCATCGACGCCAAACTGGCGCAGGCCGGGCTGGAGCCCAGCGGTCCGGAAGACCCGCGCCGTCTGTTCAGGCGTCTGGCTTTCGACCTGACCGGCTTGCCTCCCAACATCGAAGACCTGGAACGCTTTGCTGCCGATCCGTCGCCAGAGGCCTACGAGGCGGCCGTCGACCGCATGTTGGCCTCGCCCCGCTACGGCGAACACATGGCCCGCTTCTGGTTGGACTTGGTGCGTTACGGCGACACCCACGGACTGCACCTGGACAATTACCGCGAGATGTGGCCGTACCGGGACTGGGTCATCCAGGCCTTTAACGACAACCAGCCCTTTGATCAATTTGGCATCGAGCAACTGGCTGGCGATCTGTTGCCGGACCCGACGCGCGAGCAATTGATCGCCAGCGGGTACAACCGTTTGAACGTGACGACCAGCGAAGGCGGTTCGATCTATGACGAGGTGTTCTTTCGCAACGTCGTCGATCGCGTCGATGCGTTCGGCACGGTGTTCCTCGGCCTGACCACCCAGTGCGCCACCTGTCACGACCACAAGTTCGATCCGATCACCCAGAAGGATTACTACTCGCTGTACGCATTCTTCAACAGCCTGGACGGTCGCGCCCTCGACGGCAACGCCAAGGATCATCCGCCCAACATCCGCGTCCCCCAGCCCGAGGACGAGCGTCAGCTGGCCGCGATCGCAGAGCAACTGGCCAGCCTGGATGCGGAAAGCCGCCAACCGATCGACACCGTCGATGCCCAACAAGCTCGCTGGGAGGAGTCGCTGGAGCGCGAAGGCGAACTCCGCTGGCACGTGCTGCAGCCCGAGACGTATTCGCTGCAAGACGACTCGACGCTGACCCTGGCCAGACTGGAAGACGGTTCGCTGCAAGCCACCGGCCAGCCGCCGGCCAAGGACACCCTGACGCTGGAAGCACCGCTACCGGATGGGCCGGGCCTGCGGCTGCTGCGACTGGAAGTCCTGACCGACGGACCGAAGGGCCTGGGCGGTTTGAGCCCCAACGGCAACGCCGTGTTGTCGGAACTTGAAATCGAAACCAAGTCCACCGCGACCGGCGGTGAATGGTTGCCGATCAAGGTGGCCTACGGCGAAGCCGACTACGAACAACCCGATGGCAAATTCGCCTTGGCCTACGCCTATGACGGCAAGGTGGCCGCCAACGAAGGCTGGGCGATCGGCGCCCACCTCAATCCCGGTCCGCGGACCGCTTGGTTCGCCACTCGCGGCTTGCTGGGCGAAGGCGACGACGCTCGGCTGCGGGTGCGACTGAAGTTCCAGTCGCAGTACGCGGGACACCAGTTCGGCCACGTGCGGTTTTCGGTCAGCGACCAGATCCCGCAAGCCGCGCCGGAAAAGCAACTGAAACAATCCCCCTGGCATCTGGCCGGGCCATTCCCCGTGGAAAGTGCCCAGCCCGGTTACGACCGCAAAATCGGTTCCCTGAAAGGACCGCTGGATCCGGCCAAGACCATCCGTTACCAGGATCAAGACTACGCGTGGCAAGCCAAGGAATCCTTTGGCGACGCGGTTCCCAACGACCTGCCGGTCGTGGACGACCAACCGTCGGTGACCTTGCTGCACCGTACGATCACCGCTCCGGCAGCCCAGAAAACCAGCCTGCTGCTGGGCACCGACGACGGCGTGCAGGTCTGGTTGAACGGCAAACAGGTGGCCATGGTGCGCGAGGCTCGGCCTCTGATCCCGCTGGAAAACGAATACCAACTGGACCTCCAACAGGGCGCCAACGAACTGTACTTGCGAGTGGTCAATCACAGCGCCGCATCGTCGTTCTCCTACGCCCTGCGTTCGCCCTCGGCACCGGTTCCGGAAGCGATCAAGACCGTCGCCGCGATGCCGGCCGAGAAACGGTCCGCCGCCCAGTCTGCGGCTCTGCAGAGCTACTACCGGCAGGTCGCTTGCCTGCATCCGGATTGGTTGGCCCTGCAGGACGAACGAGCCGGGCTGGTCAAGCGCCGAGAACAGATCCAGGAATCGACACCCATCACTTTGATCTGGAAGGAAACCGACAAGCCGCGACAGGCGCACCTGATGCAGCGAGGGCAATACGACCAACCGGGTGAGGAAGTTCCGCGGCGGGTGCCGGAGTTCCTGCCGCCGATGGACGAGGACGCGCCGCGGGACCGCCTGGGGCTCGCCCGTTGGTTGTTCGCGCCGGACCACCCGTTGACCGCGCGCGTGGCCGTCAACCGTTTCTGGCAACAGGTGTTCGGTACGGGCATCGTGAAGACCAGCGAAGACTTCGGCTCTCAGGGCGACCAACCCAGCCACCCGCGATTGCTGGACTACCTGGCCGTGGACTTTCAAAGCAACGGCTGGAACGTCAAACGCTTGATGAAGCAATTGGTCATGTCCGAGGCCTACCGCCGCAGCAGCGCCGCCACACCGGCGATGATCGCAGCGGATCCCGGCAACCGCTTGCTGGCTCGTGGCCCGCGTTTCCGTCTGGATGCGGAGATGCTGCGGGACCAGGCTCTGGCGGTCAGCGGACTGTTGGTCGAAAAGATCGGTGGTCCCAGCGTCAAGCCGCCGCAGCCCGATGGCCTGTGGTTCGCCGTGGGCTACTCCGGCAGTAACACCGTGCGGTTCAAAGCGGACTCGGGCGACAAGATCTATCGGCGCAGCGTGTACACGTTCTGGAAACGCACCAGCGCCCCGCCGCAGATGTCCACCTTTGATGCGCCCAGTCGCGAATCCTGCACCGCCCGCCGCGAACGCACCAACACGCCACTGCAGGCGCTGTTGTTGATGAACGAGCAACAGTACGTCACGGCGGCAAAACGCTTGGCGGCCGAGGTCTTGGGAATCAAGGCCAGCGACCGGCAACGCGTCGACGAATTATTTCATTCCGTCGTCCTGCGACCGCCCAGCGATGCCGAAGCGGCCGAACTGGTCAGTCTGTTGGAGGACGCTCGGAGGATGTACGAGCAGGACCCGGCGGTCGCCGAATTGTTGGTGGGCAGCCCCGAACCCGAGCAGGCCGCCTGGACCATCCTTGCCAATACGCTGCTGAACCTGGACGAAGTGGTCAGCAAGTAGACCTGAACGCTTCCTCCCGGCACACGACCTTTTACCGAGGCGAAAATCCATGAATGAATTGACTCGTCGACATTTTTTCTCGCGCACCTCCGCCGGCTTGGGCGCCGCCGCCCTGGCGACGCTGGAAGCCCAGCTCGCCTCCGCCTCGCCTTCGGTTTCTTCTGCCGCCGCGGCCGGAGGGTTGCCGAACCTGCCGCACCACGAACCCAAAGCCAAGCGGGCGATCTACCTGTTCATGTCCGGCGCGCCGAGCCAGATGGACATGTGGGATCCCAAACCCGCCATGGCCGACTGGTACGACAAGGACCTGCCCGAGTCGATCCGTCAGGGGCAGCGATTGACGACCATGACCAGCGGCCAGGCCCGCTTTCCGATCGCGCCGAGCATCTACAAGTTCTCGCCCCACGGCCAGGCCGGCACGATGGTCAGCGAACTGCTGCCGCACCTGGCCAAGAAGGTCGACGACATCGCCCTGGTGCATTCGATGCACACCGAAGCGATCAACCACGACCCGGCGATCACCTACATCTGCACCGGCGACCAGTTGCCCGGCAAAGCCAGCTTGGGTGCCTGGTTGAACTACGGGCTGGGCACCGAGAACGAGAACCTGCCGGCGTTCCTGGTGATGACGGCCACCTGGTCGGCCCGCCGCGATGCCCAGGCGCTGTACAACCGCCTGTGGGGCAACGGCTTTTTGCCCAGCAAGTACCAGGGCGTCGCACTCCGTAGCGCCGGCGACCCGGTCTTGTACCTGTCGAACCCGGACGGGGTCAGCGGCGCCGTGCGGCGGCGCATGCTGGATTCGCTCAGCCGCTTGAACGAGCAGGAATACGCGCGGCGATCCGATCCGGAAACCACGGCCCGGATCGCGCAGTACGAGATGGCTTACCGGATGCAGACCAGTGTGCCCGACTTGATCGACATCTCGGACGAACCGCAGCACGTGCTGGACCTGTACGGCCCCGACGTGACCACACCCGGCACGTTTGCCCATTGTTGCCTGATGTCGCGGCGAATGGCCGAACGCGGCGTTCGCTTTACGCAGATCTTCCATCGCGGCTGGGACCAACACGGCAACCTGACGGGCGACCTGCCCAAACAGTGCAAAGACGTCGACCAACCCTCGGCCGGCTTGCTGACGGACCTCCAGCAGCGCGGGCTGCTGGACGACACGCTGGTCGTCTGGGGCGGCGAGTTCGGCCGCACGATCTACTGCCAGGGCGGGCTGTCGAAAACCAACTACGGCCGCGACCACCATCCCAAATGCTTCTCGATCTGGTTGGCCGGAGCGGGCATCAAGGGCGGCGTCGTGCACGGCAAGACGGACGAGTTCAGTTACAACATCCTTGAAGGAGCGCACCACATCCGCGACCTGAACGCCACGATCCTGCACCTGATGGGCATCGACCACAAACGCTTTGTGTTCCCCTTCAAAGGCCTCGACCAACGCCTGACCGGCGTCGAGGAAGCCTACCTGATGGATTCGATCCTGGGTTAGGAGAATAACGCCGTAGCCGAACTCGCCGTAGCTGAACTCGCCAGAGTTTGGACAGTGCGATCGCAGATCTCCTGACTCAAACGGATTCTATGTACGAATAGATTCCTTTTCTCCCCTCTCCCCCGAAGCCTGGCGAGGCTAAGCGAGCCAGGCTTCGGGGGAGAGGGGCCGGGGGTGAGGGGGGGATTGCAGAGCAGCACACTATTACCGTATTTCGATGCTGTGCACGGCTGGGAAATGGAATGCAATGAGTCATCCAGTTGCACCTGAGCCCCCTCACCCCCAGCCCCTCTCCCACCACTGCTTCACTCGCTGACGCTCGCGGCGCCGCGGGGGAGAGGGGAGAAAATGTTGTTTTTCGCAAAACTCAGATCTTGCAACAGCGCCGCCCCTGCCCGAACTCTAGCGACGAGCAGCTACGGCCGGTTCACTTCGATAAACTCCAGCGGGTCGTCGGCATCGCGGTCGGCGACGCGGATCGCCAGGTTGCCCGCCAACAGATCGCGAAACGATTTGCCGACCACCTCCGCGCGCCAGCCCTGCAGCAGATACGGTTTCTTGCCGCTCGACTGCTCGCTCAATTCGTAAGCGACCAGCTCGCGAACGTTTTC
This sequence comes from Roseimaritima sediminicola, assembly GCF_009618275.1. Classification (GTDB taxonomy): domain Bacteria; phylum Planctomycetota; class Planctomycetia; order Pirellulales; family Pirellulaceae; genus Roseimaritima; species Roseimaritima sediminicola. The sequence continues at coordinate 9,183 of NZ_WIAD01000048.1, forward strand.
CATGTTGCCGACGATCGCCGGTGCCATCTGGTGTTGTCGACAAACACAGTTGATCGACATCGACAGGAACTGGGCCAACAGGTTCGAGAACCGGCGCCGGTTGCTGCGAGGTCGCTTTGGCAAATCCGCCTCGGGCACCTCCAGCGCCTTGCGAACCGCTGCGGCGATCTCGTCGTACAGCCGCGCCAGATTGCGACGCTCCATGCCGCGGACCGAGCGGATCCGGTCCACTTGATCGGTTTCTCGCTTGGCCAGTTCGATCACCAAGTCGTCGCGAAGGACCCGGCGCGGTGGTTGGTCGACCGCTTGTGCGCGGTCCTCACGCCACAGCCACACCTGCCGCACGATCTCCATCTGCCGTGGCGACAGGCCGGACATCCCGCTGACGCGGCGCCAGTTCTCCTGCTCCTCGCCGTTGATCACCGCTTGCTGGAGGTCCGCGATCTCTTCCTCCAACCATGACTGCCGCTGGAGCTGGTCGACCCGAGCGGCCAGCTTCTTCTGCATCGATCGCAGCTCGGTGACGTCCTGCAGCGCGTACTTGATCTGGTGCCGGCTGAGCGGACGATGGCGCCAATTGGTTCGCGATTCGCCCTTGGCCAGCGTCTTGCCTTCGAGCCGCGAGACCAGCGTTCCCAGCGACGCGGGGTACTCCAGGCCGGTAAAGCCCGCGGCCAACTGGACGTCGAACAGGCCCGCGATCGGCTTGCCGGTGAACCGGTAACAGAACCGAATCTCTTCCCGGGCCGCGTGCGCGATCACGGTCCGGCCCGGCGTACTGATCAAATCCCAAAACGGCTGCGTGTCGGGCATCGTCAGCGGATCGACGACCGCCAAGCGGTTGCCCGAGGCAATCTGCAACAGACACAGCTCGGGGCGGTAACGGTCTTCGGAAACGAACTCGGTATCAAAAGCGATCCAGTCTTCGCGAGCGATCGTGTCGCAGAATTGATCGAGTTGCTCGCGGGTCGTGATGGATTCGTGCTGCACGGTATCGATCTGGTCCAAGCAAATTGGGGGGACGAAACGGTGATCGTTCTCTACAAAATGAGACGCCCCCCCGAACACCCTAATTCCTCGACTTTAGCGGCCCTGGGCCGAATTCACCACGGGACTAAGCTCGTCACAGGGAGTGCATCGGATTCCAAGGAAGGTCATCGAAGGCGTCAGGACTTCTTTTTCGCGGCGTCGAACCGCCGGGTGCGAGCTGGCGCGGCCAGCGTACAGGCCGGTGGGTGCCTTTCGAGAGCTCGGCCGCTTGCAGTATCCTTTGGGCAATATGAATGCTGTGGATACCGATGCGAGTCGACGAACGACCGGATTGCTGATCAGTGCGACAAACCTGGCGGAGGTCGTTTTGGCGGCGGACCGGGGCGTCGATATCGTGGATATCAAAGACCCCCACCGCGGAGCCCTGGGCGCGGCCGATCCGCAGCTCTGGCGTGCGGCTGCCGAGGCGCTTCCGCCGCATGCCCGCCTGTCCGCCGCCCTCGGTGAAGCGACCGAGGCCGCTTCGGCCGCGCAGGTGCCGGCTCGATTCGCGTTTGCGAAAGCCGGTCCGGCGGGCAGCGCAACGGTCGACCGGCTGACCCATCACTGGCATCGGATCCGCGACCAGCTCCCGCCGCCGGTCCAACAGGTTGCCGTAGCCTATGCGGATCACGAGGCCGCCGACTGCGCGCCGCCCGAAGCGATTCTGGCCGCTGCCGCTCGCCGGGGACTACGCTGGTTCTTGATCGATACGTTCGTCAAAGACGGCCGCAGCACGCTGGACCACCTGGACGTCGCGCGGCTAGAAAACCTTGCTCGCTCGGCTCGCCAAGCCGACATCCGGTGGGTGCTGGCCGGTTCGCTGCGGCTGGACGAAGCGGAACGCTGGGCGACGCTTCGGCCTCACTTCGTCGGCCTTCGCGGGGATGTCTGCGAACGTTCCCGCACCGGCACGCTGGTCGCCGACCGAGTCGAACGCTGGAAACAGTACCTGGCCCGACTAGAATAGTTGGGTAGAGCCCCTTCCTGGGCCCGGCAGCCCGATCCTTCCGCTGCGGGGCAGGGTGCTGTGCCGTGTTGTGGTTTTCTTGTGAGTCGCGTGCTGTTATGGGTTTCATCGAACTGACCGGTAAAACATTGCTGGACGTCGTCAATGAGGGCGAGGTGGACCTGAGCCAGTTGCATGCCGCCGGCGTCGTGGGCGATTCCATCTTGCGCGTCAACCAACACGGCGAGATCGAGCTGCGTACCCGAGCCGGCTGGAAGCTGGTGGGCGGATTGATTGGCAATTTTGAGACTCGGCTGCGTTCGATCACCGGCTTGGATTGGGTATCCTAGATGGATGCTCAACACACATTTATGGATCGATGGCCGAGACGTCCCCGGCGATGGCGAAGCGCTGTGCAGCCGTAACCCGGCCGATCAAACACCGGTATTCCAAGGCGCCGCAGCTTCCTCCGCACAGGTCGCCCAGGCTTTTGAGGCCGCCTGCAAAGCCGGCCCACGCTGGGCCGAGCGGCCCCAGGACGAACGCGATGCGATCGTCCTGCAGTATGCTCAGAAAGTAGAACAGCGGGCGGACGAGCTGGCCGAGCTGATCACTCGCGAGATCGGCAAACTGCCCAGCGACGCTCGCAGCGAAGTCGCCGCGGCGGTTGCCAAAGCCCAGATCAGCATCGATGCGCTCAAAGAGCGTCGTGGCGACATCGACCAACCACTGCCCGATGGCCGGCGGACAGTGCGTTACCGGCCCCTGGGTCCGGTCCTGGTTTTGGGACCTTTTAATTTTCCCGCACACCTGCCCGGCGGCCATCTGATCCCCGCGCTGCTGGCCGGCAATCCGGTGGTGTTTAAACCCAGCGAACTGACGCCGGCCGTGGGACGCTGGATGGTCGACCGCTGGACCGAGGCGGGATTGCCCGCCGGCGTGTTGAATCTGATCCACGGCGATGCCACGGTGGCGGCCACCGCGGTGGACGATCCGCGCGTCGCCGGCGTGTTCCTGACCGGTGGGTACGCGGCGGGCCGAGCCATCCACCGCCAGTTGGCCGGACGCCCAGAGGTGTTGTTGGCACTGGAACTGGGCGGCAATAATCCGGTCGTCGTCGCCTCGCCCCCGGACCCTGCGGCGACCGCCGAGCAGTTGCTCCAATCAGCCTTTGTCTCCGCCGGCCAACGCTGCACCTGTGCGCGGCGGTTGATCGTCGTCGACAACGAGGCCGGGCGGCGAACCGTTGACGCGCTGGTGCAGAAGATCCGCACCCTGCGCTGCGGGCTGCCCACCGAGGACCCCGAACCGGATATCGGCCCGATGGTATCCAGCCGGCATGCGAACCTGCTGCTGCAGGCCGAAGCCAACTTCCTCGCCTATGGCGGCGAGCCGTTGGTCGAAGCTGGTCAGGAAGCCGGCTGCGGGGCGCTGGTGCGTCCGGGCATCGTCGACATGACGAATTGCCACGATGCGGTCGACCAGGAATGGTTCGGGCCGCTGCTGCAGCTGTACTGGGTCGCCGACTTCGATCAAGCGATTCGCCGGGCGGCGGACACGCGTTACGGTTTGGCGGCCGGTTTGTTTGGCGGCGATGAAGCGATGTTCGAGCGGTTTCGGCAGCGGGTTCCCGCCGGCGTGATCAACTGGAATGCTCCCACAACCGGAGCCAGCGGTCGGTTGCCCTTCGGCGGCGTGGGAGCCAGCGGAAACCATCGACCGGCCGGCTACTACACGATCGATTACTGTAACGATCCGGTGGCCTCGTTGATCCGCAATCCCCGGGACGGACAGGATGACGATTCAGGAAATTAATTTCGATGGACTGGTCGGCCCGACGCATCATTTCGGCGGCCTGGGCGTGGGCAACCTCGCTTCACGACAGCACGGAGGCCACGTCGCACGGCCCCAAGCCGCCGCCCTGACGGGCCTACGAAAAATGCAACGTGTCGCGGCATGCGGAGCGCCACAGTTCGTGTTGCCGCCGCAGTCGCGTCCCGACTTGGACTTTCTGCGTGCGATCGGTTTCAGCGGCCCTACGCAAAGCTTATTGGCCGAGGCGGCCGAGCAGGCGCCGCGTCTGCTTGCGGCGGCCTGGAGCGCTTCGGCGATGTGGACAGCCAATGCCGCGACCGTCACCGCCGCCCCGGACAGCCGTGACGGACGTTTGCACCTGAGCGTCGCGAACCTGACCAGCAGCACGCACCGGAGTCTCGAACCGGGCCAAACCCATCGTCGTTTGTCGCAGATCTTTTCCCCCACCTCCGCCGCCGTGCACGGCCCCCTGCCATCGACGTGGGGGCTTCGCGACGAGGGAGCCGCCAACCACATGCGCTTGTTCGACGACAGCGGCACTCGGGGCGTGGAGCTGTTCGTCTGGGGTGCGGACCGGGAAACAAACGATCCCACGCTTTCCACCAGCCCGCATCCGGCTCGTCAAACGCTGGAGGCCAGCCGTGCGATCGCGCGTCGCCATCGCAGCCACAACGCGATCTTTCTGCGGCAAGATCCGCGGGCGATCGCTGCCGGAGCGTTTCACAACGATGTGGTGGCGACCAGCTGTCGCAACGTCCTGCTGGCGCATGAACGGGCGCTGGCAGATCTCGATGCGCTGGACGCTGTTGCGGAAACCTACCGACGAGTGTGCGGGCAGACGCTGCACGTGGAACTGGTCCGCGAAGAAGCCTTGCCGCTTGCCGAAGCGGTTGCCTGCTATCTGTTCAACAGCCAGTTGATCGTCGATGCCGCCCGGCCCGGCGACGCCATGACGCTGGTGTGCCCGTCCCAGGTCGCCGACTCGCCCGCCGCGACCGCCGTCGCAGAGCGTTGGCTGGACGGTCCCGGTCCGATTGAAAACGTGGTGTATGTGGACCTCCAGGAGAGCATGAGCAACGGTGGCGGGCCGGCGTGCCTGCGGTTGCGGGTGCCGATGGATGCCGCTCAATCGGCCAGCCTGCCCCAAGCTCTGCGGCTCGACGACTCGCTGGCCGAGCGGCTGGAAGAGGTGATCGAACGGACGTACCCGGAAGAGATCACAGCCGAGGACTTAGCACGAGAAGAGCTCGTAGAACATTGCCAGGAAGCCTACCGAGCCGTGTGTGAGGTGCTGGAAATGATTCCGTAGCTGAAGTCGCCAGACTTTGGGACGGAGATTTGAGATTTGCTGACTCCGGCGGAATCTATGTAGGGGCTCGGAGCGGTAGAAAACATGGTTTTCTCCCCTCTCCCCCGCGGCGCCGCGAGCGTCAGCGAGTGAAGCAGTGGTGGGAGAGGGGCCGGGGGTGAGGGGGCTCAGGTGCAACGGAATGCTTGTTTGCGTACGCCTTTCCGATTCCCGCACCGCATCGAAATACGGAAGTGGTGTCGCTCTGCTGGTCCCCCTCACCCCCAACCCCTCTCCCCCGAAGCCTGACTCGCTTAGGCTCGCCAGGCTTCGGGGGAGAGGGGAGAAAACGATTTTTTCATACACAGATTCCGCCGGAGTCAGGAGATGTGAGATTTTCCGACTCCGGCGGAATCTATGTAGGGGCTCGGAGCGGTAGAAGGCAATGTTTTCTACCGCGCGGCCGCGATTCGGGAACGTTCCGGCGGCATCGGCGATTGTGCTCAGGAAGCACTCGGATCCAGCGGCCGTTCGGGGCGGCGCTGGGGGCCGGGGATCTCGGGGCCGGTATGGGTGATGCGGTTCTGTTGGTCGACGAAGATCAGCCGCGGCTTGTGTTCGCCCAGCTGCGTTTGTTCGACGTACGCGTAGGTCGCCACGATGACCTGGTCGCCGGGAAAGATCAGATGGGCCGCCGCGCCGTTGGCGCACACGTCGCTGGAGCCGGCCTGGCCGCGGATGGCATAGGTTTCCAGCCGCGTCCCCCGGGTAACGTTCCAAACGTGCAGCGATTCATAGGGCACGATATCGGCCGCCGCCATCAATTCCGGTGGAAGCGTAAAGCTGCCTTCGTACGCGACATCGGCGCCGGTGACGGTGAGTCGATGGATTTTGGCACTAAGCAGTTTCTTGGTCGACATGGTCGTCCCTAGGAGATAACACTCGGACAAACGCCGAGAGAAGTAAATCAGCCGAGCACGGCCTGCAGCCGCTCCTGCGTCTGCGGATCATTCAGCGACAGTTTGCCAAACCCGCGGATCGCCCCTTCGGCCACCGCCGTGTCCTGGTGTTCGTCGTAGTTGGTCACCAGCATCACGGGCACATCGGCAACCTCGGGATCGGCTTTCAACGTCCGGATGACTTCCAAGCCATCGGTGTAGTCCCGGTCCAGTTTGCGATTGACCGTGACCAACGCGACGTCCTGTTGTTTCAGCGCGGCCAGCGTGTCTTCGGCCCCGTGGGTCTGAACGACTTTGACGTTAAACGACGACTTGAGCATCTGGCGGATGGAGTTGAAATCCGGGCCGCAGTTTCCACAGTCGACAACGATTTTAGTCATGGTTGATAAATTCAAAGCAAGAGGATCGGGTGACCGGCCTGGTTCTATTATTGGCTTTCGGCCACGTTAGAAAAGCCCCGGACAGACCGCAACCGCGTCCAGAACAAAGGGGCCAGAGCGAGAGAATGCAGCGGCGATGCCGGGCGGGGCGGCCGCAGCCGAGTGCCCGCTCTCGGCCAAGGCGCGAGAGCGGGAACCGCATGGCGAATGACTACTCCTGTTTGCTGATCGCAAACAGTTTGTCTTTGGTGCTGATGTACAGGGTGTTGTTCGCCGCCACGACCGTGCTGTACACGCTGCTGCCCATGTAGATCTCTTCCAGGGGCTCGCTGTGGTCTTTGCCGAACTTGAACACAGCCACTTCGCCGTCTTCATCGCCCATAAAGACGTGTCCATCGGCGATCAGCGGGCTGCCCCAGCTCTGGGCCAACATGTCGTAGGTGAAGTGGACAATCGGCTTGCCATCGTCGGTGCCCTTAGCATCGAGACAGTGGAAGATGCCCGAAAAGTCGGCCACGTACAGCACGTCGTCTTTGATCGCCACCGTTCCACAGCTGCGGTGCATCTCCTCTTCGAAGTCGATTTCACCGTCGCCGTTTTGGTCGACCACGCTGTAGTGCCAGACGACGCCCGAGTTGGGGTTATCGACGGCCACTTCGCCATCCTCGGGCTTGACCGCTTGGATCCGCCGGTGCTCCAGCGGGACCCGTCCGTCGCCTTCGACCTTCAGCGCCAACTGCGGGCTGATGTCGCCGCGTTTGGTGGGATCGATGCACCACAGGTGCCCTTCGCCTTCGCCATGTTCGGGGTCCTGGCCGACGGCCAAGTACACCAAACCGTCGTAGGCGACCGGGGTGGCGATCAAGTTGTTTCGCGTGCCTTCACCACCGAGGATCCATTCCGATTCCTTGGGGTTGCAGTCGAATTCCCACAGCAGTTCCGGCTTGCCATCTTTGCCGCGATCGGCTTTGAAGCTTCGGAGCCAGCCGTCGCCACCGGCGAACAGAACCTGCGGCACGCCCCCGAGTACGGCGACCGTGGGGCTGGACCATTGACCGTGCAGGATGTTGCGGCCCGGGGAATCGTCCTGCCAGATCAATTCGCCCGTGTTCTTATCCAAACAGATGAAACTGGGCGCGGCCGGGGCCGGCAGGTTGATATGCGTCTCGTCCAAGCCGTTGCTGGTGTTGACGAACAACAGGTCGCCGTAAGCGGTCACCGAGCAGGAAGCCATGTTGTGTTGGCTCACACCCAGCGGCTCGGACATCATGTCGAACACCCAGATCACGTCGGCGTCTTGCTTGTCGTGGACCGAGAGGGTTTTGAAGATCGACAGCCGGGGACCGGCGACTTTCAGGTCCAACGTTCGTTCGACGCCGGCGACCTCGCCGGTCAGCTTCCACTGGCTGCCCTCTTCGACCGTTTCGATCGAGACGTTCTCGCCCAGTTTGTGGCCTCGCTGGTCCAGTAGTTCGGCCAGGGCATCGGAGACGTTGCCTTCGCCCAACGCTTCGACCGTGCCCTGGTAGGCTTCGTCGGCTTTCGCCAGATCGGCCACGCGAGCGACTTCGTCTTTGACCGGCCCGTCGTCTTCACCATCGTGGAATCCGCGGGTGTCCAGGCAGCGGACCTCGCCACGACTGGTCACAAACCACAACCGCTCGCCTTCGACGTAGGCGGCACTACAGATCCCCTGCAGCGGCCAGTCGTGCACGCGGCCGGTGATCAGCTTTTCGCTGCTGTGCTGCCACAACAACTCACCGGTTTCTTCGTCGAACGCCAACAGGCATCCCAGGTCGATATCGTTGGGATAACGCGGCAGATGACCCGCCCCGTTGTTGGTCCCTACGTACACCTGGCCGCCGGCGACAACCGGGTTGCCGTAGGTCTGGCTGCCCAGGTTCGCGATCCACTTGATGTTTTCCGCTTCGGAACTGTCCCATTCGCCGGTGCGGCGATCAAAGCGGCCGACGTTCCAGGTGGTGGGGATGTTTTCCACGTTGGGCGTGTTGTTGCGCAGCCGCGTCCCGCCCCACTGCGGCCAGTCGCCGCCGGCCTGGAGAATTTCTTCCGGGTCGTTCACTTCGTCGGAAACCAGTTGGGTCGCCGTTTCGACTTCGCCGGCAACGTCCACCGCAGTTTCGGGTTTGGCTTCGGGTTTGGCTTCGGCTTCGGGTTTGGCTTCAGCTTCCGGCTCGCTGGACGCGACCGTTTCGGCGGCCGTTTCCGGCTTCATTTCCGGCTCCGCAGCGGCTTCCGGTTCGGGTTCCGGCTGAGCTTCCGGTTCGGGTTTCGCTTCCGGTTCGGGTTTCGCTTCGGGCTGAGGCTTGGGGGCCGGCTTGGCGGCTGCGGCTACGCGAGGCGCGGCCTCCACCTCTTCGACAACCGCCGGGGCGGGGCGACCGAAGGGCGATTCCGCCGGGGCGGCCCCCGGTCGCATCGATCCGGTGGTGGTATTGGAGCCAAAGGGACGCATCCCGGCGGCGGTGGCGTTGGATCCAAAGGGACGCATGCCTGCGGCCGTGGCGTTGGATCCAAAGGGACGCATGCCTGCGGCGGTGGCGTTGGATCCAAAGGGACGCATGCCGGCGGCGGTGGCGTTGGATCCGAAGGGACGCATGCCGGCGGCGGTGGCGTTGGAGCCGAAGGGACGCATGCCGGCGGCCGTAGCGTTGGAACCGAGCAGGGTCTGATTGGATCCCAAGGTGGTTCGGTTGGACTGGCTGGCGGGCCGGAAGTTATTGATGTCGCCGACGGTCTTGACCGGCGCCGGCTTCGATTCGGGCTCGCCCGCATCGACATCCAAGTCCAGCGACACGTCGACGTCTTCGTAGCTGATCTCATCAGCCGGGGGCCGACAGCCCCCGAGGGTCGTAGCGGCCACACTGCCCAGCAGCGCGGCGCCGATCAACATCGACCAAGCAGAGAGTTCGTTCTTCATCAGTCTCGATATGGAAAAAGTGGATTGGAAGGCCAGGAGGGAAGGGGTGAACGATTCGAAAATCGCCCATCGCCTTTAATCATTGGCGGTGACCTGCAAATTGTCCAAGTACAACTCGGCGTTCTTGGCGTTGCCGGTCAGCCCGGGGCTGCCGGTCAAATTCGGGGACTCATCGCGGGCGGTGATGGTCCACTCGTTGGGTTCGGGCTGGTCTTTGGGCCAGACCTTGCCCGAAAGCACGGCAACTTTCTTGCCATCTTCTTCAACGATCTCGGCCCGCAGCTTCATGCGGTACCAAGTGTCTTCTTGCCAGGGATAGTCGATCGTGGAGGCCATCCGCAACTGCGTTGGCCAGGTATAGATCTGCAATTCCTGGTTCTCGCCCTGCAGTTCCAGGGCGTAGCCGTGGGCCGAGACACCGATATCGGGCAGTTTGTTGTCCTGCCGCTGGCCGCGAGCGTCGACGGCGATGGTGTAATTGGCCAAATCGCTCGGTCCCATCCACGCCCGACTTCGGGCTCCCTTGGGAATGGTCGTGATCTTGACCAGGGCGGGCGAACCGTCGACGGTGCGAATCACGTGGCGGTAACGGGCCCCGATCCAGGTTTCCGGAGCGTCGTCGGCGTCGTCAAAATCGAAGGACCAGGGCAGCGGGGGGATCGATCGCAGGCGAGCGTCGCCTTGCAAGTCGCCCACCGACGCGGTGATTTTGACGGCGTGATGACTGTCGTCCTGCGGTGCGGTGTAGGTATTGCCGTCGAACGAACCGCCGCCGGTCGCTGTGAACTGGGCCGACTGGTCGCTTTCGATGCGTTGGCCCAGGGCATTGTACAAGCGAACCTCAAAGTCCACTTTGTCTCCGGGACCGATGGTCGATTCGGCGGGTACGATCTGGACCCAAGCGGCGTCCGGATTCTGCTCCACCGGCGTCGTTTCTCCCTCAGCCTGCCGGGGCTCGGCGGCCTCGGCGCCCGAGTTTGCGACGCAGTACATCGCCGATTGACCGGGGAAGTACAGGCGGCCGTTGGCGGCGATCGGCGAACCGTTGAAGGCTTCGTTGCGGATCCGGCCGCGGTTGAGCACTTCGACGCCATCCTCGGTGGGCTCGGCAATCGCCCAGCGACCGTTTTCGGTCAACACGTACAGTTTGCCGTCGGCCATCAACAAACTGGCCCACTGGCGGCTGTCGCCCAGGGTGACGCGTTCTTCGATGAATTCACCCGACTCGATATCGATGACGTACATCTTGCAGCGGTCGTCGATGATGTACAGCCGGCCGTCATGCGCGACCGGAGCACTGCGTCCGACCACCAAACCTTCGATCTTCCAAAGCTCTTTCGCCTGGGTCTGATCACCGCTGCCGGAAATCTCCAGGGCCACGACCGCGCCCATCGACGTTCCGCTGACGTTCTCTTCGCTGTGGCTGGCGATCACGGTGTTGCCGACCACCAGAGGCGTGGCGAACAGGCCGCGACGCGACAATTCGTAGTGCCACAGCGGTTTGCCGGTTTGCGGCTGGAACCCCCAGACCGAGCCGTCGCCGGCGCCGACGACCAACTGCTGTTGGCCATCGATCGTGACCAGTGACGGCGCCGAATACGTGGTGTCCTCGGGCAGATCCCGCGTGCCGTTGAACCACACGATCGTTCCCGTGCGCTTGTCAAAGGCGATGAAGCGGTGGTTGGGTTTGGCGCGTTCGCCGTAATTAATAATGATCCCGCTGATGATCACCAGATCGTCGGCGATGATCGGGAAATTCGTCCGTCCCCCGTAGGTGCTCAGCATACCGAACTGTTCGTGTAGCGGCAGGCTCCACACGGTTTCGCCGGTCTCGCCGTCGATGCACAGGAAGTAGTCGCAGACGCCCAGGGCGTAGACATATCCGGTTTCCGGGTCACAGACCACGCTGGACCACCCGACGCGGGTATCGGGCACGTCGCTGAGCCAGACGTTGAAGCGGTTCTCCCAGAGGATTTCGCCGGTTTCGGCATCGGCGCAGACGACTTTCTCGCCTTCGCGCTTGGTGCCCGGTTCGCTGCGCATGATGCTGTACAAGCGGCCGTTCATGACCGTGGGCGTGGTCCGGCTGGCCAACGCTTCGCTCTTCCACAGCAGGTTGCTGTCCTCGCCGCCCTTGGGATCCCAGTCGGCCGGAAGGTTGGTTTCAGGGCTGATGCCGTCGTACAGCGGGCCTCGCCAATAAGTCCAGTCGGCGGCCGAGACGGCGCTCATACCACACAGCACAGTCACGGCTGCAAGCACGAGTGATAGGAAACGGTGTTGTGTCATGGGCAAAGTTCGCTCGAACATGGTGGGAGAAAGGGACAGAAGGACTCGAGTTCAATCAGTCTGTGGGCGGGTTCCATCAGTCTGTGGGCCCGCCGGGTGTGGGCCCGCCGAGGAATTCGTCTGCGGGATCGAATTTGGGCGTACAGAAGATAACGACTTCCATCTGCCCGACGGCTCGATGCGGAACGCCCGGGGGAATCAAGATGGCCATCCCTTGCCGGACCGGGTGCAGGGTCCCGTCCAGTTCGATCGCCGCATCGGATTCACAGCGAAGGATCACGTAGACCTCGGTTTGGCGGCGGTGAAAGTGGACCTGGGCGTTTTGATCAATGGAGGTCAGATGGACGGTGGCGGGGAAATCGGTTCGTTCGGCAAAGGCTCGGCGAGCCACTCCGCAGGGGCAAGGCAGGGGGGGCAGGGCTCGCAGATCGACCAGCTGGGCGGTGGGTTGCTGGTCCATAGGTGGGTGGGAAGGGGTTAAAACGAAGCGATTACGGAAAGCTTGCCCCCTATATTATACCGATTCTGACGGTCCGGCTACGGACAACCCGAAAGTTGTCGTTTGAATAAGCAAAAAGCTGGAAATCGCGCCATCTGGTAAAGCTTATCAAGCACTCAAAAATACGCCGGAAAGCTAACCGAGCGAGGGCTTTGGTCCGATACCCTATGTTGTCGCTCGAACGAAGCGGATTGAATCCACTCACCATGGACCATCCCCCAACACCTTCGCTCGCACGACAAGACTTAGGGACCTCGCCATAGGATGGCGTTGTACCAACCAGTGATCCGAAACAACGGCGTCGCGATTTCGACGGCTACGGCCGCCGACTTCCAGCCCTTGCTAGCAGAGCGAAGTCAGCGGGCCGAATGTCCGCATTCGGCTGGCAGGTGCTAGCGGTAACCGGGGTCTGATCGATGGCAACTTCGTCCACCGACCATATCCTTTTACCAGCTGGACGCTCCGCGGTTGCCAAGACACTGCATGAACTGACATTCACGCTTTTGCGTTTAGGAGACGATCTCCATGAAGCGGACCATTCTCGTTGCAACCCTGATGCTCGGCAGCTCGATCTGCTCGCAAAGCTTTGGGTTTGATTTGTTGGACCGGATGCTCGGTCTGAAGGGCTGTGGCAGCCACAGCTCGTGTTGCGAAGCTCCGGCTTGTGACACCGTTTGCGAACCGGCTTGCGGCTTGGAAACGGCTTGCGGCGACTGCTGCGAACCGGCTTGTGGTCTGGAATCGGCTTGCGGCGACTGCTGCGAACCGGCTTGCGGCCTGGAATCGGCTTGCGGCGACCACTGCTGCGAACCGGCCTGTGGCTTGGAATCGGCTTGCGGCGACTGCTGCGAACCGGCTTGCGGCCTGGAATCGGCTTGCGGCAACCACTGCGGCGAACCGGCTTGCGGATGCGAGCCGAGCTACGGCTGCGACAGCCACTGCCACGGCAAAAAGAAGGGCTTGTTCGACAAGCTGTTCGGCGGCCTGAAGTGCTGCGATAAGGGCTGCGACAGCGGCTGCTGCGAAGTCGCTTGCGAACCGGCTTGCGGTTGCGAAACCGCTTGCGGTGACAACTACTGCGAACCGGCCTGCGGCTGCGAATCGCACTACGGTTGCGACAGCGGCTGCGACAGCGGCTGCCTGAGCAGCAAAGGCTGCGGACTGCTGGACAAACTGTTCGGTGGCAAGAAGAAGCACGGCTGCTGCGACATGGGTTGCGACAGCGGATGCGGATGCGGAGCTCCGGCCTACGCCGCTCCCATCGCTCCGGCTCCCGCCCCGGTTTCGGCTCCGGCTCCGGCCGCCGAGCAAGCGGCTCCCGTCGCTCCGGCTCCGGTTGTCGACCCCAGTGCTAACCTGCACAGCAAGCGTCGCGTCATTCAGGCCAGTGCCCAATACGTTCGCTGAATAAGCGAAACGAGGGCTCTGTAACCTCTAGACGTGACCCCAAAAGCGGCCCGCTCGGTGTATAACCAGAGCGGGCCGCTTTTTTTTGTGCGCCGATCGTGAACACAGTAGCTCGGCCGAGCTACGATTCTTTTTGCCGCTTCCGCTCGCCTACGGAGCTCTCCCGTCATGTCGGATTCGCCCACTCCCATCGTCCGAGAGTCCTACGGCCGCACCGCCCAGAGCGGTTTGTCGAGCGACGACCCCGGCGTGCACCGCGTGGCCCAAGCGTTTGGATACTCGGCCGAAGAACTGGCCGCCATTCCGGCCGAAGCCAACATGGGATTGTCCTGCGGCAACCCGTTGGCCACGGCCAATCTCCGCGCCGGCGAGACGGTCGTCGACCTGGGCAGCGGCGGAGGCCTGGACGTGTTTCTCGCCGCCCGCAAGGTCGGCCCCTCGGGACGCGCGATCGGCATCGACATGACGCCGGAAATGATCGAATTGGCCCGCCGCAACGCCGCCAAAGGCTACGCCGGCCAAGCCTACGAGAACGTCCAGTTCCTGCTGGGCCGGATCGACCAAATCCCGCTGCCCGACGCCAGCGCCGATGTGATCATCTCCAACTGTGTGATCAATCTGGCCGAAGACAAAGAAGCGGTCTTTGCGGAGATGTTCCGGATTCTTAAACCCGGCGGCCGCGTCGCCGTATCGGACATCGCCCTGAAACAAGCGCTGCCCAGCGAGCTGGCCGAAAGCATCGCCGCGCACGTGGGCTGTATCGCCGGAGCGATCTCGCCGCAGGACTTCCAGCGAGGCCTCAGCGGAGCAGGCTTTGCCGACATCGCCATCGTCGACACCGGCGCCGATCTGAACAGCTACGCCCTGGCCGACGGGCAAGCCGGTTGCTGCACGCCGTCCGACATGTCCTCCGGGGCGAGCGACGAATCTGCTGGCGGCCTGCCGGTCGCCGGTTGTTGTTCATCGCCGCCGGAAGGTTCGCCGGCCAAGGATGGCGAATCGTCGCCGCCGGGCCTGCACCGTCAGCTGGCCGATCTGCTTCGCCGCTACGACGTCAACGCGCATGCCGCGGCGGTACGCGTATTCGCGCTGAAACCGACCGCTGGACCCAAATCCTGATTTTTCGGCCCATAAAGATTGCACCACCCCCCCACGAGGAGCTAAATTCTGGGATTGCGGTCCGCCGCGAAAGTTTGCGAGAAGGCGATGGTTCGATCACTTTTTCGCAGTTGCGACCTTTGCCGGTCCCTAACGAAAACGGTCCAAGATCATGTGCGGTATCGTTGGATATGTTGGCCCCAAGACGGCAGGCACGTTCCTGATCGATGGCCTGCGGCGACTGGAATATCGCGGCTACGATAGTTCGGGAATCGCCGTGCTGGGCGACGACGGCGTGGCCCTGCATCGTGCGGTCGGCCGCATCGACAACTTGGTCAGCGTGATCGGGAGCCAATCGCCGAGCGGTTCGCTGGGCATCGGCCACACGCGTTGGGCCACGCACGGTCCGCCCACCGAAGGCAACGCCCATCCGCACCGCGGCGGCAACGGCGAAGTGGTACTGGTGCACAACGGGGTGATTGAAAACTTTCAACCGCTCCGCGAAGAACTGGTCGCCAAGGGCTATGCCTTTCAGTCTTCGACCGACAGCGAAGTCATCGCGCACCTGATCGCCGACGCGCTGGCGACCAGCCCTCGAGATTCTGAAGACGCCGAGCAGCGTTACGTCGATGCGGTCCAGCAAACGGCCAACCGTCTCCGCGGCACCTACGGCTTGGCGGTCCTGTTTGCCGACTGCCCCGAGATGCTGATCGCCGCCCGCTTTGGCAGCCCCCTGGTCGTGGGCGTGGGCCGGGGCGAACACTTCATCGCCTCGGACGCTTCGCCTCTGGCCGGGCACACCGACCGCATCGTGTACTTGGCCGACCATCAACTGGCCATCCTACGGCCGGGCAGTTTGACGGTCCTGCACCGCGACAACGGCAAGATCAGTCCCGACGTCCAGATGCTGGAAACCGAAACCGAACAGGTCAGCCTGGACGGCTACGACCACTACATGTTGAAAGAGATCTACGAACAGCCCGACGCGATTCGCAACGCCATGCGGGGCCGGCTGGACGACCAGAACGCGACGGCCCTGTTTGGCGGTTTGAATCTGACGCCCCAGCAACTGCGCAGCGTCGACCGCATCATCCTGACCGGCTGTGGCACCAGCTGGCACTCGGCCCTGGTCGGCGAATACCTGTTGGAGGAGTTCGCGCGGATTCCGGTGGAGGTGGAGTACGCCAGCGAACTGCGGTACCGCAACCCGCCGATCGAACCGGGCACGCTGGTCTTCGGCATCACGCAAAGCGGCGAGACGGCCGACACGCTGGCCGCCCTGGTGGAAACCAAACGCAAGGGTCACCGCACGCTGGCGATCAACAACGTCGTGGGCAGCTCGATCGCGCAGGCGGCCGACGGCGGGGTGTACCTGCATGCCGGACCGGAGATCGGCGTGGCCAGCACCAAGGCCTACACCTCGCAGTGCTGCACGCTGGCGATGCTGGCCCTGTATTTCGGCCGCTTGCGACACCTCAGTTACGAAGCCGGCAAGAGCTATATCGAGAACCTGCGGCGGCTGCCCGCCGCGGTCGAACAAGCCCTTTCCTGCGATGCTCTGGTGCGAGGCATCGCCGAAAAGTACCAATCGGTCAACACGTTCTTGTACCTGGGTCGGCAGTACAACTTTCCGACCGCCCTGGAAGGGGCGCTGAAGCTGAAAGAGATCAGCTACATCCACGCCGAAGGTTATCCGGCGGCGGAGATGAAACACGGCCCGATTGCTCTGGTCGACCAGCACACGCCCAGTGTATTCATCGTGCCTCGCGGGACGACTTACGAGAAAGTGCTGGCGAACATGGAAGAGGTGAAGGCACGCGGGGGCCCGATCATCGCGATCGCCTGCCAGGCCGACCCGGCCATCGACTCGCTGGCCGATGACGTCGTTCACGTGCCGGCGATCCCGGAGTTCCTGCAGCCGATCGTCAGCGTGATTCCGCTGCAACTGTTGGCCTACCACGTGGCCTTGATGCGCGGTTGTGACGTCGACAAACCCCGTAACTTAGCAAAAAGTGTCACCGTCGAGTAGCGTCGGTTGACGGACCAATTAACCTGAAGTACCTATTCCTGATCCCATCCGTGGAGGTTCTAAAAATGAAGACGACCGGCCTGAGCTACAACTCGCGCAAAGCCCTGACCGTGCACATTGGTGAACAGGCGGGAACCGAGATCGCCAATTTGATCCAGCGGATGGCGACGGAAATCGATGAACTGCGGCGCACCAAAGTCAGCGTCACGCGGATCGTCCCCAACCAGAATCGCTCCTTTGCTGACGAACCAGCCTAACCCAACTCGACTATGACGACTTACTTAGTAACCGGTGCGGCCGGGTTTATCGGATCCAGTCTCTCACGGTTGCTGCTCGACAAATCGATTCAGGTTGTCGGCCTCGACAACCTGAATGACTACTACAGTGTCCAACTGAAAAAAGATCGTCTGGCGCGGCTGCAGCAGCGCGACGGATTTCGCTTTGTCCAGGCCGATCTGGCCGATCGCCCGGCGATGACGCGACTGTTCGAAGAACACCGCTTCGACCGCGTGGTCCACCTGGCCGCCCAGGCCGGCGTGCGGTACTCGCTGACGCACCCCCACGCCTACACCGAATCGAACATCGAGGGCTTTCTGAACATCCTCGAAGGCTGTCGCCACAGCCAGGTGCCGCACCTGACCTACGCCAGCAGCAGCAGCGTCTACGGGGCCAACACCGAGATGCCGTTCTCGGTCCACCACAACGTGGACCATCCGGTCAGCCTCTACGCGGCGACCAAGAAAGCCAACGAATTGATGGCCCACACCTACAGCCACCTGTACGGACTGCCGACGACCGGACTGCGGTTCTTTACCGTCTACGGTCCCTGGGGCCGGCCCGACATGGCCCTGTTTTTGTTCACCAAAGCCATCCTCGCCGGCCAGCCCATCGATGTCTTCAACCGCGGCGAAATGCGCCGCGACTTCACCTACATCGACGACATCGTCCAGGGCGTGTTCCGCACCGCCGAGCAGATCGCCGAGCCCAATGAGCAGTGGTCCGGGGCCAGCCCGGATCCGGCCTCCAGTAAGGCTCCGTACCGGATCTACAACATCGGCAACAACCAACCGGTCCAGCTGAACCACTTTATCGACGTCATCGAAAAAGCGATCGGCAAACCGGCCAAGCGGAATCTGATGCCCATGCAGCCCGGGGACGTGCCGGCCACCTACGCCGATATCGACAGCCTCGAAGCGGCCGTGGGCTTTCGCCCCCAGACCAGCATCGAAGAGGGCATCGAGCGATTCGTCCAGTGGTACCGCGAGTACTACGGCGTCTGAGCGGCAACGCCGATTAAACCCTCCCACCGGGCATTGGTGTCAACACACGTCGGCGTTCAAGATACCACCCTCCCTTTGGGAGGGTCGCGAGGAACGAGCGGGCAGGGCTTGCACGGTGACTTCACCCACAATGTAGGATCGAATTCCAACTAACGCCCTCCCCGGTCCCGAGAGACCGACCTTCCCAGGGGGAGGGTGATGGGATGTGTAGACACCAACGTCCCCGGGGAGGGCCTCCCGCAGCCCCGCCCATTGGACTTTTTCGCTCTGCGGCTAGAATCAGGAGACGTTTCACTATCTCTACCTGATTCTTAATAGGGCGTTTGCCGACGCCAGCATACAATGAGTAATTCGCCGCAGACGATGTTTGAAAAGATCTGGGACCAGCACGTGGTCCATGCCGAACCCGGCAAACAGGCGATTCTATACATCGATTTGCATCTGGTTCACGAAGTCACCAGCCCCCAGGCCTTCGAGGGGCTGCGGATCAACGGACGCTCTGTCCGGCGGCCCGAACGGACGATCGCCACGCCCGATCACAACGTTCCCACCTCCGACCGCAGCCTGCCGATCGCCGACCCGATCGCCAAAAAACAGATCGCCACGCTCCGCGAGAACTGCCGCGAGTTCGGCGTACAGCTGTTCGATATCGATGACGTCCGCCAGGGCATCGTCCACGTGATCGGCCCGGAAAACGGCTACACCCAGCCCGGCATGACGATCGTCTGCGGCGACAGCCACACGGCCACCCACGGCGCCTTCGGCGCTCTGGCCTTCGGCATCGGTACCAGCGAAGTCGAGCACGTGCTGGCTACCCAGACCCTGCTGCAGTACAAGCCCAAGACGTTCGAGCTGCGGGTCGATGGCGAACTGGCTCCCGGCGTCACGGCCAAGGACATGATCCTGTACCTGATCGGCCAGATCGGCACCGCCGGCGGCACCGGGTACGTGCTGGAATACACCGGCCAGTGCGTCCGCGCCCTGTCCATGGAAGAACGCATGACCGTGTGCAACATGTCGATCGAAGCGGGGGCTCGCGCCGGCATGATCGCCCCGGACGAGACGACCTTCGAGTACCTTCGCGGCCGGCCCAACGTGCCCGCCGATTTCGAGGCCGCCGTCGAGCGCTGGAAACAACTGCCCAGCGATCCCGGCGCCCAGTACGACAAAAGCCGCACCTTCCAAGGTCGCGACATCCAGCCGCAGGTCACCTGGGGAACCAACCCCGGGCAGGTCCTCAGCGTGGCCGACAAAATCCCCAGCCCCGGGGACTTCTCCGACGCCACGGACCAGAAAACCACCGCCGACGCGCTGGAGTACATGGGCCTGACGGCCGGCACGCCGCTGACCGACGTGACCCTCGACCGCGTCTTCATCGGCTCCTGCACCAACGCCCGGATCGAAGACCTGCGGGCGGCCGCCGCGGTGGCCAAAGGACACCGGGTCAGCGATCGCGTCAGTGCGATGGTTGTGCCCGGCAGCGGACAAGTCAAACGCCAAGCCGAGCAGGAAGGCTTGGACCGGATCTTCAAAGAAGCCGGTTTCGATTGGCGCGAGGCCGGCTGCAGCATGTGCCTGGCGATGAACCCAGACAAACTGGAACCGGGCGAGCGCTGCGCCAGCACCAGCAACCGCAACTTCGAAGGCCGTCAGGGCAAGGGCGGACGCACCCATCTGGTCAGCCCCGCGATGGCCGCCGCCGCCGCGGTCTCCGGTCACTTTGTCGATATCCGTGACTGGAAATACCAGTAACCCGCACCCACGCACGCTTCGCACCGGCCCTTTCCAGCACTTCCGAAAAACCATCTGTCCCATGCAAAACTTCACCATCCACACCGGCGTCGTGGCCACCATGGACCGCGCCAACGTCGACACCGACCAGATCATCCCCAAGCAGTTCCTCAAGCGGATCGAACGCACCGGCTTTGGCCAGTTCCTGTTCTACGACTGGCGCTACGAAGCCGACGGCAAGACGCCGAATCCGGCCTTCGAGCTGAACCGAGTGAACGTCAAAGGGGCTTCGATCCTGGTCACGCGTCGCAACTTCGGCAGCGGCAGCAGCCGCGAGCACGCCGTCTGGGCGCTGGACGATTTCGGCATCCGCTGTGTGATCGCACCGTCCTTTGCCGACATCTTCTTCAACAACTGTTTCAAGAACGGCTTGCTGCCGATCACGCTCAGCGAAACCGACATCGACCAGCTGTTCCAGCGTGCCGAGGCCAATTCGCCGTACCAGTTGACCGTCAACCTGGAAGACCAAACGATCAGCGACGGGCAGGGTTTCGAGCGATCCTTCGAAGTCGAACCGCATCGCCGCCACTGCTTGATGCACGGCCTGGACGACATCGCCCAGACGCTCGAGCACGAGGACAAGATCACCGCGTTCGAACAAGCCCGCGGGTCGTTTGGTTGATGGTTGATGGTTGATGGTTGATGGTTGTTGGTTGTTAGTTGTTAGTTGTTAGTTGTTAGTTGTTAGTCGACGCGCCTCGTAGCCGAACTCGCCAGAGTTTGGACGGGGTGCACGTAGCCGAGCTCGCAAGAGTTTGGACAGGTGGCTGCGAGAGCGATCCCGATCGACGCACGAGCAACCTCGCCCCAAGGGGGCAAATGCGGTGTTTTCTTTTCGCACATAGATTCCGTTAGAGCCAGCAAATCTCAAATCTCAAAACGAGCACGAGCACGAGCACGAGCACGAGCACGAGCACGAGCACGAGCACGATTTAAACTCGCCACTTCCAAACCCTGGCGAGTTCAGCTACGGGTCTCAACCAACAACCAACAACCAACAACCAACAACCAACAACCAACAACCAACAACCAACAACCAACAACCAACAACCAACAACCAACAACCAACAACCAACAACCAACAACCACCTACTGCTGCAGGTAACCGATCAGATCGCGGATCTGTTTGTCGGTCAGCGGTTCCAAGAGGCCGTCGGGCATCATCGAAACGCTCGAAACCCGGTGCTCGTCGATCTCCTCGACCGGCACGACGATTCGCTCGTTGATCGTCCGGAGCGTCAGCGAGCGTGCGTCCTGGCGGACGAATAATCCGGTCAGCACGCGGCCGTCGCGCGTCGTGACGACGTGCAGCAGGTAGTCGCGCGAGACCGCTCCGCTGGGCGAAACCAGGTTCTCGAGCAGATAGTCCAGATTGCGGCGTTGGGCGCCGGTCAGATCCGGCCCCAGCTCCGCGCCTTGCCCCAAAAACTTGTGACACGCCCCGCAGTGCTGCTGAAACAATTGCCGGCCATGGGCTAAATCGGCGTCGGCCAAAACGTCGGCCGTCAACCACGACTTGTAGTGCTGGATCTTGCGAGCCTGCTGGGCGGTGGTCGGCTCGAGCTTGCCCCAGAGCGTCTCGACGCGGCCGGCCAACGCTGGATCTCCCAAACGCCGCAGCTGCCGCGCGGCAAACGCCGTCAGGTCCGCGGCCGGAATATGTCCTTGTTCCATCGCCGCGACCAGCGTCTCGGCCCACGTTAGCCGCGTCGCCAAGGTCTGCAGTGCCTCGCTTTTCTCGGCGGCCGACCAGGCCGAATACCGCCCCAGGATCTCTTTGGCCACCGCGGGCGATGGGTAATGCACCAGCGCCCGCAGCGCCGTGGTCCGCAGCTCCGCGTCGTCGAGCATCGCGATCAATGCCGGCTCCAGTTCCGTCGGCCGCGCGGCCGCCAAAACTTCGATCGCTTGCCGGCGTCGCCGCGGCGATGCCGTGACGTCAGTCGCTTGGCCGATCAACGTCCGCCGGACGTTCGGATCGCCAAATCGCAGACCCAATCGCGTCGCCCGCTCGCTGACGGCCGCTTTCTCACTGGCCAGCAAACGGCCGTACGCCTCCGGCCAAGCGGCGGGCAGCGGAACATCGCGACGTCCCTCCAGCCCCGCCAGCAAACCGTCCAGCAAATTAATCTGCGCCGCTGCGTCCAGTTCGCGATCGGTCAAGCGCGACACCAACATGGCCACCCCTTCGGCCGCACGGTCGCTGTCGGCGATCCGCCGTGCTATGTGCCGACCAACCGTGGGGATCTGAGATTGAAGCGCCAGCGAAACAAACCGCGTTAGGTCCTCGCCGATCAGCGGCTCGACACCGTACCAGATCATCAGCGGCAGGTTCGCGTCGCGGGCGTCTTCGCCACGGCGGGCCAGCTCCGTGGCGATCGGCCAGCGATGTTCTAAAGGCAATCGCTGCAGAGCGCTGGCCAGCGACAACCGCACCAGCGGCGAAGCATCTCGGGCGGCCAACAGACGCAGCCGCTCGGCCAACGCCTCCGGTGCATCGGCCTGTTCGCACAGCAACGTCACGGCCCAGGAGCGCAGGTTCTCGTCGTCGGCCTCCAGCAGTGCGATCAGCGTTTCTTGTTGCAGAGCATCGCAGGCGTGCAGGGTCCACAACGCGCGCAGCCGCCGCGGCACTTCGGAGTGATCGTGCAGGTGCTTGCGCAGCCGCTCGTAAGCCGCCTTCAGATCCTGTCCGGCCGCCGCCCGCTCCTGCAGGATCCGCCGGGCGTGCCGCACGTACCAGTCGTTGCGGTGCAGGTGCAGGTCGGCCAATTGTCGCGAAGACAGAGCGGCGAGGTCGTCGTGCTCCCGTTCGGCCGCATCGCCATACGTGATGCGAAAGATACGTCCGGTCTGCCGCTGGGTGTTGCGGGTGTGGTGGCATTCGCCGGTGTCCGACCAGTCGCTGACAAAGATTTCGCCGGCGGCGCCTTGGGCCAAGGTCACGCCGACGAACCAGGGATCGGCCGAACGAGCAAAGTCCGGCCCGTGCGAAGCGACGTATCCCGAACCCTCGCGGCGCAGCAGATCGTTGTTGATCCGTTTGCCGTGGATGTTGTTGGTGAACAATTGGTTGCGGTAGCGAGGCGGAAACGCATCGGCCAGATAAATTAATGTGCCGCAGTGAGCATGACCGCCGCCGGCGCCGTCCTCGGCCGCCGACCCCAAGCCGTTTCGCGGATTGCCGATGCCCACGAAATGCAGGTGGTCGGCGATCGTGTCGATCCGCTCGTAGGCGTACTGGCTGGACGCCCGGCCGCGCCAGGGTTCGTAGTGCGCCCCCTGGATCACCTGGAACAGATGTGGGTTCACACAGTTGCAGACAAAGGCGTGTCCGTAATCGTTCCAGTCGATGCCCCAGGGATTGGTCGTGCCATCGGCGTACGCTTCCCAGACGTCGCGGACCACGTGGTAACGGTACACACCCCCGTCGAACCGCGTCCGTTGGTCGTCGCCGTCGCCCGGGCGCCCGATCATCGACCAATTGGTCCGGCCATGGGTTCCATACAACCATCCGTCGGGCCCCCAGGCCAGGGCGTTGGCCAGGTTGTGAGCGTTGGCGTGCGTGCCAAAGCCATCTCGGATCACTTGCGGAGGCCCATCGGGCACGTCGTCGCCGTCGCGGTCGGGTAGAAATAATAATTGCGGCGGCGACACCACCCACACCCCGCCAAACCCCACTTCGATGCCCGTGACGTAGTTCAAGCCATCGTAAAAGAGCGTGCGCCGATCGTGCCGTCCATCGCCATCGACGTCCTCGAGAATCACGATCGAATCGCCCGACTCATTCGTCTTGACCGGATAGTTATCGGCTTGGGCGACCCACAGCCGGGCGCGGTCATCCAGACAGAATCCGATCGGCTGCCGCACCGCGGGTTCGCCGGCAAACAGGGTGACCTCGAACCCCTCGGGAACGCGCATCGTCGCGGCCGCTTCCAAGGGCGGCAAGGCGGCCGGAGCAGGCTCCTGAGCCCCGACACCGGACGTCAGGAGCAACCAGCCCAGGCCGGTAATCCACAATCGGAACGAGCTGCTTTCGACGTATCGCATGGACGGAAAGGGGGAAGAACGACAAGAAAGGCATGGCAGGAAGGGGCGTCCTGCCATTGTAGCTCCTACCCGCCGGCGAACTTGCCACGGGCGGATGCCCCCCGATAGACTGACAGACTCACCTTCTTCATCGCGGTTGGGGGCAAGGCGGTATGCAGACGGACTCGCAACGAACGCCGACGGTGACAACCTGGTTGCGGCTGACGATGGTGCCGGGGATCGGTCCGCGGATCCTGGCCGATTTGCTGGACTGCTTCGACACACCCGAAGCGGTGCTGGCCGCCGACAGCCGGCAACTGATGGGCGTGCCCGGCGTCGGCACCACACTGGCCCATCGCATCCGTCACGCGGCCGATCATGTGGACACCGAAGGCATCCAGGCCTGGTGCGAGCAGACCGGCACGACGATCCTGCTGCGCTGCGCGCCCGAGTACCCGCGGGCGCTCACCGAGCTGCGGGACGCGCCCCCGGTGCTGTTTTGCGGCGGCCACTTGCAGGCGCAAGACGCCCTGGCCGTCAGCATCGTCGGCACCCGCCACGCCACGATCTACGGTCGTCGTCAGGCCGAGCGTTTGGCTTATGGCTTGGCCCGAGCCGGCGTGACGATCGTCAGCGGGCTGGCTCGCGGGATCGATACGGCGGCCCACCGCGGCGCCTTGGATGCGGGCGGACGAACCATCGCGGTGCTGGGCGGCGGGCTGGGAAAGATCTATCCGCCGGAGAACGCCGAGTTGGCCGAAACCATCCGCGGCCACGGCGCCCTGCTCAGCGAGTACCGGCCGGACGCCGCGCCACGCGGAGGAATGTTTCCGCAGCGTAATCGCTTGATCAGCGGCCTCGCCATGGCCGTGATCGTCGTCGAAGCTCCGGACCGCAGCGGCGCGCTGATCACCGCCCGGCTGGCCGCCGAGCAGGGTCGGGACGTGTTCGTCGTCCCCGGCGGCGTCGACAGCCGCGCCTCCCGCGGTTGCCTGCAATTGATCCGCGACGGGGCCACGATGGTGCGCGGCCCCGAAGACGTGCTGGAGGATCTGGGCCCGGCGGTCGATAGCATTGAAACCGACTCCGGACACACCCTGCGAAACGGTTCGGAATTGTTGCTGAACGACCAGGAACGGGCGGTCTTGCAGGCGATCGAGCCGCAGGCTACGGCGATCGACGCCGTCGTCGCCCGCAGCACCTTGCCAGTTCATCGTGTACTGGCGACGATTACGGTTCTGGAATCGCGCAAATTGGTCCGCCGGCTGAGTGGACAATACGTCGCCCGGGTTTGACAGAAGGATGTATGGTGACGCCACCCCTGGATGCCGCGGCAATTTTGGGCCCTGAGGGTCGCATTGCACAGCGCTTACAAAACTACGAACACCGCCCCCAGCAGATGGAGATGGCCGAGGCGGTCGCCGCTGCGCTGGCCGCGGGCAAGCACCTGATCGCCGAAGCCGGCACCGGAACGGGCAAGAGCTTTGCCTACCTCGTCCCGGCCATCCTGCATGCCACGGCCGACCAACATGACGATTCGTCACCGTCCTCCAACCAGAACCCCGACAAAGCCAAACGGACACGGCGGGTCCTGATCAGCACCCACACGATCAGCCTGCAAGAACAGCTGATCAACAAAGACCTGCCGATCCTGAACAGCGTTATTCCGCGCGAGTTTTCCGCCGTGCTGGTCAAAGGACGCGGCAATTATCTGTCGCTGCGGCGGATGCAAACGGCTCGCGCCCGCGCCACCCAGTTGATGGGCTTTGACCGCCAGATCCAGCAACTGCAAGCGATCGAACAATGGGCCAAGACCACCTCCGACGGCAGCCTCAGCACGCTGCCGGTGCGTCCCGACCGCGACGTCTGGGACGAGGTCCAAAGCGATTCGGGCAATTGCTTGGGCCGCAAGTGCAAGACGTACAAAGAGTGTTTTTATTTCAAAGCTCGCCGCCGCGCGACCGGCGCGCAGATCTTGATCGTCAACCACGCCCTGTTTTTCAGCGACCTGGCGCTGCGGCAACAGGGCGTCAGCATCCTGCCCGATTACGACGCCGTGGTCCTGGACGAATGCCATACGATCGAAGCGGTCGCCGGCGACCACCTGGGCGTGCGCGTGACCAGCGGCCAAGTCGATTACATCCTGAACAAGCTGTACAACGACCGTACGCAGAAAGGCCTGTTGGTCGCGCACGACCTGCAGGGCATGCAAAAGGAAGTCGAACAGTGTCGGCACGCCTCGACCAATTACTTTGCCGACCTGCTGGACTGGCAGGAGCGTCACGGGGCCAGCAACGGGCGCGTCACCCAAGCCAAAGTCGTTCCCAACGCGGTCAGCAAGACGCTGGAGAAATTGGCCGGCCGTCTGCACAGCTACGGCCGCGATCTGAAGAACGAATCGGACGCCAAAGATTTTACCTCGGCCCACGACCGTTTGATGCTGTTGGCCGGTCAACTGCGCAGCTGGAACGAGCAGACCCTCGGCGCGGCGGTGTACTGGATGGAACGGACCCCCACCAGCCGCGGCTTGCCGCGGGTCACCCTGGCGGCCGCTCCGATCGACGTCGGCAGTGTGCTCCGCGAACAATTGTTCCAACCCAAAGAGGACGAGGAAATCTCACGCCCGCGGTCGGTGATCCTGACCAGTGCGACGTTGGCCGTGGGCAAGGAACGAGACTTTTCCTTCTTTCGCTCGCGGGTCGGACTCAGCGGTGGCGGTTCGCTGCGCGTAGGCAGCCCGTTCGATTATTCCCAACAAGCCAAATTGACGCTGGTGACGGATCTGCCCGATCCTTCGGCCCAGCGCCAGGCTTTCGAGAAAGCTTTGCCGGCCCAGATCCAGCACTACATCGCCCAGACCGGCGGCCACGCCTTTGTGCTGTTTACCAGCTACGACCTGCTGCGGCGCTGCGCCTCGGCGTTGGTGCCGTGGTGCGGCCGCCAGGGGATGAACCTGTACAGCCAAGCCGGCGACCAAACCCGCACCCAGTTGCTAGACGCCTTCCGCAAGAATCCCCGCAGCGTCCTGTTCGGCACCGACAGTTTTTGGCAGGGCGTCGATGTGCCGGGCGATGCCTTGCAAAACGTGATCATCACCAAGCTGCCGTTCAGTGTTCCCGATCATCCGCTGCTGCAAGCGCGCTTGGAAGCGATCCGCGAATCCGGTGGCAACCCATTTCGCGATTATCAATTGCCCGAAGCGGTGATCAAACTGCGACAGGGATTCGGGCGGTTGATCCGCACGGCCACCGATTCGGGCATCGTGGTGATCCTGGACCCTCGGGTTCACAGCAAGCACTACGGCCGCACCTTCGTGCAGTCGTTGCCGACGATGGAAACGGTTCACGCCCGCGCCACCGATGCGATTCGGGTGTAGGAAGGCAGGCAGGAATCATTGCGGGCGCGGCGCACCCTTTCCCGGTGACCAGTGGAACGCTCGCGACCGGACTTGTGGCTAGCAATAGCGAGGCCATCCTCGATCGCGCGGCTGAAATAATCGAAAAAGCCAGTCCCCAATTGGTCCTGGTCCTCACTGTGCTATCGGATGTCATCAAAGACATCGGCCCGAAAGACTTGGGCGAAATGGCCGGGATGATTGTGTACGAAGTCATGTAGACGGTGCTATTTTCCGTGGTGACCGCGCCTCTCGGTGGGGCAGGAGGTGCCGCTCGGTTGGCGATAGCCCCCATCAAGGTCCTTCGCCATGCCGCCCAGATGGAAGCGTTTGCCAATCACGCCACGACTCTGCTAAAATTAGCCGGTTACTTTGAAAATGCCGGCAATTTGGGAACGCTAGCAAAAGCTGGCAACACAAGTCGGATTGTCGATCTTGCAGATGAAGCCAGCGATACCTTGCGCGGTGTCCAGGCTCCAAACAGTGCAGGGACTGTCATTGACTATCTCGTCCCGCAGGAGCTGCGAGGCAAGCCGTGAATTGGCGTAGTAACAAGTTCTTCGGCCACACGTTCAATCAACACGGAGCAGGGCCGAAGATTACACGTCGGCTTACCGGACGCGTTGGAGGTACCGGACAGCCACAAGGTCAATGGCTCGATAATTAGCGTGCCGCCGAGTTCCTGAACGACCTGCCTGATATCGGAGAGGCGGCGACTGTTCGGATTCCGCAAGGTCTCGGTCGTGTGATAATGCCTGATGGATCGTTCGTTACTGCGGAATGGGCAAGAGTCGTTGTATCTCCGCCCGGCTTCCGTACCGCGTTCCCAGTCATCCCGTAAGGAAGAAACATGTTTTGCAAACTACAAATTTCCGACGTGGAAAAAACTACGTTTCCGGCGGTGGAGTTCGACCCAGAATACGATGATGCTCGTTCGGTCATCGCCTCGATCTGTGATGGACTCGATGAAGCTGGGACTGCGACATTTATCGTGTCTGGATTCGGAGACTCTGCTTGGCCTTTCGATGTCGCAACCGATTTAGTGACACTGATTGAACAGCTGCCAGAAGCCCTGACAGTTTTGGAATTGCGATCAGGCGAGTTCCGCATCGACTTTTACGAACAAGGAATCGAACGTCTGATCTTCTTCAATTGCAGCGGCGATGTGACGGAGTTGCGGTGCCAATCACGGACGGATTGGGAGCCAAGCCCGAATGAAATGAGGGTGCGTTCAAGTGAACTTGCGGCAATGTTGAGTGCGGTATACCGCCAGTTCATGAATGTTGCGATGGCAACGCCAATGCCTGATGCGGCTAGAAAAGCACTAACCGAGTGGGCGGTGATGCGAAACGTTGCCGCTTGACTGACGCCTTGCGTTCTTCGCCGGTCGCGAAGCGACCGCGGCGACGATACGAAGTCGTCGCAGCCACGGGCCGGAAGCCCGCCACGCTGGATGACCGCGCACCGGAGCGATAGCGACCGAACGGAGGGAAGACGCAGCGACGAGGAACGAGGAGCGGAGACCGCACCGGAGTGACCGAGCCAATGCCGAGACCACCACGAGCCGACGAGGCGGGCGGATTGCACCGTGCCCTCAATCGAGGCAAGTTGCGTGCTACTATCTTTCACAAAAACGCCGAAGACTGGCGGTGGAGTTCGTTGTGGCGTTGGCTTCGCAAGCCCTAGCCCCCGCCGCCGCTGCTGTCTCCTTGGCTGTTGCCGCGCGGCTTCCCGGTTGGGTCAAGCGTGTCAACACGCCCCTTTCCGAGGGCGAACTGGCAGCCGTGCGTCTTTCGGCCCAGCGTGGCAACCCCTTGGGTGACGAAGGCTGGGTCGAGTCGACGGCACGTCGACTTCACTTGGAATCACCGTTCGCCAAGAGGCCGACAGCGAGTTCGTTTTCCCAAGATGGACATCAAAGACGCCTGCCCCCTTTGATTTGTCCGGACGGGTTTCCTGTGCGGAGACGACCTCGGTCGGAATCGCAGAGCGATTGATTGTGGTAGCCCCAAAGCGCGAGCCCGGGGGAACACCAACAAACCATCCGAAAAGCCCTGGAAGGGCGACATGAGACCGTGCCAATATGCACGGGTGGCTACAGCAGTTCATGTCGTCCCTCCGGGACTTGCGCGCGGTGGTGGGGTGTCCGTACCCTGGGTTGGCACCCAGGGCTACCACATGTCGCCACTGCCGTGGCTGCCACGCCGCAATTGCATCGGCCCTACAATGCTTCAGCAACCGATGGGACATGCCGGAGTTGTTTCCGAACGGTTCCTAAAAAGAATCTGCCGCTCGCCGCCGCTGGACCAACCCGACAACTGCCAAGACCGCCACCACCAAGGCCAGCCCTCGCACCGGCCAGTCGCCGACACTTTGGTACCAACCCCAGCGCCCGTCGACCGTGGGCGTCGCCAGGATGTGACCGTGAGTGTTTTTCTCCAGCGACGCCACCATGCGTCCGCTGCCGTCGACCCACATGGTCGGCCCCGTGTTGGACGCCATCAACAACGGCCG
This sequence comes from Roseimaritima sediminicola, assembly GCF_009618275.1. Taxonomy (GTDB): domain Bacteria; phylum Planctomycetota; class Planctomycetia; order Pirellulales; family Pirellulaceae; genus Roseimaritima; species Roseimaritima sediminicola. The sequence goes on from NZ_WIAD01000048.1 coordinate 38,874, forward strand.
CCGCGTGGCCACGGCCATGAACTGTGAACAACGCTGGTGGTGCTCGAGAATGGGCGAACCGCCGAACCAGGCATCGTTGGTCAGGTTGACGATCACATCAGGCGGTGTGCCGTCGGCCGTCAACTCACGCACCGCTCCGACGGTAACATGTTCGACGGCCGTTTCGAAACAGATGTTCGGGGCGATTGCCGTGCCCTGCAGATCAAATACTTTGGCCTGCTCGCCCGGCGTCACGCGAGGCAGGGCGGCCAACTGGTACAGCGCCGGGAACCATTCGAAAAACGGGATGTACTCGCCGAACATCACCAGATGCCGTTTGCCATACCAATCCACCACGCGGCCATCGGGACCGACAAACACCGCCCCGCTATGGGTATGCGCACGCTCCGCAAAGCGCATCGTACTGCTGCCGACCAACAGCGATGGCGGCGTCGACCGAACGCCGGCAAAGGTCAATCGCCGCTGCACCTCGCCGGCGTTCTGCTGCCAGATTTCGGCATTGGTTTCGATGCGGGTGGCGAACTGTGCTTGGTCCATGGCCGCCTCCGCAGGAACCACCGCGTCGGGCTCGAGCATCATCCAGGGCAAGCCGCGGGTGAACATCGATTCGGGCCAGACCACCAGATCCACTTGCCGACCGCCGGCGGAGCGCATGGCGGCCTGCGACCCCTGAAGGTACGAGTCGAAGATTTCCGCCTGACGCGACGGCGTCATGATGTAGGTGACCGGTTCGTTGCGCTGGATCAACGCGACACGCACGCCCAACGGCCGAGCCTCCGCCGTCGCTTCGACCTGTCCCAATCGATAGCCACCGTAGACCAGCGTGCCGACGACCAACACGCCGGCGAAGGCGAAACCGCCAAAGCGAGCCAGCGGTCCGGGGGCCGGCCCTCCCCGGGCCTGAGAGCCCGACCCTCCCGCTGCGCTGGAGGGTGTTTTAATGGCGCGAGCGACCGCGGCGGCAACCGCGGCCAAGACAAAACTGACGGCATAGCTGCCCTGCAGATCCGCCACCTGGATCACCAGGGGAAGAGCCGCCTGGGAATGCCCCAGCAAACAGGCCGAGAAGCCCGTGAACGCGTAGCCGCGAATTAATTCCAGCCCAACCCAGACCGTGGGCACGACGATGACCGCGGGGATGCGCAGCCGCAGGCCGACGCGTGTAACGCCCACGAACACCGGCACGTAAGCCCCCAGGTACACGCACAACGTGATCCAGCCCAGGAACATGGCCGGATGCGCAAAGCACAGCCCGTACAGGGCGACCAGCCAGAACGCCGCGCCGCCCAGCCACAGCCACCCGACCTCACGCCGATTGGGCGCTTGCGGGGCCAGGGCCACCAGGGTCCACGGCCCGAGCGCCACCCAGCCCAGCGGCCACCACCCCAGCGGCTCCATCGCCGCCCACAACAGCGCCGCACCGGCCAGCGCCAAGTTGCGTACCGCCGGCCGCGCCCGGCGTGGCTTGTCGCTCACGTCCCCGGGTATGCTTGCCGGTTCCGGCGACGCCGCTTCGGAATCGTCCATGATATGTTTCCTGTGCTCGCACGCTCGCCACAACGAGCCGAGTTAGATATTGCCGGCGTAATCCTGCACGTCCTTGACCAGACCGTCGATCCGGGCGGCCAATTCTTCGCGGGCCTTCTGCAAGTCCTGCGACTGCTCCGCCGGCAAACAGCTGAAGATATAGAATTTGACTTTAGGTTCGGTACCCGAGGGACGCACGGCGACGTAGTTGCCGTCCTGTTGGAGATCCATGATCACAACATCGCCCACCGGTCCATCCAGCGGCCGGGCCTGGCCACCGCCGACGGACAGGATCTGGCTGCTGGCGTAGTCGCGAACCTGTTTAACGCCCATTCCGCCCAGCGTCTTGGGCGGATCGCTGCGGAAGGCGGCCATCAATTTTTTCATATTGGCCATGCCCTCGCTGCCTTCCATGAACACGTTGATCAGGTGTTCGGCATGGTAGCCGTGACGTTGGTACAGCGTGTCCAGATACTCGTGCAGCGACCGGCCATCGGCGCGCAGCTGGGCGGCCAATTCACTGATCAGCATGCAGGCCACCGGCGCGTCCTTGTCCCGCGCGTACTGCCCCACCAGGTAACCGTGCGATTCCTCGGTGCCGAACACGAACTTGTCGGGCCCTTCGCGGTCGATCACTTCGGCGATCCATTTGAAACCGACCAACAGATTGCTCTCGCAACGAACGTCGTACTGCTGGGTAATCTTGGCGACCAGTTCGGTGGTCACCAAGGTCTTAACGATGTAATTCGATGCGTCGAGAGTACCGGCCGCCTTGCGGCGCGACAGGATGTACTCAGTCAGCACCGCGCCGATTTGGTTCCCGGTCAACGTCGCCCAGGGACCGCTGGTATCGGTCGTCGTCGGCGCGGCCACGCCCATGCGGTCGGCATCGGGGTCGGTGGCCAAGACCAGGTGAAAGCCGTTGGCCTTGGCGTGTTCGATCGGACCATCGAACACGGCCGGGTTCTCGGGGTTGGAAACGTGCCCGGGAACATTGGGAAAGTCACCGCTGGGTTCGGCGTGCGGACCGTACACTTCGACGTCGTTGAAACCATCTCGCTTGAGCAGTGGGATCGTGGCAAAGGCGCCCACGCCATGCAGCGGCGAAAACAATACTTTCACGTCTCGCGGACCACCCAGCTGGCAGGCGACCGCGGCTTCTAGGTAAGCCGCATCGACCTCGGCGGTGCAGATCTCGATGCGTCCGTCATCGACGGCCTTTTGAAAATCCACCTGCTCGATCGCTTCGCAGGCCATCACCTGTTCGACCACTTGTTTGTCGTAGGGCGGCAGCACCTGGCCGCCGGTGGACCAGTAAACTTTCACGGCGTTGTCCGACGGCGGGTTGTGGCTGGCCGTGACCATGATCCCACACGTACACCCCTTCAGCCGCACGGCGAAGGACAGCTGCGGCGTCGCACGGTACTCGTCCAGGAAATACACCTTGAAACCGGCGGCGACCATGATCGACGCACACAGCTCGGCAAACTCGCGTGAGCGATGGCGTGTGTCGTAAGCGATCGCACAGGACAGGTCCGTCGAATCGACGTTCTGTTTGACACAGTTGGCCAGGCCCTGGGCACTTTCGCCGATCGTCCGAGCGTTGATGGCGTTGGAGCCGAAGGGGTACATGCGGCCTCGGCGACCACCGGTTCCAAACGGAATGACCGTCCAGAACACGTCGTCCAGCGTCTGCCACTTGCCCTCGGCGATGTGTTGTTGGATCGGTTCGCGATACTGGGCGTAACGGTCTTCGGTCAACCAACGTTTGATGTTGTCCACGGCCGCGGCCGTCAGCCGCCCTTCGGCGGCCGCTTGTTCGAGTTGTTTCAGCGAGTCGGCAATGTCGACAGCATCGGTGTTTTCGGCGCGAGTCATGTTCAGGCTTTATTGGTCGGGAGGCCGGAGGATTCGGTCAGGAGTCCAGAGGACGAGAACGGTCGCGAGGGCAAACCCGCGCGCGTCCGATTTTAAGCCTTTTCCTGCTGCGGGGAAACTCGGCGGGTCGCCGCTCCAAGTCGTGATCGCTAGGATTGACCGCGATTGTTTTCTTCGCACACAGCCCGATTCCCCGTCCACAACCCCCAGGCCCACCAATAGAGCCCTATGTCGAAATTGATCATCAGCGTCAGCGGTTTGCGAGGCATTGTCGGCGAAACCCTCGATCCCCTGGTTGTGGCTCGCTATGCAGCCGCGTTTTCGGTTCACGCACCGGCCGGCCCGATCGTGGTGGCCCGCGACGGCCGTGCGACCGGACCGGTGCTGCGCGACGCCTTGACCGCGGCCCTGCGCGCGGCCGGACGCGAGGTGATCGACGCCGACGTGGCCGCCACGCCGACGGTGGGCGTTCTGGTGCGGCACCTGCAAGCGGCCGGGGCGGTGATGATCTCGGCCAGTCACAACCCGCCGCCCTATAACGGCATGAAACTATTCGGCGCCGACGGCCGTGTCCTGGACGCCCGCCAGGGAGCCACCGTTCGTGATACTTATCTTGCGGAAACCCCCGCCTGGGTTCCGCACGACGGCCTCGGATCGCTCCGCCGCGAAGCCGACCCGCATACGCCGCACCTGGAAAAGGTACTGGCCACGGTCGACGGTCCAGCGATCCGAAAACGCAACTTCCGCGTCCTGCTGGACAGCAATCACGGGGCTGGCAGCCTGCTGGGCAAACGCTTGCTGGAAGCCCTGGGCTGTGACGTGGTGGCCCTGGGCGACACGCCCGACGGCCTCTTTGACCACACGCCCGAACCGACCGCCGAGAACCTCCGAGAGGTCGCCGCCCAGGTTCGCGAGGCGCACTGCGATGTCGGCTTCTGCCAGGATCCCGATGCCGATCGACTGGCCCTGATCGATGCCGACGGACGCTACATCGGCGAAGAGTTCACGCTGGCCCTGTGCGTGCAGCGCGCCCTGGAGCATCCCGAAACCACCGGGCCAATGGTCATCAATTGCGCCTCCAGCGCGATGTCCGAACAACTCGGTCGCCAAGCGGGCGTGGAGGTGTATCGCAGCGCGGTCGGCGAAGCCAACGTGGCCGACCTGATGATCGAAAAAGACGCCAAGTACGGCGGCGAAGGCAATGGCGGTCCGATCGACCCCCGCGTGGGATACGTCCGCGACAGCTTTGTCGGGATGGCTCAGATCCTGGACCTGCTCCAGAGCAGCGACCAGACCTTGGCCGAGCTGGCCGACGCCATGCCGCGGTATGCCATCCATAAAACCAAAGCCACCGTGCCGAGCGAAAAACTGGACGACGTGCTGGATGCGATTGCCGGGGAGATGACCGACGGCCACCAGGATCGACAGGATGGCCTGCGGGTCGCCTGGGACGATGCCTGGCTGTTGGTTCGCGGCAGCAACACCGAACCGATCGTGCGGCTGATCGCCGAAGCGGAAGACGTCGGCAAGGCGGCCGCCCTGTGCCAGCGAGCGTCGCAAATCGTCCAACGAGTTACAATGTAGGCATGCGATATCCGTTTGCCTGTACGTTGTGCGCGATCCTGCTTGTCGGTTTCCTTGGCCCGGGCAGCGCAGCGGCGGACCTGCCGCCGCACCAGCGTCCGGATTGCCAGCGGGTGTTCTTTCCGCTGGCCGCGGGGCAGACGGACGCGGCCAGCGCTACCGACATCGCCGCCAGCCGGCGTCTTCTATCCGAAGCGGCTGCGGCGCTTTCGCACAGCGACGACTTGGCCGCCTCGGAGGTGGCCTACCGCAAACTGTGGCAGGCGCATCACGCCAACCCGGCCGAACCCAACATCCGCCGCGTCCTGGGGCTGCCCGCCGAAGCGCACGTCACCATGACGCTCCGCCCGGGCCGCGCCGCACCGCCCATTCTGCGCTGGCGACGCGGCCGGTACCTGCAGTGCGACACACCGCACTTCAGCGTCCACTCCCAAGCCGATCGCGAGACCACCCGCGCGGTCGCCCAACAACTGGAACGCTTCTACTGGATCTGGACTCAGGTGTTCTTTCCGCTGTGGCAGGACCGCGCCGACGTCCGCCGCGCAGTGCAAGGGCAGGGCAGGATCGCCAGTGGCGGCAGGCGGATGCGAGTGGTGCTGTACCGCGACCACCAAGCCTACGTGGCGGGGCTGCGTGAACACGTGCCCGGCATCGAGCGTTCGACCGGTTTCTATTCCGATCGACAACAGTGCACGTTCTTGTTCGCCGGCCAGGATGCCGATCCGGCAACCTGGCAACACGAATTGACCCATCAACTGCTGCGCGAAGCCACGCGATCGCGGCTGCGCGTGCAGGATCGACCGGGCGAAGCGACCGAGTTTTGGCTGGTCGAAGGCATCGCCAGCTACATGGAATCGGTGCGCTTCGCGCCCACGTATGCTCTGGTTGGTGGCTGGGAATCGCCGCGGATGCAGTTCGCGCGGTATCGCTGGCTGGCCGCGGGCGATCGCATGACGCTGGCCGAACTGGTGCCGCTGGGACGAGCCGAAGTGCAAGCTCGCGAGGACATCGCCCGCTGGTACGCCCACAGCGCGGCCTATGCGCACCTGTTCATGGACGGCGGCATGCCGGAGGGTCGCGATCGGATCCTGGCGCATTTAATTCAGCTGTACGACGTCACGCGGTTGCCCTCGGAAGCGGACGTCGATGCGGCCGCCCTGGATGTGCAAGCGGCCACCGAGCGGATGCCGCATTTTTTAAGGCTCGATGACGCCCGGCTGTACCCTCCCGATCCCCAGATTCCATTGCATTCGATCTGCCTGGGCCATACGCGCATCTCACCGGCCGCCCTGCAGCGGATCCCGCCTCAAACGCAACTGCGATGGTTGAACCTGGCCGGCGTGCCGGTCAATACGCAAGACGTATCGCGGCTGCTGGCCGAAACCGGCCAACTGGATCAATTGAGTTTGGAAAACACACGGATCGACGACGCGATCGGCAATGTTCTCGCCAACGCGACGGCCTTGACGGAGCTGGACCTCAGCTTCACGCCCATCGGCGACGCGGCAATCGAGAATCTATCGCCGGCGGCGCCGCTGGAAACCGTTTACCTGACCGGCACGCAAGTCGGAGAAGCCGCCGTGAAGTGGCTCCTCCGCCGCGACACCGTTCGTCAGATCGACGTCCAGCGCACAAGCGTCGATGCGGCGGCGTTGCAGACGTTACGCGAACAACACCCACAAGTGCACTTCAATCCGCTGCAGTTGGTCCAACAGTAGCTCGGCTGTCCCCAGCCGAGACGAGCACGAGCAGAGGTGGGGAGCGAGCTTGTCACTGACGCTCGGGTGGATGCCGATGCCTTGCTGTGCTGAATCGCGAAGCGATGGCGGTTGATAGCCTCGGATGCCAAT
>NZ_WIAD01000049.1 GCF_009618275.1 Roseimaritima sediminicola
TAGGTGTTTCGATGAAACGATCTCCTGCCCATCGACAATCCCTGGCGGCGACGCTGGCAACGATCGCCGTCGCTGCTTTGTTTGCTCCCACCTGGGCGACCGCTCAGCAGGACGATGACTCGAGTCCCCGCCGCCCGAACATCATCTTTATCCTGGCGGACGACCTGGGCTACGGCGAACTGGGCAGCTACGGCCAGCAAGTCATTCAGACTCCGCGGCTGGATCAGATGGCGGCCGAAGGGATGCGGTTCACGAACTTCTACGCCGGCAGCACCGTGTGCGCTCCCTCGCGCAGCGTGCTGATGACCGGTCTGCACATGGGTCACACGCCGGTTCGCGGGAACGCCAGTGGGCCGGACATGTCCAAACAGTCCCTGGACGCTTCGGACGTGACGGTCGCCGAAGTGCTGCGCGAGGCCGACTATTTCACGGCGTTGTGCGGCAAGTGGGGCCTGGGCGACGCGCACGAAAGCGGCCGGTCGGGGTTGCCCAACCGCCAGGGGTTCGACCATTTCTATGGCTACCTGAACCAGGTCCACGCTCACAATTACTATCCCGAGTTCCTGTGGCGAAACACCGACCGGGTGCCACTGCGAAACAAGGTCCGGCGGAACGACCGCAGCTACGGCGGCTTCACCGGCGGCTGGGCAGTGGAGCGGGTGGACTACACTCACGACCTGTTCGTGGAAGAATCGATGAAGGTGATTCGCGAGCGCGCCGACACGGATTCGCCGTTTTTTCTGTATCTTGCCCTGACCATTCCCCATGCCAACAACGAAGCGACGGGAAAAACCGGCGATGGCCAGGAAGTGCCCGACTATGGCATTTACGAAGACCGTGACTGGCCCAAACAGGACAAGGGCCAAGCCGCGATGATCACCCGCATGGACCGAGACGTCGGTCGGTTGCTGGATTTGTTGAAGGAATTAAACATCGACGAAGAGACGCTTGTCATGTTTTCCAGCGACAACGGTCCTCACAACGAGGGCGGTCACAACCCGGACCGCTTCGACCCGAATGGTCCGCTGCGTGGCATGAAGCGGTCGTTGACCGAGGGCGGCATCCGCGTCCCCTTCATCGTTCGCTGGCCCGGCACCACGCCCGCCGGCACGACCTCCGATCACATCGGCTACTTCGGTGATCTGATGGCCACGGCCGCCGAGCTGGCCGGCGGCTCAAGGCCAGAGGACCTCGACTCGATCAGCTTCGTCCCAACCATCACCGGCAACCCCGAGCAGCAACAGCAACATCGCTATCTGTACTGGGAGTTCTACGAGCAGGGCGGACGCCAAGCCGTTCGCAGCGGCAAGTGGAAAGCGATCCGCCAGCCCTGGATCGGTGCCAAAACCCAGTTGTACGACCTGAGCGAGGACATCGGCGAGACGAACGATTTGGCTGCCGAGCATCCCGATCAGGTGGCCAGGATGGAGGCGATGATGGAAGCGGCTCACACGCCGCATCCGGCCTGGAAGGTCCCGGGACGTCGCAACCGGTAGACCAGTGGTTGGTTGCTGAAGGTCCCGCTCTTGCTGGCCACGTGCCGCATCGAAGATAATAGAAACGGTGGTCGCCGCTGCCATGGTTTGGTACCGGTTCGCCGCGACCTTGGCGTTCTGTTCGGTCGAATCACAGCGGAATGAGTGCGATGAAGCTGGTATGTGTCCATTGTCTGGCGGTCAATCGGGTTCCCGAAGACAAGCGCAGCGACGGCCCGATCTGCGGCAGGTGCAAAGAACCGCTGCTGCCGGCGGCGCCGGTTGATCTGACCGACACCAGCTTTGACAAGGTCGTGTCCAAAACCGAACTGCCGGTTTTGGTGGATTTTTGGGCGGCCTGGTGTGGGCCGTGCCGGATGATGTCGCCGGCGTTTGCTGAAGCGGCCGCCTCACTGGCAACCCAGGCGGTGTGCGGCAAGCTGAACACCGAATTCTCGCCACAAACCGCCACGCGGTACAATATATCGGGCATCCCCACGGTGATCCTGTTCCAGCACGGTCAGGAAGTCCGGCGTCAGTCCGGCGTGATGAACACTCAACAGATCGTTCAGTTTGTCACCGGTGCCTGATCGCTCGGTGGAGGTCCTTCAGCGTCACGTCCGGTCCCTCGTTCCCTGCTTCCTGTTAGGTCATTCTCCATGCGTTCCCGTCTGCCGCTTCGTCGTCGATGGCTCCTCCGGGCCGGCTGCTTTCTCGGTGCGGCCGCTTACTCGACTCCGGGTCTGTTTGCCGACCTGATCCAGACAGCGCCACAGACCGAGGGGCCGTTTTATCCGGATCGCTTGCCATTGGACACCGACAACGACCTGTTGGTGATCAACGATTCTGTCACTCCGGCGGTCGGCGAAATCACCCATCTGTCCGGACGGGTTCTGGATGCCAAGGGGGCCCCCGTCCGCAATGCGTTCGTAGAAATCTGGCAGGTCGACAACAACGCGGTTTACTTGCACAGCGGCGACAGGACCAACCGAGCCAACCAGGATTCGAACTTCCAAGGCTACGGCCGTTTCTTAACCGACGTAGGCGGACGGTATTACTTCCGCACCATCAAACCGGTGCCTTATCCCGGGCGGACGCCCCACATTCACTTTGGCGTCAGCATCCACGGGCACCGCGTTCTGACGACTCAGCTGTACGTCAAAGATCACCCCAACAACGCTCGCGATGGCATCCTGCAGCGGATCGATGCCAAGTCGCGAGAGACGGTGCTGAAGGAATTCAGACCCTTGCCGAAATCGAAGCTGGGCGAATTGGCGGTGGAGTTCGACATCGTGCTGGGCGGCACAGCGTTCGAAGGCGACGATGGCACGATGCGTGGCATCGGCCCCTCGCAGTGGCGCAGCCGCCGCCGACGACGCGGGTAAGCCGTGGGATAAGCGCTCAGGCGCAGGCGAACGCACCGGACGGAGATCTGAGATTTGAGATTTGAGATTTGAGATTTGAGATTTGAGATTTGCTGACACCGGCGGATTCTATGTAGGGGAACGAACGGTAGAAGGCAATGTTTTCTCCCCTCTCCCCCGCTGCGCCGCGAGCGTCAGCGAGTGAAGCAGTGGTGGGAGAGGGGCCGGGGGTGAGGGGGCTCGGGTGCAACGGAATGGCTGTTTGCGTACGCCTTTCCGATTCCCGCACCGCATCGAAACACGGAAGCGGTGCTGCTCTGCTGGTCCCCCTCACCCCCAACCCCTCTCCCCCGAAGCCTGACTCGCTTAGGCTCGCCAGGCTTCGGGGGAGAGGGGAGAAAACGATTCTTCTTATACATAAATTCCGCGAGAGTTAGGAACTCCTCCAAAGTCTGGCGACTTCGGCTACGGGGTTTGGGTTTCGGGCTGGGGCGTGAGCAACATCAGACGCAAGTCCATCACTTGCGATCCGGGGATCTCGAGGGCTTTTAATTGCAACCGGCCCGGGCCGGCGGCAAGCTCGATCTCGCCCAGCCGCATCCGTCCCCAATCCTTCGTGTACGATTCCATCCGCTCGACACGATCGTGTTCCCGGCCTACGAGCGGCGACTCGTGCGGCTCGCTGACCCGCCCCACCGTCCGAGAATTTCCAAAGCTCAGCTCGACCGTCGCGCCCACGTCCTCGGGCGGGCAGGTGTACAGCAGCTCCACCTGGTAGCGACCGGCCCGGTCGACCACGCAGTCCCAGGTGATGGCATCTTCGGTGCTGGTCCAACCCGAGAAGAACGAATCATTGGGAAATCGATTGGAGCGTACGATTCCGCCATGAGCCTCCGCGTCCCGAGCCGGCAACTGCGTCAGCGGCGCGTCGGGGTGACCGACGACGAACGGCCGAAGATCGAACTCCGCGCCATGCCGGGCGAGCATCGTCTGGCGAAACCGATCGGCCTCCTGCTGGAGGGCTGCCAACGTCTCGGGCTGGTCGTCGATGGCGTGTTGTTGGCCGGGATCGGCGTCGATATCGTACAGGCGTCCTTGGTGGTCCAGGCGGTAGCGGTCGCTGCGCACCGAGACGCGGCCCCGCCAGGTGTGCACCAGCGTTCGCGGCGGCCAGTCCTTGGCGGAGCCAGCGTCGCCAGAGCCACGCAGCAGCGGCACCAGACTTCGCCCGTCCAGCTCATTCGCCCCCGCGATCGGCACATCGGCCAATTCGCACAGCGTCGGCAAGAGGTCCATCGCCGAACTGATTGCTTCGATGTGCGTACCGGCGGGAATCTTTTCGGGCCAGCGAATGAACAGGGGCGAGCGAACGCCGCCTTCGTCGGTTGATCCTTTGCGACCGCGCAGGCCGCCGTTGTACCGCGAACCATTGGGACCGTTGTCGCAGAAGAAGACCACGATCGTATCTTCGGCCAGTTGCAACTGGTCCAGCCGCTCGAGCAACCTTCCTACGTTCCAGTCGATATTCTCACACATCGCCAAGGCGGCCCGCGCGTGGTTGATTTGTTTTTCGTTCAGTCCCTCGGGCAATTGCTCCAGCGGGTTGTCCTTGAACTTGTTCCACCAGCGATCCGGAACCTGCATGGGTGAATGCGGCGTGTTCAGCGGCAGGTACACAAAGAAGTTCTCGGCCCGATGCTCGTCGATGAACTCCATCGCTTGATTGGTCAGGTCGTCGACCAGAAAGCCCTCGCCGGTGGTCAGGTGCCCGTCACGCTCAAGCATTGGGCTGAAATAATTTCCCCAGTGCCCCGAGCAAAATCCGTAGAAGTGGTCAAAGCCGCGGGCCAGCGGATGGTAGGGAAACTGCATCCCGCTGTGCCACTTGCCGAAACCGGCGGTCCGGTAGCCGCTGCGCTGAAACAGTTCGCTGATCAGCGTCTCATCCAGATCGATGCGTTCGCCACCGGCGGAGGTGTGGTAGACGCCCGAACGGACGTGATGGCGTCCGGTCAACAGCTCCGCCCGGGTGGGCGAACAAACCGGGCTGACATAGAAGTGCTGGAAGCGAGCCCCGGCGGCGGCCAGAGCATCCAGGTGCGGCGTTTCGATCTCCAGATTACCGTGCAGGCGCAAGTCGCCCCAGCCCTGATCATCGGTCAGGACCACAATGACGTTGGGCCGAGTGGTCGACTGAGCCGTAGCGGCGGAACACGCCAACGTCTGCGCCAGCAGCGCCGCGACGACCAGCGCGGCGGGAGCGGCAATCCTGAGCAACACGGACCTCCGGAGGTCAGAACGACGAGCGGTAGGCGTGGAGTCAAAGAGGTGATTCATGAGCGGATCATCAGCTTTCTTTATGAGGAGGGATGTCGAGGCGGGGTCTTTGCTACGAGCGACTGCAGATCGCTCATCACCAGCGGTTTGGTCAGGCACCCGTCCATCCCGGCGGCGAGACATTCGTCCTGTTCCTCCTGCATGGCGTTGCCGGTCAGGGCTACCACGGGCAAGCGTGACCAGCCCTTTTCCGCTTCCCACTGACGCAGTTGCCGCGTGGCTTGCAAGCCGTCCATGACCGGCATTTGGACATCCATCAGAACCAGATCGAAGGCGTGGGGATCGGTCAACAGATCCAGGGCCACACGACCGTTTTCGGCGATCGTTACGTCATGACCGTGGTTGGTCAAGAACGCTTTGGCAACCATTTGGTTCACGGCGCTGTCCTCGACGACCAAGATGCGCCGCGGCTCGGCTGCGGGGGGCGCGGCCACCGTTTTCTTGGGTTGCCAAGCGGTCAGCGACGTAGCCAAAGCGCGCATCAACGTGCTCCGCCGCAGCGGCTTGGGCAGGACGACTTCGAACAGGTCCGAATCGCCCGGACATTCGGTGTCGTGGGCGACTGCCGAGGAAGCCAACAGCAACGGAACCTGTTTTCCACCCGGCAGACGCCGCACCCATCGCGCCAGCTCCCAGCCGTCGATGCCCGGCATCATGGCGTCAAGGATCACGCCGTCGAAGCCCAAGCCGTTTTGATCATCGCAGGTCTTCAAAAGCTGCTGGGCACTTTCGGCGCTGTTGGCCACCGTCACGGCGACTCCCGCCGCGTCGAGCATGCCCTTGGCGACGCGGCGGTTGACCGCATTATCGTCGACCAGCAAGATGCGTTTACCGCGCAGCAGATCACGGGGCGGCGTTTGATGCGGGGCAACGCGGCCGACTTCGATTTCGTCGGCCAGCGGCAGCGGGATGATTGCCGTAAACGTGGTCCCTTCACCCAGTACGCTTTCCAGCGTCAGACTGCCGCCCATCAATTCGATCAATCGTTTGCAGATCACCAAGCCCAGCCCGGTGCCGCCGTATTGCCGAGTGGTTCCCGAATCGGCCTGCACGAAGGGTTGAAACAGTCGCTGCTGGGCCTCCGGTGAGATACCGATGCCGGTGTCGCAAACCTGGATCATCACGGCGGGTTCGGAGCCCTCGACTTCGGCGGCGTTGCAGGCCTTGACGACCACGCGGCCGTTCTCGGTGAACTTGATGGCGTTGCCCGTCAGATTGGTCAGCACCTGACGAATGCGTGTCGGATCGCCGCGCCGCACATCGGGCATGTCCAATTGGATATCCAGTTCGATCTCCATGCCTTGCTCGTAGGCTTTGGGAGAGAGCAATTGCAGCGTTTCGCTGAGCAGGTCATGCAGCGAGAAACCGACTTGCTCCAGCTCGATTCGCCCCGCTCGGATTTTGGAAAAATCGAGGATGTCGTTGATGATCCTCAGCAACGCGTCGCCGGAGGAAAGGATGACGTTCAATTGCTCGGTTTGCGTCGTGGTCAGCTCGCTGTCCTGCAGCAGTTGCGCCATCCCCAGAACGCCATTCATGGGCGTGCGGATCTCGTGGCTCATCGCGGCCAGGAAATCCGATTTGGCTTGATTGGCCGCCTCGGCTTGATCGCGTGCCTTCTCCAGTTCTCGCTGTTTCCGATTCAAGGCCTCGATCAATTTGGCCTGAACTTCTTTTTCGCGGCGCACCGTGGCGTGCAGGTCCACCACCGTGGGAAAGGCTTCGAGTGCTTGGTGGATGATCCGTCCCCGCAGCAGGTTCTCGACCCCCAACCACGGTTCGGGGTCGAGCATCTCGGGGTACTCCCAGATGATCTCGAATTCGCCTCCGCTTTTTCCGCGTCCGATCATCGCCCGTTTTCGCACATGATGGTTCTGCCGCAGTTCCATGATCCCGCAGGGACCTTCGACGACGATGAATTTGAACCGGCGGAGCGAGGCAAAATCAAAGCTGCCGACGTCCTCGACCATCGCTTTCCAGAGAAACACCTGGGTGTAGGCATTGGCCATCGGCGACGAAACCGGACAGTCCCAACCTACGAATTCGCGAATCCGCGGCAGGAAGTGTTGATTGACGGGACTCTTGCATGTCGAGAAATAGTCCCAACAGGCGTAGTGCCCGATCGCTTCGGGGGTCTCGGCAAGTTCCGTTTCCGAAAAGCTGAACGATACCACGGGCAGCCGCTCGGGGCCGGGGCCGAGTTCGGCCAGCACGCGAAAGAAGTCCGCGTTGGCCGAGCCGTTGATGGTGTTGAAGATCACCTCGGGATCGGACGCCAACAATCGCTCGACGAACGGCCGCAGCTGGGCGTCTTCCAGCGGCACGTACACCTCGTCCAGCACCGAGCCACCGCGTTTTTCTAGAATCCCGTGCATCAGCGTGTTGGCCGTACGCGGGTACACGTAGTCGGAGCCGATCAGGGCGGAGCGTCGCCAGCCCTGATCCATCACCCAATCGATCGCCGGTTCGATCTGCTGATTCAGGGTGCTGCCGGTGTAGATCACGTTGGGGCTGCCCTCGAGCCCTTCGTACTGCTGGGGGTAGAACAGCATGCCGTCGTGTGTGTCCAGCACAGGCAACAGGGCTTTGCGCGACGACGAGGTCCAGCATCCGAAGATCACCGAAACGCCATCGTCTTCGAGAAAGCAGCGGGCCTGCTGGGCAAACCGCTCGGGCGACGAAGCCCCGTCGCGCTGATGCGCCACGACCTTTCGTCCCAGGACGCCGCCGGCAGCATTGATTTCGTCGATCGCCAAACGCGTCGCCTGGGCGACCAGTGTTTCGCTCCCAGCCATCGCACCTGTAAACGAATGCAAAATGCCGACATGGTATTCCGCATCGGGCCGTAATTCGCTCATCGAGTACGATTCCTGTTGCAAACAACCTGGTTTCCACCATCCATTCTAACGGAACCCGATGCCAGCGGGTTCTTGATCACCGCCGTCCCGAACACAACGCACCATCGAGGGAGAACAGGACGTGTAGGATGGCAGCAGGAGAATAATCCATCATGCATCACAACACACGTTTGCTTTTGCTGCTCGCCGCCATGGCTCTTCAGTCTTGTTGGGGAACATTTGTTTCGGCGGCGGAAGACGCGGCGTCGCGTCCGAACATCGTGTTCCTGTTCGCCGACGATCAGAACACTTACTCGGTTGGCTGCTACGGCAACCGCGACGTCCAAACGCCGAACATGGACCAATTGGCCCGTGACGGGATGGCTTTTGACAACCACTACAACACCACGGCGATCTGCATGGCCAGCCGCGCTAACGTGTTCACCGGAATGTATGAATACAAGACGGGCTGCAATTTTGGCCACGGCAACATGCGTCCGGAGGTCTGGGCCAAGTCCTATCCGGTGCTGCTGCGGCAGGCCGGATACCTGACGGCGTTCGCGGGCAAATTCGGCATCGTGGTCCAGGGCAAGGGCCTGTGCGAAGACGACTTTGATGCCTGGGGCGGCGGTCCCGGGCAAACGCACTACGCGACGGCCAAAAACAAATCGATGGCCAAGTACGCCCCGCAGTACCCGCACTCCACGCTGTCCTACGGAGCCTTCGGACAAGACTTCATTCGCGAGGCCGCTGCAGCGGACAAGCCGTTCTGCCTGTCGATCAGCTTCAAAGCTCCGCACAAACCGGCTACGCCCGACCCCCGCTTCGATCCTGTGTACGCCGGCAAGCAGTTCACCAAACCGGCGAACTTTGGCCGCGAGTTCGGCGAACACCTCTCGCCGCAAAGCAAGCAGGGCCGGCAGTACCCGCGCTTTACCGAGTGGAACTACGACACGGATTACGACGGCGAGATGCGGAAGTACCACCAACAGGTCTACGGCATCGACGTCGCCCTCGGGATGATTCGCGACGAATTGAAGGCCCAGGGCGTGGCCGACAACACGGTGGTCATTTACACCAGCGACAACGGCTACATCTGCGGTGCCCACGGCTACGGATCCAAAGTCCTGCCGATGGAAGAATCCTCGCGCGTGCCGCTGATCATCTACGATCCCCGCAGCCCCCTCAGCGGCAAACAGGTTCGCTGTGATCGGCTGACCGGCAACATTGATTTCGCTCCCACGATGCTCGAGCTGGCCGGCCTGCCGATCCCTGAGAACATGGACGGCCGGAGCCTGCTGGGGCTGCTGCAGAACCCCGACCAGGGCGGCCACGAACAACTGGCGTTCATCAACGTCTTCGGCCCCTTGGCCACCCACAGCCTGACCTGCCTGACCCGCCAACACAAATACACGTACTGGTGGTTCGGAAACGATGCTATGGATCCAGTCGAGGAGCTGTTCGACACGGAGAACGATCCGCTGGAATTGGTCAATCAAGTCGACAACCCCGAGTACGCCGAGACGTTGCAACAGATGCGCCGGCGCTACGATCAGGAATTGGCAAAGTGGAAACAGCAGGCCGTGGATTACAACGACTACCAACGCTACGGAACGCTGTTCGACCGGCACATCTCTGCCGAGGACAAACCCGTTAGCAAGTAGGACGGCAAACGTTCATCCTCGTAAGAAATCTCTCATACGTGAATGCACCCCATGAAACGACTAATCCCGCTGGTCGCCCTCGCACTGGCGACCCTGACGTTCAATCAGGCGGTTGCCCAAGCCGCCGCGGCCGACTCCCTGCGTGGCTCGCGTCCCAACATCGTCTTCGTGATCACCGACGATCAGGGCATGGGCGATTTGGCGTGCCTGGGCAATGAAGTCCTGCGGACGCCGAACCTGGACCGTTTGTACCGCCAGTCCACCCGTTTGACCGACTTCCACGTCAGCCCAACCTGCGCGCCGACGCGATCGGCTTTGATGAGCGGGCGACCGCCTTTCAAGGTGGGCGTGACGCATACGATTCGTCAGCGAGAACGTTTGGCTCCGGACGTTTATACGCTGCCGCAAGCGTTGCAGTCGGCCGGCTATGCAACAGGCCTGTTCGGCAAGTGGCATCTGGGCGACGCCGAAGCTTACCTGCCGCAGAACCGCGGTTTCGACGAAGTCCTGATGCACGGTGCGGGCGGCATCGGACAGGTCCGTCTGGGCGATTTTCCGCCCAACAGCGAGAACGTCTACTTCGACAACGTCCTGCTGCACAACGATACGATTGTGCAAACCAAGGGCTATTGCACCGACATCTTCTTTCAAGCGGCTCTGAACTGGATCAAACAACAAGAAGGTTCCGCCGAACCCTACTTTGCCTACATCGCTCTGAACGCTCCGCATGGTCCGTTGGTGGCCCCGGAAAAATACAGCCGGCGGTTTCGCGAACTGGGCTACGACAAGGGCACGGCGGGGCGATACGGCATGATCGAAAACATCGACGATAATGTCGGCCTGCTGATGCAGAAGCTGGAGCAGTGGAATGCTCTCGACGACACCCTGGTGGTCTTCATGACCGACAACGGAGCGGCGCATTTGCGAGGCACTCTCAATGGCCAGCGGGTTCAGCATTTCAACTTCCAGATGCGGGGCGGCAAGAACTCGCCGTACGAAGGCGGCACGCACGTCCCGGCTTTCTTCCGCTGGAAGGGCATCCTGGGCGAAGGCGTCGATATCGACGGCCTGACCGCTCACCTGGACATCTACCCGACGTTTGCCGAGCTGGCCGGTGCCAAGCTGCCGGACGACATGCAGCCGCTGGACGGTTCCTATATCGAAGGCTTCGAGGGGGCGGTGGGGATGTCCAGAAAAGACTACGTCGCCAAAGGGATGGAGGCGTTTCAAAAAGCCGCCCGCGACGGAGCGATCATCGCGTTTACCTGTGGCCTGGGCGACAACCAGCAAGACGCCGACGAAGCGCCGCGATCTGCCGGCGGGCACCAGCGGCGAAGCGGGGACGCGCAGAGCCGTTTCGATTACCAGTTGGCGATCTTTCTCGCTTGCGCCGAGCAGTACAGTTACTTTGATCTGCACGATGGTTACGACGCAAAGACCAGCAAGACCTGGATGACGCATCGGCCGGAGTACGACCGTCCGCTGGGTCCGCCCCGGGGGCCGGCCGTTCGCGACGGCTACATCTTCACTCGGCAATTCGCCCACGCTTCGGTGCGGGTGGATATCGAAAACGAAACCGGCAGCATCGTCTGGAGTAAGTAATGCTTCGCTCAATAGGTTCTTCGTTCGTGAAACGCATAGGCTTCAAACTCGCGTGCTGGTTGGGCATCGTGCTGGACTTGCTGGCGTTCGTTTTGATCGCTTCTATGCCGCCGCGCCGCTTTGTTCTCCGACGCGAGGCAGTTGCCTGACGGGCCGGTATCCATTCCGGTTCGGCGTGCTGGCCGCGCACACCGGTGGGATGCGAGTCGGCGAGATCACGGTCGCCGAAATGCTGCAGTCGGAACACTACCCAAGGGCCACGTCCAGGACCATCATCACGGCAAAGCCCAGCATCAAGCTGACCGTGGCCAGGTCGACGTTGCCTTCGCGGTGGGATTCCGGGATCAGCTCCTCGACCACGACGTAGACCATCGCCCCGGCGGCGAAGCTGAGGGCGTACGGCAGGAGGGGAGCCATCGCGAACACGGCGGCCGCGCCCACCACGGCGGCCACCGGTTCCACCACCGCCGACAGTTGCCCGTACCAAAAACACCTGCGACGGCTGACCCCTTCGCCGCGCAGCGGCATCGCCACCGCAACGCCTTCGGGAAAGTTTTGAATGCCGATGCCCAAGGCCAGCACGAGCGCTGCGGTCACGCCCGCGCCGCTCTCCCCACCGATCACGCCGCCGAAGGCCACGCCCACGGCCAAGCCTTCGGGGATGTTGTGCAGCGTGATCGCGCTGACCAACAAAATCGCCCGGCTCCAAGTCGTCTTGGGACCTTCGGCTTCCTCCAGCAAGCCGCCCAGGTGCAGGTGCGGCAGCGATTTATCCATCGCCCACAAGGCCGCTCCGCCGCACAGGAAACCGATCGCCGGTGGCACCCAAGACGGCAGGCTGCCCTGTTCGGAGATCTCGATCGCCGGGACCAACAGGGACCAGTTGCTGGCCGCCAGCATGACGCCGCCGGAGAAGCCCAGCATGGAATCGAGCAATCGGCGGTGAACCGAACGCGTGAAGAAAACCAAGGAGGCACCGGCCGCGGTCAGGCCCCAGGTAAACAGACCGGCCGTCAAGGCTTGCAGAACCGGATGCCATTGTTCGAAACGTTCTAGTAAATCCATAGCAGTGGCATAGGCTTCTAGCCTGTGAAAAAAAACCGCGGGCTAGCGCCCTGCGGCTGATAAGTGAGCAGTGGCATAGGCTTCTAGCCTGTGAAAAAAAAACCGCGGGCTAGCGCCCTACGGCTGATAAGTGAGCAGTGGCATAGGCTTCTAGCCTGTGAAAAAAACCGCGGGCTAGCGCCCTGCGGCTGATAAGTGAGCAGTGGCATAGGCTTCTAGCCTGTGAAAAAAAACCGCGGGCTAGTGCCCTGCGGCTGATAAGTGAACAGTACAGCCCGTGAATAGTAGCAAGCCGTATACCAGTAATCGGCGGGCAGCGTGCGGCAGGTCCCGCCGAGCGGCCACTTCGAGCGACCGCCCACCCCCTCCGCAGACACCATCAATTCCCCTTTCCGAGCCCCATGGGGAAACCGTACCGTATCGGAAACGCTCGGGATTCGGTGGCACTTCGCCGCCGCCGCCGCGGAGCGAACTTCCATCGAGAACGGGGCAACCGGGAAAGCACGATGACGTACGTTTATTATTCCCCGGTCTTCCTCGAGCACGACACGGGGCATCATCCCGAAAGATCGCTTGACGCTGGCACATACCGCAGCGCATATCGAAGAAATCGCTCGGCTGGCCGAAAGCGGGGGGGGACGAGCCGACGCCGATACCGTGCTCAGCGAGCGCTCCAACGACGTGGCAAGGTTGGCCACGGGAGCGGTTTGCGATGCGGTTGATCAGGTGATGCAGGGCGAACACTCGACAGCGTTTTGTTTGCTGCGGCCGCCGGGGCACCATGCCCTTGCGGACCGCGTCATGGGCTTCGGCTTGTTCAACCACGTCGCTGTCGCAGCTCGCTATGCCCAGCAAGCTTTCCAATTAGAACGCGTCCTGATCGCGGATTTCGACGTGCACCACGGCAACGGCACCCAAGCCATCTTTTGGGAAGATCCCTCGGTGACCTTTCTGTCGATGCACCGCGCCCCGTTCTATCCGTTTACCGGCGCGGCCGATGAAACCGGCGCCGGCCGAGGGCTGGGAACGACGCTGAATCTGCCCGTGGCCTTCGGCACCGCCGCCGCCGAACAGGTCCAGCTGTTTGCCGACCGTCTGGAACGGTTCGCCAACCGCTTCGAGCCGGACCTGGTGCTGATCAGTGCCGGTTTCGACAGTCACCGCCTGGACCCCATCGGCAATCTGCAACTGGACGCCGAAGACTTTGCGGCCCTGACCGAAGCGATCGTCCAGGTCGCGCGGCAACATACCGGCGGGCGGTTGGTGAGCGTGCTCGAGGGCGGCTACAACCCGCACGCTCTGGCCGAATGTGTCCAGCGGCACCTGCAGGTGTTGTCGAAACCGGTCGCTTCCTGAGCCCACGATTTCACCAGCCGCAGGGCGCTAGCCCACGGTTCCGTCACGCGGCGTCCCACGGTGAACCGGCACGGTACGAACCGTACGCTAGCGCGTTTCGGCTGCTGGGCCCACGGCCGCCCCATCATCAGCCGCAGGGCGCTAGCCCACGGTTCCGTCAGCCGCGGGGCGCTAGAGCCCACGGTTCATCAGCCGCGGGGGCGCTAGCCCACGGTTGGCTCACACCTTCCCGAAACGGGGGTAGCGTCCTCAACCGCTCAGGCGCGGCATACGCTTTGCAGCATTCTGCCCTCGCGATCAGCCAACTCCCGGCGGCCGCACTCCCAGTTTCGCAAAGCTAACCCGCCCCACCCACCGACTGGAGAACCTCCCCATGACCATGGTATTCGAACGTGTCCAGACCAACGGCATCGCTCAGATCTCTTACTTGGTCGGCGACGACAGCACGGGCACGGCAGCGGTGATCGACCCGCGTCCCAATGTCGAGGTCTATCTGGAACTGGCCCGTACCCAGGGCGTGGCGATTACACACATTTTTGAAACGCACATCCACGCCGATTTCATGAGCGGTGCACGAGAGCTGAAGGATCGGCTCGGTTCGGCGAAGATCTACGCCAGTGGCGAGGGCGACGCCAAGTACGACTTCGAAGTGGAAAAGATTCGCGCCGGCGACCGCTTCTCGTTCGGCTCTTTGACGCTGACCACACGGCACACCCCGGGACACACGCCCGAACACGTCTCCTACGAACTGGCCGAAACGGGCACGGAAGACCAACCCTGGGGCGTGCTCACCGGCGACTCGCTGTTTGTCGGTTCGGCCGGACGTCCCGATCTGTTGGGCGACGAAGAAACCGAGGAACTGACCGAGAAACTGTTTCACACGCTGCGGGACTACTACCTGAAACTGGATGACGGGGTGATCGTTTATCCCTGTCACGGTGCCGGCTCGGCCTGCGGTGCGGACATCGGCGAACGGCCCATGTCCACGATCGGCTATGAACGCCGCACCAACGACTTCCTGCAGTACGACGACTTTGACGAGTTCAAGAAATACGTCAAAGAGGGCGCCCCACCGGTTCCCCAGCACTACCCGATCCTCAAGAAGGTTAACGCCAAGGGACCGGAGGTGATCGGATCGGCGCCGCACATCCCCGGCCGTGACCCCGAGACGTTTCAGAAATTGGCGGCACAAGGCGACGCCCAATTGGTCGACACGCGGCAGATGTTGGCCTTCGGCGGCGGTCACATCAAAGGGGCGATCAATATCGGCGACCGTCCGGAGCTGTCCGTCTGGGCCGGCGATATGCTGTCCTACGACAAGCCGATTCTGTTGGTCGTCGAGGATGCCACCCAACTGGAATGGATCGGTTGGCACTTCGCCTACGTGGGCCTGACCAAGTTTGCCGGTTACTTGGCCGGCGGCATGAAGGCCTGGAGCAACAAGGGGATGCCCATGGTGTCCCTGCCACAGATGACCGTCCAGGAACTGGCCGAGAACAAGTCTTCGGTCCAGGTCCTGGACGTGCGCTCCGACAGCGAGTTCAAGAGTGGCCGCATCGCCGATGCCCAGCACGTCTTCGTGGCTGAGATGCGAGACGGCGTCAATGGTCAACTGCCCGTGGACCGCGACAAACCGGTGGCGGTCTACTGCGGCAGCGGCTACCGGGCCAGCATCGCAGCGAGTATCTTGCAGCGTGATGGCTACGAAAAAGTCCGCAATGTGCCCGGCAGCATGCAAGCCTGGAAGAATGCCGGCTATGATGTGGAGAAATAATCCTTCTCGTTCCCAACCTTGATTGCCGATGATTGCCCGCTCGCTTGAGTTCGTCCCGGCCGCTGCCAAAGCGGGCGAAGGCTTGCTTTGGACGTACCGTGAGCGGAGCGGTGACCCGGCGTTTTGGGCGGAACCCCTCAATGCCGCTTCCAACGTCTCGTTCTTGATCGCCGCCGCGGCGGGCCTGATGCTGGCACGGCGGCGACGAGCGAATTCACAGGCCAGCATCGCGCTGCTGGCCTTGGCTGGGACGATCGGCGTGGGCAGCTTCATCTTTCACACCGCCCCCAACGCCGTT
Source organism: Roseimaritima sediminicola (assembly GCF_009618275.1). Lineage (GTDB taxonomy): Bacteria > Planctomycetota > Planctomycetia > Pirellulales > Pirellulaceae > Roseimaritima > Roseimaritima sediminicola. The sequence continues at coordinate 15,773 of NZ_WIAD01000049.1, forward strand.
ACGTTGTGGATGGACGTTGTGCCGATCGCAACCTTCCAGGTCTTGTTCCTGTGGTTGATCGCGCGGCATGCGTTCGCGCAGGGTCGTCTGATGGCCGCCGCTTTTGTGTGCGGGATCGTCGGCGTCTCGCTCAGCCTGCTGCCGCTGCGCGAACCTTTGAACGGTTCGCTGTTCTACGTGCCGACCCTGATCGGCCTGCTGGCCGTGGGAGTGATGTGGATCGAACGCAGCCCGGCCGAACCGTTTTTGCTACTCGCTGCGGCCCTGTGTTTTGCCGCAGCCGTTACAGCTCGCTCGATCGATTGGCTCGTCCCCTGGCCGTTCGGAACGCATTTCCTATGGCATCTGATCGATGGCGTCGTCGTGTATCTGGCGCTGCGAGCCTGGCTGGTGTTCGCCGCAGCGGAGCCGGTGGAGGCAGAGGCCTGAGCGTGAGCGGCCTGTCGCGTTAGTGAGTCGAATGCGCGAGCGGCCTGTCGCTTTAGTGAGCCGTTTAGGCGATAGCCTCGGTTTCGTCACCGCAGAACCGGGGCTATCGCCCAAACGGCTCATATAGGCAGTGCGTTTTCGAATAAATCGACAGCCCGCTCGCGCCGTCGGCTCAGGGTGTGGTGCCGCACTACGCGCGACCGATCGCTAGGATCGCGGCGGCGAAGGCGGCCAACGTTTGCATCGCCAGCAGATCACTGATCAACATCAACAGCCATAACGCTGACGCAGTCGCGGCGAAACGAAATCGCCCATGCCAGAATGCGGTGATGGTGATCGCCGTGACCAGCACCAATCCGCACGCCGGCTCAAAAAAGATAACAATTCCTGCGACGCTGCCAATTCCTTCGCCCCACGGTCCACTGGGAACCCACAAACCGGAGACGACCGGAATCATCAGTCCCCAACCCATTTGTCCGGCGATCAAGAGGTACAGCGACACCGGGCCTCGCCAGATCACCAACATGACCACGGCCAACAGGAACGCAGCGGTTTGAACAGCCAGCCATCCGTACTCGCTGTGGAGCGGCAGCCAATCAATCCATCGCCATAGTGCCTCCTGCTCCATCAACCAGCGGCGACAGCGGAGCCAGCCCATCATGGCCGCGACGATGGTGACGACCGCCAACAGAGAACGAAGCTGAAAACGCGGCCAGCGCCGGCTGGGGGTGGTTGGCGGGGTTGGCGGCGGGGTTGGTTCAGCGGGCACGGGTTTGGGTGTTGGTGGGGGGGTTCACAGGCTGGAAGCCTATGCCACTGCTCACAGGCTGGAAGCCTATGCCACTGATGCCTATGCCACTACTGCGTCCGGTCCATGGTGCCTTGGATCGTGCCGTCGACGGCGACGACTCGTTTCGTATCTGCGTCTAATTCGAACACGGCACGCTGGTGGTGCCGTTCGGCCAACTGCAGGATTTCTGTGCGGTCCGGCGTGCTGACCAAAAAGCTGACCTCCTGCCAGTGCCCACTGCGCGATCGCCCGATGACCGGCACGACGCTCTCGAACCGCAACTGCAGTACCTTTTCGAGCGTTTGGTTGCGACGATCGTTTTCGGCATCGCTCAGCTTGCCTTCCCGAGGGTTGGCGGCGGTGATCACATAGCACGGCGGTGGCAGCGGCAGAGCCACCGCATCGGGGCCGGCGTAGACCGTTCCGTCGCGGGCGTCGACGATGATCGAATCGAGATACGCTTGCCAGAGCTCCGCTGCGTCCTGCTGCGAAGGGCCGTCGTCCTGCCGCCGTTTTTGCATGCCAGTGAATTGCCGTAACGTGGATTGTCGATTCATCTTCCGCCCCCAACAGGACCGTGCTTTCTACCGCTTACGAAACCCCATCTTACAGCACGGCGGGCTCCGCTCTGCTATAATCCTTCCACTGCGATGTCTTCCCCGACTCGCCCCCGCCTTCCGTTGTCCCCTCCCTCCATGCAATTGGCCCGCCCCATGCCAATGAGTCGACTCGCGTGGACACTGCTGTTCGCCTGCACGCTACTGATGCCGGCTGTGGTCGTTGCCGACCAAGCGGAACGGGCTCGGTTGGACTCGGCGTTTACGCACGAGATTCGGCCCCTGCTCGAGACGCATTGTTTTGCTTGCCACGATGCCGAAACGGCCGAGGCGATGCTGGACCTGCAGGCGTTCGAGCGGACCAGCCAAGTGATCGCCGGTCATCAGCTGTGGGAAAGCGTCCTGGATCGCCTGCACGTCGGCGACATGCCACCGGAAGACGCCGCTGCGCCGCTCGCCGATGAAGACCGCCAGCGCTTGATCGCCTGGATCGAAGCCGTCCGCACGTTCGAAGCGAATCGCAACGCCGGCGACCCCGGTGCGGTGCTCGCCCGCCGGCTGAGCAACGCCGAATACGACTACAGCATCCGCGACCTGACCGGCGTGGACATTCGCCCCACGGCCACCTTCCCTGTCGATCCGGCCAACGAAGCCGGCTTCGATAATTCTGGCGAGTCGCTGGCGATGTCGCCGGCGTTGCTGAATAAATACCTCGCCGCGGCACGCTCGGTGGTCGAGCACTTGGTGCTGACTCCCACCGGCATCCGCTTTGCCCCGCATCCGGTGGCCACCGATACCGACCGCGACAAGTACTGCGTGAACCGGATCGTGGCGTTCTACGAACGTCAGCCGACCGACATCGCGGACTACTTCTTCGCTTGCTGGAAAGCCGAGACAAGCGGTGCCGGCGAAGCCGGACTGGCACAGCTCGCGGCCGAAGAAGCCGTTAGCGAAAAGTACCTGCGCCGCGTCTGGTCGGACCTCCATGACGCCGACGTTCGCTTCGGGCCGCTGGCCGAAGTGCAGCGTCGTTGGCAAGAATTAATTTCAACAGAGGATCCGCACACCGCTCGCTCCGCTTGCCAAGACCTTCGCGACTATGTGGCCCGTGCCCGCAAGACGTTCGAGCCGCACTTTGAGAATCTGAAGATCAAAGAGGTGCACGCCGGCAGCCAGCCCTTCGTGTTGTGGAAGAACAAGCAGTACGCGGCGGCCCGTCGCACGGCGGATTTCTCAGCATGGGATCGCATCTTCGAAAAAACGGGATTGAAAGAGCCGACCGAAGCGGAACGCCCCGCCTTCGAAGCCGATTGCCGCCGGTTCTGCGCGACGTTTCCCGATGCGTTCTTCATTTCCGAACGCGGGCGAGATTATCTGGGCAAACCCAAAAGCCAGCAGGAGAAGGGCCGTTTGCTGAGTGCCGGTTTCCACAGCATGATGGGCTACTTCCGCGACGACGCCCCACTGATGCAATTGATTCTGGACCCCGAGCAGCAACAGCAACTGGACGCACTCTGGCAGGAACTGGATTTCGTGACCTCGGCTCCGCTGCGACAATACCAGGGGTTTCTATGGTTTGAACGCACCGATTCGCGCTTCATGCGCGATCCGCAATTCGATTTCGCTCGGCCCGAGAACGTCAAGGCATTGGAGGCCGATGCGATTGCCGAGCTTTCGCGGGTGTACCTGGCGAAGGCCAAGAAAAATGGTGGCACGGCCGTTCCGCTCGCCGCGATCTCCGATTACTTCACCGAGATCAATCGCCAGATCCGCTGGGTCGAACAAACCCGCGACGCCGCGCAGGCTCATCACCTGGACGCTGTGGTCGAACTGTGCGGGCGGGCCTACCGTCGTCCCCTGGCCGACGCCGAACGCACCGAACTGGTGACGTTTTACCACCAACTACGCGACGAAGCCGAACTGAGCCACGAAGAGGCGATCGCCGATGTGGTCACATCCATCCTGATCTCGCCGCATTTCGCTTACCGCTGGGACCTCCTGAACGACTCGCCCGAACCGCGACCGCTGACCTCGTTGGAGCTGGCCAATCGGCTCAGTTATTTCCTCTGGTCCAGTTCGCCGGACCAGACGCTGCTGGCTCTGGCTGCCGACGACCGGCTGCGGGAACCGGACGTCTTGGACCAGCAGGTTCAGCGGATGTTGCGGGACCCACGCGTGCGGGCCTTGGCGGTGGAGTTCGGCGGCAACTGGCTGGACTTCCGTCGCTTTGAACAGCACAACAGCGTCGACCGTGAACGCTTTCCCGAGTTCGACGCACAGCTGCGACAGGCCATGTTTGAAGAACCGGTGCGATTCCTGTTGGATGTTTTCCAGCACGATCGCTCGGTGAAGGATTTTTTGTACGCCGACCACACCTTCGTCAACGCCGTTCTGGCTCGCCACTACGGCATTCCAGATGATCAACTCGACGCGGGCCAGTGGCAACGCGTGGAGAACGCTGCTCAGTACGGCCGCGGTGGCTTGCTGCCGATGTCGGTCTTTTTGACCAAGAACGCACCGGGCCTACGCACCAGTCCTGTCAAACGCGGTTACTGGGTCGTGCGGCGGTTGCTGGGCGAACACATTCCTCCCCCGCCACCGGACGTTCCCGAATTGCCCGCCGACGAAAGCCAGCTGGGCGAGCGGACGCTGCGCGAGACGTTGGCGATGCACCGCGATCACGCCAGCTGTGCCGGATGCCATAACCGAATCGATGCGATCGGGCTGGTTTTCGAAGGCTATGGTCCGGTCGGCGAACGGCGAACGGTGGACCTGGGTGGCCGCCGGGTCGAAACCCATGCCGTGTTCCCCGACGGTTCCAGCCGCGACGGCGTGAACGATTTGCGCGAGTACCTGCGCCAGAGGCGTGAGCAGGAATTCTTGCAGAACCTGTCGCGCAAGTTGTTGTCCTACGCCCTGGGACGCAGCTTGATGCTGTCCGACGAACCACTGCTCGTGCAGATGCAAGAGCGACTGCGCGAGGGCGACGATCGCTTCAGCGAACTCGTTCAAGCGATCGTCACCAGCCCACAGTTTTTGAACAAGCGCGGACGCGAAGGAGCGTCCGCGGAACTTGCCAGTACGAAAAGGTCCAACGATGCGCCGTAAACCCCACCCCGCTTCTGTTCGCCTTTCCCGCCGCATCCTCCTGCAGGGAGCCGGTACGGCCGTGGCTTTGCCCTGGTTGGAATCCTTACCGGTGTGGGGCACCGCGGCGCGCGCTGCCGAAACCGCCGCCTCGCCGGTGCCGCTGCGGTTTGGTGTGCAATTCATGGCCTGTGGCGTCAACGCCGAACACTGGTGGGCCAAAGGCGAGGGTGCGTCGATGGAGCTGGGCAAGAGCCTGACGCCGATGCAGCCGCACAAGCACAAGATGAACTTGGTCAACGGCCTGTTCAATCGCTCGGCCGTCGGCGTGGGCATCCATCCAGGACAAACCGGCAACATCCTGTCCGGTGCGGCCCTGCAAAAGGGGGCGGAGCTGCGCGGCGGCATCAGCGTCGACCAGGAATTGGCAAACCAGATCGGCGGCCAGACCGCCCAGGCCAGCCTCGTGCTGGGCTGCGAGCAACCGACGACGGGCTACCACGAAACCAATTTTTCGATGGCTTACAGCTCGCATATCTCTTGGCAGAACGCCACCTCGCCGGTGCCCATGGAAGTGTACCCCGCTTTGGCCTTCGACAGCCTGTTCGACAACCGCGGCAACCGTCGCAATCAGAGCGTGTTGGACCGAGTCCGGGAACACGCCGCCAGTTTGAGCCGTCAGGTCAGCTCCGGCGACAAGGCAAAACTGGACGAATATATGACCAGTGTCCGCGAAGTCGAAAAACAGATCCAGCGGATGCGGAAGCGTCAGGAAACGGCTGCCGACCGTTTGCAAACCTCTGGCAAACCCGCCCATCAGATGTCACGGCCGGACAACGGATTGCCCGAGGACATTCGCGATCACATGCGGTTGATGTGCGACATCATCGCGCTGGCGTTTCAAACCGACAAAACGCGTGTGGCCACGCTGTTGATGTGCCGTGACATCTCCGGTTTGTTCTACCCATTCCTGGACGTCCGCAGCGCCCACCACTCCGCCTCGCACCGCGATACCAGCGACGATTACGAACGCGTGACCCGGTACTACGTCAGCCAATTCGCTTACCTGTGCCAGCGGCTGGACGCGATGCGCGAGGGCGACGGCACGGTGCTGGACAACACCTGTTTGATGTTCATCAACAATATGTGGTCGGGCAGTAAACACGATTCGACCAAGGTGCCGCTGATCCTGGCCGGCGGGCTGGGCGGGTCGCTGCAGACGGGCCGCGTCCTGGATTACACCGACCGCGACGACGAGGACCGCAAGCTGTGCAGCTTGTACCTCAGCATCCTCCAGCGGATGGGCGTCCAGGCGGATGGCTTTGGCGACGCCGAACAACCCCTGGCTCAGTTGTAGCGACGAGTGCAGGTGAAGAAGCTGCGTAGTGTCGCTCTGCTGATCGAAACCTCCAACGCCTACGCCCGCGGGGTGTTGGAAGGTATCGTCGCGTACAACCGCGAGCACGAGCCGTGGTCGATCTACTTGCCCGAGCAGGAACGCGGAGCGCAGCCGCCCAGCTGGATCCACTCCTGGCAGGGCGACGGTTTGATCGTGCGGATCGAAACCGATGCCATCGCCGCCATCGTCCGCCAACTGGACAAACCGGTGGTGGATGTCAGTGCCGCCCGTCACGTACCCGGCATCCCTTGGGTGGAAACCAACGACGCTTCGATCGCTCGCCTGGCGGTTGAACATTTTGTCGACCGCGGCTTTCGGCGGTTGGCTTTCTGTGGCGACCCGGATTTCAACTGGTCACTGTGGCGCGAGAACGCTTTTGCCCACGAGGTCGAAGCTCGCCCGGGACTGGAACTACTTCGTTTTCCAGCCACTTCCAAGACGGCCGCGAACTACTCCTGGAACCGCGAAAAACAGCGATTGGGCGACTGGCTCAAACAGCTGCCCAAACCCATCGGCATCTTCGCTTGCTACGACATCCGCGCCCAACAGATTCTCGACGCCTGTCGCGAAGCGTCGATCTCGGTCCCCGATGAAGTGGCCGTGCTGGGCGTGGACAACGACGAACTGCTGTGCAACCTGTGCTTTCCACCGCTTTCGAGCATCATACCCGATGCCCACCGGGCGGGCCGTGAAGCGGCTCGCTTGCTGGACCTGCTGATGCAGGGCCAGTCGGTCGAGCAGGAACGGCACTTGATCGATGCCCGCGGCGTGGCCACGCGTCAGTCCACCGACGTGCTGGCTGTGGAAGACAGCGACATCGTCACCGCCGTGCGGTACATTCGCGAGCATGCCTGCGACGGCATCAAGGTGACCGATGTCGTGCGTCAGGTGCCGCTGACCCGCCGCGCCTTGGAGCAGCGGTTTCAGAACATCTTTGGCCGCACGCCGCACGAAGAGATCCTCCGCCAACGCGTCCAGCAGATTCGCACGCTGTTAGTGGAAACCGACCTGTCGCTTCACAAAATCGCTCGCCTGACCGGTTTTGAACACGAAGAGTACATGAGCGTCATGTTTCGCCGCGCAACCGGCCTGCCCCCGGGCAAGTACCGCCGTAGCGTCAAACAGTAGCGGTCGCCGGCGCCGTGGTCGGCCCAAGATCCCGAAGCCGCGAAGCAAAAAACGCGGCAAGCCCAACACCGCGTCGAGCAGCGACAGCAGGCGTCGATGCAGGTGGTGGGAAGGGGGAAGAGGGAAGGGATTTTAGATTTGAGATTTGAGATTTCAGATTTCCTGACTCTACCGGATTCTATGTACACAAATTTTTCCTTCGTGGCTCGTGTTTTAGTCCCGCAGGGACGGCAGGATGTAGCCACGGGCGCGAGCCCAATGCCATCTACTTTCACCATCGCTTGCGATTGAAGCGTTAGCGGCGCGGCGCAAGCCGCCCGGTGTGTGAAGGTTCGCACCGCAAAACCGGACGGCTCGCGCCGTTCCGCTACAAAGGAAGTGGCATTGGGCGCGAGGTGCGTGGAACGAAAACGACACGATTGCGCTAGTCCCGAAGGGACTAAACGCCGAGGGGGCACCCATACCATGGGCTGACGCCCATGGCTACATCGCGATCGCCACTGGCGTGGCTGCTGCGTTGGACGGCTGAAGGCCGTACATAGGTAAGGAAGTTTTCTCCCCTCTCCCCCGCGGCGCCGCGAGCGTCAGCGAGTGAAGCCGTGGTGGGAGAGGGGCCGGGGGTGAGGGGGCTCGGGTGCAAATGGCTGACTCTCTGCATCGGATTTTCCTGCCGCGTATCGCATCAAGACGCGGCACTGACGAAACCACGCTGCAATTCCCCCTCACCCCCGACCCCTCTCCCCCAAATCCTGGCTCGCTTAGGCTCGCCAGGATTTGGGGGAGAGGGGAGAAAACGATTCTATTCGTCTACCGGATCCCTCGCCTCAACGGGACGGCTCTATCCGCCTGCCTTCGCCGTCTGCCTGGCTTTGAACAGCAGGGCGTTCAGCCGCCGCAGTTCGGCTTCGGACAGCTTGCCGAATTGTTGCTCGTGCAGCTGGCGCAGCGGTTTGTCCATCCGCGCAAGCAGCTTTTTTGCCTTGTCGCTCAGCCGTACCCACACGACTCGGCGGTCTTCCTCGCAGCGCTGCCGCTCGATCAGCCCGGCCTCGTCCAGCCGCACGATCAAGCGCGAGATATCGGTTTGGCGAAAGATCATCCGCTCGGCGATCTGATACACCTGCATCGGCTGGCCGACGCCCCGCAGGATCCGCAAGACGTTGTACTGGGCGTCGGAGATGCCGTGCGATTTGAAGAACTGCGACATCTCCGTGTGCAGTTGCTCGTGGGTGCGCAGCAGATTCAGGAACGTTTCCTGCTGCAAACTGGCAAAGCCGCTGGACTTGCCAAGCTCGTCGGCGAGATTCTTCTGTGTGGGACTCATCCACCCATCTATATGGTGCAACAGACAACAAGTCAAGCGTTTGGGGCAGGCCGGGGCAGCCTGCCTGACTCGCGCCCATCGTATGTCGGTCCTACTTCTGGCCGCGACGTCGGGGGCGGTGTACCCTGCGGACTGTAGCGGAACGAGTCCGTGAGGGCTCAACATTATCTTCTTCGAACTTTCACCTTCTCGCGATAGATGAAGACACGATCACTTGGCAGTCAGGGCCCGACCGTTTCGGAGGTTGGACTGGGATGTTGGCAGTTGGGCGCGGACTGGGGCGAGGTCGCGGAAGCGGATGCGTTGGAGATTCTGGAGACCGCCTTCGCCCGCGGGATCACCTTCTTTGACACCGCCGATGTCTATGGCGACGGTCGCTCCGAACGGCTGGTCGGCCGCTTCCTGGACTCCCATCAGGATCGCGTCTTCGTAGCGACCAAGGTGGGACGCCGCAATTATCCCGGACCCTATACCGCGGATACACTGCGGAGCCATATCAGCGACAGCATCCAGCGGCTGGGCGTCGAGCGACTGGACCTGGTGCAGTTGCACTGCGTGCCGTCGGAAGTGCTGGCCGAGGGCGCGATTTTCGATTGGCTGCGAGAGCTGAAACAGGAAGGTTTGATCCGGCACTTCGGGGCCAGCGTCGAATCGATGGACGAGGCGCTGCAGATCCTCGACCAACCGGAACTGACCTCTCTGCAAATCATTTTCAACCTCTTCCGCCAGAAGCCCATCGATGCATTGTTCGATCGCGCGGAGGCGCAAGGCGTGGGCTTGATCGTGCGGTTGCCGCTGGCCAGCGGCCTGCTGGCCGGCAAGTTCGACGCCGACACGACGTTCGCCGAAGACGACCCTCGCAACTACAATCGCGATGGAGCCGCCTTCAACGTCGGCGAAACGTTTGCCGGATTGCCGTTCACCACCGGCGTTCGCTTGGCCGACGGTTTGCGACCTTGGGTTCCCAATGGCGTCACCATGGCCCAGTTCGCGCAGCGCTGGATCCTGGACCACCCGGCGGTCTCGACCGTCATTACCGGTGCCTCACGGCCGGACCAGGTGATCGACAACGCCGCCGTTTCCGCGCTCGCTTCGCTGGCCCCTGAAACCCATCGTCAACTGGCCGAGTACTACGCGGCGGAAGTTGCCCCTCATATTCGCGGAGTCTATTAGTGTTATCGTTTCCGGTACTCGTTCGCTTGCTGTGGTCGCCCTCGCTTTGCTCAACCGTGTTGGGTCTGGTCATATCGCTGCTGGCGGGTACGGCCGTGGCAACCCCGGCGGACGAACCCCGCGCGGTGCCCAATCTGGTGCTGATCATCGCCGATGACATGAACTGGGACGACTGCGGCGCCTACGGACATCCTGCCATCCGCACGCCCAACATCGATCGGTTGGCCCGCGAAGGGCTGCGGTTCCAGCACGCTTATCTGACGACCAACTCCTGCAGCCCCTCGCGAGCAAGCTTGTTGACCGGCAAGTACCCGCACAACACGGGCGCCGAACAATTGCACTGGCCCCTGCCGGCGGGCAGTCAGACCATGGCGGAACAGTTGCAGCGGGCGGGTTACTACACGGCGGCCGCGGGTAAATGGCATCTGGGCGACGCGGTCCGCGATCATTTCGACCGCGTCTACGAAGCCTCGACGGCGGGTTTCGTGTTGCCCTCCGGCGAGGACGGCCAGCCGGGCAAGATGATCGCCGCCCAGCCCAGCGGCTGCGAAGACTGGCAGCGGGCCTTGGAAGAACGTCCCCGCGATCGACCGTTCTTTCTGTGGTTGGCCGCCCTCGACCCGCATCGCGAGTACACCGACGGAGCGCTCGACCCGCCGCACACCCACGACGACGTGATCGTCCCGCCGCATCTGCCGGATGTTCCCGAGGTGCGTGAGGACTTGCGGCTGTACTACGACGAGATCGGCCGTCTGGATGGTTACGTCGGCAAAGTGTTGGATGTTTTAAAACAGCAAGGTGTCGACGAAAACACGCTGGTTCTATTCATCAGCGACAACGGCCGCCCGTTTCCGCGTGACAAGACGACGTTGTACGACGGCGGGATCCGGACGCCCTGGATCGTTCGCTGGCCCCGCGTCGTGTCCGCCGGGCAAACGACGACGGCACTGGTCAGCGCCGTCGACGTTGCCGCCACGTTTCTGGAATTGGCCGGCGTCGACAAAACCGAGCGCAGCGGATTGGCCACGTCGGGTCGCAGCTTTGCCGCCACGCTGCGAGACCCCGCCCAGCCGCATCGGCAATACGCGTTTGCCGAAGATCACTGGCACGATTACGAAGACCATGGCCGCAGCGTGATGACGCAGCAGTTCAAGTTGATCCGCAACGACTATCCGGATCTGCCGCCCACGCCCTCGGCCGATGCCGGTCGTGGACTCAGCTGGCAAGCCATGTTGCGGCTGCAGCGCGAAGGCCGTCTGCCAACGCATCAACAAACGGCCTTCCTGCCGCGTTCGCATTGGGAGCTGTACGACCTACAGCGTGATCCCGGCGAATTGCACAACGTCTTCGACGACCCCGCCTACCGCTCGACTCGCCAGCGGCTGCAGCAAGCCCTCAAGCAGTGGTCGACCGAGACCAGCGACTACATCCCCTCGGTGCGAACGCCCGACGAGTTCGACCGCGCAACGGGTGAACCCGACCACAGCGTCCGCGTTCGCCCGCGGCCCTCCAAGCAAGAGATGTTCGGTACCACCGGCAAGTATTAATTCGTGAGCCCTGCCATGAGCATGACCAAGACGCAAGTCATCGCCTTGCTGAGAGAGAACGCCGACCCTCGCGGCATCACCCACTGGAACAAGCGAGCCAGTGGGCTGAAGAGCTTTGGGATCGGGCTCACGCGGCTGCGCAAGCTGGCCAAACAGGTCGGCCGCGACCACCGGTTGGCTCAGTCGCTGTGGAAGAGCGACATCTACGACGCCAAGGTTTTGAGCCTGCTGGTCGACGATCCCAAACAGATGACGCCCCAGCAGGTCGAAGCCCAGGTGGACGACGGACTGGGCGAAGGGATGCTGGTCCACGTGTTCGCCTCCTGCGACGCGACGCTGGCCAAGACGCGTTTTGCTTTTGAGCTGGCCCGCGGGTGGATCGACAGCGACGATCCGCTGCGGCGACAGTGCGGCTACTCGCTGCTGTACGAGCTGTCCAAGAAGAACCCCAAAGGCATGGACGACGCGTATCTCCTGGCCCAGATCGAGCGGATCGAGCAGACGATCGCCCAGCAACCGATGTGGGTGCGGGAGGCCATGGGAACGGCGCTGATGGGGATCGGCAAACGCAATCCGACGCTAAACAAGGCGGCCCTCAAAGCCGCTCGCCGGATCGGTCCCCTGGACGTGGACTACGGCGACGACAACCGCTGCGAACCGCTGGACATCGTCAAACATCTGACCTCGGACCATTTGAAAGTCAAATGGGCGCGGCAGGGGCAGTGAATCGGTGCCCTCTCTCTATAACCGTTGCTTCACCACCTCCCACCAGCCCACCTTCGAACTTGCCTGCGCCGAATCGTGACCTAGGCTTGCGGTAGTAACCGCTCCCCCACCACCCTCGTTCTGCAGGCTCCCTCACATGTCCTACCTGGTTGATTGGAACCCTGCCACCTTCGGGGCTCTGGAAAAACGCATCCTGCTGGCCGAACATCGCTTGCACGAATTGGACCTGTTCAGCGACGAAGGCCTGGTCGAGATCCTGGACCGGCATCCCGATGCCGCGCTCGGTCTGTCGACCATGGATCGCGACAGCATGACGTTCGAATGGCGGGACGGCGACCGCGGCGGCGTCTCCGGCGAAACCCTGCTGGAAACCGTGCGCCGGGGCCAACTGTGGATCAACTGCCGTCAGGTCATGCAGCACCAGCCCAAACTGGCGCGTTTGGTGGACGAGCTGTACGACGAACTGGAAGCCGAAAACCCGCAGTTTCGCGCCGAAGACCGTACCGCCAATCTATTGATCTCCTCACCTTCGGCCGTGGTCCATTACCACGTCGACATGCCTGTGAACATGCTGTGGCACCTGCGCGGTCGTAAACGCGTTTGGGTGTATCCGCCGTTTGATACGCGCGTGGCCAGCCTGCCCGTGCTGGAGCACGTGTGCTGTAACAAATGGTCCGAGGAGATTCCTTACGACGCTTCGTACGATACGTTCGCCGAGGTCTTCGACGCCGAACCGGGCCAGTTGATCACGTGGCCCCAACTGACGCCACACCGGGTGACGAACCTGGACGGGTTGAACGTCTCGCTTTCGACCGAACACAAGAACCCCGCGGCTCGGCGTCGCTTGAACGTCCATCAAGCCAACTACTTTTTGCGGAACCGCTTGGGCCTGAAACCCAGCTCTGCCGAGATCGATGGCTGGCAAGCTCACGCCAAACAGATGCTCGCCCGCGGCCTGCGTTATGCTGGTAAACTGTTGCCTAACAAACCGCAACCGTTTGCCTATCCCAAAAGCTTTGTCGTGGACCCCAACGAACCGACCGGGGTTCGCTTGTTGGAAGGCGAAGCCGGACAGACGGCCGCCCCACACCTGGAATACGAAATCGCCGGCAGCTGAACAAGGTCGACCTCGTGCGACCTCTCATGCCGCCAAACGCCGCCCGAGTTCGCACTATGACCCTTGACTTCGCTGGACGCTTTCCCGGACCGCTGTGTTGGTTGTTGCTGGTCGCAGTCGTCTGCGCCAGCAGCTCGGCTCAAGCTCCTCCCTATGACCAGGCTCCGGCCGCCGAGCCGCCCTACTACCGCGTGCGGTACGAAGCATCGGACAAAGAAGGCGAGCTGGCGTTTGCCGTTCAGTACACGGTTTGGATTCCGCCGGGTGTCGAAAACGTGCGCGGCGTCATCGTGCATCAACACGGCTGCGGCGAAGGTTCCTGCCGCAGCGGATTAACCGGTGCCTACGATCTGCACTGGCAGGCGTTGGCACTTGCACACAACTGCGCCCTCCTGGCACCGGCGTACGAGCAACCGCAGGACGCCGACTGTCAACTTTGGTGCGATCCCCGCAACGGTTCGGCCGACACGTTCTTGCGAGCCCTGGCGGACCTCGGCCAACAGGCCGGGCATCCCGAATTGGCGACGGTCCCCTGGGCCCTGTGGGGCCACAGCGGCGGTGGTCACTGGGCCGGCGGCATGACGTTGCTGTATCCCGAGCGAGTGGCCGCGGCATGGCTGCGTTCGGGCGTACCGCTGCTGCAGGCCAATCCCGACCGGCCTTCGATCAAGCCGCATACCCTGAAGGATGCGGCCCTGAACGTTCCCATCATGTGCAATCTGGGAACCAAAGAAGGGGTCAGCAACACCGAAGGTCGCTTTGCCGGCGTCTGGCCCGCCAACCAAACCTTCTTCAACGCCCTGCGGAGCCGAGGCGGGTTGATCGGCGTCGCGATCGATCCCCTGACCTCGCATGAATGCGGCAACCAACGCTATCTGGCGATCCCCTGGCTGCATGCGTGCTTGACGGCCCGTCTTCCGGATCAAGCGGGCAAGCCGCTGCGCGAGATGCCGCGTGAGCAAGCTTACCTGGCGAAGCCGACGGGCCGGCAAGCCGTTCCGGCCGACCAGTTCCAGGGCGACCCGCTGACGGCCGCCTGGATTCCCGATGCAGCGCTCGCAAGGCAGTGGACGCAGTACGTCACCGACACCGCGGTCGAGGACGAAACGCCCCCGCCGCCACCGTCGGATGTTCGCCTGGAAGGCAGCACGCTGTTTTGGAACGCCGGCGCGGACCTCGAAAGCGGCGTGGAGTCCTTTGTGCTGCTGCGCGACGGACAGGTCTTTGCACGGATCGTGCCACCGACGGCCAACCGCTTCGGTCGCAACGTTTTTCAGAACCTGCTGTACAGCGACACGCCGACCCAGCCTCTGGCTCCGATGCAATTTCAAATCAGTGACGACGCGGCCGCCGAGGGGCCGCGGTACAGTTTGCAGTCGGTCAACACGGTCGGGCTGTCCTCCTTCCCCGTGCCTGCCCGCGTGGCCGATCCCCAGGACGATTGACTCGGTCTCGTCTCGCCCCTTCCACCAGGAGCCCCCCTACCGTGAACGATTCCAACAAACCGAACTTGGGCCGCCGCCAATTGCTCAGCTACGCCGCGTTTGGTGGCGTGGTCGCCGCCGCGGGCCATCGCGGTGACGCCACGGCTGCCGCTCCCCCACCGACCGGCGAAGCGGCTCCGGCACCTTCACCGCGGCCGCGCTACCAGATGAAGAAGTCGATCAATCTGTGGGCGTTTCCGTATCCGGAAAAGATGACGCTGGTGCAGTGCTTGCAACTGGCCAAGGACGCCGGTTTTGACGGGATCGAATTGAACTACGATCTCGACAGCGACCTGTCACCCAAGGCGACAAGCAAGGATTTTCAGCGGATCCGGCGTCAAGCCGAAGAGATCGGGATCGCGATCAGCGGCGTGTGTTCGTTTCTGTTCTGGCCGTACCCGCTGACCAGCAACGATCCGGCCGAACGCGCCCGCGGCATGGAACTGGCCGGCAAGATGACGCAGGCCGCGCACGACCTGGGCACCGACAATCTGCTGGTCGTTCCCGGCGCGGTGCACATGCCCTGGCGAGAAGATCACGACCCGACGCCCAACGACGTGTGTCATCGCCGCGCCGAAACCGCCATCACCAAGCTGCTGCCGCAAGCGGAGAAGCTGGGCGTGCACCTGAACCTGGAAAACATCTTCTTCAACGGCTTTCTGATGTCGCCGATGGAGATGGCCGATTTCGTCGATTCGTTTTCCAGCCCCTACGTCCGCGTGCACTTCGACACCGGCAACATCATGGAGTACCAGTTTCCCGAACACTGGATTCCGATCCTGGGCAAACGAATCGGCAACGTGCACTTAAAAGAGTACAGCAAGAACAGCACCGATCACTCATTGGAAGCGTTCCGGCCGCTGCTGGACGGCACGACGAATTGGCCGGCCGTCCTGGAGGCCTTCGACGGAATCGGCTACGACGGCTACCTGACGTTCGAGTACTTCCATCCCTATCGGCACTATCCCGAAGCCCTGATCTACCAGACCTCCGATTCGCTGGACCGTATGCTGGGAAGGAAGACTTAGTCCCGCAGGGACGACAGCTCATACCATGGGCTGACGCCCATGGCTACATCCTGTCGCCACTACGTGGCTGCTATGCCCGAATGTCGCAAAGCATACAGAGCTACCGTTAGAGTCAGTGTTTCCCAAAGTCTGGTGACTTCGGCTACGCCAGAGTCTCCACTGCAACCGTTTGCTGCAGGTCTTCGACGGTTCCGCCGGCCCCGTAGGCGAAGCGCAGAACCATGTTTTGGTCTTTGTCGATCGAGATCGGTGTGGCCAGCGGCAGCACCATGCACTGGTTGGCCCAGGTGATCGCCTGCTGCTTTTGCATGTCCACGGCCAGCACGTTTTGGGTGACGAAACGCAGGGCATTGATCTGTCCCGCCACGTCCGCCTTCATCCGCATCGCGACAGCGAAATCCAGCGGGATGGTTTCGGCGTAATCGATATTCGCGTAGGCGGACAGCGCTGCCAGCTCGGCCGTG
Organism: Roseimaritima sediminicola; assembly: GCF_009618275.1. Classification (GTDB taxonomy): domain Bacteria; phylum Planctomycetota; class Planctomycetia; order Pirellulales; family Pirellulaceae; genus Roseimaritima; species Roseimaritima sediminicola. The sequence goes on from NZ_WIAD01000049.1 coordinate 32,026, forward strand.
CCCTCACGCTCCAGGACCGGGGCGTGAAAGCTGGGTACCGGGGCGTGGTAGCCGGCGAAATCAAAGCACTGGTGGACCGGCTGGGCCATCAGAATGCTGACCTCTGGGATGAACGTCGGCAATGCTCCATCGAAGGCGCTTCGATAATTCTGCTTGAAGGCGCGAATCACCTGAGCCTGCTTTTCTCGCAGCAGCGCCACGTGCAGCATTTCGCAGACCACCACGTCGACCGGCGAATCGGGAACGTACCGAGCCGCATCGGCGTGCACAACGGTCACTCGATCATCCAAACCATTGTCCGCCAGAAACCCTCGCGAAGCTTCGACCAGGGCGGGCAACCGCTCGACACAGGTGACGCGGGCCCCGCGACGGGCGGCAAATGAGGACAGGATGCCCGTTCCCCCGCCCAGTTCCAGGACGTGCATGCCGGGCTGGACGACGGTGTTGATCGCGGCCTGGAATGCCTGAACCCGGTCGGCGTCCTGCAGCATGTTGTAGTGGTACAGCAGCGGGATGTACTGGCCGAGCAAGTGTTCGTCGCTGTCCGCGGCGGATACGGGGTTCTGCGAAGCGGAACCGGCCGGGGCGGCAGGTGATGGGACGAGCGGGGCAGGGCGATTCAAAGCAACGGCACCTTGCGGAGAGGGAATGTGGGGGACGGGAACGACCGGGAGCTGCGACCCTAGAAGGCGACGAGTGTTCAGGGCAAGAGAGATTCGCGGGCCGGGGCGTGGGCCCGGGCTATGCATTTTCGCTCTTCGCCGTTTCCTTGCTGAGGCCTATGTTTTCGTCGCGGATGCGTATGGTTTACCCTGGTCCGCAGAAACTCTCCTTCCCTTGCCGTACCAATCGCCGCACCTTGATGGATCCTCGCGCCCGCCACGGGGACGGTTCCCCCGCTCGGTCCGCTGCTCGCAGTGCCACCCAGACGACCGATCGCAACCTGGTTCGCAGCATGGTCGATGCGGGCTTTTACGGCGGCATGATCGGCTGTGGCGAAACCTACTTTGCCGCCTTCGCCCTCGCCGCCGGTCTGGGAGAGACCGCTGCGGGCTTGGTGGCCAGCGTGCCTCTGGTGACCGGCGGAACGCTGCAATTAATTTCTCCCTGGGCGATCGCCTGGCTGGGCGATCTGCGGCGTTGGATCGTCCTGGGCGCGGTGCTGCAGGCCCTGACGTTTCTGCCTTTGGCGCTGGCCGCCTGGCAGGGCAGCATCAGCATGACCGTCCTGTTGGTTCTGGCATCGCTGTACTGGGCGTCGGGACTGGCGACCGGCCCTGCCTGGAACACTTGGATCGAACGCGTGGTGCCCGACCGGATGCGGACGCGTTTCTTTTCCCGGCGCACGCGGTTGCAGCAGACCACGACGTTCGCCGGGCTGCTACTAGCCGGCGGTGCCCTGCAGTGGTGCTCGCAACGGGGCTGGGAATTCGCTGGGTTCGCCGCGTTGTTTCTGGTCGCCGCCGGATGCCGGTTGTTGTCGGCGTGGCAATTGTACCGAACAGGCGAATTGCCCCCGGCATCGCGCGGGGTGCGGGTGACCGCAAAGTCCCGCCGGCGACCGAAGGCTTGGCGAGTGATCGCGGCCAAGCGTTTGCTGGTATATCTGGTGCTGATGCAGGTGTTCCTCCAGTTCAGCGGACCGTACTTCGTTCCCTACATGCTGGAGCAACTGGACTTCAGCTACGGCACTTTTGTGCTTCTGATCTCGCTGGCTTTTGTCAGCAAGGTCGTTTCGATGTCGATGTGGGGACGCGTTGCCGAACGCGCCGGAGCCAGCCGCGTGCTGTGGCTGGGCGGCGTGGGGCTGGTGCCGCTGGCCGCCCTGTGGATTCCCAGCAGCAACGTCTGGTGGCTGGCCTCCATGCAGGTGCTCAGCGGCGTCGCCTGGGGCGCCTACGAACTGGGATTCTTTCTGTTGTTTTTCGAAACCCTGCCGGCGGATCGACGCACCCAGCTGCTGACGCTGTATAACTTTGCCAACACCGCGGCGATGGCGATCGGAGCGGCCGCCGGCGCGGCGTTCCTGTATCACTTTGGGCTCAGCAGCCGCACTTACCACGGCCTGTTCGCGCTCTCGTCGGTGGGGCGGCTGGCCTGCCTGGTGGTCCTCTCGGGCATCAGGCTGCCGCGGCTCCAGTTGCACTCGATCCGCCTTCGCGTCTTGTCGGTGCGGCCCGGCGCGGCCAGCATGGCGGCGCCGGTGATCGCCAGCGCCTCACCAGCCGAGGTAGCCGATTCCCCCACGCCCCCACAGCCGCCGCGGGGCGGGGAGCCGTCATGAGCGGGCCCGGGGAAGAATCGCGACGAGGGTTATGGCCAGCTAGCAGGTGATCCGGTAGTTTTTGAGAGCCGTTACCCATTCAGCAGGAAGATTGCGTGAAGGCCGGCCCTGGGATCCAGCAGGGTCGGGAAAGGGATTTTAGAAGTTGCCACGCCCCTTCCTTGCGATCCCTAAAACCCCTTCGGTGTACTTTTGGATTTCGACGCGCTCATCAGACTGGTGTTTGAACTGGTTGGAGGCTTAGGCATTTTCCTGTTGGGCATGAAGAACATGTCCGACGGGATGCAAGCGGTCGCCGGCAACAGCCTGCGGCGATTGATCAGCATCGTCACCAACAATCGCTTTATGGCCACGGTCGTCGGGGTGGTCGTGACCGGCGTGGTGCAGAGCAGCTCGATCACCACGGTGATGGTCATCGGTTTCGTCAACAGCGGCGTGATGGAACTGGCTCAGGCGGTGGGCGTGATCATGGGGGCCAACGTCGGCACCACGGTTACCGGTTGGTTTCTGGCACTGAAGATCGGCAAGTACGGGCTGCCGCTGTTGGGCGCCGCGGCGTTTGTGTACCTGTTTTCCAGCGGCGATCGCTGGCGGTACTGGGCGATGGCGATCATGGGCGTGGGGATGGTCTTCTTTGGGCTGGAGCTGATGAAGGATGCCTGCGCGATCATCCGCGAAATCCCCAGCTTCGAAAGAGCCTTCCACTACTTCACGGCCGACAGCTACTTCGGCGTGCTGAAATGCGCTCTCGTGGGATGCGTGCTGACGACCCTGGTCCAGTCCTCCTCGGCCACGCTGGGGATCACGATCTCGTTGGCCTCGCAAGGCGTCATCTCCTACGAGACGGCCGCCGCGTTGGTCCTGGGAGAGAACCTGGGGACCACGATCACCGCCTTCGTCGCGTCGCTGGGAGCGACGACCAACGCCCGCCGCGCGGCCTACTTCCACGTCATCTTTAACTTTGTCGGGGTGCTGTGGATCACCGCCATCTTTCACTGGTACATCGACTTCATCCAGTCGATCATCCCGGGGGACGTCCAGAGAATAAAAATGGTCAAGGGCGTCGAGACGTTTCCCGACACGACGGCGATGATTGCCGCAACCCATACCGTGTTCAATCTTGCCAACATGCTGCTGTTCCTGCCCTTCGTCCCGCTGTTCGTGCGCTTGCTGCACCGCCTGGCTCCGGACAAGGGGTTCAAAGAGAAACCGCGGTTGACGGACCTGGACGTGCGGATGCTGGAAACGCCTCTGATGGCGATCGAACAGTCGCACAAGGAAGTCGAAAAGATGGGTGCCGAATGCATCAAGATGCTGAAGTGGTTGGACGAGCTTCGTGATGCGGACAAGCCCGACAAGAAGCTGGCCGACAAACTCAAGAACCGCGAACAAGTGCTCGACGCGATGCAGGACGAAATCGCCGTCTACGTCACCAACCTGCTGGCCAACGATGTGCCGCACAGCGTGGCCGATGAAGCTCGACAACAACTGCGGATGGCCGATGAGTACGAATCGATCAGCGACTATGTGGCGAACCTGGACAAGTTCGACCGGAAACTGCGCCGCGACGGGCACCGTTTCAGCGAATCCCAGCGGGCGGGCTTGCGCGAATTGAATGCCCAGGCGATCGACTACGTCAGCGAGATCAACGAAGCCTACGTGCAGAACAACCGCAGCGTCCTGACCAAGACGGTGGCGATGAGCAAACGGCTGCGCAGCCAGATCAAACAGCATCGCCGCAAACACATGGACGAATTGTCCGGTGGCGGCATCCCGCCGCTGGTCAGCGTCGCCTACCTGGCCTCGCTGAATGCCTACGCCCGGGTTCGCGACCACGCCGAGAACATTGCCGAAACCGTCTCCGGCGAACGGTAAAAAGCAGCACGCCGCCAAAGCAGCACGGCTCTCCGAGCCGTGACCGTTTCTGCTTCTCGGCTGGGACTGCCGAGCTACTATTTGCTTCTCGGCTGGGACAGCCGAGCTACTATCTGCTTCTCGGCTGGGACAGCCGAGCTACTATCCGGTGAACAGCGGATGGATCACCTTGCCGGCGGTGATCGGGCGCGGCCGCCCTTCGCGGTCGGGCAGGTAGGTTTCGGGATCCATCCCCAAAGCGTGCACGATGGTGGTGCCGAAATCGTAGGGGCTGACCGGATCGCGGATCGGATGTGCGGCCAGTTTATCGCTGGCCCCATACACCGTTCCGCCGCGGATTCCGCCGCCGGCCATCAGCCCGCTGTAACAGAACGGCCAGTGCTCGCGGCCGGCGTTGGCGGGATTGATCTGTGGTTTCCGGCCGAACTCGCCGACCCACACGACCAACGTTTCGTCCAGCATGCCGCGCTGCTCGAGATCCTCCAGCAGCGCCGACAGGGCCCTGTCCGAAGGCGGGATCAGGTCGTCCTTCAAACGATTGAAGTTGTTGACATGGGTGTCCCAGAAGTTGCGTCCGTCGTTGTGCCAGTTCACGCTGACCAGCGGCACGCCGTGTTCGACCAAGCGGCGGGCCATCAACACGCTCTGGCCGTGGATGTTGCGTCCGTATCGCTGCCGCACTTTTTCCGGTTCGGCCGCCAGATCGAAGGCCTTGCGGACGTGCGGTGAAGCCAACAGCCGGTGGGCTCGCTGTTGATGTTGGCGGAGCGTCGCGGTGGGATCGTCGGTGCCGCGTCCGAGCAACGGAGCGTCGCTTTCCATCTGCCGGCGCTGGGCGTCCAATTGTTTCAGCAGCGTGACCCGGCTCTCCAAACGTGCCAGTGACATGTCCGCCGGCAGGGCCAGCGAGCTGGGCTTCCAGTCCGCCGCGTTGGGGTCGCCGGTCAGCAAAAGTCCGTCGTGTGCCGGCCCCAACCAACCGCCGTGTTGTCCGGGCGCCTCGCCTCCCGGAGCCGCCGGATGCAAAGCCTTCCAGGGCAGGGTCACAAAGGATGGCACCCCCTGCTCGCTCGGCCGCAGCTTCGATACCAACGATCCCAGGTGCGGTGAATCGTTGTTGCTGGGCGGTGTGGCATCGCTCTTGACAACCGGAGCCGGTTGGCCGGTGACGGCGGCGTGTCCGCTGGAGAGGTGGGCCGGATCGTCGTGAGACAGCGACCGCACGATCGCCAACTTGTCGGTCATCTGCGCGAGGTGCGTGAAGTGCTCGCAGATGGGCATCCCGGCAACGCGAGTCGACACGGGGTTGAAACTGCCCCGCACCTCCGCCGGCGCATCGGGTTTCATGTCGAACGTTTCCAGCTGGCTGGGCCCACCCCACATGAACAGGAAAATACAGGCTTTGGCCGGTTTGGCGACCGTCGCAGAGGCCCGGACGTCGGTGGCCGCAAACCAATCCGCCAACCCCATCCCCAAGCCGCTCAGCATGCCGGCCTGCAGCAGGTGACGTCGAGAACGCAAGCTGCGACGAAAATCAGAACAACCTTCGCTGGCAGCGGAACGGCCAGGGTGTCGAGAATGCGGCATCAGGCGAGAACCTCTCGGGGCAGGAGGCGTAAGGCAGGAGATCGCGGGGCAGGACGCGGAGTGGGTCGCGGCGTGTCGGCAGACCCGTAGAGGCCTCAGTATAGCGCGGTCTGCGGTCGCTTGTCAGCTTTTTCCGAACCGCCACGGCAAACCGCCGCCGGCCCCGACCTGCTCCAAAACGCGTGGGAAAAACGACATATTTCGCCAAGTCGCCCAAAAACCCCAGGAACCATTCGCCTTTCGCTGCCGCAAGCGGTATACTTCTCGCCATAGCGTCCCTCCTGGCAGTCCGAACGAAGCGACTCGGGCGGGGATTGCTGGACTGAAGTTTTTTGGAGAGGAAAAGAGAGATGGCAGAAGGTACGATCAAACGGCTGACGGACAAGGGTTTTGGATTCATCGACGCCGGTGGACCCAAGGACCTGTTTTTTCACCTGTCCAGCCTGGTAGACGTCCGATTCGATGACCTTCGCGAAGGGCAGCGAGTGACTTACGAAGAAGGCAACGGCCCCAAGGGACCGTGCGCCGAGAACGTTCAGGTGGCCGACACCGAGTAGTTCTCTGCCGCGTCGCGTTGTTGACGCGGTAGGAATCTTATCTTGAACCCCGTGGATGCGATGCGTCCACGGGGCGATTGCTTCCCGGGCCTAGGCCACGCGGATGACGACCTTGCCGCGGTCGACGCCGGTTTCGACACGGCGATGCGCTTCGGCTGCATCCTCAAAGTCGTACACGCTGTCGATGGTGACCGCCAGCTTCTTCTCGACGAACAGCCGAATTAATTCTTCCAAATCCTCGGCTTTGGACTTGGCCAACATAATCGTGCCGGATTTCGATAGCGGCCAGGTCAACACGGTCATCAACATGCCTTTGACGTCCGGCTCGGTCGACACGTAACGGCCGCCCTCGAGCAGGACCTCGCGAACGTCCAGGTACCCCGATTTGCCGGCCGCATCGAACACGATGTTCCACCGTTCATCGGACTTCGCAAAATCGGTTTGCAGGTAGTCATAGAAGTGGTCCGCCCCCAGCTCGCGACAAAACGCTTCGTTCTCGCCGCTGGCCACCGCGTCGACGTGGCACCCATAGGCTTTTGCGATCTGCACGGCAAACATCCCCACGCCACCGCTGGCTCCGTTGACCAACACGCGCTGACCGGACTGCATCCGGCCATGGTCCCGCAGGGACTGTAGGGCGGTCGATCCGGCCAAGGGGATGGCCGCGGCCTGTTCGTAGCTCATCTCCGGCGGAATCTTGGCCACGGCACTGACGCCACACGCGGCGTACTCGGCAAGCGCCCCGCCGCGGAGCGAATCCAAAAAGGCCATCACAGAATCGCCAGCGGTCAGCCCGCTGCCCTGTGGACACTGCACCACCGTACCCGCCACGTCGTAGCCGGGGATGCGCGGAAACCCGCCGGGCAGCAACCCCTTCATCTCGCCGGATCGCAACCGATAGTCAACCGGATTGACACTGGATGCCCGCACGGCGATCAACACCTCGTCGCTGTCCGGCTTGGGTACCGGACGCTCGGCAGGATGCAACACCGAGGCATCGCCGTAATCGTCGAAGACGATCGCTCGCATCGACTGGCCAATCGCAGAGCTGGGTTCGGGACCACCGTTGGTTTTGATGTCTGACATAACCTGTGCACTTGGATAGGAAACAACGAACGACGACGAAAGCAGCCCAGAAGCCGCAAACCTCATGCCGCGGTGGCAAACCTCATGCCGCGGCCGGGTTGCTGGTCCCGCCCAGTCGCAAGGGCGGTTTACGGCCGGCGGTCAACGCCACGGTGGCGGCGGGGCAAACTATAATGATCCGCCTTGCCGCAGCGGCTCGCTGCCTCTCTCGCCCCCTCCCTCGTTTTCCGCAATAAGATATCCATGCTACGACGCTTTGTTTTGCTGCTTGCCAGTGGTCTGCTGCTGCCGGCCGCTGTTGCTCTGGCCGCCCCGCCGCCAGCCCAGTCCGAAACCCATGAGGCCGACGTGATCGTTTACGGCGGCACTTCGGGCGGCGTGATCGCCGCAGTCCAAGCGAAGAAGATGGGCCGTTCGGTTATCCTGGTCTGTCCGGACAAGCACCTGGGCGGATTGTCCAGCGGCGGCCTGGGCTGGACCGACACGGGCAACAAATCCGTCATCGGCGGACTGGCCCGCGAGTTCTACCATCGCGTCTGGAAACATTACGACCAAGACGAAGCCTGGAAGTGGCAGCCGCGCAGCGACTACGGCAACAAAGGTCAAGGCAATGCCGCGATCGACGGCAAGCAGCGGACGATGTGGATTTTCGAACCGCATGTCGCCGAACAGGTCTTCGACGATCTGGTCCGCGAGCACCAGATCCCCGTCCACCGCGACCAGTGGCTCGATCGCACCTCGGGTGTGAGCAAACGCGACGGACGCATCCAGGCGATCCGCATGCTCAGCGGCCAGACCTACCGCGGACGATCCTTTGTCGATGCCACCTACGAAGGCGATCTGATGGCGGCCGCGGGCGTGGATTACCACGTGGGACGCGAGTCGCAGCAGCAGTACGGCGAACAGTGGAATGGCGTGCAGACCGGCGTGCTGCATCACGGCCATCACTTTGGCGTTCTGCCCACTCCCGTCAGCCCCTACCGCATCCCGGACGATCCCAGCAGCGGACTGCTGCCGCGGATCAGCCCCGATCCTCCCGGCGAGTACGGCTCCGGTGACCATCGCGTGCAGGCGTATTGTTTTCGCATGTGCTTGACCGATCACCCGGAAAACCGCGTGGCGTTTCCCAAACCCGAAGGCTACGACCCGGATCAGTACGCGCTGCTGCTGCGGGTGTTGGAAGCCGGCTGGCGCGAGGGTTTCCAAAAATTCGATCCGATCCCCAACCACAAAACCGACACCAATAACCACGGCCCTTTCAGCACCGACAACATCGGGTTCAACTACGATTACCCCGAAGCCGATTACGAGCGGCGACGCGAGATCATCCGCGAACACGAGGTTTACCAAAAGGGCTTGATGTACTTCCTGGCCAACGACCCGCGGGTCCCGGAAGACGTGCGCAGCAAATTCGCCAAGTGGGGATTGGCCAAGGACGAGTTTCAGGACAACGGCAATTGGCCTCATCAGCTGTACATCCGCGAAGCCCGCCGAATGATCGGCCAGTACGTGATGACTGAAAACGAATTGCTGAAGAAACGTCCCACGCCCGACTCGATCGGTATGGGCTCCTACACGATCGACTCGCACAACGTGCAGCGCTACGTCACACCCGAAGGTTACGTACAGAACGAAGGCGACATCGGCGTGCGCACCGGAGGCCCGTACGAGATCGCTCTGGGGTCGGTGCTGCCGCGGCGCGAACAATGCGAAAACCTGGTCGTGCCGGTGTGCGTCTCCAGCAGCCACATCGCCTTCGGTTCGATTCGCATGGAACCGGTATTCATGATCCTGGGTCAATCCGCGGCCACGGTGGCCTGTCTGGCACTGGATCAAGACAAAGCCGTTCAAGATGTTGACTACCAGGAAATCCGCCAGCGACTGCTGGATGACGGCCAAGTGCTCGAGTACGACGGCCCGACCGGCCGAGCCGGAGTTGGTCGCGGCACGCCGGTGGCCGATCTGGACGGCACGGTCGTCGATGATCGGCAAGCCGAACTGTCGGGCGTGTGGAACGTCAGCACGTCGGCCTTCCGCTGGGTCGGAGGGCAGTACGCCCACGACGAGAACCGAGCCGACGGACGCAGCGTCGCGCGCTTCGAAGCTCCCCTCGAAGCCGGCCGCTACGAAGTGCGTCTGGCCTACGCGTACCATGGCAATCGGGCCACCAATGTTCCGGTCACCATCCATCACGCCGACGGCGAAACCACGGTGACGGTCAACCAACGCAAGGAGCCGCCGATCGACAAACTATTTATCTCGCTGGGTGAGTTCACGTTCGCCGCGGACCAGCCCGCCGTCGTGACGCTTTCGAACGACGGCACCGACGGTCACGTGATCGCCGACGCCGTGCAGTGGATCGCCAAGTAGCGAGAAGTGTTTCGAACTGCAACCCCCGCCCCTCCGGGAGGGTCGGGTTCTCAGGCCCGGGGAGGGCTTTGATTTGCATGCTACCTAAAAGCTTCAGCAAAGCGTTTCTGGTACTACTGACCTTGGCATCGAGCGCCGGCGTGCAGGCGGCCGATCCGGTCGAGCAGTTCTCCAGTGGCCGCGGCACGCTGAACGGTCTACAAGCTTGATGCCTCGACTTGATCAACGGCTGAAACTGGTTGCGCGTCAGATTCGTGCGCGCTGCCACGCCGATATCGGTTCCGATCACGGGCATCTATTAAAGGCCCTGCTCGCCGCCGGCCGGATCGAGCGCGGCATCGCGATCGAGAACAAACGGCAACCGTGGGCGAACTCGCAAGCGACGCTCCGAGGACTGCCGGCCGACGTCCGCTTCGGCGAGGGCCTGCAGCCGCTGCGTCCGGGCGAAGCCGATTCGGCCAGCATCTGCGGGATGGGCGGCCGATCGATCGAGCGAATCCTGGGGGAGGCGCCCGAACGGATTCCCGAACGCCTGGTCCTGCAGCCCAACAAACACGCCGAGCAGCTGCGGCGATGGGCGTTCGCCGCCGGCTACCACCTCCAAGAAGAGCTCCGCACCGCCGGTCGCCGCCGCTTCGACGTTTTGGTCTTTGTCCGCGGTGACGGGCATCCCGACCCGGTCTACGATTCGCTCGACCGGGAAGCCGCCCTGGTGTTCGGACCCTGGCACCTGCGACGCTGGGAAACGTGGTTCGTGCAACAGCTGCAGCAGCAACAGCGGTATCTGGCCACACTTGGCGGCCGCGACGCGGTGGCCGGCCAGCGGCTGGCCATCCTCGATCGCTTGCTGGCCGCACGTGAAAAACACCCCCAAAAAAACTTTGCACAAACCCCTCCGAGGCGGTACTTTGAGAAATGAGGTTCATCGCGGCGCTGCCGCGTTTCGGTTCCTCATCGGGTGGAACCGTCGGCGGCACCGTGGCTTCTTCGTCGCATCGAAAGGCCGCTGCCATGTCTACCCGTCTGCATAACCGTCGCGATCACTTGCAAGCTCTTGGTGCGGCGGCCTTGGCGTACAGCCTGCTGGGGACGAAGCGGTCGCTGGCCTCGGAGGCAGGGCCCGACCCGGTGCAAGTTTGGCTCGACCGGTTGTATCGCAATGCCGGACGATTGAAACTCGCCGCCCAGTCGGGACTCGAGTGGCAGGAGACGATGGATGCAATCTATGCCGATACGCCCTTGGAAGCGTTGTGCAAGCATCTGCGTTTTGATTCGCTGCGGCAACAGATCCTGGCGGACATCCCCAGCGATCGGGGCGAATTGTTTCATCGGGTCGAGCTACGAGGGGAACCAAACGCGGACGCTTCGGGGCGTGAACCTCACCGGGCGCTGATCACCAAAGTGGCGCATGTCAAGAAAGGCCGCAGCATCCCGCCGCACGGTCACTCCAATATGACCAGCGCGTTTCTATGTCTGTCCGGCGAGTTTGCCGTGCGGCAATACGACAAACTGGAAGACCGAGGCGAACACTTGGTCGTGCGTCAAACGGTGGACGAACCCGTCGCAGGGGTGGGGACTTGGTCGAGCATCTCGGACTACCGCAACAACATCCATTGGTTGACGGCCCAAACCGACGATTGCTTTTTGTTCACGACCAAACTGATCGGGCTCGAACCGAACCGCGTCCTCCGCGGGCGTATCAATATCGATGTCCGCCGCGGCGAGTCGCTCGGCACCAACACGCTTCGAGCTCCCGTGATCACGTCTCGCGAAGCGGCCGAACGGTATTGAGCCGGAAAGCGCCGCCACGCTGTACGGATGCCGCCCGAGCGACGCGCAATTCAAATGCTTGACCCGACGCCCCCCGGCAAGTACGATTGCGTACCCCTGCCCTCCTTTACGCCCGCAATAGCGGGCACCCTCCTTCCTTAGAAACGGGGCGTCCTTTCTATGAATGGTCTTAAAGTACGTACGTCCGCACCGCGGACCGGCTTCACCCTGGTGGAGCTGTTGGTTGTGATCGCAATTATTGGTGTCCTGGTCGGCTTGCTTTTGCCGGCCGTGCAAGCCGCTCGCGAAGCCGCGCGGCGGATGCAGTGCAGCAACAACCTGAAACAACTGGGGTTGGCCATGCACAACTTCCATGACACGCGCGGTGAGTTTCCTGAGAACTACACCAAGGTCGGCGCCAGCGCGTGGCACGCAACAAGTGCCAACTTCCATGTTCTGCCCTACATCGAACAGAACAATCTGTACGAACAGGGTCAGTCGCGACTGCGGGACGACAGCCTAACCGAAGCACAGCGTTGGAGCTTCTTCTACAACACGATCTTCAACACCGAGATCCCCGGGTTTCTCTGTCCTTCCTCGCCCGAAGCACCGCAGCGTGGCTCGCACCCCAACGGCTGGGACGGCCCCGGCACCAACTATGGCTGGAGCACCGGCAGCCGGACCGAGACGGTCTGGGCCGGAAATCGGTTCAACGGCATGATCTCCTATCAGAATCCGCGGAAAATGGCCGACGTAACCGACGGCCTGTCGCAAACGCTGCTGGCTTCGGAACTGCTCTCCGGATCCGGTGCCACCGGCAGCAGCGGACGCTATCCCTACGACGTGTTCTACTCCAGCAACGGCCCCTTCAACGCCGTGGTCGACAAGGACTTTCCCACCAAGGCGGAACTGGATGCGATCGGTATCGCCGCTCGGGATAGCGCTTCGGGAGTGCGCAGCAACAACGGCACGATGTGGGGCTGGTACGCCGCCGGCCAGTCGACACTGACCACCGCTGCACCGCCCAACTGGGAATATCCGACCACCGGCGGCGACTGCTGTCCCGGCGGAGCGCACGACTGGGGCGTCGGTATCTTTCCCCCACGCAGCATGCACCCCGGCGGTGTCAACGCCGTGCTGGGCGACGGCTCGGTGCGGTTCATCACCGAGACGGTCAATCTGCTGACGTTCCAACGACTGGGCAATCGCCGTGACGGAGAACCTCTGGGCGATTTCTAGTTGCCGGACGATTTCGTATTCACCTTCCAGAACTTTTGATGAAAGATGCTTTCAACATGAAGAAACGATTCTTCGTTGCCCTGGCGGCGCTGTGCCTTGTCTCGCCTGGGCTGCTGGGGTGCAGCCGTGGTGTGCAAGAACGCGACATCCAGGTCAGCACGGCCAACGATCCGCTGTCCGAACCACGCTCGCTGTTGCAACGCTATGCCGAAGGCCAAGCGATCGGCAGTGAATCGATGGGATACCCGGCCCTGGTCGCCAACGTCCGCGAAGTCGACCCCGAACGGGCGGACATCCTGGAGGACGGCTTGGCCAAGCTGGAGAAAGCCTCTCCGGCCCAGCGGAAAGCCATCGCCGCGGAACTGCTCCAGAAGCTGCAGCCGCAGATGGTTCCCAGCGGCCCCGCGGACGACGCCGCGGACGCCGAATAAGCCAGTGGCATAGGCTCTTCCCAGCCTGTGGACCAGTGGCATAGGCTTC
>NZ_WIAD01000004.1 GCF_009618275.1 Roseimaritima sediminicola
CAACCAACAACCAACAACCAACAACCAACAACCAACAACCAACAACCAACAACCAACAACCGTTACCACATGCGGTGGCTGTGGGGGTCGCGGTCGTATTGACGACGCAGGACGTTGTCCGGCTCCTGGCGGACCGTCAAGCGGCACAGTACCGCTGCGGCCACGCCGGCGACGAAACCGCCTACGTGCGCTAAATACGCGACGCCGCCGGTCGTTTCATTGGTCGCTGCGATCGATCCGACGCTGCTGACGAACTGCATCGCGATCCACATCCCCAACACCAACACCGCCGGTATCGTGACGATCGTGTAGAAGAACACGGCGTTCACCCGGTTGCGGGGAAACAAAACCAGGTACGCTCCCATCACCCCGGCGATCGCGCCGGAAGCGCCGAGGTTCGGAATGATGCTGCCCGGATTAAATAGAATCTGCGCAAAACTGGCCGCCAGACCGGCGGCCAAATAGAACAACAGAAACCAGACGTGCCCGAAACGATGCTCGACGTTGTTGCCGAAAATCCACAAGTACAGCATGTTGCCGGCGATGTGGCCGAAGCCACCGTGCATGAACATGGCCGTCAGCAGGGTCAGGTAGATCGGCGACGGGCCGGGGGCCTGCGGAATGGTGACCGTTTGACCGCCGGGCGCGGTGCGCACCTGCGGTTCCACCAGATCCTCGCCGGTGACGATCTCGTGCGGAATGACGCTCCACCCATAGGTCAAATCCGGATTCGACAGCTGGACCAGAAACACCGCGATGTTGATCACCAGGATCGTGTAGGTCACGTAGGCGACCGTGGTCACTTCGCGGTCGTCGTCGCTGATCGGAAACAACATGGGGGCGTCTTACAGTTGATTATTTGCCGCAGCGGCTCGGCGCGTCAGCGCGGTCAGTACGGACTGCGACCAGGCCGATTCGCTCTGGTGCCCCTTGGCCATCTCGCGGCCGATGCCACCCATCTTGGGCATCACCGCGGCCGCCAGGGCGAGGACTTCCTGCGTCACTTCGGGAAACATGTTCTGCAGGGCAATGGTAACGTTCCAGGGCGGCCGAATGAAAACTTCACCGCGTCCCTGCTGACAGGCCTCGAGAATCTGCGCAGCCGCTTGCTGGGCATCCATCGCGACGCCGGGAAGTGAATCTCCGATACTGAACCACGCGTACTCCTCGCGGTGCTGGCCCTTGAAATTGGCGTTTCGCGGGCTGCCGGTCCGCATCAAGCTGGGACAGGCCGTGGTGACGAAGATGTTTTCCTGTTTGAGTTCCGCTCGCATGCCGTTGGAGACGCCCACCAGGGCGAATTTGCTGGCGGCATAGGGCAACATGTGCGGCACGGCTCGCTTGCCGCCCAGCGACGCAACGTTGACGATCCGGCCCCAGTTCTCCCGCCGCATCCAGGGCAACGCCGCCCGCGATGCGACCAACGGCCCCCAGCAATTGGTCCGCATCGAATCCTCGAAGTCCTCTTGCTTCATCGAATCCAGCGGCCCCACGGTGATGATCCCCGCCACGTTGATCAGCACGTCGATCCCGATGAAGTGATGGGCGGCTCGATCGATAAACGTTTCGACCTGCTCCGGATCGCGAATATCACAGGTCTGCCAGAACACGTCGGCACCCAACGCTTGCAGTTCTTCGGCCGCCCGCCGCAGATCGTCGTGGGAGCGGGCACAGATCGCCAGATTCGCACCCAGGTGGGCCAGTTGCCGAGCCAGAACCAGTCCTAGGCCGCGCGAACCGCCCATGATGACGACGCGGCGTCCGGTCCAGTCAAAGCGGCGACGGTTGCGAACCACACGACGGGTCAACTGGACCGCGGCCATCGTACCGGCGGCGCCGAGTGCAAGTTTGGTCAGGGCGTGCATGGTGTCGGGTTCCTCGGGAAAGAGTCTGAATCAGGCGACGTTCGTTTCAAGCGACGCTGGGCGTCCGCTGGCCACAGTTGTCGCAGGGACACGGCTCCGATTCCGAATCGTCGGTTTCGAAGTAGGTTTCGATCGTTGCCCAGCGGCAATCGCCGGCGGTGGCGTATCGCACCATCCGTTCCAGCGCGATCTGCCGGTCTTCCGAACGAAGACGTGCATCGGAGGCAATCGCTTCGGCGACCGAATCCTCCAGTTCCGTGTTCAAACACGTCCAGCGTCCGCGGCCGGCCGGCGCCGCAACGCCTCGCGAAGCCAATTGCTGCAAACAGCGTTTCAGGGTTTGCCGGCCCGCGGGGCTGATCTTCGTCAAATCGCTCAGCGAGACATTGCCTTCGGATTCGCCCCAGCGCTCGAGGCCCTGACACAACGTGTGATGGGCGGTGCGCAGCTGCGACGCGTCCAGGCTCCCGCCGGCAAACATCTTCTGCACCGCGACGTCCTCCGGATCGTACAGCAGGGTGCAAATCGCCGGCTCGCCATCGCGGCCCGCTCGCCCCGCTTCCTGGTAGTAGGCTTCGAGCGAACCGGGGATCTGATAGTGGATCACGCGGCGGATGTCCGGTTTATCGATTCCCAGCCCAAACGCATTGGTTGCAAACATCACCGCGGGCGGGCCTTCCATAAAGGCCTGCTGCGCGGCCGCTCGATCGGCCTTTTTCATCCGCCCGTGATAACACAGCGTCGGGATGGGCAAGTCGTCCAGTTGCTGGGCCAGTCGGCGGGCCGTCTTGGTGGTTGCACAGTAGACGATCGCCGGCTGGTTGGATTCCAACGAATCGTCCCGAACAAGCAACCGGCGCAGTCGCTGGTCCTTGTCTGCCTGGTCGTCACAGCCCTGCACTTCCAGTCGCAGGTTTTTCCGATACACGCCCGTCGAGACGATCTCCGGATCGCTCAGCCGCAGAGTGCGCAGGATCTCCGCAACCGTCTTGGGTGCGGCGGTAGCCGTCATCGCCAGGATGGGCGGGTTGCCCAGCCGCTGGCGGGCGTGATGCAAACACAGGTAGTCAGGCCGAAAGTCGTGCCCCCATTGGCTGGCGCAGTGGGCCTCGTCGATCACGAACATATCGACACCGACTTCGGCCAGCAGTTCACAGATATCCGACCGCTGCAAGCGTTCGGGCGTCGTGAACACAAACTCCACCTTGCCGCTGCGAATCTGCTCACGAAACTTCGCGATCTGCTTGGCGGATTTGGAACTGTTCAGAATGGCCGCCGCCGTGCCCAGTTCCGCGATGTGAGCCGCTTGGTCTTCGGCCAACGAGATCAACGGGCTGACAATCACCGTCACCCCTTCGAGCTCCAAACCGGGCAACTGGTAGCACAGGCTTTTGCCGCTGCCGGTGGGCATCAGGATGACCGTATCGCGGCCCTCGATCGCCGCGCGGCAAGCGCGTCGCTGGCCGGGACGGAACTTGTCAAAACCAAAATCTTCGATCAAGCGTGAACGAAGTCGTTTCAGGGCGTTCATGAGTGGTCCGTGGTCGTGGAAGCGGCCGAATCGGACTTGCGCCAGGTGTAGATGCGCAGCGGTGGCAGGTTCGGCCAAACCCACTGAACCGTCTCCGGAGGACCGAAGAACTCGGCGGCGTAATTAGCAACGTCGCCGCGCAACTGATAGGCGATCAGAGTGCCGCCGTCGGCCAAATTGCGGTGGACCGCTTTCATGATTTGCCGAGCCGTGTCGGCCGGCAGCGACGAGAACGGAATTCCCGAAACCACCACGTCCGGCGCGGTCATGCCGTGCACGAGCAACAACCGCTCCATCTCCGCCGCGTCGCCCAGTTCCACGTCCAAGCGTGGATCGTCGATCGCCCGCAGCGAGTGGATGAACTCCGCGGTTTTCTCGATCGCCAACAACCGGCAATCGCCGCCGGCCTGGGCCAACAACGCCGCGCTGGTTCCGCCGGTGCCCGGCCCCAGATCCACGATCGTTTTGGCTTGGCGAACGCACTCGCGATCGGCAACCGCGCGCAGCAGCCAGCGGGAACTGGGACATACCGAGGCGACTTGCGAGGGAGCTTTCAGCCAGGCGGTCAATACCGCGGCGGCCCGGTGCCAGAAAGAACGGTTGGGCAGTTTGGCAGCGTGCGTATTCATAAAGGATCCGCAGGTTTCCCCGGAGGGTTGGTTGGGAGGTCAATGGCCGACCGGATCGCGAAGCCACACGGCCCCCGCGGCGGCTCACCCGAGAGAACGCCTTGACGCATTCGCAAAAACGGTACCGTTTAAGCGATGGGGGGCGAATTGGCGCGGTAATTCTTTCTCCGGGCCGCGAGCCGAGTACGGGTACCGGGCTGTGCCCTGAGTACGCGTACGAGTACGAGTAGGAGTAGGAAGTGTCGACGCTAGCTGCGCTGAATCGCGAAGCGATGGCAGTTGATAGCCTCGGATGCCAATCCGAGGTAGAGGCTCAAAATGTCTCGAAAGTCGCGAAGCGACGACAGGTGGCTTGAGCCACCTGTCGTCGCTTCGCGACTTTCAATGGGTTGGGTTGTCGCCGACCTGGGATTTGCATCCCAGGCTGTCGACGGTCGTTGCTTCGCAACTAGCAAGCGTTGTCGTGAAGCGTTACCGCGGAATGCTTCCGGCTCTTGGGCCTAGCTGGCGGCTTGCGCGAGGGAGGCCGCGGAGGCCGCGGTGCGGTGACGACGGCGGAGCAGCCGAAACGTAGCGTAGCCAACCAGGACCGCTTGCAGCGCCGCCCAGCCCACCAGGACGCTCCACCAATGCGCCGCGGCGGCCTCTTCGGGTGGGGCCAACCACCAGCCCAGTGACACGGCCAGGCAGCCGCTCAATGCGGTCGCCACCAGGATCACTGTGGTTCGACCGAGCCCCTTGATGGTGGCGGCCAGAAGCAGTGCCGCGATATCGGCCACGGCGTACACGGCGGCAAAGCGGAGCAGTCGCACGGCCAGCGGTTCGATCTCCGCACGCTCGGCCGCCGTGAGCCCGCCGAGCGAGACCTCCAGCAGCAGATCGGGCACGATCAATAACAACAGGGCCAATCCGCCCGCCACGACCGAGCCGATCACCAAGCCGCGCCGCACCACCTGCTGCACCTGCTGCAAACCGCTCGCGGCGAACGCTTGACCGGTAACCACCGTCAGGGCGGTGGCCAGTCCGATCGCGGGAATCGACAACAATTGATAAAGGCTGAGCGCTGCCGAGGTGGCGGCCAAGCCGGTGACCGACGCCGCACCGATCGCGACCAACACGAAACTGAACAGTCCCGAACGCACCAATTGCTGGATTCCCAGCGTCGAGCCCGGACCGATGATCTCGAACATCACCGCCAGGTTCGGTTTCCAACTGGCACCGCGATGCCGCCCAAAGGATTGCAGTCGCACCAACAACCAAACGAACAGGCCGACTTTGAACCACATCGACAGGGCGGTGGCCAGGGCGGCCCCGAAGACCCCCATCGCGGGAACGCCGAGAGCGCCAAAGATGAACCAGAAATCCAGCACGACGTTCAGCACGGAACTGGCGATATTGGCTCGCAGGATCGGCCGCGTGATCCGCCGTCCCACAAAGAACGCCGTCAGCCCGGCTTCCAGCATCGACGCCGGAGCCACCAACAACAGGGTGCGGAAATAGCGAGCTTCCTCGCCGGCCAGGGCGGCCGGATGCCCAAACGCTTCGAACATCCAGCGGCTGAAAAAGGCCAACAATGCGAACGCCGGCAGACAGGCCAACGTCATCCAAACACACTGCCAGATCAACGTCCACACCCGAATCGCGGTGCGGCCCCGTCCCCGCCGGCGGCCCAGAGCCTGCGAGGCCAATGGTGTGATGAATCCCATCGCGGTGACCGGGATGCACACGATCGCCCAGTACAGATTGCCCGCGGCAACCGAAGCGGCCGAGGAGGTCGGCCCGTACCACATCAACAGCGTTCGGTCGGTGAAGAGCGTGATCGCAAAACAGCCAACCGTGGCCGCCAAAGGAACGGCTACCGCGAGGATGGCACGATAGCCATACGCATCGCTCGGCGGGCGCTGCCGCCGGGGCGACGGCCCGTTTTTTGCAGGCCTATCCACAGGTCGGGTCCGCACTTCCATGGGGCGTAGGAGTTATCAACATGTCCAGCATGTTGCGTCGAGTGAGTTCGCGCCGAACGCTTCGGAGAACGCCGCTGTATCAAAAAATGCCCTGGGCTCGCAACGCATATCGGCTGCTGCACCACTGGGCTCTGTACCTGGACCGGGCAAACGATCGCGTTCAGCGCTGCGGCTTGGTTACGACCCCTAGCGAGCGTACTCCCCCGCTTCCCGCAAAGCCGCGTTGAGCCCGCTGGCACGGGCTTTGCATTCGCTGCTCCGCCAGTTCTACGCGTCCGTCGGCCCGCTGGTTTGCCCAGCGGAGCGGATTGGACGCGATTTTGTAAAACACTGCATATCCCTGGCATTCGGAGCTTTCGGCGATGAAGATTGGAATCATTGGACACCTCAAGTTTCCGATCGCCAGACCCCATAGCGGAGGGCTGGAATCGTTCACGCAGGCGTTCGTCGAAGCGCTTTGTCGCCGGGGTCACGATGTGGATTTATTTGCCGCTGGCGATTCGGACCCCAGCCTGCCTCTGGTGCCGATTACCGAGCATGCGACGGTGCCCGAAAGCCAACGCCGACTGGGCGCGGTGGACCACCACTGGATCGAGGACGTCGAAGACGATGCCTACAGCCGGCTGATGATTCGATTGAGCGAGTCGGACTACGACGTCATCCACAACCATTCGCTCAGTCCCCTGCCCCTCCGCTTTGCCGGGATCCTGCCGAGCCGATTGCTGACCACTGTGCACGTGCCCGTTCTGCCGCGTTTGGCCAGCGAACTGCGCAGTCGCCGCGCCGAGCGGTGCGGCGATTTCGTCAACATCTCGCGGACCAACGCCGCGTCCTGGCGACCGCTGATCCCCTCGCAGACCATCATCCACAACGGTGTCGACACCCAGTTCTGGCAAGCCTGTGGCCGATCCGGCGAACGCCCCGCAGGAAGCGAACGAGCGGTATGGTTCGGGCGCATCCTGGCGGAAAAAGGCACACACTTGGCCATCGAGGCGGCTCATCGCGCGGGGCTGCCGATCGACGTCGTGGGTCCGATTTGTGACGCCGACTATTTCGAACATCGTGTTCGGCCACTGCTGCGAACCGGCGACCACTATCACGGCCATCAGCGTCACGAACGTTTGCGAGACCTGATCCGCGGCGCCTCGGTGGCCCTGGTCACGCCCTGCTGGGATGAACCATTCGGGCTGGTGGTCGCCGAAGCGGCGGCGTGCGGCACACCGGTCGCCGGATTCGCTCGCGGAGCACTGCCGGAAATCGTCGATGCCGCGGTGGGGCGTCTGGCCGCCCCAAACGACGTCCCGGGACTGGCCCGTGCCATCACCGCTTGTTTGCAACTGGATCGCGATTCCTGTTGCCGCACGATCCAGCGCCGCTTTGGCTTTGACCGCATGGTGGCCGACTACGAGCGTCTGTATCAGCAGTTGCCGGTTCGGGTTGCGGCATGACGCGTCCGCACATCGGGTTCTATGTGCATTACCACGGCCTGGGACACAAACAGCGGACCGAAGCCATCCTGGCCCACCTGTCGGCTCCGGCCACCGTCCTGAGCAGCCGCACGGTGCAGCAAAACTGGAATCGCGCTCTGGTGCGAGAGGTCGTCGACCTGGCGTGCGACAACGACGACGTGCACCAGGAGTCGCTCGAGTGCGCCGATCGAGTCCCCGCCCTGCACTTTGCTCCGCTGTGGTGCGACAACATCACGCGGCGCGTGCGGCAGTACACGCAGTGGCTCGATACGGCTCGGCCCGATTTGATGGTGGTGGACGTCTCGGCGGAGATCTCGCTGCTGACTCGCCTGGCTTCCATCCCGCAGATCGTGATGCGACAACACGGCCGCCGCGACGACCCGGCGCACCTGAATGCCTACGCGGCCGCCGTGCGGTTACTTGCGCCCTTTCCCAAAATCATGGAAGATGCGATCACGCCCGGGTGGGTGCAGGACAAGACGGTCTACCTGGACGGCTTCTGCAACCACGCCTCCAACCCGGCTGCCGCGCCCAATCGATCCGAGCAAGTCCATCGGTTCGAACAAGTCGATCGATCCGAGCAAGTCGATCGATCCGAGCAAGTCGAGCAGTTCGAGCGGCCGACGATCGTGGTCCTGTTTGGTCGTGGCGGCCAGGGTGATCCGCAGCAGCGATTGATCGAAGCCGCTCGATCCGTTCCCGATTACCAGTGGGTGGTGGTCGGCAAGGAAGGTCCCAGTGACCAGACGGCTTTGCCTGCGAACCTTCGTTTCGCGGGCTGGGTGGATAACGTCTCGGCGTACCTGCACGCGGCGGACGTGGTCGTCACGGCCGCCGGACACAACAGCGTCATGGAAGCGGGCCGGGCGCGAGCCAAGTTCATTGCCATCGCCGAACCGCGTCCCTTCGAGGAACAGCAGCGCAAAGCCGCCGTGCTGCAGCAGCAACGGTTGGCCATCGGGCTGGAGGCCTGGCCCCCAGCCGAGCAGTGGCCCGCACTGATCGACCAAGCGAACCAATTGGATCCCAAACAATGGGATGCTATTTACGCGGGCGACGGCGCCGCCCAAGCGGCCGCCTGCCTGGACCGCTGGGCCGCGTGGTCACGACAACAACGCTTGCAGGGAACCCGTATTCAACTATGAACCAACCGCGCCCCCTCCCGATCAGCGTCCTGACCATCGTTCGCGGCCGCCAACAACATCTGCTGAATCAACGGCGGGGATGGCTAGAGTCGGCGCATCGGCCGGCCGAGTGGATCATCGTCGGCATGGACCAGGACGTCGACCTGCCGGCCGTCGACGGCCTGCCGATCCGCACCTCCCGCATCGACGGCGATGGCCGGCATCTGCCCCTGGCGCGAGCTCGGAACCACGCGGCGGAGCTTTGCCAGAACGAGCATTTAATCTTTCTGGACGTGGACTGCATCGCCGATGCCGACATGCTGGTTCGGTTTAATCGTGTGCTGGAGGAGGACCCGCGATTGTGGATGGGCAGTCCCCGGTACCTGCCGGCCGGTGCAAGCGATGGCGATTGGCAACTGGATCAATTGGCAGGCCGCGCCGTTCGTCATCCCCTGCAGCCCGTTCTGCCGGCGGGCGAGTGCGAAGCCAGCGACCGGTATGAATTATTTTGGTCGCTGTGCTTTGCGACGACGGCAACCGATTTTGCTCGCAGCGGTGGTTTCGACGACTCCTTCGATGGCTACGGCGGCGAAGACACCGATTTCGCCTTCACGGCCAAACAGTGCGGAATCCCATTCGGCTTTGTCGACGCGGTGGCCTATCACCAACACCATGCCGTCTGCAAACCGCCGCTGAACCACTTCGAAGCCATCGTTCGCAACGCGCGGCGGTTTCGCCAAAAATGGGACGAGTGGCCGATGCGGTCGTGGCTGGACGCCTTCGCGGAGTTGGGGTTGATCGCCTTCGACGCCGAGCGGGATCAGCTGGACGTCCTAGCGCACCCGACGCCCGACCAGGTCGAGCAAGCCAAGACATTAACCCCGGCCGGATTCTGAATTCCACCCCAGGCGAAGGCACGAGAGCCGTAGCTGAAGTCGCCAGACTTTGGGTGGTGAGTGGCGAGGGGCGAGTAGCGAGGGGCGAGGGGCGAGGGGCGAGTGGCGAATCGTATTCGTGCTTGATTTGAGATTTGAGATTTTCTGACTCCGGCGGATTCTATGTACGTCGGCATGAATCTTTCGGTGAAACCCCGCGACAACACCCTCCCGCGCAGCGGGAGGGTC
Source organism: Roseimaritima sediminicola (assembly GCF_009618275.1). Lineage (GTDB taxonomy): Bacteria > Planctomycetota > Planctomycetia > Pirellulales > Pirellulaceae > Roseimaritima > Roseimaritima sediminicola. Next base: position 9,707 of record NZ_WIAD01000004.1, read on the forward strand.
GGGCTCTTAGGCCCGGGGAGGGCCCTACGAAAACCCTCTCCGGGCGGTAGAAGGCAATGTTTTCTCCCCTCTCCCCCGCTGCGCCGCGAGCGTCAGCGAGTGAAGCAGTGGTGGGAGAGGAGAGAAAACGATTCTATATGCGGGAACGGACGTTCCCGAATCGCGGAGCGCCGGCATGCGTCCCAAACTCTGGCGAGTTCAGCTACGAGGGCGCCTCTACCTCCGCGAGACCACGCCGACTACCTCCGCAGAGGCCGAGCGGTTTAGAATGGAACGTCTTGACTGCTTCTCGTCGCCCTCTTCGCCGGACCTCGTTCATGTCGGATGACTCCAAACACGACGACACGGTACGCGATCTGGACCGTTTCGCTTCCGACGACGCGAAACCGGACGGTTCCTCGAAACCTGCTGCGGGCGCCGAAGCCGGTGGAGCTTCGCAGCTGCTGGCCTGCCCCCTGCAACCGGGCAGCCAGTTTGGACGCTACGAGATCATCGAAGCGATCGATGCCGGCGGTATGGGCATGGTCTACCGGGCCATGCACCGGGCCCTGAACAAACAGGTCGCGTTGAAGGTTATCTCGCCCAATCTGCGGTTCGATGCCCGGGCGATGGAGCGTTTTCTGCGCGAGATGAAAGCGATCGGCCGGCTGGAATCCCACCCCAACGTGCTGCACGCCTACGACGCCGGCGAGGAACACGGCGTCCAGTACTTGGCCACGGAGTTTATCGAAGGCGTCCAGTTGGGCGAGCTGCTCCGCAAACTCGGCCCCCTATCGGTCAGCGAAGCCTGCACGATCGTGTCCCAAGCTGCCGTTGCGCTGGAACACTTGCGAAAGCACGAACTGGTCCACCGCGACATCAAACCCACCAATTTGATGCTCACCCGCGACGGCACGGTCAAACTGGTCGACATGGGACTGGCGCTACTGCGCGACGATCAGAACGACCAACTCACCTCCTTTGGCGAAACCATGGGATCGGTCGACTACATGGCGCCCGAACAATGGAAGGACAGCCACAACGTCGACTGGCGGAGCGACGTCTACAGCCTGGGATGCACGTTCTACTGTCTGTTGGCCGGCCATGCCCCGTACAGCAAACGGTACCGCGGTTCGTTGGCCAAACTGCGAGCCCATCTGGATGCGGAGTTCCCGGACATCCGCGAGGAACGCTCGGATGTTCCCGAGCGGGCGGCGGCGTTGATCGCCGGAATGGTCTGCAAGGACCCCGACCGCCGCGTCGTCGATTTGCCGGAGATCGCCGAGCAACTGTCGATCATCGCCGCGGGCGACCTGCGGAGTTTGGCCGAACGAGGTTTCGCGAGCGGGCTGGCGGCCCATCCACCCAACTCGCAGATCGTGGCCAGCCAACAGCAACCGATCGACTTGCCCCTGGACGAAGCCGGATCCGGTGCGGACAGCAACGCCGAAACCCGTACGTTCCACATGCCGCTTGCGGCTGGGTCCAGGAAGCGTTCCAACAGCGCGCTGGTCGGATGGGCTTTTGCGGCCGTGGCCGTAGTCGTCCTGGGCGCAGCGCTGTGGATGCTGGCCGATCCGCCCGCCCGTCGGCCACCTCTGCCGGCCGATCGGGTCGCGGCAGAGGGTGTTTTGCCCGACGGTGGTTCGCCGGAGGGTGTTTTGCCGGAGGGTGTTTTGCCGGCGGATGGTACCGTCGACGATGGTACTCCGGCCGAGACGGTCGCTCCGGCGATGACCGTCATTGGGCCCTCGGGCCCCACACACCCGCCGCGCTCACTGAACGGGATGAGCGATACGGTTCACGGCCTGACCTTCGTGGCCGGCATGGACCGGTTGGCGGCGGTGTCCAAGGAAGGTCGCCTGTGCCTGTACGACTTGAATGATCCCACCGAACCGATCCACACGGTCTCGGTCAGTAGCGCATCGGCCGACGAAGTGGTGTTCGATCCGACCGGCCCGCATCTGGTAGTCGCCAGCGCCGATGGCTGGCTGCGTCGGCACGCCCACGACGATGGTCGCGCCCTCGAGGACATCGTCCAGCGAACCGCCGGCTTGACCGGACTGGCTCGCGTGCCCGACCAACAGGCTTATCTGACCACCGACTGGAACGGCGATGTCTGGCGATCCGACTGGAACGAGGACGCGGTCGACGACGTCTTGATCGCGCACCGCAGCGATGCCCTGTACGACGTGGCGATGTCCCCCGACGGACGCTGGATGGCGTGGTGTGGTCGGCAGGCCGAGGTGACGTTGTACGACACGACCAGCGGCGTCCAGCGAGACCTGCAAGGACACACCGACTGGGTGGTCGACATCGAGTTTTCACCCGACGGAACAACCTTGGCCTCGGCCAGCCACGAAGGCAAAGTGCTGCTGTGGAAAACCGCCGACGCCACGCTGCACGACCGCATCGAGTTTGTCGTCCCCCAGAGGTTGTGTTATCTACCGAACTCGTCCTACCTGGCGATCGGAGGCCGCGGCTCGCAGTGCGAAGTTTGGGACACCGCCGCGGTCCAGTGCGTGCTGCGACTGCCCACCCGTTACCACATCGACAGCTTGGCCGTGGATGCGGCGGCCGAACACTTGGCCGTGGGCTGTAACAACGGCACGCTGACCCTGTGGCGTCTGCCGGAATTCCTCTCCCTGGACGCGGACGCGGTCACACCGCCGGATTGAACCGCCGACCGGCTAGCTTGCCGGCGCCTAAACGGCTCAATGATGCGACCGGCCGTGAACGCGGCGATGGATGTATCGCCAGATCGCCTCCGGCGTGCAGTGCTCGGCAAAAAACGCTTTCGCCGCTTGGCCGATCGCCGCGGCTTGTCGCCGGTTGTCCGCCACCCACTGGACTTTCTCCGGCAGATCCGAGTAATCGTCCAAGATCCCAACGTAGTGCACGCCGGCCTGCGGCCGTTGCTCCAAGCACGTCGACCACAGATCGGGACTGATCACGCACACTCCCAAAGCAAACATCTGCTGTACGCTGCGGTCCAGGATGTGAGGATGCGAACCCGGTATGTGCACCACGGCCAACGACGCGGCGCACTCGGCAAAGTACTGATCCTGCGGTACGAAGCCGGTTTGCAAACGCTCCGGACAGGCCGCCTGGAGTAATCGCAGGGCTCGCCGCCGCCGCTCGACCACATTGGGCAAACGATTCTCCAGAGACGAATGACGGTAGATGATCGCATCGCCGGCGGCCGTGTATCGCAAGGATTGCCGAGCCCGCTCGTACTGCTGCCAATCCCAGAAACTCCAAGGCGGAAACGAACCGAGGTTCGGAAAAGGAACGAAGGCCGGCGTGTGATGAAAACGCAGCCAATGGGCGTAGGCCGATGACAATTCGTCGACCAATAGGTAGTCGGAATAGTCGATGGCGACGGGTTGCCCATCGACGCGAATCTCGAAACTGCTCCATCCCAATTTTCCCAAGCCGTCGGAGATCTGACAGCGAACGCGGCTGGCAAGCGCCGTCAGCGTGCCGCGAACATACTTCCAATAGCCGGCGTTGAATTCGCAGTCGAAGATGGTCGGCGGCGGCAGGGCCACGGTTCGAGGCAGTTCTCCGGCGGACACGGTCGAATCATTCATTGCGACGTCGGGAGCGAAGCGAAACGGCGTGAACTGCGGGACCGCCGCCTGGGGCTGGGCGAGACGATCTCCTCGAGGTAGTCCGCCCAGCGGCTGCACATCGCTTCGCTGGTAAAGTGCTCCACGGCGATCTGCTGGGCCCGCCGCGCGTTGTCGCGGCCCGGTTCGCCGTGAGCCCGCACCACGGCGTCGGCCAGTTCGCTGGGCGAAGCGTCCAGCGGTACCTCAATCGTCAATTGGCCATAGCGCTGCTGCAGCTCCGGCAACGACCCCACGGCGGTCGCCACCACCGGTACGCCCGCGATCCAGGCTTCGATCAACCCCAGACTGAAGGCTTCGCGGTGGCTGGCCAACATGAATACATCCAGTCCGGCCAACGGGTCGCCGATATGTTCAACCGACGGATGAAACCGCACTCGCTCCGGCGCAATCTCTTGTGCGAGGTCGCGCAAGCGCTGGGTCGTGGTTTGGTCACGTGGGGTCGGTCCGCCGTAGTAGATCGCCCGGTAATTCTCCGGCAGCCGGGCAACCGCCTCGATCGCCGCTTGCGGGTTCTTCTCGGCGGAATGCCGGCCGATATACCCCACCGCGATATCTTCGTCTGCCAATCCCCACGCCTGCCGCATTCGACCGCGTCCCTCCAGGGGCAGACAACGCGCCCGATCGGCACCGTTGTACAGGACCTGGATCTCGTGATCAGCGGCGGCGGCCGAGCGGAAGTGAACGCGAGCGGCTTCGGATACCGCGGCAAGATGCTGGGCCGAGGCAAAGCCGTTGTGATCAGGCCGAGCCGGCTCGGTGGTGTGCGAAGTTTGCACGACGGGAATCCGCAGATCCGGAGCGTACCGGCGCGGGTCGACGCCACCCCAGGCCACCAGAATGTCCGCGTCGCGGCAGGCCGCCCGAATGGCGTCGCCGAAGTGCTCGTGGATGTCGTGGAAGTAGCGTTGGGCCAAGCGTGCCGCTCCCGGCTGTTGATTCCAGCCTCCATCGTGGGTGTGAACCGTTACGTGCGACGCCAAACGCCGGCACAGGTACGGATCCAATCCGCCCCAGCCGCTGACCACCGCACCGGTCCACTGCAACCGCTCGGGGTCGGCCGAAGAGGCCAGCGACACGATCCACATTTCCGCGCCGCCCATCGTCAGGTTCGGCGTTAAGAGGGCCGCTTTGACCATCGATTACCTCAGAAAAGAAAGCATCGCTGCAGAGGAATCGCCGGAGGATAACCGCCGCCGGCGTCTGCCTAGCCTGGCGAGTACGCGCCGCCCTGCCCGGCGATGCACCCGGGAATCAAATGATCCGAATCGTGAACGCTTCCCAGGCGTCCGGCACCCGGCCCAGGGCGTCCAGCGCCGATCCGCCCTCTGAAACCGCACGCCAGTAGCCGTCGTGATAGGTGCGGATCGCGACTCGACCATCGCCGAGTGATTCGAGCGTGAAGTGCTCGTGCTCGGCGGCTTCGCAGCGATCGGCGACCAAGGTTTTTTCCCTGCCACAGTCGGCCCGCACATAGCGCCGGGGCTGGGGGTGCTCGTCTATCGTACGTAGCGCAAAGTGACCGTCGGACTGCTCTTCCAGGATGAAACATTCCCACGTATCGGCAATCGTGGCACCCGCGTCCAGGGTCCCATCGCCCGCGGCCCGAACGTAGTGAACGCCATCGGGACAGAGGATGTTAACTCGCATCTGAGGCCTCGCTGCAACAAGTCCGAAAAGGGGGCTCGAAACACTACCGCAGAGGCATCATAGTTGCTAGCGAGCCGCAATGCGAGCAAAGAAATTTTCGCCAGCGCGAAGTCCCAACCACGGGTGCGAAGCGCAAAGCTCTGGAAAGGTGATCGAGGGGGCAGCGGCGGTGTTTCCTGTCGTCCCTTCGGGGCTAAACGCAATTGGGGGCACCCATATCATGGGCTGACGCTTATGGCTACATCTCGGTCGCCACTTCGTGGCTGCTGCGCTGGACGGCTGAAGGCCGTATCTAGGATCCGGTAGAGTCGGCAGATCTCAAATCTCCTGACTCTAACGGATTCTATGAATGAAGAGATTCGTTTTCTCCCCTCTCCCCCGAAGCCTGGCGAGCCTAAGCGAGTCAGGCTTCGGGGGAGAGGGGTCGGGGGTGAGGGGGATTGCAGAGCAGCACCACCATTACCGTGTCTCGGTGCGGGGCGCGGCTTGGAATTGTACGCAATGAGTCATTCCGTTGCACCTGAGCCCCCTCACCCCCGGCCCCTCTCCCACCACTGCTTCACTCGCTGACGCTCGCGGCGCCGCGGGGGAGAGGGGAGTAAACGTTGTATTTTATCCCGCCAAGCCGCACATCGAATCCGGTAGAGTCGGCAAATCTCAAATCGAGCACTCGCTACTCGCTACTCGCCACCCAAAGTCTGGCGACTTCGGCTACGGGTCGGATCACCAACAACCAACCTAACCCGACTGCTTGGCCAAGTCGCGCAGCGGCCGCGGCAGTGGAAAGACGACGTTCTCTTCACGCATCGTCTGGTGCTTGACCTCGGCGTCGAAGTGCTGGCGGAGGTATTCGACCGTTTCGTTGACGACCGATTCGGGGGCGCTTGCGCCGGCGGTGACCAGTACGGTCATGCCTTTTTCGAACATGTCCAGCCGCAGGTCCTGTGGCCCATCGACCAGGTAGGAGGGTCGTCCGTCGTCCCCGCCGAGCTCACGCAGGCGTTGGCTGTTGCTGCTGTTCTGGCTGCCCAGCACGACCACGGCATCGGCCTGTTGCGAGAACGCCGCAACGGCTTCCTGGCGATTCTGCGTGGCGTAGCAGATGTCGTCCTTGGGCGGGCCGGCGATGTGGGGAAACCGCTTTCGCAGTCGGCAGATGATGCGACCGGCATCATCGACGCTGAGCGTGGTCTGGGTCAGGTAGGCCAAGCGGGTTTCGTCGGCGATTTCGAGGGCGTCGACGTCCTCTTCGTCTTCGACCAGAACGATCGCTTCGGGAGCTTCGCCCATCGTGCCGATCACTTCGTCGTGTCCTTCGTGACCGATCAAAATGATGGTGTAGCCGGCTTTGGCGTACTTGATGGCTTCCAGATGCACCTTGGTCACCAACGGGCAGGTCGCATCGATCGCGTTGAGGTTTCGCTGTTTGGCGATTTTGCGGATCTCAGGCGAGACCCCGTGCGCACTGAACAAAACATTGGCGCCGGTGGGGATTTCTTCCAGATCGTCGACGAACACGGCCCCTTTTTCTTGGAACGAGCGAACGACGAACTGGTTGTGCACGATTTCGTGGTACACATAGACCGGCGGGCCGAAACGCTCGAGGGCCAGTTCCAGGCTTTCCACCGCCATATTGACGCCGGCACAAAATCCGCGCGGGGCCGCAAGGATTACTTTCATGAAATTCTTCGAAACCAATCCAGGGTTCGTAGGTAGAATGCTCGCCGGTAACGGTTCGGCAGGAGACGCTCCGCGGCGAGATGCCTTCGAGCCAGATGTTCTCGAGCGGCCGGATGCAGTCCCTGGTCCTTCACTTTAAGATATACCGGCAAGCTCGTTTCGGATACCGCTTTTCCGTCCGTTGCCTTCCTTTGCCGCGGCCCATCGCTATCGGATTCACCACCGCCACCGTCCTGTCCAGCCCCCCCCGCGACGCCTTGCAGCGGCGTTCGGAGGCGTATTGCCGTCGCTTGGCTCGCCGGCACTACGAAAATTTTCTGGTCGGCACGCTGTTTTTGCCCCGCCGGATCCGTCAGCATTTTTTCAATGTCTACGCCTACTGCCGGATCGCCGACGACCTGGCCGACGAATCGTCTTCGCCCGCAGCCGCCATGGCCGCCCTCGCCCGCTGGCGGGAGGGCATGCGGCAGTGCGCCGACGAGCGAACTCGGCGGGAGCGGCTGCCGCATCCGGTGTTCGTAGCCCTTCGCGCAACGCTGCGACACTTCTCGCTTTCCAGCCAACCGTTCCTGGATCTGTTGACCGCCTTTGAACAGGACCAGAGCGTCCGGCGGTATGAGACGTTCGACCACTTGCAAGCCTACTGCCAGAACAGCGCCAACCCGGTGGGCCGCATCGTGCTGCGGCTGGCCGCCGTCGATTCCGCCGAGACCGATGCGCTTTCGGATCGGGTGTGCACCGGTTTGCAGCTGGCCAATTTCTGCCAGGACGTCCGCCGCGATCTGGCGATCGATCGGGTTTACCTGCCGGCCGAGGACCGGCGGCGGTTTGGGGTGCGCGTCGAAGATTTGCAAGCGCCGCGGGCCAGCGAACCGGTCAAACGGTGGCTGCGATTCGAAGTCGATCGCGCCGAAACGTTCCTGCGCAGCGGCCTGCCACTGGCCGATCGGGTACCGCGCTGGCTCCGCCGCGACATCGGCTTGTTCGTCCACGGCGGGCTGGCCACGCTGGAGGCGATCCGGCGGGCCGACTACGACGTCCTCGAGCGGCGGGTGACGGTTTCGCGATGGCAACAGTTGCGGTTGGTCGGCCGCGCCGCGGTGGGGAGGCTGTGATGGTACCCGCCGTTTCGGTGCGTTCCAGTTACCGCTATGCCGCCCGCATCTCGCGTGCGTCGTCCAGCAATTTCTACCGCTCGTTCTGGTTGCTGCCGCCAGGAAAACGTGCGGCGATGCACACCCTGTACGCGTTTGCTCGCGTCACCGACGACCTGGGTGACTGCAGCGCACCGATGGCGATTCGCAAACAGTGGTTGCAGTGGTGGCGGCAGGCGACGGCGCTAGCCCTGTTGGCCGACACGCCCGAGCGCGGCCTGCCCTTGCCGGCCAACCCGCCCTCGGTGCCCTCGACGACGCATTTCCATCCGCACCTGCAGACGCGGGCCGCCCAGTTGTTGCCGGCCGTCAACGACACGGTTCGCAGGTTTGCGATTCCGTCGAGTCACGTGCTGGAGATTATCGACGGCGTCCTGGCCGACCAACAGAAAACCCGCTTCGACACGTTCGAACAATTGGAACATTACTGTTACCTGGTCGCCTCGGCCGTGGGCCTGTGCTGTTTGCACATCTGGCAGTTTCGTGATCCGCTTCCGCAGGCGGCGGCGGTGGACTGCGGCGTGGCGTTTCAGTTGACCAACATCCTGCGCGACATCCGCGAAGACGCCGCTCGCGGACGCATCTATCTGCCGCGCCAGCACTGGCAACGACACGGCCTGTGCGAAGACGACTTTCTGGATCTTCGCAGCGACGACCGCCTCCGCTGTTTGATTTTGGAGGAAAGCCAGCGGGCGGCGCTGCTGTTTCAAAGCGGTTGGCAGGTCTGGGACCAAATCCATCCCGACGGCCGGCCGATGTTCAGCATGATGTGGCGAACCTACCGCCGGCTGCTGGAGCGGATCGAGCGAGATCCGTTGTCGGTGGTATCCCGCCGCGTACGGCTGGGCTGGGGCGATCGCCTGGATCTGCTGGCCAGCCATTTCCTTCGCTGGAAGTTCCGCCGGTTGCCGGTTCCGCCCGTGGAGATGCAGCGTTGAGCCGACCTCGGATCGCGGTGGTTGGAGGCGGATTGGCCGGGATGGCAGCCGCCTGGGCGCTGGCAGACCGCGCGGCCGATGTGACCGTGCTGGAGTCGCGGCGCAGCCTGGGCGGCCGCGCCGGATCGTTTGCTGATCCGCGGACGACCCGCGACGTGGATTACTGCCAGCACGTGGCGATGGGTTGCTGTACCAATTTTCTGTGGTGGATGCGGCAGACGGAACTCTTGCAACATTTCCGCCGCGAAACCCGGCTGACCTTCCTGGCCCCAGGGGCTCCGCCCAGCACGTTCGCCGCCACGCCGTGGTTGCCGGCACCGCTGCACCGGACGACGGCCCTCGATCAACTGCGCTTCCTTTCCCGAGGCCGGCGAGCCGAAGTCCGGCGGGCGCTGTGGCGATTGATGCGCACGCCGCCGCACAGCACCCCAGGCACGATGGGCGACTGGCTGCGGCAACAGGGCCAGTCCGACGAAGCGATCGAGCGGTTCTGGGATGTGATCCTGGTCAGCGCCCTGGGCGAAGTGGCTCGGCACGCCGCATTCGCTCCGGCCCGGATGGTCTTGATCGAAGGCTTTGTGGCCGCGCCGCGAGCCAGCGATGTGTGGATTCCCCAGCGGCCGTTGGCCGATCTGTTCGGCGTCCGCTTGGCCGGCAACCTACAGCAACGCGGCGTCCTGCTGCGAACCGGCGTCCCCGTGCGTTCGATCCAGCAAAGCGGCGCGGGCGGTTTTCAAATCCACACGCCCGGCGATTCGGCCGCATTCGATCGCGTGGTCCTTGCCACGGCCTGGTTTGCGCTGCCTCGCCTGTTGGGCGGAACTCCGCTGCAACACGCCGTCGACAACTTGCCGGCGCTGGGAAAGTTGCCGGCGGCGGCGATCAGCGGGTTGCATCTGTGGTTCGATCGTCCGCTCTCGGAGCTTCGCCACTGCGTGTTGCTGGACGGGCTGGCCCAGTGGCTGTTTCGTCCCGACTTTGGCAGCGTCCAAGCGGCGGAAGCGTTCGAGCACTATCATCAGGTGGTCGTCAGCGGCTCGCACTCGCTCCGCGGAATGCCGGACGAGCAGATCCTGGCAACCGTTCTGGAAGAGTTAAAACGGCATTTCCCGGCCGCCCGTCAGGCTCGGTTGCTGCGGCACCGCCTGGTCAACGATCCGCGAGCGGTGTTTTCGATTCGGCCCGAAGTCGAAGCGCTTCGGCCGCCCACCGAAACCGGTGTGGAGGGTTTGGTCCTGGCCGGCGATTACACCCAGACCGGTTGGCCCGCGACCATGGAAGGGGCGGTGCTGAGCGGCTTCCGGGCCGCCGATGTGGTGGCTCGCTCGCTGGCCTTCCAGCCGGTCCCGATCCAGTCGCCCCTACGGCGCGGCCGCCTGGCACGGTGGTTGATTGAGTAGGCTGGGACAGCCGAATTGTTTTTTTCTAATTTCTCGGCTGGGACAGCCGAGCTACTGAGTTTTTCTCGGCTGGGACAGCCGAGCTACTTTAGTTTCAGGTGTCTCATTTCTTCGCTGGTGTTGGCGACGCTGGGGTTTTCGAGCGTGCTGGCCACCTCGGCGCTGAGGATCGCGGCGAACTGGCGTCGGCTTTCGGCCAGCACCCGCTTCACTTCCTCGAGGTCCACGGCCCGGCCCGCCGACGTACTGACCTGCGTGGCCAGCATCGTTGCGGTGGCATGCGAATTGCGGCTGGCCGCTTCGAGGACCGTGTAGTGCAGACTGCCGGGCGTCTTGTGCTGGACCTGCTCCAGCCGCCGCCAAGCCAGTTGCAATAGCCCGCTGCGCCAGTGTCCCAGCCACACGCTGGACTCCGGATCGAACGCGTCGCGATCGAACGGCTTTCGCTGGTCCGCCCCCGCCCCACGCTGGCCCGTGTCGTCGTGCGGCGTCTGCGGTGCTTCAGCCCTGGCGACCGCAACCTTGGCGGCCGACCGCATGCCACGGGTGAGAAAGTCGCGCAGCCGCCCCTGGCCGAGATGGCCGTAGCCCCTTTGCACGAGGTGGCCGATCAACAGCGTCAGCGCGTGGTCGCTGAGCGATTCCGACCCCAGACGATGGATCAGGTACCGGCGCATCGGGGAGACATAACGCAGCACAAAACCGGCCGCGTTATCGGCCTGGGTCCAGGGATGCGAGGGCCGCACCGCGGCCGTTTGCGAAGGTTCGTCGGCCGGCTGGTTCATGGCTGCTTGGCACCTCCTTGCAGAGCCAACCCCGGGGCCTGTTCGGGGTCGTGTTCTTTGGATGCGAAGCGCAGCGGTTTGTCCTGGCCGCGGCTGCGCACCAGGACGATCGTCAGGGCGTCACCGGCGTCGCGGACCGCGTCGTCCAGTTCCGGCCCGACCAGCCGCACCGCATCGGCTTTGTCCTTCAACAGGTTGCCGGAATTGTCCGCGGTGATGGTTCCCAGAAAAGCCAGCTTGCCCAAACCCGACGCACTGGGTGTTTCGGACCACTGCAACGCGTCCTCGCCCGTTTCGCTCCAGAGCGCGGGGACCGCGCCGCCCACCGCATAGGCGCGGATCTCAAACGGCCCGGTCGCGGACTTATCCAGCAGCGTCAGCAGCAGCACGGCGTTCTGCAACCGGTCGCGCAGCCGGTTCACGCGGCCGAGATCGAAGCGCAGATAGATATGTTGTTGCCGCGGCGGCGGGCCGCCCACCAGGCCGGCCAGCGTCAACGCTTCGGCCGACCCGGCGTCGCCAGCGACAGACGTGCCGACGGTCGTGTCGGCCCCCGTCCCGGCCCAAGAGCGCAGGGTCTCAAAACCGGTCAGCGGTCCCTGGGCTAAATTACGGACGATCTGCAGTTCGGTTTCGGCTTCGGCGACCGCTTCGCCAGCGGGTGTCTCTAACGAAACGATCGCGGTGTAGGTTCCCAGCGGGATGGAATCGGTTTCGATGCGAAAGGTCAGGGCCGTGCGTTTACCGGGTGCGGGTAACTGTCGCGGCCGTCGCCGCAGCGGCAGGGCGTACCCGCTGCGGCGAACGCCGTCGTCGCCTTCGAGGTACAAGCGACAAACGGCAACCGTGCTTTGGCGAGCGTGCAACTTGGCCGGGTCTTCGCCGGGCCCGGAGGCGGAATTGACGAGGTGGAAATTCAATGTTGCCAGTTCGCCGCTGCCCACCCGCGTTTTGACCGCGGTCAAACCCTGCAGCTCCAGCGGCCGCAGCGATGCGGTGGTAACCGCGAGTTTCGACGGCTTTGTGGCGGGCTTGGCACCGGTTACAGCGGTCGAGGCGCCGGCCGGCCGCTGTCCGCGGGCTGATGGATCATCGTCGCGAGAGCCTCCACCGAGCAGCAGAACCGTAGCGCCCACCAACAACAAGATCGCCAGCACTGCTCCGGCGATCGCGCCGACTTGGAGCGGGGACCACTTTGCCCGTGCCGGATCTTCGTCCGCCGCGGGCGACGTTCGGCGGCCGGCCGGTCCGGTCGCCGGTGCCGCTTCGGTGACGATCGACAAGGCCGCATGACTATCGGACTGGATCAATCGGGCTGCATCGGCCAACTCTTGCTCCAGGGCCTCCGCCGAAGCCGGGCGTTCGCGGGCTTCCTTGGCCAGCGTCCGGTCGATCACGTCGGCCAGCGGGCGCGGGACATCCGGATGGATGTCGCGGACCTTCGGAACGGGGTGCGTGATGATCGAAACCAGCATCAGCGGAATCGACTTGGTCTGAAACGGCAAGCGTCCTGTACACAGTTCGAACAACACGATGCCCACGGAGTACAGGTCGCTGCGATCGTCCAGCGTTTCGTTGCGGGCTTGTTCCGGGGACAGATAGCCAGGGGTTCCCACCACACTGCCGCGACCGGCCAACTGGTCCATCGGTCCGGCGGCCAGGGCCAAGCCAAAGTCCAAAACCTTGACTCGGCCACCGGGTTGTTCGATCCACAGATTGGCCGGTTTGATGTCGCGGTGGATGATTTGTCGCTGGTGTGCCGCGGCCAAACCGTGACAGATTTGCCGGCCCAGGGAAATGATGTGCAGGTAGTCGCGCTCGGGATCCTGGAACTGCGACGGTTGCAGGATGCCGCCCTTGAGCAGTTCCATGGCCATGAAGGGCGTCCGGTTGTGCTCGCCCACCTCATAGATCCGCACGACATTGTCGTTATCGACCGCCGCCATCGCGCGAGCTTCTTCGAGAAAGCGTTTGCGACTGTTGGGCGTGGCGGCGAATTTGTCGTTCATTACCTTCAGCGCCACCCGGCGCCGCAGCCGCAGATCTTCGGCCAGAAAGACCCGGCCCATGCCGCCCACCCCCAGCGTGTCCAGCACCCGGTACGGTCCCAGCCGCCCCAGCTCGCCGGGCTGTCGAGCTGGGTCGAGGAAATCGATACTGCTGGGGGGTGCATCGGCCATGGAGCCTAGTTTAACCGCTGCGTCCGGCAAGCTCAGCGGCAAGCGGAGCCGCGACCGAATTATCGGCCGCCAAGGCGGGTTATCGGCCTGCGCCCATGTTCAGCTTTCGGTTTCGGCCACGGAATCGGCCCTCGAATCGCTCTCGGCGACGATGCGGTTCACCGCATTCAGGATCGCCAGGATCGTCGATTCGACCGTATCGGTGCTGACCCCGACCCCGCGATACAGCCGACCCTTGTACTCGACTTCCAGCCGCACTTCGCCCTGGGCGTCACGGCCCAGGGTGGCGCTGCGAACGCGGTAATCCTTGCAGACGGTTTCGATCTTGGTGATTCGCTCCACGGCCCAGAAGACGGCGTCGATCGGACCGTCGCCGTCATCGGCCGATTCGGTGAACTCCTGTTCGCCATTGGAGAGCGTGACCGTGACGCTGGGTTTGCGATTGCGACCGCTGGTCACTTCGAAATCACTCAGCGTCCACTGCGGCTCGACCGCGTCGCTGATCTCACGACCGATCAGGGCCACGATGTCGCCGTCGTAGATTTCCTTTTTCCGGTCGGCCAGTTTCTTGAATTCGGCGAACACACCCTGCAGCTGCTCGCCGGTCAATTGAAAGCCCAACTCACGGGCTCGGTCGGCCAGCGCCGCGCGGCCGCTGTGCTTGCCCAGCACCAGGTCGGTTTTGGTAAAGCCGACGTCCTCGGGCGACATGATCTCGTAGGTGCTGCGTTCCTTCAGCATCCCGTCCTGGTGGATGCCCGATTCGTGGGCAAAGGCGTTGCGACCGACGATGGCCTTGTTGCGCTGGACCGCGATGCCCGTGGTCGTACTGACCAACTGGCTGGTGGGCAGCAGACGCCGGGTATCGATCCGCGTGTTGACGTCAAAGAAATCGCTCCGCGTCCGCATCGCCATCACGACCTCTTCCAAAGCCGCGTTGCCAGCCCGTTCGCCGATCCCATTGATCGTGCATTCGATCTGACCGGCGCCGGCTTGCACCGCCGCCAGCGAATTCGCCACGGCCATGCCCAGATCGTCGTGGCAGTGCGTACTGATCACCGCCTTGTCGATATTGGGCACCCGCTCGCGAAGCATGCGAATGCGATCAAAAACTTCGCTGGGCGTGGCATAGCCGACCGTATCCGGGATGTTGACCGTGGTCGCTCCGGCATCGATGGCCGCCTCGACCACCTGGCACAGAAAATCGTGCTCGGTGCGACAGGCGTCCTCCGGCGAAAACTCCACGTCGTCACAGTACTGCGCCGCCCGCTGCACACCGGCGACCGCCCGCTGGATGATTTCCTCGGGCGTCATTCGCAGTTTGAACTCGCGGTGGATCGCACTGGTGGCCAGGAACACGTGGATCCGCGACTGCGGCGCGTGCTTGAGGGCTTCCCAGGCACGGTCGATGTCCTTGTCGTTGCAGCGAGCCAATCCGCAGACGGTCACGCCGCGAATGGTTTGGGAAATCTGCTTGACGGCCTCGAAGTCGCCGGGCGAAGCGATCGGAAAACCGGCTTCGATAATGTCCACACCCAGATCCGCCAGGGCCTGCGCGACTTCCAGTTTTTCGGCCAGGTTCATGCTCGCGCCCGGCGATTGCTCGCCGTCGCGCAGCGTGGTGTCGAAAATACGGATGTGGCGACCGGATGGATCGGATGACATGCGAGTGCTCCTCTGGCAACGCTGGTAAAACAAAAAACCCCGAAGCTCGCCGGGTGCGAGCTTCGGGGTTCCTGAAACTGATTTGATTCGATTGGTTCGCCTGCCGGCTGTCCAAACCCCTAGCACTCACCTCCAACGAGGTTCTGTCGTAGCAGTGGTAGGATTGGTAGCAGTTGGGCGTTCATGGCTAGTAGCCTACGAACCACCGCCGCAGAAGTCAAGCGTCAAGTGGGCCGGCGGCGGCGAACCCTAGGCCTGTATGCCGCCCAAAACCATTCCCAGAACCCAGAAAAGCAAGACGATGACGTTTAACACCAACGACACAATTCCCAGCACGAACCCGACCTGAGCCAGCGTGCGGTGTTCCTGTCCTACGCCCGATTGATCGATCAACGCCTTGGCTTTGTTACCGCGATAGATCGCAAACGGAGCCAAGATGATCCCGCAGCAAATGAAGCTGACGATCGCGACGACCAACGACGTGATCGCCTGGCTCTTGATCTCCCTTTCCAGTTGCGGATTTTGCGGCATCCCGCCGGTCGGCGTCGCTTGATAGGGATTGTCAGCACTCATAGGATTGCCTCATCGTGGAAAAGATAATCAACGGCGGCCGTCGCCGCCGAAGGTGCTGCCCCAGACGAGAAAACTTCTCGGGTGTTAGCGTATCGCACCCACCGAGCGCAAACAAGCAAAAACAAGGAACCGGACCGTTTGGAAACCCTGACCGCCTATCACGAATCCGGGCACGCGCTGATGGCGTCTCTGCTCGGCGGCCGCGTGCAGTCGGTCACGATCGAACCCGACGACGACGACGGGCCGCGGCGGCATGGCGATACCCGCATCCTCTGGCCGCTGCCGCGCAAGCGCCGAACTCATGCCCGGCACGAGATCTTGGTCCTACTGGCCGGCCCGGTCGCCGAAATGATCTACCGTGGCGAACCGTTACATCCGGGATTCGTGCCGCAATGGGCCGACGATTGGCAGCGGGCCTGGACGTTGGCCGAACAGATCCACTCGGCCCACGTACGGCGACTGCGACAGCTGGAACAGCTGACCGCCCAGTTGCACCGGAGCATGAGCGACGATCGCTGCTGGGCGGCGCTAGCGGCATTGGCCGACGAACTGCTCGCCCATGAGACGCTCGACGAGGAAATGGTCACCGACGTGCTGAGCGTGTGGCTGGAACTCCCGTAGCGGAAGTCGCCAGCGTTAGAAAAGAAAAAAACCGTTTGCTCCACTCACCCCTGAAGTCAGCAGATCTGAAATCTCCTGACTCCGGCGGAATCTATGGATGAAGAGATCTATGCATGAAGAGAATCGTTTTCTCCCCTCTCCCCCGCGGCGCCGCGAGCGTCAGCGAGTGAAGCAGTGGTGGGAGAGGGGCCGGGGGTGAGGGGGCTCGGGTGCAACGGAATGACGGCTTGCGTACGTCGCCCAACCCGCGCACCGTATCGAGACACCGCACTGGTGGTGCTGCTCTGCTGGTCCCCCTCACCCCCAACCCCTCTCCCCCGAAGCCTGGCTCGCTTAGGCTCGCTAGGCTTCGGGGGAGAGGGGAGAAAACATTCGTTCCTAAATCGCGGAGCGATTGATTGTGGTAGCCCCAAAGCGCGAGCCCGGGGAAACGTAAACACCACGAACAAAAGTCCTGGAAGGGCGACAGGAAGTCTGGCACCGGAATTCGTGTCGTCCCTCTGGGACTGGCGCGCGGGTGTGGGGGCGGCACCCCGGGCTCGCGCCCGGGGCTACCACATGTCGCCACTCCGTGGCTGCTGCGTCCGAGCTTCGCACCCCTTACATAGAATCTGTTAGAGTCAGCAAATCTCAAATCTCAAATCGCCGAGCACGAGCACGAGCACGAGCACGAGCACGAGCACGAAATCGCCACTCGCCACTCGCCACTCGCCACTCGCCACTCGCCACTCGCCACTCGCTACCAACAACCAAACTCTGGCGAGTTCGGCTACGGGTTTTCTCTAAACCATTCCCTGTCGCCTTCGCAGCAGCCACTCGGCGACCAGGGCGGTGAACAACGCCAGGGCGACCAGCGGATGATTCCACAGCGGACGCGGCGGCAGCGGCATTACCTTGGTCGGTTCCAATCGCGGCAAGGCCGCCTCCAATCGGTCGCCGAGCTCTTCGTCGCCGTGCAAAAAGGTGCCACCGGTCCGATTGGCGAGTTGCTGCATCGCCCCGTGGTCGCTGTGCAAACGATCCTCCTCGCCCGGTGGCGAAGTGACGCGCCAGGTCGCCGTCGGCGGCATCTGCTCGGCGTCCAGGGGCGACATCAATACGGCGCGGTAACGTCCCTCGGCCAGGCCGTCCAGCGCTCCGCGGTAGTCGCCATCGCGGCTCCGGGGCAAGTCGATGTTACGGACCACCCCATCGCCGCTGACTTCGACTTCCACCGCACCCGGGTTGCCCGGCACGCGAGCTCGCAGCGGGATGGTTTGGCCCACGGTGAACCCCTCGCCCTCGGCGACCAGCTCCCAGACCTGTTCGGCCGCCCGGCGTTTGCCCCTGGCCAATTCGCGCAGCGCCTGCAGCCAGTACCGCTCGTACATCCGCCCGCTGCCGTCGAAGGGCTGCAGGCGATACATCTCGTCGGTCAATTGCAAACGCACCTGCCCGGCTCCGGCCAACTGGGTCACGACCACGGGCCGTGGCGGGGTGGTGTCGGTTTCCAGCAGCGATCGAGCTTGCGGTTGCAGGGCACCGACCGGCCAGACGGCGGTCAAGTGGGGCAGCGGTTGCGGACTGCTCGGGCCGCCAGCGTCTTCGCCCAGACGCAGCGATACGTCTTGCCGGCCCAGCGGCGTGCGGCGCAAAGGTACCGGATCGGCCAGAAATGGATCCGCCGCGGGGGCGGCCAAGCGGGCGGGCAAAAGCGGTTCCAGGGGCGTGCCACGCAGCTCGCCGGGCAGATGCCAGGGGCCGGCGACGACGACCAGCCCCACGCCGCGGTCACGCACCGCGCCGGCCAGCTGCGTTAGAAACACATCGCCCAGCAGGCCCACGGCCGCGTCGCTCAGTACCACCGCGTCAAACGTCGCCAGCGTTTCGCTTCCCACCGGGGGAAGCAACGTCGCCGTCTCGTCTTGCCGGGCGTACTCCGGATCGCCGCTTTGCAGCACCGCCGTCAGCTCCACCAACGGCCGCTCACCCTGTTGTCCACGGACGCGTTCCAACAGGTGTTTCAGATAGCGGAATTCATAACTCGGCCGATCCTGCACCAACAACACTTTCAGCGGTTCGTCGCGGTACTGGATCGCCACGGTGCGGCGATTATTGTCGACATCGCTTTCCGGATCGCCCGCCTCGTCCCGCAAGGTTTCCACGCGAACGGTCAACTCCGCGATGCGTGGGGCGTCGGCGACCGTCGCCAGCGTCACCGGCACGGCTCCGCCGCCGGCGGGCGCCGTCACGGCTTTCGAATCGACCGCCTCGCCGCTGGCCTGATCGACCAGGTCGACCTGCACTCGGCGAGGCTGCTGCAGCCCTTCGACACGCACCAACGCTTGCAGTTCCACGCGGTCACCCACCAAGGCCCAGCGGTCGAACAAGACATCCTCGACGCGAGCATCCAGCTGCCGCACGTCGCTGCCCAGAGCGACGGCGACGACCGGAATGCCTTCGGCCGCAGCCGCCTGAGCTGCGCCGGAAAGCGATGGTCCGTCGTTGACGATGCCATCGCTGAGCAATACGACGGCCGCCGTACGACGGCCGCGCTGAGCAGTGACCAGCTGCGACAGAACCGACCCGATGGGGCTGTGCGGATACTCGGCGACCGCGGCGAGTTCGTCGGCCGACGCCTCAGCACCGCTCAGCGCCCGCAGTTGCAATGAGTAGTGTTCACGCCACGTTTGCAAACGATCGTCGGTGCGAAGGATCTGAAGGGCGCGTTCATACCGCGAGCGTTCCACGCTGGATTCCGCAGCGTCCGAAGCCGGAGCATCCGGACTGGCAGCCTGCATGCTGGCCGAGTCATCGACCAGCACGATCAGGTCGGCGTGCTGTAATCGGTAACGTCGCTGGACCGGTCCGCCCAGCATCGCCAGCACGACCAACAGGACGAAGCCACGCAGCAACCACAACGGTAACGTCCGCCGCCACGACCGTGTCGAGTGCCAGCGGTAGGTGCCCCACGCCAACCCCACGGCCGTGATCGCCAGCATAGCCATCACCCACAATGGCAGCGGCCACCGAAATAGCCATTCGCTCATGCTTGCCACCGCAGTGCGAAACGACTGATCAACGATTCAGCGACCAAACACGCCAGGGCCGCGGTCAACAAAGCGCGAAACCAACCGCCACGTGTTTCTTCGGCAGCGCCGTCGACCGCCGGCTGCGACGGTGCGGCTGCGTTATCAACCTCCAATCGGCTCAGGTCCGCCGCGGCCACACGCTCTAGATGGCCCTCGCGTGGGTCCACATTCACCGCGACCTGCTGCGAGGGATGCTCCGGCCACTGGAGCGTGTAGACACCGGGCTGTAAAACCGGCGAAGACGTCCAGGCCTGCAGCTCGGCTCCGCCGGCACGGGCGTCGGCGGCCGATGCAGGTTCGGCAAACAACCGTGGCACGCTGGTCACCTGCTCTGGTGCAAGCACGCGCGCCGGCAAGGGGCGACCGGCAAACAAGTCGGAAGCAAATCGCTGGCCGACGAGCAAACTGGGTGTGGAGCGCCGGGGGGCGGTGGCCCAGGCCGCGATCTCCTGCACCAAGGGCACCAGACTCGGCCAGGCCACCAGGGCGTTCCAGGGCCCCTCTGCGACATCAGAACCATTCGAATCGTCGAGCTGCGGCGAGGTCGGAGCCGAGGTGATCGCGACGGTTCGCTGCTGCGAGCGTTGCCAGGTGAGCACCCAGGGCGCGGCGTCGCTGCCTAGGGCTAACGCCGTTTGACGGCCGGTCATGTTCGGTTCGGGATCCAAGGCGTCGATACGCCAGAAGCGAAAGACCGGCGTCGACAGCAGACCCGACTGAGGATAGGGCGCAAAAGACGCAGCGATTGAGTGTTGGTAGCCCAGCGGGTCCACGGGATACCAAGCGGCCGGGGCGGCTTCGCGCAACCGAAACGGCACGACCGAAGGATCGTGCTGGTAGCCATCGGGTTCGGCCGCCGGCCCCAACCACCACACCACGGCCGCGCCCCGCCGGGCGATCGAGGCAATCGCTTCGGCCGCCCCCGGCGAGATGCGTGCGACGTCGCACAGCATCAACAGGTCGATCGGCTGTGCGTCCAGTTGCGGCAGGTCGGCGGCGGATCGCTGCGAGACGTCGTAGGCCGATTCGCTGCCGGCCGACAGAGCCGTGGCCAAAAACCGCGTGGCTTCGGGACGTCCAACGCAGACCGCACGCAAGGGCCGCGGCGGCTGGCGGACCAGGTACCGCCGGTTATCCACGCCCAGCACATCCTCAGACAATTCGGCTCGTACCACCGTGGTCTCCACCGCCGGCAACAGCGGGATCTCGGTCCGCGCCGTGCCCTGCTGGTTCCATTCCAACCGGCCGGAGTAAACGGTTTGCTGGTCGACATGGACTTCCAACGTCGTCGGCGAGGCACTCGCGGCGGCCCGCGCGGCCACGCCCACGCGGTCGTCGGCAAGCGCCTCCAGCTCCGCCAGTGTGCGATTCGACTCGCCCGCAGCTTCCCCGGCGGTAACGTCGACAATGTCCACCTGCTGGACCTGCTCCAGCAGCGACTGCCAGGAGCCTCGTGCAGAGACAGCTCGAGCTGAGTCGTTATCGGCAGAACCAGCACGCGTCGCGCCGTCGACGATCGGTTGCCAGGTGCGACGCTGGGCGTCGGTAAAGAATGTGACGGCGAGCGGCGCGTCGTCTTCGATCGCCGTGCACCAGCGATCGAGCAGTGCCAGGGTGTCCGCCGCGGGGGCACCGGCAAAGCTGCACCGGAGCCCTTCCAGTTCGGCGATGACTGCGTCGCGATCGGCCGTCCGTTGCGAAACCACAGCCTGCGGCGGGTCCTGCATCAACAACACCAAGAACTGCGTTCCCGGCGGCGCGTCGCGACAGGCTTGCACGGATCGTTGTACGGCGACGTCAAAGCGAGAACGGCCGCCACCTTGATCGGTCCGCATCGAATAGGACGCATCCAGCACGAACACCTGCGTGCGGTCCACCGCTGCGGTCGCCGGCATCGCCGACCGCAACACCGGGTTGGCCAGCGCCGCGGCCAACAACAACACGGCGGCGACGCGAGCCAACAGCAACAACCACTGCCACAGCTGGACGCGGCGCGTCCGCCGCCGGACGACGGCTTGCAGCAACATCATCGCCGGCCAGGAGACCGTCTGGCGGCGACGGCGAAGCAGCAGATGCAAGGCGATGGGAACCGCGATCACTGCCCCCCACCACAGCATCGCTCCGCTGACAAACGGCCCGAAAGCGAACAAACAGAACGGATCAAACTGCGAGCTCACGCGGCACCTACCCGTAGAACCGGTGGAGTGCGGCGGCCAGCGTCTTGCCCAACGGCTCGGCGGTGGACATCGACAAATAATGCGCGCCGCTGTGGCGACTGAGCCGTTCCAGTTGCTGCTCCGATTCGACCAGCGCCTGCCGATAGAGTTCGCGATAGGCGTCGGCCTGCAGCTCGACCGCGGGTTCACCTTCCAGTCCTTCGAAACGCGTCATACCGCCCAGCGGAAACGAGCGTTCCTCTTCATGCAGGACGCGCACCAGCAACACATCGTGGCCGGCGGCGCGGACCAAGCGGACGGCGCTGTCCAGCCGCTCGGCCTCGTCCCAAAAGTCGCTGACCAACACCACGATGCCCTCGCGCTGCAGCCGTGGAAGCGCATCGGCCACCCGTTCGCTGATAGCTTGATCGCCGGCGGGTTGGCTCTGCGCGAGCGCCTGGGCCAGGGCTTGCAGTTGCGGTTGGCCGCCGCCCAGGGGCACATCTGGGCCGTGGCCACCGAGGATCGTCAACGAGCATTGATCCTGGGTTTCCAGCGTGACAAAGCCGATCGACGCCGTCACACGTGCGGCATACAGGAATTTTTCTGCGCTGGATCCTGGGCGAGTGTCCGGCGAGGCGACGCCGTCGAAATCCATGCTGGCCGTGGCATCGAGCAACAGATGGCAGACCAGTGTGGTTTCGTCTTCGCGGTTTCGCAGGAAGTAGCGATCGGTGCGGCCGTAGATTTTCCAGTCGACACTGCGCAGGTCGTCGCCCGGGGTGTAGGGACGATGCTCGGCGAACTCGACGCTGTGACCGTGCCGGCTGCTGCGGTGCAGCCCCGCCAGGGTCCCGCCGTCGTACAGCTGCGACCGCCGCAGTCCCACGCCGGCCAGTTCAGCCAACGTGGGCGGATCGAAATACCTTTTCCAAGCCGGATCCATCGGTTTCCTTTGTCTCGCAGTGGTCGAGGGCTTCGATCATTTCGTCGATCAACGCGTCGGCGGAAAGGTTCTCGGCGCGGGCCGCGAAACTCAACCGAATCCGATGCCTGAGCACGGGTTTGGCGACCGCCCGAATGTCCTCGCGCTCGACCATCGGACGGCCGTGCAGGGCGGCTCGAGCTTTCGCGCCCAACACCAGGTACTGGCTGCCCCGCGGCCCCGCACCCCACTGCACAAAGCGCCGCACCCGGTCCACCACCTCGGCCAACCGTCGCGGCAGGTCCGGCGAGGCGGAACCGGCACCGGCGCTCGCGTCTGACGAACCACCACTCGTCTCACCACCGAACAGACTTTCCGGACGCGACAACCGCGCCAGCCGCGTGGCATAACGAGCCACGGGCGGGGCCACGGCGATCCGCCGGACGCACTGCACGAATCGCTCCAGATCTTCCGCCGAGAGCGCCGGTTCGATCGGCGGGTCGCTCTGCCCGGTGGTTCGCAGCACCACGTCCAGCTCCTCGTCCTCGCTCATGTAACCGATCCGAATGTCGAACATGAACCGGTCCAGTTGCGCTTCCGGCAGCGGGTAGGTGCCTTCCTGTTCGATCGGGTTCTGAGTGGCCAGTACGAAGAACGGATCGGGCAACGCATGACGCTGGCCGGCCGCGGTCACCTGCCGTTCCTGCATCGCTTCGAGCAAGGCCGCCTGAGTCTTGGGCGGGGTGCGGTTGATCTCGTCGGCCAGCACGATGTTGGCGAAGACCGGGCCTTGAATGAAACGAAACTGTCGCTCGCCCGTCGCCCGGTCTTCCTGAATCACCTCCGTACCGGTGATGTCCGAGGGCATCAGGTCGGGCGTGAACTGAATGCGGCTGAACTGCAACTGCAATACCTGAGCCAGGCTCTGCACCAACAGCGTCTTGGCCAATCCCGGCACGCCCACCAACAGACAGTGGCCACCGGAGAACAACGCGATCAACACCTGCTCCAGAACCGCTTGCTGGCCCACGATGCGGCGTTGCAATTGAGCGACGATCCGTTCCCGCGCCTCGGCCAGTTGGTCCAGCGTCCGGGCGTCGTCCGACGAGGAAGAGTTGTCTGCATTCATAGATGTCAGTGTGGTCGACCGCTCAGGGCGTGACAACCAGCGCTCAGGGCGTGACAACCAGCGGCGCTGGTTGGCGGCGGTGGCGGTCACCGCACAGGATGTCCGCGATGGTGCTCACATCGGAAAGGTCGTCGAACAAGTGATCGGGCTGGCACGCGGCCATTTCGTCTCGCGAGTGTTGTCCGGTACAGCAGGCCAGCACCCGCGCGCCCATCGCCCGAGCACAGCGGACGTCGCGAGGCGTATCGCCGATCACCCACAGGTCAAGTTCGATGCCTTCGAAGCTGGCCGCCAAGCGGGCGGCCGCAGCGCGCGCCATCTGATCACGCTGCTGACAGTCATCGCCGGTAAACAGGTGGGGTCCGTCGAAGTAGCCGTCCCACAGACCGAAGTGCTGAAGTTTCAAACGCGCGGCCGAAGCCAAGTTGCCCGTCATACAGCTCAGATGGATCCCCGGAACCTGTTGCAAACGGCCCAACAGCGAGACCACGCCCGGCAGGACCACGCCCGAACACTGCTCGAGCCAGTGAGGCAGAATCTGCAGGTAATGGTCGATCAATCGGCGGAGATTCTCGGCGGTGGCAGGCAAGCGGTTTTGCAACAAGGCCTGCGTGAAGATATAGCCGTCGGTCTGTCCGCTGAAATTAATTTCACAGCGTGGCTCGGGCACCTCGAACGCTCCCTGTAGCGCTGCCAACAGCGCCCTCCGCCCAGCGCCTGCGGCATGGATCAGCGTCCCATCAATATCAAACAACAAAATGCGCATCACAAGAATTTTTAAACAGTGGCATAGGCTTCCAGCCTGTGAAAGTAGCACGGCTGTTCCAGCCGTATCCGACCCCGCTTCTCGGCTGGGACAGCCGAGCGACTATGTGGCATAGGCTTCCAGCCTGTGAAAGTAGCACGGCTGTTCCAGCCGTATCCGACCCCGCTTCTCGGCTGGGACAGCCGAGCGACTATGTGGCATAGGCTTCCAGCGGACAACGCCTACAACCCCCTGCCACTCGACGTTTCGATCGCCGCCAAATAGCGCGAACCGACGTTAATCAAACCCTCCGGGGTCGACGCCAGGTTACCAGCTTCCAAGCCCAGCGGCTCGAGCGCCACGCGTCCTAGGATACTTGGCACGGCCGGCGCCGTGGGCTCTCGGACATTCTGAGCACCGGGCAAGTCCACCGCTGGCGAGGGTTTGGTCAACGCGCCATCGATCGCCAGAATACCGTCGCTGGACGGCCAGTAGACAAGGCCGCCGGCCAGAGCCGCTTGGCCTCGCCCCACCGGTAGACTCTGTCCGCCGCCAAGCTGCGAGGTACCGGCGGCGGGAAAGGTCGCGGCCAGAGTTCCATGCTGTTGCTCGAACCAGTACAGTCGACGTCCGGCCAGCAGCCAATGACCGTCGACCACGCCCAGCACCTGAAAAACATCGTCACCCACCCCGGCTTCGCTGGCCCAGGACAAGCGACCGTCCGCCGCGTCCAGACCAACCACTCGGTCGACGTCGATACCAGCAACGACCACTTGCCCCTGGTGAACCGTTAAGCCCGTCGCGAACTTCTCCGCCGAAGGTCGTGGCCGCGGGTATGGGGAATCGTCCAGTTCGGCCGTCGCGTGACGAACCAGCCAAGTCAAGCGGCCATCGCTCAGATCCACGGCGGCCGTGACGCCGTCGACATGACAGACCAGACGCTGGCCATCGAGAGCCACGGCCACGTCGCGAGTTCGAGCGATCTGACGACGGACCGGAGCGATGGCCAGCGGCGGACTGTCCCAGAGCGTTTGTCCGGTGGAGATGTCGACGCATCGCAGATGGGTCGATACGGCCGCCTCATCGATCCGCTCGATGGCAACCACCATCCGCCCCTCGCTCAGCAGCGGCACGCTGGCGAAACGGCTGTCCGGATTGGCGACCAGCGGATACCCGGTTTGCAGTCGCGCTTCCTGCTCTAGGTCCAGCACCACCAGTTGGCTGGGCGTTGCCTGGGGACCGGCCGCGTTGCCGGGCACCATGGGGCTGCCGAAACGCGCCGCCAGCCAGCGTCCCTCGGCGGCTGCACTCCACCGCGGTATCGTCTCCACCGCCCGCACGGCCGGCCAGAAATCGCGATCCGGTGCGTAGGCGACGAACACAGGGTGCGAGCCGATCCCCGCCGGCCAGGGCTCCCCATCGTCCAGGGCGACCGCGTACAGCTCGCGGCCGGTATTCAGAAATACCTTGCCGCCGGCGACCAGCGGCAGGATGGGCGAAGGCAACGCCAGCTCGCCCGGCGGCGATGCGGGCGGCCGAATTTGCGCCGGCGGCAGTTCGCCGGCGGGCGTCGCTCGCACCCACCGCGGCCAGCTCGGGTTCGCCCGCGGCCGGCGCTGTGGCGGTTCGGCTCGCCGCCAAGATTGCGTCTGTTGCTCGAGCCACTGCAGGCGGTCCGCCACGGTGCCCCGGCGTCCCGCCAGCTCGACCGTTTGGTCGCCAAACCGCTCGGTCACCCACGCGGACCAACGTTCGGCCTGCTGTGCATCGCCCGCCAGCAGCAAGGCGTACACCATTCGCGCCCCTACCGCGCCGCCCGGAATCTGCGAACCGCGAAACGTGCCCACGGGCAACGACTGCGCGCCACCAGCGGCGGCCGCAAACGAACCGATACGCCGGAGCACCGCGATCGCACGGTGGGGTTGCCCTTGCTGCAGGGCGCGGTCGGCGATCGCCAGCAAAGCCTCATCGCCGTGACTGCTGGCCAGATAGCGATGCAGCCACGGCGTCCATTCGGGGCGGTCGGCCTCGCGAACTCGCTGCAACTGCGTTTCGGCGGTTTGATCGTATCGGCTGCGAAACGTCCGCAAGACTTGGGGATGCTCTGCCGCGGCCGCCAGCAAGCGATCTTGCACGACCCGCGGCAGGGGCAGAAAGCTCTGGGCCAACGTATCTTTGGGACCGGTGACAGCCACCAAGCGGCCGTCGGCTTGATCGATAACGCGGACGGCCAGATCGACTGCCGCCTCGGCCTGATCCGTAAGAATAAATTGGTCCAATTGCCGCAGGTTCAGCCGCTGGGCCGGCGTGATCTCGTACACCCGAGCGTCGTTATCGGCACCGCGAGCGGTCGCGCCGACTGCCAAGGCCCCGAGCAAGCACAGCGACAAACGGGCCAACGACAAACGGGCCAACGACAAACGGGCCAGCGCCCGACAGAAAGCGCAGTAGGAAGGAGCGTTCATCAGCCGATTGCGAACAGCGAAACCGGAAGCGAGTCAGAGGAAGCGTTTATTGTACCCCAGAGGAACCGCAAGAACTGAGCCGCAGGCGCTAGCCCAATGCCACTTCCTTTGTAGCGGAACGGCGCGAGCCGTCCGGTTTTGCGGTGCGAATCTTCACACACCGGGCGGCTTGCGCCGCTC
Organism: Roseimaritima sediminicola; assembly: GCF_009618275.1. GTDB lineage: Bacteria > Planctomycetota > Planctomycetia > Pirellulales > Pirellulaceae > Roseimaritima > Roseimaritima sediminicola. The sequence goes on from NZ_WIAD01000004.1 coordinate 36,635, forward strand.
CGCTAACGCTTCAAGACGCTAAGCACGTCGGCATGAATCTTTCGGTGAAACCCCGCGACAACACCCTCCCGCGCAGCGGGAGGGTCGGGCTCTTAGGCCCGAGGACGGCCCTACGAAAACCCTCTCCGGGCCTAAGAGCCCGACTCTCCCAGAGGGAGAGTAAAGCCGAATCAAATGTTGCGACGTGCTTAGCGCGTTCGGCTCAGGAGAACGTCACACGTAGATCTGATACAGCATCAGATACACGATCACGCCGGTGACCGAAACGTACAACCAGATCGGATAGGCCCAGCGGACCAGTCGCCGGTGGGCGGCGCGGCGGTCTTTCAATCCCAACACGGCGGCCCAGATCGCCAGCACCGGGACGGTGATCGCCAACGGGATATGCGTCATCAAGACGATCAGGTACACGAAAAACGCGCCTCGCGAAGCCACCTCGGGGTCCCGCGGAAACGATTTATTTGCCTGACCGGTCGTTTCCAGCAGCGCGAACTTGTGCAGCACGTACAGCCCCAGAAACGCGGTGCTCATCGCCAGCGCCGTGAGCATCAGGTTGCGGTGCGCGGTGATGTTACCGCGTTTGACCTGCCACAGGGCGAGCAGCAGCAGGACCGTGGCCGTGGCGTTCAGCGACGCCGTGGCGTGCGGCAAATTTTCGGCTAACCACTGCATGCTCAGGCCGCGTCCCCGCCCTGCTCGCCGGCTTCTACCGTCGCGTCTTGTTGTTGCTCGAGCATCGCGGCGATGTCTTTCTTCAAACGGCGAAAGGATCGCGGTTCGTTCCAGTGATACAAACCATCGATCTCGCCCTCGGCGTCCACCAAAATAAATCGTTCGGTGTGCTGCAGATTCGAGGACACCTGAAACACCTCCGCGCCCACTCGCTGGACATAGATCGGATCATCGGCCGTCAGAAACAGCCACTGCTCGGGGTCGGCACCAAACCGTGCGGCGTACTCCCGCAGCTTTTCGGGCGTGTCGTTTTCCGGGTCGACGCTGATCGACAGGAACTTGACGTCCTGGCCGTCGAACGCCTCCTGCAACTCACCCAGTTTCTGGTTCTGCGTCACGCAAATGCTCGGACACAGCGTGAAGAAAAAGCTGACCACATAGGGCTGGCCCTTCAGCGACTCGCTGCTGACCGTGCTGCCGTCCCGCTCGGTGAATTCGAAGGACTGCAACCAATCGTCGCCCGGTTCCAACTGGGGCTTCGGCGGCGGCTCCAAGCGTGTCGGCCGATCGGGATCGATAAAATCCTCGCCCGCGGGGACCTCGAGCGGTCCCTCGTCCACACCAGCGGTCTCGACGGGCCCGCGCAGACCACGGATTGCAAAGCCGATCCCGAGACCGACCAACAAAATAATGACGATGTGAATCGCAGTACGCATCAGGCCACCAAATCCGCTTTCTTGCTGCCTCGCATCAAAACCCAAGCGATGCCCAACATCGCTGCCATAAATAGTACGCTGACCGTCCAGTTGATTTGCGACGAGGGTGCGAAACCTTGAGCGGCGAATTCAACCGACGGATACAGCAGATGCCGCATCTCGGTCAAACCGTACGTCAACGGATTGGCTCGCATCACCCAGCCCAGTGCGGCCTGGCCCCAACCCAGCGGAGCCTCGGCTGTGCCGACGGGCACCGGAAAGAAGGCGCCACTGAGCAACCACATGGGCATCAGCCCGAGCATCATGATTGCGTGAAACCCTTGGGTGCTGTCCATCGGCCAGGCCACGATCATGCCCAGCCCACACATCGCCAACGCCAACACCGCCAGCAGCAGCATCAGCGGCAGCACCGAAGCGGTCAGCGGCGCGGTCCCGAAGGCGTAGACCAGGGCCAGAAAGATCGCCGCCTGGGCCCACGCGATGGCTCCGCCGCCGACGACTTTGCCGATCAGCACCGGCCAGCGTCCCACCGGCGCGACCAGGACCGCCTGCATGAATCCCTCACGGCGGTCCTCGATCACGGAGATAGTCGCAAAGATAGCCGTGAACAGGACGATCAGGGCCACCGTGCCGGGCAGGAAGAACTGCAGAAAGTCCTGTCCGCCGGCCGCTTCGAACGAACCGCGCAGTCCGGTCCCGAAGAGCAACCAGAACAGCAGCGGCTGGACGATCGCGGCGACCACGCGGTTTTTCTGCCGGAAGAAACGCACCCACTCGCGGCGGGCCAGCATCCAAGCGGCCGCCCAGCCGCTGGGACGATACGTCGCGAGAGCCTCCGCGGGGGCCGTCCGATCTTGGGATGGCGGCGTGGCGGCGGTCGAAACGGGTTCAGGGGGAGTCGTGGTCGCCATCGTGTATTGTCGTTATTCCTGCGAACTCGAAGGGGCCCAGAAGCGGTGCCCGGTCTTTGCGATAAATACGTCTTCCAGGCCCGGTCGTCCCACGGTAATCGAACGGGCCGCGGTGCCCAACAACTCGGCCAACTGCGGCACCAAGGCGGCCGGGTTGTCGCTGTGGATGCGCAGCTGGTTTTGCATCCGCTGGCACTCAACGCCCAACTGCTGGCTGATCCGCCGCTGGAGCCCCTCATCGGGATCGCAGACGACCGTCACCAGGCCTTCGCCCAGTTCCGCCTGCAGGGCATCGGGAGCCCCTTCGGCGATGACGCGTCCCTCGTGCAGGATCGCCAAGCGATCGGCCTTCTCGGCCTCTTCCAGCAAATGCGTGGTCAACAGAATGGTCATGCCTTCGCCGGCCATCGAACGCAGCACTTCCCACAGGTCCAAGCGAGCACCCGGGTCGAGTCCCGTGCTGGGTTCGTCCAACAACAACACGCGCGGCCGATGCAGCATGCCCTTGGCCAGTTCGACCCGCCGCTTGAGGCCGCCGGACAGCCGCTCGCAGAATTCACCGCGGCGGTCCAGCAATCCCAATTGCCCGAGCACCTCGTCGCGTCGCTGCCGAAGCGTCGCGCCGGACAATCCATACAGCGCCGCCTGACAGCCGACGTTCTCGTCGACCGTCAGTTTCTTGTCCAAACTGGGCGACTGGAACACGATCCCGATCCGCCGGCGAACGTCCAAGGGGTCCGACACCTCGGCCCCGGCCACCGTGATCCGGCCGGACTGCAGGGGCATCAGCGTCGAAATCAATCGGAACAGCGTGGTCTTGCCGCTGCCGTTGGGTCCCAGCAAGGCGTAGATCTGGCCGCTGGCGACGTTCAGGTCCACGCCATCGAGTGCCGTGTGATCGCCATAGCGATGGCGAACACCGCTGACCTGAATCGCGGCACCGGTCGCATCGACCGCGGCGGCGTCATGAGGAAGGCTTTCCGTCGTGGGGTTCACAGCGAAATCATCGGTAGGAGGGAAAGGAATTCATTCGGCCGGCTCGGGGTTGCAGGCTCCGCCGTCGGGCCCGGTCCGGCGAGCGGTCGAGACGCTCGCCCAAGCGCGGGCCGCGCTTTCGGCAATCTCTCAACCCATCAAGGCGGCGAGCACCAGGACCACCATGGCCAGTGGCAACTGAATCAGCGAAGCGCGCATCATCCGCCGCGCCGCGGCATCGGTCCGCTGGCGAGCAAACCGGCAAGCGTCGCGGACCAAACCATAGGAGACCGCCAGCATCAATGCGGCCAGCACCAGGGCCGTCGCTCCGCTGCTGAGCGATGCGACCAAGGCCAGCAAAACGCCGACCAACGCCACGGCTCCGACCACCGACTGGGCGGCGGCACTGCGGCCGCTGGGTTCGACAACCGGAGTCATCATAAATCCCGCTTCGCCGTACTCCCGCCGGTACATCCAGGCGATGGCCATAAAGTGCGGGTACTGCCAGGCCACCAACACGGCGACCAACAACCAACCTTCGAGCGCTGCGGCGCTGCCGCCGGCGGCCGTGTAACCGATCATCATCGGCAACGCTCCGGACACCGCGCCGACGGTGGTGTTCCAGGAGGTGCGAGTCTTCATCGGCGTATAGATCACCACGTAGGTCAACCAGGTGGCCACGCCGAACAGGGCCGGCACCACGCCCACGGTCGCCGCCAACAGCCACGTCCCGGCGATGCCCAGGATCGCGCAGTACAGCCCTGCCGCCGCCGTGGTCACGCGTCCGGCGGGCAGCGGACGATTTCGCGTGCGACGCATGTTGCGGTCGATCCGCCGCTCCCAAATCTGATTCATCACTCCCGCACTGGCGCCCACCAGTCCGGTGCCCAGCAACGTGTACAGCAGCACCAGGCCGGTCAACTCGCGACCGGCTGCGGCCACGGCGGCCACGGCCGCGGTCACCAAAACCATGACCACGATCCGCGGCTTGGTCAGAGCCAGGTAGTCGCGACGGAGCTGCAGCGCACGCGTGAGCTCGCGCTCGGTCACGGGGCGATCCACCAGGCCAGCCCGTTCGGCCGGTTCGGCCGGTTCGGCCGGTTCGGCGGCGCTGTCGGCCCCCGGCGAAGCGTCCGCACGGGCATCGTCCCCGGGGCCCGCCTGAGCGGAGGTTGCCTGGGCCGGCGGCGGCGTCGTTTTGTTCACAGCACGCGTCACGCGGGCCGGGGATGGCGGAGCAGCCAAGCTCATCGTTCCAGAGGTCTCATGGGTGCGAGGGAAGTGCCAGAAATTGCTGTGCGGGCCGTCGCGGTGCGGGCCAGATGCCGCAAGCGGACGCACCGCGTGGCCAGCAGAACCGCCATGGCCAGGATCAACGAACCGGTCGCGACGTGGCCGCAGACGATGAACGATCCCCAAAACGACTTGGCATGCACCAAGTATCGGGCCGTGTAGCCGAAGTTCTGAAACATGGGGAAGCCATAATTGACCACCCACGTCGACAAGCCCAGCAAAATCTGTATCGACACCAATCCTAGCAGCAGCATGGCCGGTTGCGACAGCGTCATTTCGCCGCACTTGCGGATTCGCACCCAGAAAACGACGCAGACCGCCCAAATCACGAAAGCTAGCAAGACGTGAGCGGCCACGGTGTGCGTGAATTGCTGCGGCGGGGCGGCCATGCTGACGTGCCGCAACTGGGCACCGAGCACCAACTGGACGTAGGCCATCAGGATCAGCGCAAAGGCGGTGACGGTCACGCCCCGTGTGGCTCCGCGCGGATCGGTCGAAACCACGGCGGCCGCATCGCCCGAACCGGACTCGTCGCCTCCGCCGGCGGCTTCCGCTGGCTTGCTCGCCCGCCGACGGACCAGCTTCACCGGCTTCTGGCGGCCGGTCCACCACCACCGCCCGGTGGCCACAGCCAGAACGGTAAAGGCGGCGAAGACGATCGGAGCGGTACAGCCGTGAACCATGGCCAGCACGCGATCACTCAGCACCACACGCATGCCGCCCAGCACACCCTGGACGATCACCAGGACCAACCCGGCGACCGCCAGCGTTTGAACCCAGCGCCGGCGTTCGCTGTAAAAGGCCACCACGACCACGGCGATGGCGACCACGCCCACCAACATCCCCAGCAGGCGATGCCCGTGTTCGATAAACAAATCAAACGGCCCGGACAGCCACGTCGACACCGGGTACAGCAACAGGTTGTCGCCATAGGTATTGGGCCAGTCCGGGACGCTCATCCCGGCATCGGTGGTCGTTACCAGCGACCCCACCCAGACCAGCGGCCACAGCAAACCCAACAGGGCCAGGGTCCAGCGGAATAGCCACGGCCGATAAACGAACGGTGGCGTAACCGACGTCGACGATTCGTGCTGTTTCACCGCGTGCGCCTCGCTGCCAATCGCTCGCCCAAAATCCCACCTGCCACGCTTCCCGCAGCGCCGAAGATGGCTCCAGGAATCATGCCGCCAAATCCCAACGACCACATCAGGATCAATCCCAACACCAATCCCGACAAGGCAAATACTCTTCGATACCCCTGCTCTCCCATCATCAACCTCCCGTCGCCGGAGTGATCGGCGGCAGCTCCGGCCCCAGCACGTCCTCGGCTCGCACGGCTCCCACATCGGCATCGGACAGGGACAGCACGTAATTGACCAAGTCCCAGACCTGATCCGGCGTCAGCCCCGCGCCGCTGGGCTGGTCGACCAGCGGGACCGCGGGCATCGGCGTTCCGTCGATCCCGTTGACGATCCGCAGGTACAACAGGTCCGGGTCACTGCCGCCGCGAAACGCTCCCAGCTGCAGATTTCGCGGGCGCGCCTGCCGCGGCCGCAGGGCTCCGGCCCGGCGAAACGGCTCGGTCGCTTCGTCGTCGTCGGGCGTGATCCCAATTCGCGTGGTCCAGTCCTTGGTCCAGTCGTCGAAGTCCAGCGTGGTGGCTTCGCCGTTGCCGGCCGGTCCGTGACACCCCACGCAATTGGCGATATTGCCGTGGAACAGCGTTTCGCCTCGCTCGATGGACGCCGCGTGCCGCTCGGCCGCCGCCGCTTTGACGGTTCGTCCCACGTACGCGGGCACCGGCGGAACCGGCGTTTCTTGCCGACTCGCTTGCCGCCAGGGCTGGACGATGTCGGCCAACAGACCGTCGATCACCTGCAACTGCTCGGCAAACAACTCGGCGTCCTGCTGTTCCGCTTCGGCTGCGAACAACCGCTCTTCGGCCGCCAACTGGTCCGATCCGTAATCGTATTCGGTGGCCGCCAGCGCGAACAACTCGCGCTGCAGCTGGCCGCGGACGGACAAATAAATCACGTAATCGATCAAGGCTTCGCGATCTTCCTCCGGAACCGAAGCGGCAAAGGTCGGCATCGCCGTACCGGGTTCACCGGCGACGATCGTCCGCATCAAATCATCCCGGGTGGGTCGCTGGCCGCGGGGCGTGGATTTGAACTTAAACACGCCCATCCGGAAGTCGCGCGGATAGGGTTTCTGCATCCCCGCGGCGGGACCTCGGCCGTTGCCCTCCAGGCCATGGCAAACCGCACAGTGTTCGCGATACAGACCAAAGTGTTTGCCGTCTTCGGTGCTGTACACCGGCCCGGCGGCCCGCACCAGGTTGTCGGCATCGACCAGCGGCCGCAGCGGCTGCGGGACGCGCGGTTCATCGGGCGTGCCGAACAGATACGCGAGCGCGTCTTCGATATCCGCCTGAGCCTGATCGAGCGGTTGGCCGCTCTGGTGTTCCCACTTCAGTCGCTGGACATCGTCGCCGGCAAAACGAGGGGGCGTCGAGTCGCAACCGGACAGGACAAGACCGAGGGCGGCGACCAGCAGCAGCGCAGCGGGGATAGGCACGCGAGCACGAGAGAACGGCTGAACAGATAGGGTTACCATGCCATCCATCATGGCGGACGAGCCGCAAAGTTGGGAACCCATAATCACGGCAAAGCCCAGGACGAATCGTCGCACGGTTCCCGCCCACGCTTCCCGTCCATCAGCCGCAGGGCGCTAGCCCACGGTTCCCGTCCATCAGCCGCAGGGTGCTAGCCCAATGCCATCTACTTTCACCATCGCTTGCGATTGAAGCGTTAGCGGAGCGGCGCAAGCCGCCCGGTGTGTGAAGGTTCGCACCGCAAAACCGGACGGCTCGCGCCGTTCCGCTACAAAGGAAGTGGCATTGGGCGCTAGCCCACGGTTCCCGCCCATCAGCCGCAGGGCGATCGCCCAAACGGCCCAGGTGACTGCGGCGTTCAATGGCCAACGCGGCGCAAGGATGTCCAAACACTAACTTTCACTAACCAACCACTAATAGGGTTTCCGACGGCTCGTCCGGATTAGTGCGGCATTAGTGTTCCGCATGCGCTGGAGTCTAGGCTTCAGCCGATGCAGACGGAGGCTTACAAAATCGGCTGAAGCCTACACTCCAACGTCCAAACTGTGGCGAGTTCGGCTACGACCAGTGCGGCTGCGGAACAGGTTGATATGTGCGCATAAAAATAGCCGAAGTCGTGTGACTTCGGCTATGAATCTTCTTTGCCGGGCCGGTCCAAACTCTGGCGAGCCCAAACTCTGGCGAGTTCAGCTACGGCGATCGACGCTTACGGCAGCTTGACCTGGTCGGGCTTGATTTTCACGACGCCCAGGTCGTTGACGCCGTCTTTGATATCGACTTCAAAGCGGTTGCGTTTCCATTCTTGGGTCTTGCCGTCGACTTCGACTTCGCTGAGGGCTCCATCGGCGGCTTCCATCCAGACGCGGAACGTCAGTTCCTCGTTGGGCAGGCCTTTGATGGTCAGGTTGCCATCTTCGTCGCTGACCGCTGCGTAGGGGTGGTCCAAGACGACTACATAGGCCCTCATCCAGGGGTGGATGTTGCACTCGACGGGAATCGGCGCCGGCTCGCTCTCTTCCAGCTCGACGTCTTTCTCCTGCGACGCCGGGATCATCAGGTTCTTGGCGTCGTTCTTCAGGAAATTCAGATTTGCGTTGTGTCCGACCGGATCGGGGTTGGTCACCTTCAACGTGTCGCCGACCTGCGTCAGCACCACGCGGGGCTCGAAGCGGCAGTCTTCATTGGCCAGCTCGTGCGTGTCGTTTTTCTCGGGCGAATCCGGCAGATCGCTGCCGCCGCGGCCGGTGTAGACGTAAACGACGACGTTCTTGATGCCTTTGTTCTTGGGATTGACGACCAACGACTCGTCGGTCAGGTCGTGCTTGCCGCAGAAGGCCGTATCGCGGTTGACGTCGATCGGGGCCGGGGCGGGAACGTCACCATCGAAAACGAACTGCATTTTCAGATCGCCACCGTAGACATTCGCCGCGGCGAACAGGCAGGCAGTAGAAAGCAAAAATCGACGCATGAGCATCGCTCCTCAGGTTAACAGGTGAAGGTGGGATGTTGATCTGCGAAATCGACAACGGTCGACGAAGTTCAGCAGCGACACGCACAACACTAATCGCATTGTACCCAAAGGAAAAGCGACGGCCGAGAAGAAGGTTCTCGGCCGTCGCCTCCATAAACAAAAACTAGCTGAATCAGACCAGCATGCGAGCCCAGAGGTGGGGTTTTATGAGGGCTCGCAGACAATACCGGTCGGTGGGGTCTACGTAGCATTATAGCGGCTCGCCGGGCAATTACCAGCCCTTAACCCCACATCACCGCGAATTAACTCCACACGATGGGTCTAGCGACCGGGCCGGAGCCACCCGCGATGGCCTGGTGCTGCTATTCGCCGAGCCCGCTTTCCCGTAGGATGCAGCCAGCACCGCCGCGCCCGTTTTTTACTCGGAAAACTTGATTCAACCAGGAATCTTGGGGACATGCCACAAGACACCGCATCGCCGTCATCCGCCGCCGCTTCCACCGCCAACGACGCCCCCGGCAAGACCGTTCTGATCGTGGGCAACGGAGGCCGCGAACACGCCTTGGCATGGAAAATCGCCGCCAGTCCCCGAGCGGCCAAGGTCTTCGTCGCGCCCGGTAACGCCGGCACGGCCGTCGACGCAACCAATGTCCCGATCGAGGCCTCCGACAAAGAAGGCATCCTGCGTTTTGTCAAAGAAAACCAGGTCGACCTGGTCGTTGTCGGCCCCGAAGCCCCGCTGGTAGCCGGACTGGTCGACGACCTGCAGGCGGCCGGGATCCGCGCCTTCGGCCCCTCGGCCGCCGCCGCGGAACTGGAAGGCAGCAAGGTGTTTTGCAAGAACCTGCTGCGCAGCGCCAACATCCCCACGGCCGACTACCAGACCTTCCGCACCGCCTCGGACGCCTCACGCTTCATCAAAGACCGCTACCCCGATGCCAACCAAGCCGTTCCGGTGGTCGTCAAAGCCGATGGGCTGGCCGCCGGCAAAGGCGTTATCGTCTGCGCGACGCGCAGCGAAGCGCTCGACGCGATCAATCGGATCGCGGGCGTGCGAGAATTCGGCGAAGCCGGCAATACCCTGATCATCGAAGAGCGACTGGAAGGCCAAGAGGCCAGCGTGCTGGCGATCACCGACGGCGAAACCATCCTCACGCTGCCGGCCGCCCAGGACCACAAACCGGCCTACGACGGCGACACCGGTCCCAACACCGGCGGCATGGGTGCGTACTGCCCCACGCCGCTGGTCGATGCCGAAATGATGGCCAAGGTCGAACGCGACATTCTGGTCCCGGTCGTGCACGCGATGAAGCGTTCGCGGCGGCCGTTCCGCGGCGTGCTGTACGCCGGCCTGATGCTGACCTCGGCCGGCCCCAAGGTGCTGGAATTCAACGTGCGGTTCGGCGACCCCGAATGCCAACCGCTGCTGATGCGGATGCAGGGCGACCTGCTGGAAATCATCGAAGCGGTCACCGAGGGACGACTGGGCGAAGTCGAACCGCCCGGCTGGGACGAACGGCCGAGCATCTGCGTGGTGATGGCCAGCGAAGGCTATCCGGGCGACTACGAGAAAGGCCGCGAGATCAAGGGCCTGGAACGAGCGGCCGAGTTGCCCGAGGTGAAAGTGTTTCACGCCGGCACCCAACAGGTGGGCGGCAAAGTCATCAACAGCGGCGGACGCGTGCTGGGCGTTACGGCGATCGGCAACAGCATCAGCGCCGCCAAGCTGCAAGCCTACAAGGCGGTCCGCGAGATCCGCTGGCCCGGCGCCTGGTGCCGCAAAGACATCAGCGACAAAGCGCTGTAAGCGGAAAAGGGCCGCTAGCGAATTCGCCAGAGTTTGGAGGTAGCGAGTGGCGAGTTTGAATCGTGCTCGTGCTCGGCGATCTGAGATTTGAGATTTGAGATTTGAGATTTGCCGGCTCTAACGGAATCTATTTACGGGAACGAACGTTCTCGAATCGCGGAGCGATGGCATGTGGTAGCCCCAGGCGCGAGCCTGGGGAAACGTAAACACCACGAACAAAAGCCCTGGAAGGGCGACATGAAGGATCGCATCAGATTTCATGCCGTCCCTCTGGGACTGGCGCACGGGTGTGGGGGGCGGCACCCCAGGCTCGCGCCTGGGGCTACCACATGTCGCCACTCCGTGGCTGCTGCCCTCCGAGCTTCGCACGCCCCACATAGATTCCGCCAGAGTCAGGAGATTTGAGATTTGCCGGCTCTAACGGAATCTATGCAAGACGGCACCCCAGGCTCGCGCCTGGGGCTACCACATGTCGCCACTGGCGTGGCTGCTGCCCTCCGAGCTTCGCACGCCCTACATAGATTCCGCCAGAGTCAGGAGATTTGAGATTTGAGATTTGCCGGCTCTAACGGAATCTATGCACGAGTAGAATCGGTTTCTCCCCTCTCCCACCACTGCTTCACTCGCTGACGCTCGCGGCGCCGCGGGGGAGAGGGGAGAAAAGATCGCCTATCGCCGCTGCACGAGCGGCACCCCAGGCTCGCGCCTGGGGCTACCACATGTCGCCACTGGCGTGGCTGCGTGGCTGCCTCCCAAAGCCTGGCGACTTCGGCTACGGATTGTGGTTAGCAATCGGCTCACTTGCGGCGGGCGACGAGGATGCGTTGGTGGCCGGCCAGGTCTTTGACCAGGCGTACCGAAGCGGCGTCGTAGGCGTCGCTGGCTTTGACGATCGCCGCACACGCCTCGGCGATCATCGGGCTCAGCTCGACCATCAGGTAGCCGCCCGGGCGTAGCCGCGCGGCGGCCTGCGGCACCAGTCGCTCGATGACTTCGGTGCCCTGCGGTCCGGCCAACAGGGCCTCTCGCGGTTCCTGCTCGCGGACTTCCGCCTCCAGCGCATCGTACTCGGCTTGGGCGACATAGGGCGGATTGCTGCACACCAGATCCCACGATCCGTCGGCTTCGATACCATCGAGCAGATCGCCACTGCGGACGTCGACGCGATCGTCCAGCTCGTGCTGCGTGACGTTGTAGCGGGCGATCTCCAGAGCCGCTTCGCTGCGGTCGATCGCCGTCACTTCGGCGCGAGGCAGATTCTTCGCGATCGCGATTGCGATCGCGCCGCTGCCGGTTCCGACATCCAAGATCCGCACCGGGCGGTCATCTTCGATTTCTTTCGCCCGGTCCAGCGCTTCGATAACCAAGTGCTCGGTTTCGGGCCGCGGGATCAGGACGCTGGGATCGACGCGCAGCTTCAACGAGTAGAACTCTTTGTAGCCGACCAGATAGGCCACGGGCATGCCTTCGCCGCGGCGGCGGACCATTTCGCGAAACGCCACGCGGGCCTCGTCGGTCAGTTCCGTATCGAAGGCCGTATACAGTTCGATCCGGCTACAGCCCCGAGCTTCGGCCAACAAGATTTCCGCATCCAGCCGCGCCGTATCGCTGCCGCGTTGTTTGAAGAAGTCGGTGGTCCACGTCAACAGCCGCAACACCGTCCAGGGTTCGGCTCTTTTCGTCTGCTCCGTCGACATGGCGTTTATTCTTCCATTTCGCTGCGCAGTTGATCGCGATCGTATTCGATCAACGCTTCGGTGACCGGCGTGACGTCGCCGGCGATGATCTGATCCAGTTTATAGATCGTTAGGTTGATGCGGTGGTCGGTCAAGCGATTCTGAGGGAAGTTATAGGTGCGGATGCGTTGGCTGCGATCGCCCGAACCGACCAATCCGCGGCGTGCTTCGGCTCGCTTGCTCTCTTCCTCTTCGCGTTTCTTCTCGTAGATCCGCGCCTTCAACACGCGGAGTGCCTTGGCCAGATTCTTGTGCTGGCTCTTCTCGTCCTGACACTGCACGACGATGCCCGTTTCGTGGTGCGTCAAACGAATCGCCGACTCGGTCTTGTTGACGTGTTGGCCGCCGGGTCCGGAGGCACCGAATTTGTCGATCCGGTAATCTTCGGATTTCAGGGCCACTTCGACGTCTTCGGGTTCGGGCATCACCGCGACGGTCGCCGCGGAGGTATGGATGCGCCCCTGGGTTTCGGTTTCGGGAACGCGTTGGACGCGGTGCCCGCCGCTCTCGTACTGTAGATCGCGATACACCCCTTCGCCTTCGATCGTCATGGTGACGTCTTTAAAGCCGCCCATGTCCGAGGCGCTGGCGTCCATGATCTCCGTCTTCCAGCCTTTGGTTTCGGCGTGCTTGCGGTACATCTCGAACAGGTCGCGGGCGAACAGCGCGGCTTCCTCGCCTCCGGTGCCGGCGCGGATTTCCATCACACAGCGTGTGCGGTGGCTGTCCTCGCCGCCGACGGTCATGGCCAGCAACTCTTCCCACAACCGTTCGCGATCCTTGCGGAGCTGGGCCATTTCGGTTTCGGCCATCTCCCGCTCCTCGTGATCCTCGGCCGCGGCGGCCATCTCCTGGCACTCCTGGATCTCGTCGGACAGGCGTTTGAACTCGCGGTAGGTATTGGCCATTTTGGCCAGTCCACCGTGCTCACGAGCCACGGCGCTCATCCGCGATCCGTCGGCTTGCACGTCCGGGTCCGCCATCGCGGCTTCCAGCTCGAGAAAGCGGTTCAGTTTTTCTTCCAGGGTGTCGCGAATCGAGTTCGACATAGGGGGTGCATCACAGAGGGCGGTAGCGCGGCGGGGGTCACCGAGAAGCAGGTACAGAAAAAGCCGCTACGGCCTTGTCAAGCAAGGATCCGCGGCGGCTTGTCGATGTCCGAACCAGAAGCGTAGCTAGCCCTTCTTCTTCTTTTTGCCCTTCTGCAGGCTCCCGTACGTCCCGGCAGCGAATTTCTTCTGGAACTTGTCGATCCGGCCCGCGGTGTCGACGTACTTCAGCTTGCCGGTGTAGAACGGATGACATTCGCTGCAAATGTCGATCTTCAGCTCGGGGCGAACGCTGCGGGTCTGAAACGTGTTGCCGCAACCACAGGTCACGGTCGTTTCTTGATAGTTGGGGTGAATGTCTGCTTTCATAACGCTTACCTCTGGGGCATCGAAGACCGGGCTGGACGATACAGCAGGATCGATGCATGGCGGTGAATGAATATCGCTGGAGCGGGAATCCCGCTTTCTCAAGCCTTGGCTCCCTACCAGCACTGCCTAATGGTATGATCGATGCCCCCAAATTAGCAAGGGCACCGGCTTTTCCTTTTTCCCGAATTCGTTTTAGGGACACCCGTTATGTCCGATCCCGATCCTGCGTCGAGCCCCTACACGAGCCCGGCGACACCCCCGGCCGCCGCAGCGAATTACCAAACCCAAAGTGACGCCACCGGCGGGGTGATCCCCTACAAAAACCCCAAGGCCCTGACGGCCTATTACCTCGGGATCTTCTCCCTGTTTCCTGCTATCGGCTTGCCGCTGGGCGTCGCTTCGATCTGGTTGGGAATTCTGGGCCTGAAAGCGCGGCGGCAAAATCCGATCATCCGCGGCCATGTACACGCCTGGATCGGGATCGTGCTGGGCGTGCTGGGAATGCCGCTGCACCTATTGGTCGGAGCCGGCTGCGTGGCGGCAATCCTGGGAGCCTAACGCCAGCGCAGCGGTGCTCGTGATTGTGCTCGTACTCAGCGCAGCGGTGCTCAGCGCAGCGGTGCTCAGCGCAGCGGTGCTCAGCGAAGCGGTGCTCAGCGAAGCGGTGCTCGTGCTCAGCGAAGCGGTGCTCGTGCTCAGCGAAGCGGTGCTCGTGCTCAGCGAAGCGGTGCTCGTGCTCAGCGAAGCGGTGCTCGTGCTCAGCGAAGCGGTGCTCGACTTCAGCCCGACGGGGAGGGGCCAAGGCGGTAGGTCGATTACGAGCACGAGCACGAGCACGAGCACGAGCACGAGTAGGAGTAGGAGTACGAGTAGGAGTACGAGTACGAGTACGAGTACGAGTACGAAACTCAGCCTTGCTCGCTCACGGCTTCTTCTTGTCCGAACTCCGCCGTTTTGGGGTTGGGGGTTTTTGCCGCCCAACGCTGGGCGATGACGGTGTCGAGCAATAACTGGCCGACGTGATAGACGATCATCGGCAGCATGCTGACCCCGCAGTCCAGGGCCAACTGCAGGCCGACCATCAACGTTTTCTGGCTGCCGGCGATCCCGACGGCAATTTGCTGCGGACGCCCCAGTCCGCCCAGCCGTGCCGACGCTATACCCATTACCATCGCCACCAGATGCACGGCCACGACCGCGACGACCATCCACAACCAGTCCGCTCCGCCGCCGCTGCCAGTATCCGACGCCGCCAACCGTTGGCCGCCCTGACTGGCTCCGACCACGACCATCACCAGGATCCCAACCTGGGCCCCCAAGGCCAGCGACCGTCGGTGCCCGTCGGCCCAGACCGCTGCCCCCAGTCGCCGCAGCACCTGGGCCAGAACCAGCGGCAGAGCGACCAACAGGCCCAGCTTGACCACTTGGTCGCTTAAATCGATCTCCACCCGCTGGCCCAACAACATGACCAACCACAGCGGGGCGACCACAAAACAGGCCAGGTTCGTCACGACGGTCACCATCATCGCCACCGAATCGTCGCCGCCGGCTTTTCGCGTCCACACCGACGCCGAAGCCAGGGTGCACGGGACCACGCTCGCGACGATCAAACCGCCAGCCAATTCCGTGCTCAGCCCCGCGGAGGCCGCCCAAGCCAATAACGGCACGACGGCAACATTGATCACCACGGCCAGAATCCACGCCACCGGCTTGCGAAGGCTGCGAATCATCGATTCGGGATGCAGCGGCAGCCCCATCAGCAGCAGCACGACGGCAACCACGCCATAACGAAACGCCTCCGAACCGGCCAACGGCGAGAGCGGCTCGGCCGCCGCAAACCCCAGCGAAAGCGCGGCGGCCAAAGCGATCAAAAACCAGTGGCGAGTCAGCAAGTCGATGGTCCGGACGTGTAGGTGGAGGGTGATAGGTGTGCGATGAATGAATGCTAGCAGTGAAGGTCCAAAGTCTGGCGACTTCCGCTACGGCCCAACGGGGCTGCTTACGATAACGATTTCCCTGCGAAACGTCTGCAAGGGTTTTTCGCTCTACCCGTCGCGGCGGCTTTTTGGGATACAGGAGCGCCGGCCGTACCGCAGCAAACCAGTCAGGGATGGGAATGCACGAACGCACACAGAAAGCGCTCTGCCGATTGGCATTCGTTTGCCTGTGCGCGCTGCCCACGATGTTGGTCCTGTCGGTGATCGCGGTCTCCTGGACGCCGTGGTACTACCGCTATCAACTGGCCCAGCTGGAAGCCCGCCTGACCGACGAGCTGGGGCTGCGCGTGGAGATCGCGGACTTCGAGCGTCCGGCGCCCTCGGTGCTCCGGCTGCGAGGCGTGGTGATCCGCGAAAACGAGACGGGCGCGGAAGTCGGCCGCGTGCGGCTGGCCAGTTTTGCCGAGCTGGACGACAAACGCATCCTGCGTGTCCATCAACCCGAACTGCAATCGGCCCAGCTGCAGCACGCCTGGCAGATCATTCACGACCGCTTCCTGTGCCAGCCCGCCCTGACCAGCCAACCGATGGTGATCGCCGCGGACGACCTGACGCTGCACAGCAAAACCGGCGGCGTGACGCTGCGAGACACGGTCGCCCGGGTGACGCCGCGCGGCAAGAACATCGAAGCGGACCTGGAGTTCCTGCCGGCGGGCCGCGAAACCGACACCAAAGCCACCGTGTCGGTGGTCCGCAACCGCAGCGGTTCGCTGCCGGAAACCCGCTGGCAGCTGTACACCGGCGGCATTCCCCTGCCCTGCTCTGCGTTGGCCGGCTACCTGCCAGCCCTTCAGAAACTGGGCCCGGACGCCGAATTCAATGGTTCGCTGCGTTGGAAGCTGGCCTCCGACGGCTGGTCGGTCGACCTGGCCGGCGCAAAATTTACGGACATCGATCTGAGCGAAGTCTTCGACGGGCTGCCGCATAAACTGACCGGCCGAGCCAGCGTGCACCTGGTGACCTGCAAGATCCAGCCCGGCCGCGCAGCCGACATCTCGGGATCGCTGGTGGCCCAGGAAGGTTATCTGGGCACCGGCTTGTTGACCGCCGCCGAACAGCATCTGGGAATCGCCGCCGTGGCCGAGACCGGCGACGAGAACAGCCTGTGGTACGACCTGTTGGCGATGCGATTTGAAGTCTTGGGAGCCAAGATGACGCTTCGCGGCAACTGCCGAAACCACCGCGGCTACGAAGCCTTGCCGCCGGGCGTGGTGCTGTCGACCGTGTCCGCGCCCTTGGCGGTCTGCCGCGAAGATCAACCCATGTGGGCGACGAACCTGGTCGCCGCCCTGGCGCCCCAGCATGCGGCCCTGGTGCCCTACTCCCAGCAGACCGCCGCGCTGGGCCAGATGCTGGTGCCGCCGGAGCGACCGCTGCCCGAAGGCACCCTGCCGGCGGTGCCTCGGATCAGCCTCCGTCGCGAGTAGCCCAGCCGGGCTTGGGGACGTCCAGCGGTTTGGCGGCGGGCCAAACCGCGGCCAGGGCGATGACCAACAACTGGCTTCCTACGAACAATCCCAGCCACATCAGCGTGCCGCTGGTAAAGCCGTAGCTGTGCAAGCCGAAACCCAACTGGTTCGTTCCGAACCAGCTCCACGCCGTGATGATGTTGCCGCCCACCGCCAACATCGCGAAACCACGCGGACCGACCATGCGGTCCCAGCGAGCGTGCAACATCAGGGCGTTCCAGATCACGATCAACAACGCGCCGTTTTCTTTGGGGTCCCAACCCCAGAAGCGGCCCCAGCTGTCGTCGGCCCAAAGACCGCCCAACACCGTGCCGATGAAGCTGAACAGGATCCCGAAACAGGTCGCCCCGTACATCATCCGATAACTGTCGCGGCGGCTCTCTTCACTGGCCCCCAGCCAGGACTGCACCAAGTGCTTGATGCCCAGCAAACCGGCTACGAACGTCGCTGTATACCCCAGCGTCACGGTGGTCACATGCGTGCCCAACCAGAACTGGGTGTCGAGAACCGCCTGCAGCACCGGCATCGTGTCTTCGTTGCTGAGCCCCTTCCAGGCGATCATCAGGGTGATGCTGCCGGCGGCCGAAGCCACGAGGTTGCCGATGCCTTTGCGCGACAGGAACTCGATCACGATGCCGTGCAGCACCGCCCCCCAGCCGATAAAAACGGCCGAAGAATAAAGATTGATTACCGGCGGACGCTCGGTCACGATGATCCGGGCGATCAGCGTCGCGGTGTGAACAACGACGATCCCCAGCAACATCACCCAGGCCGTCACGCGCAGGCTTTCCACCCCCGTCATCAGATAGACCAGCGACAGCACCAGCACGATCATGTACAGGATCATCGCGGTGCCCGAGGGCCAAGCGGCTTCCATCCAGCGTTCCACGGCCAGATTCCAACCGATCTCACCTTCCGCAATCCGAGGCTGGATCAAGTCCATGTGTTGGTCGATGGCCTGATTGAAGTCCGCCGGATCCATGTCCTGATACGCCGTGACCAGAGCCTGGAAACCGCTGGTTGGATCCTTGGCTTCCGGATTGCGAATCGTATCCTTGATCGATTCGAAATAAGCGGCCGACAGCGGCAACCAACGGTCGCGTTCGGTCGGCGGCAATTCGGTCTGCCCCTGCGGAGGAATTAATCCCGGCGAATCGACTTCGGCGATCAAGCGCATCCGCCGCTGCAAATCTTCAAAAGCAGCCATCTGCCGCAGCTCGTCGGTGATGTCCTCCGGCTTCACGCCCTCGGGCAGCATCTGCAGCAGCACCTGATCAGGCACCCGCCGCGGACGCGGCATCTGCATGGCGACTGAAACCACGTCGTACAGATGCAGCCGCGACGCCAGCTCGATCAGCTTGCGTTCTTTGAAAGACAACTGGGCCGAGTCTTTCTCACTGGCTTCGGTGGCCAACTGCCGCACCCGGGCGCTGGCATCCTGCAGCTCGCTCAAGGAATACAGTTTGGATTTTCGCCGCCGGTCGATCCCCACTTCCGCCAATACCTCGGCCGCATCGATACGGATCATCGGCAGGTCGTAGATCTCGTCGGTATCCGCGGCGACTTCCATCAACCACTCGAGCGCCGGCATCCGCTTGGGCGAAAACGGCGGGTCGCGATACCGCTGGAGGTCCGACGGAGAAACCTTTTCCATCGCAAACCGATTGATCAATTCCGGATCGGCTTCGGTCAGCGGAATCGACTCTTTGCTGCTGAGCGTCTTGAGGGTGATCCGCGCGTAGGCGTCCAGCGGCATCAAGCGGCCGCCGAACTGAACCGGAATCTCGCCGGCCCGGTACAGGTCGCGGCTTTCGGTGCGTTGCTCGGGGTTCATCGCCATGGCCACCGCCGACCATGGCACCAGTTTCATCGTCACGATCAAGCCCACGAACACCACGCCCGCGGCGATGGCTTTGGGGAAGAAACGCTCGCTGCGCATCCCGCTGCGGCGGCTGAGCTCGCGATCACGACGCGAGGTGTAGCGGCGAAGCGAGCCGACGAAGTGAAACAGCATTCCTACGCCGGTGATCGAACAGGCCAAGTAGGGAATCAACCAACCGCTGTTCTGCACGACTTGCAGGCCGGTGATCTCCTTGCCGCCGGGAACCGGCACATGGTTGGCTTGATAAAACGTCTCGCCGCGATAACGCAGCGGGTTGTTCATCCAAATTCGCTCTTTGCGAATCTCGCTATTTTCGGGATCGAACAAGCGGATCACCGACGAGAACGATTGGGCTTTGTTGACGCCGGCGTAATCATCGCGGCGCACATCCAACAGTTTGACCCAGTACGGCTTCTCAATCCGCTGGAAGCGCAACCCCATGCTGTAGGTGGTGTCGCCCGCCGTGACCTCTTCAAATTCGTCCGGGTTGGGCGTGAAGAACAAGTTGTTCGCATCGTTGACATACTGCGTCACCAGGAACGTGCCCAGCGAGTCGCCGGTGTCCTTGGCCAGCAGTTCCACGTAGGCCGAAGCCACGTTGGTCTTGCCCGACGCACCGCCTTCCATCCGAGCCTCGGTCACCGCCAGTTCCCGCCCCAGTCCGGTCGTCGCCGGGTTCGTCTCCGCATTCTTGGCATCGATCAGGGTCGAATTGACCATGTACTGGTCGACGCGGATGTCAAACGGCACGGCCGGATCCGAGATCACGCTGCCATCGGCTGCCGCCGCCTGCAGACGCGAGACCGGAACGGCGATCACCTTCCGTTGGTCGGGGTCGCTGTCGTCGATGAAGGCCAGCTCGGTATTGGCCATGTTGATGGCGGTGTTGGAGATGTCGCCTTCGGCCAGATTCAGCTTCTGTTCCAGCTGGCGGTCGCCGTAAGCGAACTGGCCGATCATCAGCAGGGCCACGCCGAAGTGCAGCAGCACGTTGCCGCCTTGTTTGCCGAAGATCAGATGACAACCCCACATCAGGATCAACGCGACCCCGCTGCCCTTGGTCAATTGCCACATGATTCGCAGCCCGGGATCGCTGAGCGTCGCCACGCCGCTGAGCATGCCGATCAACAGGACTCCCACGCCGACCAGGGCCACGATCGATCCGATCCGCAGGCGTTTACTGTCGGTCGTCGTCGCCGTGGCCAATAGCCCCAGCCAGCCCACAGCGACACCGCCGCACAGCCAAGCCCAGAGCGTTGCGTAACTGACCGGTGGCTCGCCCTGCACGCCTTCGCTGCTGCTGCCGGTAAAGATCACCGCCAACATCAGGACCAAGCCAACGCCCAAGGCGGCCAAACCCGCGGCCAAGCGGCCGCCCCGAGCCCGGGCATGAAAGCGCGTGATCTTGGCCGCCAGCAGGTTCACCAACAGCAGCGTGCCGATCAACGCACCGCCGGGAAACGGCACCCAAAAATGAAACGGCGTGTGCGGATAAAAGACCTGCGGAATGAAATCGTCGAGGTGCAGCCGAGCGATCCAGCTGGTGAAGTACCGCTGCTTGACCTGCTCCATGTTCAGCGCTTCCTGCGCCAGCGTACCGGCCATGATCACGACCAACGACATCGCGAACAGCGCAATGGTCCACTTCAACGAACCCAGCAGCCGCAGTCCCGCCATCACCCACTGCATGCCTCCTTGTTCGGCCTCCACCGGGCTCGTGGCGGTCGTCGCTCGATCATCGAGACGCTCGGGAACGGGGGTGATCGTGGCCATCTAGACGGCTCCTTCAAAAGAGCTTCGTGTGCGGGTTGGTCGGCTGTGGTTGTGGTTGTGGTTGTGGTTGTGGCATAGGCTTCTAGCCTGTGAATGCCGTGGGTTAGGCTTTTTTGTTTTCACAGGCTGGAAGCCTATGCCACTGCTACTTTCACAGGCTGGAAGCCTATGCCACTACTCGGGACTGGTTAACTGTACGGACTCGAGCAATTGGGTCATCGCGTCGTGCTGCTTGGCGACCGCCTCGGCCGGTCCTTTCATCTTAATAAACAGCGGCCGCGGGGCGTCCGGTTCGACGACCACCACATCGATGGCCTCCGCCGGTTTGTCATCCGTCGACTCCGCCGAATCGGGCGGTGTGATCACCATTCGCCGCGCAGGCTGTCCGGCCACGGTCGTCTCGTCGACCGATTCCATGACCGCATCGACCATGGCGGCGTCGGCCGCGTCGCCGGCCACTTGGCCGGCCCACATCTGGACGTTGCTGCGCAGATCGCCGCCGGCACGGATAAACGTCACCTCCACGGCCTCGTCTCCTTCGCCGGCGTGCAGCGTGGCCAGCCGCATGCCGCCCCGTCGCCCCTCGGTCCAGCCCTCGGGAACGTCATACTGCAACTCCTCGCCGGCAGCGGATTCAGCGGCTTCCGGGGCGGGAACCATCGAGGCGTGCGGGTCCGCATCGCCGCCCGAAGCGGCCGTGTCGCCGCCGCGGCCCGCGCCGGCCATCTGCGACGGCCGGAACATCGGTGGGGTCATGCGCCCGCCGCCGCCGCCATCGCCTTCGGCCACCAAGTCGACCCACAGGGTGGTCGGGTCATCGCCAGCGGTTTCGTCCAGCGGTTCGGCGCCGGCCCAGCGGGTTTCCAGCGGCTCCAGGCCCATCTGCTGGCGCCAGCGGTTCACGTTGGCATTGACGTCGGCATCCCAGTCCGCCCTGCGGCCCAGCCGCGAGAGGGTCAGGGCGAGCTGGTTTTCTTCGGCATCGATCAAGGCTTTGGCAAAGGGGGCGAACGGGCCATCACCAGGCGAAACCTGCTGCCAAGTGTCGGGCCACTCGAGCACCGGTTGGCCGTCTTCGAACTGTAGATCCGCGACGAACTGGCGGACGTCTTCGGCCACCGAATCAACCGCCGTCTCCGGACCAGTTAGTTTGACGAACCAATTGGCACCGTCTTGCGGAATGATCGCGCCGAGCATCCGATTGGTGCTTTGCAGTTCCTCCGGAACGCGGCGGTCGATCGTGTAAACGCGCACCGGTTCGGGATCGCTGCAACCGGACAAAATCACCAAAGCACCGGCCGCGGAGAGGCACACAGCCCATTTCGCTGCCATGCCGCAATAATGTTTCTTCATGAGCACACTGCCGCGAAGGGCCAGTGGATGGGTTGTGGCTAGAAAGCCAAGGTGGGTGTTGGATCTGTCGTTAAGTATAAGCGGATGTCCCCCCGCCAGCGTACCCCGAGAGTTTGGGGGTGCGTCGGCATGCCGCATCGATCCGCTTGCCGCATCGTGTGCTTCTGTACCGTGCAACAATCTGTACCGTGCAACAATCGGACAGGTCCGATTCACACAGCACGGGCGATGACGTGAAAGCCGTACGAAAGCCGCGGCCGGAAAGATCGGCCGAAATTAATTTCGAGCCGCGCGGCGCCAGGGATCGGGCAGCGGTTTGAGCGGCTCGGTCGACGGCACAGCGACCGGTACCGCCGGCGGAGCGGCCTGCGCCGGAGCGGCCTGCGGCAGGCCTCCGAGCAACGCTTGTCCATCGCTCGGTTGACGGACATGGGCCGGTGGCGGCGGGGTGACACGCGAACGGGGTCCGGTCGCCGCGGGGTTTTCGGTGGGCTTTGCAGGTTTCCCAGATCCAGCGTGTTCCGGACGGGTGGCCAGCCGCCGATCGCCCTCGACCGCAGCCAGTTTCCGTTCCAATTCCGCCAGCCGTCCCTGGATCTGCCGGTTCTCTTCGGCCAAGGCGTCGGCCCGGTCCCGCTGCTGACGGAAATCGCTCAACAACCGCTCGGACTCACTGCGGCATTGTTCCAGTTTATTCGTGCCAAACAGTGCGCATCCCGGCGAACCAACTAGCAAAACGATAGCTAGCAAACCGTATTGAATCGCCGGGAACGGATACACCTTGCACCTCCATTGCAGCCGCGTCCTCGGTCGGTCGATTCGGGCGGCCCATCACCATTAAGCTTTGGGAATCCGCGAGCCCCACGAGCGGGAACTAGGGCGAATCAGGGTCCCAGACCGAACATGCCGATCAAGGCATCGGTCAAGCTGCTGACCGGCGAGGACAACTCGTTGTAACTCCACAGGTTTCGCATCAGATCCGTCACCAGCATCCCGCCCAGGCTCATCACCAACAGGATCCCCAGTAACGAAATCACACTGAGTGTGGAATACGGGACTTCGTAGGTCGGACGCAAGGCCACCGGTTCGGTTTGCGGGGCGGCCATGGGATCGACGGCCACCTGGTCCTCGGGGATGCCTTCCCCGGCGACCACCCCTTCGGCCACGACCTCGTCACCAAACGGGTCGCCTCCAAGGCCGCCTTCGCCGGGGGAAACCCCGACGCCGGCCAGATCGATGCCGCTGCCAAAGGCGTTGGAGTCTTCGACTTCGATGACCTGAGAATTACTGTCTTCTTCGACTTCGATATCGATTCCCGAGGGGGACAGTTGGAAATCCTCGTCGGCTTGGAAGTCGACCAGGGATCCGCTGCCACTGGCTCCGCTGCCGGGTCCGCCCGGGGCGCTGCTGCCGGAGCCTTCGATTTCGGCTCCCAGGTCCAGTGCGGAAATGCTCGATCCGGCCAGGTCCAACGGTTCGCTCTCCAGCGACAATCCGCTGTCGGAGGGACTCATCAGGTTAATTCCGCTGTCGCCGGCAATGGAAATATCGCTGCCGGCGCCGCCCAGGACGAGGTCGTCGTCATCGTCGTCGGCGATCACCAGGTCGTCATCGTCGTCCAGCGCATCATCCAGTTCCAACCCCGAACCGCCTTGGCCCAGGTCGGAACCGCCTTGGCCCAGATCGGATCCGCCGCCCATCAGCGAGGGATCGCTGTCGCCTTGAATCAGATCGCCCGCATCGCCGCTGCCACTGCTGGCCAACAGATCCAGCTCACTCAGCACATCCTGACCGTGCGAAGCGCCGGTGCCGGACAGTGAATCGGAGTTGGAGGTGGACAGTTCCAGGTCGTCGCCCAGCATTTCCAGGCTGCTGGTGTGGCCTTCCATGGGATCGGCCTCGAGCGACAGATCGCTTTGAATCTTGCTGGACGGTTCCGCTCCGGCTTCGGCCGCCGGAGGCAGCGTCGGATTGGTGCTGCCCTCTTTGGGTTCGCCGCCCAGATCCAGCATGCCCGAATCTTCGCCTTCGGGCGCCAGCGTCAGCTCGCCGGAATCGGCCAGGGAAAGGTTGTCGCTGTCCTGCGAGACCACTTCCACGCCGCCTTCGCGAGCGACCAGGTTGACGTCGCTGCCTTCGGAACCGACCGGTTCGTCGCCCAGCCCGACATCGCTGTCGTCTTCCCCGTCTTCCGGGGCCAGGCTCAAGTCGTCCGAGCCTCGATCGTCGCCGCCGATCACGCTGCTCTTGCCGCTGCGGATCGCCGACCCCACTTCGGGTTCGGAAACCAAACCGGAATCGCCGGGGCCCGCATCGTCGCCGCCGGCCACGCCCACGTCCGAATCACCCGCATCCAGCTCGCCGGCAGCGATTTCTTCGGCCACCCGCTCGATTTCACTCTCGGGAAACTTCCAACTGGCGCCGTCGCGAAAACCGCGAATCGCACCCTGAGAACGCAACTCGACCAGCCGTTCGTGAGAAACGCCCAGTCGCTGTGCAGCATCGTCGAGAGGCAGGTAATTCGTAGCCATACCGATGGCAACTCCAATATCGGATAAGACGAGCGGTAAGTCGCAGTTGCTAGCCCCAACCGTTCCGATTTCCCTGCTCGCCGCGGCCCTTAAGGACCGGTGACCCGCCGGATCTCTTCCGGCAGCGGTGCCACGGCGTTGTATTGAAATTGGAAATCCTGGTTGAGCTGGCGCGACCCCTTCAAAATGATTTGACCAGATCCATCTACATGATACACCGCCATCCATGGATGCGACGTATTGACCAAGGTAATTATTTGACCACCATCGCTCGCGGGCCTGGAGAATCCCATGAATTCCCCGGCAGCAGCGGTCGAAAACGGCGGCAAGCCCGCGGCCGGACCCGCCGCGACGGCCGCACGGGCCGGCGACCTCGCGGAGTCCAAACCCTGCTGGCCGCCGAAGCTTCCAGCCGGATCTGCACCCTGTCCGGTGGTCCAACCCTGCCAACTGGGGCAGAGCACGAACACCACGGCCGCCAACATTAACGGAGCCAAGCCCCGCCCACGCAACGATTTGTAATCCTTGCTCATTGTAAAACCCAAACCCCGCAGTTCAACAAAATTACCCAAACATCCTGAACAGACCGCCTGTCCGAGTCGCTGTGATCGCTCCAAGCGGCGCGATCCTAGGCCAGCGACGGCGGGGCCAGCAAGGGTGATCCGGGTGAGGCAATCTTTAACGATCCGGTCAAGTCGGGCGGTTGTCGCGGTCGATGAACCTACCCAGCGGGTCTTCGTCTCCGCCTCTGCATGCACCCAAACCCGATGGTGACAGCTATCTCCTACGCTCAATCCAATCGCCCCGGCGGTGCTTCCACCGCCCTTCGCTCGGTCGCCTCGCGGCTGGCCGGCGTGCTGTTGGCCGGCGTTTTTTACCTGGGCCTGTACCTGGTTCCCTTTGCGCCCGCCCAGCGGTATTTCCTGGGACACCCGGTCGCCGTCGGCGCGACGATCCTGTTCTGCATCGCGGTGGTCTCGCTGGCCGGCAAATGGATGGCCGTCCGCCGCCAGTGGCAACTGTGTCAACAGATCGACGACGACGTGCTGGCGCCCAACCCGGACACCCCGCCGCAGGCCTCGGCCGCCACGGGAGCCGATTCGGACGTCCGCGGCCTGTGCCAGCGGTGGCTGGATTCGCTGGGCCAGTTGCCCAGGGCCGCTCGTCACAGCCGTCTGGTCGGACGCCTCGAGGAATTGCTGCAGCGGCAGGTCCGCCGCGGCAATGCCCGCCAATTGGCCGATGACCTTCGCGAAGTCTCCGGCCGCGATGCCGACGAGGCCCACGATTCGCTCCAACTGGTGCGGATCATCGTCTGGGCGATCCCCATGCTGGGCTTTCTGGGTACGGTGATCGGGATCACGCAGACCCTGGGCGGATTGGATTTCAGCGACGGAACCGCCGCGGTGGATCGTCTGAAGAGCGGTCTGTATGTGGCCTTCGATACCACGGCCCTGGGCCTGGTCCTATCGGTCGTCGCGATCTTTCTGCAGTTCCCGGTCGAGCAGGCCCAGCAGCGGTTGCTGGCAACGATCGATCGGCGGGCCGGCGAACTGCTGGCAGCCCATCTGCCCGATCCGGCGGTCGACGGCGTTTCGCACCAGATGACCAGTCTGTGCGAAGGCGTCCTGAACGCGGTCAAGCAATCCCTGGGAACGCAGGCCGAACTGTGGCGAGAAACCATCGACGGGGCCCACCAACACTGGCAGACCGTCGTCGCGGCCACCGGCACCGAACTGAGCGACTCGATCGGCCAAGCCATCGGATCGGCGCTCTCGCCAGCGCTGTCCAGTCACACCAGCGAACTGCAACAGATCCAGCAACAGGGCGTCGACGCGATCGACGGCCGCTGGCAACAGTGGCAGTTGGCCCTCAGCGACAACGCCCGCATCCTCTTGGCTCACCAGCAGACTCTGGTGCGGCAAGCCGAACTGTTGGCCGACAGCCAGTCGCGAGCCGAAGAGCTGGTGGCATTACAGAGAAGCCTGGATCAGAACCTCCAGCGGCTGGAGGCGACCAATCGCGTGGTCGAGCAATCGGTCAGCACCGCCGGCGGTGCCGAAGGCGTGGCCGATGCGGTCCGCATCCTGGCCCGCGCCGTGGACGTGCTCTCGGCCCAGTTGCCCACGCCGCCCAAGGCCGGCACCGATGCCAACCTTGCCGCTCACCACGGACGTGCTGCATGAGCGGCCGACGTCGCGCCACGCTGTCGCCCAGTCTGTTTCCCTTCCTGGCGGTGTTGGTCTGCACCCTGGGAACGCTGATCCTGTTCCTGGCTCTGGTGGCTCAGAAAGCCGAACAGACCGCGCAGCAGGCGGTCGAGGATCCCGATGCGCCACCGCCAGTGGAAGAATTGGTCGAACAGCAGCAGTGGAAACGCGAACGACTGATCGCGATCCGCGATGCTCAAACGGCCGATCTGAAGGAGCGCAGCAGCCAACTGACGCACATCGAAGATCACATCCGGCGGCTGCGCGATCAACTGCAACAGCTCCGCGAGGAAACCGCTGCGGCGGCCGAGGACAGTGACCTCGACCCGCACGCGCAACAGCAACAGATCGTGTTGCTCGAACAACAGATCGACGCGGAGAAAAAGCGACTGGAGGAGCTGCGCGAGCAGGTCAGCGGCCGGCCGCCGCGCGTGGTCATTGTCCCGCACCAAGGTCCCAACGGCACCGACCAGCGGCCGATCTATGTCGAATGCACCGCGGACGGTTTGCGGCTGCAACCCGAGGGCGCGTTCATTTCCAAACTGCAGGTCGAATCGGCTCGCGGTCCGGCCGGCGGCAACCCGCTGGACGCAGCCCTGCGAACGATCCGTTACCACTGGCAACAGACCGACCCCGACGGCCCGGCGCCCTATCCGTTGTTGATCGTGCGTCCCGATGGGATCGAAACCTACGCCGCAGCCCGCGCGGCGATGCAGCGTTGGGACGACCAGTTTGGGTACGAGCTGGTGCCGGGCGAAGTGGAATTGGCGTTCCCCGAACCGAACGGCCAGCTCCGCGAGCGCGTCGATGTGGCGATTCGTGAAGCGGTCGCACGCCAGCATGCCAATCTGGCCGCCGCCTCGTACACCCGCACCCGGTTGTCGCAGCTGCGAAAAAACGCACCACGCGTGCTCTCGGCGGCCGACCTGGCTCGTTCCGATGGAGCCGCCGGCGCCGGCCCGCGATACTTCGGCCGTCCGGTCGACGATTCCACGCCATCGCGTCACGGCAGCATCGCCGGCAGCGACATCCACGACTTCGACGAAGCCTTACGCGCGACCGCTCGGCAATCGGCTGACGGTCGGACCGATCCCGAACAGAACGCTGCGGGGTTGAGCGGCCCCGGGTTCGCCGCGGGCGGTGCCGGGTTCGGCGCGGGCGGTGCCGGGTTCGGCGCGGGCGGTGCAGATTTCGGCGCGGACGGTGCAGATTTCGCCAGCGGCGACAAAGCGGGCCGCGCATCGCCGGGCGAGCGCGACATGGCGTCCTCGAGCCATCGCCCTCGAACCAATCCGCTGGCGCTGGGCTCGTCGACGGGCTCGCCCACCGCCGCCGACCATCAAGGCGGCATAGGACGCGGTGAAACGGGACACGGTCAGATGGGACGCGGTGAGATAGGACGCGGTGAGATGGGACTTGCGCCGCCCGCCAACGCCCCGCAGACAACCGACCGGGCGGATGCAGCCGGCGGCCAATCCAGCGACGTTCCGGCCAGCGACGGTCCGGCCAGCGGCGATCCGGCCGGCTCGATCGCAGCGGGCCGCCCGGGGCAAGGCCGCTTGGATGCGGCGGGCCAGATCGACGGCAACAGCCAAGGTCCCAGCGACGCCCAGCAAGGGGCGAACCTGGCCGGAGCGCAAGGTGGTTCCGGACACAATGCGATGGGCCAAATGGCGACGGCCGCGCCGCAGCAAGCGGCGCCCCGCCCTGCCCTGCCCCAATCCACCGATGGTGCTTCGCCCGGCAGCGGGCAAGCGGCCGGCCGGCAGCCCACGCTGCGCCGGGGCGGCCGCGACTGGGCTCTGCCGGCTTCGGCACGCGGCCGGGGGACGACGATCGTGCGCGGCGTGAACGTGGTCTGCGAACCCACGGCGTTTGTCCTGCTGGCCGATCAGGCCGGCGGCCAGCCACAGCGGTTTGAATTCCACGATGGTTTTGTGGACCGCGCGGCCATGGAACTGGCCACCGCGGTGCACAGCCGCGTGGACAGCTGGGGTGTGGCGATCGCCGGCGGACGCTGGCAGCCGGTCCTGCGCGTGCAGGCCGACCGCACCAGCGAATCCCGGTACCGCCAGCTGCGCACCCTGCTGCAGGGCAGCGGCCTGGAACTCGAGCGGAGGTAGGAATCGAACATGGCTACGCGTCGCAAACGATCCAGTGTCGAGATGGGCCACGATGCCTTTCTGGACATCGTCGCCAATCTGGTCGGCATCTTGATCATCCTGGTCGTCGTGCTGGGCACCCGCTCGCAGCAGGTCGCCCAGGAAATCCAGGCTCGCACCGAGGTCAGCGACGAGGACCTCTCGCACTTGGCCACCGAAACGACTCGTACCCAAGCGGCCCAGGTCGCCTCGCTGCAGCTGGAACAGCAACTTGCGCAGATCGACACGGAACTGCTCAGCCGCAAACACGAACGCGCCGTGCTCAGCGACATGCTGGCGGTCGCACGCGACCAGTGGCAACAGCAGCAAGCCGAACTGGACCAACAGCGGCAGGCGGCCGTGCAATTGGTTTCCACGCGTTCGAGCCTCGAGAACCAGCTGAAACAGTTGCAGGCCGAAAGCGGTGCTCTGGCCGCAGCCGAGACGCCGGTGGTCGCCGTGGAACACCTGCCCACGCCGATGGCCAAGACGGTGTTCGGCGAAGAGCTGCACTTTCGCTTGAAGGACAACCGCTTGTCGGTCGTGCCGGTCGAGCGGTTGCTCGAGCTGATCCGCGAAGATTTCAAGCGAGGTCTGAACGGTCGCGAGGGCACGACCCGTTCCGAAGTCGGACCGATCCAGGGTTATACGGCCCAGTACGAAATGGATCGCAGCCGCGGTGCGGTCTCCAGCGGCGGCCGCGTCGGCATGGCCACGCGGATCGAGTTGGTGGGGTTGCTGATCGAACCGCTCCGAGAGCCCTACGGTCAGAGCATCGAGAAAGTGCTGAGCGGCCAATCGATGCTGGACGTGGAACTGGCCGGTCGCAATCCGGCCACGACCACGATCACCGTCTGGGTGTATCCGGACAGCTTCGCCGGTTTGCGACGATTAAAGGAACACCTCTACGCCCGCGGTTTTGCCACCGCCGCCCGGCCGCTGCCGATGGATCATCCGATCACCGGCAGCCCCCAAGGGTCACGGTCTGCTGCGCAGTAGTTGTTGGTTGTTAGTTGATGGTTGTTAGTTGTTAGTTGTTAGTTGATGGTTGATGGTTGATGGTTGATGGTTGATGGTTGATGGTTGTCTTCAACGACGATGTTGGCGTTCGGCGCAGCCGTTTACGTAACGAATGAAGCCATTGAGGATGCGAATGGCCTCCTCGACTTCGGCGCGTCGGATCGAATGCTGCTCCGTCGTGATGTACGACTCGTCCAGCGCCGTATGGTAGTGCTCGATGGTTTCGTAAAGAGAACCTCGAGCCTGACGCAGGAACTGAAGGTTTTCGCGATGGTGATGGCGGCCATAACCTTCGGCGATGTTGGCGGTCACCGATCGAGACGCTCGGAGCATCTGATCCACCAAACGGAAACGCTCGTTGCCGGGAAGGGTTTTGCAAAACTTCGACGCTTCGCACCGGATCCGCCGTGCCGCACGGTAACACTCCAGCTCCTCAAAACTATTCACGCCCCTTGCCCCCAACTAACAACCAACAACCAACAACCAACAACCAACAACCAACAACCAACAACCAACAACTAACAACTAACAACTAACAACCAACCCCTACCGCCCTGTCTCCTCATAGATCGGCAGGTGCCGGTAGAACACTTCCAGGCTTAACAGGTTCATCGTGGTGACGTACACGCGGCCGGCGTGCACGCTCCAACGATCGGGCACTTCGCCCAGCGGTTCCCAGCTGCCGGCGTTCGGGCCTTCGCGAACCTGGGAATCGATCAGGGTGGGATTGAGGGCCTGATTCCAGTTCTGCCAGTGCTGGCCGCCCATGTGAAACATCACCTGCGTGGCGTAGTACCAGTAGTACGTATCGCGGCGCGGATTCTCGGGCGTACCGATGGCCGGCAGGGACTGGGCCAGATAATCGGCCCCGGACTTCATCGCCGGATGGTCGCGACGCCAGCCGCCGTACATTCGCATCAGCATGCCCACGGCGGTCATGGTCCGGGTGGGTTGGCGGCCGTGTCGCTGTTGGGCGTTGACCGGAGCGTAGGGGTTGTAGCGGTATCGATCCGCGCGGCCCACGCCCGCCTGGGCGGCTTGCAACCATTGCTGCACGCCTTCGTACGTTGGATCGGGCACCTCCAATCCGGCCAACTCGCCACTCTTCAGCGCCATCATCATCCATCCGCTGACGCTGGTGTCGCTGCTGTTTCGCGGTTGATAGCGCCAACCGCCCCGGGTGGGATGTTGACTGGCGACAATAAAATCGATCGATCGCTGAGCGGGTTCGCGGAGCTGGGGATCTTGCGTCATGCCGTAGGCTTCGCACAGGGCAAGCGCGGCGATGCCATGGCTGTACAACCACACGTTGCGGTTACTGACCGCATCTTCGGGCAGAAACAGATCGCCGTCGGCCTTCTGATGCTCCAGCAAAAAGTCCAGTCCTTTGGCGACCGTGCTGGCGTACTGGTGTTGCCGGTGGGTGTAGCCCGCGCCTTGAAACGCCAGCAGGCTCAGGCCCGTGGCCGCGGTATCACTGCGCAGCAGAACCCGTTCGCCGGGATGTTCCAGCGACCAGCGACCGTCCTCGTGCTGGTAGCGTTCCAGGAATTCCAGTCCCCGTTCGATGGCTTCTTCGGTCTGCGGTCCGACCATGCCGTCGGGGGCGGGAGCGGCCGAGCCGGCGGTCCGCATGACGCGGCGTTCGAACGACTGGACGGCGGCCACCTGACTGCCCGCCGGCCGGATCGGGCCCCCGACCTCGCGGCGACGCAGCGGCGTGCGGCCGAGGTCCAGCGCGGCGACGTGGGGCATGTTCGGCGTGCCCGGCAGACCCGCTCGCTCGACCGCGCGACGGGCCAAGCCGGCCGGACCCTCGACCGCGGCGATGTCCAGCGGCAGAGGAACCCCGGTCACCGGAGCGGCCGCGGCGGGAGTGTCCATGGTGCGGCGGGCCAAACCGCCGCTGTCGGCCCGGGCCGGAGCATCGTCCACGGTCCCGCTGCCAGCGGATGCACCGGAGATAGCCGCAGCCAAGCTGGGCGGGCCGGTGGGCAGCCGAGGAGCATTGACGCGGCTCTGGCGAGCACGGCCCGCAGGGCCACCGGTCTGCCCCGGACTGACCTGCGGCATTCCGGTCTGCGGCACAGGCGGTCCGGTGGCGGCACCGCTGGAAGCCAGGTCGCTGTGGGGCGGCGCGGGGCCGGCCTGCCCCAGTTCGCTCAGCGAGCTGCCCAGCGCCTCGGTGGCACGGCTGTGCACGGTCGATTCGCGGCGCAGCAAACGCGTCGCCTCGGCCGCCCGGCGAGCGACCGCCACGCTGGGCGCCGTCGGGGCGGCGCCGGCCGGCGGCAGCACCTCGCTGGTGCGGCTCGGCCGACGCGGCTGGGCAGCGGCCGACATGGCCAAGCGCGGCAACTGCTGTTGCTGGCGATGCTGGACCTGTTGCTCGCTGGCCGTGGGCTGGGTCTGCGGCTGGGGCGTGGGCACGTCCAGGGCCGCGCTGGCCGAACGCGCCCGTTGAACCCGCAAATCCTGGCGCTGCCGCGCGCTATCGTTGACGGTTTGGCTGGGCGCCACGTCGGGGATGTCGATCGGCGTATTGGTCTCGGGCATCACCGGCGCGTCGCGACGGGCCAGCTGCGACGGTTGGCTATCGGGCGAGGGCATCGTTTCGGCCGCTTGCTCGCGCTGGATCAACTGCGGACGAAGCTCGGGCTGGTGCTGCGGCACCTCGGTCGGCATCTCCAGTTGCACCGACGTCCGCTCCATCGGCGGCAACTCGCGCATCTGCTCGGGCACCTCCTTGGCCGCCGTCTCCACCTCGATCGGTTTGGCCCAGTCGGGCTGCTCTTCGGCCGGTCGGTGGTGCTGGAACACCTGTTCCGAAACCGTGCGTTCGATCGGCGTGCGTTGGGGCTCGGTCCCCGAGAACGGATCCGGCCAGTAGCGGCTGAAGATCACCACGTTGACGGCCACGATCAACAGCAACAGGTGCACGAACACACTGACCAAAAAACCGATCTCGACCGATCGCTTGAAAACCTTTCCGGTCAATTGGTGCAGCACCAGGGCCGAGACCAGCACGCCGCCGGCGACCAAGCCGATGTAGGTCCAAGCGTTGTACAACCACCGCGGGTCATCGAAGCGGAGCTGGGTGGCGGCCATGTAGATCACCAGCCCCCCCAGGGCGACCAGGGCCAGGTCGACCGGCCACATCCGCTCGCCGGCCTCGCTCACCGCGGGTCGTCTGCCTGTTGCCGGGTATCGCTGGTCTGCGGGAGGTTTGCTCATTACGATCCGCCTCCCGGGCCTTCCTGGGTGGTGACCGAGTAATCGCTGACGCCGGTGCGGTTGCACAGATCCATGGCGTTGACGACCGGCTGGAACGAGACGGCTTTGTCGGCTCGGATCACCACCGATTGGTTGGTCGGGTTATCGGCCACCGCTCGCCGCAGCAGTCGTTCGATCTCGGCCAACTCCATGGCTCGGCCGCCCACGTAAGACTGGCCGGCGGCATCGATATCGATCACGAACTCCTTGGCCGCGGCGGTCATCGGGCTGGCCGTCGTGGCGTTGGGCAGGACGATTTCCAGCCGCCGCTCCTGTTCTTCAAACTCGCTGGTCACCAGAAAGAAGATCAACAGCAGGAACACGACATCGATCAACGGGGTCAGGCTGAGCGTCGAAGCGGCTTGGGATTTTTTGATCTTCAGCGCCATCGCAGCCTACCCCTTATCGGCCAGCGTCGGTTGATTGCCGACCCGGCCGCCCTTGCCTTGATGGTTGCCGGTCCGCGGGGCGTTGCCCGGCGGGGGCGGCGGCTGGGCGCCACTTTGCAGGGGCCGCAGGCCGCGAACCGTATCGAAGCGCATGCGTCCGTGAAAGCGTTCCAGGCCCGGCGCGATCGCAAAAGCCAGCTCTTCGATCCGGTGAAACAATCTGGTCAACCGGTTCTCCAAGTACTGAGCCATGATCGCCGCCGGGATGGCGACGATCAAACCAGCCAACGTGGTCACCAGCGCCGTATAGATGCCTTCGGACAATTGTTCGCTGCGGCTGCGGTCGGCCGTCAGCGCGGTCGATTCGTGAAAGGCCACGATCATTCCCCAGACCGTTCCCAGCAGTCCCATCAGCGGTGTCGCGGCGGCGGCCAGGTTCAACCACCGGATCGGGCCGCCGTAATCGTCGACGGCTCGCTGGGCCGTGTCGGTCGCCGCCCGTTCGATCTCGCCCAGCGGTTGGCCGGTGCGCTGGAGCATGGCCGAGATCACGGTGGCGGCCGGCGAAGGGTACTGCTGGCAAACATTGTAGGCCGCCTGCGGATCGAACTGTTCGATCGGCTCGCGAAGCGTATTCAGATGGCGAACCAGGCGTTTGGGGATCACCCTCCGGCGCCGCAAACTGATCAAGCGTTCGACCGACAAGGTCACGACCAACAACGACATCACCGCGATCGGAATCATGAACTTGCCGCCGCTGCCGATCAGGGTCAGCAGGTCGATCCCGCTGGGCTGGGCCTCGGCGCCCGCATCGGGCGGAATGTTGTCGGCCGGCTCGGGTCCCTCGAGCGCTTCGATCGCCGAGGCGTCGATGGGCACGTCCTGGGCCACCGAGGCCTCGGGGGACAGCATCGCCAGCGTCAGGACGACCGCGCACACACCGATCCAACAGAACAATCCGCGCGGGGACACCCAGCCACACGGGGATACAGCACTGCGACAGCGAGCAAAAAGGTCTCTCAAAGCAATCTCACTTTCCGGCGCGAGCCCTCTGGCTCAGGCGCTGCCAATCGGTGGGTTCGGATGGGATCGTTCGCCGGAGCCAACGCCCTACAATCGTCGCAGTACTTGAAGCCGTTCCTGAGCCTTGGGGGCCAGTTCGTGCTGGGGATGTTTCTCGACCACATACCCAAAGAACTGCCGTGCATATTTAATGGCGTTTTCCCGTCGCGAGCCGCTGGTCGACTGGATCAATAGTTCCGCACAGCGACCGGCTTCGTAACCGCTCTTGGCTTGCCAATTCTTGATGCCCGGCGGCGCTTTCTCGGCGCCGAAGCCGTACATCACGCGTTGGAATTCGGGGATGGCCTTGGCCAGTTCGCGGCGACCAAAGTACACCTCGCCCATCATGAACCGGCTGCGAGCGGCCGTTTCGTCGCGATACTTGCCGGCCACCTGAGCGTACAACTGCAGGGCCCGCTCCTCCTGGCCCAATTGCTGGTGAGCATAGGCGGTTTGAAAGAACACCTGCGGCAGGTAGTCGGAATTGGGAAAGCGTTCCCGGAGGGCGTCGAGCCACTGAATCGACTGTTCCCACTGCTCCAGCTGGCCCAGGCTCTGGCCGCCGTGCAGGTAGACCAATTCGCGAATCTGTTGTTGATCCGGATCGGTGATCTTGTCGGCGTTTTCGTCAGCCGCTTCGATTCGCTGGCGAGCCGCCCGGAAGTACTCCATCGCCGCTTCGTAGCGATCCAGCTTGAACCGCGACTCGCCGGTCATCAACAGCGCGTCGAGCACCAGATTACCTTGAGGATGCTCGCTCGCCTGCTGGCGAAACACCGCCTCGGCCGCTTCGTAGTCGGGGATCCGGTACAGGGACCAACCCTGGTTGTACAGCCCTTTCTCGGCCAGCTCGGGATCCTCGGTCAAGGCCGCCGCCCGGCCGAAGAAGTTCGCCGCCGCCTGCCAATCCTCCGCTGCGTAATGTTGTTCGGCGATAAAGTAATTGGCTTCGGCGGCCAGCGGATGCTCGGGGTAGCGTTCGATCAATTGTTCGAAGTACTCGACCGCCTGGTCGCGTTTGCCGGATTCTTTCAGTGCCCAGGCCAGGTCGTACAGAACACGCTCCATGGCGTCGTAGTCGGGCACCTGCTGGACCAGTCGCTGGAGCACCTCGGCCGCTTGGGCCGGCCGCTCCCGCTGCAGTTCCAACTGGGCCAGCTCGTACAGGGCGTGGCCCAGGGCGTTGCCTTCGGCGTTTCCGTCGATGATCTCGCGGAGCTGCTGTTCGGCCGGATCCATCTGTTCCATCTTCCGCAGCGTCACGCCGTAGGCCAGCTGGGTTTGTTCGCGAAGCGGATGTTGTTCGTACTGGTCCAGCATCCGTTTCAGCAGCGGCCGAGCCTCGTCGGGTTTATCCTGCTGCAACAGGCTCCAACCTTTGTTGTACAACGCATAGGGTATCAGACCGGGATCGTTGTCACGTTGGAGGATTTTGCTGTAGGCCGCGACGGCCGCGTCGTAGTCCTCGTTACCGGCGGCCTGTTGACCGATCCGAAACAGCGCCTGATCGGCCATCCGCCGCTGGGGATACTGTTCGATCAATTGCCGCCACGTGGCTTCGGCGGCGTCGCTATCGCCGGCCGCCTGCTGGGCTTGGCCCAACAGCAACAGGGCTTCGTCGCCCTTGGTCCACTGCGGTGCCAGTTGTCGGCTGGACTGGAGCGCAGCAATCGCTTGTTCGGGAGCATCGGAAAACAGCTGGCTGGCACCGATCAGGAACGAAGCTTCGGCGCGCTGTAGATCGGTGTCCAGCGATGCCTGCTGGGCCTCGGCCAACTGGATCGCCTGGTCGTACTGACGGGCCAGGTACGCCGCGGTGATTCCGCGCAGGGCCCACACGCTGCGCTGCGGGTTGTCAGCGGCGGAGTCGAGCAAGCGTTGGTAGGCGGCCGCGCTATCGGCGTGCCGGCCGGCCAACAATTTCGCTTCGGCATCGATGTAGCGAACGTCGGGCGCGAGCGGGTCCTGGGCAAAGCGTTTCAGGAACTCACCGGCCAGATCGACCGCACGCTGCAGCTTACCGGACTGCAGGGCCGCAAAGGCCGCGTTGTAGAGCGCTCGCGGAGCCAGCGGACTGGAGGGATCCTCGCGGTACACCGCCGCGAACAGATCCAACGACTCGGCCGCCTTTTCGGGGATCAAAGACATCGCTTCGGCCCGGTCCAGTTTCAGGTTCAGGGCGTACGGTCCCTCGGCACCACGCTGCAGCTGCGCGGCCGCAATGCGTTCGGCCGCCGCCGCATCGTCTTCGCGCAGGGCGATCTGCACCAACCAGTGCGCCGCCTCGGTGCTCTCGGCGAGGCTGTCTCCGGCCAGGACCTGTTCGAAGCGTCGGCGAGCCGTGTCGATGTCGCCGGCGATATAGGAGCTCTGCGCCGAAGCCAGGATCGCGGCCGCGGCGTATCGCGAGTCGGGATGCTGGGCGATGACCTGTTCGTAAACCTCGGCTGCCTGCGCCGAGCGATTGGCTTGGGCCAGCGCAAAGGCCTGACGGAACCGCGCGTAAGCCGCGTTCTCGCCGCCCTCATCAGCCGCCTTGGCCAACACCTCCGCGGCCGCGTCGTTCTTCTGCTGGAGGATCAACAGGTCGCCCATCCGCACGCGGACTTCCTGGGCCAGCGAAGCGTCGTCCTGGCCGCAATCGTCGAGCAACCGCTGGTAGGAGCGGATCGCATCGTCGTAGGCTTTTAATTCTTCTTGCGCCACGCCGCGGGCGTACAGCGCATCGCAGCGGAGCGGACTCTCCGACGCCTTGGGCAATCGCAGCAGCGAGTCGTAGAACACGATCGCGCGCCGGGCGTTACCCAGCCCGTAGGCCGCCTCGCCGCTGAAGAAGTACGCCTGATCCAAAAACTCGCTTTTGGGGAACTCTTGGGCCAGCCGCTTGAAGGTGGCGATCGTCGCCTCGAGCAGCTCCGCATCGCGGCGCTGGCCCGGATCGACGCCCTCGCCCGAAGCGGCGTACAGGCACCAACCGCGGTTGGCCAAGCTCTCTTCGCGCAGATCGTACTCCGAATGCTTCAGGGCCCGTGCGAAGGCTTCGGCCGCAGCCCGATAGTCCGCCGGCTCCTTCTGCATCAAACACACGCCCAGGTAATGCGCCGCCTTGGGTGCCAGCGGGTCCTCGGGATATTGATCCAGGAATTCCTGCCACGCTTCGACCGCCAGCTCCATCGCGCCGTTGGTCTGGAAATTAGCCGCATCGGCATACTTGGCGATCGCCGCCTCGCTGGACTCGTCCTGCGCCCGCAACGGATGCACCCCGCCAGCGGTCCACCACACGAGGCCGACGAGCACGACGGTCAAACACTGTTTGGCCGAATACGGCATCTGCATCACGTCCCTTCCTCTACAGATAGTTTTCATTCTCGAATGCGTCCAACACCGACCTCCGGGCCGGACAAACGGACGCTTTCAGTCTACCGGTCAAGGTGAAAAACGAAAAGCTTCAATTCCCCGGCCACCATATCGAACAGGCAAGCGGCAAGGATTTGAGACAACCCCAGCGGGCGATCAACCGAAACAATAAGCAGCGAGGCGGACCGAACCATGGGGCGGCCCGCCGCGTAAAGGCTCGCCGGGGCCCTTGTCATGGGAAGCCACCTCGCGGGAAACTGCTGCGGGCGGCCTGTCGATGGATTGAGCCGTTTAGGCGCTAGCCTCGGTTTCGTCACCGCAAAACCGGGGCTATCGCCCAAACGGCTCA
This sequence comes from Roseimaritima sediminicola, assembly GCF_009618275.1. GTDB lineage: Bacteria > Planctomycetota > Planctomycetia > Pirellulales > Pirellulaceae > Roseimaritima > Roseimaritima sediminicola. The sequence continues at coordinate 75,054 of NZ_WIAD01000004.1, forward strand.
GAACAGCAAGGCGTTTTCGAGTTAACCGACAGGCCGTCGCGGGCCGTCGCAGCCAGCCCACTTGCCCCAATCACCCTCATCCTCATCCTCCGTCGACTCGCCCCACGCTGACGCTTGCGGCCAGTGCAGCACGCCCCCACAAAAAGGATCGCCACGTGAAGACTTCCCTGGTCACCGGAGGATCCGGATTCATCGGTTCGCACCTGGTCGAATCCTTGCTCGAGCGCGGCGACCGCGTGGTGGTCGTCGATGACCTGAGCACGGGCAAGGCCGCCAATTTGGACGCTGTGCGAGACCACCCCCAACTGGAATGGGTCGAGGGCACGATCGAGGACGAATTGCTGGTCAATCGCTTGGTCGACCAAGCCGACGAGGTGTATCACCTGGCCGCCGCGGTCGGCGTCGCCCTGATCGCCAAGCAGCCGATTCAAACGATCGAGCGGAACGTGTATCCCACCCAGCTGATCCTGAATCGCTTGGGCCAACGGGTGAAGGCCGGCGCGGACGTGCTCTGTTTTCTGGCCAGCACCAGCGAAGTGTACGGCAAGAACCCCAAACCGTTCTGGTCCGAGGAAGACGACCTGGTCTTCGGCTCGACGACCAAGGCGCGGTGGAGTTACGGCGTCAGCAAAGCGATCGACGAGTTCCTGGCTTTGGCGTTCTACCGCGAACATCGTTTGAAAGTCGTCGTGGGCCGCTTTTTCAACGTGGTCGGGCCGCGACAAACCGGCGCCTACGGGATGGTCCTGCCGCGTTTTGTCGAAGCCGCCTTGGCCGGCAAGGCCCTGACCGTGCACGACGATGGCCATCAAGAACGCTGCTTTGCCCACGTCAACGATGTGACCGGAGCGGTGATCGATCTGGTGGCCAACGACGACTGCATGGGCCGCGTGTTCAACATCGGCAGCGACCAACCGATCTCGATCCTGAACTTGGCCAAGCGTGTGCAGGCCCGCGTCAATCCGTCCAGCGCGATCGAGTTCCAGTCCTATGCCGACGCCTACGATGCCGACTTCGAGGACATCCGCCGCCGCGTTCCCGACCTCAGCCGGATCCATCAGGCGATCGGTTACCGGCCCACTTACGACCTGGACGCGATCATCGACGCGGTGGCCGCCGCCTATCGCTAGCGGCCAAACCTGGGCAGGCGTAATTCTGCATCGCCGCGACGATGCTCGCGGAGACGGTTTCGATCACGCGATGCTTTACCGCACCCGCAGCGTCTGCTGGGTGCGGATCGGCGCGGCGCCCTGGCGGCGGATCCGATCGATCTGAACCCGGTACGTTCCCGGCCGCAGGTCTTCGATCGGGAACTTGTAGGTACGCTGCCCGCCTGGCAGAACCCAGCGATGATATCCCGCTTGTCGCTGGATCGATTCGCCGCCGGGCCCTTCGAGACGAATGTGCAGATGGGGCGTCACATGCCGCGTGCCCTGATTCTCCAGGGCCAGCTGCAGCACCGCCGCGGAAGGTTCCGCGGGGGTCAGCCGCAGCGGCCCCAGCCGAACCGCATCGGCAACGGCCTGCGGGTCGTCGCCGGGCGAATCGCTGGGCGGTTTGCCCAGCCAGGCAACCGGCAGGTACTGCGTCCCGCGCGAGGCGGTGTGTTGGCCCACCGCCTCGACCGATAGGTGCGCATAGCGATCGGTTTGGAGGGCCGGCGGGCCGCCGGTGCCTCCGACCTGCAGGGCCACCATGACGTTGCGACGTCGTCCGGCCTGCAGCGTCAATGTTTGGGGGCGAACCTTCAACCACGGGACCACTTCGCCGTTTCCATCGATCGGCCGTAGCCGGATCGCGATCGGCTCGGTTCCCTTGTTCTCGAGGCTCAGCGGCAGCATGCGACTGCCGCGGCGGAGCGTCGATAGTTCGAGCTCCGGCGGCTGGATGTCCACGGCCTTCAGCACGCGGGCAACGACGCTCCGCTGGGCCGGGAATTGATCTTCGCTCACCGCGAGGGCAAACTCGGCGGATTCCAAACGCTGCGTCCCCTGATGCAGGGAGACCTGCAAGCGGTACTCGCCGGCATACACCGGATCGGGCAGACGTCCCTGCAGGACCACCTGACTGCTGGGCAGCACGATGACCTCGCTGCGTTTGCCCTTGGGCTGGTTGGCTCGCACGGGCAACCCCAGCGGGATGCGGTCCATCACGACGCGTCCGTCGGCGTCCAGCAAACGGCCGCGAGCTTCGAAGCGTTGGCCGGCGCCCACCGGATTGGACACCAGGACCTGAGCGTGGGCGAACCCGTCGCGGTCGATCAAGCGGCCGCCGGTCAGGCGCACCGCGACTTGGGGCCGCACCTGGCGGATGTCGGCTTCCACACGCAACAGGTACCGGGTCACAAAACGAACCCCCATCTGCGGCCGCTGGTCGCTGCCAAAGGCCGACTGGTCGGTGCGATCGGTCACCAATAGGCCGACGGCGTAAAACTGGCCGGCACCGGCAGGCAAGGTCCACGTGCCTTCGATCGTCGCTTCGGATTGCGGCACCAGGTCGATCCGCGAGGGCGTCGACAAGCGGACGAGCCGCGGCACAGCGGCTCGTTCGTCGACCGTGATCCGGCCGTCGCGATGCTGGACCAGCGACACCGGCTGGACCTCCAGATGCAACGGTTTGTCACTGCTGTGCAGCCGAAACCGAAAAGTGATCGTCTGGCCGGGACGGGCTTCGCGACGATAGGCCAGCGGTTCCATCCGAAAGGTCGGCCGAAAGACTGTGCGAACCGAATCGGGCTGGGAACGCGGCGGTTCAGCGTGGACTGTCGGCGCGATCGTCGCTGTCCAGCAGAGCAAGATCCCCAGGAAAGCCCCCGTGTTCATACCCATCGGTCATTCCGTCGTGGAGAATATGCGGTGTGATAAAGATCGCGACCTCGGCTTCCTGATCGCGGCGTTCGATGCGTTGAAAGATGCGGCCCACGTAGGGCAGGTTTCCCAGGACGGGCAGTTTGTTGATTTGGTCCACTTTCTGCCGCTGGGTCAGCCCGCCGATCACAATCGTCTGGCCGTCCTGGACGTGGACGGTCGTAGCCACCCGGCGTCGGTTGATCACCGGATAACGGTCGTAGGCGTTGCCCTGCGTTTCGGCACTGCGGATGTCCTCGCTGACCTCCGCTCGTTCGATGTGAACGGTCACGTTGGGGTCGCGAATCGCCGGCGTCAGCTCCAGCATGATGCCCGAATCGACCTTCTGAACGTCTTGACGAAATACCATCCCCGAGACGTCCGGCTGGACGCTGAAGAAGGTCTCGCGGCCGATATGAATCTCGGCTTTCTTGCCGTCCTCGGCCATCACCCGCGGCGCGGCTCGAATCTTGACGTACCCCTTCTGCTCCAGGGCTCGCAGCAGGACGCTGGTAAAGCGAAAATCATTCAGCTGGGTGTTGAATCCGGCCGGACCGTAGTGACCGGCGATGCCCAGACCGTCCAGCGACATCGTGGCGGCGTCCAGCCCGTCCAACGTCACACCGTGCTCGACGTCGAAACCAAACCGAAAGTTGGCTTCGGGACTGTAGACACACACCAACACCTCGAGAATCACCTGCGGGATCGCATGGTCCAACTGCTGCAGTTCGCGGAGGATCTGATCGGCCAATTGCCGCGGGGCCTCGATCACCAACCGCCCGCCCTGGTCGACGGTGCGTACGAACGGCAGGTGACGGGCCGGCAACTGCTCCGCTAGCGCTTCGGGCGTGCGGTGCTGGGCATGGTAGATGACGCGCTCCGAAAGATACGGAAACAACGCCGATTCGGGATCGGCCAACCCGACGTAGCAATCGTCGCCCTCGTGCCGATGCAGGTACCCCAGCGGCAGCAGCAGCTTCCGCAGCGCCGCCCCGAACGGCTCCTGATCCACCACCGCCGTGACATGCCCCCGCACCTGGTCGTCGACGATCACCGCCACGCCTGCCTGTTCGGCCAACGACTGCAGGGCCTCGCGCACGTCCGTCTCCATGAACACGTCGCTGACCGGGCGCGACGCCGCTCGAGCGGTCGGGGTGGACGTGTCGGCACGGGATGTGGGAATGGGCATGCCGGGCGCCAGTTCGATCTCGCCGGTCGCCGGCGAAGGCAGCGCGTGCGCTGGAACTTCGTCCCAGCCGCCGTGATTCGAAAGCGGTCCGCCGCTCCGCGGATGGGTGACCGTGATCGGCGGATCGAGATCCGGATGGTGAAAGGCGACCCTGCGGACCGTGGCGCCCTGCGTTGCCGAGGATGTCGCCGCCACTGGTGGCAAACGACGAGGCGACGAGCAAGCGGCTGGGCGAGGCAAAGCATCCGGGCGAGGCAAAGCGCCCGGGCGAGGCGAAGCAGCAAGAGAATGGTGGGCCGAGGCGGGCCGGCGAGTCGGGACGGTCGCGCCGAGGTACTCGATGCGAGGCCCGTCAGGTCTGGACGCCGTGCGGTCGGCTGGAAACCGTGGCGTTCGGCTCCGGGGCTGGCCGGCGAACGACGGCCGATGCGGGGCGGTCTGCTGTCCGGCCGGAGCGGGCAGGCCCGGCGAATCCACCGATCCCGAGGCCTCGGCAACCGCGCCGGCCAAGTCTAGGGGGCGGTGGCGATCGACGGGGCGGTGGCGATTGGCTTGTGTCCAGAAGGTGCAACCACATACGCCGCACAGCACGCAGGTCAACGCGAGCGCAGGAACGACGGTTATTCGTAATCTCTTCATGCTACCCACTCCACTGGCGATGGGGTCCATCCGGTCACGATCATCGAAGCGGCCTAATTGGCCGTGATCGTGCCGTAGACCGTCGTGCAGTAGGTACCGGGAATCAGCGTGCCCGCATTCCCAGAATCAAACGATACGGTCAGTTCCAGTTCGGCGTTGCCCGGGCCGCTGGAGCTGGCCTCGACCTGAGCCGTCAGATCCGGGACCACCAAACTGATGTCGGACTGGTCGCTGGGCGTGTCGACGGTCCAGTTGGCCGCGGCGTCGGACGAACGGATGGCCAGGGCCAAATGCACGTCGCGGGTACTGACCGGCAACACGTTGTGAACGAAACCGGTCAAGGTTTTGAAAACGACCGTCGCCCCATCGGCGTCGTTGCACAAGACGTTGAAGGTTTGCGGCGCAAACGGTTTAACACCGGCCGTCCCGTCGTGGATCAAGTAAATCGGACCGTTGGGGCACAGCAGCCCCAGCGAGGCCTGAACGGTCGTGCAGAATTCCAGCGAAGCCGCAGTCTGGGCATTGGCGGGCTGGAAGCTTGCCAACGCGATTCCTAGCCACAACGCAATCGTCATCCGACGCATTGAATGCCCCACCGAGATATACAGAGAAGGAAGTACGGAATTACTTCTCGAGTTGCCCTAGTCGACCGCCTTCGGCTTCAGCTAGCCCGAACGGGAGACCCGGTTACTCCCCGAAACGGCCTCCCGCTTCTGTTTTCGGTCATTCGTCTCGTTGACATCACCGTTTTTTTTCGCTCAACGGAAATCGTATTCGGGATTGGAAATATCGAAATCCGGGTCGCCCAGGCCTGGATTGACCTTCAGCCGGACGTAGGAGTACTCCTCTTCCAACACGGGCTGGCCGCCGGGCTGCTCGGGCCAGGAATAGGACTCGTAGCGGATCGGTAGGTTGTGTTGCTTGTCGAAGTAGACGCGGGCGCGGTGGAAATCGAAATGCTCGCGGCGCTCGGGATGCACCACTTCCAACATCGTGCACTCGACGTCACCGATGCGGGCGTCGCGGTAGAACTGGACCTGGCATTCTTCGTAGCGGCGGTGGCGATTGCCGGTTTCGATCAACTTCTCGACCAGGTTTTCGATGCCGATTTCGGTGATCGGATAGCGTTGGCCTCGCATGGCCAGGTAGCCGTGGGGATCGAGGTGGACGTTGATCATGCCTTTCAACCCCGACTCGTGCACGATCATTTTGCCTTCGTTCTCACCCTCGACCCAGATCACTTCGCGGCCCCGGACGTCGGACGGTTTGAGAAACTTCAGATACACGCTCAGCGGCGTTTTCAGGTCCCCATTGGCATCCGTTTTGCGATTGCGGACCTTGACCTGGGCGTACTGCAGGGGCGGCAACACCCCGTCGACCCGGCAACGCTTGACGAACAGGGCCGTGTAGCCATGCACGTTGTTTTGGATGTGCTGGAGGCTGGCCTGGGCCATGGCCAGGGCCGGATCCAACGGATGCGATTTGGTTTTCGGCTCGGGCACGCGATTCAGCATCGTCGTGCGGGCCACCGGTTCGACCAACTGGGGCGTGGGAGCCTGGGCCGCCGTGGCCAGCGGTATCGCCACCCCAAAGACGAGCACAACGAGACGAACGGTTGGGTGAATCTTGGCAGGCATGGTCCATTCCTCCAGCTGTCACGGTGAAACCTCTAAGTGAGGCGAGCGGACGTTAGCAAAAACCTTGACTTCAACACCATGTGAATCTGCGGAGAAAAACGATGGGTTGCCACGATCGGTGCAGAGCTGTTAGTGCGTATCACACTCGCTGTCGAAGGGCGGTTCCTGCGACGCCTGTTCCCGCTACGACCGGAGCGACCCTGCGATGATTCTTCCCAACCACGACACGTCCGCCCCGCCGATCGGCGGGACGGTTGCCCCTGGTTTCGAAGCGGTTCGCACCGCGTTTGAAGAGAATTTTCGTCGCGGTGGTCCCCAGGGCGCCGCCTGTGCGGTCTACCATCGCGGCCGCAAAGTGGTCGATCTGTGGGGCGGCTACCAGGACATCGAACGCCGCGTTCCCTGGACGCCCGAGACGCTGACGTTGACCTTTTCGGTCACCAAAGGCATGGCCGCCGCCGCCATGGTGGTCGCCCTGGACCGAGGCCTGTTCCAGCTCGATGCGCCGGTGGCCGATTACTGGCCGGAGTTCGCTCGAGGCGGCAAACACGCCATCACGGTGCGGCAATTGTTGGCCCATCAAGCCGGTTTGATCGGCCTGGATCGGCAGCTGGATGCGGCCATCCTGGCGGACCCGCAGCGGCTGGCCGTGCGGTTGGCCGACCAGCGACCGCACTGGACGCCCGGCGAACGCCACGGCTACCACACCGTGACGCTGGGCTGGTATCAGAGCGAACTGCTGCGGCGAACCGACCCGGCCGGTCGCTCGGTGGGCGAGTTTTTTCGCGACGAGATCGCGGAACCGTTGGCGGCGGATTTTCTGATCGGTTTGCCCCAGGACGTCGACGAGTCGCGGCTGAGCCGGATCGAAGGTTTTCACCGGGTGGCCATGCTGGCTCACCTGCACGAGCTGCCGCCGCGGATGGTGCTGGCCGGCGCCTGGCCTCGGTCCTTGGTGGCCCGCTCGATCCGCACGCTGCCGCTGAACAATCCGGCGCATCTGGCCGATTCGCCGTTCCGCCACGTCGAAATCCCCTCGGCAGGCGGCTTCGGCACGGCCCTGGGAATCGCGCGCGTGTACGACTGCCTGGTCCGCGGCGGCGCCGAACTGGGTCTGGGCCCCGCCACCCGAACCGTCCTGCACGCCCCCTCCACGCTGCCCGGCAGCGGCCTCGAAGACGCCATCCTCAAAATTCCCACCTGCTATCACCTGGGTTTCTCACGCCCCAGCGACGGCTTTCCCTTTGGCAGCGATGCCACGGCCTATGGTTGCCCCGGAGCCGGCGGTTCGTTCGGGATGGCCGACCCCCAGCAGGAATTGGCCTTTGCCTTCGTCACCAACAAGATGGGTTTCCGGCTGTTCGACGATCCCCGCGAGCGGGCCGTCCGCGAAGCCTGCTACCGCTGTCTCGGCGCCGCCGCCCCAAAGCGCATCGCCGCCGTGGCATAGGCCACCAGTGGCACAGGCTTCCAGTGGCATAGGCTTCCAGCCTGTGAAATCCCCCGGTAGCCAAACTCACCAGAGTTTGGAGAGATTAGTCGTAGCCGAACTCGCCAGAGTTTGGAGGGTGAGATCTGAGATCTGAGATTTGCTGACTCCGGCGGAATCTATGTACGAATAGAATCTTTTACTCCCCTCTCCCCCGAAGCCTGGCGAGCCTAAGCGAGTCAGGCTTCGGGGGAGAGGGGTTGGGGGTGAGGGGGACCAGCAGAGCAGCACCACCACTTCCGCGTCTCGATGCGGTGCGGGAATCGGAAAGGCGTACGCAAACAAGCATTCCGTTGCACCCGAGCCCCCTCACCCCCGGCCCCTCTCCCACCACGGCTTCACTCGCTGACGCTCGCGGCGCCGCGGGGGAGAGGGGAGAAAACGATTCTTCTCATACATAGATTCCGCCGGAGTCAGAAGATTTGGTATCTGCGTACGATCCAAACTCACCACTCACCACTCGCCACTCACCACTCGCCACTCGCCACTCAACCAACAACCAACAACCAACAACCAACAACCAACAACCAACAACCAACAACCAACAACCAACAACCAACAACCAACAACCAAAGTCTGTCGACTTCAGCTACGGTGTTGGCGACTTATCTTGCCGGCGTCGGCGTTCGAATCTTCGGCCCAGCGGGCCGGCGAGGATCGCCGGCAGCAGCGCCAGGTCGCCGATGATGGCGGCCAACAACAGGGCGACCATCAACCAGGCAAAGTGCAGGATCGGCACGAACGAGCTGGCCGCAAAGACCAACAAACCGCCACAGCAGATCAGCGTCGTGTGCAGCATCGCGCCGGCACAGCGGTGAAACGCCAGCCGCAGCGACGCCAGCCGTGAGCGGCCCTCGCCGATCCCGCGGCGGAACCAGGTCAGGAAGTGCACCGTGTCGTCGACCGCGATGCCCAACGCCGCACTGGCCGTCATCACCGAGCCGATCTGGATCGGGATGTCCACCCACTCCAGACCCCCGAAGACGACCACCGCGGGAAACAGATTCGGAATCATCGCCAGAGCCGCGGCCCAGACGCTGCGAAGGACCACGACCAAGACCACGGCGATCACGCCGAAGGCCGCCAGGAAGCTGCGGAACAGGTCCTGCAACAGCTGCCGCTGGGCTTTGTAGATCAACGGGATCACGCCGGTGTAGGTGCCGCTGGCCTCCGCAGCGGCCAATATCGGATCGATCTCGCCCCGCAGCCGTTCGGCAAACAGGCCGTAGTCCAACTCGCCGATCGCCGGGGCGCGCACCGTGATCCGCCACAACCGTTGCTCGTCGGTGTCGGTCACGTAGCCCGTCTCGCGCAATCGCTCCAGCGTCTCCGGGCGGTTGATCATCTGCCGCCGCGCCACATCGGCCACCCCGCCACGACGCGGCAGGGACGGCGAGAAATTGATCGCCGACATCGTGGCGACCGAATCGTCCATCGCCTGGATGCGGCCCTGTACCCGGGCGACCGTGCGAAGCTGCTCGACCAGCGACTGGTCGCTGTCGCGATCGATGTGGACCACCACCTCCAGCGGCACCATCGGGCCGATGTTCTCTTCCAACCAGCGGTAGTCCTGAATCGCGGGACTACCGGGCAAGAAGCGGTCCTGCAGCCGTACCGTCGATTTCACACGGGGCAAGCCGACCGCTCCCAGGGCCATGATCGTCAAGCACACGACCAACACCCACCCGTGACGGCGGATGATGAAATCGATCACCCGCTCGCCAAAGTCCCGTGTGGTCACCGCCGTCGCTCCACCGTGGGCCCAAGCCAGCTCCGCCGCGTCTTGATCGGCCTGTGTTTTGTCCGTCGCGTTCTCGCCTGCGGCGGTTTTGCCAGCCGGTGTTTCGCCTGTCGCAGAGCGTTTTCCCGCCGGCCGCACACGGAACACGGTCAGCGCCGCGGGCATCAGCACAAACAGAACCGCCACCCCGGCCACGATCCCCGAGGCGGAATAGATGCCGAAGGTGCGGATCGGGTCGATCTTGCTGAGGACCAGCGAAGCCAGCCCGATGCCGGTCGTCAGAGCGGCCAACGCACAGGGCAACCAACCGTGCCGCAACGCTTGGCCAAGGGCGGCGGCCGGCGAAGCGTGCTCGAGCGCATCGCGGTAGTAATTGGCCAGATGGACCGCCGAGGAAATGCTCAATACATAAACCAACGGCGGCAGCATCGTCATCAACAGATTCATCGTGCCGCCGGTAAAGGCCAAAATGGCCAGCGACAACAGCGTGCTGTAACCGGCCACGGCCAACACGATCACCGCCATCGCCACCGAGCGTAGCCGGATCGTGGCGATGATGAAGGAGAGCAATCCCGAGACGCCGGCCAGCTGAAACAACAACCGCCGGCTCTCGCGGTCGATCGCCGCGGCGTCGACCGTGGGTCCGCCCAGCCGCAGCGATTCGGCGTCCAGCCCCGGCACCTGCTGGGCTTGTTCGAAGATGGCATCGACCGTTTGCACGCGATCGCTCTTGCCGGGTTCGGACGTCGACAACACCAGGCACGTCGTCTGAGCGTCGGGGCCGACCAACACGCCTCGCAGGCGCCGCGCGGCCGCCCGCTCGCTCAGCTCCAGCGGCGGTTGCATCAATCGCTCGATGACGGCGGGACCGGAGCGCACGCGTTCGAACCACGGCGAGGCTCTCAGGCCCGAGGCCATCGCCTCCAGCCGCGGATCCTCCAGCGTACAGCCGGGCCAGCTGACCACGGCGATTTCGTCGCTGCCGAACTGTTCGAGAAACCAGTCATAGCGATCGGTTTCGGCGAAATCTCGCGGCAACCACTGGCGGGGATCGTTCGACGTGCTCCGCAGCGCCAACAGGGCTCCCCAGACCACCAGGGGCGCAGCGAGTAGTAAGACCGCCAAAGTCCATTTTGCGGAGGTGGTTCGAGAACCTGGCGTCCTGCTGCCGGGCGTGCTCATGCGGTCGCGAAACACTCCGGCAAGAACGCTTGCAGCTGCTCGGCAAACGCATCCGGACGTTCCCAGTTGGGCGCGTGCCCGCACTCTTCGATAAAGGCCAGTCGCGATCCGGCAATCCGCCGCTGGAACTCCTCACCGGTCGACGGCGGAGTGATCTCGTCGTTGCGGCCCCAGATGATCAACGTCGGCAACTGCAACTGACTCAACTCGTCCTCGACCGTACGATCTCGCGTCGCCCGCGAAACCCGCAGCAGGAAACGGACGTAGTCGCGGTCCGACAGAGCGGCGTGCCAGTGGTCGACCAAGGCGTCGCTGACGATCGACTCGTCGTACAAAATGCCCTCGATGGTGCTCCGCACGAAGCTCCGCGTCGGTTTCGCTCGCAGGCCCCGGATCGGGCTGCGTTCGAACAGGCCCGCACTGCCGGCCAACACCAACCCGCTGGCCATCTCCGGATGCTTGACGCACAGATCGATCGCGACCAAGCCTCCCAGGGAATTGCCGCACAGGACGACCTGGTCGAGTTCCAGCTGGTCGACCAACTGCTCGACCGCCTGGCTCAGGTCGCCGATCGTCTGCATGCCGTGGTGTCGACGGCCGGGCTGGGGGTCGATCGGCAACTGCGGGGCCACCACGCGGTAGCGGTCCGAGAGGGTTTCCATCACGTCCAGCCAGTGTTCGGGCGTCCCGAACAATCCGTGCAGGAAGAGGATCGTTTCGGGCCCTTCGCCCAAATCGACCACCTGACTCAGATCGATCGGGCAACATTGCCTGGGCTGTTTCGCGGCCTTGATTCTAAGCATCTATCGTACACTTTCGTGATATCGTGGAAGAGGCTCACTCGCGATCCCCTACAGTCCGCCGGGCCCCATCATAACGCATTCGTTCTCTCGCTCCGCCTTCGCGGCGGGCTGCGGCCATTGTTTCTTTACCGCACGGCGAGACAAGGCTTGCCACAGTCCCCGCCGGCGCGCCCAAAGCAACTCGCGCCACCAAGCATGGGTTTTATTGTTGGGCGTTGGCAAGTTAAATCAAGGTGAAATGAGATCTCCCCCCCGCTACCCCACCGCCGGCGGACGCTTTGAAACGCTGCCACGGATTGTCCGGATTCTGCCGATCGACGGCTTTGAACAGGAAACTTGGCCAGGGCCGCCCTTGCCAACCGCCCGCTCGGGGCAATGAAAGATTGCAAGCATAAGGTGACAGCATTCGCGCACCAGATGGAAGAATGCAAGCATCACGTGAAAGAAAGCTCGCACTCACCGCTCACAGGTAGTGGAACTTCAACCGGCTCATCAAGGCCGGTACGCGGGCGGCGTCGGGACGGCTGATGGCCAGCTTGAGCTGGCGGACCAGGGGTTCGGCGGCGGGCAGTTTCGGTTCGGCCGCGAGAATCGCTTCCTGCGCTTCCTCGTAGAAGTGTTGGTCGTCGAAACAACTGTACGCGGTCGCCGCGATGCAGGCCAGGAACAACTGCAGCGTCGCCTCGCAGCGGCGACTGGCCAAGGCCAGCAGCGCCCGATCGAACCATCGCGACGCGGCCTGCGGCTCCTTGTCCTGCCACAGCACGTAGGCGCGGTACAGCCCGATGTCCGGCCACGGTTCGCCCTCGTACATCGCCCATTCGGCGCGGGCATCGAGGTAGCGCCGGGTCAGCGGCCGGAGGGGTTCGCTTCGCCCGAAGGCCGCCATCGCATGTAGCAACAAGCGATGCCGATAACGGTGGTGCTTGGGTCGTTGGTTGGCCAGCAGTTGATCGACCAGAATTTCCGGATCGCCCAGCGCGTCGACCAATCGCTGATACCACTGGTCGCAGCGGGCGTCGATGGCGTTGTGCGCCCGATAGGTTGCGGGAATCTCGCGCCAGCCCACGAGACTGGGCAGCGCTTGCTGGGCGGCTTCGACCAACGCGACCGCTTCCTCCAACGCCAGGTCCGCTTGGCGGTGGTTTTCATTGGCCGCTTGAAAACGTCCCAGACTGGTCCAGACCTTGGCTCGCAAAAACCGCGGCAGGTACCCGAAACGCTCTTCATCGATCCACCGCCGCGCGATCGCCGCGGCCCGTTCAAACTCCAGATGTTCGGCCCACACGCCGGCCAAGTGCACGTCGCATTCGATGGCCAGTTCGGGCACGTCTTCGAGGGCTTGCCGGCGGATCGCCTGGTACTCGCTGGCAACCAATGCGACGCGGTGTGGATCGCCATCGTAATTGGCGCTTTGAAACTGCACGGCCGTGGCCAACAGGCGCGCGCGAATGCCCTGTTTGTGTCTGGGGATCGACACGACGCGGCGCGTCACGTCGACGGCTTTTTCCAGTTTGCGGAGATCGCGACCGGGATGTTGGTAGCGGCGATCGAGCGTCTCCAGCAACCGCAGCTGCAGGTCGTGGCGATCGACCAACCGCCGCCGCACGTCCTCGACCAACAGTTCTCCGATCCGCGTCTGACGCAGCTCGACCGCTAGATCCAAAAAGTTCTCGACGTCGCCGTTCTCCTCCAGGTGCTCCAGCCGCTTCAGCCGCTGGACCAACAGCATCGACAGCGGCACGTAGCCCGGCAGCTGTTTGTACTTGGCGACCTGGCCGAGTTCGCGGTTGGCCTTGGTACTCTCTCGAGCCAGATAGGCCAGTTGATCGGCGTAAGCGATGTAGCTGTCGATGCGGTCCAGGTCGTACCAGGCCACCTCGCGGATGTCGTAGCGTGCAAAGCGTTGATGGCCGCGGAGCAGACCGCGATAGAAATCGGTCTGGTCAAAGCCGTGCGGATGGCGCGAATCATGATCCATCCAGATCCGCAGCTGAGCCGGCTCGCCATCGACCGGCAACAACCAACCCAGCACGATCTGGATGCTGGCCTGCAGCAGATCGTCGTAGTGCTGGCTGGCTTGGCCGTGGCGATCGTCCAGCCGGATCGGCATGATGAAGGGCATGGCCCGCCGGCAACGAAACAATTGTTCGAGGATCTCGTAGGCTTGCGGCGAGGCGTAACGATGATCGCGAGCGGCCGGCAAGACGTCGAAGTCGGGTGCGGCCCCCTGCCAAACCACTCCCGCGATCACCCCTTCACTGCTTTGCGGCGAGTTCTCTTTCTCGGCCGCCTTGCCGGGGCCGCCGGTCAGCGGCCAGGTTTCGTCGATACAGATCAGCAGCTCCGAACTATCGCGTCCCCAGTCGGTGGCGCTGGGCATTTCCAGCCGGGCTCGTTCCAGCCGCTGTTGGGCCCGGCGAGCTCGCGTCAGTTTCGGCGACGGCTTGGGACGACTCGTCGCCTTGGCACGGGCGCTGTCCTGTGACGTCGGTCCTGTTGGTTGCTCTTTTTTGCTTCGCTTCTTCGTCTTGGCCCGCGACTTCGCCTTGCTTTCTCTCGCCGCTTTCTCTTTCTTTTGCTTGGCCTTTAGCGCTTCGCGTTGTTCGACCGGTTCCAGATGCGAAATGTTGGCGTCAAAGGCGGTCATCAACGCGTCGGGAATCGAAGCTTCACGCAGCAGGCGGCGGGTGCGATGGTAGGCGCTATCGGGTTTAGCAAAGGACGGATCGAGCACTTTCGAGCGTTCACTCTGAGCTCGCTTGAGGGCGTTGGCCTGAGCCTTGGTCGGTTGCCACTGAAACAGGCTCTCGCACTGCCAACCGGCGTCGCGCAAACGGCCCAGCAACGGATCGAGTTTAGGAGCGCGTTTGCCGCTGACGCCGCTCTCGATCAATAGCGGCACGACTCGCTGCCAAGCTTTCCACCAGGGCGGCGGCGACGTCGCGTTCATGGCGCGTTACTCTCCACACGTTCGCCACCTTCCAGAGCCACGATGTCTGTCGCCTCCTCCACCGGGCGTCCGCAGAGGCGGACGATCCCGTACAGCACCACCGCGCCGGCCAGCAAACTGATCCAGGGTGAAACGCCCAGGGCCGCGGGCACCGTCCCCAGGGCAACCGCCACGGCGGCCGCCGACAGGGCGTAGGGCATCTGCGTGCGAACGTGCTCCACGTGATCGCATCCGCAGGCTCGGCTCGAGAGCACCGTGGTGTCGGAGATCGGCGAACAGTGGTCGCCGAAGATGGAGCCGGCCAACACGCTGCCGGTGGTCGTCACGACCAAGGGGTCCAGCGGCCCGGCGCCGGACAGCTGGAGAGCCAACTGGACGGCCAGCGGTGTCAGCAGTGCCATCGTGCCCCAACTGGTACCGGTGGAAAAAGCGACCAATCCCGATACTAGGAACACCGTCGTGGGCAGCAGCGCCGCCGGCAACCGGTCGCTTAACACCTCGCCCAAAAACCCGCCCGTATTCAATTGCTCGTCCCCGGTCATCGCCGACAACGTCCAAGCCAACCACAGCACGACCATCGCCGGGGCCAGCTGCCACATTCCGGCCAACGACCCCACGGCGATTCGCCGGGCCGTGCTGCGCCGCGGGCGGGTGATCCACGTGGCCGCGATCGCCAGCGTCCACCCGACCGCACCGCCCGCGATCAAGGCCAAGTAGGAATTCGCGTTGCCCAGCACCTCGCCCCAGCGTCGCAGTCCACCGGCCGGCGCATCGTCTTGGCCGGCGACGACCGCTGCCCCGGTGATCCACAACACGCCGGCGACCGTCAGCACGCAGGCCAGAACCGGCAGCACGGCCGCCAACCACAACCAACCGCCGCCCTGCGACGCGTCGACCGTGTCGGCGAAGACCGTGCTCTCTCCATCGCGATCGCCATCGTTCGCTTCGCCCAACCAAGCCCGTCGTTCGGCCGTCCGCATGGGCCCAAAGTCACGGCCGGTGCGGGCGATCAACACCACCAAGACCAAGGCGAACAACGGATAAAAACGATAAACGATCGAATGCAAGAACAGCTGAAAGCCGCTGACCGCCGAATCGGCCGGCAGCCCCTCGCCGATCAGACTCACCTCGGTGGCCACCCAGGTGCTGACGACCGCGACGCCGGCCACCGGTGCGGCGGTCGAATCGACCAAGTACGCCAGTTTGGCTCGGGAGATCCGCAAGCGGTCGCAGACGCGGCGCATCGTTCCGCCCAGCAACAGCGTGTTGGCATAGTCGTCGAAGAACACGCCCAGCCCCAGGGCGGCGACCAATGTCTGACCGCCGCGGCGCCCCGCCGCCCGCCGCGTTAACCGCTGCATCAACGACTGCATCGCATGGCTGGCTTCCAGCACCCCGATCATCGCCCCGAACAGCAGGGTGAACGCCAACACCTGCGCATGGGCGGTGTCGCGAACGGCTTCGTACAGAGGGACCACCAGCTTCAGAATCGCCCGCAGAACCACCGGCCGCGACGCTTCGTTCTCGGCCAGGGGCAAGCCGGCCGCCAACAGTCCGGCTCCGACGACGATGGCCAGTCCCAAAGAAGCGATCACCCGCCGCGAGACAATTGCCAGAATGATCGCCACCGCCGATGGCAACAGACTGAGCAATCCAAAATCGACGGGTTCAGCGTTGGTCACAACAGATCACCGCGGTGGATCCAGAACCGAGCAACACAACCGGCCAAGCCGCCGCCGAGTTCGGCCCCGCCCTGATGCAGAGAAGCCACGCGGTACACCCGGCACAGTCCCAACCCCAGACCGCGTCCGGCTTCGCGCCCGCTGTAATAAGGATCGAAGGCGTGTCGCCGCGCTTCCTCGCTGACCCCCGGTCCGCTGTCGGCGACTTCCACCGTCAACCGGTTGCCCTCGGCCGCGCAGCGAGCCACGATGCGGCCATCGCTGCCGACCGCTTCGAGCGCGTTTCGCACCAGGGCCGCGACCGCGTCGTGCAGCAGGGCCGGGTCAGCATGACAGAACAATGCGTCGCCAGCGGCAACATGCAAATCGATCCGCACCCGCTCCGCTTCGGCCTGCGCCTGCGCGACCACGTCCGCAACCAAGGCTTGCAGGTCCAGTTTGACGGGTCGAGGCCGAGGCGGATGGGCGAAGAACATCACGTCCGAGAGCATGCTGTGGGCACGCATCGCCTGGGCCACCACACGCTCCAGCGATTCGACTCGCTGGGGATCGGATTCGTCGGCCTGCAACTGTTGGCTGCGGGTGACGATGTTGGCCAGCGGATTGTTGATCTCGTGCGTCAGGCCATAAGCGAACTGTTTCAGCGACGCGAGCTTCTCGCGGGCCAAGCGTGCATCAAAACGCTCGCGCAGGCTACGTTCTCGGCGGACCAATCCGGCCAGGCGATGCAGCGAGAGTGTCGGCGCGGCGTACTCGAGTGGCTGGGTTTCGGCTTCCGCCCACATCTCGTCTGGATCACGCGCCTCGTCTGGATCACGCGTCTCCTCTGGATCACGCAGGCGAGGCCAATACGACTGCCACGATGGCGGCACCGGCGGCCCCAGCACCCGCAACCACTGTGGCGCCGTCAACAGCCGATCTTCCAGCGGCAACTGTAAAGCTCGCCTCGCCAATTCCTGCCAACGCCTTCGGTGCCCTGCATCGACGCCGGGCGTGTGCAGCTGGCGATCGGCTTCACCCAACCACTGCGGCAGACGGCGCAGCAGACGATCGGCCAACCGGGGCACGGACACCACGTCCGGAGGGCGTCGTCCGCCTTCGGCACCGCGCAGCACCGCATAGATCAACAGCGCCGGATCGGCGCGGAGTCGCTCGCGCAGCGCACCGCGATGTCGCTCCGCGGCGGTCTCAGCGGCATCGAGCAGCACGTCGGCCAAGAGGTCGGCCGTGGACTTCTCCAGCGGCAACCACCATCGGCTTCGGGACCACCGCAAGCAGGGCAACAAACTCATCGAACTCGACGGGATCCTTCTCGCTGTCGAACACAGGGGCCAAGTGGCATAGGCTTCCAGCCTGTGAAACGAGCACGGCAGCCCGCCCCAATAGTAGCACGTCGCAACATTTAATTCGGCTTTCCTCTCCCTCTGGGAGAGTCGGGCTCTTAGGCCCGGAGAGGGTTTTCGTAGGGCCCTCCCCGGGCCTAAGAGCCCGACCCTCCCGCTGCGCGGGAGGGTGTTGTCGCGGGGTTTCACCGAAAGATTCATGCCGACGTGCTTAGCTCGGCTGGGACAGCCGAGCTGCTTTCTTTCTCGGCTGGGACAGCCGAGCTGCTTTCTTTCCGGGCTGGTCAGCTGGAAACGTTGCGTTCCAGATCGACCAGTTCGCAGGCGCGGTTGACCAGGTCGTCGATCGCAAACGGCTTCTGCATGAAATCGTTCGCGCCGGCTACCTTCAATTCCTCGACCTTGTCCTGTTCGACCATCCCCGAGATGCAGAGGATCTTGACCATGTCCAGGGCGCTGTCGCTGCGCACCCGCTGGCAAACCTCTTTACCGTTGATGTCCGGCAGCATCACGTCCAGGACCACCAGGTCCGGACGGAACTCGCGAACCTGCATCCCGGCATCGAAGCCGTTGTTGGCGGTGCGGATCTCGAAGTTTCCGTCTCGCTTGAAACCATCACAGATCAAATCCACCAGATCCTGATCGTCGTCGACGACCAAAACCTTCTTCTTTCCGCTTTCCAGCGCATCGGTGGGGATCCCGTTTTCCTTCATAAAGGAAAACAAATGATCCCGCGGAATCCGCCGGAATTTGCTGCCCGGTACGCGGAAGCCCCTCAATGAACCGTTGTCAAAACAGCGAATAATCGTTTGCTGGCTGACCTTGCAAATCTTCGCTGCTTCGCCCGTCGTAAACACCGTTTTGGTGGTCATGGCAGAAATCATCCTCCCTGCTCGCGGCGTGCTTGTCCCTAAAATCAGACCTCGTTTAGCAAATCTCCGTTTCTCCGCACTACCCCAATTCATGGGCAAACTGCGCCGAAACCGCAAGCAGCAAGAATTCCCGCTCCTGCCTTGCTTCCCAAATTTACCAAACCTGCGGAATTATACCCGACGCCCCCCTCGGGTCAAGATCGAAATATCCGGCGCAAGCCCTTGCGCCGCAATCACTTACGAACGAAAGCAGGAGAAAACGTGGCGGATTTTAGACAAAGACAGGCGGTCTGCGGAGCTGCCCTAGTTCGCCCACCTTACGAGGATCGCTTGCCATCCAGGTGGGCCATCACCAGGGCGATGTCCGCCGGCGTGATCCCGCTGATCCGGCGAGCCTGAGCGAGGGTCAGCGGCTGGATCTCGCTGAGCTTCTGCTTGGCTTCGTTGCGCAGCGGGGTGATGCCGTGATAATCGAACGCCGGGGGGATTCGCCGCGCCGCCAACCGCTGCTGTTTGGAAACCTCCTGCTGCTGCCGGCCGATGTAGCCGGCGTACTTGATGTCGTACTCGACCTGCTGGGCCGCTTCGGCGGGGACTGCGGCCAGCTCGGGAATCCGCTGTGTCATCTCTTCCCAGCCGACCTCGGGCCGCTTGAGATAGCGATCGGCCGGGGCGGCTTCGATGCGGGCCGCCTGCAGGATCTCCACCGCCCGCTGCATCTGCTGCTCTTTCTCCTCCAGCCGTGCCAGGCGAGCCGCGTCGACCAGACCGACCTCGTGGCCGCGCCGGGTCAAGCGCCGATCGGCGTTGTCCTGCCGCAGCAGCAAGCGGTACTCGGCCCGACTGGTAAACATCCGGTAGGGCTCGTCGGTGCCGGCGGTCACCAGGTCGTCGACCAGGACGCCGATGTAGGCTTCGTCGCGCTCCGGCACGTAGGGTTCCTTGCCCGCGCAGCGCAGGGCCGCGTTCGCCCCGGCGATCAAGCCCTGCCCGGCGGCTTCTTCGTAGCCGGTCGTGCCGTTGATCTGTCCGGCCAGAAACAAGCCGCGCACCCGTTTGGTTTCCAGGTGCGGCCACAGTTGCGTCGGTGGGCAGAAATCGTACTCGACCGCGTAGCCATAGCGCATCACCTGGGCGTTTTCCAGCCCCGGAACCAACCGCAGGATCTGGTCCTGGACATCGCGGGGCAAGCTGGTCGAGATCCCGTTGACGTACACCTCGTGGGTTTGGCGGCCTTCGGGTTCGAGAAACAATTGGTGCTGGTTCTTGTCGGCAAACCGCACGACTTTGTCTTCGATCGAAGGGCAGTAGCGGGGACCACGCGAATCGATCTGGCCGCTGTACATCGGCGCCCGGTGCAGGTTGTCGCGAATGATGCCGTGGACCCGATCGTTGGTATAGGTGATGTAGCAGTCCAGCTGGGACTGCGTCAGGCGATCGGTCAGGAAGGAGAACGGTTGCGGTTGCTCGTCGCCGGGTTGCCGTTCGGTCTGGGCCCAATCGATCGTGCGGCCGCTCAGCCGGGGCGGCGTGCCGGTCTTAAAGCGTTCGATCTCAAAGCCCAGCTCGCGCAGAGCACCGCTCAGCCCGGCCGTGGTGCCCTCGCCGGCTCGGCCGCCGGCGGTCTTTGCTTCGCCGGTATGCATCACCGCTTGCAGGAACGTGCCGGTGGTCAGGATCACGCACGGTGCCTGATAGGTGGCTCCGCCGCGAACCTGCACTCCGCGGACCACGCGATTCTCTTCTTCGCCCTCGGTCCACAAGCTTTCGACCGTTTCCTGACGGAGGTCGAGGTTGGGTTGGTCCTCGACCTGCCACTTGATTTCGTTCTGATAGGCCTTCTTGTCCGCCTGGGCCCGAGGGCTGTGCATCGCCGGCCCCTTGCGGCGGTTCAGCAACCGGAACTGGACGCCCGTGGCATCGATCGCTCGGCCCATCAATCCGCCCAGCGCATCGACCTCGCGGACGATCTGTCCTTTGGCCACACCCCCGATGGCCGGATTGCAGCTCATCTGCCCGACGGTGTCCAGGGTCGTGGTCAGCAGGGCCGTGTGAGCCCCCATCCGGGCCGCCGCGGCAGCCGCTTCGGTGCCTGCATGGCCGGCTCCGATCACAATCACGTCGTAGGGGTACACCGTTTCAGGCATGCAGGATTTTCCTCGCTAAGGACATAGGCTTTGGTGCCTCTGAATATGCGCCCTTTTCGCTGTGGGGAAAGTCCAACTGCAAAAAACCCTCGGGACCAAGCCCCCCTGTGGCATAGGCTTCCAGTCGGTGAAGACCGAATCACAGGCTGGAAGCCGATGGCACTAACTCGCCCACAGGCTGGAAGCCTATGCCACTGTTCACAGGCTGGAAGCCTATGCCACACGCCCCGTCGCTTGGGTGGTTCTCACGGGGCCTTTCCTGGCCGGTGGGTGGTTTTGCTCAAGCCGGACAATCCGCCCAGCCGAACCTAACCAGAAGAACGGCGGATGGTCCTGGGATCATTGCGCCGGGGACGACCGACGCGGCCGCTCGATCGATCATCCCGTTCATCTCCGTCAGAGAACCTCGCGGTGGAGGCATTGGCCCGAATCATGCGAAAACATCTTCGAGCGATCCTGGCAGCGACCTCGGTCACGGTGCCCGCCGCCGCCCTGGCGCAGGGTCCCGGCTATGGTCACACCGCGGCCGCCCATGCATCGGTGAGTCAGCCTTCGGTGAACCAGGCTCTAGGCCCGGCAGGCTCGGCAACCGCGGCGGCCCAGGCGCCGGCGGGCATCTACCTGAACATGAGCCAGTTCGAGATCCCGTTCAGCGTGGCGGCGACCGGATCCCAGCCCCAGGAAGTCCACCTGTACCTATCGCGCGACGCCGGGGCTCACTGGGAACTGGCCGCTCGGCAACCGGCCACCAGCCGCAACTTTCCGTTCTCCGCACCGGCCGACGGGGATTACTGGTTCGCCACCCGCACGATCGACAGCTCCGGCGTGGCCCATCCCGCCGGTCCGGTCCAGCCGCAGTTGCGCGTGACCGTCGACACGGTCAACCCCGATCTGGAGGCCCGCGTCGATGCCGATGCGGGCGGCCAGGTGATTGTGGATTATCGCATCCGCGACCTGGCTCCGATGGCCGAAAGCCTGCGGATCGAATACATGTCCGACGCGGTGCGTCAGTGGATTCCGGTGGAATCCGCCTCGCAGCCCATCTTTCGCCAACAGGACGGTTCGGCCGAGGGTCGCATCGTGTGGGCTCCCCAAGCGGACTGGCGACACGTCTATGTCCGCTTGATCGTTCGCGACCGCGCGGGCAACCAGACGGTGCTGTCGCGACAGGTCGAAAAACCACGCATGGCCACTCAGAAGCCACCGACCCAGCTGGCCAGTTCGCCGCTGCTGCCGCCGCCCCCACCGCCCAACGACGCCCCGCCGATGTACGCCAATCCGGCGGCCCTCGAAGCGATGGCGGCTCACCGCACGGCTTCCGGACCGCTGACCGGCCGCCCGCCCCAGAGCGACCTGCTCAGCCAGCCCTTCAATCCGGTGGCCGCCAGCCCTGCCGCTCGGCCCGCCCCCGGTGATCGTCAGGCCGCCGGCGGAGTCGCTGGCGGAACCCCGGCCCCGACCTTTGCCGGCCACGCGCTGGCCGCTGGCGGAACCCCGGCAGGCCAACAGCCGACGCCGCCGCAAACCGCCCCCGCTCGGACGGAGAATCGCTCGCAGCCGACCATGGCAGACCGGCGTCCCGCCCCCACCCCGGCTGCGCCCGGCGCCAATCCAGCTGACGCCCCCGCTTCGGCGTACGTCGCCGATGCCACGCCCCGCACTCCGATGCGAGGCCTGGATCGCGGGTTCGGCGAGGACTTTCAACTGACGCCGGCGACCGGTGCCCGAGCGGACGCTGCGGAGTCCCCGGCCGGGCCAGCCGCTGCGAAGCCCCAGCTCCAACCACGCCCCGCCGACGCTTCTGCTCGCCCCGCCGACGCTTCTGCTCGCGCCGATGACGTTTCTGCTCGCGCCGATGACGCCGTTCGCCGCCCCGAGGACGCACTGCGCCCGATCCCGTTGGACGAGTCCAGCGTGAACGACTCGGCCGCCCGCCCGGGAACCACAGCGAACCGCTCGGCAACCACAGCGGGCCGCTCGGGAACCTCCAGCCGAACCGTGTCGCGTCCGGCGAAATCGGTTTCCTCGGTCGAACAACTGCCGGCCCCGGCCGCGGTACCCGACACGCTGGCCACCACGACGACGGCCGGTTCGAACGAGGCGCTCGAACAGAACCTACGGATCGAGCAGAACCTACGGATCGAGCAGAACGGGGCCGGCGAACAGAACCGGCGAGTTGATTCGGCTCGCGATTCCGCTTCAAATTCCGCCGCTCGGCCGCGGCTGGACAGTTCCTACCGGGTCTCGATGCAGCAGTTGGCCGCGACGGGCGCGGCCGTGCGGCAGAGCGACTCGCGGACCTTCAGCTTGGAGTACGAGCTGGAAGCGGTCGGCCGCCAGGGCGTCGACAAGGTGGAGCTGTGGGCGACCAAGGACGGCGGCCAAAGCTGGGACTACTGGGACGTCGACCCCGACGGCCAGAGCCCCTTCGACATCATTACCGCTGGCGATGGCGTTTACGGCTTCCGCATCGTCGTGGTCGCCGAGAACGGTCTGGCCAGTCCCCGGCCCAAAGCCGGCGAGAACGCCGACATTTATGTCTTGATCGACACCACCGAACCGCAGGTCCGGATCACCGGGGCTCGCTACGGCGAAAACGACGACACGGGCAAACTGTTGATTCAGTACGAATGCGAAGACCCGCACGACAACCTCGCCAGCCGGCCGATCACGCTGAAATTCGCCGAGCGTCCCGAGGGCCCTTGGACGACGATCGCCACGGGGCTGAGCAACGACGGCTTCTATGCCTGGCCCGCCGACCCTCAGTTGCCGTCCAAGATCTACCTGCGGATCGAGGCCAGCGACCGAGCGGACAACATCGGCCGTTACACCCTGGACCGTCCGATCGCCGTGGAAGGCCTGGCGCCGCGAGCCCGCATCCGCGCCTTCCAGCCCGTGCGAGACGAGACCGCCGCCGCCCCCCGAGGCCGGTTCAAGTGAGCCGTTTGGGCGCTAGCCCACGGTCACCACCATCAGCCGCAGGGCGCTAGCCCACGGTTCCTACGCGCGACACCTCGCGATGATCCCGCACCACACGGAACCGTACGCTAGCGCGTTGCGGCTGATACCCACGCCGCCCAAACGGCTCATACTTGCTCGTCGTCCCCGATCGGTCATACTCGCAGGGTCCATTCCTTGCCTTCTTTCCTCGGCGCCTTCGATGCCCCTGCTGCACGCCTTTGATCTTCTCACCGAACCGCCCGAGGAAGCGGCGCTGCCGCCGGTCGTGCTGCTGATCGGCAACGACAGCACGCTGCGTTCCTGGTGCCGGACCCAGTTGTCGGCCGGTCAGGACGAGAGCGAGGTCGAGGGCGACACGGTCCAGTGGGGCGATCTGCGCGACGACCTCTCGACCGCTTCGCTGTTCTCCTCCGGGCAACCGCGCATGGTCGTGGTCCGCGGCGGCGACGCTCTGGTCAAACGCTACCGCACCGAATTGGAAGACTACGTCGCGGCGCCCAGCAAGGCCGGCCGGTTGCTGATGGAGATCGACACGCTGGCCTCCAACACGCGGCTATACAAAGCGGCCAGCAAACAGGGCTGGCTGGTGCAGTGCAAGCCGCCCACGATCCAGTCGGGTCGCTCGACGCGCCCGGACCACGGCCGGATACGCTCCTTCCTGCAAAAATACATCGCGCCGCGACATCGCTGCCGGATCACCTCCACCGCCACCGATCGCCTGCTGGACCTGGTCGGTGACGACATCGGCATGCTGGATACGGAGCTGGCCAAGTTGGCGGTCAACCTGCCGGTCGACGGCGAGATCACCGATGGCCTGGTCGACGACGTTGTGGCCGGTTGGCAGGGCAAGACGATGTGGGAGATCATCGACGCGGCGGCTTCGGGCAACGCGGCCGTGGCCCTCGAGCACGTCGATCGTTTGATGGGCAGCGGCCAACGGCCGATCGCTCTGCTGCCACAGCTCGCCTGGTCCCTGCGGCGGCTGGGCATGACGACCGCCGCGGTCGACGCGGCCGAACAACGGGGCCGAAGGATCGGCTTGTCCGACGCCCTGCGCACCGCCGGCTTTCGCGGTCGACCGCAAGACCTGAAACAGGCCGAACAGCAACTGAAGCAGCTCGGCCGCGAGCGAGCTCGCCAGATCCTGCCGTGGTTGCTGGCCGCCGACCTGAAACTCAAAGGCAGCCACAGCAGCGAAGGCCGCGACCGCTGGGTCCTCGAAGAACTCTTCCTCCGTCTAGCCCGCACCCGCTGACCGCCCAGTGGCATAGGCTTCCAGCCTGTGAAAAGTAGCACGGCTGTCTCAGCCGTGAACCAACACACGTCTCGGCTGGGACAGCCGAGCTACTCTGTGGCATAGGCTTCCAGCCTGTGAAAACCAAACAGACTCCCATGACCACCCTGATCAACGCCTACGGCACCCTGCTTGCCCCCACCCCGGTCGACTTTCCCTGCGACGCCCTGCACCACCGCGACCGCAGTGCTGCCGAACTATCCGAACACCTCAACCAATTCATGGGCTACGTCTCCGCCGGTGGCCAGCGCGAGATGACCGCGTCGCTGTACGCGGTGCTGCGGCATCTGCAGCGAGTCCAACACCAGTGGTCCTTTGAGGTCGATGCCGATCAGCGCGAAGCGGTCAGCCGGTGGGCGTGGCGAGCTAACGCGGTGCTGTTCTACCCCGATGGTTCGATCCGCGATCCGGACCATCACGTGTTGGTCGATCCCGAGACGGGGCTGCCCGCCGACGCGGCGCAGCTGCCGTTTCCCCCGGAGGCCCGGCAGCGAAAGGCGCAGAGCGAGCTGCTGCTGCGAAACCGCTTGATCGACACGCCTCCTGCCCTGCCCCCGGTGGTGGCCGAGAGCGAAGTGCGACTGCGAACGGCCGAAGAGGTGGCACAGCGGGCGATGGCCCTGTTCATCGTGGCCGTCCGCGCCGAGTCGCTGGCTTCGGGTCAACCGATCCCGGTGGAGAACCTGCAAGCTCGTTCGCCGCTGGCCTTCGCGGCGCTGAGCCCGCAGGAGAACCAATTCCTGGCCACGGACGAGCCGGACCAGCAGAGTGTGATGCAGGCGGCGTGGCGTTACGAAGCCCTGTTCTCGTTGCAATGGGCGCTGGGCCTGCACGCCGAACTGCCGTTTCCCGATACCATCTGTGAAGTGCCCGTGGTGGCGGAGACGATGCTGCCGCGGATCAATGAAGCGTTCGCCGCCGGTGCGCAGCTGCGCGAGACATCGGAGATCCTGGACGCCCTGGACCTGCACCAGCGGCTGCTGTGGGCGGCGCGGCAGGCGCATCAAAACCAGCAAGATCCGCCGGCGGCCATCGACGGCGGCGTGATCAGCGAACGGCAACACGCCCTGAACTGGCTGGTACGATTCGAAGACGCCCCCTGGGACGACGTCGACATCCCCTCGTAAGCTCCGCCCCCGTCGCAAAGCAACGGCAGTCGGTTCCCAGTTGCGAAGCAACGGCAGTCGGTTCCCAGTTGCGAAGCAACGGCAGTCGATAGCTTGGTGACGTCAGTCCCAGGTCACAGGCCCAACGCGCCCCCAGAGTTGCGAAGCAACGGCAGTCGGTTCCCAGTTGCGAAGCAACGGCAGTCGGTTCCCAGTTGCGAAGCAACGACAATCGATAGCCTGGTGACGTCAGTCCCAGGCCACAGGCCCAACGCGCCCCCAGAGTCGCGAAGCAACGGCAGGTGGCCAGAGCGACGTCAGTCCGCCAACCACCTGCCGTCGCTTCGCGACTCCGGAACGCGCGGTGGTGGGACTGCCACCTCGGACTCACGTCCGAGGCTATCCCCTGCCATCGCTTCGCGATTTGTGCCGCCTGCCGTCGCTTCGCGACTCCGGAACGCGCGGTGGTGGGACTGCCACCTCGGACTCACGTCCGAGGCTATCCCCTGCCATCGCTTCGCGATTCGTGCCGCCTGCCGTCGCTTCGCGACTCCGGAACGCGCGGTGGTGGGACTGCCACCTCGGACTCACGTCCGAGGCTATCCCCTGCCATCGCTTCGCGATTCGTGCCACCTGCCGTCGCTTCGCGACTCCGGAACGCGCGGTGGTGGGACTGTCACCTCGGACTCACGTCCGAGGCTATCTCCTACCATCGCTTCGCGATTCGTGCCACCTGCCGTCGCTTCGCGACTCCGGGCTGTTCAGCCGACAATCTCCTCTTCGAAGACATACTTTCGGTCGAAGGGAATCTGGTGTTTGGCCAATATCGCAAGGTACTCGTCCTCGAATCGCTGGGTTCGATGATGAGCTTCTTGATCTTGAATGTAATCCTTCACGGCCTCGGCCCTGGACTGGCTCACCGAGAACGCTCCATAACCTCGTTGCCATTGAAATCTCCCGGGCAGGCACGTCAGGTCAGTGATCCAACGCGAGGAGTTAGCTTTGACCATCTGGATGGTCTTAGATATCGCGAAGGAGGGATTCGTGCGAACAAACAAATGCACATGATCCTCGATCCCTCCAGCCTTCAGCAGCGACGCCTTGTGTGACTTCAGCGTCCCACCCATGTAGGCGTACATGTCCTCCCGCCAAGCAAGCTTCAACCATGGTCGACGATGCTTGGTCGAAAAAACAACATGCAACAAAATGCCATGGTGCGTTGACATAACGGATCTGCCCCCATTTCACGAAGTCCGATGAGATGTCCTAAGACCATCCACGCATTCTAAACGCGATACACGCAGGTTCCCAGTTGCGAAGCAACGGCAGTCGATAGCCTGGTGACGTCAGTCCCAGGTCACAGGCCCAACGCGCCCCCAGAGTCGCGAAGCGACGGCAGTCGGTTCCAAGTTGCGAAGCAACGACAGTCGATAGCCTGGTGACGTCAGTCCCAGGTCACAGGCCCAACGCGCCCCCAGAGTCGCGAAGCGACGGCAGTCGGTTCCCAGTTGCGAAGCAACGACAATCGATAGCCTGGTGACGTCAGTCCCAGGTCACAGGCCCAACGCGCCCCCAGAGTCGCGAAGCGACGGCAGGTGGTTCCCAGTTGCGAAGCAACGACAATCGATAGCCTGGTGACGTCAGTCCCAGGTCACAGGCCCAACGCGCCCCCAGAGTTGCGAAGCAACGGCAGTCGGTTCCCAGTTGCGAAGCAACGGCAGTCGATAGCCTGGTGACGTCAGTCCCAGGTCACAGGCCCAACGCACCCTCAGAGTCGCGAAGCGACGGCAGTCGGTTCCCAGGTGCGAAGCAACGACAATCGATAGCCTGGTGACGTCAGTCCCAGGTCACAGGCCCAACGCGCCCCCAGAGTTGCGAAGCAACGGCAGTCGGTTCCCAGTTGCGAAGCAACGACAATCGATAGCCTGGTGACGTCAGTCCCAGGTCACAGGCCCAACGCGCCCCCAGAGTCGCGAAGCGACGGCAGGTGGCCAGAGCGACGTCAGTCCGCCAACCACCTGCCATCGCTTCGCGACTCCGGAACGCGCGGTGGTGGGACTGGCCACCTCGGACTTGCGTCCGAGGCTATCCCCTGCCATCGCTTCGCGATTCGTGCCGCCTGCCGTCGCTTCGCGACTCCGGAACGCGCGGTGGTGGGGACTGGCCACCTCGGACTTGCGTCCGAGGCTATCTCCTACCATCGCTTCGCGATTCGTGCCGCCTGCCGTCGCTACTCTGGCGAGTTCAGCTACGACCGCGAAGACCACGTTAGTAGGCTTTGGCGAAGACGCCGCGGTGGGCCGCCGGTTTGCCGGTGAAGAAGCACTTGCCCGGATCGTCGTTGCTCTCCTGCGGGATGCAGCGGATCGTCACTTTTAATTCCTTCAGCAGCGGCTGCAGATCCTGCTCGTCGGCAAAGTAACAGTGGGCGAAGCCGCCGTGCAGCTCGGGGTTGTCGGCGTTCTTAGGCGTGAAGTAGGCGCGGAAGTCCGCTTCGTTGTCGATTTCGCAACTGTTCTCTTCGCGCAGCTTCAGGGCGCGTTCGAACAGGCCGCGTTGCATCTCGCACAGCATATTGGCGATCGATCCGACCAGCTCACCGCGGTCCATGCCCTGGCTCTTGCCGGTATCGCGGCGGGTCACGAAGGCGGCGTTCTTTTCCAGATCCTTGGGGCCGACTTCGATGCGAATCGGCACGCCGCGTTTGACGTGGTACCACTTCTTTTCCCCGCCGCGCATGTCGCGGTCGTCGACCTCCACGCGCAAGCGTTCGCCGGCCATCGTCTGTTCGGATAATTCTTTACGCAGCGAGTCGACGTACTCGAGGACCTGGGTGCGCTGCGCGTCGTCGCGGTAGATCGGCAGGATGACGACCTGGGCGGGCGCCAGCCGCGGCGGCAGGACCAGTCCGTCGTCGTCGCCGTGCGTCATGATCAATGCGCCGACCAAGCGCGTCGACACACCCCAGCTGGTCGTCCAGGCGTGCTGCAGATTCCCGTCGCGATCCTGGTACTGGATCTCCTGGGCCCGAGAAAAGTTCTGGCCCATGAAGTGGCTGGTGCCGGCCTGCAGGGCTTTGCGATCCTGCATCATGGCTTCGATGGAAAGCGTTTCCACGGCGCCGGGGAAGCGTTCTTCGGGGGTCTTGATTCCGCGGATCACGGGCATCGCCATCCAGCGCTCGGCAAACTCGGCGTAGACGTCGACCATCCGCTGGGTCTCCTCCCACGCTTCCTCTCGGCTCGCGTGGACCGTGTGGCCCTCCTGCCAGAGGAACTCCGCGGTCCGCAGGAACATCCGCGTCCGCATCTCCCAGCGCACGACGTTGGCCCACTGGTTGATTTTGATCGGCAGATCCCTCCAGCTCTGGACCCATTTGGCGAAGCTGGCGCCGATGATGGTTTCGCTGGTGGGCCGCACGACGAGCGGTTCCTCGAGCGGTCCGGCCGGCCGCAGCCCGCCGGCTGGATCCGGTTCCAAGCGGTGATGGGTGACGACCGCGCATTCCTTGGCGAACCCCTCGACGTGCTCGGCCTCTTTCTCCAAAAAGCTCATCGGGATGAACAGCGGAAAATAGGCGTTCTGGTGACCGGTCTCCTTGAACTTGTCATCGAGCGCACGCTGCATGCGTTCCCACAGGGCGTAGCCCCAGGGTTTGATCACCATGCACCCACGCACCGGAGACGCTTCGGCCAGATCCGCAGCCTTGATCACCTGCTGGTACCACTCCGGGTAGTCTTCGCTGCGAATCGGAGAGATCGCGGTCTTGGGTGCCTTAGCCATACCAGTGTTCCAGCACGTGGGTTTCGAGAAAGAGGTTCTTGTTTTGCCGGGGCATTGTATCGCCCCCAAGCCGATCCGTTTAGACGCTTACAATCGGTTTGCCTTTTCCTTCTGTTGTGCGAAAATAGACCCGGTTTCCCGCTTCATTCGCGTTTGAAAAAGAAGAGTCATTTGATGTCTCGCCACCGCTGTTTATGCTTGTTGCTCGTGGCATTTGCCGTCCCGACGGCCGGCCCTTCGGCCGCGTACGCCCAGTGGTTGGGCGGCGGTCCGCTGGGCGGTTTCCGCTTGCGTCTGCCACTGGTCAGCGTCGATGTGGGACCGGGTGGAGCGACCAGCGTGCGGGCCCCGTTTACGGCCGTCGACACCCCCGGCTACGGCTACGCAAGACCCGTGTATCGCGGCCCCGGCTACGGTGGCCCCATCTACGGCAGCCCCGTTTACGGAAGCCCCATCTACGGTAGTCCCGTCTACGGCAGTCCCAGCGACGGCAGCTCCGCCGACCGCCGTGGTCTCCGCGCTCGGCCCCGCCCCACCGAACCCGTCTACGGCGAACGGCTGCGGAACGAACGAGACCCCTGGACGGCGGCTCGGACCGACCCGGAGGAGCTGGGGGAACTGAGCGATGCGCAGCTGACGGCCCGCTTGAACCAAGCGGCGCAGCGATTCGCCGACGCCCTGGCCCGTCGCGCTTCGGCCGAGCTATGGAGCGAGTTTCTGCGGCCGCGAGAATTGGTCAACCTGACGGCCGCCCAAGACACCGCTGCGGTGACCGAAGTGCTCGATCGCTACGACGGCGTCGTGGCCAATACCGAACTGGCTTGGCTGAGCAACCTGGACGGCTTTGCGGCGACGCGCCGCTACCTGCACCAGTGGCAACTGCGGCAGTTGTTCGGGGATGCGGCCCGCGGCACCGCCGAAGCTCAGCCCCAGACGCCGCCGTCTCCGTCCTTCGAACCGATCGACAGCTTGCCGGCGGCCGAGACGATTCCGACTCCCGAACCGCAGCGGCCCCTCGAACCGCAGCGGCCCCTCGAACTCCAGCGGCCCGCTGAACCCCAGCGGCCGGCCGAACCAAAACCTTCTCCGGACCTCGAGCCGGCTCGACTGCGCATCGAAGTGTAGTGGCACTGGATACGGAAACCACCGAGCCCGAGGCGGCGGCCCAGCACAGCGCCTCGCGGGACGAGATTCGCGACTTCCTGATTCAGGTTGGTTTGCTGCTGCACCGCCACGGCACGCCTTCGCACCGGCTGGAGCGCGTGCTGACACAGCTGGCGCAGTCCCTGGGTGTGGAAGGCGCATTCCTCTACACGCCCACATCGCTGCTGTATTCGCTGCGCGATCGGGAGGGCGAGACGACGTACCTGCGGCGGGTCGATTCGGGTCAGGTGGACGTCGACAAACTGGTGCAATTCGACAACGTGCTCCAGCGGCTGAAGTCGGGCGAGTTGACCGTCGCCCAGACGCGGCAGCGGCTCGATGCGATCGCCGAAGCGCCGCCGCCTTTCCCGGAGTGGACCACGGCGCTCGCCTGCGCGGTGTCCTGTGCGGCGGTGGCCACCTTGTTTCGGGCGACCGCTGGTGAAGTGGTGGCGGCGTCGGCTTTGGGGCTGTTGGTCGCGGGCTGTGAATTCTTGCATCGCCGCTTCGGCTGGGAGCACGGTTTCCTGGAACCGGTGGCGGGCTTTGCGACGGCCCTGGGAGCCCTCTGCTGGGCCCGCTGGGTCTATCCGCTGGACGACCGCTTGGTGGCCCTGGCGGGATTGATTGTGATGATTCCGGGGCTGCGGATCACGGTCGCGCTGACGGAGCTGGCCGTGGGCCATCTGTCGGCCGGTGTGGCCCGCTTGGCCGGTGGTGCCGTGTCCCTGCTGACGATGACTCTGGGCGTGGGCCTGGCTTGGCGCCTGGCCGCTCACTGGCGCGCGCTGCCGCCGCTGCCGGAGTGGCGGGGCGAGAGTCACTGGCAATGGGTGGCCGCCGTGGTGGCGCCGCTGGCCTTTGCGATTTTCTTCCGCGCCCGGTTTCCGCAGTGGCCGATCATTGTGGCGGTATCGGTGGCCGGATTCGCGGCCAGCCGCTGG
Source organism: Roseimaritima sediminicola (assembly GCF_009618275.1). Classification (GTDB taxonomy): domain Bacteria; phylum Planctomycetota; class Planctomycetia; order Pirellulales; family Pirellulaceae; genus Roseimaritima; species Roseimaritima sediminicola. The sequence goes on from NZ_WIAD01000004.1 coordinate 106,808, forward strand.
ACCGGCAGCGTGTGGGGCGTGGAAGGCGGGGCGTTCTGCGGGGCGTTGGCCGTGGGTTTTGGCAGCAATCTGTACGCCCGCCTGCGAGACCGTCCGGCGATGGTTTCCCAAACGCCCGGCATCATCGTGCTGGTCCCGGGCTCGCTGGGCTACCGCTCGCTAACAGCCTTCCTGGACCACGAGACGCTGGCCGGCCTGGACTTTGCCTGGACGATGGTGATGGTCGCCGCGGCGCTTGTCGGTGGCATCCTGACGGCCAACGTCATCCTCCCGCCCAAGAGCATTTTGTGACCGCTGCGGATGCGGTCTGGCCGGTGGAAACCAGTTATAATGCTCCCACCCATCACGTCCTTTTGCCAACAGAGAAACGGCCCGATGAACAACGAGCGATTGGCGGGACTGCTGCGAGAGCTGCACCGTGAACTGGAAGCGGCCGAGCCACTGGATGCCAGTCAGGAAGCCCAACTGCAACAGACGCTGCACGAGATCCAGGAACGGCTGGGCAGCGACGCGGAGGAATCCGGTCTGGTGCGGCGGTTGCGAGAATCCGCGCGACACTTCGAAGAGACCCATCCGCGCCTGACCCACACCATCGGCTCGCTGGCCGACGCCCTGGCTCAGATCGGCATTTAGCGCGGACGCGGGACGCCCCAGCCGAACGCGCGAGCGTCGGGTCTCGCGGCAGTGAATGATCTAGCGGCCCGAGCGGAGCAGGACGGGCCAGCCGTAGACTTCTTCGAACAGGCCGCGGTTTTGCCGCATCGCCAACTGCTCCAGCGATACGTCCTGCACGCCCGGCACGACGATCACCATGCGGTTGCGTTCGCGGCTGCAGCGTACCTCTTTGACGCGGCCGCTGCGCGACGCGTTCAGGGCGATGGCCAGCCGCAGGATGGCGGCCAGTTTGGAGACGATCACGCGTTGGTCCAACTGCAGCGTGCCGTAGGGTTCGTGCGAGGGTTGAGGGAAAGCCCGCCGGTGATAGCGCGCCAGCAGCGCCACCAACAACACGTCCTGACGCGTCAGCCCGAACAGTTCGCTGTTGCGGATGATGTACATCGCGTGTTTGTGGTTGCTGCGATCGTTGATCGCGTTGCCGATCTCGTGCAGCAGAGCCGCAACATGCAGGATGACCTCGAAGCGGCTGTCCAGTTGATGGACGTCACGCAGCTGGGCAAATAGTTTGCTGGCCAGTTCGGCCGTGTGTTTGGCAAAGGCTTCGTCAAAGTCGAACCGTCGCCCCAGCGTGGTGGCCGAGCGGATGATCTGGTTGCGAAAATCCGCGGTCAGACTTTCCTGGGCGGCCATCTCTCGCAGCAGGCCATCACGCAGATTCGTGTCGCTGACATGCACGTGCGCAAGCCCGAAGGCCTTGGCCAGCTGGAGGTACGTCAACAGGGCCGGAGCCAAGGTTTCGGCTTCGGCAAAACTGATGCCGTACCGCCGCACGATCTCGTCCTCGTCGCACTCCAGCACCGTATTGGTCAACCGTTCCAGGGCACCGATTGGCAATACCGCCAGCGTGCTGCCGTCCCAGTCAGGGTGGATGTAATGGGCGGCAAAGCGGATGTCGCCGCCGATCGCAATCAATTCCACTCGCGTGTCGAGCCGGACCTGTTCTTGAATCTGGGCCACGGTGCGTCCGATCTGGTTCTCCATGATCGCCCGCCGCTTGGACACCGGCGCGCCGAGCGTTTCCAGGGCCTTGGCCAGCCGAAAGGCGCCCAGTCGATACGTCTCGGACGCCAACACGTTGCTGCCGCGGACGACCAACAGTTCCGTGCTGCCGCCGCCGACTTCGACGACCACCGCTTTGGCCGCGGCCAACGTCTGGTCGCGTTCCAGGTGGGGCTGGATACCCATATAGGTAATCCGGTTGCCCTCGGCTTCGTCGATCGAATCGATCTGCAAACCGGTGGCGATGTACACCCGGTCCAGAAACTGCAGGCGGTTGGCCGCTTCGCGAACCGCACTGGTTGCCACCACCCGGATCTGCTCGGGCGAATGGATGCCGAACTCGCGCAACACCTGTTGATAGGACGTGAGGATCTTGACCGCCTGTTCGATGCTGCGGCGCTGAAAACGCCGGCCGGTAAAGGCGTCTTTACCGAGGTCCACCGGACGGACCAAGCGGCTGAGTGGTTGGATGGAACCGTCGCCACCGATCTGCGCGATCTCCATGCGAATACTGGTCGCCCCGATATCGATCACGGCCACGGTCTGGGGCGGAGCCGCCGGAGTCGACGCGGCTTCCTCACGGGTTTCCATGCGGCTGGAGGAGGTAGTCAAGGCGATCGGTCTCCGTCAAAGAAAAGCGGGCGTCGGCAGGCCAAACACGCAAATGCAACCACTCAAAACTAAAAAATGCCCTCGCACCCGAATCGGTTCATTCTAACGCATCGTGAAGTAACCGGGGCTAACGTCCAAACGGCTCCGGCACGGTTGGTCTGGCCGTAGCGGAAGTCGCCAGACTCGGGACCTGTTCGCCGCCTCCATCCAATCTCTGGCGAGATCAGCGACCCTAACAAAGCCAACCTGGACCCTATCGCGGCTGGCACAGTTCGGGCAAACGCCGCTCGAGTTGCCGGATCAGGTCTTGGGCGCCGAGAAACGGTGCGGCCTGCCAGCCGGCGGCGAGCGCCCCGGCGACGTTTTCTTCTCGGTCGTCGGTAAAGAACAGCTGCTCGGCCGGCACGCCCGCCTGCCGCTGGGCCGCGGCGTAGATGTCCGCCGCCGGCTTCATGTGTCCGACCTCAAAGCTCAGCACGTTCTTCTGGGACCATCCCCAGCACACCGGCCACCGCTGGCGCTGGATCCAGTCCCAGTGAGCGTGGCAGGTGTTCGACAGGATACCGACGCCGATGCCCGAGCGGCGCAGGCTTTCGACCAGGGGCAGGATCTCGGGCAGCGGCGTGAACATGTCGCTCAACAGATCCAGCAGCGGTTGACCGCGGCGGTCCAGCAGCGATTCCGAGAGGCCCAGATTTCGCACCACCTGGCGGGCGAATTCCGCGGGGCTCAGCCGGCCGTGCTCGAACTGGTCCTCCAGACCGCTGTCCCAGACCGCGCGGTACACCGCGGCGGGGGAAACACCGGCCCAGGCAGCAACATTTCGGCAGCCGCGCTGTGGGTCAAAACCCACCAGGACGTTGCCCAAATCGAAATACACGAACCGAATCGGTGCGGAAGGGGTCAAAGCAGAGAGCTCCCGGCGCTGCGAGGGGACTGTGAAAGGGGCCGACTGGCGAGTGCTGGTCAAAACACGGCCCAGGATTTACGATCTTCGATTCGGCCAACCTTATACCCTCACCGACCAAACCAACGCGACCACTGCGATGAACGCACCGATTAACCAGTACAGCCGCCGCGTGACCCAGCCGAAGAGCCAGGGAGCTTCCCAGGCGATGCTTTACGGCACCGGCATGAGCCCCGAGGACATGGACAAGCCGCAAATCGGGATCGGCAGTGTGTGGTACGAGGGCAATACCTGCAACATGCACCTGTTGGATTTGGGTGAAAAGGTCAAGCAGGGCGTCCAGGCCGCCGGCTTGGTGGGAATGCGATTCAATACCATCGGCGTCTCGGATGGGATTTCGATGGGCACCGAGGGGATGAGCTACAGCCTGCAGAGCCGCGACCTGATCGCCGACAGCATCGAAACGATCATGGGCGGCCAGTGGTACGACGCCCTGATCGCCCTGCCCGGTTGTGACAAGAACATGCCGGGCTGCCTGATCGCCATGGGACGGCTGAACCGGCCCTCGATCATGGTCTACGGCGGCACGATCAAACCCGGCACGTACAAGGACGAGAAACTGGATATCGTCAGCGCCTTTCAGTGCTACGGCCAGTACCTCGCCGGCCAGATCAGCGACGAAGAGCGTCAGGAGATCGTCCGGCACAGCTGTCCCGGGGCGGGCGCCTGCGGCGGAATGTACACCGCCAACACCATGGCCACGGCCATCGAAGCCCTCGGCATGGCCCTGCCCTACTCGGCCAGCGCCCCGGCCGAAAGCCCCGAGAAGAGCGAGGAGTGCCAGCGGGCCGGAGAGGCCATCCGCGTGCTGCTCGAGCGCGACATCAAACCTCGCGACATCATGACCCGCACGGCGTTCGAAAACGCGATGGTCACGGTCATGGCCCTGGGCGGCAGCACCAATGCCGTGCTGCACCTGATCGCCATGGCTCGCAGCGTCGATGTGCCGTTGACGCTGGACGATTTCCAGTCCGTCAGCGACCGGATCCCGTACCTGGCAGACCTGAAACCCAGCGGCCGCTTTGTCCAGGAAGACCTGCACTCGATCGGCGGCACGCCCGCGGTGATGAAGTACCTGCTGGAGGAAGGCCTGCTGGAAGGCGACTGCTTGACCGTCACCGGCAAGACGCTGGGCGAAAATGTGGCCGACCTGCCGGGATTGAAAGAGGGCCAAAAGATCGTTCGCCCGGTCAGCAATCCGATCAAACCGTCGGGACACATCCGGATCCTCAAAGGCACGCTCGCGCCCGAAGGGGCCGTGGCCAAGATCACCGGCAAAGAGGGCCTGCACTTCAGCGGTCCGGCCAAAGTGTTCGACAGCGAAGAAGACATGCTCTCGGCGCTGGAACAGAAGGGCATCGAAAAAGGCGACGTCGTTATCATCCGCTATGAAGGCCCCAAGGGCGGCCCCGGCATGCCGGAAATGCTGACCCCCACCAGCGCCATCATGGGCGCCGGCCTGGGTGCCGACGTGGCCCTGTTGACCGATGGCCGATTCTCCGGCGGTTCACACGGCTTCATCGTCGGACACATTACGCCCGAAGCCCAAGAGGGCGGGCCTCTGGCCCTGGTTCAGGACGGCGATACGGTCACGATCGACGCCGAAAGGAACGCCCTGGACGTGGCCGTGGACCCGTCGGAGCTGCAGCGTCGCCGCAGCCAATGGGTCGCTCCGGCCCTCAAAGCCACTCGCGGAACGCTGTACAAGTACATCAAGAACGTCAAAAGCGCCAGCGAAGGCTGCGTGACCGACGAGTAACCCACACAGCAGAGCCGGGGCGGTGGAAGACGACGATTTTTGGCGGGAACTGCCCGTCGGCGGCGAGCGTCTGAACGCGTAGACGCTCGATGGAGTACCATAAAGGGCGCGAGGAAAGTGCGGGACCGGTCCGCGCATCGCATCCGCTCCCTGCCGTGTGAGAACCGTCCGAATGAACCGTCGCGTGACCGCCGCCGCATCCCGCCTCACCGTTTCCCGCCGCGACCTGCTCCGCGGTGGCTTGGCCTCGGCCGCCGGAGCCTGGATGCTGGCCGCCGCTGCAGGCCGCTCTGCGCCCGCCCAACAACCCGCCCAACAACCCGCCGGCAACGCGGAGAATGCCGGCCGCGCTGCCGCCGAAGCTCCGGGCGTGGTCCGCGGCCGGATCCGCCAATCGGTGATGGGGTGGTGTTTCCAGCCCATGGACGCGGTGACGCTGGCCAAACACTGCCTGGACATCGGCATCGAAGCGATGGAAGGGATCCCGGCCGAGGCGTATCCGCAGGTCACCCAAATGGGCTTGAAAATCTCGCTGACCGGCAGCCACGGCTTTGCCAACGGACCGCTGGATCCGGACAACCACGCCATGGTGGAAGCCAAACTGCGCGAGGGCATCGACCTGGCCGCCCGCTACGGGGCCCCCAACGTGATCACCTTTACCGGCATGACCAAAGCCGGGATCAGCGAAGCGGCGGCCAAGAAGAACTGCGTCGCGTGCTGGAAACGCGTGCTTCCCTATGCCGAAGAAAAGGGCGTGGGCATCGTCCTGGAACACCTGAACACCCGCGACGACTCGCACCCCATGAAGGGCCATCCGGGCTACTGGGGCGACGACCTGGAGCTGTGTGCGGATCTGATCCGAGCGGTCGATTCGCCACGGTTCAAGTTGTTATTTGATATTTATCACGTCCAGGTAATGCACGGGGATTTGATCCGCCGAATCCGGCAGTACAGCCCGATCATCGGGCATTACCATACGGCGGGTTGTCCCGGTCGGGGCGAGCTGGACACGTCGCAGGAGATCTTCTATCCACCGGTGATCCGGGCGATCCTGGAAACCGGTTACAAGGGCTATCTGGCTCAAGAATTCATCCCGACCTGGGACGATCCGGTGGCGGCCCTCAGGCATGCCGCTTCGGTGTGCGACGTGTGAGCGTCGCCGGCGGCCCCGGCCGTGGGAGCCGTGGCGGCTTGAACCCTTTGGAGAGGCGTGTTGTTGGCGAGCCAATCATTATCGCAGCATCGTTCGATGAGCATTGATCCCCTGGAACCGCATTCTGCCGCCCAAGACTTCAGCCGTCTGGGACTGCGTCCGAACGAAGCCCGCCCACGAATCATTCGCCAGGCGGCCGCTCGGCAAGTGGAACGACTGCATCATCAACAAGCCCGCGGCAACGGAACCGAGGCCGATGTGACGGATCTATGTGTGACGCTGTATAAAGTGCTCGACCCGCGGCGCCGCGTAACGGCGACCGAACGCGCCTTGCTGTCGCAGACCGAACCGATCCCGCCGATCGAATCGCGGTGGCTGCATCCGCGCGCCCGCCGCAAACAACCTCGCCTGTCGGCCCGCCCCCGCTTGGGGTTTGGCGCCCAAGCCTACGAGTCGCTCTCGACCGGGCAAGCCAGCTTTCCCGACCCCGACGCCCCGCTGCCCTCGCAGTGGCAATTGTTTCTGGAACGCTGGATGATCTACGCCCGCCAGCGAGTCATCTGGGGTGCGCTGCTGTTGGCTTTGCTGGTCGGCATGCTGTTGGCTCGCCAAATCCACTTCCATACCGTGGCCGACCGCCCGAAGAACACCGGACCGGTACCGGTACAGCCCGCACCGGTTCAACCTGCGGCTGAATCCACGCCTGATTCTGAACCGGCACCTAAACCCGCACCCGCACCCGCACTCCAAAACGCCGGCTCCTCGAACACCGGCGCCTCGGCTGCGCCTGCCGGCGGTGCGGCCGTGGACGGTGATTTGGAGAACCGTGATCGCGAGGCCCAGACGGCCGGCGACTTTGGCGCCGCTGGCGACGACAACCACCGCACCCCGGCCTCGCGCGATTCGGAATCGCTGTCGCTGGATGAAACCGTCGCCCGCTGGCAGGCGTTGGTGGACGCCGTACGCGAGCCCGCGGGCGGGGCCGAACCGGTTGCGGAAGCCGAGGCCGCCTCGCCGGACGATTCCGCCGAAGCTCCCCGTATCGCGATGACACCCGAACCTGCCACACCCGAACCTGCCACACCCGAACCTGCGGCTCCCGAACCTGCGGCTCCCCAGCCCACCGAACCGGAACCCACCGAACCGGAACCCACCGAACCGGAACCCACCGAACCGGAACCCACCGAACCGGAGCCGAGCGAACCCGAGCCGAGCGAACCGGCCCGCGAACCGGCAACCAGCGGCCAGCCCGCCGGGGACATCGAGACCGAGCGCGAGAACGCTGCGGCGACCGGTGACGTCGACCGCCGCACTCCGCTTCCGGACGCGGCCGCGCGCACGGCCAGCCGCCAACAACTCGAACGCCTGTTGGCCGATCGACCGGTCGCGGTCACCGATGCCGGTCGCCACCGGGCGGTCGACGATTTGTTGGACATGCATCAAAACGCTCCCGAGGGCTCGGCCGATCGATTCGTGATCACCGAAGTCGCTGTGGAACGCTTGATCGCCCTGGGAGCTTACGACCGCGCGGCCCAGTTGCTGTACGCCTTGCAGCAGCGTTTCGAGGTATCGGCGATCGATCTGACGCAGACGATTACCGGGCGGATGGTCGACCGCGCCGAGCAGATGACCGAACACCGCCGCTTGGTCGGCTGGGTGCTGTACTGCAGCGAACGCTACCTGCGGAGCGAACAATTCGAAGCCGCGTCGGCACTGACGCGCACCGTGTTGCCATCCTTGGGCAAGGTCAACGACGCGGACCTGCGGGTGCGGCTGACCCAGCGTCGCGATTCGATCGTGATCATGCGTCGTCTGGCCGAGGCCACGCGGCAGATCCTGGCCTCGCACACCCTGGACGACGTTTCGGCAACCGACGCCACCCAGGTGGGCCGCTACCGCTGCCTGATGCAACGCGACTGGCCCGGCGGCCTGGCTTGGTTGGCACAGTCCTCCGATCCCCGGCTGGCGCAAGCGGCGACTCGCGAGATCGTCTGGATCGGCAGCGAGGACCGTTCGGCCAGCGAAGCCATGGAGATCGCCGACATCTGGCTGGAGGCCGGCAAACGGCTGCGCGGCCGCATGAGCGATTCGGTGCGGGTGCACGCCTACGACCTGCTGGTCAAGGCGGCCGAAACGGCGGCGGGCCTGGACGCCTTGGAACTGGAAAAACGTCGGGACCAGCTGCGTGAGGAGCTCGGCAGTTTGCTGTCGCCCGACTCCACCGGCGCCGCGGCCAACGCGGGGCAACCCGCCGCGGGCATGGCCCCCCAGGGCCAGCCCGCTCAGGGCCAGCCTGCTCAGGGCTTGCCCGCCGCAGGCATGGCGGGCCGGTTATTGGTCGGCGGCCAGGACCAGGGCGTGCTGATCCGTTACGAGCCCGGTTCGGCGATCGATCAGAATGTCCTGACGCGGATCTTCCAAGCGATCGGCAAACCGCCCGCGCCGTTCGTCCTGGAGTTTCAGGGGACGCTGCGGCTGGACAAAGCCAGCACGGTTCGCATCGTCGTTTCCAAGGCACCTCCAGCGGGCGGCGGGCAATTAATCCGTGTGGACGGCAAGACCCAGGCGCTGGTCCCAGGTGTCCGAGGCGAATCGGCCTCGGTCGACTTGCCCGCCGGCGCCCACCACGTGTTCTGGCGACTCTCCGCCCCCCAGCTGGCGCAGACCTTCCTGATCGTCCAGGACGACCAGAGCGGCGACAGGCTGCCCCTGCAGGTTCCGCCGGCCGCGGCCGCCCTGCCCTCGCCGGTGCGAATCAATCTGATCCGCAACCGTTAGGCTGGGCCCACCTTGCCTCGCGCTATAATGCACACACGTCCCTTCGTTACGCTCTCCCCACCTGTTCTCTGCCCGCATGAACGCTATCGCCTCTCCGCAAGCATCGACCCTGGCCGAACTACGTGACAGCGGCTGGCAATCGCAAACCGTCAAACAGGAAATCCGCGCCAATTTCATCCGCCAACTCGCCGCCGGCGACGAACTGTTTCCCGGGATCGTCGGCTACGACGACACGGTCATCCCGGAAATTAATCTGGCCCTGTTGTCGGGCCACGACATGCTGTTCCTTGGCGAAAAAGGGCAAGCCAAGAGCCGGATCATGCGGATGCTGACCCGCTTTCTCGATCCCTGGGTCCCCTACCTCGATCACCCGGACCTGCCGCTGCACGAGGATCCCTTCCAGCCGATCACGTCGCTGGGCAAGCGTTTGGTTCGCGAGCGGGATCCCGAAGACCTGCCGATCGCCTGGTGGCCGCGACACCAACGCTATGCCGAACGGCTCAGCCCCGGCACCAAATTCGCCGACATCATCGGCGAGATCGACCCGGCCAAATTGACCGGCGGCGTCAGCATGAGCGCCGAAGAAGCGTTGTCGTTCGGGTTGATTCCCCGCATGCACCGCGGCATCTTTGCGATGAACGAACTGCCCGAGCTGGACGATCTGGTCCAGGTCGGTCTGTTTAACATCCTCGAGGAACGCGACGTCCAGATCCGCGGTTATCCGATCCGCTTCGACCTGGACGTGATGATCCTGTTCTCGGCCAACCCCAGTACCTACAACCGCTCGGGCAAGGTCATCCCACAGTTGAAGGACCGGATCGGTTCGATCATTCAAACGCACTACCCCAAGGAGCGCGAACAGGGCATCGAAATCCTCCGCCAGGAAGCGGCGATCGACCTGGACGGCGACTACCCGGTGCAGGTGCCGTACTTTATGTACGAATTGGTCGAGGAGATCACGCATCAGGCCCGGCAGAGCAAGTACATCGACCACGCCTCGGGCGTCTCGGCGCGATTCTCGCTGGCCAACTTCCGCACCATGGTCGCCAGCGCCCGGCACCGCGCCGTGCTGCTCGACGAGCGTCCGGCGGTGCCGCGGATCAGCGATCTGGGGCACCTGTACAGCAGCTCGCTGGGCAAGCTGGAACTGGACATGATGGGCAGCCATCAGATGAGCGAACGGCAGGTCCTGGACGCGGTCGTCGCCACGGCCATCGGCACGGTCTTCCAACGCTATGTCGAGGAACACGGGCTGGGCGAGATCGGCGAGATCTTCAGCAAGGGCGTGCGCGTGGAAGTCGGCGACATGCTGCCCTCGAGCCACTATGCCCAGCGGCTGCAGCGGGTGCCGCCGGTCTGGGAAAAAGCCTTCGAAGTCAACGCGGCCGAAAGCGACGCCGTGCGGGCTTCGTGTGTGGAATTCGTCCTGGCCGGACTGTATAGCCTGGACCGTATCAGCCGCTCCGAGCGACATGGCAAGATCGAGTACGACTTTGAATAAGCGACCTACAGAGGGCATGAAGTCCCGTCCCGGCGGCATCATTCACGCCTATCAAAAATTCGATCCGGGCCGCTTCCCCAGTCCGACGCAGCCGCCCCCGGACCTGGTCTCGCCGGCGTTCGAACATGCCATGATGTTCGGCAGTTACCGCGAACTGACCGAGGAGGAACTGGCCCGCGCGGTCCGCCTGGATCCCAGCCAGATCGCCGGCATGGGCCCCAGCCTGGATATGCTGCGGGCAATGCTGGAGGAACGCAAACGCAAGATCCTCGAGCGCTATGAAACGCACGCCGTCGAAAAGAAGGCGCGCCGCGCGTTTCAGAAATCCGCCAAGCAGTTGCAGGTTCCCAAGCGGTTTGCGGCCAGTTACCAGTTGGCCATCGCGGCCGAGCAGCCCTACGAGCTGGAACGGCTGTGGTACCGCGCCGGCGACGACAACAGCGCCCTAGCTCGCGGCCTGCTGGGCGTCCTGCAGCGGATGACCGACCAGCATCAGGTCCAGGAACTGGCCAGCAAGTACGAGTTCAGCGGCCACGAATCGATGTCCGTTCCCCAGGCCCTGGAGGTCAAGGAGGAACTGGAGAAGATCGACGAGCTGTTGAAACAGCTCGAGGAGGCGGCCAAGAACGCCCAGATCGGCTTGATCGACATGGACCTGATGAGCGAATTCGCTCAGCCCGGCGACATGGAACGGCTGGAAGAGATGCGCCGCCAGGTCGAGAACCTGCTCCGCGAACACGCCGAGCGTCAGGGCCTCGAATCCAAAGGCGACGGCAAGGGTTTTCGCCTGACGCCGGCCGCCTACAAGATTTTTCAAAGCCGCCTGCTGGAACGCATCTTCAGCGACCTCCAGCCCTCGCGCACCGGCCGGCACGAAGGCGAAGTCGTCGGCGAAGGCGCGGTCGAAATGCAGCGCACCAAGCCGTACGAGTTCGGTGACAGCGTCGCCAACATGGACATCCCGCAAACGGTGATCAACGCCCTGCTGCGCCAGGGTGACCAGCGACCGCTGCGGCTGCACAGCGATGACATCGTGGTGCACAAGACGCGCAACCACCCCAAGTGCGCCACGACCGTGATCATGGACATGAGCGGTTCGATGCGCTACGACGGCCAGTACATCAATGTCAAACGCATGGCGCTGGCGCTGCAGGGATTAATCCAAAGCGAGTACCCGGGCGACTTCCTCCGGTTCATCGAGATGTACACGTTCGCCAAACTGCGCTCCGCCAGCGAGATCATCGAGATGATGCCCAAACCGGTCACCATCCACGACCCCTGGGTCCAGTTGATGGCCGACATGAGCGACGACCAGATCAGCGAACACCAGATCCACCCGCACTTCACCAACATCCAGCACTCGCTGCAGCTGGCTCGCCAGGCGATGGTCGGCTGCGACACGCCCAACAAGCAGATCGTCCTGATCACCGACGGCCTGCCCACAGCGCACTTTGAACAGTCCGAGCTGTACATGCTGTACCCGCCCCACCCGCGCACCGAACAGGCCACGATGCGCGAGGGGATGCTGTGTCACCGCGAGGGGATCACGATTAATATTTTTCTGATCCCCAGTTGGTCGCAGAGCGAAGAAGACATCCGTTTTGCGTACCGCTTGGCCGAGTCGACAACCGGCCGCGTGTTCTTCACCAGCGGCAAGGATTTGGACAGGTTTGTGGTCTGGGATTATGTCAACAATCGGCGAGATGTGATTGGGTAGCGAGTGACGAGTGACGAGGGGCGAGGGGCGAGGGGCGAGGGGCGATTCAACCCTAATTGGCAAACCCAAACACCATTTCCTCCCCTCTCCCCCACGGCGCCGCGAGCGTCAGCGAGTGAAGCCGTGGGGGAGAGGGGTCGGGGGTGAGGGGGACAAGAGAGCAAGCCCCACGGTGTTGCAACCATAGCGGGGTTCAAGGCTGTCGATGCAAAGATCCATTGCGCCTGACACCTCCCCGTGACAAAAACATACGATTGCACCGGCCCCCCTCACCCCCAGCCCCTCTCCCCCGAAGCCTGACTCGCTTAGGCTCGCCAGGCTTCGGGGGAGAGGGGAGCAAACGTTTTTTGCGCGCATCGAAAATACTTGCCACCAACAACCAACAACCAACAACCAACAACCAACAACCAACAACCAACAACCAACAACCAACAACCAACAACCAACAACCAACAACCAACAACCAAAGCCTGGCGACTTCAGCTACGAGTGTGGCCCTCCCGCCCTTGCGGGCGGTTACATCCGCTGCGACGTACCCTTGGTCAGGGCCATGAAGGCGGCTTCGAGATCCAGTTCTTCTTCGCTGAACTTATTCAGCGGGATGCCCTGCTCGATCAACAGGCTTGGCAGGTCGCTGTACTGGCTGACACCGGGTTTGAGAATCACGCGAACCGAACTATCGCCGCGTTCGACGCCCTGCACTTTCTGGTGACCGCTTAAAACCGTTTCCATCCGTTCCAGGTCGGTGATTTGTTCGGGATGGATCACCAACACGATGTGCTCGCGAACCCGGCGTTTGACTTCTTCCACGTCCGCGTTGACGTTCAACACGCCGCGGTCGATGATCCCGACCTTGTTACAGATGTCGGCCAGCTCGGGCAGGATGTGGCTGCTGACGATGATGGTCTTGCCCATCTGGCCCAGCCGCCGCAGCAGGTTCCGCATCTCGATCCGGGCTCGCGGGTCCAGCCCCGACAGCGGCTCGTCCAGCAGCAGAACTTGAGGATCGTGCAGCAGCGTCCGCGCCAGCCCCAATCGCTGGGTCTGACCGCGTGAGAGCGTATTGGCAAAGGCGTCGCGTTTGAAGTCCAGGTCCACCACCTCCAGCATCTCGTCGACGCGGCGGCGGCGGTCTTCGCCGTTGATCCGATACGCCGAAGCAAAGAACTGCAGGTACTCGACCACCGTCATGTCGTCGTACACGCCGAAGAAGTCCGGCATGTATCCGACCAGGCGGCGGATCTCCTTGGGTTTGGTGTGGACGCTGTGGCCGCACACATAGGCTTCGCCCCAGCTGGGCTCGAGCAAGGTAGCGATGATCCGCATCGTGGTCGTCTTGCCCGCCCCGTTGGGACCGATAAAGCCGAACAGGTCGCCTTCGGCCAAATCCAGTTCGATGGCTTTGATGGCGTACGATTCGCCGTACTTCTTGGTCAGGTCGACGGTCTTGATCACGTTGTTGCTTTCCCTTGTTAGTTCTCGGGTCGATCCTGAAGTATCGGCAGCAGGATGCGAACCACGCTGACCTCCTGCTGCGGCTGGACCACCGGCGCGTCGCCCTCGCCACCCGCGCTGTCGCTGCTGTCGCTCTCGCCGTCGCTCTGGACGTTGCCGCCGTGTTGCCGCACGGTCAGCCGCGTGGTGGGCTGTTCCAGACGCCCGATCAACAACGCTCGCCGGTCGGTCACGATGCCGCTCAGATCCAACTCGCCCAGCGGCCGGTTCAGCAGTCCCGTGTACGATTCTCCGCCAGCGATCCGGTAGAAACCCAGCATCTCGCTGACGCGTCTGAGATCGGTATCGTCGGCCGGGTCATACCGTTCGCTGACCGTCGCGTCCTCGGTTCTCTTGCGTCCGGTCAGGAACCAACGCAGCACGCGGGGCCGCAATTCCTCGACGCGAGCGATCGTGGCCCCGGCGCGAAACCGCGAGGGCAGGAAGTAGACCTTGTCGCGGTCCAGCAGCATGCCGTCGAGAATGTCCACCGGCAACGGGTTTTCCAGCCGTCCGGCCAGCTCGGTGCGTCGTCGCCACAAGCCCTGCCGGGCGGAGGAAGCGAACGAGAACGTCCACCGCATGTCAAACCCTTTGCTGCCGCCGGCGGCGATCGGCACGTCCACCGCGCGGCTTTGCAGCCGGTCTCCGCTACGCCGCATCCGCACCTGATAGGCGGGCAGTCGCTGGTCTTCGACGGCGATCTGAACCCCGCCAAAGGTGGCTCCCGAATACGCGAACGGCGCCAGCAGCGGACCGTTGTCGAAGGGTCCATCGAGCGCCGCGGCAAACCCTGGTTCTACCTCCAACCCCACATCCAAGCGCTCGGCCCGCGGCGTGTACAGATAATCCACCCGGTAGCCGCGGCCGACGCCTTCGACCGCATTGATGTCAACGAATTCGATGCGATTGGTCTGCGCCGGAGACTGCTGGCCGCGACGCGCCCAGAGGATCAGCGCGACGCTGCAGACCAGGATCACCAGCGGGAACGAAACCCAACCGGCCAGAGGACGCTTCAACCAGCGATTGATCAACAGATAATCCAGCGGCCCGATCACCAGAAACAGAGCCAACAGCCCCACCGCGATGACGCTGAACGGCACCGCACCGGCGGCCGAAAAACGATCCAGCGTAGCTCGCAACTGGCCGGCCAGGTCGTTGTAATGGGTGTCCGAGCGGCGTCCGCGAGACGAGGGTTCGCGGGCGGCCGGAACCAGGTCCGGCATCAACTCCAACAACAGATCGGTCCGCGACGGCCACGCCGCGAACGGAGGCCGGTCCAGGTCCGCCGCCACCGCCAAGACCTCGCCCAGTCCCGCTTGGTATCGCATCGCCACGGCCAGAGAGCGACGCTGGACCGTCCGGCCAATCAACATCGGCTGGGCACCGCCGAGCGGTAACACGGCGGCCGGAAAAACGTCCAGCCGCTGCTGGGCACTAATGAAAGCTTCGATCGGTGCGGGCTCCATCTGCTGCAGCAGCGGAACGTCCTGCAGCGGAATTAATTCGCGGATCAACCGGCTGTGCTGATACGCCTCCGGGCCGCTTTGCCCGATGGTCACCAGAACACGGCCACCGCGACGCACCCAAGTCAGGATCGCATCGCGAACCCTCTCGTCCATCTGTTCGAGCAACGGCCAAGCCGTGGCGGTGACGACCAGCGTGTCGACCGAATCGTATCCCAGCCAGTGATCGGGCAAGGTGTCGACATCTTCGACGACGGTCGTCGCCAGTTTGGCATCCCGGCCCAGCAATTCGTTTTTGCCGATTTCGTCGATCCCCATCGGGTCGCCCAGAATCAGCACCCGGCGTTGTTCGATCGCAATGGGTTGGTCGGGAAAGCGCGTCTTGACCAACAAGCGGCCTCGATCGTCCCGGACCCACAGCGGCGCCGAGGCCGCCCCGCACACCACGTATCGCCAAGCCGAATCCTCCGCGAGTCGTGCGGGGACCGCGTCGTTGCTTTCGTCCACTTGGTTGTTTTCGTCGACTTGGTTGCCTGCGGCGGCACTGGCATTGTCCTGATGGCTCGTCGCCGCGTCGTCGACGTAGCGAACGCGGACCCCGTCACCGTCGATCGTCTCCAGGGTCAGGGGGCCGTCGTAGCCGGAGCGTTCGACGCGCAGGGCCGTCCACTGTCCCAGCCGATACTGTCCGTCGAAAGCCACTTCGACGGAGACCGGAGCGTCGGAACCGGCGGCTGCACGGGTACCGGATGGGTCGCTGTCGGGGTTCTCGACTGCGGCGTCCACCGCTCCGGCACTTCCACCGGCGCACACCGCCAACACGGCAGGCATCCACAGATGCAGCGCGGCTCGCCACAGCGACCAAGAAGCAAAGCTCGACAAGCGATTCACGGTTTTTCTTCTACGGGACAGGTGCATTCCAGCCGCCCACAGCCGGGGCATCCCTGGCCGTATTTCGCGATCAGGGCCTGGGAGAGGTCGACGTCGGCGACGTTGGCGATCGTGACCAGCCACGCAATCACGTCGGCAAACTCCTCGGCAAGATTCTCTTTATCTGTACCGCGCAAAGCCGACGCGAGTTCGCCCACTTCCTCCATAAACCACATAAACGTGCCGTCCACACCGCGGGCCGCATCCTTGTCGAAGTACATCGTGCGGATTTTGGCTTGCAGATCGGCGAACGAGATGTCAGACATGTTGGGCTGGGGATCGGAGGACATGGCCATCGGAGGGGGGTTCAGGACGACGTTCGAGACCGGACGAGAGTTCGAATTGTAGCTGCGATCGTCGCGGCTGTTGACCTGGCACCCACACAGGCCCCAACCCCGCTGGCCCCGATCCCGCAAGCTGTCCGCTTTAAGCACGTCGGCATAAATTTTTCGGTGAAACTCCGCGACAACACCCTCCCGCGCAGTGGGAGGGTAAAGCCGAATGAAATGTTGCGACGTGCTTAACACCACCTGGCAACTCGATTCGCAACGCGTCCTCAATAGTCAGCTCGCCGGGGCTTCGTACCAGACGACATCCCGCCACTGCGGCACCGGCAGATCCCCGCCGCTGGCCGAGTCGCTGCCCAGAATCAACAGTCCCGCCGCCGGCAAAACCACGTCAAAATCCACAGCGTTCTCGCCGGCGATTGCCCCGACCGGATCGGACTGCCACCGCGTGGTCACCGTGCCCTGGGCGTCGACCGTCTGAACCGTAAACCGGCAGGCGGGGATCAGCGACGAATCGTCCGTCGCCGAGAACGCCGACGGTGAGGGCGACGTCGCGGCCGCCCAGCGGGCGTCGCGCACGACCACCCTACCGCGCAGCCGCCGCGGCCGATCCAGCGAATACACCAGCCGGCTGGTGGCGGCGGTTTCGATGCGATTGCGCAGCGGAGTCGTCTCGCGGTGCAGCGGTGGCGGTGAGCCAAACCAAGGGACGGCGCGATAGCGCAGCGGCGCAGCCCTCGCCAGCAATCCGTCCACCACGGCCGGCGCGACCGCTTGCACGTGGCTGTGAATCGTTTGATCCGCGTTCCACACGATGTCTACCCCGCAGGCCAGGCGCCACCGCGCCGGATCGGAGACGCCGCCCAGAACCAAACGGCTGCCGTCACGCATCTGAACCATCAGCTCGGGGAAGTTGTGTTCAGAGCGTTCGCTTTTCGATTCGACGGTTGCTCGCAGAGCCGTCCCGGTGACGATCCACCGCACACGAGCCAAGGACGTCGACAGCGTCTGTCCGGGCCGCTGCAACGCCACTTCCCGATCCTGCTGTGCGGCCTGCAGCAGTGAGACGTCCTCCAGTGCGTGCCAAGCCAACCCGCCCCGCCGCACCTGGCCGTCCAGCAAGACCAGGGCATCCTCGGTTTGCGCGGCATCGTCCTGGTCGAGCGATTCCAGCAAACGCCCGCCGGCCGCGGTCGCCGCCGGCGAGAGTGGCCCGTTGATCTGCACCGCCACCACGCTATCGATCGGCAATAGCGCACGGGACCAGGGGTTTTCGATTTCGAGGCTCAAGTCCTTGATCGTAATCCGACTGGCGGCCAGGCGGCTGCCGTCGACCAGCCACACCGACGCCGGTGCATCGATCGCCGCCGGCCCGGGCAGCTCCGGCCCAAAACGCAGCACCTCGCTCCACGGCACCGAGCGCTCGCTCGCGTCCCCTTCACCGCCATCGATGACCAAACGATCCGGATGGATCGCTATCAACCGGGCGGGTTGCCTTCTTCCATCGGAACCAACCAAAACGCCCGCCGGCGGGTCGACGGCGACCGCGGTATCGGCCAGTACGACTTTGATCAACACGACCGTCAACACCACGCACGCCAGCGTTCGCAGCCGGGACGACCTTTCGGCAGCACCGGGCAGGCAGCGAACAAACGGAACTTGCATCAAACACCTCGTCAAAACATCTTCGGCTACGGGCAGGCGCGCCTTCCTGTTTAGCGTTGAAAGATCGGCAACGCGGTCCGCGGGGCGCTCAGGATCAAACAGACCATGGCTGTGGCGTAGGCGCGGCCGATGAAATCGTGCCAACCACCGTCGCTGGACTGCGTCGGCAACAGCACGTCGCGAAGGGCCGTGTACCAGCGGCGAAAGTCGTCGCCACCCTTTTGCCAGTACGCCTGAACCGAATAGTAATGGGCGTACAGAAAATAATTACTTTGCCGCGGCGACAGATTGGCGGACTGTCGTCGCCGGAGGAAATCGTAGGCCTGTTCCAGTTCGTCACCCTCGTACCGCCCGGCGTTCTGCAGCGCGACGATCGCTCCGGCCGTCAACGGGAAACGGCTCTCGCCGCCCTGCATCTGATACATGAAACCGCCATCGGGGTTTTGCGAACGGCGGATGTAGTCGATCGCCTGAGTGATCGCTTCGGCAGGCACCTCGATGCCGGCATTGCGAGCGGCCCGCAAGGCCATGACCTGCGAGATCGTGACCGACAGATCGGCCTCGATCGGCTGGGGCGTGTAACGCCAGCCGCCGGAACGGTGCTGGGCGGCCAGAATGACTTCCACCGCCGCGCGGACCTTGGCGCCCAACCCCGCTTGCCGGCTGGTCCCCAGCGTTTCGGCCAAGAACAGGGTGGAAAAGCCGTGGCCGTACATCGCCCCGCGACTGACCGATTCGCGCCGCACGATGAACCCGCTGTCCTGGCTGGCGGCAGCGACGTAATCGACGCATCGCTGCAGCACCGCCCCGAAGGGTCCGCGGCCGGGAAGACTGCCGGTCGCCAGGAAAGCCAACCCACACAGCGACACGACACCGACGTTGCTGCCCATCCGTTCGGGAAACGATCCATCGGCACGCTGCAGCGCGGCCAAATACCGCAAGCCTCGTTCGATGGCCGTGCGGACGTCGCTGGTAAACAGCCCGTCGGTCTCCGCCCATCCGGACAGTTCCTCTGCTCGCACCCAGGGGCCTCCGCCGACCGACGTCTGGGCAGCGAGCGCAGCGCCCCAGGCCAACAGCCCGCGGCGGTTGAGCGTTGGAGAACGGTTTGGTGAATTCCCGCGGTGCACGTTTACTGGGCCAGTTGGCGAAAATAATCGATGATGGCGTCGCGGTACCGCGGATGGAACTCCTCCGGCCGCGCGGCTTGTAACTGCTGGCGAACGCGCTCGGGCAAGTGGCCCCAGACGCCCTCCTGCAGGGCTCGCTGGAGGACGGCTGGATCCAGATCTGCGGAACGATTACCCGCTTCGTTCGTCTGCCCACCGTCACCCGCGGCCGGATCCGCCCCACCCTCTTCGGAATCACCCGCCTCGGAATCGCCCCCTTCGGAATCGCCTGCATCGGAATCACCCGCTTCAGGCGAGGACGGCGAGTCCGCAGGCGAGGATTCTTCGGCCGCTTCCTCCGACGGCTGCTGCTCCGCCGCAGACGCTTGTTCGCCGGCTTCGCCGCCCTCGGGTTGGTTCGACGGCTGTTGCAATTGCTCCAGCAAGGCGTCGAGGGCGTCGATCGCTTGCTGCTGGGCATCGATGGCCGCGGGGACTTCTTCGCGACGCTGCAAACGCCGACCGGCTTGCTGCATGGCCTGGTAAGCGGCCCCCAAGGCGTCGGCTTCACCGCCGGGCCGCGGTCCTCCGTCCTGGGCGTCCCCGGGTTGCTGGCCAGCCGACCGGGCCTCCGGCGCGGGCTGCGGTTCGGTGGGCAATCCTTCCAGCAGATCGTCAAAGGGCGAGGACGATTCCGGTGGCGGCTCAGAGGATTGGAGCGACGGTTCCGGGGACGACGGTGCCTGGGCCGCGACCGAGACCAGCGACAACACGCCACCGATCAACAATCCCGACAAGGCCCGTCGCATCGATCGATCACACCAACTCATTGGCTGGACTCCTCGGACGCGGGGACCTCAGACACATCGGGACGAGCACGCTGGAGGAAGTCTTGCAGACGCCCAGCCAGCTCCGACTGCTGTTCGATCAACTGCTGTTGCTGTTGACGAAGGGCAGCGTCCGGGGCGGTCTCGTCTGCGGCGGCAAGGCGGCGCTGGAGCGCCGCGGTCTGATCCTTCAGACGCCGCTGGACCGAACGTACCAGATACAGCGAAGCCATGGGCAGGGGCGGCTGGGGAGCAGCCTGCGGGTCGGATGCCGCGGGCGTCGCCGGTTCCGTTGGCGATTCGCTCGCACCGTCCGGTTCAGCGGCCGGCGTCGCAGACTGAGCCAACGCCGCGGCGATCTCGTCGAGCATTTCCGCGGCGGCCGCGGCGTCGTCGAAAGCTCGTGCGTCGGTGGGGCTGCGACGGAGCCGCGCGGTCGCCGACTGCATCCGCGATTTCGCGCGGTCGAGCATCTCGGGAAACAGCGGCATCGATTCCAGTTGCGGCTGCACTTCGTCCACGGCGGCGAGCGTATCGCTCTGCTGTGCCACGGCCGATTCGCTGTCGACACCTTCACGGCGCAGCGTCTGAGCGATCTTGTCCGCGGTGGAACGTTGTTGCTGGGCCAATTGCTCGGCGGCATCGACCAAACGTCCTGCCGCCGGCGATGACGATGCGGATTGCAGCCGCGCGATCTGCCGCAGCTCGCGGGCAAGCGACTGTTGCTGTTGGGCCGCGTCCGCGGCACGTTGCTGCTGCAGTTGATCGGCGGCACTGCGCATCCGGGAGGCGATTCGTTGGTCCAGCATCCGCTCGGCGGCGGCCTGCAGGGCGGCGGCAGCGACGTCCGGCGTCCCCTCCTGCTCACCCACTGCGGCTCGGTCCTGCAAACGCTGCAGCAATCGCTCGGCCTCTCGAGCCAACGCCCGCTGCCTGTCGGCCAAGGCT
Organism: Roseimaritima sediminicola; assembly: GCF_009618275.1. GTDB lineage: Bacteria > Planctomycetota > Planctomycetia > Pirellulales > Pirellulaceae > Roseimaritima > Roseimaritima sediminicola. Next base: position 127,698 of record NZ_WIAD01000004.1, read on the forward strand.
TGGCTGAACTGCGGATCGGCCGCCTCGCCGGCTCGTGCCGAAGCTTCGGCCAATCGGGCCTGACGCGCGGCCGCATCCCGAAGCGACTCGGCCATCAACTGACTCTCCAGCTCTTCACCCAAGCGGCTGGCCAGCGCCTGCATTCGCTCCGCTGCATCGCTTTGTCGCTCGGCCAACTGCGTGGCGCGAGTTTCATCGAGGGCGTCCAGTTGGCCGAGCGACTGCAGTTCGGCGATCCCCGGATGCAGGGTCTCCTCGGCGATCCGAGCCAGTTGTTCGCTGGTTTCGGCGACCGCATCCAGCAGCGGCGCGTCGACGCGGTTGGTCTCGGCACGCTGGACGGTTTGCTGGGCCAGCTTCAGGGCCGACCGGTCGCCCTCGATCTCGCCCAGGGTTTGCCGCTGGGCCGCCTGGGCAATGGCCAGGGACTCTTGTTGCTCGCCCGCATCGCTGTTCACAGCGGCTTCGCGCGTGCGTTCGGCGGCGATCCGTTGGGTTTGCGCCGCCCGCTGCAAGCGTTGGAGGACCTGGCGGCTGGCCTCGGTTAATTCGGCCAGCAGTTGTTCGTCGGAAACGATTTCGATCCGCAGCGGTTCCGACGCGCCCACCTGCCCGGCGGTGTCCTGGGCGAGAGCCCACACGGTCCAGTGTGTGCCCGCGGCCGAACCGGCGGGCGGCGTGGGACGCGGCTGCCCCGTGTTATTGTTCAAACCCGATTCGACCAACCGCTGCACCGGCAGGGACAAACGGCGCCGCAGGGTGGCGCTCGTTTCCAGCCGGTGGAACGACCACTGATCGACCGGCGTCGATCGATCCACCGCGGCCAGGGCGTCGGCTTGCCACAGCAAGCCGCTGGCCGACAGGCGGTAATCGTCGCGGGCGGCAAAGCCCAGCTCCAGCCCCGCCGCCGCGGTCACGCGATAGGTCGAGCTCGTTTCGACCCACCGCACCTTCGGAATTTGATCGGGCATGATGTCGATCTGCCACGGCGTTTCGATCGCGTCGCGCAGCCCCGCGGTGTCGGTCCACTGCAACCGGACTTCGACAGCACCGGGTTCGCTGGCCTGCCAGCGGCCCTCGAAGGTCTGCCCGGACGGTGCCTGCAGCACGTCGATCCGCCGGCCGCCGGGCTGGAAGACAAGCGCCGCGGTCCGGACAGGCCGCTCCAGACGTCCGCGGAAATTAATTCGGCTGCCCGCGGGAACCGAGAACCGCCGCTCGCTGGCCTCAAACGACGGCAATCCCGTGGCCGTGGGCGGCGTGACGCGAAACACCGCCTGCGTCAGCTGAACCGGTGGGAGCACCGTGACCGATCGCCACGGCAGGTTGCGGTGATCGCCGCCGCGAACCCGCAATTGAAAATCCTCGCCGGTCCAGTCACCGGCCACTTCGGCTCGGCCCGTTCGCCGGTCCACCTCGATCGACCGCACCGGTTGCGCCCCCTGACGAGGACGCCACAGCAGCTCCAGATCGCGGGGCAGCGGACGCGTGGGCGTCGCCAGATTCTGAACCACAACCTCCACCGGCTGGCCGGCCAACGCCGGCGAAGGCGCAGTCCACTGCAGGTAATCGCTGCGCGGCCACGGCAGCGGCTGCCAGGGGGCGGCAAGTCGCGCGAGCCCGCGGCTGGCAACCTCGGGCCGTTTCCAAACCACCGCCGCCGCGACCACAGCGATGCCCGCAAACAAGCAAACCGCCCGAACCAGGTGCCGCCGATCGAGCGCGTCGGCAAAGTCCAGCCGCTGCGACCGCTCGTACAGCTGGTCGGCGGCCAAGCGGATGAAACGGGCCTCACGCGGTTCGCCCTCTGCCTTCTCGCCGCTCCGCCCCTCGGCAAGGGCGACGAGGCTGCTCAGCCGGTCGCCCAGCAGAGGAAAACGCTCTTCGATGCGGCGGGCGACGGTCAAGCGGGGGAGTCGAGTGCGGAACAGCGCCGGAGCCCAGGCCCAAAGAGCCGCCAGCAAACCGGCAACGGCCGCGGCGCTGAGCATCCAGCGGCCCCACGCCGGGGGAAAACGCCACCACCAATCCACCGCGACAACGATGCTCAGAACGGCGACAGCGGCGGCCAGCAACAATAACAGCGCGCGAGCGCGCAGCCACCGCGTGGCCCGGCCCGCGACCGCGTCGACGCGGCCCAGCAAGCGCGTGGCGGCAGTGGCGTCGGTGGCGTCGGTGGCCGAACCAGAGAAAACGCGGGGCGATGACATGTCGTCAGTATAGCAGTCCGGCTCGCAGCGCCCGCATCGGAATCAGTCCGCGTCGCAATCGGCCCACATCGCAATCAGGCCGCGTCGCAATCGGGCTGCGTAGCACTACCGGCGGTTTGCGATTAGGATTGCACGGACCCATTCGTTTCGCTGTCCCCTACCCGACGCTCACACTTGACCAGCTCCGCCATGCAACCGCCCAGGCCCACGCATCCGACCGGGGCGTCTGCGGCCGAAAAGCCCCCCAAGCAGGCGGCCGAATACCATCCCTATCCGTTTTACAGCCCGCGTTTCTGGCACGGCATGCGCACCGGTACCTGGTGGCGGTTGCTCGCGGAGAACCGCTGGCGGGCGCATCCGTCGCGCTGGGCCATGGTGGGCACCGTCTCGATGGCCGCGCCGTTCAACGATTCGCTGTGGCTGTTGCAGCAGGCTCTCTACGGTCGCCGTCTGCGAAACGCGGAGCTGGTCGCACCGCCCCTGTTCATCCTGGGACACTGGCGCAGCGGCACGACGTTGCTGCATGAATTGGTCAACAAGGATCCGCGTCTGGGTTGCCCGTCGACCTACCAGTGTTTTGCCCCCCATCATTTCCTGGTGTCGGAATGGTTCTTCCGCACCTTCGCTTCGTGGCTGCTGCCCTCCAAGCGACCGATGGACAATATGGAGGCCGGTTGGGACCGTCCCCAGGAAGACGAGTTTGCGTTGATGAACCTGGGGGCTCCCTCGCCCTATCGCCGTATCGCCTTTCCCAATAACCCGCCGCCGGATCTGCAGTACTTGGACTGGACGGATATCGACCCCCAACAGGAACAGCAGTGGGTGGATTATTTGCGGCGGTTCCTGTTGGCGGTCAGCTACCGCAGCGAGCGGCGTGTGGTGCTGAAGAGCCCCACGCACACCGGCCGCATCGGTGTTCTGTCGCGTGCATTTCCCGGAGCCAAATTCCTGCACATCACGCGAGACCCGCGGAGCCTGTTCCCGTCGACGTGCCGGTTGTGGCAGAGCCTGGATCAGGTGCAAGCGTTTCAGGTTCCCGACCCCGAGCCTTTGGAAGCGTACGTGATCGAGTGCTTCCGGCGGATGTACACGGGTTTCCACCGCGACGTCGATGCGTTGTCGTCCGACCAGATCGTCCACGTTCGCTATGAAGACCTGGTGGCCGATCCGGTGGCCACGCTGGAGCATATCTACGACGCACTGCAGCTGGATGATTTTGCCGCGGTCCGCCCCGAACTGCAGGCTTGGGCCGACAACCAACACCGCGAGTACAAGACCAATCGTCACCATTTGCCGGCCGAGACCGAAGCCCGCATCAAAACCGAATGGGCGGATTATTTCGAGCGTTACGGTTATCTATAATCGCGGCTGAACACGGTCATTTGTTTCGTCCCCTTTGTCCCGCATGGTCGCTATGACTGCTTGCCCGATCCTGACGCTTCCCCTGGCAACCCGCTCCGCTTCCTCGACCGCGTCTCGCTGGAAACCGGCGATGCTGTTGATCCTCTTGGCCGCGATGCCGCTGGCCCTCGGCGGTTGCTCGGAAAGGGGCAAGGAAACCCTGCCCACCGAGGACGCCGCGGTGGAAGTGATCGACGCGGAACCGGCCGAGACCGATGCGGACCTTGCACCGGAGCCCAGCGAACCTGAGCCGGCAAGCGAACCTGAATCGACAAGTGCACCAGAACCAGCCGACACTGCCACGGCCGCGGGACCGCCGACGTTTGAACTTTCGGCCGAGAAACTGTTGGCCGCTCGCCTGCCCGACGACCAGACCCGCGAGGGCTGGGTCCGCTTGTTCGACGGCCAGTCCCTGTTCGGTTGGCAAATGGTGTCCGAGGCGAATTGGCGAGTCGAAGACGGGGCGATCGTCGTCGATGAAGGCCAGAAAAGCTTTCTGGCCACCACCTCGGTGTGGGACAATTACGAACTGGAACTGCAGTACCAGGCCGACGCGGAGACCAACAGCGGTATCTTTCTGCGAACCGCCCTGCAACCCGAGTCGGTCGCGAACTCCTGCTACGAGCTGAACATCGCCCCGCCGGACAACCCCTTCCCGACCGGTTCGTTGGTCGAGCGAGAGCGGATCGAACCCGAGCAGGTGGGCGAGTTGGATCCGGACAACTGGCACACCTACCGCATCCGCGTCGAAGACCGCAACGTCACGGTCCATCTGAACGGCCAGCAGGTCTGCCAGTACGAAGACCGCTCGCGACTGCCCGCAGGCCACATCTCGCTGCAGCACAACCAGGGCCGCATCGCCTTTCGCGACATCCGCATTCGCCCGCTGGGCCTCGAAGCCCTGCTCGGCGGCGAAGACCTCTCGCAGTGGAAAAAGTATCCGGAGTACGAAGGCGAGTTCACGATCGACGACGAAGGCAACCTGAGTGTTCGCGGCGGCAGCGGACAACTGGAAAGCCGCGAGTCCTACGGCGACTTTGCCCTCCTGGCTCGCTGCCGGACCAACGCCCCGGACCTGAACTCCGGGATCTTCTTTCGTTGCATTCCCGGCGAAAAAATGAACGGCTACGAATGCCAGATCAGCAACGCCACCGAGAACGGCAACCCGCTGCGACCGGCCGACACCGGCACCGGCGGCATCTTCCGTCGCCAAGAGGCCCGCATCGTCGCCGCCGAGGACCAACAGTGGTTCACGATCCTGCTGGTGGCCAACGGCCCGACGATGATGGCCTGGGTGAACGGCGTGCAGGTCAGCAACTGGACCGATACCCGCGACCCCGATCCGAATCCTCGTCGAGGCCTGCGGTTGGAACCGGGCACGATCATGCTGCAAGCGCACGATCCCACCACCGACCTGTCCTTCAGCGACATCTCGGTGGTTTCACTGAACCCATCCCCATCAGCCGAAGGACGCTAGCCCACGGTTCCTACGCGCAACGCCCCCCCGGTGGACCAACCCGGTAAGAACCGTACGCTAGCGCGTCAGCGGCTGATAAACGCACCCATTGGCAGGGCGCTATCGCCTCAGCCGCGCCAACCGGTTCAGTTCGTTGTTCAACAAACTGGCGTCGTAGGGCGTGAACTCGTAATCGCCGCTGACGTCGATGTAGCGGTCGTCCAGCGGGTCCACGGCCGGATCCAGCTGGCGAACACCGTTGCGGTTCAGGGCGTTGATCAACAGCAACAGGTCGTAGGGTTCGACGCGGCCGTCGTTGTTCACATCGAACGCATTGCTGGAATTCTGAAAAACGGGCGGATCGTCGTCGACCACCTCGATCGACGCCGTGGCACTGATATAACCCGCGGCGGTGAAGGTGTAGGCCAGCGTTTCCGGCCGTTCGGACTGTCGGTCATCGACCACCATCACGGGAACCGTCACCGACGCTCGGCCCGCCGGAATGACCAGCGGATCGGGCAGCACCAATTGGTCGGCGTCGCCCCCGGTAACCTCGACCGCCAACGCCTGCGCTCGATCGGTGTTGCTGCGGGTGATCGTCAACAACAAACTGCTGGCGGCCGCATCCTCGTCGACGCTGGTCTGGTTCCAGCCGGCGGTCAGCGATTCCGCATCGCGAACGATCAGATCGACCGCCGCCGGGTCCATCCCTCCGCCTTCGGCCGACAGCGTGACGCGTTGGTCGCCGTCCAGCAGGGCGTCGTCGATGGCGCTGACCGGCACGGCGACCGAGTCCTCGCCGGCGGCGATCACGACGCTGGCCGGCAAGGTCGCTTCGCCGCGATCGCTGGACGACAAACGAATGGTCTCGGCCGTGGTCAGGACCGGCCCGGAACGAGTGACGGTCAACACCGTGGCCGCCGCGCCGGCGTCTTCGCGAATCGTCGCCGAATCCAGCCGCAGCCTCAGGCTGGGCGGCGCGGACACGGTCACCGGCAGTCGCCCGCTGGTTCGACCCCCGTCGTCGTCTCGCACCGTCACCGACACCGAATAGGTGCCTGCGGTCTGAAAGGTATGAGCCGCGTCCAGCGATGCCAGCGTCGGCCGCGTGGCGCTGCCCTGGCGGTCGATGGTCGCCGCAAACGTCTCGACCGGCGTCCCATCGCCCCAGTCGACTTCCACTTCGAAGGTTTCCGCCGTCGGCGGCGTCGCGGTGTTGACGCGGTAACCGGGATCGGAAATCGATACCAGATCGGTGATCGACAATGGCTGTCCGGCCACGGCATTCTGAGGCTCGGCCAGCGACAGGGTGGGAGCGACGTTGGTGATGGTGGCCGCCAAGTCATACGCGATCTGGCCACCACGGCTGCCGCTGAGCACCACCTGGACCGGATACGAGCCGTCGTCGCCGTAACGATGCTGGGCCTCGACGTCGACTCGCGTGTCCTGGACCGACCAACCGATGTCGTCCATCGCTGCCAGGTCCAGCGGCGTCAGCAATTTTCGCTCTCCCGTCGACAGCGTCGGGTCCATCGCTGTTTCGCGGCCGCCGCTTTGCAGCTCCGCCTGCCAGTGTGAATTCGAAGCCAAGGGCACGTTCTGGCCATAGCTGGCGCGAGCTTTCGCACCGGTGAACACGCCGCCCGATACCAGGACTTCCCAACTGGACTGGGTCGCGCCCGGATACACGATGCCGAAGCCCAAGACGTGCGCGATCTCGTGAACGGCGACCGAGAAGAAATCGTGCTGGTTCGCGCCGATCCCATCGGCGTCCAGCCCGAAGTACCAATCACGAGGCTCGTCGAACGCCAGCGAACCGCCCCAGGGTCCCAGGTCGGTTGGCGAACTGGACAGCGCTCCTCGTTCACCCCGGGCGCGGACCGTATCCAGCCAGGCCTGCGAACCGCGAGCGCTGGTAAAGTAGCCGGTCGCGCCCTCACCGAGCTGACGTCCCGGCAGGTCCCGGGCACCGACGTACAGCCGGATTTGGTTGGCGGGAATCGACAGCGACGAGGGCAGCGAATAGGCCGCCTGGGTGCGGGGATGCAGCACCGCCGGCGACCAGACATTGCTTCCGCTCGGCGAGATCGCCGCCAGGTCGTCGGTAAAACGGCTGACCAGAGAATCGGCCGCGGCCTGGAGCACTTGCCGGCGAGCCGAAGAGGCAAAGAAACCGCTGGAGTCCAACGAGTAATCGAAGACCACCCGCAGCGGCCCCCCGCTGCTGGCACCGCGGACCTGAGCGGCCGAGGAGGTTCCATCGCCCCAGGACACCTGAGCCGAAACGTCGCCTACCAAGCCGGCCGTATCGAGCGAACGGTCCAGTTCGAACAGGTCGCCCTCGGCGGCGAGCAGGCGCCTCGACTCCAGCGACTCCACCAAACACCTTCGTCGCCGTCCCAGCCCAGTACGTCGCAACCCAGCTCGCCGCATCGCGTGTATCCATCCTCGGAAAGAAAGCCCCAACGCTTTTCAATGTACGGATGAACCGCAAACAGGCAACCGATTGGCAGTGTAATACCGCGGTCGTAGACGTCGTTCTCGGCTGAGGACAGCCGAGCGACTCTGTGGCATAGGCTTCCAGCCTGTGGACGGAGCGAGCCGAAATCGCGAAGCGATGGCAGTTGATAGCCTCGGATGCCAATCCGAGGTGCGACTATCAATGGGGTAGTAGGGTGCCGGCGACCTGGGATTGGCATCCCAGGCTATCGACGGTCGTTGCTTCGCAACTGGCGATTCTCCGCGAAAGTAGCCAGTGTCGCCTTTCGCTCCGCGAAAGTAGCCCAGTGTCGCCTTTCGCTCTGCGAAAGTAGCCCAGTGTCGCCTTTCGCTCCGCGAAAGTAGCCCAGGAAGTCCAGCTACTTTCGACGGAGCGAAAGGCAACTCTCCGCGAAAGTAGCCCAGGAAGTCTAGCTACTTTCGGCGGAGCGAAAGGCAACTCTCTGCGAAAGTAGTCCAGGAAGTCCAGCTACTTTCGACGGAGCGAAAGGCAACTCTCCGCGAGAGTTGCCCAGGAAGTCTCGCTACTTTCGGCGGAGCGAAAGGCAACTCTCCGCTACGGGGTGAAATACCGAATAAAGTTGCGCACGTTCTGGCCCGGGACGTAGGCTTTGGGCTGGCCGATGATGCCCTGGCCGATCTGGACGTTCGTGGGATCCTGCCCCAGCGTGAACAGGGGCCGGCAACCGGCCGTGGGAACAACCGCTGTGGTGGCCACCGCGGGCATCGCCACCGGCGGGGCGACCACCGCGGGCGGAGCGATGTAGGGAGTGGTCGCGGGAACCGTCGCCGGCACGGTCGCGCTGCACGGCACCACGTACTCCGGACCGCACTGCCAGAGCCCGCCGGCGTTGTAGGATGAGGGCGCCGAGACACAGGCGCAGTTGTCGACCGTGGCCATCGAAGCTTCCAGGCCCGGCTGGGGCACCGGTGTCAGGTCGGCGGCCGGCGGCGAACGATCCCCACCGGGAAGGGCCCCACCGGGAAGGGCCCCACCGGGAAGGGCCGCCGGCGGCGAAGGCAGTTGCCGATTATCCAGCGGAACCGGCTGCAGATTCTCTCCGGCCAGGGGCGGCGCAACCGGGCGGGTGGACGGGGCGGCGGGCGAACCGCCGAGTGGCGTCGCGGCGCCCGGCGGGGGTGTCATCGTCGGCGGGGCGGCAGCTGGGCCCGCATCCGGCGGCGTGGCCGCTGCACCGGGTGGAAGGCCCATCGGGCCGCTCGCCTGCATCATGGCCGTCTGCCGGATGACGGGTTTGCTGGCGCTCTGTTCGGGCCGCTGGTAGCCGGCCGGCACCGCGGCCGACTGCCGCAGCGCGTCGACCAATCCCGGCGTGCCGAGCGGACGCAGTTTAGCGCGAGCGGCCGCTTGATCGGTGCGGGTTTGCGGGGATTCCGCAGCCGCTGCGCTCAGAAAGGTGCCCAGCGAAATCGAAAGAACAATCCGTTGCCATGTCATGCCGTTTTCTCCGTAGATACGATACGGCGCGACCGTAAAGTACACGGCGGTGACAAAGCAAGAGCGGTTCCCGGCTTAGGATTTCACCGACACGAAGGTCATCCGCAGGGCGTGCAGGGCTTCGCCCAGCATCTTGGTTTCTTCCTCGTCCAGATTGCCGGCGGTTTTCTTCTCCAGCATCTCCAGCGTGTCGATGTAGTGCTTGGCGATGGGCTTGTTCACCGAGGGTTTGCCGGTGGTGGGATCGGGAATCTGCCCCAGCATAGCCATGGCCTGGGTGAACAGCATCGAGACCAGCGTGACGAACGAGGCCGGCGGCGGCGCTTCCTCGCCGGCTCCGGCCGCGGCATCGGCTCCGGCCACCGCTTCGCCGCCCGCCTGCCCTGCCCCAGCCGTTTCGGCGCCGGCCTTTTCGGTCTCGCCCTTCTCGGCTTGGGCCGCTCGGATGGCTTCCTTTTCCTTCTGGACCTGTTCCTTCCAGTCCTCGTCGATGATCAGTTTGGGTTCTTTTTCCGCTTCGGATTCGGAATCGCTCATTGGGTCAACTCACCTTTGGGCTGATTGGAATCGGATGAGACGCGCGACTGTTGGCGGTCGATCGTCGCTTGAAGAAAATCGGCGAACAAGGGATGGGCCTGCAACGGTTTGCTTTTGAATTCGGGATGGAACTGCACGGCCACAAACCAGGGATGGTCGGGGATCTCGACGATCTCCACCAGCTTGCCATCGGGGCTGGTTCCCGCGAACTGCATCCCGTGGGCCTCGAATTGCTGGCGGTACTGGTTGTTGAATTCGTACCGGTGCCGATGCCGTTCGTCCACCGATTCGCTGCCGTAGGCCTCGGCCGAACGCGATCCGGGCGTCAGGCTGGTGGGCTGTTTGCCCAACCGCATCGTGCCGCCCAGATTGGTTACGTTGCGTTGTTCGTCCAGCAAACAGATGACCGGGTGCGGCGTATCCTTGTTGAACTCGGTCGAATGCGCTTCGGGCAATTCGACCGAGTTGCGGCCGAACTCGATCACGGCGCACTGCATGCCCAGACAGATGCCGAAGAAAGGAATCTTGCGGGTGCGCGCGAACCGAATGGCTTCCACCTTGCCCTCGACCCCGCGTTCGCCAAAGCCGCCGGGAACGAGGATCCCATCGAAACCGCTCAGCAGGCGTTCGGCCCCCTCGCGCTCGATGTCGCTGCTCTGAATGCGGGTCACGCGGATCTGGGTGTGATGATGGATCCCGGCGTGGTCGATCGCTTCGTAGATCGATTTGTAGGCGTCCCGGTGTTCGGCGTATTTCCCGACCACCGCGATGGACACTTCGTGGCGAGGATTGCGCAGGCGGTGCAGCAGGTCGTGCCAGGCCTGGATGTCCAACTGGTCGGCGCTCAGCCCCAACCGTTCGATCACCAGTTCATCGAGCGAATTATCGACCAACGACAGCGGGACTTCGTAGATCGAGAAATCCTTGTCCTTTTCTTCGATCACCGCATCGATCGGGACGTTGCAGAACAGCGCGATCTTCTCGCGGTCTTCGCGGCTGATGCTGCGTTCACAGCGGCATACCAGGATGTCGGGCTGGATACCGATCTCGCGCATCTGGCCGACCGAGTGCTGGGTCGGTTTGGTCTTCAGCTCGTCGGCCGCCTTCAGGTACGGGACCAGCGTCAGGTGCATGAACAGGCAATTTTCGCGGCCCACGTCCTGAGCGAATTGCCGGATCGCTTCCAGGAACGGGAGGCTTTCGATATCGCCCACCGTGCCGCCGATCTCGGTGATCACCACGTCGACGTCATCGCCGCTCAACTTGCGGATCACGCTCTTGATTTCGTTGGTGATATGCGGAATCACCTGGACCGTCTTGCCCAGGAAGCGGCCCTGACGCTCCTTTTCGATCACCGACAGATAGATCTGGCCGGTGGTGTAATTGGAGTCGCGGGTCAGTTCGCCACTGGTAAAACGTTCGTAGTGGCCCAGGTCCAGGTCGGTCTCGCTGCCGTCATCGAGCACGTACACTTCGCCGTGCTGGTAGGGGCTCATCGTGCCCGGATCGACGTTGATGTACGGGTCCAGTTTCTGCATCAACACCCGCAGGCCGCGTTGCTCGAGCAACATGCCCATCGAGGCGCTGGTCAATCCCTTGCCGAGTGAACTTACGACACCGCCGGTAACAAAAATGTGCTTGGTCATGGACATGGATCTTACCGCTAGCGGGCCCACTGGGAAGCCGCCTAGCGGGACGGGAGCGTTTTTTCCGAGGTCCGCCTCGCCGGGCAATCACTGCGATTCGAATCGCTGGCAGAATTGTTCGAAATCTTCCAGCGTATCAATTCCGGCGGCTACGGTATCGATGCGGCCCACGACGATTCTGCGGCCGGCGGCCAGAGCCCGCAGTTGCTCCAGCTTTTCCAGCCGTTCCAGCGCCGCCGGCGGCTCGGTGGCGAACCACAGCAGGAACTCGCGGCGGTAGGCATACAGGCCCACGTGCTGCCAAAACTGGGGGGGATCGGCAGCCAAGTCGGCAGCCGTCACGCCGTCGCGAACGTGCGGCAGGGGGGCCCGGCTGAAGTACAAGGCGTGGTTGTGCTGGTCGAGGACGACTTTCACGCAGTTCGGATCCTGCCAGCGATCCAGGTCCCGCAGCGGCGCGGCAACCGTGGCCATATCCGCTTCGGGATGCTCGATCAACAACCGGCTGACCCGTTCGATCGCCGCCGGCTCGATCTCCGGCTCGTCGCCCTGGACGTTCACAAAGATATCCACGTCCGGCATCAGCGCCGCCACTTCGGCGATCCGATCGGTCCCACTGGGACAATCCACGGCGGTCATCAAGGCTTCACCGCCAAAATCGTCCACTTCCTGCGCAAGCCGCGGGTCGTCCACCGCGACGGTCACGCCCGCCACGCCCTCGGCTCGGCGGGCCGCTTCGTAGGTGTGCTGCAGGATCGACCGCTCGTCGACGCGCAGCAGCAGTTTTTCCGGCAAGCGACTGGAGGCCAAGCGAGCGGGAATGACGACCTGGATCTTCATGAAGGCCTCGAACGCAAGGGCGAGTTCGACGGAGCAGACAACGATCCCGACAGACTAACAACCCGCAAGCGAACTCGCCAGAGTTTCAAGCCCCCGTAGCTGAACTCGCCAGAGTTTGGAGAGAAGCGATTTGAGGTTTGAGATTTCCTGACTCCGGCGGAATCGATGTATGGCGTGCGAAGCTCGGGGCGCCGCAGCCACGGCAGTGGCGACATGCGGTAGCCCCAGGCGCGAGCCTACGCGAGCCAGGCTTCGGGGGAGAGTCGATGCGGGGGAACGAACATTTCCGAACGCGCGGGCCGATCCCATCGACTACACTTTTCCCAGGTGCTCGTCTCGCTTCTGCCCTGCTCGCCCCCACGATCGTCATGGACCAACCGTTCGACGTCCGCCGCATCCAGCGGCCCGACAAGGCCTTGCTGTGGTACTACGTCCTGTGTGCCCTGGCCACAGGACCGGCCTTTCCGATCGTGCTGGTGCCGCTGCTGTGCCGCTACTACACGCTCCGCTACCGCTTCGACGACCGCGGCATCTGCTTGTCCTGGGGCGTTTTGTTTCGCGCCGAGACCTACCTGACCTACAAACGCATCCAGGACATTCACCTGAACCGCAATCTGGTGCAGCGTTGGTTTGGCTTGGCGAATCTGACGGTGCAAACCGCCTCGGGAAGCGCCGCTCCGGAAATGAAAATCGAAGGCGTGCTGGAAGCCGAAGCGCTGCGAGACTACCTGTACGGGATGATGCGCGGAGCTCGCGAATCGGCGGTGCATGGATCGCCGGACGATCTGACGACGGATGCCGCGGCAGATCCCGCCGTGATGGCGGCCGCCGCCACACCGGGCGGCGACGACGAAGTCCTGCAGCTGCTGTGCAGCATCCGCGATTCCGTGCGCCGGCTGGCCGATTCCCGCGGTTCCTCGGCGGAGCAATCATGATCGATTCCAAGGGCGACGTGCCGGTCGTCAAAGCCGAAACCGGGGGCGTTTCCGATCCTTCGTCCAGCGAGGGTTACTCAAAACTTGTCTACGAGGGCATCTGGCGGGTGATGGCCGATTGGTTTCGGGTGCCCCGCGTCCCACCGGTGTTGCCCGCCCACAGCGGCGAAGAGATCATCGCCCGCAAACCGGCCGAGAGCTTCCTCGGCTACCTGCGTCTAACCCTGGCCGCCAAGGTAGCGGCCCTGGTCATCGGCGACCTGGTTCTGGGCATCATACTGACGATCAACCATCCGGTCGTCGGCGGCGTCTTAACACCGCTGACCCTGCTGGGCATCGTCGCCGTAGCACTCGTTGGCCTGGTCGCCGTGCGGCTGCGTTACGACACGACGTGGTACGTGTTCAGCGATCGCAGCATGCGCCTGCGGCGGGGCATTTGGTTGATCCGGGAAACCACGATCACCTTCGAAAACATCCAGAATGTGCAAACCCGCCAGGGACCGGTCCAAAGGTTTTTCGGGATCGCCGACGTGATCGTCGAAACGGCCGGCGGCGGCGCCGCGCACCAACAGGACACCTCGACCAACGGCCACCACGGCTTGATCGAAGGCATCGAAAACGCGGCCGAGCTGCGCGATAAAATTCGCCGGCACATCGCCGCGCAAAACACCGGCGGCCTGGGCGATGAAGACGCCCCCGAGCCGGCCATGCCGGCCAGGCCCGGACTGCGTCCTCAACACGTCGCCGTACTCCGCGAGATCGATCAATTGCTCAAGGCAACGCGCTAGAGACCGAAAGCGATCCCCACACCGGCAGTGGCATAGGCTTCCAGCCTGTGGACTGCGCTGAATTTCGGCTGGGACAGCCGAGCTACTTTTGCTACTTTCGCGGAGCGAAAGGCGACACTGGACAGCTGAGTTACTTCGTGCAGCTGTCGCCTTCCTTCAGTACCGCTTCGGCGTGTCGGCGGATGATGGTGACGGCCTGACCACGTGGCTCCTCTGTGCACACCGTTTGGAAACTGGTTCGCGCAACCTCGGACAACCCCAGCTCCATGGCAACCAAGCCGTTGAGCAGTTCCATGGAAGGACCGAACAGTGCCAACGGTTGGTCCAGCCGGCGGCGGTAGATCTCGCTGGCCTCTATCCACTGGCCGACCAACGCCTGAGCGCAGGCCAATGTGTGTGCCGAAGCAAAGTTGCTGCGATCGATCTTCGCCTCGGCCACCCGCAACCTTTTCGCCACTTGGGCGGTGTCTTCGATCATCAACGAGTCCCACAGCAGCGTATTGGCCAATTCGTCGACGCCTACCGCCTGCTGCTGTTCCGCCAGATAAGCCTGCAAGGCATCGAGCGCCGCGATGGGCTGGCCCGTGACCACCGTATAGTGATACTGCAGATCACGCTTGATCGCACTGTCGGGCAGGTCGGCGATAAACTCGTCAACACGGTCCCGCCAGACGGAATCGTCACGCTCTTCTTCGGGATACAATCGTTGCAGTTCCGAAACACACGCCAAGAAGTACCGAACGGTATCGATCGCCATCTGCTCCTGCATCTGCTCCAGCAGGATTGGATAGAGGGACCGGTAATCATCGTTGATTCGGTATCCCAGCATCCGCAACCTTTGCACCCACAGTTCGATCTGCGGTGGCGCCGCCTGCTCCGCTGCATCGATTCGCTCGAGGTCTCCGGTCGTTTCGCAAGCCATCACCCGAACCGTCCATTCGGTACGCAGTGATTCCTGGTCACGCAAACGCATCCAGACGCGTGCGGCATAGCTGCCGCTGAACTGATCGAACCAAGGCAGTTCTTTGGCCAGCAGCGGCATCAGGGTTTCCAAAGCCAGTTGCACTTGTTCGTGCTGGCCGTCCGCCCACTGTTGCCACAACGGCTCGCCCAGCCATCTCGGCTGGGGCGCAAACCGCCACTTCCCGGCGGCGTCCTTGATCAACCAATATTCCACCGCCTGGTCGTCGCTGTATTTCAACGTCGCTTTCTGCAAACTTTCGCTGACCGGATGGAGGTCGACCGTGGCGTTGGCGGCAACGGTTTGCGTCAACCATCGCGAGCGAAAGTTTTCTCCCAAGCTGACCCAGCGATGAACCTCGCTGTAGCCGCCGGCCGAAGCCTTCAGTAGGACGGCCGCGGACTGCGGGACACAGGCCAATTGCTGGATGACCGGCACGTTGGTCTCGAGGTCGGCGAGGATCAAATGCCGCGCGACCGATTCGGCGTCCTGTTCATCCAAGGGCGGCAACTCGGGCAAGCGGTCTTGCTGTAGGCGGATCGTCGGCCAGTCCACCTCGGCGACCAAGTTCTGTAGACGCCATGCCAAATCGACCCGGTTCGCCGCAAGCAACTGCTCCCAAAGCTGAATCACGACGCGCTGTCGCAAATCGGCGTCGAAGCGGCGCAGGACTTCCGGTTCACGATCCTCGAGCACCGCGATCAGCAAGGGATAAAAAATCCCATCGCGCGTTCTCAGGAATGTTTTTAACGATGCGTCCTGATGCGTCGTCAACAACGCCAACACATAGGACAACTGCAGGGTCTCGCTCGCGTCACTGTTGAGCCCATGGGCGGCGGGATTCTCGACCAGCTTCCGCAGGGGTTCGACCGCCCGGGCAACCTGCTCTTGGTCCGTACTGATCAGTCCGTCGTCGGAGCGCATGATGGCGGCGGCCATGACCGCTTGGCTGGGACCGCCGAGCGGAGCGACCGTTTGCTCGGCCAATTGCTTGATGCTGGGGATGTCCAACCGAATTCGTGTCGTGTCCGGACTGAGTTGCAACTGCCGAACCTGCAAAGCCAGACGTCCGACGAGCTGTTCGTCCACGCGCTTTACCGTGACGTCCGAGATAAGACGATGAGCCAGGACGCTCATCCCCAGGTTATCCAGCTTGGCCGCCAGAAACGCCCTCGGCACCTCTTGCCGCGCTTCTTGCGAGGCGATCTCCGCCAACTCCCGCAGATCATCGTTGTCGTTGGACGACGCCAAACGCTTGCCCAGATTCCAGTCCAAGGTGAGCTGATAGTGCAGAGGATTCTCCCCCTCATACCAAGCTCGCAGTTGCTCGTACGCCTCATTGACTTCCGCAGCCGACAAGGTCGCCGGGCGGATCACACAGCGGAAAGTCACTTGCAGCACTTGATCGTTGTCGGCCCGATCCACCGTGCGAACGGCGTCCGCGGACTGCCAGGTTTCCCAAGACCCCTGGCGAACCGCAGAGGGCTGGGCGGCGGAGGTTTGCCGAGGCTTTAAGTCGGCAACCTTCAACATCCGGCACTGCGAAGAAAAGGTCAGAAATCCGATGGTCTGCTGCCAATCGGCAGGCAGCGGCGGAAGCGTCACACCGGCGGGAAAGCGAACGCCGTACACCACTTCGTGCGTGCTGCCTTCCAGATTAACCAGAGCCGTCCGCCGCGTTTGCGAGTCCTCGCCGAACGCGCCGGAGCCCTGCAGACGTTGCCACAAGTCGGCAGGAACCAGCGGTGACACACCGTCGAGAACCAGAAAATCTTCATCGGCTGCCAGGGTTCCGAATGCCGAATACCCTTGCGTCGTCAACAGCTGGGCCGGATGCCCGCTGCCGCGAACGGCAAACCGGTGCCGCCCCTGCGGATCGTTGGTCAGCGGCAGAACGCTCAAGCTCGCCAGCTCCGCCCCCGTTTCGGTCTGGGCATACTGTCGCCACTGCTCGATCATCGGCTGACGGTTGGTCGAATCGTACTCGGCGGCCAACTCCACCGCGATCCCGCCGCGGCGGCGCAATTCGATCGACATCGCACCGCCGCCATTGCGGTTCAGGTCCATCCAGTTGACCCTCGTTTCTACGTCCGTCGCCGTCTCGCTGCCGGGCGTCTGCACCAGCTTTCCTCCCGACGCATCACACACCAACGCCATCCGGTGCCGGCAGTCCGAAGCGAGAAAACCCACCGGGTAATCTCCGCTGCCGGGAATGGTGATCGTCGGATCGATAAACAGGTACCCGCCGGGGCGTGTCTCGTCTGGAATTGCCACGATGGCATGGTCGAAGAAATCCAAACAAGCCATTTCTTGCGGCACGTCCGGTCCCGCACCGGTGTTGAGCAGAGCGACGTGAGCCGGGATGTCCATCTGCCGCAACCACGCCACCAACAACGTCGACTGGTCTTTGCAATCGCCGAATCGCCGCTGCAACGAGCGGTCGGGCGAGACGGGAAAGATCGCGTTCTCTCCCAAGGACAATCCCGTATACCGCACCATCTGCTGCAGTTGCTGAACCGCCCAGGAAATCTTTGGGTCGCGAGCGTCCACATCGGCTTTGATGTCCGCCGGCTGCATCGCGGAGACGATCTGACGCGCGAGTTGATCGCCCTGGGAAATGGCTTGATCGATCCGTTTCCCGTACATCGCCCCGAGCTGTTCCCAATCGGACGTCACGGCGGCAAACAGCAACGGGTAGGACGACGCCCGCGGACCACAGCCGGGCTCGAACCATTCGAATAGTCCGGGAGCATCGACCAGCCGGTACTCGGTTTCCTCCGCCGACTCCACAATGCCTTCAGCCGAGTCCGCAATGCCTTCAGCCGTCCAGGGCATCGCTGGTGGGACTTCCCCCAGCGTTTGCTCAGACCAGCGGACGCCCGGTTCGCCGGAGATAACCAGGCGTTGAATTCTCGTCGGCATCAACGAAGCGAGGACATGCTGAAAACCGATCGCCCGCTCCATCAATGGCTGGCTGACCAAGACCGTTTTGGTTTCCACGATCGCCCCGGGCTGGACGCCCGACAGTACGGCGGTCAACGCTTTGCGATCCATCAGGACCCCTGGCGTCGATGCCTCGCCGGCGTGTTCGACCACCTGGGCGGCGTCCAAAACGATGATTTCCCCATCCGGGGTGATCACGCGAGCTTCCAGCTGGGGACGCTGTTCGTGCCACGGCGACCACTCGGCGTGCAACTGAGCGACGTTGGCCAGTTCGTCCTGCGACTGCGGCCGGGCGATCGCCCAAATCGTCGTTCGCAGCTCGCCGCTGGCCAAAAAACGATAGTGGGCACTGGAAAGAATTTGGTTCTTCCAGGAGCTGTCTTCTTCGGTCGCCAGCGGCACTGCTAGATCCATGCCTTCGTGGCGATACTCCGATCCCCGAGGCTTGGCGTCCAGCTCCTCGACCAGTTTTGTCAACTGCTCGGCGGTCGCCTGCAACGGTCCGGCGGCCAGCACCGGCTGCAGTGTTTGCAGCTCGACCGAGTCCTCGGCCGTCGCTGCGTTGGCGTCAGGAACGACGCTCCCCAGGCAAATGAATCCGACCAGAACCACGACCATCCGGCGGCAAACGCTGCCCCATACTTTCATCGCATCATCCACTTTGCTTCACTACGCTGGAACATCATCAGAATTAGATGATGCAGCTTAACCCGGCCGCGCCCCCAGAACCAGCATTTCGTCACCAGCCCGGAGGGGCGACACCAACAGTGGCATAGGCTTCCACCGACAGTGGCATAGGCTTCCAGCCTGTGGACTGCGCTGAATTTCGGCTGGGACAGCCGAGCTACTCTCGCTACTTTCGCGGAGCGAAAGGCGACACTGGGTCGAGCTGCGCTGCGGCGCTCGCGCTAATCGAGGCCGTAGTGCTCGATCTCGGGCCAGTAGATGTCTTCGAAGGCGTCGGGGTCGTGGAAGTCGGGGCTGTTATCCAGGTCGTGACACTCGATGCATTTCTCCCGCGCCTTCTCCATCGGCAACCGCATGCCTTCGCGCAGCTCGGCCAACCGCTCGGCGGTCGCGCCCGAACCTTCTCGTTCGGCTGCGGAGTGGGCCGCGCCGGGACCGTGACAGTTCTCACAACCGTTGCCCGTCAAGTGCGCACTCTGCTCGAGCGAAAGATAACCGCTCTCATACGGATAGTAGCCCTGCGGGTTCCAGCCGGTCACGTGGCAACTGAGGCATTCGGGATCGAAGTGCCGCGGAATCGAACCCCGCGAATTCGGCGGGCTGACGATGTCGGCCGTGGCGTCCACGTGGGGCGTGCCCTGCCAGATGTCGTAGGCGATCGTGTGACACTCGCCGCACGTTGCCGACCCCACGAACTGGTCGCCCTTGGGATGCGGCACCGGCCGCAGGCCCAGCCCTTCCAGGCCGAGGGCCTCGAGCTGGTCCTGGTAGGTGGCCATCAATTGCATCATCTCGTCGGCGTCCGAGAAATCGTCGGTCAGGGCGACGCGGGAATACTGCATGGGCCGGTCGTCGAACAAACCGACCAAGCCGGTGTACATGCCTTTGTTGCCGGTCACGATCGCCTGCGTCTTGCTGCCCTCGATGCTCTGGGGTTTGTACGTGGGTTCGCCGTAACCGCCGGCGACGACCAACAGATCGAACACGTCCGGAGCGTGCTGGGCAATATGCTGCTTTGCCACGGCTTCTTCACCCACGTACAGCAGCACGCGAAACGCCTCTTCCTCAGCGGTCAGTTCCGCCGGCAAGTTGGCCAGCGCCTCGGGCACCGGCGCGACCATGATCTCGTCGCTGGCAGCCGAATCCAACGTGTCGGGGTCCAGGATCGTGGTGACCAGCACCGTCTTGCCGCCCTGTTCGATGCGTTTCACCTTGGGCATCAACTCCGGATCCAAGAGGGTCACGTTCGCCGAAGCAAACATGGTGGGATTGTCTTCATCGCCGGCGGCTACCGACAGCAATTCTCCCACGCCCAGCCGGATGTCATCGGGACCAAACCCGACGGCTTTGTAGTCCATCTGCTTCAGCCCGGCGACCGTGGTTTGGA
Source organism: Roseimaritima sediminicola (assembly GCF_009618275.1). Taxonomy (GTDB): domain Bacteria; phylum Planctomycetota; class Planctomycetia; order Pirellulales; family Pirellulaceae; genus Roseimaritima; species Roseimaritima sediminicola. The sequence continues at coordinate 147,447 of NZ_WIAD01000004.1, forward strand.
ATTTGATTTCCGCCTGCCGGCCAAACCGCCGCACCTGATTGCCGCCGTCCAGCGGCACCACGTCCCAGCCCTTGTCGCGGAGCTGTTCGATCAGGGTAAAGCGTCGCGCCAGACCGCCCTTTTGATTCTCCAGCCCGGTGCATCCGCACGGTTCGATGTAGCCGTGCTGTTGGCCGGAAACCACCAGCACCACGGCCGGATCCTGCCACTGCTGCCAGGGCTCGGGCTGGTCGCCGGCGACCACGGCTTGCGTCGGCGGATCGCCGGCGGCGGAAGGCGGCGAGGCCATGGCCGAGGGATCCGACGCCGCGGTTTTCGCCGGAGCTTGGACGTCCACCGCCGGCGGTGCAATCGGGTCGTCGGTCAGGTGTCCGGGATCGCTGCCCTCTCCGGGCAGGGTCACGGTCAAATCGGCATCGGGGTCGACATCGTCGGGCGACTCGCTCTGCTGGCATCCGGCCAACGTGGCGGCGACGATCCAGCCGGCGACCATCGCCAGCGACCATCCGCCCATCCACCATCGCTTTTTCGTGTCAGTCCATTGCGCGACGCTCATACCGATCCTAACGATTCTCTCGAACGTGGAATTTCACCCGCAGCACAAGCGGTTCGATTTGTTCATTATCGGCTTCGATGCGGACGATGCCATAGTCGTCTTTATCCCTGCCGTCTCTTTGCATCGGCGGGGCATCGCTGGGGATCTTTAATTTGACCGCCACCATCGTCAGATTTTCTTTGATTTTCGGCTCGCCCAACTCCGCCACCAGCACTTCGGCAGGCTCACTCTGGGCGATCCGCAGCGTGGCCCCCTCGCGATGCGGCCCGCGCAACAGCAGCAGCAGGCTCTGCTCGACCGCCTCGCCCTGGTCAACCGCCGGCATCGTGTACTCGTAGCGGCCCTGGTCGCGGCCGGTCAGCCGCGCCCCGCCGGTCAGCGTCAGATCCTCGACCACCCGGCCTTCCAGTCCCATGGCCATGGTCAGCCGCGCTCGCTCGTCCTCGACCTCCACGCCGGGATCGACCGGTTCGAATTCCAGGATGGCGGTGTAGTTGAACAGGCCCGGCGGCATCCCCGCACCGACTCGCAGACGCACCTCGAAGGCTTGCCGCGTATCGGGGAACTCGTTGGCGGTTTCCGCGTCGACCGGCACCGGCTGGACGTCCACCTGGACGTCGACATCGCCCCGGATCTGGTCCAACCAGCGAGCTTCCTTGAAGCGCACATCGAATTCGAAGCGGTTGTAAATCGTATTGGTCAACTCCAGCGGAGTGTCGCCGCTGACCTCGCCGGCGATCCAGTTACGCGGACGGGCCGACAGGGCGTCCACGATGTCGCCGATGATCCGCAACTGCAACTCGCCCTGGTACGGGTCGGTGGTCGAGACGGTGGCGGTTTGCTGGAAACGCTTGCCGTCGGTCTTGGCTTCCCAGGTCATGTGGACGGTGGTCGATTCGCCGGGTGCCAAACTGGAATCGGCCAGTTCCCCCAGCGTGCATTTGCAGGTGGTTTTCAGGACCGCCAGTTCCAGCGGAGCGTCCCCGACGTTCTTGATGACGAATTTGTGTTCGCCTTTGGCATTGCGGAGCATCGAGCCGAAGTCGTACTCCTCGCCGCCGACCACCTCGACCTTGGCCATCCCATCCTGGCGAAGCGACTGGACGTGCGCCATCAGATTTTCCGCCCTAAGATCGTCGCCCTTGCGAAAATACCCAAATTTTTCCGGGGTCCAGCTGTAGCGCCGGGCCGCTGTCAGGTAACCCGCCGTACTGCCAGCGACCACGACGACAACCAGGGAGAGCAGGAATGTTTTCACGTGATGGGACTCCCGAAAGAATCGCTGTCAAAAGGGTGGATGTTCGAGCCCGGGACGGAGATGCTCGATCAGAGGGGGACCCTCAACCGTTGGTTACGTCCGCCGAGGGCGTGGGGTTCGGCAAGACTTCCGCCGCCGGCGCCCGGACCGGCGCCTCGGCGGCGTCGGGGCCGAAAGCTTGGGCCGGCAGCACGTTGATCAGGTCGAAGGACCGTTCGAGGTGTCCGCCCGCCCGCGCCAACTCCCGAGCGGTTTGCTCCCAATGAGCCGCTTGCCGGTCCCCTTGTCGGGTATAAATCACGGCCAGCTGAGCCGCGTAGCGTTCATTGACCGGGGCTCCCTCGGCCGCGCGGCGGTACCACTCGGCGGCCGCCTGCAGGTCTGCCTCCCGCTGCCAACGCTGGTACAGATGCATCCGCACCTCGCCCAAAAAGGCCAGCAGAGCCGGATCGCCCGCCGCGGTTTCCGCCGCGGCGGCACTGGCTTGGTCCAGCCGCCGGCGGAGCGCCGGATCATCGGCAAATAACAACGCTCGACGGTACAAGTCCGCCAGATCCGCTCGCGGCTGACTGGTCCAGGGATCGGCTTCGATCGACCGCAACAGCGCCTGCTCAGTTTGGCTCGGGTCGCGAGCAAAGGCGGCTTGCGTCCGCCATCGCCCGCTCTCGCTGGTCGGCCGCAGCTCGGTCCCGTAGAACGCGACCAGCAAACCGAGGCCAGCCAACGCGACCGCGACCGCGGAAACCGGCACCGCAAAACGACTCACCGCCGCAGCGCTTGGTCGTTTCGAACCCGGTTCACTCGACATCGCCCGGTCACTCAACACCGCCCGGTCACTCGACATCGCCCGGTCACTCGACATCGCCCGGTCACTCGACATCGCCCCCGCCCAAAGCCACAAGCCCACCGCCACGCCGGGCACGGTCCAGCCACCGGAGAAACTTAAATGGATCAACAGCCCCACCACCGCGCCGACGCCGACCCACCGCGGCGGTTCGGCCCCGGGCGGCCAACGCAGCAGCAGCACTGCCAAGATGCCGCCCACGGGAACGGCCCAAGCGTGCGCGCCCAGGTCCGGCCACTGACCGATCACCAGCCCCACCATCCAGACCAGCGCCCAGCCGACGAGAAAACCGATCGTCGCGGCCGACGCCAAGTTTCTTCCAGCGCCCGGCTCCACCACCTTTCCGCCCTGCCCTGAGCCGACGGCGTCGGTCGCGGCTGCCACACCCGTCTCAGGCGGTTCGCCGGTCTCGGGCACCGCCGCGGGGACACGACGCCACAGCTGCCACCCGGCGGCAGCGCCCAGCAGCATGAGCAGCGCCACCGCGGGCAGGCCTCCCGACGCCGCGGTCTCCATCACAAAGTTGTGCGGATCGGCCGGTTGCTCGCTGGTCTCGGCCGCTTGATACCGCTGGTACGTCGTCTGAAAATTTCCGGGACCACAGCCGAACCAGGGCGAGTCGGCGACGATCGACGCGGTGGCTTGCCAGTACTGCCAGCGGAAGGACAGCGACGTCCAGGCTCGCTCGGTGATCTCGCGATTGGTCGCCACGTACCCGGCGATGACCAACAGGCACACGCCAGCCACGGCGACCAGCAGACGCTGGGTCGTCTGGTTGGCTCGCGGCTCTGCGCCGTCGGGCGAGCTAGCGCGGGAACGGACGCGTGCCCAGGCCAACCACACCGCCCAGCCCAGCATCACGATCGCTACCGCCCCGATCGCCGCTCGGCTGTTGGTCCGCAGCAGCAGCGTCCCGGACACCAGTCCCGCGATGGCGAGACCACCGCGAGCCGCCACGGGCATGACGCGCCACCGTCCGCACAGCCATCCGACCGATAACAACCAAGCCATCACCAACACACCGGCCAAGGAGTTGGTCAGCGCGAACGTGGCCGTGGGACCGCCGTCCCGCAGCCGGTTGGCAAACATCATTCGCCGCGCGGATCCCGGCGGTGCGTCGTCCAGCCCTGCTTCGGCCAACACCGCTTCGGGCTCGGCTTCGAAGCGAGCCACATCCGCCGGCAGACTGACCAATAATTGATGCCAACCATGGACCGACAACACCACGGCGGCCAGGATCAACAGGATCGCCAGCGTGCGCTGCGTCGCCGCGGTGGCGAACAAGCGCCGGGCGGCCGTAAAGCAGGCCGCGCCGGCGATCCACAGCCAAGCCTCGTGAGCCGCTCGCCGCAGCTCCAACTGGTCGCGCAGCGCCCAGGCACTGATCACGATCCACGCGGCCAGTGCCCACGCCGCAAAGTCCAGCAACCTGCCTGAGGGATCTGAGCCGTGCGCGTTAGCCTCAGGTTTCGCAGCTGAACCGTTGGCGCTAGCCTGAGCCAGATGAGCGAACGCCACCAACGCCGCCGGCAACAGCGCCAGCCCCACGTGATACACCGCCAGACCTTGCTCGACGCCCACGCTGTCGGCCGTCCAGTGCATCGAGACGACCCACAGGGCGGCCAGCAGCGCCGCGGCCAACCAGCGCAAAGCGTGCGGATCGCGCAGGCGCGAGCTCGGCGGCGATGGCTGACTCGCTCGCTGCGGCTTGGTTTGCGGCTTGGTTACGGAGCGTCTTTTCGCCACCCGGTCGATTCCAGTATCACGATCAAGGTCAGCATGCACAGCACGATCCCGCCGACCAAAATGGCGCCGGTAACCGTGACGAAGGACAACAACACGGCGGCCAATCCGCAGGTCGCGGTCATCAAGTAAATCGTCAGCACCGCCTGCGTTTTGCTCAGCCCCAGATCCACCAAGCGGTGCGACAGGTGGCTCTTGTCGCCTTCGAAGGGACTGCGTCCTTCGCGGATGCGAATCCACAACACGGTCGTCATGTCGTACAGCGGCACGGCCATCACGCACAGCGGGGCAAACACGGCATGCGGCCGCGTTTGCTCCTGATACCCAGCGTAGGTGGCCAACAACGTCGCCACGGCCACCAGGTAACCGACCAGGTAACTGCCCGCGTCGCCCATAAAGATTTTGGCCGGCGGCCGATTGTGCCACAGGAACCCGCACAGCGATCCGGCGACGACCAACAGCAACCCGGCCACCAACAGCTGGGGATGCCCGGTATCGGGGTCGGGGGTCAGCAACATCACGATGGCCAACATCCAGGCGACGATGCCCGCCACGCCACCGCTCAGGCCGTCCATATTGTCCAGCATATTAAATGAGTTGATCAGGGCGACGATCCACAGCACCGAAAGGGCTTTGGTCAACCAGGGCACCGGGATGAAGGCCGTGAAACTGTAGTCCAGCCCGAACACGACCAGGGCGGCCACCAGGATCTCGGTTCCCAAGCGAAACCACGCCGACAATCCGCGGCGATCATCGATCAATCCCAACAGCGTCAGCAGCGTGCCGCCGGCCAGCACGCCCCACAGCTCGCCGGCTCGCTGCCAGATCTCATCCAGCGACCCGCCGATCGATTCCGGCAACATCGCGGCCCACGAGGGCTGGCTGCGACACAGCCCCACCGCCGCGGTCCCCAACGCGAACGTCGTCATGACGGCAAACCAGATCCCCAGCCCGCCCCCCAGCGGCACCGGCTGGGTATGGACTTTGCGCTGTCCCGGCCGGTCCAGCAGCCCCAATCGCCGAGCGCTGCGGCGGATTGGATACAGCACCAACCAAGCGAGCAACGCGGCGGGCAACCACGAAGCCAGAATCAACAGGGCGACCAGGGACCATTGCATCAGGGACGTCTCAAAACTTGCGCGTTCACTCCACGGTAATCCACCCCGCCGGCCAAAATCCTATCGGCTCGGCGTCCTTCCCACCACTCCGGCCAACGTGGCATAGGCTTCGACACCCTGGCGACTTCACGACATTCTGCGATTCCCACCCGTGGCGCAGCGCAGCGTTTATGATGGAACGGATCTTCATCCCCCCCCTTCCTCCTCACAGGCGTCGTCTCCCCCATGTCCGCCCGCTCCTCGATCCACCGTCCTTCCGCCAAACGCATTTACTTCAGCCTGGTGCCGCTGCTGCTCGCGGCCGGTTTTGCGGCCTGCTCGGCCGCGGCCGCCGAGCTCGAACCCGATCGCAAGGTTCGTTACGCGACGGCCGAAGACAGCGAGGGCAAGCCGGTGAAATTGCACCTGCACGTCTTCCTGCCGGAGGACTGGAAAGCCGCAGACCGCAGGCCGGCGGCGGTGTTCTTCTTCGGCGGCGGCTGGAACGGCGGCACACCCGAACAGTTTTACGCCCAGTGCCAGGCGCTAGCGGAGCACGGGATGGTGGCCGCTGCGGCCGAGTACCGGGTGCGGAGCCGACACGGGACAGAGCCCCAGGACTGTGTCGCCGACGGACGCCGAGCCGTCGCGTTTTTGCGAGAGCACGCCGAAGCGTGGGGCATCGATCCAGCGCGGATCGCTGCCGGCGGCGGTTCCGCTGGAGGCCACGTGGCGGCTTGTACCGGCGTCCTACCGGCCGACGACGAAACCACGCGCCCGAACCTGTTGCTGCTGTACAACCCCGTCATCGACACCTCGCCCAAAGGCTATGGCGCGAACCGCCTGGGCGACGACTGGCGGCAGCTCTCGCCGCTGCACCACGTCCGTCCCGGCTTGCCGCCGACGCTGATCTGCCACGGCACCGCCGACACGACCACTCCGTTTGCGGGCGTCGAGGCGTTTCAGAAAGCGATGCAGGCCGCCGGCAACCGCTGCGAAGTGGACGCCTACGAAGGCCGCAAACACGGCTTCTTCAACAGCCCGGCATTCCGTAAAAAATCCGACGGCAAGGATTACCAGTCCACCCTGAAAGCCACCCTCAACTTCCTAGCCGAAGCCGGCTGGGTAAAACGTTGAATCGTAGCGGAAGTTTTCTACGCCGGTGAACCGAACAAGCAATCAGCACAAATAAGCCCAAGGCCAAAACCGCCCAGCCCGTCTAAAACGCGCCCGCTAATCACCCCAATGAGCGCGAATGCCTGCCTCTCTCTCATTCGCAAGCAATCCCGCCGTAAGTGTTCATCACTATCGTTTCGCCGTGTTTGCTAGCCGCTCCCATTCCAGTTTTGGGTGGCTACCGAAGTTGACCAGAACACCTAATTCAAACCCGGTTGCATTTAGGTAGTTGAGCACTTGCGCTCGGTGCTCGTCATTCAACTGGCTGACGGCCTTCAGCTCAACGATGATCTTTCCAAAGCAAATTAAGTCCGGGACAAACTTCTGCCGCAGCCTTTTTCCGCAATAATACAATTGCAGCGTCTGCTGGGGAACAAAGGCGAATCCCTGGTATCCTAACTCGATTTCCATACACTCCTGATAGACCGGTTCGTGAAAGCCGCACCCTTTGTCATTGTAGACCTCGAAACAGGCGCCAATAATTCTGTAGCACTCGTCTTTATAGATTAAATCCGCCATTGCATATCCGATGTATGAATCGTGGGTCGATCAAGTGACATATACCGAAGTTACCACTTTCTACGTTCCATAGTCGACGGATCATGGCAGAACGAGGATCGACGGGAGCTTCCAAAGCGAAGACGTTCTCGAGCTCGATCGCCTCAGCATCGTCTGACATCCAGGTGGATTCGGTAACGAAGCCCGATCGGAGGAACCAACTGCACGACGTTCTTACAGGCAGCTAAAATCGGTCTGAAATGCATTTCTGATTTCCTTTTGCCGCTGGTCTCAATAGGCTGTTGAGGCAGCAGAAGCACCCTTCGTGGAGTACCCATGTGCATCGCAAACAAGTTGGCTCGCTTTCAATCTAAACACAGGTGCTGGTTCGTCCACGCGCTGGGCATCATTGCACTGGTTCTGCAGGGCGTCGCGGGCCAACCTGTCGTCGGCCAAGCTCCCGCGGCGACGCCGGCTTCCGCCGCGGCGAACGTGGACGAGCCCCGCGACGAAGCTCATCCGCTGCTGCGTTCGGCGTCGACCGCCGAGCGGTGGGAAGCGAACCGTGCGGAACTGGTCAAACGGATGCAGTCGATCATGGGCGAGTTGCCGCCGAAACCGGCCGCCGCAGCGCCGCGCTGGGAGGTCCTGTCGGAGACCGATTGCGGAATCTATGTCCGCAAACATATCCGTTATCTCTCCGAGCCCCGCTGCTGGACTCCGGCTTATCTATGCGTCCCCAAACAAGCTGCCGATTCGGTGGCACCGAATGAAGCTGACACGCCGCTGCCGGCCGTCCTTTGTCTGCATCCGACCGATAACGTCAACGGCAACAAAGTGGTCGTGGGCCTCGGCGGACGTGCCAATCGTCAATACGCGGCCGAACTGGCCGAGCGAGGTTACGTGACGCTTGCGCCGGCGTATCCCCTGTTGGCCGATTACCAGCCGGACCTGGAACAACTGGGCTGGGAGAGCGGTACGCTGAAAGCGATTTGGGACAATATGCGGGGCGTCGACCTGTTGCAGTCCCTGCCCTACATCGATGATCAGGCAATCGGTGCGATCGGGCATTCGCTGGGCGGACACAATGCCGTCTACACCGCCGTCTTCGACCCCCGCATTCGTGTGATCGTTTCCAGTTGCGGACTGGACTCCTACCGCGACTACTATGGCGGCGACCGCGCCAATTGGGAAGGCGGCCGAGGCTGGACGTCACAACGTTACATGCCGCGACTGGCCCAGTACCAGGATCGCTTGTCCGAAATCCCGTTCGATTTCCATGAGATGATTGCGGCGTTGGCACCGCGTGCGACGTTGATCGTCGCGCCGCTGCACGACAGCAACTTCCGTCCGGAAAGCGTCGACAAAATCGCTCGCGCGGCGCGGCCGATCTTCGAGCTCTACGGTGCCGGCGAGGCCCTGCGCATCGCCCATCCCGACTGCGACCACGATTTCCCTCCTGAGCAGCGACAGCGGGCGTACGAGCTGTTCGACCAGGTGCTGGACCGGGGTTAATAGTTGTTGGCGGCCGGCCACCAGTTGCCCATCGCTCCGCAATTCTAAGCGGCGAAGCCGCCAGTTGCGAAGCAACGATAGTCGATAGCCTGGGGACGTAAGTCCCAGGTCGCCCTCCACCCAAGCCGTTGCGGAGTCGCGAAGCGACGGCAGATGGTCACGCCCGGTTTACCACCTGTCATCGCTTCGCGATTCCGGCAACGCGTTTTTTCGATGCCAACCTCGGATTGCATCCGAGGCTATCCACTGCCATCGCTTCGCGATTCGGAACCGGCGTTGCCCGCCGCACAGCGCCCCGCGATTCCCAGCGGCGAAGCCGCCAGTTGCGAAGCAACGATAGTCGATAGCCTGGGGACGTAAGTCCCAGGTCGCCCGCCCCACCCAAGCCGTTGCGGAGTCGCGAAGCGACGGCAGATGGTCACGCCCGGTTTACCACCTGTCATCGCTTCGCGATTCGGGGACGAGACCGTCCACAGGCTGGAAGCCTATGCCACTACTTGGACCATCTGGAATGCGGTGGCTTTGAGTCGTCGCTTTAACCAGGGCAGCGAGGCGAGGAAGGTCTGGGCGTAACCGACTTGATACGCTGGCGATTCGGCGGCGATGTGCAAACCGATCGGGATTCCGCCGGCGACCAACACGCCGCCGCTGGTGCCCGGCCCGAACGGTTTGTTGGGGGTGTTCGGCTTGTTCGCCTCTGCCGCCCTGCCTCGCCAGCGATATCGGATCACATGCTGCAGTTGGCCCAGCCCCTTCAGGTCCAGCACCGGATAATACGCTTCCCATCGCCAGGATGCCGCTGCGGTGGCGAATAGGCGTCCCGTTGTGCCTTCCTGGGTCCAGCGCAGCAGATCGCCCGCGGCAGCGGGATCGAGAGCATCGACGTCGATGCGCGGCAGAAAACCGCTGAGCCATAAACGGTCCAGTCCGGTTTCGACCAACGCGACGTCGGGGCCGCCGGGCACCCGGCCAGCCGCCACGACGCGTCCGCCCAGGTCGCGCGGCCCCGAACCGCAGACGGCTTTGCGCGTCACCCGGGCTCGGCCGGACGTATCGGCGTGAGCGAACAAGTGGGACACGGTCAGCACGCCCCACCGCCAATCGTCGGCGCCCAGAGCGGACGTTTTGGGAACGGGCGGAACCGGTCTGCGGCGGCTCCACCGCACCACCACCGCCGCGGTGGCTCGGCGATCGGACGCAGTGATCACAACCCCGGTCGGCTCCGCGCCGCCGGCCTGCCGCACGCGGGTACCCAAGCGGATATCGTCGTAACCGCCGCGGTCGCGATCCAGCAACCGCAGGGTTTCTTCAGGGCGAATGCGTTTCGCCTCCGGGACCGCCTGGCGTTTCTTCCGCACGTCGAACTGGGCGACGACCGGAACGGCGAGGGCATCATCGCCGACGTGGTCTGCCGGCTGCCGAGCACTGGGCGCAAAGCCGACGGCGACGATGTTGCGAGGATCGCGACCGGCCACGCGACGTAACAGCGTTCGCTGCATGCGGCGGAGGCGATCCAGCGACAGGTCGGCCGGCACGCTACGGTCCCACCCGAAGTCGCAACTGTGTGGGTGCGTCGACGCCGAAGCGTTGGTCCAACCACACGCTGGCCGCCATCTCGATCGCTTCGATGTCCGCTCCGGTCCCGACCCGCACCATCACCTCCACTACGCCAGCTCGGCCGGCGACCTGCACCTCGTGGACCTCCGCAAATCGCTGCCGCAAGTGGCTTCGCAGCTCGACGGCCAGCAGCTCGGATTCACTGGCCGTCGGAGCGTCTGCGGGGCCGACGATCGCCGGCGGCTGCGGGGCGTCCGTCTGCTGGGGCATGTCGCTTTGCGGGTCCGTGGCCGCACCGATCGGCGTGGTCGCCATCACATCGAGCGGCTGAAACACCATGGTTTGGTTCTCGAACATTAATCCGTACAGGGGATGCAGGCCGTCGCCGCAACAGGCTTGTTGGTGCCCGCCCATGTCCACCGGGCAACCCGCATAGGGCAGGAAGCCGACGTACCGGAATCCATACAAGCGTTTGCATCCGCGGGCGTCGCGGCCGACCACCGATTCGTAGAACCCGATCGGTACGTTCCGCGCCGGCACGGTGAAGGAAACGTCTTGGGCGCCGTCGCCAGCCGCCGTAGGAACGACTCCACCGACGGCTTTGACCAACGCACCGACCGCCTCGATGTTCTCGTCGGTTTGACTGTCCAGGTCCTGGCTGATCTCGGTCAGGTTCCAGCCGTCTTCCAATTTGATTCCGACGTTGGCCGTGCCACAGCCGGTACGCACGTCGATCGAATACTCCTCGCTGAAGTCCGGCATGTAGACCAACGAAATCCGCACCATGCCGGGAACCAACGTCGTCTGGTTCCGATCGACGGCGACCTCGGCCGGTTCAATCTTCAGGTACGGCTTGGGACGGTAGAACCGGATGCCGGTGTCGCTCTGATCCGGATTGGCCCGGACGACAACTCGCGGCGTACACCCGGCGGCCAAGCAACACAGAGCGATCATCATCGCCGCGTGCAGGGCAAAACGGCTGGAAATCAAACTGCGGCGAACGCTTCCTTGCATCGCTGCCCCCCCTGTTTTGTGCGGTGTTTTTCTTAAGCACGTGGTATTGACCCAGCGTCGCCTTTCGCTCCGCGAAAGTTTAGCCGGGTCTCGGATTCACAGGCTGGAAGCCTATGCCACTTGTGTCGACCGTCCGGGGGGCATAACCCTCCCATTCCGGACTCGATTCGGGTGGTACCGGTTGGAGAAACTTTGCCGGCCACAACGGGTTCTCGGTATCTTGACGTTTGCTCCCCTCTCCCCACCGGCCTTGGGCAAGTGGAGCTTGCCCAGGCCGGTGGGGAGAGGGGTTGGGGGTGAGGGGCCTCCGGCGCAACGACCCAACTCGTTGCACCGGATGCTATCGCCGCGTCCAGATAGAGTACGCGAAACGACGAAACCGTGTGGCTAGCGATTGTCTGATCGTTACGCAGGACGGTTCATGGGCCTGCTCTGCAATCCCCCTCTCCCCCGAAGCCTGACTCGCTTGGGCTCGCCAGGCTTCGGGGGAGAGGGGAGAAAACGTTTCTATGTAGGGCGGCACCCCGGGCTCGCGCCCGGGGCTACCACACGCCATCGCTCCGCGATTCGGGAACGTCCGTTCCCGTACATCGATTCCGCCCGTGTCAGCAAACCTCAGATCGCAGATCTTAAATCGCCGAGCACGAGCACGAGCACGAGCACGAGCACGAAATCGCCACTCGCCGACTAACGACCAAACTCTGGCGAGTTCAGCTACGGGGTGCATCACGCCATGATCTGCTCGATGACGTTGCCGTAGACATCGGTCAGGCGGAAGTCGCGGCCGGCGTACTGGTAGGTCAAGCGTTTGTGGTCCAGCCCCAACAGGTGCAGGATCGTGGCGTGCCAGTCGTGGATATGGCACTTGTCCTCGACCGCTTCGAAACCGTGCTCGTCGGTCGCCCCGTAGCTGAACCCGCCTTTGACGCCGCCGCCGGCCATCCACGTGGTGTAACCTTTGTTGTTGTGGTTGCGTCCGTCGCCGTTTTGCGCCGCCGGAGTTCGACCGAACTCGCCGCCCCAGATCACCAGCGTGTCCTTCAGCAGATCGCGCTGCTGTAGATCCGCCAAGAGGGCCGCGATCGGGCGGTCGCAGGCTTCGGCTCGCGCTTGATGATCGCGGGAAAGGTTGGCGTGCTGGTCCCAGTTGCCGTGGGTGACTTCCACGAACCGCACCCCGGCTTCGACAAACCGCCGAGCCAACAGACACTGTTTGCCAAAGTTTTCGGTCGCCCCTCCGTCGGCTCCATACATCGCCAACGTCTCGCGACTTTCCCCCGACATGTCCATCAACTCCGGCATTGCATCCTGCATTCGAAAAGCCAGTTCGTAGGATTCGATCACGCCTTCGATGCCCGGGTGCACCGATTCCCGCTGCAGTTTGTCCTGATTCAGTGACTGGATGAAATCCAGTTGGCGACGCTGCTGCGATTTGCTCAGCCGTGGATTCTGAATATCGGGAACGGGTGGCCCGGCGTCGGCGGCGAAGCGGGCCGCCCGACCACCACGGCCGACCTTGGTTCCGCCGTAGATGGCCGGCAGGAACGCGCTGCCGTAATTGCGCTGGCTGCCCGCCGGCGGACTAAGCGAAACGAAGCCGGGCAGCGAGTCGTTCTCGGTTCCCAAGCCGTACAGCGTCCAGGCTCCCAGCGACGGCCGGATGAACTGAGCCGTGCCGGTATGCATCTGCGTCATCGCCCCGGGGTGCACCGGTTGATCGCACTGCATGGACCGGATCAAACACAATTGATCGGCGTGCTTGGCGACTTCTGGAAACAGATCCGAAATCCACAAACCGCTTTCACCACGTTGGCGAAATGCCCACGGCGACGCAAGCAGGGTGCCGCCATAGCGTGCACGTTTGCCGTGGTCCCGCGTCAGTTCCGGTTTGTAGTCGAAGGTGTCCACGTGCGAGGGACCGCCCTGCATGCACAGAAAAATAACGTGTTTAGCACGAGCCGGGAAATGCGGAGGACGAGTCGACAAGGGGTTGCGCGAACCGCTCGACGTCTCCGCCGCACCGGCTCGGCCAGCCGCCGCGGTGGTCAAACCGCTGAAGGCCAGAAACCCAAACCCCGCCGACACCGTCTGTAACGCCTGCCGGCGTGAAAGGTTTGCAAACATGTTTTGATCTCCTAGTCCAAGTAACGGAATTCGGCGGCGGCAAACAGGGACTGACACAACACGGACCACGCTCGCGGGGATTCGGTGGAGGTGGAAAAATCGTTCACCAGACGCAGCGCTGCGGCCAATTCCCCGTCGCTGGGCGAACGAGCAAAGGCCAACTGAAACGCCAACTCGACACGCTGCTCCGGATCCGAGGCTTCGGCCAACAAACGCGCTGCAAACCGTTCGCTCTGCTGGATCACGAATGGATTATTCATCATGTACAGCGCCTGATTCGACGTACTGGAACTTTCCCGCGTGCCCACGACCGCATTGGGATCGGCAAAATCGAACACGTCCAGCGAACGCGGCTGCTGGTCGCGGACGATCGGTAGGTAGACGCTGCGGTACTTGGCGTCGGTCATCTGCAGCGAGTCGCGTGTGCTCTGGGCCAGACGCTGTAGCCGCTGGGCGACCTCACGCTGTATCTCTTGCCGCAGCGATCGCATATCGGTTGACCCACGCGAGCGAAAACGTGCGGCGGGCGTCTGTCGTGCAAGGCGGCTGCGGGCTTCGGCCATCGCCTGGGCCCGAATCTGTTCGGCCTGCTCGCGGAGCTGTTCACGGGGGTCGCCCAAGACGCCGTCACGAACCCGTACATACCCCGCCTGGGCAACCACCGACGCGGCGGGCCGGCGGAGGTCCAGTTCGCCGCTGACCTGCAGCATCGCGTCGCGAATCGATTCCGCACCCAGACGCCGCGGATGAGCCCGCCACAGCAGTTCGTTGTCCGGGTCCTGCCGGTGGTTGTCCGGATCGAACTCGGTCGAAGCGCGATAGATTCGCGAGCTGGCGATATCGGCCACGATCTGCTTGACACTCCAGCCCGACTGAACAAAGCGATCGGCCAGATAGTCGAGCAATTCCGGATGCGTCGGCTCCGCTCCGCTGGCTCCGAAATTGTCGGTCGTCGTCACCAGAGCTCGACCCATCATCGACTGCCAGATGCGATTGACCATCACGCGAGCGGTCAACGGGTTGCGATCGCTGCCGATCCAACGAGCCAGCTCCAGCCGTCCGCTGGAGTCTTCGTCGATCTCCAGCGGCCGAGTGGCCAGGACCTGGGGAACACCGCGAGCGACGCGTTGTCCGGGCTGATCGATTTCGCCGCGGATCAGCACTCGAGCGTCCTCGACCTGGTCCGCTTCCTGCACTCCCATGCAGTAGCTCCGCGGTCGTCCCTGTTCGTCCACCACAGCCAGCTTTGCCGACAACTGAGCCAACTGGTTTTGCAGCCGAAGGAAGTTCCTGATCGATTGGTTATCGCCGGCCGCCCGATTGCGACGAGCTGCCGCCGCTTCTTCCTGCAGCTCTTCCATCTGCTGCCGCATCGCGCGGATCTCGGCGGCCGTGTACCGTTGGCCTACCGGACGCTCGTCTTCGACCGGCAACAACAACAAACTGCTGTTACGTCGAGTCTGTGCGCCGCGAAAACTACCGTAGCTCGACGGCGGGTTGCCGAAGTACGTGTTCATGCTGCCGAAGATGCCCGCCATCGCGTAGTAATCGGCCTGGGGGATCGCATCAAACTTGTGGTCGTGGCAACGGGCACACGCGACCGAGGTGCCCAGGAACACCCGCGTAGTCGTATCGATCTGTTCGTCGACCAGGTCTGCGGCGAACTGCACGCGGTTCTGTTCGTTGACGTTCTTGGGGCCCAGGGCCAGGAACGTTGTACCGATCAATTGTTCGGCCCACTGCGCGTCGTCGGCGGCGGGCAAGAGGTCTCCGGCGATCTGTTCCTGGACGAAGCGATCGAACGGTTTGTCGGCATTGAAAGAATCAATCACATAGTCGCGGTAGCGCCAGGCGTGCGGGTAGGTCATATTGACTTCGCGGCCCGTCGATTCGGCATAGCGGACCACATCCAACCAGTGGCGACCCCAGCGCTCGCCGTACTGCGGCTGCCGCAGCAGATACGCGACGACGTCCTCGACCGCCTGCTGGGGATCGCTCCGGTACTGGCTCTCAAAGGCGGTGAGCTGCCGAGGTGTGGGAGGCAGCCCGACCAGATCGAAAAACAAGCGCCGCAGCAGCGGGGCCGCCGCCGCATCGGCGGACGGCTGCATCCCGGCCGATTCCAGCCGGGCGAGCACAAAGCGGTCGATCTCGGTGGTGGGCCAGGCGGGGCTGCGAACCTCGGGCAACTTCGGCGCCGCAGGCGGCTGGTAAGCCCAAAAGGTTTCGCGTGCGGTGCGGATATCTTCCGGACCGATCGTGGCTTTGATCTCAATGACTTCGGTTTCTCGAGGATCGACGGCTCCGGTTTCAATCCACCGCCGGAAGTCCGCGATCACCTCCGGTGCAAGCTTGCGTTTGGGAGGCATCACAAAGTCTTGATGCGTGATCGCGGTGTACAGCAAGCTTTCTTCGGGCTGGCCCGGGACTACGGCCGGACCGCTGCTGCCGCCGATCCGCGTCAACTGGCGAGTGTCCAGCCGCAGTCCACCGCGAGCGTTGCCCGTCTCGTTGGAATGACAGCTATAACACTCGTTGACCAGGACCGGCCGGATTTTGGTCTCGAAGAAAGCGACCGCGTCCGGGTCGGGTGAGTCTGCCAGAACCGAACCGGCGACGAACAGTGCTGCCGTAGCAAGCGAGAGGCGCATCGTCATGGGAGAAGATCCCCGCAGGAAAAGGCTCGCCAGCCTGCAGCGGAATCGATGCGAGGGCGACGCGTTATACCCTTTCAACCTAGCCGATGGGCCAAGGTTTCGCGAAAAAGCAACCCCACTGCCGACTTCCGCGACGGGGAGGGCCCTATGGGCGGGGGAAACAGATCGGAGATTTCAAATTTGAGATTTCAGATTTGAGATTTCAGATCTCGCCGCGTTCTCCTTCTAAGTCTGGCAACTTCGGCTACGGGGAGGGGCGGCTACTTTCGGCGGAGCGAAAGGCGACTCTCTCCAAAGTCTGGCGACTTCCGCTACGTCTCGATCGACCATCGACCAACAACCAACAACCAACAACCAACAACCAACAACCAACTCACCGTGGCTTGCGTTTGCTGAGCTTCTTGGTGGGCGTCTTGGCGGTTTTGGTCGAAGCCTTCTTGGGAGTGGCTTTCTTGCTGGACGCCGTGGCGGACTTTTTGGGGGCCGCCTTTTTCGCCGCAGCTTTCTTGGCGGCTTTCTTGGCCGCCTTCTTTAGTGGAGCTTCTTTACCGGAAGCCGCCTTCTTGGCCGGCGTCGCGGACTTCGCCGCACCTTTCGACGCAGCCGATTTGGACGACTGCTTGCCGTCGGCTTTGCCGCTGCCGGCTTTGCTCTTCGCCGGTTTGCCGCTGTCGGCTTTCTCGCCCCCCGCCGGAGCGTCATCCGACTTGCTCTTGGCGGCTTTCCTGGCGGCGGGTTTGCCGCCGGCGGCGGTCACCGCAGCCAACAACTGCGGGGCGTTGCGATCGACGGCCGTGACGACCGCCACCACCGTCTTGTCGCTGGCGTTCTTTCGCAGCGCCGCACTGGCCTGCTGCAACAGCGAACCGAACTCCATCCCCTTGCTCTTGGGAATCGCTCGTTCCAGCCCCGGCACCTTCTGCTGCATCAACTCCGCTTCGTTGATAATCCCGGCGGCGAACATGATCCGCAGACCGCCGTTGTCGACCGGGATGGAATGGCCGCCCAAGCCGTGCTGGGTCACATAGGCCAGGACAAAGGGCGTGATCCCGGGCAGATTCTCGAACTGCTCGACGGCCTGTCCCAGATTCTGTTTTTTCATCTCCTCCAGATCGAAGGAGTAGAACGCTTCGAAGGCCGACTGCAGAACGCGTTTCAAGCGGGTCGCCGCCGATACCGGACTGGGCAGGCTGGACAACACGTCGGTGATCTCGGCCGTGGTCGTGACCCGGACCTCGTTCCAATCAAAGTACTGCTGCTCGAGCTTGGCCAAGCCTTCGTCGGCCAATTCGCTGGGAGCCCCTTCCAGAAGACACGCGTACAACAGGTGCTCCATGATCGGCCGACTGGGGCTGGGCACCGGCTTGTAGTGCTTCTTCAGAGCGGTCTGCAGCTTGGTGATCCGAGCGGCTCGATTGCTGGCGGTCATCGCGCGGTATCCGTATCGTCTATAGAGGTTGTGAGAATATTTTTTCGGTGAGCTTTAAGAGAGCGGGTCGAGCCGTAGGTTAATCGCCCGCCCGGGCTTTGCCAGGGAGCGGCCAGCGAGATTACCGAAGATCGCGCCGGTCGTCGGCCGCTTCATCCTGCCCGGCGTCTGAATTACCCCGCCCGGCGGCCGCATCATCCTGCCCGGCGGCCGGTTCATCCTGCTCGGCGGCCGGTTCATCCTGCTCGTCGCCCGGAGCATCCTGCTCGTCGCCCGGATCGGTCAGCCCGGCTTGGCGAGCCGCGGCTTTGGCGGCTTGCTCGGCTTCGCGTTCGCGGCGCAAGCGATCGAGCAATTGCCCGACTTCCAGAGCGCTGCGGGTCCCCTTATCGATTTCGAAGCGCAGCTTGGGGATGTAGCGGCTGTCGATGCGTTCGGCGATCTTGGCCTGCAGGAAGCCAGCGGCGTTTTGCAAGCCCCGCAGGGTCAACCGTTCCTGCGCCTCGTCTCCCATCACGCTGATACCGACTTTGGCGTCGCGCATGTCCGCACTCAGCTTGACGCCCACGACGGTGACGTCCTGGATGCGCGGATCTCGCAGGTCCGTCAGGATGGCGGTCGCCACCACTTCGCGGATCGCTTCGGCGGCTTTGAGGATTCGACGACTAGTCACGGATAAAAAGGATCCAGGTGAAGCAGGACAGACAAACCAGGGCCGCGCCGAGGGCGACGCGGCGCGGAGAGAAAAAACAGCGGCCGGGCGATCAATCCAGCGTCCGAGCGACTTCTTCGATCTTGTAGGCTTCCAGCACGTCATCCTGTTTGATGTCGTTAAAGCCGGACAGCTTGATGCCACACTCCATGCCGCGAGGCACTTCCTTGACATCTTCCTTGATCCGCCGCAGGGCTTCCAAGGGATAATCGCCGATGGTCCGGCCATCGCGATTAACGCGGATACGGCAACCACGCTGGATCGAGCCCTGAGCGACATAGCACCCGGCGATCGTTCCCACGCGGCTGATCTGGAAGGTCTGTTTGACCAGAGCTCGGCCCAATTCGACGATGCGTTCCTCGGGTCGCAGTCGGCCTTCGATCATCGCCTTGATTTCGTCGGCCAGCTTGTAGATCACGTCGTAGCGACGGATCTCCACGCCGCGTTCGTCGGCCAGGGCTCGAGCCGCATCGTCGGGAATCACGTTGAAGGCCAGGATCACCGCGTCGGAGGCCGAGGCCAAGGTGACGTCGGCCAGGCTGACGCCGCCGACGCTCCGCTGCAGGACGCGGACTTCGACCTCGGGGTTGTCCAGCTTGCTCAGTTCTTTGTCGATGGCTTCCAGCGACCCGCGAACATCCGAGCGGATGATCACGTTCAGTTTGGTCTTCTCCTGCTGTTCGCCCAGACGTCCCTCTTCGAGCAGTTGCTGGAAGTGTTCGAAGGACACCTTGGTGGTCACGCCCGAAAGGTTCTCGGTGCGGTGGCCGTGTTCACGCGACTGAGCGATCTCGCGGGCCTGCGTGATATCGTCCAGGACGTGGAAGCGATCGCCCGCGCCCGGCGGCTCGTCCAAGCCCATGATGTTGACCGGCGTACTGGGGCCGGCTTCCTCGAGCGGTTTGTTGGTCAACGTGTTGGTCATCGCTCGGACCCGGCCGTGGGCCGCACCACAGACGACCACATCGCCGACTCGCAGGGTACCGTTCTGGACGACCAACTTGGCGACCACACCGCGGTCGCCTTGCTGTTCGGCCTCGAGACACACACCGAGAGCCTGTCGGTCCGGGTTGGCCTGGTACTCGTGCAGTTCCGCGACCGTCAGCAGGGTTTCCAAAAGCTCGTCCATGCCCATGCCGGTAATCGCACTGGTCTTGACGACTTCGGTATCCCCACCCCATTCGCTGGGCGTCAGTTGGTGTTCGGTCAACTGGGTCATCGCCCGCATCGGGTCGACGCCTTCCAGGTCCGACTTGTTCAGCGCGACGACGATCGGCACACCGGCCGCCTTGGCGTGGCTGATGGCTTCTTCGGTCTGCGGCATGATGCCGTCATCGGCGGCCACCACCAACACGGCGATGTCGGTGACGTTGGCACCGCGGGCTCGCATCTCGGTAAAGGCTTCGTGGCCCGGGGTGTCGACGAAGGTCACCGGCCGGCCATCCTTCTCGACCGTATAGGCCCGAATGTGCTGGGTGATCCCGCCGGCTTCGCCACTGACCACATCGATGCCGATCAAGCGATCGAGCAGGCTGGTCTTGCCGTGGTCGACGTGTCCCAGGAAGGTGACCACCGGAGCACGGGGCACCAGGTTCTCCTGATCGTCTTCCTGCTCTTCGATCGTCGTGATCAGTTCGTCTTCCAGCGTCTCGTGCTCTTTCAGCTGGATATTCAGATCCAAATCGGCGGCGATCAATTCGGCCGTCTCGTGATCGATCGTGGCATTGATGTTGGCCATCGTGCCCATGCCCATCAGGAACCGCAGCACGTTGGCCACCGGCACGCCGGCAGCGGTACAGAACTCGCGAATCGTACAGGGCAGCTCGACCGTCACGGCATCCTTACGCGGGGCGGCCGTATTGACGCCCTTGCGTCGCCGCGGACCGCTGTGGCGGCCGTAGCCGCGGCGGCGACCGAAATCGCCTCCGCCGTCGAGTGTGATATTTCGCCGGTTGCCCGAGCGTCGGCTTTTGTTGCGATCCGGACGAGCACCCGCCATACCGGCATTGCGGCGTTTCTCCGCTGCGTCGTCGGCGTCGCCGCCGCGTCCACCGCGTCCCTTGGCTTTCTCGGCAAACTCGCTCAGACCACCCGTGCCGATCTTGGTCTTCTTGGTCTTTTCATCGGAGACCGTCTTGTCGATCCCGGCGGCATCGCCCTGTTTGTGGCCGGCGATCGCATCCTTGGTGAAACGCACCTCGGGCTGCTGGGCCGGCGGTTCGCTGGGGCCTTTCTTGGCGACCGGCTGCTTGGCTTCGGGCAGAGCGGCAAGGTTGATCTTGACCGATGGCTCGCGCCGCTTGGGCGGACGGTTGCCCTTGGATTCGGACTTGTCGCCGCGATCCGGGCGGGCCCCGCGACCGATTACGCGGATCTTACCGCCGCCACCGCCCGGGCCCATCGGGTCCCGCCGCATCGGCGAAAGCGGACCGGGCGCGGCTTCGGGACGCCTGGGGGTGGGCGACGCTTTGTCGCCGGCCCCTTGATCGCCGGAGGGCTTGCCACCCGATGGCTTGCCGCCGGATCGGGAACGGTCCTCGGCCGCCGGCTTCTCGGCCGCCGGCTGAGATGGTTTGCCAGCGGTGGGCGCCGTCTTGGTCGGCTCGCTGGCCGCCGGAGCTTGCGCCGGAGTCTCGGCCTCTTGCGAAGCCTGGGGCGCCGCAGCGGTGCCGGGCGCCGCAGCGGTGTCGGGCGATTTGCCCTCGTCCTTGCCGGACGTCTCCGCGGGTGCCGACGTGCTCAGTGGCGGCTTGCTCGCAGAACGACGGCCGATAACGCGATTGGCCGTGCCGCGGGCTTCCACCGGATCGGCTTCGCGGACCGGTTTGATCGGGGCCGCCGGAGTGGCTTGAGCGGACGGACGCGGCGCAGCTTTCTTGGTAGCGCTGCCGTCAAGATACTTTTTGACGCGTTGAACTTCGTCGTCGTCCAAACTGGCCAATGCCGAGCCTTTACCGCTGACTCCGGCTTTTTTGCAGATCTCGACCAGTTCTTTACTGTCTAACTTTAATTCTTTTGCGAGCGCGTAAATGCGTACGGGCACGGGGCAAGGATCCTGTGAATCTGTTTTCAGGCCAGTCGTTGCTCCCCGAATCGAGGCGAGCGTTGCTGGCAAATTATGTCGCTAAAATTACATCATTTCCTCCGTTCGCCGGGCCTCTCACAAGGCGCCAAGCGACCATCCTGACCCGAGGGGAAGATTCCGCCCGGGACGTGGTGAAGCATCAACTACTTTGCTGACTGGTTCGAGCCGCTTCGCCCGAGTCATCGCCGCCGACGGTCGAACCGTCCTGGGCAGACTGCGGGTCGGATTGGGATGAGGCGTCCGGGGACGCCGGCTGTGCCGAGTCCGCCGCGGCGGCTTCATCACCCCCTGCGGGGCGTTCTTCACTGGCTGCTGCCTCTTGACCCGCCTGCGAGTCGCCGGCGGCTTGCTCTTCGCCGGCGGGCTGTGCTTCGCCGGCGGGCTGCCCTTCGCTGGCAGGTTGTTCTTCGCTGGCAGGTTGTTCTTCGCCGGCGGGTTGCTCTTCGCTGGCAGGTTGCTCTTCGCTGGCGGGCTGTGCTTCGCCGGCGGGTTGCTCACCGGCCGCCTCGGCTTCTCGCTGCTGTTTCTCGCGGTCGCGGCGTTGTCGTCGCTCTTCGGCCGCCGCCACCTCGGCCTCTTCGGCACGCTGTTCGGCTTGTTCGACGATGCGATCGACCTGCTCTTCGCTCAAGCCGCTCATCTCCACCAGAGCATCCGGCTCGATCACCGACAGGTCATCATAGGACAGATACCCCTGCTCGACCAACGCTCCGGCCAATTCCTCGGTGACCCCTTCCAGCTCGCTGAATCCAGAAACAGCCCGGCTGATCTGCTCTTCCAGCTCGTTGCCGGTCATGATCTCGATGTCCCAGCCGCACAACTTGCTGGCCAGCCGGACATTTTGACCGCGTCGACCGATGGCCAACGACAACTGATCTTCTTGAACCAGCACAATCGCTCGGCCAATCATGTCGCACAGCAAGACCTGTTCGACCGTGGCGGGCTGGAGGGCATTGGGAACCAGCACCAAAGGATCTTCGCTGTAGCGAATCACATCGATGTGCTCACCAGCCAATTCTTCGCGAACCGCCTTGATCCGGCTACCCCGAAACCCCACACAAACGGCGATCGGATCGACCTGGTTGTCCATGCTGGCCACGGCAACCTTGCTGCGATAACCGGGCTCGCGGCTGACCGATTTAATTTCGATCGTACCGTCGCCCAGCTCGGGAATCTCCTGTTCAAACAGACGCTGCACCAATTGGGGCCGGGTTCGGCTGAGCACCACGCGGATCCGGTTGCCGGTCGCCCGAACCTCGAACACGACCGCCCGCACCCGCTCGTTGGCGTGCAGGGATTCGCCCGGAATCTGCTCGCTCCGTGGCAGGATCGCTTCGACATTTCCGAGGTTGACCGTCGCCACGCCGCCATCGGCCCGGCCGATCACGCCGCTGACGATCTGACCGATCAGTTCGCGGTATTCCAACATCAAGGAATCCCGCTCGGCTTCCTTGACCTTTTGAATGATGACTTGCTTGGCGGTCTGGGCGCCAATGCGACCGATCTGATCTTCGCCCAACGGTTCGCCATCGAGCACGGCTTGCGCACGGCCACTTTGACGGTCCAATCGCACAACGATATCTGCGTCTTCTCCGTACTGCCGCTTGGCGGCAGTTTGCAGAGCAGACTCGATCGCAGAGAACACGATTTCCTTATCGATGTTCTTTTCGCGATGAAGCGAGTCGACGTAGCGAAGGATATCTTGGGGATTCATGCAGACTTGTACGGTTTTCCGTAGATAAAAAAAACGGCCCGGGTTGAAAATCGACCCGGGCGCGTCGCAGGATCTCGTTGAATGAATGAGATTAACGATCTGTCCAGAGGCTGTCAACCAATAACGGCTAGGCGAAAACCACCCCACCAACCGGAGGGCGAGCCCGGTCTCGGCGGTGGTTTGCCACACCCTAGGGAACGAACTTGGCGATCCGGATCGCGGCGGCCTGACCTTGTGGCGTGACGTTCATACTCAGAAAGCTGTCGCCGGCGGGGGCCTGGTCGTCGACGGTGACCGGCAGGTCACAGCGGGGATCCGGCGTGCGGTAGTTCAGCGTGGGGAACAGACGCCCCTGCTGCAGAGCCATCAGACTGGCGATCGCTTCGACCATCCCACCGCCGGCCCCCAGATTGCCGAAGTGGCTCTTGGCGGCCACCACCGGAGGGATGCTTTGGCCGAAGACGTCGCGAATCGCGGCGGCTTCCTGAATGTCGCCCTCGACCGTGCCCAAGCCATGGGCGTGGATGTGCCCCACGGCAGAGGCCTGGCCCAGTGCCGAACGCATCACGTTGGCCAAGGCGTTGCGTTGGAATTGATCGGTGACCCGAGCGGCCACGGCGCTGCTGCCATAGCCGACCACTTCGCCGAGAATGTTGGCTCCACGAGCCTCCGCATGCGACAGGGTTTCCAGAATCATCGCCCCGGCGCCCTCGCCCAGGACACCGCCGTCGCGATCGGCATCAAACGGCCGGCTCATCTGGGTCGGATCCTCGCGGTCGCTGGCCAGATCCTCCTGCATGCAGGCGTGCATGGTGCGGAAGGGATGGATCCGCGAGCCGGTGGAACCGACCAGGATCACGTCGCTGTGGCCGCGCTGCAGCGTCAGATAGGCTTCGGCCATCGCCGCGGCCGCACTGGCTTCGCGCACGGTAACGGAATTATTGGGTCCCTGCAGGTCGTTGTAGATCGCGATGTGGCTGGCCGGCATATTGGGCAAGTACTTCAGCAGCCACAGCGGATTGACTTGCGGTTTGCCCTGTTCGCCCCACTTCTCGAACTGAAACTGGCCGTCCTCGTCCAAGCATTTCTGGACCCCGGCGGCGAACTCCTCGGGCAGCGTCATGATGTAATCGCAGCCGTAGATCACGCCCGTGCGATGCGGATCTCGCTTGTCGGCCGGCAACTGGGCGTCGACCAACGCCAACTGGGCCGCCGCGACGCCCATCTCGATCTCGCGGCACATCACCTTGCTGCCCTTGCGGATCGTTCGCTGCAGCGGCTTTTCCATCGGACCGTAGTCGCCGATCGCCCCGGTGAACTCTCTGGCTTCGGCACCGTGGCTCAGCGGCAGCGGAGCGGTCGGCACGCGGGTCAGCGGCCCGACCGCACTGCGACCGGCCTGCAGGGCGTCAAACAACGCCTGGGACTCATTTCCCAGCGGACTGATCACCCCCAGACCGGTGATCACGATGCGAGGCAAGGCGTTCGTTTGTGAAACCATTTCTGCTTTCTGATTCGTCTGATTTGCGGAGGAAGGGGGTCATTCTAATCCGGATCGCCCGTGGACGACGAGGCCGGCACAAACGGCACCGGGGCGCGTGCGCGGCGGGAAGCCTCTTTTCCGCGGAACCCTCAGGCTTTACGGAGGTTTACTAATCTGCCGGACCTACGTCCACCCTGTCCCTTTTCTTTTTCGGAGTCGCGTGCGATGTCGTTGAGAATCTTGAAGAGCCCTGTCACCAGTTTGGCCCTGTTGCTGGCCGTGACCGTGACGAGTGTGCAGGCGCAGCCCCCCGAACGCGATCGCCCTCGCGGAGACCGCCCGGCCCGCGGCCAACGCGACGCCGACCGAGCCGATCGCGAGCGACCCGAGCGGGGCGAAAGAGACCGGCGGCGGGGCGGCGGCCCGGAGATCAGGCCCGAAGCCATGGCCAAACAGCTGATCGAACGCTTCGACAAAGACGACGACCAGAAACTGGACGCCCAGGAACTGGTCGCCGCCCTCCAGGCCATGCGGCAGATGCGTGGCGACCGTGGCCCCCGCGGCGACCGTGGTCCTCGCGGCGATCGCGGTCCCCGCGAAGGGATGGACGCCGCCGCCATGGTGAATCGCCTGTTCGAAAGCCGGGATGAAAACCGAGACGGCAAGCTGAGCGGTGACGAGCTGCCCGCGCGGATGCAGGAGAACATCGAACGGATCGACCGCAACGCCGACGGCGTGGTGGACAAGCAAGAAGCCGAAGCGGCCCTGTCGCGGCTGCGCGATCGGCCCCGCGATGGACGCGGCCCCCGCGATGGCGACCGCCCCCGCGCCGGGGGCGACACCCCGCGCCGTCCGCCCGCGGAATGACACGGTTCCCGTTCCCCATCAGCCGCAGGGCGCCAGCCCGATGCCACTTCCTTTGTAGCGGAACGGCGCGAGCCGTCCGGTTTTGCGGTGCGAACCTTCACACACCGGGCGGCTTGCGCCGCTCCGCTAACGCTTCAATCGCAAGCGATGGTGAAAGTAGATGGCATTGGGCGCCAGCTCACGGTTCCCGCGCCCCACCGGCCGCCGTATCTACTGACCTATGCCGCAACGAAAAACGGCTGGTCGCTCGTCAGCGAGCGACCAGCCGTCCGGCTTTTCTCAAATCGTGCCGTGCACGTTACGGCCGGACGCCGGACCTAGAAGGTCAGGATCGCGTCGACGCCGAAGGTCGTCTGCGAAGCGCGATTGTTTTCGTTCACGCCATAAGCTCCCGCGTCGTCCCAGTCCCAACGCAATTCCGGACGAACGATCAGGTTCGAGTTCATGCGGTGGTTGACGCCGAAGGTCAGGTCGTTGACATCCACGTCACCGGTGGCCGTTGCCAACGATGGGTCACGCTGGAAGTACTCGTGACGCACACCCAGGCTGGTGCAGTCGTTGAGGGCGTAGAACAGGTAGTTGACGAACGCCCCGCCTTCGCGAAGCCGAGCCCCGTCGGTGGCTCGCTCGGTGTCCAACCAATCGAACTGCGAAACCCACTGCAGGTTGTTCGTCAGCGCGACGTCCAGGATCATGCTGTGCATGTAGCCCTGCTCGGTCACGCCCGTGTTGTTGAAGTTGGTGTTGAAGCGACCGATCGTCGTGCCGTAGGTGAACGTGACGTCCTCGGTCAATCCCAGCGAGAAACCGCCCAGGAAGGTGTCGCCGTTGTCTTCGAAGCCGCTGTCCCAACCCAGAGTGTAACCGCCGTAAACGGCGATGTCTTCGGTGGCTTGGTAGGTGGCCAGAATCCCGGTGTGGGTGAACGGCTCGTTGTTGACCATCGTGTAGGTGTGGCTGTAGAAGAAGTTCTGCGGAGCCATCACGCTTTCGTACCCGATGATCGTGTAGAAGTGACCGGCTTTGACCGACAGGTCGCCGTAGGCCACTTCGGCATACAACTGAGGCAGTGCCCAGCCGTAGGAACCACCGTTGTCCCAGTCCTGGTCCCAGCTGTCATCGTTGGGTCCAAAGGCTTGAGTGTCCGGCCCATCGATACCGTACATCAGATCGATACGGCCGCCGATGTCCAACCCACAGCTGCCGTCGACCGCACGCTCGGCGTACAGCCAAGCCTGCTGCAGACGCACGCCATCGGCGTCGTCGTTGAAGCGACGAGGCGAATCGCTGGAGTGGTACCCCAGTTGGCCCCAGCCCCCGACGTGCCAGCCGTAGTAGTCGCCGAACACCTCATAGGGATCCCCGATGCAGCAGTCGCCACAGCTGAGGTAATCGCCCAAGCCCAGGTCGCCCAGGCTGTAACCGCCATGGCTGTCACAGCCGCTGTCGCAGGCTCCGTCGTCGCAGCCATGGGACTCGAAGAAGCCCACCTGCGCGATCGAACGGTCGTTTGTATGGTTATCTGCTGCTGTCGCACCGCCGACGTGCATCATGCACGCTGCAGCCGCCAACAGAGCTAGTTTGCTAATCTTCATCCTAGGATTCTCCCCAATCCAAAAGTTGGCGCACAAACGAAGTGTTCTTGTGCTCCGCCAGTACCCCCAGCTATCGACTTCTCGATGGCAACAGGCCGAGGTTTTGTAGGATGAAAACCCACGCGGCGGGTCGCTCGTTGGGGCGGTAGCGATTATCCGGATGAAGACCAGCACCAAGGGCGGAAGCCCCACCACTAAGCCCCCACGCCCAAGTTACAGGGCCGGAAACCACCCCACCACAAGACGCTATTCCCGTCCCACCAAACGCCGGACAAAGCACGGGGAAAGGAAGACCAGATTGGCGACGATCATGATCGTGCCAAAGGTGATCATGCCCAGAAACAGGGCGATGCCGCCGTGGACCATGACCGCCATCAACAAGATCAAGGGGCGAGTCAAACGAGGCCAAACCAACGCGCAGTAAAACGTCTCCCAGAACACGGTCACGTGCGAGAG
The DNA here is from genome assembly GCF_009618275.1 of Roseimaritima sediminicola. Classification (GTDB taxonomy): domain Bacteria; phylum Planctomycetota; class Planctomycetia; order Pirellulales; family Pirellulaceae; genus Roseimaritima; species Roseimaritima sediminicola. The sequence continues at coordinate 174,827 of NZ_WIAD01000004.1, forward strand.
CGCACTGCACAGAAACGGATAGCGAGCGACGAACCAGGTGACGTCCACCGACTGGTACTCGAGGTTCGCCGCCGAGAACCACAGGGCACTGCCGTCCCACCAGCTTTCGCCGCGAGCCTTCCAGAGCCCGCCGAAGAGGTAGATCGTACACAGGTGCAGCTGAATCAACCGGGTCGCAATCATGTTCGCGGTGGCCGGCTGGGCCGATGGCAACAGGCGCCGCCCCCAGTTCGTGGCCGCCCAGTCGGGACGGCGCCGGCGCAGCCAAGCATCGACCGCAAACACCGAACCGCACCGCGACAGCATCAGATACATCAACAACATCGTGACGATCTGGTCCAACCCGAACAGGGCCCCGGTCAATCGGTGCATGTACATCAACTGCAGCCCCCAGGCCAGGGGCGTGCTCAGCCGCGTGGCAAACCCAACCATGACCATCGCCGAAACCAGCATCGTCAAAGCGTGATGAGCCCACAGCAACCCGGGGCTATCGATGTGCCACAGATAGGATCGTCCCCAGTCGGCGTTCTGCGGTACGATCCCGCCCCGATGCAGCTCGCCAATCGTCTCCGGGTCCATCCAAGCGTCGGGCCCGACAAAGGACATCAGGTCGGTCGCCAGGACGACGTGCGTGTACAGCAACATCGCGCCCACGGCGATCCGCATGATCGCCAGGGTATGCGGCAAGCGGGGCAGAAACCAAAACGCGTTCCACGCTCCGGTCCACTGCCGCAACCAGTTCACACTCGCTTCCACCACCACCTGTGAACGACTCATCGCGCGGGCTCCCGGTCGGCAGGTCGCCCCCCCAGGCCCGGCATGGGACCGGCCGGCACGACCTCGGGCGACGGTGGAGCACCGAATGCTGGGCCGGGACCGAATGCTGGGCCGGGACCGGGTGCTGGGCCGGGACCGGGCGCTGGGCTGGGCATCGGTCCCAGATCGTCGGGCAACTCACGATACAGGCGCGGATCATGCAGCCGAACACGGTCCAGCAAGTACTCCGGAACGAACGGGGCGCGGTGTTCGATGCGGGCGATGGTCACCCGCTGGACATCGACGTTTCGGCGGGCCGCGATATGCCGCCGAAAGGAATCTCGGATGGCTTCGTACTGCCGCCGCGAGGCCCGCCAAGCGCGGGCTTCGGCGTCATCGACCTCGGCCAATTCGGCCGGCAGCGGCGCGGTGTGCACGTTGTGCAGAAACTCGGTCAGCATGAAATGGCGGTGGTACAACAGCCGTGGCCACTGCCGCTGGAGGTCGGGAAACGTTTCCAGCTGCGGCGGGGCGTCCCCCTCGCCTGCGATGCGAACTTCGATCAAATGACTGGGTCCGGGATCGGGCGCGAAGAAGGCATAGCCGTGATTGAGGTAAGTTAATTCGCTGTAAGGGCTGACCGGACGATTAAAGGCTTCGCCAAAGGGCGACCCCGACGTGCTCATCGGCACCCGCGTCATGAACTCCACCGGCTCCCCCAGCACGGCCCACAACTGCCACAGGATCAAGCCCGACAACAACCACCGCCAGCGAACCGCGGGCAAGGCCGGCTGGGGGTTCGGGTCCGAGTCGACCGCTGGACTGCCGCTCGGTGCTGCCGGCTGAGCTGCCGAACGGCGCCGCGGGGGCTGGGCTGGATGCGATGGTGGGGATGGCATAGCGGGGTGACCGCAGAGGAAAGATGTCGAAGCGGTAGGCAAGCATAGCACGCGGCCGCGGCGCTGCGAGAGGAGCAAACAAAAACGCCGCCCCGACCTGAAAGGGCCGGGGCGGCGTCGTGTTCCGATCGGTGTTCCAGACGGCTATCCCGCGGGAGGGGGCCGCCCGAAAACTGAAAACCGAATAGCGGGCGGGAGAGCTTAGCGAGCGGCAAGCTTGGCCGAAGCGGCTTCGCCGGCGAAATCAAACGCCAGCTCCTGCTCGCTGCCAGCGACCAATCGCAAGGTCTTCTTCTTGGTGACTTCGCGTCCTTCACGGACCACGGTCACCGCGATTTCATAACCGTCCCAGACTTCGCCTTCGCGCAGTTGACTGGTGCGGAAGACCCGGGTCTGGCCTTCGGCTGCGGTCGCGTTACCAGCCAGAGTGACTTTGGCGTCATCGGGCACGTGCACGGTCAACGCCGTTTCCACCGACTCCGCTTGCGGAGCGGCGAAGACGAGGCGTTCCTTGTCGCCGGCGCGAACACGCAGCGTCTTGGTTTCGCGGCTGGTTTGACCGCCCGATTCGTCTTCGACGACGATTTCATAAGCGTACGTGTAACCGGCTTTCAGTCCACGCGACATGAACTGACGAATCGGCCCTTCGCTGGTCGTCGGGTGTCCGTTGACGGTCACGCGAGCGGTCGCGGGAACGGCCACGGTGATCAACGCCGCGTCGGCTTGCAGTCGAGCTTCGGCCGGAGCGGCGGCTTCGGGAGCGGTGGCGTCGGCCGGAGCCGGAGCATCCTGGGGAGCGGGATCAGCCTGGGGAGCGACTTGGCCGCCATCGAGGATCACGCCTTCGCTGTACGGCTGGTCGAGGATCGTGCCGCTGTCATAGCCACCGCTGACGACCGGGGCGACACTGTGCGACTGATAGACCAACGGAGCGGCGTAGGAGTAGGTCGATCCGGAGGAATGCCCACCGCTGGATCCGCCGCTGGCGTAGCTGTAGTGACGATACGAACGGTAGCTGGCGTAACCGCTGCTGCCGTGGCTGCTGCTGCCGTAACCGGCGTACCCACGACTGCCGTAGCTGCTGCCGTAGGAGGAGTAGCCGCTGCTGCCGTGGCTGCGATAGCTGACGTAGCCGCTGCTGCCGTGGCTGGCGTGGCGAGCCCGTTTGGCGGCGATGTGACGGTGAATCTTGGCGTGCAGCCGCGACAACAGGCCGCCGCCGCTGCTGCCATGACTTCCGTAACTGCCGTGACTGCGGTAGCTGCTGTAGCCGCCGCTACTGCCGTAGCTTCCGTAGCTGCCGCCACTGCTGCCGCCACTGGCATAGCCGTAGGAGGCGTATCCACTGGAACCGCCCGAATGATACCCCCGTGAGCCCCAGCCGGCTTCGACCGGCGAACACGCAAACACGGCCAGCAACGTCGCTGCTGGTGCCAAGAACCGTAGCTTTTTCATGAGATGCTTCCTTCAGTAAGCCAACACACTGCACGCCCCCAGGGGCACCTTCCCCCTCGCTGGTAGATGCAGCCACTTTAAGGATAACTCGCCCGGGGTGCCGTTCAAGCAGATCAGGCAAATTTTAGCAGATAGGCGATCTAGCGAACTTCCAGCCGAATGTCGTCGAAATCCGCCGTCCCGGTCGCGCCGAACAAGCCAATTCGCAAAATCGCTTCGCGGGTCTGCGGCGGAACGCGAATCATGCGACTCTCCTCACGCCAGGGGCGCGTGCCGCGGAACGGGCCCAGCCAATACGTCCCCAGCTCGCGGCGGAGGTCGTCGTAGAAGGTGATGGCCACCATGGGCAGGCGATCGGCGCGGCTGCTGCCGCCGACGTCCTCGGTGCGGACGCGGCCGGCCAGCCGGACCAGCGTGACCGCGCGGCCGTCGATGGCGACGCCCTGCAGCAGATGCGAATCCAGCCCCGGCGTTTCGTTCTCAAAACGCACAAAGGCCGGCCCCGAGGCATTGCTGCTGGCCTGGTTCTCGCTGGATTGGCCCGCCGAGGAATCCAACCCTGCGCTGACGCGGCGGACCTGACGGCCGTAGTACCAGCCCGGGATGAAGGCCGGCGAGGGGCCGGCTTGCTGGAAATCGCCGTTGATGATCTCGGGCCGCGACGGATCGGGCTGCCGCTGGCGGCCCTCTTCGGCGGTGCCGGTCATCGGTACGAACAGGGTCGGCCGCAGCGGCTGCCGCTCCAGCTTGCCGTCCTTCTTGATCATGTGATACAGCGTCTGCTGGTAACGCTCGCCGACGGGAATGATCATCTGGCCGCCCTCACGCAACTGGTCGACCAGCGGCCGAGGGATCGATTCGGGCGAACAGGTGACGATGATCTTGTCGAACGGCGCCGCCTCGGGCCAGCCCAAGAAACCGTCGCCGACACGAACCGAGACGTTGTCATAGCCCAGTTCGGCCAGCGTCCGAGCGGCTTTCTCGCCCAAGGGTTTGACGATCTCGATCGTATAAACCTTCTCCACAAGAGGGCTCAGCACGGCCGCCTGATAACCGCTGCCGGTACCGATCTCCAGCACCTTGTCGGTGGGCTGGGGATCGAGCGCCTCGGTCATCAGCGCGACGATAAACGGACTGCTGATCGTTTGCGCATCGCCGATCGGCAGCGCCATGTCGTAATACGCCTTGCTCCGCTGCGAGGGCGGCACAAACCGATGCCGCGGCGTCTCGGCGATGACCCGCAGGACGCGCGTGTTGGTCACGCCCGCGCTGCGAATCCGCGTCTCGACCAACTCCTCGCGGAGCGGGGCATACGGATCTTCAGCCACGGAACGACTCCCTACAGAAAAACCAAGACAGCAGACGACAAAGAAAGCGAACGTGAGGGCCCGGCGGGGCACGCCCGAAAATCCGCGCGGCGAATCACCAGCGGCAAAACGCGTCCGGCAAAGTGGCAACATGAAACGGTCTCGAACAGAGGACAGGATGACTGCAAAACCATACTGTCCAGAATAGCCTTTGGACGCGGGCCAGAGAAACTTCCGCGCCGTTTGCCGCCTGGGCCGAGCCGGCGTGTGAGAACGATCAAAACGCCTGTAACGAATCCAAGGCCAGTGGCATAGGCTTCCAGCCTGTGAATGCAAAACCGCAGTGGCATAGGCTTCCAGCCTGTGAATGCAAAACCGCAGTGGCATAGGCTTCCAGCCTGTGTGCAGGGAACGCCGCAAGGTGTGTTTCGGCATCACTCTCCCTCGGGGAGAGTCGGGCTCTCAGGCCCGGAGAGGGTCTTCCTGGGGGCCCTCCCCGGGCCTGAGAGCCCGACCCTCCCGCTCCGCGGGAGGGTGTTGTTACTCTCGCTTAGCGCGCGTCGACGGTCACGCCCGGCCAATCGTCGCTGCGAAACGGCGTCAGGGGCAGGTCGTCCTGGTTGTACAGGTTCACCCGGGGGTTGTCGGCCCAGCCGTAGCGGACGGCCTGCGGATCCTGGACCTCGCCGCTGGAAACCTCGATCCGCCCATCCTTCAGGATCTTGGCGTCGGCCCAGTGGAACTTGCGGTCTTCGCCGGCGACGGCAAAGCCGACCGGGTGATTCACATCGAAGGGCCGCCAGCCGCTGCCGACGTGGTCAAACGACAGCACCAGCTTGTTGCCCTGCTTTTCCATCGAAGCAAAACGGGGGCTCCGGTAGTCCATCTCGACACCGTACTGCTGCGCCAGTGCCCAGCGGGCCAAGCGGCGACCGACGATCTGCTTGTTCCGCGGGTGGATGTCTTTGCCTTCGCCGCGGTCGATGATTACGGCCTCGCCGGTGTTGGGCAATTTGTCCATGGTCATCGTCTGGGCTTCGCGCAGCTCGGCCCAGCTGCTCTCGCCGGGCTGCTCGACTTCGGCGCGGAAATCGGCCAACTGGACCCAGTAGAAGGGGAAATCGCCCTGGCCCCAGTCGTCGCGCCACTGTTGGATCATCAACGGAAACAGGTCGCGGTACTGGTAGGCTCGGCCGGCGTTGGATTCGCCCTGGTACCAGATCGCTCCGCGGATGCCGTATCCCAGGTGCGACTTCAACACGCCGTTATAGATATTGCCGGGATTGTGGTTTCCGGTCACGGCTCGACGCAGCCCGGCCAGCTGTTTCTTTTCGTCCTGGCTGAGGTCTTCTTTGTCCTTCAGCTCCTGGTACTGCGATTCCATCTGCTCATAGCGGGCGAGCAAGGGCCCGTACATCTCTTGATCCTTGGCCAGGGTTTCTCGCGGCACCCAAGCTTCCGCGGCGGAACCGCCCCAGGCGTTATTGATCAAGCCGACCGGCACGTCGAGCGTCTGATGCAACTGGCGGCCGAAGAAGTAGCCGACCGCGCTGAAATTGCCAACCGTCTCGGGCGAGCAAACCATCCAGGTGTGATCGTCGTGCGACCAGACCGGCTGCTGGGTTCCCACCCGAGGAAAATTAATCATGCGGATTTCGGGATAGTTCGCCGCGGCGACTTCCAGGTCCAAATCCTCCGATCGATTGACGGTCCAAGCCATGTTCGACTGGCCGCTGCAGATCCAGACCTCGCCGACCAGGATGTCGCTGACGGTCACCTTGTTGTTGCCCTCGACAGTCATCTGCCGCGGCTCGCCAACGCTCAGTGGTTTCAGCGTCACGCGCCAATTGCCCTCGGCGTCGGCCTGAGTGCTGTGTTCCTGATCGCCCAGGCGGACCGTGACTTTCTCGCCGGCATCGGCCCGGCCCCAAACCGGATTCTCCTGGTCTCGTTGGAGGACCATGTGGTCGGAGAAGACGTTGGGCAGCCGCACGTCGGCGCGGGCGGCGACGTCGAATGCCCCGCCGACGACCAACAGGCCGGCCAGCAAGACGGGAAAGGACATCGTGATCTTCATGGTGAGTACCTCAGTGCAAAACAGAAACCGCGTGAACGCTTGGTTGCACAAACAACCCGAGCGAGCGCGGCGTGGTAGGAGTGGGGTGCATACGGTGCAGGGGTGATCAGTCTAGCGACCGCGACCGGGGCCTGCCACAAAGCCCCTTTTTCGCTGTTGCAATTTTTACAAACCGCTTGCTAGACTCGCCTTGCGAGCGTAGACGGAACTTACCCAGCAAGGAGGCTGGACGGTGTTAGCAAGATCGCCGATTCGAACCAAACTATTGTTGGCGTTGGCGATCCTGACGGCCATGGTCACCACGCTGGCTTTCAGCGGATTCTGGGGCCTGTACCGGTACCGCCGGCTGGCCAATAGCGTCAGCCAACGGGCGGCCGAAATTCCTCAAACCAACGCTCTGATCCGCAGCGTCGAAACCCTGCGCGACAGTTGCCACCGGATCGAAGACGTTCGCTTCCGGCGGTTGACGCTGGGATCCGAACGCCTGCTGTCCAGCGCCATCCTGCACACCGAAAGCGATCGCTTCAACCATGCGTTGGAAGAGTTCACCTCGGTCCTCTCCCGCTACCGCGCATCCCTGGATGCATCCAGCAGCGAAGACATCCTATTTGCCGATCCCCGCCAGCAGCAGAGATTGTTGGACGCGATCGAACGGACGGTGCAAGACCTCCAACAATTGCACCGGCGTCCGGTGAATGAATTGGAACCGATTCAGTTTGCGTCGCTGCAACTGAAGCTGGACGAGCTGTACGATCAAACCCAGCAATTGCCCGGCTTTCTGCAGATGCGCATGACCACCGTTCGCGATGAGGTCAAGGGCCAGTACCGCACCTGGATCGCCCTGGCCTGGCTGTGTACGGTGCTCGCGCTGATCATGCTGGGCGTACTGCTGTGGTTGTTCCGAACGTTGGTCGTCCAGCCGTTTCGCACGCTGCTGGACGGTTGCCGCCTGGTGGCCGGCGGCCAGTTCAACCACCACATCGAACTGGGCACCGGCGACGAACTGGACGAACTGGGTCAGGCCATGAACGGAATGACCGAACGTTTCCAGCAGACCTGCACCGAACTGCACCTGATGTGCGAAGACCTGGATCGCCAAGTTCGCGAACGAACGCGCGAAGTGATCCAGCGCGAACAATTGGCCAGCGTCGGCTTCCTGGCCGCCGGCGTCGCGCACGAAATCAACAACCCCCTGGCCTCGATCGCCTGGAGTGCCGAAGCCCTGGAATCGCGGCTGCACGACGTGCTGCATGGCGATGACGAAACCCGCAGCATCACCGGCGAGGAAGCCGCTACGATCCGCAAGAACCTCTCTCGCATCCAAGACGAAGCCTTCCGCTGCAAAGGCATCACCGAACGCTTGCTGGACTTCAGCCGCCTCGGCAATGTGACGGTCGAACCGACCGATCTGGGCAGCCTGGTCGAGGACGTCGTCTCGATGGTCAGCACCCTCGGACAGTATCGCTGTAAATCGATTCAGGTGATCTGCCCCGAAAAGGTCGTCGCGGCGGTCAACGCCCAAGAGATCCGCCAAGTCGTGCTGAACCTGTTGACCAACGCCCTGGAGAGCGTCGCCAGCGACGGCTTGGTCGAAGTGAGCATTCGCAAACAGGACCAACAGGTTTGCATCTGCGTCAGCGACGATGGCTGTGGGATGACCGAAGAGGTCCGCGAACACCTGTTCGAACCCTTCTTTACCCGCCGCAACGACGGTCGCGGTACCGGATTGGGACTCAGCATCACCTATCGCATCGTCTGCAAACATCAAGGCCTGATCACCGCCTACAGCGATGGCGTCGGCCGCGGCTCGCGGCTGGAAGTCACCCTGCCCCTGGAACCTGTCGAGAGAGAATATGCCACGCGCCAAGTCGCCTGAGAATGAACCCCAGATGCGTATCCTGTTCGCCGACGACGAGGAGAACCTGCAGGAGTTGGTCCGCAGCGAAGTACCGCGGATGGGTTACGCCGTGACGGTCTGCCCCGATGGCTTAACCGCCGTGGCGGCTCTGGAAAAAGAAGACTTCGACTGCATGATCGTCGACCTGCAGATGCCCGGACTCAATGGGCTGCAGGTGATCGAGAAAGCCGCCCAGCTGCGTCCGGACATGGACACCGTGATCATGACCGGCAACCCCAGCCAGGAAACGGCCATCGCGGCGGTCCAGTACCAGGTCTTCGACTACCTGACCAAACCCTGCCGGTTGGCCGACATCGCGGGACTGCTCGGTCGCGTCCGCGAACGCCGCCAGAGCCGCCGGCAAGTGGCGGCGTTGGAACATCGGGTGCGGCGGGCCGAAGGCGAAACCCGGCTGGTCGGCGAACACCCCTCGATGCACGAAACGATGCGCCTGATCGAACGCGTCGGAGCCTCCGAAAGCACCGTCCTGGTTCGCGGCGAAACCGGCTGCGGCAAGGAACTGGTCGCCAGGGCCCTGCACGAGAACAGCGGTCGCGCCGACCAACCGTTCGTGGCGATCAACTGCGGCGCCCTGCCGGAGAACCTGATCGAGAGCGAATTGTTTGGTCACTGCCGCGGTGCCTTTACCGGCGCCGACGCCGCTCGCACCGGCCTGTTCGAAATGGCCGACGGCGGCACCTTGTTCCTGGACGAGATCGGCGAGCTGCCGCTGTCGATGCAGGCCAAGCTGCTGCGCGTGCTGGAAACCGGCGACATCCGCCGCGTCGGCGACAACGACACCAAACACATCGACGTCCGCGTCGTCTGTGCCACGCACCGCGACCTGGAACAGATGGTTCACGAAGGCCAATTCCGCGAAGACTTGATGTTCCGCATCAACACCTTCGAAGTCCGCGTTCCGGCGCTTCGCCAGCGGGCCAGCGACATCCCCGTCCTGGCCGCCCACCTGCTGCGGCGTTTCCGTCCCGACGCCAAGGGCAGCGCCGAGGAAAGCTTCGCCCCGGAAACCCTGCGTGTGTTGGGCGAACACGTCTGGCCGGGCAACGTGCGGGAGCTGGCCAATGTGATCGAACACGCGGCCATCCTGTGTGATCAATTACCGATCCTGCCGGAGCATCTGCCGCGGCACTTCAGCAACCGGCAGCTCCGCAAAGAGCTGCGGGCCAACGGCCCGATCAGCCTGCGGGACCTGGAGATGCACGCGATCGACGAGGCGCTCGAGCGCCATGACGGCAACAAACCGGCCGCCGCCGCCGAACTGGGGATCAGCCTCAAGACGCTGTACAACAAGCTCAACGCCGCGGTCGAAAACAAAGCCGGGTAAGGTTTCCCCACCCGGTAGCTGAAGTCGCCAGACTTTGGACAGCCACGAAGTGGTGATAGGTCGTAGCCATGGGCGCGAGCCCAGGGACCCGCTCTTTACCCTCCTGCTGCGCGGGAGGGTGTTGTCGCGGGGTTTCACCGAAAGATTCATGCCGACGGGCTTAGAATTTTGTCAGGAACGTGAGCCCATCGCCCCTCGCTACAACTTCTGGCGGATCACGCCCACGGCGATGCCCATGACTTGGGCGTCGCGAACGTAGATCGGTTCCATCTCGCGATTGGCCGGCTGCAGGCGGATGCGGTCCTCTTCGGGATACCAGTACTTCAACGTCGCTTCGCCGTCGGGCGTTTGCGCCACGACGATCTGGCCGGGCGAAGCCCACTGCCGGCGCTCGACCACCACGTAATCCCCATCGGCGATGTGGGCTTCGATCATCGAGTCGCCCGAGACCTGCAAGATAAACCGGTTCTCTCCGGCAAACATCTCGCTCAGATCCATCCGTTCGTTCTGCTCAAAAGCCAACGTCGTCGGACCGGCTGCGACCACGCCGGCGAACTGAATCGCCCCGGGCGAACGGTCGGCTTGATGCGTCAACTCGATGGCCCGCGACTTGTTGGGGCTGCGGCGGATCAGCCCCTTCCGCTCGATGGCCTTCAAGTGGCACATCACTCCGTTGGGGCTCTTGATCCCGAACTGCTCGCCGATCTCCCGAACCGTCGGGCCGTAGCCACGCTGCACGATCAGATTGCGGATCAAGTCGTACACCTGTTGCTGCCGCGCCGTCAGTTTTGCGTTTTCCATTTTTCGGATACTCCCTCAGTGGGTGATGCGCGGCCGCCGAGCTGACTAGGGCCGCCTGTACAGTATCAAATTGTACACCCCAAACTGAGGATGTCTACCCCCCTACGGAACAGAAAAAACGAGGCGAAAATGTAGCTGGCAAAAACGAGCCGGACCCCGGACGGCCTGGCGGTTGACTGAGCCGTTCAAGCACGTCGCAACCTTTAATCCGGCTTCACTCTCCCTCTGGGAGAGTCGGGCTCTCAGGCACTAGCTTCGGTTTCGTCACTGCAAAACCGGGGCTATCGCCCAAACGGCTCACACCAAGCAGTGCGTTTTCGAAGGAACCGACAGGCCGTAGAGGATGCGGAGAGAGAGAGAGGATGCGAAGAGCGAAACGCCCAAACACACGGCGTAGGGGACTTAACTTCCGCTCCCACTGGCCTGTTTTTTCAGCTGCACCAGCTGCTGCCGCTCGGGAAGCGTCTTGTAGGCCGGATCCAGCGGGTAACAGCCGCTGATCCAGCCGTTGCGCGGCGCGGTCGTGCAGTCGCTGAACGTGCGGCAGATCAACTTCCGCTCCAGCGGCCGACCGGCCAGCACATCCCGCGGCAACTGGGGATAGGACAGCACCATCCGGCCCAGCCCAACCGCGTCGACCATGCCCTGCTCCACGACCGCCTGTGCGACGTGCGGCAGAAACTGCTGCAGGTAGGTGTAGCCGCTGCCGACGACGAACATCTCCGGGACCGCTCGCTTGCACTGGGCCACCGCGTCGATCTGTCGGACCACGCCGCACAGCGGATCCTCCGGCGGCTGGTACCCGTCGCTGGGCGGAAAGATGGCCGGCCGCTGGATGTGAGGGTTGTAGTAGGGACTGCCGCAGCTGAGGTTCAACAGCCGCACGCCGCGGCGGGCCAGCCGCCGCACCAAGCGCAGCGGTTCCTCCAGATCCTGCTGCAGCGGATCGTCGGCGCGGCACCCAAAACCGGCCTCATACCGCTGGCCGCCCGGCGCCGCCGCCGGCTGGCCGACCTCCGCCCCCGGTTCGTAGGGCAGCGTATCAAACAGACTCAGCCGCACCCCGATGGCCAGCCGCGGACAAGCCGCTCTGACCGCATCGATGATCGATAACAGCAATCGCGTACGGCCGTCGAAATCGCCACCGTAACGTCCCGGGCGACTCCGAGCACTGAGCATCTCGTGCAGCAGGTATCCATGGCAGGCTTTGACGTCGACGAAGTGAAACCCGCAGCGTTCGGCCAGCCGGGCGGCGCGCACATAGTCGTCGACAAGATCGTCCAGTTGGGCGTCGGTCCACACCGCGGTGTCGTCGTCGGGGTCGATGCCGCAGCGGGCATCCAGGATGGGATGGTGGTAAGCGATCCGCGGCTCGAGCCGCTGTTTATCGTTGGGCCTGCAGAAACGACCGCTGTGGGTCAGCTGCAAGCCGATGACCAGCCCTTCGGTGTCGCCCATCGCCTCCTGATGCGCCTCGACCAGCGCGGCGTGCAGGGTTCGCAGTCCGGCCTCGTTGCTTTCCAGCGCCAGCGTTTGATGCGGATTGGCGCGTCCATCGGCGCGAACCGCCGCGGCCTCGCCGCCCCAAATTAATTTCGCTCCACTGGCCCCGAAACGCTGCCAGCGGCGGATCGTCCACGACGACGGGCTGCCGTCCCGCTCCGCATCCCAGCCTTCCATCGGATGGATGCACCAACGGTTACCGATCCGCAATTGTCCCACGCTGCCTTCGCCCACGCTGGCCTCGGCGGCCAAGGGCGAGCCCTGTTCGGCGGACAAGACCTGCTCGTCGACCGGCAGCGTCAACTGCAACTCGGTCAAACGTTCGCGAAAGGCGGCGGGGGAGCGCAGTTGAGCCAGTTTTCCGTAAGTCACAGAGGCCATCGGCAGGGTTCTCAGATAAGTAGACGAAATCGATGCAGCGGCGGGGCAGACGTGACGGAGCAATGCCGCTCAGCCGTTTAGACGTTAGCCCCGCTTCGTTTGGAAGTTTGTCTCGGTACGTTTGGACGTTAGCTCGCCGGAGCCGCGAGATAGCCCGAGTAGCACAGCGCGATCACGGTCAGGCCGACCGGAAAGCACCACAGGGCGAACCAGTCCAGCCTGCCCAGTTGGCTCCAACGAATCAACCACCGCAGCGAGACCACCCCGACGACGAAGGCCACCACGGCGCCGGACAACAGCACGCTGAGGCCCTCGCCACTGGGCGGTTGCTCGACCAGATCCTTCACCGCCAAGACCGTGGCGCCCAGAATCGCGGGGATGGCCAGAAGGAACGAAAACGTGACCGCGTCCTCGTTCCGCAGCCCCAGCAACCGGCCGCCGACGATCGTCGAACCGCTGCGGCTGACCCCGGGCAGGATCGCGAAGGCTTGAAAACATCCCACGGCCAAGGCGCCGGCCCAGCTGAACTGCTGGTAAGCTCGCTCGCCGCGCGGAATCCACCGCAGCGCCGCCAACATCGCGGCGGTGACCAACAGCATGCACCCGGCCAGCAAAGGATTCTTCAGCATCGCTTCGAACTGCGTCTTCAGCGTCAACCCGACCACGACGGCCGGCAACGTGCCGATGACCAGCAGCGGAATCACGCGGCGATCCGACCGAAGCAGCGCCAGGATCCGCTGCCAGTAGACCACCAGAATCGACGCCAACGTGCCGCTGTGCAGGATGATTTCCAGCGTCGCCGACTCGCTCTGCCCGCCCATCAAGGCGCCCAGCACGACCAGGTGGCCCGAGGAACTGATCGGCAGGAATTCCGCGATGCCCTGCACCACGGCAAGGACCCATACTTCATACCAGTGCATGCATCGGCACCTGTGGCTTGCGGGTTGATTCGAGTGGGAAGGCTCGCCGGGAAGAGCGGCGCCGAGCCGGTGCAAAGCTAGCCGTTTTAGGCGTTTTCCGCTACCGCGCTGCGGCGGGCTGCTTGCCGGCGTCGGACTCAGAAACCAAGCTGTAGGGACGGTCTCACTTCCCCTGCCCTGCACTTCCCCGCCACAACGCCCATAGGCCACGACTTTGCGCGACGACGACTCTCTCGATGCCGGCGCCGGCGCTGCCGCTTCCGCCGCAACGCTTCCAGACCCGCCGGCCGGCCGTCCCTGGCGCGCCGACTTGATCAACGTCCTCCGCGGTTACTCGATGGGTGCGGCCGACACGGTGCCGGGGGTCAGCGGCGGGACGGTGGCCTTGGTGTTGGGGCATTACCAGCGGCTGATCCAGGCGATCAGCCACCTGGACGCCGCGGCCCTGGATCTGCTGCGTCAGCGGCAGTTCGCCGCCGCGGCCCGGCACTGCGACCTGCGTTTTCTGCTGGCCCTGTTGGTCGGCGTGGCCGGCGGCATCCTGACGCTGGCCAGCGCCATGCACTGGTTGCTGGACCACCGGATGCCGGAAACCTTTGCCGTGTTCTTCGGCCTGGTCGTGGCCAGCAGCCTGATCGTGGCCGGCCAAGTCCAGCGGTGGCGGCCCGCGTCGCTTGCCCTGGGCGTGGTGGCCGCGGCGGCCGCGTACGCCCTGTGCGAATTGACCCCGACGGTGGCCGAGCCCAGCTTGCCGTACATCTTTGTCGCTTCCACCGTGGCGATCTGTGCGATGATCCTGCCGGGCATCAGCGGTGCGTTCATCCTGTTGGTGCTGGGCGTGTACCAACCGATCACCGGCTTGATCAAAGAATTGGCTCGCGGCCAAGTCAGCGGCGAGGGGCTGGTAAAGCTGGCGACATTCGGCCTGGGATGCGCCGTGGGCCTGACGTTGTTCAGCCGCGTGCTGCGGTGGTTGTTGGGCCGCTACCGCGACCCCACGTTCATCATTCTGATAGGATTGATGATCGGATCGCTGCGGCGGCTGTGGCCCCTGCAGCGGGCCACGGCCGAAACCGCCGCCGCTAAATTTTCACATCGCCACTGGGAATTGGTCGCTCCGGCCGACTGGTCCGGATCGCTGCTGTGGCTGGTCACCCTGGCCGCGGTGGCCTGCATCGCCGTCCTGGTCGTCGAACAACTGGGCCGGCGTCACAGCCAATCCTCTTCGCAATCGCTCGAATCGCCACAAGCACCGACCCGCGAACCCTGATCGTCCCATGATGCGTTTCGTCCATATCACGCTGGCCCTGGTCACCTGCAGCGGAATCGTGGCGACGCTGTCGGCCTGGAACCACCAGCGTCCTCTCCTCGCCGAACACGGCGAACTTGTCGACCAGGTGGGCCGGCTGGACGTCGAGTCCCCAGATCGCCTGTACTTTGCAAGGCTTGCCACCGACCAGCCGCTGCATTTTGCTTGGCGGACCCGTATCCCTGAAGACCTGGATGTGAGGTTTATCTGTCAGACGCTGTTCGGCAGCAGTAGTAGCAGCAACTCTTCGAACAAGACCGAAACGATCCTTCGCTGGCGAGCCCGATTTACCGACACCGGCATGCAAAGCTACTTCAAAAGCGGCAGCGGGTCTTCCACTTCCTCCACCGGCAATGAGAAACTTGTCCGGTTCCTCGAAGCGAACGCCGATCGCTTGGAGGTCACGGACGCCTGCGCGGAAGATCCCTGCAGCCTGGCCCCCGAGGCGGTGCTGACGTTGCTAACGGTCCGGGTTCCCGAGGACATGAAGCAGGAGGTGATCGACACACTCGGCGAGAACTCGCCGCTGCTCGACCAGCCAGTTGTCGTCATCCGCGTGGGCACGCCACAGGCCTATGCGGACGAAGCTTTCCAGAACGCCAAACAGGGCGGAGGCAACCGATGAGCGACGCTTCGGTCCCGTCCCCAGCTCGCCCGCGGTCGCGGCTGCGGCCTCGATTCAGTCTCTTGACCCTGCTGCTGCTGATCGCGGCCACCGCCAGCTGGCTGGCATATTGGCGGATCGCCAAGCGCACCGAGCGGATCCGTGCCGAGCTGCCGGGCTTGCGAGAAATCGCGCGCAGGCTGATTGTCGAGGACCCGGCGCAGTACGCCGCCGTTCAGCAGCACAGCCTGTGGGACGACGATTTTCGCTGGCGTGTGTATCTGCCGCCCCAGCACCGCTACCAGGTGCATTTGGCGACCGATGCCGTGGACCACCGCGGCCAACCGACGCCCGTGGCCTCCGCATCGATCCCACCGGGCAAGCACGAACTGGAGCTGCGCAGCAGAAAAGCCGACGACCACTGGCAGATCGACGTCGTGATCGATGACGAAGTCCGATTGAGCGACACACGGCCGCTGGAGTGGAATCCGCGCCGAGGCAGCAGCGGGGCGAGCGAGATCCGCACGCTGCGGCAATCGCTGACCACGCAGCCGCTGAGCCTTTTCCGCCGCCGCTTCATGATGGACGACAGCGGCCAATGGAACGTCCCCGACGGCCCCACCAACGGCATCGCCCTCTGGATCGACACGGACAACGCCGGCGACACCAACCACGTCGTCATCCCCGAATCCCCGTAGCCGAAGTCGCCAGACTTTGGAAACAATAACCCTCAACCCGTCCCGTCCAAACTCTGGCGAGTTCGGCTCCGGGTGACCAGTTCGGCTCCGCCGCGGTTGACAGTTTGCGGCTCGAGGACTAGCTTTCCATTCTTAGCCCCAGCTAACTTTTCCCACCGTCATCCGGAACGTATGCCAGCAATCCATAAAGGTGTTCCCATTTCGATGCTCCCTACTCGGCGATCGCCACTGCGGCTCCGCTTCGCCTCCGCCCTGCTGACGCTGGTCGCCCTGTCGCTTATCGGCTGTGGCCGTTCATCCGAACGGGCACCGCAGCGGTCTTCGAGCGACCCGATTCGCGTGACGGCCACCGTCGGCATGGTCGCCGACATCGTGCGGCAAGTCGGCGGCCCGCACGTCGAGGTCACTCAGATCTGCGGCCCCGGCGTCGACCCGCACCTGTACAAAGTCACCCGCGACGACGCTCGCCTGCTGAGCGATGCCGACATGATCTTCTACAGCGGCTTGATGCTCGAAGGCAAAATGTCCGATACGCTGGTGAAGATGGCTCGCCAGCGACCGGTCGTCGCGGTGACCGAAGCGGTCGACCCCGACCTGCTCCTTGAACCCGAAGCGATGCAGGGCCATTACGACCCGCACGTCTGGATGGACGTCTCGGCCTGGAGCGAGTGCGTCGCGGCGGTCCAGGAAGCTTTGGCCGACGCGGCGCCGCAGCACGCCGATACTTTCGCCGAAAACGCGGCCGCCTACCGCGAACAACTCGATCGACTGCATCGCTACGCCCAGCAGACCATCGGCAGCATTCCCGAGAACAGCCGCGTCCTGATCACCTCCCACGACGCCTTCAATTACCTGGGCCGCGCCTACGGTTTGGACGTTCAAGGCGTCCAGGGACTGTCGACCGAAAGCGAAGCCGGCCTGCAGCGCGTCAACGAACTGGTCGACCTGCTGGTCGAGCGAGATGTAAAGGCTGTGTTCATCGAAAGCAGCGTGCCGCGCAAGAGCATCGACGCCCTGATCGAAGGAGCCCAGTCGCGAGGTCACGAAGTGGTCGTGGGTGGCGAACTGTACTCCGACGCCATGGGCCCCGAGGGCACCTACCAAGGCACCTACATCGGAATGCTGGATCACAACGTCACAACCATCACGCAAGCGCTGGGAGGCGAAGCACCCGAGGGCGGGATGCAAGGAAAGCTGGAGAGGTAAGACAGGGAGGGGGGGGATTGCGAATTGCGAATTGCGAATTGCAAATTGGAGCGGCGGGATTTGGGATTTGGGATTTGGGATCATCCCCTCAGACGCCGCCTGTTTGCTCTGATCCTTTCTCCCCTCTCCCCCGCAGCCTGGCGAGCCCCAGCGAGTCAGGCTGCGGGGGAGAGGGGTCGGGGGTGAGGGGGCTTGCACAGCAGCCTACAACAACCCAGGGCTCCGGCCCCGACGCACGATCATCTGCCACAAGCACGAGCACGAGCACGAGCACGAGCACGAGCACGAGCACGAGTACGAGTACGAGTACGAGTACGAGTACGAGTACGAGTACGAGTACGATAAACTCGCCACTCGCCAACCAACAACCAACAACCAACAACCAACAACCAACAACCAACAACCAACAACCAACAACCAACAACCAACCCACATGTCCTCCGATCCCGCCGCTGCGACGCTGCCGCTGAGCGTGCACGACTTGACCGTCGCGTACGACCGCAAGCCCGTGCTGTGGGACGTGGGTTTCGACGTACCGCCGGGGTCGTTGGTCGGCGTGGTCGGACCCAATGGGGCGGGCAAGAGCACGCTGCTGCAAGCCGTCATGGATCTGCTCTCGCCGGCTTCGGGACGGATCGAAGTCTTCGGGGCTCCGTACCGCAAGATGCGGCACCGCGTGGGTTATGTTCCCCAGCGCGAAAGCGTCGACTGGGACTTTCCGGTCGACGCCCTCGATGTGGTGACGATGGGGCTGTACCGCCGCATCGGCTGGTGCCTGCCGGTCCGCCAAAAGCATCGTGACCTGGCGATCGAAGCCCTCGACCGCGTCGGCATCGCCGACCTGGCTCGCCGCCAGATCAGCCAACTGTCCGGCGGCCAACAGCAACGCACCTTCCTGGCCCGAGCTCTGGTGCAGGACGCGGACCTGTACCTGATGGACGAACCCTTCGCCGCGGTCGACGCGGCCACCGAACGGGCGATCATCGACATCCTGCGGGAAATGAAAAACCGCAACAAAACCTCGGTGGTCATCCATCACGACCTGCAGAGCGTGCCCGAATACTTCGACTATGTCGTCCTGCTGAATATGCGCATTGTGGCCCACGGTCCGGTCGCCGAAACGTTCACGCCCGAGAACCTGCAGAAGACCTACGGCGGCCGGCTGACGTTGCTCGACGAAGTGGCCGAAGCGATGCGTCGCCGGGAACGATCGTTATGAGCGGTGACGATCGCACGCTGCGGACACAACCGCGAGTTCAGCGCGAGCCATTTTCCGCGTCGCGCCGGCTGCGCGGGGCCGCGCTGATTCTGGTGCTCTGCTGCAACCTAAGCACGTCGCCCTGTGTGTTTGCACATTACTCTCCCTCTGGGAGAGTCGGGCTCTCAGGCCCGGAGAGGGTCTCGTGGAGTGCCCGCCCCATTGCTGCTCTGCTGTCCCCTGCTCTGGCCGGCGAGTTGCTGACTGTGGATACAGCTGGCGACCCTTCGCGTTCGGATCGATCCCTGGCGGGCCGCTCGCTGGATTGGCCCACCTGGCGGCAGCTTCGCCGCGTGCTGCTGCTGCAGGACTACAACACGCGCGTCGTGGTCCTGGGCACGACGCTGTTGGGCTGTGCGGCGGCCATGGTGGGCAGCTTTACACTGCTGCGTAAACGCGCCCTGATGGGCGACGCGCTCAGCCACGCGACGCTGCCGGGCATCGCCCTGGCGTTCATCCTGGCCACGCTCTACGGCGGCGACGGCAAAGCTCTACCGGTCCTGCTGGTCGGAGCGACGATCAGCGGGTTGCTGGGCGTGGCCACCATTCTGGTCCTTCGCAGTCTGACGCGATTGAAAGAGGACACGGCGATCGGCGCGGTGCTCAGCGTGTACTTCGGAGCGGGGGTGGCGCTATTGAGCATCGTCCAGCAGATGCGTGAGGGCAACGCGGCGGGCCTGGAATCGTTCATCTACGGCAAGACCGCCTCGATGGGCCGCGCCGACATCCGTTTGATCGCCACCGCGGCGGCGGCCTGCATCGCCGGCTGTGTGCTGTTGTTCAAAGAATTAAAACTGTTGTGTTTCGACGACGCCTTCGCCGGCTCGCGCGGCTTTCCGGTCCGCCGCTTGGACATCACGTTGATGGCCCTGGTCGTGATCGTGACCATCGTGGGGCTGCAGGCGGTGGGTCTGATCCTGATGATCGCCTTGCTGATCATTCCGGCCGCCGCTGCGCGCTTCTGGACCGAACGCCTGGGCCGGATGTTCCTGATCTCCGGCGCTCTGGGGGCGGCCAGCGGATGGTTGGGGGCGAGCGTCAGTGCGGTGTTCTCCAAACTGCCCTCCGGCGCGATGATCGTGCTGGTCTGCACGGCGATGTTCGCCTTCAGCATGGCCTTCGGATCGGCACGCGGCGTGGCGGTGCGGGCTTTCAAACGCCGCCGCCTGAACCGTTCGATCGATCGCCAGCACCTGCTGCGGGGGCTGTACGAATTGCTGGAGGAATCGTCCACCGCAGACGACGCGAACGCCCAGCGGCACGAGGGCGTTCGCCTCGAGGCGCTGCTGCGGAAGCGCAGCTGGTCGCGGCCGCGGCTGCTCAGACAGATCCGCCGCTGCCAGGATGATCTCTTGGTGCAGGCCCGGGGAAACCGCGTGCGGCTGACCCGCCGCGGCGTGATCGAAGCTCGACGTTTGACGCGCCAGCATCGGCTGTGGGAATTATTCTTGATCCACTATGCCGACGTCGCGCCCAGTCACGTCGACCGCGACGCCGACGCGATCGAACATGTGCTTGAACCGGAGATCATCGAGGAACTGGAAGCCATCCTCAGCCGCAGTGGACCGGCGCTGCCGGCCAGCCCGCACCGGCTGGACCAGCCCGACCCTGTGCCTCCTGCGGAGGGCTCCTGACGATGCATCTGTGGCAACACTGGAGCTGGCAGATCGACGGCTGGATCATCGCCGCCGGGGTGCTGTGCGCGGTGGCTTCATCACTGCTGGGAAACTTTCTGGTCCTGCGGCGAATGAGCATGTTGGGCGATGCGATCACCCATGCGATCCTGCCGGGCCTGGCCGTCGCGTTCTTTATCAGCAGCAGCCGCAGCAGCGTGCCGATGTTTTTGGGGGCGGTGATCGTGGGCGTGCTGACCGCGCTGTTCACCGAATGGGTGCGGCGGTTTGGACACGTCGACGAAGGCGCCTCGATGGGCGTCGTATTCACGTCGCTGTTCGCCCTGGGACTGGTCTTGATCGTCCAGGCCGCCGACAACGTCGACCTGGATGCGGGCTGCGTGCTGTACGGCGCGATCGAATTAACTTGGCTGGACACGGTTTCCGTTGCCGGTGCGGAGATCCCCCGCGCCGTGCTGGTGCTGGGCGTCGTGACGGTGATCAATGCCCTGTTCGTGACGCTGTTCTTCAAGGAGCTGAAGCTCAGTTCCTTCGACCCGTCGCTGGCCACCACCACGGGCTTCAGCGCCGGCCTGCTGCATTACCTGCTGATGGTGTTGGTGGCCGTGACGGCGGTGGCCAGTTTCGAAAGCGTCGGCAGTATCCTGGTGGTCGCCATGTTCATCGTGCCTCCGGCCACCGCCTACATGCTGGCCGACCGTCTGGCTCCGATGATCTGGATCAGCGTGTTCTTGGCGACCGTCGCAGCCGTTTCCGGGCACGTGCTGGCAATCGAAGTGCCGCGCTGGTTCGGGTACCGCAGCACGACCACCGCGGGGATGATGGCCGTGGCCGCCGGGGCCCTGCTGGCTCTGGCGATCCTGTTCAGCCCCCGGCATGGAGTGCTGGTCAAATTCCTTCGCCGCCGCCGGCTGGCTTGGAAGATCCTGGCCGACGACACGGTGGCGCTGCTGTACCGTCTGCAGGAGCGGGACCCCGAAGCGGCGACCGATCCGAACACGCTGCGCGGTTTGCTGCTGGCCGACCAGTTTTCTTTCCGCCTGGTGCTCGCGTGGCTCCGCCGCCGCCATTACATCCAGCGGCACGACGGCCAACTGCGGCTGACCCGTCCCGGCCGCCACATCGCTCGCCAACTGGTCCGCTCGCACCGCTTGTGGGAACAGTACCTGACGTCCTTCGCCAATATCGACGCGGCGCGCGTTCACGATAAAGCCGAGCGGCTGGAACATTTCACAGACCGCAGCCTACGAGACGAACTGGACGCGGCCACCGAAGGCGCCGAACAGGACCCCCACGGTTCGCCGATTCCGGTCGAACGCAGCGAGCCCGGCAATCACAGCGATTCGTAGGTGGCGCGAATCGCCGCCGGGCCGTGGGTGCGTTCCAGCCGCCGCACGGTGAAGTGGGCGCGGGCCAGTTCCTGGTAGTGGTCGATGAAGTAGGTATTGATCAGGGCCCCGCCGACGGCCCCGACCACGGGGATCGCCTGGGCGGCCAGTTTCTCGCTGACCACGATTCCGAACCGTTTTCCGATCTCGCCGACCAAGCGTACCAGCGGCGGCGCGGAGGCGTCCAGCGCGCCGCTCTTGGCCATGTACTTGGCGGCATCGGCCGTGTGTTTGGCCAGCCCGGCGCGGACGGCAAAGTAACCGATCTCGCGGCTCTCATCGCCTTCGCCCTCGGGGCTGCGTTCGTTGCCCGCCCCGAGCGCAAACACTTCCAGGCAGGCCAGACGCGTCTCGAGATCGCTCAGGTCCTCGCCCTGGCTGCGGGCGATGTCGGCGACGCTGCGCAGGATCAACAGCGTCGAAACGGGCAACTCGGCGGCCACCGAAGCCATCCCGAACGCGCCGCCTGCGGCCCCGGTCAAGCCGGCCATCCACTTATGGCTCAGCAGCCGCGGGGCCGCGCCCCGCTGGGCGTTCTCGTCACCCAGGGTTTTGACCGCCACATTCAGCGCCGTGCGCAGGGCCTTTTCGATCGCTCCGTGAACGGCACCTTCGGCCGCATCGGGCAACATCCGCATCGTGGCCGTCACGGGCATGCCGATCAACTCCGTCAAGCGATCGGCCATCCCGCGATGCGTCAGCACCTCTTTGGCTTCGCGCAGTTCCGCCAACCCGACCTGATCCTCCAAGACAATCAAACCCGTTTCTTTCTCGCTCAAAATGAAACCCAATCAATTTCAAAACCATAGATATATCGAGGCCACCCAGCATTGTACGCCGCCTGGCGATCCCAAGCCCGGGGTGGGTGACACTTTCGTTGCCACCGACCAGCGTGCCAGCATCTATAATGGCCCATCGCCCCGCACGCCCTATTCAAATCTTAAATCTCCTGACTCCGGCGGATTCTATGTATGAAAAGAATCGTTTTCTCCTCTCTCCCCCAAAGCCTGGCGAGCCTAAGCGAGCCAGGATTTGGCGGAGAGGGGTCGGGGGGTGAGGGGGAATGCAGCGCAGCAGCACCATTGCCGTATCTGAATGCGGTGCACAGTCCTGGGGATCGTACGCCATGAGTCATTCCGTTGCACCCGAGCCCCCTCACCCCCGGCCCCTCTCCCACCACTGCTTCACTCGCTGACGCTCGCGGCGCAGCGGGGGAGAGGGGAGAAAACATTGCGTTTGACCGCCCCGCGTTGCACATAGATTCCGCCCGTTCCAGCAATCCGCAAATCTCAAATCTCAAATCTCAAATCTCAATCCTCAATCCGCAATCCTCAATCCTCGATCCTCAAATCTCCAGAGCTTCCCATGCTGCGTTTCACCCTGCCCTCCGCGTTACTGCTTGCCGTCTGCTTGAACCTCTTGGACCTTTCTCCGGCTCGTGCCGAAGTCGGCTTGGGCGCTGCTCCGCCGCCGGGGGCCGATGTGTTGATCGATGGCACGCGGGAAACCCTGGACGAGAAATGGACCTACTGGCAGGGGCCGGCCTTTGCGTCGAGTCTGCCGATCAAATGGAAGATCGTCGACGATCCGGTCGATGAGGGCACCGTGCTGATGTCCTTCGACCCGGTGGCCGCCGGTGGCAAGTACGGCACGGCCGACATCGTCACCAAAAAGCCCTACCGCGATTTCCGCTTGCACGTCGAATTCCTGGTGACCAAACCCGGCGGCAACAGTGGCGTGTACCTGCAGAACCGCTTTGAAATCCAGGTGCTCGATGGCGATAAAACCAAGCATGGCATGGGGGCGGTGATCAACGAAACCGAATCGCCCTACCACCTGTACAACGGCACCGGCAAGTGGAACGCCTACGACATCGTCTTCCGGGCGGCTCGATTCGAGGACGGCAAACTGGTCCAGAAGCCCTTGGTCACGGTTTACTTCAACGGCCAGAAAGCTCACGAGAACGTCCAGATCAACA
Source organism: Roseimaritima sediminicola (assembly GCF_009618275.1). Lineage (GTDB taxonomy): Bacteria > Planctomycetota > Planctomycetia > Pirellulales > Pirellulaceae > Roseimaritima > Roseimaritima sediminicola. The sequence goes on from NZ_WIAD01000004.1 coordinate 198,243, forward strand.
AGGTCTGGGGCGGCCCCCGCTCGGGCGTCGACGGCGGCAACGATGGCGGGGCCGGCATCACCGATACGCCCCAGGGGCTGAAACTGCAGAACGAAGGTCACGACGTGCGGTACCGCAACACGTGGATCAAACCACTAACGCTAGCAAAAGCTGACACGTCCTTTTCCGAGTGATTGTCGTTTGCCGATTGGCGAGCAATGCCTACACTTGGCCGCGGGCTTTGCGCATTTCCCGTCTTCTGGCTTTCAATCACTTTACGGAATCGATCCCATGCAACGGATGGCAACGCTTCGTTTCAAGACTTGGATGGTGGGCCTCGCGGTCCTGTTGGCACCGAGCTCGACCGCTTCCGCCCAGCACCAGGAGCAGCGGACGATCCAGTTGGCCTCGGTCGTGCTCAACGAAGCGATGGCGACGCCGGGGAACCGGATCCCGCAGAGCATGTTGGCTGACGCCCACGGCGTGGCGATCATCCCCAACGTGGTCAAAGGCAGCTTCATCGTCGGCGCCCGCCACGGCCGCGGCGTATTGTTTGTCCGCGAACCCAGCGGGATCTGGCACGCCCCGGTATTCATCTCGGTCACCGGCGGCAATATCGGTTGGCAGGTCGGCGTGCAGTCCTCGGACATCGTCTTGGTGTTCAAGACCGCGCGCAGCATTCAGGGCATCCTGGATGGCAAACTGACCCTGGGCGCCGACGTGGCGGCTGCGGCCGGACCGGTGGGCCGCCAGGGCGGGATCGCCACCGACGGCCAGTTGGGCGCGGAGATCTACACCTACTCACGCAGCCGCGGCCTGTTCGCGGGCGTCTCAGTCGACGGCTCGGTCCTGCAGATGGATCGCTTTGCCAACGGGCTGTACTACCGCAGCGGTCCGGCCGGCCAAGTCACCGTACCGCCGGCGGCGACCCAGCTGACGCAGTTGATCGCCAGCTACGCCGGCAGCCGCCCCGTGGTCCCGGCCCCGGAGCATACGACGGCACTTCAGGGCGAGTTCGTCCAGCAGTACGGAGCGGCCGAATCGGAAGTGGTCCGCGACCAACTGCTGGAGATCGCACCGCGGCTGTTCGCCCTGCTCGACGAGCACTGGTCGACGTACCTGGCCCTGCCGCCCGAATTGCTGCGCGGCGAAGACCCTCCGCCGCTGGAATTGCAAAGCACGATTGATCGCTTCCGCACGGTCGCCAGCAATACCCAGTACCAGCAGCTGACCAGCCGCCCCGAGTTTCAATCGGTGTTCGCGCTGCTGAAGCACTACCAGCAGTCTCTGCAAACGTCGCCCACCGAAATACAACTTCCCCCGCCCCCAGCCAAGTGAGCCAAGGCGAGAAGGCAGAAGGCGAAAGGCGGAGGACAAACGTAGCCGAACTCGCCAGAGTTTGGACCGCGCATTCCGGTCGAGGACTCCGCGAAAGAAGCGTCTCAGATCTCCTAACTCTAACGGATTCTATGTACGAAAAGAAAAGATCTCTCCCCTCTCCCCCAAGGCCTGGCGAGCCTAAGCGAGCCAGGATTTGGGGGAGAGGGGTCGGGGGTGAGGGGGGAATGCAGAGCAGCAGCACCATTGCCGTATCTGGATACGGTGCACGGCCCTGGGGATCGTACACCATGAGTCATCCCATTGCACCTGAGCCCCCTCACCCCCGGCCCCTCTCCCACCACTGCTTCACTCGCTGACGCTCGCGGCGCCGCGGGGGAGAGGGGAGAAAACACTGCATTTGACCTCCCCACGTCGCACATAGAATCCGTTAGAGTCAGCAGGTCTCAGATCTCAAATCTCAGATCGAGCACGAGCACGAGCACGAAAAACTCGCCACTCGCCACTCCAAACTCTGGCGAGTTCAGCTACGGGTGGTATCAACCAACAACCAACAACCAACAACCAACAACCAACAACCATCAACCAACCTACCACGCCGATTCCAGTTTCTGGACGGTCAGCGAATGCACTTTCACCTTTCCCCCTTCGGCTCGCATCGCGATCGTGTCCGGGCCGCTGCGGGGGTCGATGTAGTAGGCTCCGAATTGTCGGCCGCCGCCGACGAACGCTTCGACGCTTAATCGATCCACCAGAATGCGCAGCCAAACCATGCCTTCGCGCATCGGCACCTCGTCGATCGTCATCACCTCCACCGGTTCGGCTTGATCGTTCACCCCGGTGTGGAACAGCGAGTTGCGATTGGTGTCATAGCGCAGCGTCACTCGCGGCAGGTCGAAGACGACTTGCTGGGCATCCCCCGGTGAGAACAACACCTCCAAGTCCACCAGATCCAGTTCGCCGACACCTTTCAGAGCGTTCGCGCCGGGTTCGAGCGTCATCCCGTCGGCTTTCCAGTTCTGCTGGACCAGTTTGTTGATCTCTTGGATCGGCCAGCAGAACAAGCGTACGCCTTTGGGCGTCGTCCGCAGCTGCAGCTCGTAGGGAAAGCTCATCTGTTGATTGTGCGGCACGCCGTAGTGTGTGGCCGAATTGGGACCGCCGCGCATCCAGCCCATCTGAACGGCGCGTCCCTCCGGGGCATTGTTAAACGTTTGAGCGGCGTAGAAATTCCCTCGGCCCATCTTCAGTGCCGGCGTCTCGGAAACAAAGCGCTGACCATCGAATTGGCCGATCTCGTAATCAAAGCTGGCGTCGTACAGCAACCATTTCGTGTCCTGTTCGTCGCCGTCGACCGCCAAGGGCAACAGGTCCATGCATTCGAAGGCCCAGTCACGCATCAGGTCCGAAGCGAATTGCCAGTCGACCAGGTTGTCGGAGGTGAAGAATCGAATGCGGCCCGGGTCCCGCTGCACCCACAACACCATCACCCACTGCTTCGACGGCTCGTGCCAAAACACTTTGGGGTCGCGTTCGCCGCTGTTGAAGCCTTGGTTCTCGACCACGGGGCGGCCTTCGTTCCAGTACTTCCAGGTAGCCCCACCGTCGGTGCTGTAGGCCATCGCTTGGTAGAAGGCGGGTTTGGCGGCGAAAGTGAAGAACGCGCACAGCGTTTTGGTGTCACCCTCCTGGACGCCCAAGCGGTTGTTGTGATCGACGACGGCCGTGCCGGAAAAGATCGTCCCGGAGCGGCGGTCCACGCGGTAGGGCAACAGCGCGTGCGGCTGCTGGGTCCAGTGCACCATGTCGGGACTGGTCGCATGTCCCCAGGTCATATTGCCCCACACGGTCGCCAGCGGATTGTGCTGGAAGAACAGATGGTACCGCCGGCCGTCGTAGACCATGCCATTGGGATCGTTCAACCAGTTCCGCTTCGAGACGAAGTGAAACTGCGGCCGGTAGCGTTGGTCATAGCCGACGTCGGGGTAGCTGGTCGCCGTGATCCCATCGGCCAGCGCAAACTCCTTGGACGTATCGACCACCGGCTGGTCGGTGCCGCGGAAGTCGTCGACATTGATATGCCCCCAGCCACCGCTGGCCGCATCGAAGACCTGCAGCCGAGCTTCGCGGCCAACGTACTGCCGCACGTTCGCGCTGTAGGGAACCATCGTCTCGCTGTCGATGCCTGTGGCCAGTTCGACGCGTTCGTCGCCGACCAACAGCCGCACGCCGACTTCGCCCGGCAAGTTCCCCGCTCCGATGCGAAAGCTGATGTAGGGACGCCGAATCGTAAACGGCTGGCTGGTCAGCGTTCCGGTCGGTTGGTCACCGCGAGTCGCCCCGGGCTGGCCCACCGCTCCGGTGTAGCGTTCGAAGCCGCCGATCCACCACTCGCCCTGCACGTTGGCCGTTTCGCGGTTCCGTGCTCGGCTGTTGTCCCCTTTGGTCGGCTGATCGACAAACGCCTCGCCTTCGGCCGTCCAGCCTTCAAGCGTGCCGGTTTCGAAGTCCGAATTGGGAAACAGCAACTCGTCCCCCTGGCTTCGGCCCATCAAACAAACCGACAGCAACAGCCCACACACCAGTCCCACGTTTCTCATCATCAACCTATCGAAAAAAAACCTTCGCGACCTCGAATCATTTTTTCCGGCGCAGCCCCGTCACATCGCCCCGCGTTTTTCAGGCCTCCCATCATAACTCCCCCGCCCCCTAGCCGCGGTTCCCCTACGCCTCGCGTCTCCCCAGCGGCACGAACTTTGCTCTACCCCCTCGTCTCCCTTCGCTCATCTTTGGATTGCCATGTCTGCTCTGCGGTTCTGCTGGTCGTTTCTCTTGCTGTTGTGCTTGGCGGCCCCGCTCTCGGCTCAGGATCTGACCGGCTCGGGGGAATCGGCCGACGAGCCGGCCAGCGAGGCCGAATCCGATGCGCCGGCCGAGCAGATTGGCGTCAAGGACATCGCCGACGACGACGCCATCCGCAATCGGCTTGAGAAGATCTATGCGGCGGCCAGCAACGCCGGTTGGTTGACCGGCAGCGAGGTCGTTGTCGACAGCGGCATCGTCACGCTGACCGGGCAAGCCGACACCGCCGAGCACCGCGAGTGGGCGAGCAAAGTCGCGAGAAACACCGAAGACGTCGTCGCCGTGATCAACGAATTGGCTCTGGACGACACGGTCAGCCTCCAGAACACGCAGACCACCGTTCGCGAGTCCCTGGAAACGTTGTGGTCGGATTTCCTGGAACGTTCGCCGCTGCTGTTGATCGCTCTGATCGCACTGATCCTGACGTACCTGTTGGCCAAGGCCATCGGCTGGGCGGTCGAGCGGTTGCTGGACAAGCGCGGGCTGCGCACCAGTTTAAAGGATCTGATCTACCAGCTGACCACGATTGCGGTCTGGATTGTCGGTCTACTGATCGCCACGGTGATCGCCTTTCCGGGAATGACTCCGGCCAAAGCGCTAACGGTCCTGGGGCTCGGTTCGGTCGCCATCGGCTTTGCCTTCAAAGACATTTTCGAAAACTTTTTCGCCGGTATCCTGATCCTCTGGCGCTACCCCTTCGACCGCGGCGACTTCATCAGCTGTAACGACATGGTGGGCAAAGTTGAACAGATCACGATCCGCAACACGCTGATTCGGCGGCTCGACGGCGAACTGGCCGTCGTGCCCAACGCCAATCTGTTCAAGAACCAGGTCGATGTCCTGACCAGCCAACCGCAGCGGCGCGTGCGGCTGACCTGCGGCGTCGCCTACGACGAGGACGTGGACCAAGCGCGCAAGGTGATCCACGAAGCGGTCGCGGGATGCGACAGCGTGCAAGGCAAACGCACGGTCGAAATCTTTGCCCAGGAGTTTGCCGATTCCAGTGTCAATTTCGAAGTCGCCTGGTGGACCGGCAGCAAACCCGTGGACATCCGCCGCAGCCGTGACGAAGTGGTCGCGGCGATCAAGCGAGCCCTGGACAAAGCCGGCATCGAGATCCCCTTCCCCTACCGCACGCTCACCTTCAAAGACGAAACCCTTTTCAAGAACTAGTGGCATAGGCTTCCAGCCTGTGAACAGTGGCATAGGCTTCCAGCCTGTGAACAGTGGCATAGGCTTCCAGCCTGTGAACAGTGGCATAGGCTTCCAGCCTGTGAACAGTGGCATAGGCTTCCAGCCTGTGAACAGCGGCATAGGCTTCCAGCCTGTGAACAGTGGCATAGGCTTCCAGCCTGTGAAAGCCCCCACGCACCACCACGACCTTCACCCACGCCGAAATCACTATTGCGATCCCTCAACAGAATCAACACCACCGGAGAACTATCCGCCCCGCCCTACCCTATCGAAGACGTACCGATGAAGCTCGTCGCCTACACGCTTGCCGCCCTGTTTCTTGCCAGCACGTTCTCCGTAGGCCAGGCCGCCAACCAACCGCTCGCGACGCCACGCGAGGCCTCGTCCCTCAAGGCCGACGCCGCATCGAACCAGCACCGCGAAGCTTCGGACCCGGCAGACGTACCTGCAGCAAGGAAGGCGGAACTGAAAGCGGACCAGAAATACGACCAGCGCATCTACCGCGTCGCCGATCTGATACGGGCGACCAAGAACCCTGCACACGAGGGTGAAACTGCCGACGGTGATTGGACCGCGAAGGACCTTGCTCCGATCATGAATTACCTCCAGACCAAGGTCGCACCGGCCACCTGGGGACAAACACGAAAGGGCAACGCCACGCTCGCACCCTATCCGAAAAACGCTTCGCTGGTGATCTTTCAAAGCCGGCACGTGCACGAAGAAATTGGCAAGGAACTCGCAAGGCTCCGCGAAGCCTATCAAGTCATCGACCAATTTGCGCAGCTCGCCAACGCCGCAGACATGCCGACGAAGTAGAGCCCGGCGTTCGTCGAGAGTCGAAGAAGACGCTGTTACGGAACCACAAGACCTGTGTCAGCCCGCGGCCTCCGGCGAGACCGGCACGGTTCACGGCGCTACGGTTTTTCGCGGCCCAGCGGCTTTCCTCACAGGCTGGAAGCCTATGCCACAGTACCCCCGGCAGGATTCGAACCTGCGACCTACGCGTTAGGAATGCGTTGCTCTATCCAGCTGAGCTACGAGGGCGTGATTGCGGGCCATTTTAACGCTCGGTCCGCTCGCCGGGCAGGCCCATTGTCGCTCGGCTGTCTCAGCCGAAACCCATCGCCTTCTCGGCCGGGACGGCCGAGCTACTTTCGGCGGAGCGAAAGGCGACACTTTTGCCCGCTAGCGCTGTGCTCGCTCAGCCGATAAACTGCGGTTCAACCGCACCCCTGCATCCGCCTTCCCACCCTTACCCTGACCTGGCTGCGATGACTCAATCCCCCCTGTTCGAAGATGCCCAAATGGCGGCTAAGCCGAACGCTGCGATCGACAACAAGCAAACCAAGGGCAAACCAAAACCAAAACCATTGACCCAGCCGCTGAAGTGGCATGGCGGCAAACATTATTTGGCCAAACGCATCATCGATCTGATGCCCGAGCATCTGCATTACGTCGAACCGTTTTTCGGCGGCGGTTCGGTGCTGCTGAACAAAGACCCTCACGGCGTCTCGGAAGTCATCAATGACGTCCATCGGGAACTGACCAATTTCTGGCGCACCCTGCAGGACGAAGAGCGGTTTGCTCGGTTCATGCGAGTGGTCGAAGCGGTCCCGTTCTCCGAAGTCGAATGGAAGGAATCCTTCGAGCCGACCGACGACCCGATCGAGCAGGCCGTGCGATTCTTCATCCGCTGCCGCCAAAGCCGGGCCGGCAAGCTGAACGCCTTCGCGACGCTCAGCCGTAACCGCACGCGGCGACAGATGAACGAACAGGCTTCCTCGTGGATGAACGCCGTCAACGGCCTGCCCGAGATCGCCCGGCGGATGCGGCGCGTGGTCGTGCTGTGCCAGGACGCCGTCAAGGTCGTCAAGCGACAGGACGGCGACAACACCCTGTTCTATCTCGACCCGCCCTACGTGCACGAAAGCCGCGTCACCACGGCGGATTACGATTTCGAAATGACCACCGAACAGCACGAACGGCTGCTCGACGCGATCTGCCAGTGCAAAGGCAAAGTCCTGTTGTCGGGCTACCCGAACGAGCTGTACGACCAGCGGTTGAAAGACTGGAACGTGGTCGACATCCAGATCGACAACAAGGCGTCGAGCAAAAAGAACAAGCCCAAGATGACCGAACGGCTGTGGATGAATTATTGATCACAGGCTGGAAGCCTATGCCACTGCTCACAGGCTGGAAGCCTATGCCACTGCCCACAGGCTGGAAGCCTATGCCACTGCTTAGAGGGCTTGGCGGATCTGGCCGGCGACTTGCTCGGCCAGGTAGCGTGAGCCGTCTGGAGTGAAGTGGACGTTGGCCGGCCGCTGGATTTTGTCCAGCCGCTCGATCGCCGCGGTGTACAGGTCGTTGGTTGCGATCTCGTGCCGCTGCATGATCTCGGCGGCGATCTGGTTGTACTTCTTGCTGTCGCCGACGACGCGGCCGCGAGCCCCTTCGGGCACCGGCGTGGTCGCACACCAAATCAACTCCGCCCCGGTCTGCTTCAGCCGCTTGACCAAGCTTTCCAGATTCTTGGCGTACTGCTCCGGCGGCACCTGCTGGCGACTGCCCTCCGTGTCGACCGGTACCAATCGATCGCCCTGGCCGCCGATGTACTTCAAATCGTGCAGGCCCCAGTTGAAATGGATCACGTCCCACGACTTCTCGCCCAGCCACTTGTCCAGCTGGTCCAGGCCGCGCGTGGTGGGACCGCAGTTGGTCAGCGGCCGAATCACGTTGGCTTCGCCGGCGAGCAGCTCGCGGACCGGGACGGTGTAGCCGATCGAAATCGAATCGCCGATCAGCAGCACGCGAGGCAAATCCGGCTGCTCGTCGACCGGTTTCATCGGCTGATCCTTCTCGGCCGCCTGCTGCGGCGCTTGCGAGCCAGCGCCGCCGGCGGACGAATCACCGGCGGACTGGGCGAAAGCGGGAACGGCGAGCGCAAACGCAGCGGCGAGGACGACGCAGGACGGGACGATCCGGGACATAGCAACTCCTTAGCAGAAGGCATCAGCAGGGTCGAAGCGATGGGTTAGCGATCAGATAGGATACTCCAAATCCAAGCGGCAAGCGGCGTAGCTGAACGTGCCGTAGCCGAACGCGCTGGAGTCTAGCCTTTAGGCGATCGACCCTTGCGAACCCGACGGCCAACGGTCATCTTGCTGCTGGCCCTGCACCGCTTGAAACGAAACCCTTTCTCCGTTGCCGCTGTGACCACCACCCCACCTTCATTGCCGCCCGATGACAAGCCGGCCGCCGCCGGTTCGGGCTCGGCGGATGCCGCGGCGGCACTGCGCATCATCGATGCTTCGCGCAACCGCGCCGCCGAGGGACTGCGGACTCTGGAAGATTACGCCCGCTTCGTGCGCAACGATGCCGAACTGTCGCGAGCCTTCAAAGGGCTGCGCCACGACCTGACCGCCGCGCTGGCCCCGCTGCCGCGACACCAGCTGCTGGCCGCTCGCGACACCGAAGGCGATGTCGGCACCACGATCCAAACCACCGCCGAACTGTCTCGCGTGTCCACCGCCGCGGTCGCTCACGCGGCGGCCGCCCGCTGCCAACAAGCGCTGCGCAGCATCGAGGAATACCTCAAATGCGTGCACCCCGCGGCCGGCCCCTCGGTCGAAGCGATCCGGTACCGCACCTACACGCTGGAAGCCGCTCTCGAAACTCCCGTTCTCGAAACTCCCGAAACTCCTGCGACTCCCGACGTCGTGCGCCGCACGCTCGCCGCCGCCCGGCTGTACGTGCTGATCGATGGGGGCGACAGTGACGAACAACTGCAACAGCGCATCGCGGCCCTGATCCGCGGCGGCGTCGACATCTTCCAGCTGCGCGACAAACGGCTGGACGATCGGCGGCTGTACGAACGAGCCCTCGCGGCGGTGCACGCCGTACGCACCCACTCGACGGCTGCCTCCCCCGCTCGTCGCGAGGATGCGGCGCCGCGACCGCTGCTGATCGTCAATGACCGCGCCGACATCGCCGTCGCGGCCGGTGCCGATGGAGTGCACGTCGGCCAGGACGAGCTGCCCTTGGCGGCGGTCCGGCGGATCGTCGGCCGGGATCGCTTGATCGGCGTGTCGACGCATCGTGTCGGCGAAGCGGAACAGGCCCAGCGTGACGGAGCCGACTACATCGGCTGCGGACCGACATTCCCCAGCCGAACCAAGAGCTTTACGGCGTTCGCGGGACTGGCGTTTCTACGGGAGGTCGCCAACCGCGTGAGCTTGCCTGCATTTGCGATCGGCGGCATCGATGCCGGCAACGTCCAGGACGTCCAAGCGGCGGGATTTGAACGCATTGCCGTGGCCGGAGCCGTCACCGCGGCGGCCGCCCCCGAACAGGCCGCCCGCGAGCTGAAACAACGACTATGCAACTCGTAGTGGACGAGGCAACGAGTCAGGCCTCGACTTCGCCGACCCCGTCGGGCAGCGTTCCGTCGGCGACCTCGTCTTCCCACTGATCCATCAACGGCCACGACTCGGCCAGGGTGCCGAAGTCGGCCATGGTCAGGTACCCATTCAACCGCTCGATCGTCGCGTCCAACATCGCGTTGTCCTTGCGGAAGATCGGTCCGTGACTGGGCAGCAACCACTCGACATCGCTGTCGCGGATCCGCGTCAGCGAACGGATGAACGCCTTGATGTCGCTGCCGTGGTGAGCGTCGATGGCGCCCACGCATCCGTCGCGATAGATGTTGTCGCCGCTGAGCAGGATGTTGTCGATGCGGAAGGCCAACTGGCTGTCGGTATGGCCCGGCGTATGCCAAACCTCCAACTGCTTGTTGCCCACCGTCAGGATGTCGCCGTCGTTGATCTGATGCTCGATCTCCACCTTGGGCATGTCCATGTGCAGCCCCTGCGGTTCGATCTCGGCCAACGTCATCAGCCGGTCGCCCGCTTGCAGGGGTTTGACGGCGTTGGGATGCGAGGTCACGGTGGTGCGCAAAATCTGCTTGGTCTTGGCCAGCCCCTGAATGTGGTCCACATCGGCGTGCGTCGCGACGATCGTCTTGCAACGGGACAGCGGAAAATCCAGCCGACGAATCACTTCGATGAAATCGTCGACCGTTTCCTCATAGCCGATATCGATCAACAACCATTCGTCGCTGTCATAGACCAGATAGACATTGCAGCCGAAAACTTCGCCCGCTTGGAAATTCAGTTCGATTACGCCGGGAAACATCGGCTTGCGAGACAGCATCAGGTGTTCGACTCCGCTGGATAAATCCGAGCACGGTAACAAGAGAAAAACGAATGAGCCCGCACGGGACGACAGCCCCGGCAGGGTTTGCACAATGATTCAGGACTCCGCGGTCTAGGACCCCGCGGTCTAGGCCCCCGCGGTTCAGGACTCCGCCCGCAGGATGTCGCGGAGCCCGGCACGGTAGTCGGCGAATTGTAGTCGAGGCAGTAAGTCCTGCCGCAGGCGAGCGTTCCAGATGCGCTTGTTGCTGCCGCCTCGACGGCCCGCCGACGAGCCCGCTTCGGGAGCCACGAAGCGCGGTGGATCGCAGCCGCTCAGCCGAGCGACCTCGCCGTAGAAGTCTCGGCGACGCACCGCCGCGCCATCGCTGACGACATAATAACGGCGACGCTGTTTGGGGCCAGCCTGCCAACACGCCAGCACCGCCGCGGCCGCGTCGTCGACGTGGATCAGGTTCAAGTAATGCTCCGGCGCGGCCGGGATCGGCCGGCCCTCGCGGACGTTGCGAACCAGCGGCACCCGGCCCGGACCATAGATGCCCGCCAGCCGCAGCACGGTCCACGGATGGCCCCCCCGATCGCCCCGCCGCTCGCTGCCCCCACCGCCGCGGAGCTCGCCCAACAGCCCCTCGGCCTGCAGGTGCACCTTCGCGGACTCCGAACGCGGCCAGCATGGTGAACGCTCGTCCACCCAGCGGCCATCGTCCTGGTGGTATACGCCGGTGGTGCTGATGTAACACAGATCGGCACCGGGGTCGGTCGACCGCAGCAGATTCCGAAACCCGTAGTACTGGCTCTCCAACCGGCTCTCACCGCTGTCGCGGTCGTAGGCCACCGCGACCAGGATGCGCTCGTGCGGCGGCAGCGCTCGCAGGCTGGCCCGGTCGGTCCAGTCGGCTCGCACCGGTTCGATGCCCTGCTGGGCTAACTGTCTGGCCCGGTCGGATTTACGCGTCACCGCGGCGACGTGCCAGCCGTCCCGCTGCAATCGGTCCGCAACCCGCAGCCCCAGGTACCCACAGCCCACGATCAGGGCCCGCCCGGCAGCGTCCTTCGCCTTGTCGCGACCATCCGCGGCGAATCGAGAAGCGGTGGACGAATTTGCAGCGGACATGGTCAGTGTGATCCGGAGAGCGTGCGCGGAGCCCAGAATTTGGACCCGGGGGTTGGTTTATGGTTAAAATAAAACGTCAGTATACCGATCCTGGCTAATTGTCCGATCCCCAGCCGGACCGAACTTTCCGCGGCAAGACCGCAGAACTCGCTTATTCCAAAGTCCCCGAACCGCCGAGCCGCCATGCGTTTGCCAGGTCTGTCGTTGTACCTTATTCCCCGCAGGTGGCTCCTCGCGGCGTTGCTGATCGCTTCGCCGCTGCCAGCTGTCCCGCCGGCGGTTGCTCAGTCGCCCACGGACCAAGCGGCATCTTCGGCGAACGTGGTTGCGGAACCCTCGCCGGCGGACGCCCCGGCCGAACCGACTGCCGCTGCTTCCGGCTCGGCCAGCTTGACCGGCTCGGCCAGCGACGGACTGACCTACGTCCAGCCGCCCGAGCGGTTGGTCGGTTTGATTCGCCAGGGCAAGGTTCCCTCCGATTTGGAGGAATTATTGGCGCTGGAGCAGCAGCAAAAAAAGATCGCCGAGCTGGCCGCCGAATGCACGGTGAATGTTCAGATCAACGGCCACGAGGCGGGCAATACCCAGGGCTGTGGCGTGGTCATCACGCCCGACGGGTTTGTCCTAACCGCGGCCCACGTGGCCGAACGACCGGGCCTGCGGGTGCGTTTGACGTTCGCCGACGGCCGCACCTACGCCGGCCGGACCCTGGGCATGAACCGCGAAGTCGACGCGGGGCTGATCCGCATCGAACCGGGCCAGAACGACGGCAGGCCGTGGCCCCACGCCTCGCTGGGTTCCAGTGAAGACCTGCGGCCGGGCATGTGGTGCGTGGCGACCGGGCATCCGGGCGGCTACGACCTCGATCGTGGGGTGGTGACCCGCGTAGGACGAATCCTGAGCATCCGGCCCGGATCAATCGTCACCGATTGTGCGTTGATCGGCGGCGACAGCGGCGGTCCGCTGTTTGACATGCAGGGCCGCTTGATCGCGGTGCACAGCCGAATCGGTAACGACGTGGCCGACAACCTGCACGTGCCGGTCGACCACTACAGCGACTCCTGGGACGATCTGTGTGCCGGCAAAGCCTGGGGATTCCTGCCGGGTTTCCGTCCTGTCCTGGGCGTTCGCGGGGCACCGGACAGCGAGCTGGCGATCATCGATTCGGTCCATCGTCGCTCTCCCGCCGACCAAGCGGGGATCCAAGCCGGCGACATCATCGAACGATTTGGCCAGGACGCGATCACGGATTTCCAGTCGTTGAAAGATGCGGTGGACCAAACCATGCCGGGCAAACGCGTGGTGATCCGGCTGCGACGCGATGGCCAAGTCAAACGTGTCATCGTCGAGATCGGCCGCGATCCGCGTTCCGATTGAACCAAGCCTCACGACCACATTGCCGACCCTCGCTTGCGCTTCTCACAACCTCTCATCCTGTGCACCTCGGTGAATACCATGCTTCGATCACTGTGCCTCGCCTGCCTGGGCATCGTTTTTGCATTGCCCACGTCAGCGGTATTGCCCACGCCAGCGGTCTGGGCCGAGGACCTGGGAACGCCCGACTGGATGAAGGCGCACTTGGGATCGCGGATGTCCAACCGCCGCGACAACGGCCAGATGATGCGTCTGATCGCTCCGCTGGCCCAGCAAGCCGGCTACGCCACCGTCCAGGTGCTCTCGGCCGGCAAACCGGTGGCGCTCGGAACGATCGTCTCGACCGACGGATACGTGTTAACGAAGCACAGCGAATTGAGCGCCGATCCGATCCGCGTCCGGTTGCCCGATGGCCGCCTGATGCAGGCCCGGATCGCGGCGGTTCGCCGTGCGGTCGACCTGGCGCTGCTGCAGGTGGATAAAGTTCGCGGCCTGCCGCGGGTCCAGTTTGCCACCGACGAACCCCAGATCGGCAGCTTTCTGATCAGTGCCGGTCGCGGCGACGCGCCCATCGGCCTGGGCGTGATGGGCTCGCAACCGCGGAGCGTCGGGCACGTGGGCCGCTTGGGCGTGGCCCTTCGCAACGACCAACAGGGCTTGGCGTTGGTCGACGGCGTCTGGCCCTCGAGCGGAGCGGACGAAGCTGGGGTGTTGCCCGGCGACCGCATCGTCGCGATCAATGGCAAGGACGAAGCCGGACAGAAACAAGTGATCCAAGCGCTGCGAGGCATGTACCCCGGCGAGATCGTGCGGCTGACACTCCAGCGCGACGACACGACGGTGGAGGTCGAAGCCCAGATCCGCGACTTTTCGCTGATGCAGGAATCCGAGAACGATGCCCGCGTCAACGGCGAGCGAAGCCAGCGGTTGAGCGGTTTTGAGCGGGTGATCCAGCACGACACGGTGCTGGAACCGGACCAGTGCGGCGGTCCGGTGCTGGACACCCAAGGCAACGTCGTGGGAATTAATATCGCTCGCGCCGGCCGCGTGGTCAGCTACGCCCTGCCCGGCTCGCTGGTCCTGCCCGAGCTGGTCGAGATGCTGAAAGAAGCCCGCGACACCGACGACGCCGCCCTAACGACCGCCAACTAGTGGCCGTGCCCGTAGCCGAACAGTGGCATAGGCTTCCAGCCTGTGAACCAGTGGCATAGGCTTCCAGCCTGTGAAAGCCTCCCCAAACCGGGGCTATCGCCCAAACGGCTCGGCTACTTTCGCGGAGCGAAAGGCGACACTCAGCTACTTTCGCGGAGCGAAAGGCGACGCTCAGCTACTTTCGCGGAGCGAAAGGCGACATTCAGCTACTTTCGCGGAGCGAAAGGCGACGCTCAGCTACTTTCGCGGAGCGAAAGGCGACACTGCTCCATCAGCCACCCGACCGCTTCGCCCAGCTCTTCCAGTTGCGACTCTTCGGGCATCTCGTGGTGCTCGAGCCCTTCCCAGCGCACCAAACGAATCTCTCCGGCGTAAGCGTCGCGGATCAATTGCTGCAGAGCCGGCGGAACCATCGTGTCGCACTCGGCCTGGATAAACACCGCGGGCATGTCGCACTTCGGCGCCGTTTCCAAAGCGTCCATCTCGGCGGGAATGCCCGACGAGATCCAGCGGGCCACGGGCCGGACCAGCGGATGCAGCAGCGCCGCGCGGTGCCGCAGCGCGACATGCGGGATGGTCTGCACCAACGGCGGCGGGTTGCGCAGGATCAAACCATCGACCGCTCGCTGGGACGCTTGATACAGGGCGCTGGCACAGCCTAGGCTGTTGCCCATCACCCACACCCGCGTCTGCTCGCCGCGTCGCCGCTGGACCACAGCATCAAAAAAATCCAGCGCCGCCGCTGGCAGGTTCGCAAACGAGGCTCTCCCCGGGCTGCGACCATAGCCGGGCGGGTTCCACGTCCACACCTCGGCGTGCACCTCGTCCAGAAAGTTCACCGGCAACTGGCTGGAACGTTCCGCCCGCCCGCCGGTTCCCGGCAACTTGATCACCAACAGCCGCGGCTTCGTTTCACTCAGCCCCTGTTCGGCGTGCACGAACGCTTCGATCCGTCCATACGGCCCCGCCTGCAGTTCGACCCGCTGCTGAGTGCCCGGTTCGATCTCATCGGTCGACGGCAGCAACACCACACGGTCGGCGATACGCGTACGCAAATTCAATTTCACTGACTCCGGCGGAATCGATGTATGGCCTGCGGTATCCGAACGCAGCAGCCACGAGGTGGCGATAGGCTGTAGCCATGGGCGCCAGCCCATGGATCTGTAGCTCCACGCTTCGGCTAGTCCCGGAGGGACGACAGGAATGCAGTTCCTGCCGTCCCTCCGGGACTGAACGGTCCTATCATTTCCCATTCCACGGGCTGACGCCCGTGGCTACAACCTGCCGTCCCTCCGGGACTAACTTGGCCCTCTGCCACACATTACCACAGCAAGCGGCCGCGGCGGTCGATCCCGCCGACAAACTCGGTGTGGTCCTCGTAGCGTCGCCAGGCACTGCGCGAAGCTCCATCGACGATCACCCAGTCCTCATAAGCGGCGATCGGGTTGGCTTGCACCAGCAGCAGCGGTCGGGGTCGCGGCAGCTCCACGCGGCCGCGGGCCAATCCGGCCAGCACCGCGGCCGCATCGGCGTGCACCGTCGGATGGTCGATACGCAGCGCCCGGGCGTCTCCACCGGCGATCACAAAGGGAACCCGCGTCTGCGCGTCGCTCAACCGGCTCCAGTGCGCGATCGTACCGTCGTCGTACAGCGATTGCCCGTGGTCTCCGGTGACCGCCAGGATCAAATCCTGATCGACCAGATGCGCGAGCTGGCTTTGCAGGATCTGGTCCAGCCGAAACGCGCACGCGCGGTAGCGGTTGGCGATCGCCACACCGCGGCGACTGAGCGGGTCGGCCGGCAACAACAGCATCGCATCCGAAGCCTGCGGCTGAAACCGCGGGTCGCCGGCGGTATCGGTTTCATAAGCGAAGTGCGTCGCGGTCAGGAAGACGACGGCGAACATCGGCTTGCGGTTGCCGTCATCGCGTCGCTGCTCGACGGCCCAGCTCAGCTGCTCGACAGCCCAGCGATCGCCCTGCCACCAATCGGCATGGGAGCGGGTGAGGCAACGATCGAAATGCGCTGGAGAAAGCATCCTGCCCCAGGCCGCGTCCCCCGAGGGTTCGCCGCCGGCGATCAACACCGTTTCGCGGCCCGACTGCCGCATCGCTTCCAGCAGCCGCAGTGGCCGCTGAGCCGCCAGGTGCTCGGCCGCCCCACTGGCCGTCGACCCGTTCAAGAGGGAAAACAATCCCGGCAGCGAGCTGTTCGCGCCGCTGTAGTGTTCCGGAAAGGACGTTCCCTGCTCGGCCAACCGGCTCAGGAACGGCATCGTCTCAGGCTCCACCGCGTCGGGCCGCAGCGATTCGATCACGACCAACACAATGTTCTGCGAAGGCTCGCGTTCGAGAGAACGGGGTTCCGCTTGCGGCCGGGCATCGAGCGTGGGCAGTTGCCGCTGCCACCCGGCGGGCAACCGCTGCGGCGCGTGGGCCAGCGGCGGCAGGCGGTCTCCGCCGACCCAGCCGACCAGCAGGACAGCGGCGGCCGATGCCGTCACCACGCGGCTCCAGCGGGCCGGCAATTGTCGCCGCCGCAGCAGCGAAACCGCTGCGCGAACCGCCAGACAGCTGACGAGAATCGTGGCTACGCCGGGCACGAACAGGGGCAGGTGCCGCGTCACACCGCCGCTGCCGAGCCACTGCTGGGCGTCGGCTCCAAAGCAGATGGCCAAGTAGAACCAGACCGTCCGGCCGGCGACCCACAGCACGTACAGGTGAGCGGCCCAGAGCCCGCCGACAAACGGAATCCAAAAATCGACCAACCGCTTGCCGAGGCCTCGGTCCAGCGAACCGGGCAAGCGATGGGCAATGGCGATCCAGCCCGCGGCCAGGACCAACCAGCTGACGGCCGCCGTCCAAACGGCCCATAGCACAGCGACCATCAAAGGCAACGACGCTACCAGAACCACGGCCGTCGCCACCGCCCCGAGCAGACACACCGGCAGCAGGACCAGCGGCACATTCAGCGAGGGCGAGGCAGGACAACGCAAAGCAAGACTCAACGGTTTTCAGTAAGCAAAGCACGCGAAAAACCGTAGCGTCTCGTCAAGTCGCCCGGCCCCCTGAGCCGTTTGGGCAATAGCCCCGGTTCCCGCCAGGTGTCCGATCGAGACTGCGGCGTGGTAGCCACAACGTGTCGTCAAGTCGCCCGGCCTCCTGAGCCGTTTGGGCGATAGCCCCCGTTCCCGCCGGGCGTCCGATCGAGACCGCGGCGCAGCAGCCACAGCGTGGCGACATGTGGTAGCCCCAGGCGCGAGCCTGGGGTGCCGCCCCCCACCGCGGCGCAAGTCCCGGAGGGACGACATAAAATGCTCCGGCCGCCTTCGCACGTTTGGCATGGCCTCATCCATGTCGCCCTTCCAGGGCTTGGCGGATGGTTTGCGCATGCGTTTCCCCGGGCTCGCGCCCA
>NZ_WIAD01000050.1 GCF_009618275.1 Roseimaritima sediminicola
ACCTTCACACACCGGGCGGCTTGCGCCGCTCCGCTAACGCTTCAATCGCAAGCGATGGTGAAAGTAGATGGCATTGGGCGCGAGCCCGTGGCTACATCCTGCCGTCCCTTCGGGACTCCTTCATCTCGCTATTGAGCCACTCCCAGATCTCCACCAGTTCCTCAAGCCGATCCGGGTGAGTTCCCGAGCCTCGGGCAGGCTTTGTCGAAGTTCGCGTTGCCGAACGGGTTATGGCGGTGCACGAGCGGGGCGGCGATGTTAAGCTTGTGCCCTCGGGCCGGTGTCGGACCGGTTGCTGGGGTTTGCGGTACCCAACCTGACTTGTCGATTCACCGCGCCGGAGGTTCTACGCGTGCTGACCAAACGAAGCCAAGCCCTCGAGCGAGTTGCCGCCCGAGAAACGCCCTGGGACCTGGTCGTCATCGGCGGCGGGGCGACCGGCGTGGGCATCGCGATGGATGCCGCCAGCCGGGGCATCGACGTGTTGTTGCTGGAACAGTCCGACTTTGGCAAAGGCACCTCCAGCCGCAGCACGAAACTGGTTCACGGCGGCGTGCGGTACCTGCAGCAAGGCAATCTCACCCTGGTCCGCGACGCCCTGCACGAACGCACGCGGCTGCGGAAAAACGCGCCGCATCTGGTGCACGACATGCCGTTTCTGATCCCCTGTCGCAGCCGCTGGCAACGGTTCTACTACGGCGCGGGCCTGAAGGTGTATGACCTATTGGCCGGACGCAATTCGTTTGGTCGCTCGCACGGCATTTCCGGACCCAAGACGGCCCAGCGGCTGCCGACACTGCGTCCCGCACAGTACCGCGGCGGCGTGATCTACCACGACGGCCAGTTCGACGACACGCGGCTGTTGATCAACATGGCTCAAACGGCCGATGAACACGGCGCGACCCTGCTGAATTACTTTCCCGTAACGGGCCTGATCAAGGACGACCAAAACAAGGTCGCCGGCGTGCAGGCGGTGGACCAGGAAACCGGTGAAACGTTGGAGATCGCCGCGCGCTGTGTGGTCAACGCGGCGGGACCGTTCTGCGACGACGTGCGGCGGATGGACGAGGCCGACTGTCAACCGATGCTGGCGGCCAGCCAAGGCGTGCACATCGTCCTGCCCCGTTCGTTCTTTCCCGGCGACACGGCCTTGATCGTCCCGGAAACCTCCGATGGACGCGTCCTGTTCATGATCCCCTGGCACGACCATGTCGTCGTTGGCACGACCGACACGCCAATCGAAAATGTAGAACTGGAGCCCTCGGCCCAGGAGCAGGAAATTCAGTTTCTGCTGGACACGACCGCCGAGTTCCTTTCCGAGGTGCCCAGGCGAACCGATGTGTTGAGCGTGTTTGTTGGGATCCGGCCCTTGGTCAAAGGCGACAAATCCGCGCGGACCGCCTCCCTGTCCCGCGACCATGTGATCCGGGCCTCGGACTCGGGGTTGTTGACCATCACCGGTGGCAAATGGACGACCGTGCGCAAGATGGCCGAGGACTGTGTGGACCGGGTGATCGAGCAGACGGGGGTGTCGGCCGGCTCCTGTCAAACCAAACAGTTGCCGATCCACGGCGCGACCGAATCGTTGCCCTCGGGTCCGCGAGCGTACTACGGAGCCGATCTGGCCGAATTAAAATTGCTGGAAAAGGAACAACCGGCGTGGGCCGAGCCCTTGCATCCGGCGCTGCCGGTGTGCCCCGCGGACGTGGTCTGGGCGGTACGCAATGAGGCGGCTCGGACCGTCGAGGACGTGCTGGCTCGGCGCACACGCAGCTTGTTCCTAAATTCTCCCGTGGCCGTCGAGATCGCTCCCGCGGTCGCCCGGTTGATGGCTGGCGAACTGGATCGGGACCCCGCCTGGTGTGACGAACAAGTTGCCCAGTTCAAGGCCACCGCGAAACACTTCCTGATGCACAATTAGATTTCTGATCGAGGACCCTGCGTATGTCGCCGTTTGTGGCTGAGTTCATCGGAACCATGATGTTGATCCTGTTTGGCAACGGCGTGGTCGCCAACGTCGTGTTAGCGCGTACCAAGGGGCACGGCGGCGGCTGGATCGTGATCACCGCGGGCTGGGGCATCGCCGTGTTTGTCGGCGCGTTCTGTGCAGGCGATTTCAGCGGCGCTCATATCAATCCGGCCGTCACCGTGGCGATGCTGTTGGCCGAAAAGATCCCGGTGATGGCGGCCCTGAGTTATCTGGTCGCACAGATGGCCGGCGCGATGACCGGCGGCGCATTGGTGTACCTGTTCTACCGCGAGCACTTCGGTCTGTCCGAGGACGCGGACGCCAAGCTGGCTTGTTTCTGTACGGCACCGAACGTCCGCAAGTTGCCGCAAGCGTTGTTCTGCGAGGTGGTGGGCACGTTCGCGTTGATCCTGCCGATCTTTTTGATCGTCACGCCCAGCTTGATGATGGGCGAGACGCCAGCGGACACCGACCCGAGACTGGGGCTGGGATCGCTGGGATACTTGACGGTCGCGCTGTTGGTCTTCGGTATCGGCCTCTCGCTGGGCGGGACGACCGGTTACGCGATCAATCCGGCTCGCGACCTGGGGCCGCGGATCGTGCACGCCCTGTTGCCGGTGCCGGGCAAACGCGACAGCGATTGGAGTTACGCCTGGGTTCCGGTGGTCGGCCCGGTCATCGGCGCCGCCCTGGCCGCTCTGACGTACCGGTTGATCGCGTAAGCCGGGGACGTGACCGGCTGTCGATTTATTGAGCCGTTTAGGCGATAAGCACGTCGGCAGGAATCTCTCGGCAAAACCCTGAGAGTTCGACTCTCCCGGAGAAGACTCGTTAATGGCTTCTTGCCGATCAAAAACTCGTCAGAAACAAGATCACTTTCTCCCCTCTCCCCGCCGGCCTGGGCAAGCACCACTTGCCCAAACCGGCGGGGAGAGGGGAGCAAATATTGGAATAGCGGTTCTAGGCCCGAGGCACTCGCTTGCGGCTCAGTTCGCTCGAACCACAGGATCAAAACAACCCGCCGGTGGTCGCGGGGCCGCCTTGCTGCGAATGCTTCTCGGTCCACCGCTCTTTCAAAATAGGGATGGCCTTTTTAATGGTTTCAAGCAACGCCTGCGGAGCACCACCCTCGAGCCCTTCGAGCCTGCCTTTCCAGTCGAGCAGTGCCGGCATTGCTCGATCGCTCAGTTCGTCCTGGGCGACGATTCGCTCGACCGCTCGCTGCCAGTACTCCACGTGCGGGACCAGTGTCCAGTGCGTCGCATTGGGATCGTAGGGTCCTCCGCCGCTGATGGGCCCGCCGTGGAAGGACATCTCGGTAATCCGGCCGAGCAGCTGTTCGGCCAGCTGGAGGTGGTGGTCCGGATACGCTTCGGCCACCTGCTCCAGCAGAGCATTCATCGAACGATCCATCTGAAGGATCGCGGCATGCGTTGCCGAGGCGATCACAAAGTCGGCGTCCAGTTGAAAGCGGTCTTCGGTGCGGTTCGCCAGCGCGTAGGCCAGAAAGTCATAGTTCGGCAACCAGACCGGGCGTGACACACCGTTGCTCATGCCCTGTCCGCCGTCGATGACGGTCAGCGTGCCATCGACCCATTGGCGATAGCGTTTCTGATAATCCTCCAGACGCTGGGCGATCGGTGCGGCGATCCAATCAGGCGTTTGGTCGGGACCGAGGTGCTGCGAGGCCAACTGCATCGCTAGGGATACGGCTGTGTCCACGGCCAGGGTGTGGATCCGGTCTGCCGGACGCTGTTCGAGCGACTGAACCGTTTTCTCCAGCCCGGTGAGTAATCGCTGCAGCAATTGCTGGTCGGCCGCCAGGTGTTGATGCAGGCGTCCCTGTTTCTCGTTACGGGAGATCCCCGGTTGCTCCCCTAGGTACGGACCCTTTTCCGTTGCCAACACGAACAGAGCTGCCAGGCGACTGTTGAGGTTTCCCTCATGCAGTTCGGCGACCAGCAATGGCAGGCCCGGATCGGGCATGTATTGTGGAAATGTCTCCACGAAATCACCCATAAAGACTCCGGACGGGTCTTGATTACTGGAACCCGCACCGAACCCGCGACTGCCGATCACGTATCCCCCCAGCTCCCGGGCTTTCATTAGCGTCACCCTTGCGGCGTCCCCACGCCGGTCCGTACCACGCGAAAGGATTTCCGCCGCGTTCATCGCGTCGGCGATGCGGTCGACGTCCTGTTCGCGTCGGAGCAGGTCCAGCCAGTAGCTCAGCGGCTGGCCTTGGTAAACGCGGTTGTCGGCTGGGGACGCATCGCTGGGGGCGCTCGCCGTGTAAGGCGAACCAGAAGAGGATAGGGAAGGATCGGTTTTCATCTCGCCACCTTCTTGCTCCGTGGGTGGCTTACCGTCCGAGCGCTGCTGAAGGACGTAAAGTGCTTGGTCAATCGCTGCGAGCAGCTCTTGGGCAACACCGCTATCGCGCTTTTGTAACCTTTCTTTGGCATGTATCATCGCCGTCAGTGCGCGATCGGTCAGTTCGCGTTCGGCGACGATTCGTTCGATTGCCTGCATCCAGTAAACGGTATGAGAAGACAGGCGTCTGGGATCGGAGGCCGATACATCAAATTGCTCGTGATATAGCGATACATCAAATTGCTCGTGATATAGATGCATCGCTGGAAGCGATTCTAATAATTGCTCAGCCAGTTCGCGTTCATGCTCGGGGTAGACTGCTGCCACCGTCTTCAACAGCTCACCCATATCGCGATCGGCCTGAAAGAAGTGATGATTGGCGGCAGACGCGATTGCAAAGTCAGCATCTAAGCGAAAGCGGTCCTCTTCCTGGTGTCGGAGAGCAAAAGCCAGATAGTCATAGGTCGGCAGCCAACTGGGACGATTGGCTGCCAGGGGCGATTTGTATTCTGTCGATCGGTTGTAGCGTTGCTGGTTTTCCTGCAAACGCGAAGCGATCGGTGCGGCTGTCCAATCGGGTATCTGATCGGGGCCGAGGTGAGTAGATGCTAGGTGCACAGCCAAAGAAACGGCCATTTCCACAGCCAGGGTATGGACCCGGTCTTCCGGGCGGTCCTGCAGCGACTGGACCGTTTTCTCCAGCCCGCCGAGCAGCTCCTGCAGTTGTTGCTTGTCGGATGCCGAGAGTCTTTGTGAATCGCGTGTTTCCGTCCCGCTGCGATTCGTGCTCGCCGTCAGCTCGGAGCGGAAAAGCGTTTGAGCAGGGACCAAAACCGCTAGAGTCGCCAAGCGGCTATTGTGGTTTCCTTCGTGCAGTTCGGTAATCAACAACGTCAGGCCTGGATCAGGTAGGTAACGCCGGAATAACACACGAAAATCACCCATGAAAGCCCGCGACGGATCGCTGCTAAGACCGATCACGAACCCGCCGAGTTCTCGAGCTTTTAATAGCGTTGCTTCCGCAGCGTCAACACGCTGGTCTGTGCCACGAGAGAGCATTTCCACCGCGTTCATCGCCTCGGCAAACTGTTCCACGTCCTGCTCGCGCCGGAGCAAGTCCAGCCAGTAACTCAGCGGCTGGCCTTGGTAGACGCGGTTGTCGGCCCCGTTGTCGGCGGCGACGGACGTTCCGAGCTGACCGCCGGCGGCTTGGGAGAGTTCGACCGTGGTTTCGCCATCGCGCACGGACACGACCGCGTTGGCGTCGTCTCCCTCGATGGTCACGTCGCCGTGCTCGGTTTGCAGCTTGATAACGAAGCCGGCCAGCAGGACCAGCAGCGGCAGGCCGCCGGCGAGCATCCAGCGTCGCAGACGTGGTCGCTCCGGCGGGGCGGCAACGGCGCGGGCCGGCGTCGGCATCCAAGACGGTGGCTCGAGGTTCTCGCCGGCCGGTTCGCTGTGCTGAGCATGACGGACCAATCGCTTCAGTTTGGCATCAGCCGCGAACGGCTTTAAACGCTCGGCAACCTCAGCGGCCGTGGGACGGCTCGCTGCGTCGTGGTCGAGCATCTCGCCCACCAGCGTCGACACCTCTTCAGGGCAGTCGCCGCGCAGGCGGTCCACCGGCGGGGGGCTCTGCTGGGTGATCGCCAAGACTTGACTGGCCAGTCCCCGCTGGGCCGGATGGGGCGTGCGGCCGCACAGCAATCGGTACAGCGTGGCCCCGAGTGCATACACGTCGGCGGCTTGCGAAACGCTACGGCTGTCCAGCAGCTGTTCCGGCGGCATGTAGGGCATCGTGCCCATCAGGTGGCCCACGGTCGTCAGCCGGTCGTCGCTGCCCAGCGGATCATCGCCGGCCAGAACCAACCCCAGATCCAACAGCTTGACCGTGCCGCCCTGACACAGCATGAGATTGGATGGTTTGATGTCGCGGTGGATCAGGTCGTGCTGGTGGACATACGCCAAGCCTAACGCGGCCTGATGCACGATCCCGCAGGCATCGGCCACGGGTAATTGCGACAGCGTGCTGGCCACGCGGCCGACGTCCATGCCCTGCAGATACTCCATCACCAAAAAGTGCCAACCGTTTTCGTGGCCGGCGTCGGTGGCACGGACGATGTGCGGGTGTTCCAAAGCCGCCACCGTAACCATCTCGCGATCGAAACGCCGCAGCCAATCCGCGTCGCTGGCACGGTGACGCGGCAGGAACTTGATCGCGCATTTGCGGTTCAAGCGTTGATGCATCGCCAGGCACACCGCGGCCATCCCGCCCTGGCCAAGCGTCCCGAGCAGCTTGTAGGGGCCCAGCTGCATCGATTCCTCGAGCGGTCCGATCCGATCCGCCGGCGGGCTTTGACGCACCAGGTTGCCGATCGCCAGCTCGCACTCCGAATCCACCGCGAGGGACGGTTCGGCCGGCAGCGACCACGAGGTGCTGGCGACGTTTTCCGAATCCAATCCTTCGATCCGCTCGCGGCATTCGTGGCAGCTGTCGACGTGCTGGATCAGCGAATCGGACTGGTCGGGCGACAGCCGGCCGTCGACGAGCGCCTGCATTTGCGCTGCGGTCAAGCATTGCGTCGTGGTTGCGATCATGGTCTGGTTCTCTGCGGTACGAGGTGCGACGTGGCGAGGCGGTACGAACCGCTGTCACCGTGAGCACTTCACACAACGGCGCGATTGGACAGGCCGGCGAAAAAAAGCGACTTTTTCTCGTCGGTCAGAGCAAATCCTTCAGTTCTCGCTGCAAACGCTCCAGGACCCGCGTGCGGGCTTTGTAAACCGCCCAGCGGCTGACCTGCATCTCCTGGGCAACGTCGCCGGCTGGCCGGCCGATGACGGTCGTTTCCCAAAACATCTGCCAGCTGCGCGGTTCGATCGATTGACGCAGGCACTGCAGCGCCCGCCAGCGGAGCAACTGGGAATCCTCGTCGACGGCACTGGGTGGCTGCGGCGCGGCGGCTGGCGAGTCGTCGGTTGCGGGGCCGTCGGCTGTAGGGATGTCGGTTGCGGGGATGTCGTCGAGTTTTCTCCGGGCCACGCTGCCGTCCAGCTCCTGACGCTGGCTCTGGCGGCGCTGCAGGTCACGCATTTTGTTGCGAGCGATCGTCCATAACCACCCGCGGAAGCTGGCGTCAGCCGCCGAGTGATCGAAGCGGTGCAGCGCTCCGGAAACGGCCAGGAACGTGTCCTGCATCACGTCCGCCGCGTCGGCCGGTTGCAGTCCACAGCGGCGGATCCAGCGATAGACGATCGGTCCGTAGATCTGGACCAGGTACTGCCAGGCCTGCGGGCCCCCGCCGGCAGCGCGAGCCAACAGCGACGGGTGGGTGGAGGGCTCGTCCTGTCGTGCTTGCGGGTGGATCATCGGCGGCAGGGAGAGAGAAAAGCTGACGAGCGCATTTGCAGGTTCGTGCTGGTTCTGCATGATAACCGATCGCCGGGCGAGGCGAATGGAAGGCGGTTTACCGGGGGGAGGGTTTGAAAGTGGCCGCGTGTTCGATCATGATCGGGCCCTGGTGTACGCCCTCTCCGGGCCTGAGAGCCCGACTCTCCCAGAGGGAGAGTGTTGCTTCAGGAAGCCATCGAATATGACAACGATTGATTACGCGGTGCTGGTCGGCTACTTCCTGGTCATGATTGGGATCGGGTTGTGGGCGATGCGGCGGGTGCGCGACCAGGAAGGTTACTTCATGGGCAACCGCGGCTTTGGCAAACTGCTGCAGACCTTCGCGGCCTTTGGCGCGGGCACCGGCGCCCACGAACCGGTGCAGGTGGGCAGCACGGCGTGGAGCAGCGGGTTGAGCGGCGTGTGGTCGGCCCTGATGTGGTTGTTCGTCACGCCGGTGTACTGGATCACGGCCGTGTGGTACCGCCGCATGCGTCACCTGACGCTCGGCGATTGGTTCGTCGAGCGGTACGAGTCGCGGGCACTGGGAGCCGCGTACACGGCGTTCGCGATCGTCTTCTACATGGTTTATCTGTCGACCATGTTTTCGGCGATCGCCGCGTTCGCCGTGCCGCTGTTGGGCTTCGAAACCGGACTGTTCGGATGGGAGCTGAAGTACACGTTGGTCCCGGCGATCGCCGTGGTCGTGGTGTTGTACGGGGTGCTGGGCGGATTGACCGCCGCCTACTGGACCGATTTGATTCAGGGCCTGTTCATTATTCTGTTGTCGGTGCTGCTGATCCCCTATGGCCTGTGGGCGCTGGCCGCACGCTTTGGCGGCGAAGGCCAACGAGGCTTGATGGACGGCTTTCGGATCATGCACCAGCGGGTCTCCGAAGACCACTTCAGTTTGTTCGCCGGACCGAGCAGCGGCGAGTTTCCGATTCAGTACATCGTTTCGCTGACGTTGTTGGCGATGATCGGGATCGTCGTCCAACCGCACTTCATCGCCACCGGCGGCGGGTCGGCCAAGACCGAAGACGAGGCCCGGATCGGTCTGGTCGTGGGTAATTTTCTCAAGCGACTGTGCACCGCCGGCTGGGCGCTGACCGCTTTGATCGCGTTGGCCCTGCTGGCCGGCAGTGCCGAAATCGCGGCCAACCCGGACCGCGTCTGGGGTGTGGCCGCTCGCGAGATCCTGGGACCGCTGAACCTGGGACTGGTCGGATTGATGTTGGCCTGCCTGCTGGCCGCGATGATGAGCAGCGCCGATACCTACATGATCGTGACTTCGGGTCTGGTGGTGCGAAACGTGTACGCCGCGTACATGAATCCCAACGCCGACGAGCGTACGTACGTTCGCGTGGGGCGTTTGACGGGGCTGGTGATCATCGTCGGCGCGGCCACGTTCGCGCTGTTGATCGGCGACGTGTTCGCTCAGTTCAAGATGGCGATGGAGTTGCCCATTCTGTTCGCCGCACCGTTCTGGCTTGGGATGTACTGGCGGCGCGTCAACCGCTACGCCGTGTGGGGCACCATCCTGTTCTCGTTGTTGGTGTTCTTCATCTTGCCCGTGGCCGTTCCGCTGGCCAACCCCGGTTTGCGTTCGGAGCCCGCGCTGTCGACGACCACCAACGTGGTCGAGAAAACGTTCGAGCGGCCGGCCACCGCGGCCGATGTGGCTCGCTACGAAGCCTGGCTCGAAACGGGCGGCGACGACGGTTCACGCCGCACCGGCACGGCTCCACCAGAGGCCGTCCTGGGCGAACCGATCACCATCACGATGGTCAGCGGCGGTCAGGGAATCTACTGGCGCGAGGGCACGCGTCCGGTGGGCCGGCAGGAACGCAAATTGGTCGACGCTTGGACCACCGACGAGGGCGATGTGCGCGTGTACCGGCAGGAAGGTCTGAAGTACGGCGTCGGCTCGTTGAACGTCGACCTGTTGATGTACTCGGCCATGGGAATCGATCTATCGGGTGTTTCCAAAGCGACGCTGGAAACGCTCCGCTTGCCGCCCCGGTTGCTGATGCCCTTCCTGGTCCTGTTGCTGCTCAGCTACATCACGCCGCGCGGTCATCTGGATGCGTTGACGCGGTTCTACGCCAAGATGAACACGCCCGTGTTGGCGGACCCCGAGGCCGATCGGTTGGCCCTGGAGCGAGCGTATGGCAAACCGTTCTCGTCATCCCGGCGCAAATTGTTCCCGGCGTCGGACTGGGAGTTCGTCAAACCGACGGTGAAAGACGTCGTCGGATTTCTCGCCGCCTGTGCGGTGTGCGTCATCATCGTCGGCTTGCTGATGTTCATCGCCAACATCGGCAGCTAGGTTTTGAGCCGTTTGGGCGATAGCCCCGGTTTGTTAGTTTATTGTTGGGTGTGTCGGAAACGGCGATCCCCCTCACCCCCGGCCCCTCTCCCCCGAATCTTGACTCGCTTAGGCTCGCCAGGATTCGGGGGAGAGGGGAGAAAACGATTTCAATTTGGGGAACCGGGGCTGTCGCCCAAACGGCTCAGGGAACCGGGGACAGTGTCAACGCGGCGGGTTCGGCGTCTTTGGCGATGCGGCCCACGGGGCGTTGACCTCGTCCGGGCCGGCCGCGATCGCCGAGCTCCTCGCGCGCCTGCTCGGCCCGCCGCTGCAGGCTCGCCACAACGTCCGGGTGCTGGGCTGCGACGTTGTGCTCGCAAGCGATGTCCTCGACCACGTTGAACAGCAGCGGCTGTGGCGGAGTGCGGGCATCGAAGTGCGGATGCCGCGACGCCTTCACCGGCAGGAACAATTTCCACGGCCCGCTGCGCACCGCTTGCAGTTGATCCTGGGCGTAGTAGTAAAACGCCTCGTAGGGCGACTCGCCGGGGACCGCATCGTACAGCAGCCCCGAGATGTCATGACCATCGATGATTCGGCGCCGGTCTGCCCCGTTGTCACCGCCTGAGAGCTTTGTGCCACCAGTCGCACGTTTCCTTTCATCGGCTGGAAGATTTCCGCCGTCACGCGGTAGATTTCTCTCGCCTAGTGATAGATTCTTCTCATCGGCTGGCAGACGCCGGTCCGCCAGGGCGGCGAGGGTGGGCAGCAGGTCCATGGTCGTGCACAGCGAATCACAGACGGTTCCCGCCGGAACGCGACCCGGCTGCCAAGCGATCGTGGGCACGCGGAAGGCACCTTCGCTGGTCGTGTAGCCGCGGCCGTGTAGGGGCCTGTTGGAACCGCGGCGTGGGTCCTCGGGATCGCGGGCCAGCGGGGCGCCGTTGTCGCTCGTCCAGATCACCAACGTGTTTTCGGCCAAGCCGAGTTTGCGCAGCTGCTGCAGCATCACGCCCAGCGACCAGTCCAGTTCTTCGACGGCGTCGCCCCAGGGACCGTTTCGGCTGCGGCCTTTGAATTCGGGGCTGGCAAACGGCTTGGACGTGCTGCCGGGCATGGCTTGCGGAAAGTACAGAAAGAACGGCCGGTCGCGATTCGCTTCGACCCACTGCATGGCTCGCTCGGTATAGCGCCGGGTCAAGCCGTCGCGGTCGCAGGGAGCTTCGATCACGCTCTCGTTTTCCATCAGCGGCAGCGGCGGCCACTCGGAGCCGTCGGTCCAGGTGCGCTGCGTCATGTCGTCGGAATAGGGCACGCCGAAGAACCAGTCGAAGCCGTGGCGGGTGGGCAGGAATGGAGGTTGGTCGCCCAGATGCCACTTGCCGACGATGGCGGTGGCGTAGCCGCGTTGTTTGAGCGCTTCGGCGATGGTTTCTTCCTGAGGATGCAGGCCATAGGGCGAGACGGGGCGGAGGACCCAGCCGTCGCGGGGATTGGTGTGCAGGCCGACTCGCTGGGAGTAGCAGCCCGTCATCAGGCTCGCGCGTGAGGGCGTGCAGACGCCGGCGGTGACGCAGAAGTGCGTGAACTTGCGGCCTTCGCGAGCCATGCGATTGAGGTTCGGAGTGCGATGCAGGCGAGAGCCAAACGGTTCGATGTCGCCATAGCCCAGGTTGTCGCAAAAGATCACGATGAAGTTCGGCGGCCGATCCGCCGCCGGCGCGTTCGAGGCGGCGGATAGGAGGCCGAGCAGCGTGGCGAGGAATACGGCGAGCGGCAGCGTAGCGCGAACGCGGGGGCGGGCATGGTTCATGGCGATTGGGCGGTGGGAAGCGAGAGGCGAGCGATAGTGTAGGGAGCGGTTCCCGCCGCCATTCTAAGCAGGAGGCAGGGATGATTTGGGAAAATTATTGTATCTCGACGTTTGCCCTCTCTCTGCCGGCCCTGGCCAAGATCCACTTACCCAGGATGGGCGGAAGGGAGCCGGGGGAAGGGAGCTCCGGTGCATTTGTATGACTTCTTGCACCGGATGAAATGGCCGCTTTCGGAGTCGGCTGTACGGAACGACGATACCGTGTTGCCGCAGTCCATGGAGCGATTGTGCTGGACGGTTTGCAGTGCTGCGTTGCATTCCCCCTCACCCCCGGCCCCTCTCCCCCGAAGCCTGACTCGCTTAGGCTCGCCAGGCTTCGGGGGAGAGGGGAGTAAAAAGGTTTTTAACATAGATTTTGGCGGAGTCATAAAGGTTGCGGGCAAAGTGCGGCAACCGGTGGTGGTTTGGGTTAGAATCGGTGCCCTTCCCTTTGCTTTGTTTTTCCCGCCTGTACGGAATCCTGCCCATGGTCGCTTCGCCAGATCGTCGTTCCTTCCTGAAAACCGCCGCCGTTGCCGGGACCGCTTTGGCCCTGCCGGCGCTACAGTATTCCCGCGTTTACGGTGCCAACAGCCGGATGGGCATCGCCAGTGTCGGCACCGGCGGCAAAGGCTGGAGCGACCTGCTGGGCGTCGCGGCCAGTCCGCACGTTGAGGTCGTCGCGCTGTGCGACATCGACAGTTCCAAAGAACACCTCGGCCGCGCCGCCGAGCGTTATCCGGCGGCCCGGCAGTACGCCGACTGGCGCAAACTGCTGGATGAGTCCCAGGACATCCAGGGCGTGCTGGTTTCAACGCCCGACTTCATGCACGCGCCGATTTCGATGGCGGCGATGCATCAGAAGATGCACGTCTTCTGTCAGAAGCCGCTGACGCATTCGGTGCATGAAGCTCGTCAGATGCGTTTGGCCGCGGCCAAGTACGACGCGGTCACGCAGATGTGCAATCAGATTCAATCGCATTCGGCGTACCGAACAGCCGTCCGCCGCGTGCACGAAGGCGTGATCGGCAAGGTCAAATCGGTTCACGCTTGGCAGGGCGGCAACCCCCGCTGGCCACGGCACCTGGCTCGGCCGACCGGCAGCGATCCGGTGCCCAGCCACGTCGACTGGGATCTGTGGCAGGGCGTCGCCCCGCGGCGACCCTACAAGGCAGACATGTACCACGCGTTCCGCTGGCGCGGCTGGCAGGACTATGGCACCGGGCAACTGGGCGATTTCGGTTGCCACATCCTGGACCCGGTCTTCAAAGCTTTACAGCTGACCGCGCCAACCAAACTGGTTGCCGAGGCGCCGGCGATGTATCCCGAGTCGTGGACCGATTGGGCGACCGTGCGGTACGTCTTTCCCGGCACGCAGTACACCGCGGCCGACACGATCCCCGTCACCTGGTACGACGGCGTCGACGTGCGGCCGCCGCGTGAAGCCCTGGGCGATGTGCCCCAGGACTACAAACTGCCCGGAGCCGGGTCGGTGTTGGTCGGTGAGAAAGGTTCGATGGTCATCCCGCACTACGCCCAACCCGTGATGTTCCCCGAAGAGCGTTTCGCGTCGCAGGATTTGCCGGTCGTCGAAAGCGTGAACCACTACACTCAGTGGGCCGACGCGTGCCGCGGTGAGGGCAAAACGACGTCGCACTTCGACTACGCCGGACCGCTGACCGAAACGGTTCTGCTGGGAACCATCGCGGTCCGTTTTGCCGGTCAACCGCTCGAGTGGAACGCCGACGCGGCGCAGGTCACCAACCTTCCGCCGGCCGACGCCTATGTCCGCAAGGCTTACCGGCCCGGCTGGGAACCCACCTGGGTGTAAGCCGCGCGTAGCACGGGTTCGAACGCGTCGGCCTGACGCATGAAGCCCAGGTCGTTGGCGTGGGAGCCGTCGGTCGCTCCCTCGCCGTCGCGGCCGTACAGGTGGTCGCCGGGGATGTAGTGCAGCCCGCCGACGCCCTCGTCGACCAATTGCTGGTAGGCGGCTTTCAAGGCCGCGTGATTGCGCGTGTGGTGCTCATGCCGCGCGGGCAGGATCCAGTCGTTGGTGTTGCGTCGATCCTCGACCAACACGATGGGCGTATCGGGGCGAGCGGCCCGCAGCTGGCGGACCAGCGGGACGCATTTGGTCGACACCGCTTCGGCGTTCATGTTGGGCAGACAATCGATGACGTACATGGCGGCATCGACCTGGGCCAGGTACTCGCCGACCGCCTTGTCCATGCGGCCGTTACCCGAAAAACCCAGGTTCGCCACCGGGTGGTCGAAGCGGCGGCCGAGGATCGCCGTGTGGACCATCCCGGGCCGGCTGGCACAGGCCCCGTGCGTGATGCTGGTTCCGTAGAACACGATGGGTTTGCCGCGGGGGGCCAAGCCTTCGAAGTGGCTTCCCGGCGGGACCCCGATGCTCATGAATTCCACGCCGTTGTACAGCGGCAGGTAGGCGGCGTATTCACGGAGGCCCGGCGCCAGTCCGCTGACCAGCTGCGTCTTCACTTCCTGGGATCCCGGCCGTGCCACCTGCACCCAGCGCCAGTCGCCGGCGGCGTTGCGAGCGTACAGGTCGACGCCGCTGACCCCCGTGGCCGGCATGTGAACCATCGAAAGGTTGCTCTTGCGCAGCTTGTAATGCACGTGCAGGGTGGTCGCGTCGGTTTTGAACCGCACCATCATGCCGGCGCTATCGCGGCTGAGGTTCCAGACGTTGCTGGTCACATGGCCTTCGGCCGCCGCAGGCAGCCGATCGAACCAACGCTCGCGCGGCTGGTCCGGCAAGATGCGGCCTTCCACGCCCCACTGCGTCACGTCGTACCACTCGAGGCCGTCGGCAGACTTGCTGCTCAGCCGCATCTCCGGATCGAGCTCGCCGATGGCGACGTCTTGCGCGAAGACCGATGCGTGCGGAAACGCGAGTACGGCCAGAGAACAAACAAAGAAGTTGCGGAGCACGGGGAGCATTAGCGGAGCCTCGGTCAGGGTGATTCAGTCACGCCCGGTCGACGGGAATTATCACGAACGTGATCCGGGCGGACTCATTCTAACCACTCAGCCTCGGTGGCTGGGACGCCGGCGTGATGCCGTTCTGGAAACGGTTCGCTTTAGAAACCGAAGGTGATCCGCGAGCTGCCGCCGCCGATGGAGAACGAACGGCGACCACGTCGAACGTCGTGGCCGCGGTCGAAGCGGTGGCGGTCAAAGCTGTGGGCATCGAAGCGGTGGCGATCGAAGCCAGGGTTGTACCCGCCCCAGCGGCTCCGGTGCGAGTCGACATGGGGATGGACGACCGGTGGGTCGACGATGATCGGCTGCGGCACCACGATTCGTCCGCTGTGATGACGGGCCGTGCCGGAGAGCGTCCGCAGGTCTTCCTGCAAGTGATGCAGGTCGTCTTCGATCGCATGCAGCAGACTCCATACATGTTCGGTATGACCGTGCACATGCCCATGACCGTGTCGCGAATGACGTTCGATCGATTCGATCAAGTCCTCCAAGTGATGGAAGCGGCGATCCAGCGAGGCGACATCGGCCTGCATGTGGTGCAGGCTGCCGTGATGGTGAGCGAGCTCGTGCAGGTGGTCGGCCAAGCGTTCCAGGTCGCGAGCGTCCGACAGCAGGTGCCGGTACTCGTGGGTGTGCCGGTAGTGCCGGGTTTCCGGGATCAGGCGGCGGGCATTTCCGGCGATCCGCAGGGCCAACTGGTCGATGTGTTCGTAGGTGTCAGCCTGAGCGGTGGACAGCGAGCCGGTGGTCAGGAGCGTCAGGGTCAGCAGCGATTTTGTCAGCCAAGTCATGTCAGCAATTCCTGTGCGGGGGGAGGAGCCGATGGGCCCCGTCGTGGGACCTGTTCAGCACTCCTATCAAGGTGCAGCGATCATGCCAAAGCGGGAGTCACAACGTCGGAGCGAGCGCAACTCGTTTGCCGAAGGTAGTTTGCAGATAATCTGTCGCGGCGATCCGCATTTCTGTAGCGCCATCAGATTGATGTCGTAACGCCAGGAAGCTGTCGTCGATTTGACAACTGATCCGAGTCTAGCCCTCCGGCGGCGGATGTGTCCATCAGCCGCTGGCGCGCTAGCGTCCGGTTCTGTGGTTTGGCGCCTGCCGCAACGCGCTGAATCGCGAAGCGCCGACCTGGGATTGGCATCCCAGGCTATCGACGGTCGTTGCTTCGCAACTGGCGATTCTCTTGCGAGCCCCCAATAGTAGCTCGGCTGTCCTCAGCCGAGTCACGATCGAACCGCGGGCTAGCGTTCGGCGGGGATGGTCGTGGGGGTGTCGCAGACGTCCGACGGCTTGATGATCGCGGCGATCGCCAGGCCGGCCAGGAACCAGCCGACGATCACGTCCAGGACGAACATGGCCGTGTAGTGCGCCGGAAACCACATCCAATTGAAGTACGCGACGTGTCCCATCAAGGCCAGGAAGACGCCGAAGCCGCTGACAAAACCCACTCGCTGCAGGTACGTCTTGCAGCAGCAACCGCCGGCGGCACAGCACAGCAGCGTGGCGACGATTGAGGCGCCCAGAAAGTCGGTCAAAAAACCGAGCAGCATCGTGGTCGGCGGCATCGGCGGGCCACCTTCGCGATGAACGAACAAGGTAAAAATCGGACCTTGCTGATGCCGCTGACGGTATTCCGATGCGGGATCCATCATCGCTTCGCTGCTGCCGTAGGGGACGACGTACACGCCGGTGTCCAAGTCCTGGGCGATGACCGCGTCGCGGATCGTATCCTCGTCGACCAAGGGGCCGACCGTCGGGCCGTGAATGGGCAATACCATCCAGGCCAGCAGCTGCCAAACGTAATAGATGACGGCGCCGGCGAGACCCGCCAAGACAATGCGTTTCATCGGATTGAATTCCCGGTTGCTAGAAGAGCGGTGGATTCAGTGAGCCATGCGTTTACGGCTGGATCGCCAGTCCGTTAAGCACGTCGCAACATTTCATTCGGCTTTACTCTCTCAGTGGGAGAGTAAAGCCGAATGAAATGTTGCGACGTGCTTAATCTTCACTGATCGCACACCAAGGAAAATCTCCTGCTGAGATTTGCGTTTGTCGCGTTTGCCGCGTCATCGGCCCCGCAGCGTCGCCGCGGGGATTAGAATGAAACGCCTTGCGCCGCCCTTCACCCCGCCCTGCTTTCACCGGAATTGCTATGCCTGTGTCTCGCTCCTGTGCACTGTCCTGCGCCTTGTTGTGGGCGATTGCATTCGTCGGTTTGGTGCCCGCGGTTGCCGCAGAGCGGCCCAACGTTCTGATCATCATCGCCGACGACTGCACCTTCAGCGACTTGCCGCTGTACGGTGGCCAGAACGCCCAGACGCCGAACATCGATCGCTTGGCCGCCGAAGGGTTGACGTTCAATCGAGCGTACCTGAGCGAGGCGATGTGCCAGCCGTGTCGTTCGGAGCTGTACACCGGACAGTACCCGATGCGCAACGGCTGCGCCTGGAACCATTCGGCCAGCCGACCCGATACGATCAGCATGCCGCAGCGGCTAGAGCGGGCCGGCTACCGGGTCGGACTGGCCGGCAAGGTGCACGTGAAACCGCGTGCGGTCTATCCGTTTGAAAGGGTAGCCGGGTTCGATCCGAACTGCGTGCGCGACCCGACGCGCACCTGCGACCTGCAACCCGCCGCTGAGTTCGTCGCTGGCGACGATCCGTTCGCCCTGGTGGTGGCCTTGGTCGAACCGCACGTGCCATGGGTGATGGGCGACGCCTCGCAGTACCCGCCGGATCAATTGCGTCTGCCTCCGCACCTGGCCGACACCAAGCTGACGCGGGAAGCCTTCTCGCGATACCTGGCCGAGATCACCTACATGGATGGCCAAGTCGGACAGATCCTCGAGATGCTCGAGCAGAGTGGCAAGGCGGACGAGACGCTGGTGTTGTTTACGTCCGAGCAGGGCTCGCAGTTTCCCGGATGCAAATGGACCAACTGGGACACCGGCGTGCACACCGCCTTGGTAGCTCGCTGGCCGGGGCGCGTGCCCGCCGGCCGGCGAACCGACGCCATCGTCCAGTACGCCGACGTGCTGCCCACGCTGATGGAACTGGCCGGACTCTCGCCCTCTGCCGACGCCCCGCCGATCGATGGACAGAGTTTCGTCGAGGTGCTGTTGGGACAGACCGATACCGCGCGGCGTTATGCTTACGGCCTGCACAACAATCTTCCCGAAGGACCGCCCTACCCCGTGCGGACGATCACCGACGGCCAGTACCGGTTGATCCGCAACCTGACGCCCGAGGAGCTGTACATCGAGCGGCATTTGATGGGCATCCAGGGCAACGGAAAATTGAACAACCCCTACTGGCAGTCCTGGGTCGGTCAGGCCAGCGAGGATGCCAACACGTATCGGCTGACCCGCCGCTACATGCGACGTCCGGCCGTGCAGCTTTATCATACGGCCGAGGATCCCCACGAGATGACCAACCTCGCGGACCAGCCGGAAATGGCGGAGAAACTAGCCGAGCTGAATCGCGAACTGGATCGCTGGATGACCGCTCAGGGCGATCCCGGCATCCCGCAGGACACCCTTCGGTCGCTGGAAGCCGCCCGCCGCGGTGAGCACCGGTTTGTGCCGTAGGTTAGTTGTTAGTTGTTAGTTGTTAGTTGTTGGTTGTTAGTTGTTAGTTGTTAGTTGTTAGTTGTTGGTTGTTGGTTGTTGGTTGTTAGTTGTTAGTTGTTGGTTGTTGGTTGTTGGTTGTTGGTTGTTAGTTGTTAGTTGTTAGTTGTTAGTTCATCGTGCTCGTGCTCGTGCTCGTGCTCGTGCTCGTGCTCGTGCTCGTGCTCGTTTGTTCGTGGTTGGGCATAAACGGCGTGGCGTTCCAGGCGTTTGCGCCGGAGGCCCCCTCACCCCCGACCCCTCTCCCCCGCAGCTTCACTCGCTGACGCTCGCGGCGCCGCGGGGGAGAGGGGGGAAGTGTTGCGCAGGAATGTTGTTCTCTTAACCACCAACACACCAACACACCAACACACCAACACACCAACACACCAACACACCAACACACCAACACACCAACCACCAACCACCAACCACCAACCACCAACCACCAACACACCAACCACCAACCACCAACCACCAACCACCAACACACCAACCACCAACACACCAACACACCAACACACCAACACACCAACACACCAACACACCAACCACCAACCACCAACCAACAACCAACAACCAACAACCAACAACCAACAACTAACAACTAACAACCAACAACCTGCTTCCCCTCCTTGCCCATCCTCCCGCCTTGGTGCTGTATGTGTATTCCCTTCTTTCGGTCTGATTGCCTTCGACGGTTTCTCGCGTCGCCGGCAGGCTGGCTGAGCGTGTTGTGCGTCCTGGTCGCTTTATCGCCGGCCTTGGCCCAGCAACCGTCGTCGCGTGATCCGTCCGAGCTGCCCGCGGGCAACGAGGAAGTGGCTCGCGTGATGCGCGAGTTCAAAGGACGCGGCGAAGTGGGAGACGACTCCCTGCCGGCCACCCCCATGGAAACGCTTCGGCGGTTGTCCGTGCCCGACGACCTGCAGGTGGAGCTGGTCGCTTCCGAACCCGAGATCGCTCAACCGCTGCACGTCAGCTTCGACTTCAAGGGCCGGATGTGGGTCGTGCAGTACCTGCAGTATCCCTTTCCGGCGGGACTGAAAATCGTTCGCTACGACCAACACCTCCGCGCCGTCTTCGACCGCGTCCCCGAAGCCCCGCCGAACCACGTTCCGGGCGAGGACCGGGTGACGGTGTTCGAGGACACCAATGGCGACGGCGATTACGACTCGCACCGCGACGTGATCACGGGCCTGAATATTGCGACCAGCGTGGCCGTCACCCCGGAAGGCATCTGGGTGATGAACCCGCCCTACCTGCTGTTCTATCCCGATGCGGACCAGGACGCCGTGATCGACGGCCCGCCGACGGTGCATCTGAGCGGCTTTGGGCTGGAGGACACGCACTCGGTGGCCAACAGTATCCGCATGGGGCCCGACGGATGGTTGTACGGCGTCAACGGCAGTACGACCACGGCAGCGGTCCGAGCTCCGCTGGCCGAAGATCCCCAGGCCGTCACGCCGTTTCGCGGCCAGTGTGTGTGGCGCTACCACCCGACCGGCCACCGGTTCGAAATCTTTGCCGAGGGCGGCGGCAATACGTTTGGACTGGAGATCACCGACACCGGACTGACGTTCTCCGGGACCAATGCCGGCAGCACGCGAGGCATGTTCTATCCGCAGGGCAGCTACGGGCAGAAGAGCTGGGGCAAGCACGGGCCGCTGACCAATCCCTATGCCTTTGGTTTCTTTCGGCACATGCGCTTCGAAGGCGACACGCGTCGCTTTACGCAGTCGTTCGTGGTTTATCAGGACGACGTGCTGCCGCCGCGTTACCGCGACCAGATCATCGCCATCAACCCGCTGCAGCGCTGCGTCGTCAGCAGCCACCTGCAGGAGGATACATCGACGTTCCGCACCGAGGATTTCGAGCAGACCATCGAAACCGACGACCGCTGGTTCCGCCCGGTGAATATCGCCGTGGGTCCCGATGGCGGGGTGTACTTGGCCGACTGGTACGACACGCGGTTGACGCACGTCGACCCCCGCGACAACTGGCACAAGTCCAGCGGCCGGATCTACCGCGTGCGGCCAGCCGATACAGAGGTTGACCAGCAGACCCAGGCGGCGGACGCGTCCGGCCCCTCCTCGGCGGCACAGCCGATCGCTTCTCGAACGCGTTTCGATCTGACGGCTTTGGACCGAGCGGACCTGTTGGCGGTGCTGTCGCATCCCAGCCGCACGATCCGCTTCGCCGGTTTGGATGTGTTGGCAACGCGCGTCGACGAGGGCCTGGACGGCGAGCTTCAACGCATCCTCGACGACGCGTCCGACCCCCGTCGACTGGAGGCCCTGTGGACGCTCAGCCGCCGTGGAGCCTTGCGCGACGGGGCCCTGTTGGGCTTGTTGTCCGCCGAGCAATCCGACGCCGACCTGCGGCGCTGGGCCATCCGCCTGATCGGTGACCGACGTTCGGCGACCGGCGACCAAGCGGCCGCGTTGGTCGCGTTGGCCAAACACGAAACCGATCCCCGCGTCCGCTCGCAGTTGGCTTCGAGCGCCGCGCGGTTGCCTTCGCAAACCGCCTTGCCGGTGATCGATGCGATGCTTCGCCGCGGCGAAGATCTGGAAGACCTGCATCTGCCGTTGTTGGTCTGGTGGGCTCTGGAGCGTCACTGCGCTTCCGCCCCGGACGCCGTGGTCGATCTGTTCGAGGATCCGTCGCTGTGGTCCCAGCCGCTGGTCCAGGAGATCGTCGCCGGCCGGTTGATGCGTCGGTTTGCGGCGGCGGGAGAAGCGGCCGACTTCGAGGCCTGTGCGGCCCTGATGCGGCGGGCGCCGGACCTGGCGTCCCAGGAACGGTTGATGCGTGGCTTTGAAGAAGCCTTTGTCGGCCGAGCGGTCGAGGCCCTGCCGGAGGGTTTGCGCGAACAGATCGCGGAGTATCGCGCCCAGCGGCCCGAGTCGGATCTGCCGCTGCGGCTGCGTCAGGGCGAAGCCGAAGCGGTGAAGTTGGCTCTGCGGCACATCGCCGATACGGCCCGATTGCCGGGCGAGCGGATCCGCTTGATCGAGACTCTGGGAGAAACCCGTCCACCGGCCGCCGTCGGTGCGCTTCGCAGCCGCTTGACCGGAGATCCCTCGGTAGCCGTGCGCCGGGCCGCCCTGCAGGCGCTCAGCCGGTACGAAGACCCCGGCCTCGGAGCCGCGATCGCGTCGGCCTACCACCACGCCATGGACGACAGCAGCAACCTGCGGGAGATCGCCATCCGGGTGCTGGCCAGCCGCCCGGCCTGGGCGGATGCTCTGCTGAATGAGATCGCCGCGGCCCGGATCGCTGCCGAACGCGTGCCGCCGGACGTGGTGATGCAGATGCGCACCCTGGAGGATCCGACGCTGGACGAGCGGCTGGAGCAGCACTGGGGGACGCTGCGGGCGACACCCGAAGCCAAGCAGCGGCAGATCGCGCAGGTCCAGCAGTGGTTGGCCGCCGGCGGCAGCGGACGACTCGACCACGGCGGTAAACTGTACCAGCAGCACTGCGGCAAATGCCACACGCTGCTGGGCGAAGGCGGCAAGGTGGGGCCGGATCTGACCGGATACGAACGCACCAACCTGGCCTTCCTGGCTCATGCCATCGTGGATCCCTCGGCGGCGATTCGCGAAGAGTTCACGAACTACCGAATTTTGACCGTCGACGGACAAGTTTTAACGGGGCTGTTGGAGGATCAGACGCCCCAAACCTACGTGTTAAGGACCGCAGAAGGGCAAGCGGTCACGATTGCTCGCGACGACGTCGAACAACTCGACGCTTCTGCGGTGTCTTTGATGCCTGAAAATCTATTATCCTCATTGTCGCCTCAAGACGTCCGCGATCTGTTCGCGTTCTTGATGCGGCCCGCGAAGTGAGCGCAGCCCGTAGCGGAAGCCGCCAGACTTTGGGCCGGTGCGCTTGCCGCGCTGGTTAGAGTCTGGGGGGGGGGGGGAGCGTTGGAGTCCAGCCTTTAGGCGATGCCGGTTTGCGTACCGCAGCGGCTCGAGCCGGGATTCCGGTGCTGCCCCCTCCAAAGTCTGGTGACCTCGGCTACGAGCGTAGTGGCTACTTTCGGCGGAGCGAAAGGCGACACTCTCCAAAGTCTGGTGACTTCGGCTACGAGCGTGGTGGCTACTTTCGGCGGAGCGAAAGGCGACACTCTCCAAAGTCTGGTGACTTCGGCTACGAGCGTGGTGGCGACTTTCGGCGGAGCGAAAGGCGACACTCTCCAAAGTCTGGTGACCTCGGCTACGAGCGTAGTGGCTACTTTCGGCGGAGCGAAAGGCGACACTCTCCAAAGTCTGGCGACCTCGGCTACGAGCGTGGTGGCTACTTTCGGCGGAGCGA
This sequence comes from Roseimaritima sediminicola, assembly GCF_009618275.1. Taxonomy (GTDB): domain Bacteria; phylum Planctomycetota; class Planctomycetia; order Pirellulales; family Pirellulaceae; genus Roseimaritima; species Roseimaritima sediminicola. The sequence goes on from NZ_WIAD01000050.1 coordinate 22,839, forward strand.
AAGGCGACACTCTTTAAAGTCTGGTGACTTCGGCTACGATTTCATTTTTGAGAGACCCAAAATTACCGCGACCGATACTCAAGGAAAGATCCCTCACCCGTTCCCTCCGGCGCCGGCGGCGCCGATCGCGGATCCTGCCCAAGTCAGTCCATCCCGCGTCGATCCGCCCCGCGTCAATCCCGCCGATGTCGGGCGTCCCAAGACCTGGCAACCGATGCAGCTGCCGCTGTTTCGGCTGTTCTGGTTGGCGTCTTTGGCGTCGAACCTGGGGACCTGGATCCACGAGGTGGGGGCCAGTTGGTTGATGACCGATCTGGTGGATTCGCCCGTGATGGTTGCGGCCGTGCGGACGTCGATGTCGTTGCCGATCCTGTTGTTCGCCCTGCCGGCCGGGGTGTTGGCCGACCGCCTGGACCGCCGCCGGTTGCTGATCCTGACGCAGTTGATGATGTTTTCGGTGGCGGCGACGATGGCCGGCCTGTCGTGGGCCGAACGCATAACGCCTTGGGGATTGCTGTTTCTGACCACGCTGATGGGCATGGGCATGGTGTTGCACGTTCCCATGTGGCAGGCGTCGACGCCGGAGCTGGTGCCGCGGCGATTATTGCCGCAGGCCGTGGCGATGGGCAGCATCAGTTTTAACTTGGCTCGTTCGGCCGGCCCGGCGCTGGGAGGCATCTTGGTCGGATCGCTGGGCGCGTGGGCGGCGTTTGCGATGAACGCCTGCTCGTTCGCCGGCGTCCTGGTGGTGCTGGGGCGGTGGAAGCGAACGCGGATGGAGCATGCCAACGGCCAGACCTTCGGGGCGTCGATGGCCGAGGGCCTGCGTTTTGTGACCGGCGACCAGACGATGCGGCACGTCCTGCTGCGGGTCGTGATGTTCGTCCTGCCGGCCAGCGCGATGTGGTCCCAGCTGCCGCTGATCGCGCGGTACCAGTTGCAGTGGGGGTCGACCGGATTCGGATTGTTGATCGGTGGCCTGGGGATCGGAGCCGTATTGGCGGCGACGCAGATCGACTGGGTCCGCCAGCGTCTGGGCAGCGACCGGCTGCTGATGGTGACCGGAATCGTGTTTGCCGCTCTCGTGGTGGGGCTGGCCCTGTCGACTTCCAAGGCGCTGTCGTTTGCGGTGATCGTGCCGCTGGGAGCGTGTTGGATGATCGTCCTGACGACACTGAACGCGACGGCCCAGATGACCCTGCCCCGGCCGCTGCGGGCCCGGGGCATGGCGTGTTACCTGATGAGTCTGGCGTTGGGAATGTCGGGCGGATCGATGCTGTGGGGACAGGTCGCCGAGGTCTACTCGCCGGCGACCAGTGTGTTGGTCGCCGCGGCCATGATGCCGGTGTTGACCTGGGTGGCGAGGAATCTGACGATCGGAACCGCGCTGACGGATTAGGTGGGCGCCGATCGTAGCACGGCTGTCCCAGCCGTGATGGGTGTTTCTCTCGGCTGGGACAGCCGAGCTACTATGGGAGTGGCGACTTCGGCTACAGGCCGAGGACGTCGACGCCTTGTTCGAAGACGACGTCGACGGGGATCCCCAGGTCGCTCAACCGATCCAGTTCGGCTTGCAGCTGGGCGCCGATCACACCCTGTTCGGCCAACAGTTTGCCGGCTCCGGCGTAGTCGCCGTCGCCCTGCAGCCGCAGCAGCACCGTCGACAACTTCTCGGTGGCTTGCTCGAGCCGCTGCATATCGACGCGGTAGTAACCGTCGTCGCCGCGCTGGAACGCACCCTGCTTTTGAAAGAAATTAAAACGGATCATGTTGGCTTTGCCGTGGGCGCTGGAGGCGCCGAAGCGAACGCTGCGAAAGATGCCGGCCATGAACGTGACGTAGTAATCGGCCAGGTCGCCTTCGACTTCGCCTTTGGCGTGCAGCTGGGTGATCATGTGCAGGCCCAGGATGTCGGCCTTGCCTTCTTCGATCGCCGCGTAGTGCTCTTTCAAGGCTTCGCGGGCGGTCTGCGAACCGTCGATCGTGTTCTTGATGCCCAGCCCGTGTGCGACCTCGTGGAACATCGTATTGGCGAAGAAGGCGTCGAAGGTGACGTGATCGCGTTGTTCGGGTGCGATCAATTCGTCGGCGATGGGTTCCAGGATCTGATCGAATTTGGCGCGCATCGCGTTCTTCAGCTGCAAGCGGCGCGTGCCCTTACGCAGCTGGACCTGTTCGTCGTTGGGCAGGTTGATGGCGATGGTTTTTGATCCGGCGTTGCAGTCGCCGGCGTAGTAAACAACGTCGTAGGCGTTCAGTTCGGTATCGGTGCCGGGTTGTTCCCGCCTGTACTGCGGCGGGACCGGCAAACTGGCTTGCAGCTCGGGCAGGAACTGGGCGTAGTGCGCCAGCCGGCGACTCCACTGCTTGTCCTTCAGCAACACATAACACTCGTGCGCCGTTTTGTATCCGAACAGTCTGTCCTCGTAGTTCTCGATCGGACCGATCACCACGTCGATGGTGTTGGTCTTCATGTCCAACCAAGCCAGGTCGCTGGGTTGGTAGTCGTCGGTCAGCAGCGCCTCGGCACGCAGCATCAGGTAGCGGCGCAGGCCGTTGTCCTCGGCCAGCGCCGCGGCCTCGCGCAGCAGTTCGGCGGCCCGCTGAACCTGGGGGGCGAACTGTTCGCGGTAGGGCACCACGATCAACTTGCCCTGGTCATCGCGGCGCAGAAACGTGTACTGGCTGTCCTTGCCGCGCAGCGATGCCGCTTCGAACTCCTCGCGAGTCATGTCTTCGGGGTAGAAGTTCGCGCCGAGTGGCTTCTGGCCCACGCCGGGCAGAAAGGGTTCGTTGCCGCTTAGTCGATCCCAGGGACCGTAATTAATTTCGGCGAAGCGGCGGCCCGCCTGCGAGGGAATCGAACGCAGCAAGGCTTCCCGGTCGCCGTAGGCTTCGTACCAGAAGCAGGCGTCCATGATGTCGGCCGCTTCGATCAACAGCGGCAGCATCCGCTTTTGTTTCTCGCTCAGCGGCGACAGGTCGGCATCGAGACGCACCGTCGCGTACTGCTCAAGCCGCTGGGCAAGCGACGCTTCGGAAGGCTCGGCCGGATCCTGTGTCCAGCCGACCGTGGGCAGGAAAGCAGCGGCCAGCAGGGCGCAGCACAGCGAACGCACGGACGATTGAGTCATTTGCATGATGGTTCCAAGTCGAACTAGCGAGGGGGGGGAGGAAACCAGTGGCATAGGCTTCCAGCCTGTGAAAAGTAGCACGGCTCTCCGAGCCGTGACCGGTAGGAGCTCTCGGCTGGGACAACCGAGCTACTATGGTGGATCTCCTCGGCTGGGACAGCCGAATTTACTGGAAGCTGTGTTTTGATTCGGGGTAGCGACCCTGGCGAACATCGTCGCAGTACTGACGCGTCGCTTCGGCGATCGTTTCGCGCACCTGTGCGTACTGCTTGACGAAGCGCGGCAGGTGACCGGCGGTCAAACCGAGCATATCGTTGGTCACCAGTACCTGGCCGTCGACGTGAGGGCCCGCGCCGATGCCGATCGTGGGCACGTCGAGCGCTTCGGTGATCTGCCGGGCGGCGTCGACCGGGACGCATTCGATCAGGACGGCAAACGCGCCGGCTTGCTGGACGCTGATCGCGTCGTTGACCAGCCGCTCGGTGTCTCGCTGGACGCGATAACCACCGTCTTGATGAACGTTCTGGGGGCGTAGTCCGACGTGGGCCATGACCGGTATCCCGGCCGTCGCCATGGCTTCGATCCGGGCGGCTTGTTCGTGTCCGCCTTCCAGCTTCACCGCTTGGCAGCGCGTTTCTTTCAGGACCCGGGCGCCGGCTTCGAGACTCCGTTCGATCGACATCTGACCTTCGGGAAACGGCAGGTCCACGACGACCAGAGCTCGCTCGGCCGCCCGGCCGACCATCTCGGCGTGGTAGATCATCTGGTCCAGCGTCACCGGCAGCGTGGTCTCGTGACCTTGAACCACCATCGCCAGGGTGTCGCCGACCAGCAGACAGTCCACGCCCGCCTGGTCCAGAGCCTGGGCGGTGGGAAAATCGTAAGCCGTCAGCATCGTGATCGGTTGCCGCTCGCGAGCCATCTGGGCCAGTGAAGCGGTGGTGACGCGAGCCGAAGGAGATTGCTTGGAAGACATACAGTGGGAAACGGTCGGGAGGGGCTGGTAAGCGCGTAAACGAGTGCACCGTTCAGTCTATGCCCTGACCTGCAATGCGTCAGCGCGGGGCGTTAAAGTGTAGTGGCAGAGGCCTCCAGCCTGTGAGGACGGGATACACAGAGCCGTTTGGAGGGGCGTGGGGTAGCCTGGAGGAACCGTGGGCTAGCGCCCTGCGGCTGATGGGGGTCACTCTTTTGCGAGGAACCGTGGGCTAGCGCCCAATGCCACTTCCTTTGTAGCGGAACGGCGCGAGCCGTCCGGTTTTGCGGTGCGAATCTTCACACACCGGGCGGCTTGCGCCGCTCCGCTAACGCTTCAATCGCAAGCGATGGTGAAAGTAGATGGCATTGGGCTCGCGCCCTGCGGCTGATGGGGGCCACTCTTTTGCGAGGATGTTCGACGATGAAGGTGCTTTGTTTCAGCGATTTGCACTGCGACGCCCAGGCGGCGAAGCGGTTGGTTGACTTGGCTCGGGATGTGGATGTGGTGGTCGGCGCCGGCGACTTTGCCAATCGTCATCGCGGTCTGCCCGATACGCTGGACGTGCTGGCCGCGATCACCAAGCCAGCCGTCCTGGTGCCCGGCAACGGAGAGACGGTCGAAGAGCTGCGCGATGCGGTCGAGGCGGCTCGGTGGGCCAGCGCGACGGTGCTGCACGGCGGAGGCTGCAGCGTGGCCGGGCTGTCGTTCTGGGGCGTCGGTGGCGGGATCCCGGTCACCCCGTTCGGCGACTGGAGCTACGACTTCGACGAACAGCAAGCCGCCGAGATGTTGGCCGGATGCCCCCAAAACGGTGTCCTGGTCGTTCACTCACCACCGCTCGATACGGTCGACCAGGATGCCGACGGCCGAGTCCGCGGCTCACAGGCGATCCGGGACGCCGTCCTGGAAAAGCAGCCGCGGCTGGTCGTCTGTGGCCACATCCACAGCGACTGGGAAAAGCAAGTGAAGCTGGGCGAGTCGCTGGTTCTGAACGCCGGACCAAGAGGGGTGGTGGTTGGTTGTTAGTTGTTAGTTGTTAGTTGTTAGTTGTTAGTTGTTAGTTGTTAGTTGTTAGTTGTTGGTTGTTGGTTGTTGGTTGTTGGTTGTTGGTTGTTGGTTGTTAGTGGCGAGTGGCGAGTGGCGAGTGGCGAGTGGTGAGTGGTGAGTGGTGAGTTGCTCGTGCTCGTGCTCGTGCTCGTGCTCGTTTGCTCGTGCTCGTTTGCTCGTTTGCTCGTTTGCTCGTTCGCTCGTTCGTTCGTTCGCGGTTGCGCCTGAGCGGTGGGGCGCGACAGGCGTTTGCGCCGGAGCCCCCTCACCCCCGACCCCTCTCCCCCGAAGCCTGGCTCGCTTGGGCTCGCCAGGATTCGGGGGAGAGGGGAGAAAGTGTTTTTCCACGAGGAGCGTTGTCATGGCTAAGTGTCAACAACCACGAACCGCCTTTTACTACCTGCCAACCATCAACCATCAACCATCAACCATCAACCATCAACCATCAACCATCAACCATCAACCATCAACCATCAACCATCAACCATCAACTAACAACTAACGTCGCCAGAAGTCGCGGAAGCGTTGTTGGCGGGTTCGCCCGGGGGCGTTCAACTGGCGGACGGCCTCGGCCTGCTCCGCTTGTTCCGGCGGCGGCGGGTAGCCGCTCATCTCGCGGAAGGGCAGCGGATCGAATTGCTGGCCGGTCAGGGTGTTCAGGTCGGCGTCCTTGTCCCAGCCGACGCTGTGCAGTACGAAGTCCCGCCGCCATCCGGGGCGCAGCGGTTCGGCCGGCAGCGAGAACTTCAGCCGGATTTCGTCCCCGGCGCCCATCACGACCATCGCGTCGTCCCACTCGCCGAGCAGCGGCAGGACGTCGCCGTAGCCGGTCAGCAGGCCGCGCAGCGGAGGCCAACGCGGCTGGGAACTGGCTGCCGCGTAGTCGTAGGTTTCGGGCAAACGTTCGTCGTCGCGGATGCGTTTGGAAAACCCGTGCCAGGTCAGCTCCGCGCTTTCCAGACGCAGCGGTTGTTCGACGATCGGCGGCTCGGCCGGATTGATCGCCACCGCCGCCCGGTCCCAGTAGATCTGCGCCGAGGTGCGAATGCGAACTCGCGGATCGGCCGCATTGATGTGTTCGCTCAGGTCGACCACGATCGTCTTGGTCTTGCCGCCGGGAAAGCCCATGAAGGGGATCGCTTCGCGCCACTGCTGTCCATCGGGAACCCACACCGAGGGCGGTTCGACCGCGGGCAGATCGGGGTTCTGGTCGATCTGGATATTCAGCGACGTGTCGGTGGGCAGGATCCATCCGCACAGTACCAACAGGACGCGATCGCCGTCGGCCACCTCGCCCAGATCTAGATCGATCCAGTGCGGTGGACACAGGCCCTGGCGGAGCCGCGCGTCGAAGCCTTTGACGAAGCGTTGGTCTTCGGCCGCAAGCGTCTCGCTGACGTCCCGGCCGTGGGTGTCGAGCGCTGCGTTGACGGGCCGCAGGCTGGCCGGGTCGAAGGCAAAGATCGTGTGCTGGGCGATCGAGCCGGGGCCGACCTTCTCGTTGGTAAAGATCTCGACGTCCGCGGGATGGTCCACAGCCGACAACTGGACGTGGTCGAAGTAAACGGCTTCCCACAGCTCTTCGGTAATCCGCAGCTCGTAGTGGCCATCGCGGGGAGCGACAAAGCGGCCGGGAACCTTCAGGTATTCCCAGGGGCGATCCGGTGCGACCACACCGTCGGCCAGCTGCAAACCCAACGGCGCGGCCCACAGGCAATCGGTGACGAAGGCAAACTTCTCGCCGTCCCAGGCGTACAGATATGGACAGGACCCTTTCAGGGTTTGCTCTTCGTCCAGCACCGCGTCGACCGGTGGGGCAACCGTGTTCTGGGTGATGCCGTTGGGCAGGATGGCTCGCACGGTGTCGACGCCGTCGTATCCGTCGATGCCGAAGTGGGTCGTCCGGTCGGTGATCACGCGGGCGCGGTAGTGCGGCCCAAAACGCAGCTCCAGCACCGTGCCGATGCCGTAGTGGTTGATGCGGCCGGAGTTCTCGTTGTTGTCATTCTTGCCGCGGAAACGAACGCCCAGGTAATGTCCGGCGCGGGGCGTCGTGTTGATCGCCGTCCAGACCTGGCCGTCGGCGATGCCGACCACGTCCTGCAGGCCATCGCCGTTCAGGTCGCAGGCAGCCAGGTCGGTCGTGTGCGGTGGCAGGTCGGCCTCCAGCGGCAGCGGTCGCTGGCCCCAGGGTCCGAGTGAATAGGCCGACGCGGTCGGGGCGGAATTCTGTGGGGCGTCGTCCGAGCCTGCGGCGGGCGGCGGCGCGGTGCGGAGCAGGTTCAGCCAGGAATCGTTGTTCAAGTCGGCTAGCAAGCTGGCGCCGGCGGCGGCCTGCACTTCGGCAACCGTCGTCACGTCCACTTGGCCGGCGCCCGGGGTCTGGGTGAAGACGATCCGAGCGGCTTCGGCTCCGGCCGCGACGATGTCCCAGGACACGTCGCCGTCGACCTCCTCCAGCTGGACCAGCGACGGTTCGGCCAGCGGCGGAATGTCCTCCAGCGGTTTCCAGCGGAACTGCAAGTGCAACAGGTTTTCCAGAACCGCCACACGGCCGCTGTTTCCGTGCAGCAGCAGCACGTCCAGGTCCAGGTCGCGGTCGTAGTCGCCGATCGCGGTGGCCACGACCGGGTCGTCGGCCGGCGGCAGCGAGCTGTGCTCGGTGACTTCGAAGAAGGTCATGTTGCCGCGATTGATCCAGATTCGCAGGCCGTCGCCGGGCGTTGCCAACAACAGGTCCAAGTCGCCATCGGCATCCAGGTCGCCGGCGGTCACGCCCGTGACCGGTCCGACCGATTCCAAGCCCGAGGGGGCGGTGGGCGGCAGCAGACGCCGGTCCTCGGCGGCCTCGTCGCGGCCGTCGATGCGAAACAGCTGGACGCCCGAGCCGCCGAAAACGACGACGCTGGGGTAGGTCTCGTGTTGCCTGGACCGAGCCGCGGCGGTGGCGGCATCGGCATCGGGCGCAGCGGGCCGGCGCAAGCGGCCCGGTTCGCCGGCGTCGACCATGTACAGGTCCGTGATCAACACGCCGGCCGCATTCTCGGGGACTTCGGTCACGGCGAACGATTGCCACGCGGCCTCGCGCCAGCGCCACAGCGTCAGGCGTCCTGCGGCGACGGTGGCCAGATCGGTGATGCCGTCCAGGTCGAAGTCGCGGGTGGCAAAGGCGGTCGCGGAGATCGGTTCGGGGGTCGGCTGCAGCCGTAGCTCGACGCCGCCGGCGGTGTCCGGTTGTTCGCCCGCGGAGGCTTCGGCGGCCAAGCGCCGCAGGCCGTCGAAGGAAAGCAGATCGAGGGCGTTGGGGTGAGCACGTTTGCGGTCGGTGCGAACGATTTCCGTCGGTGTTAGAACGTTGCGAATCTGTTGAGCGAGGATGGCCGCGCGGGCCCAATTGTCCTGGGCGATGGCTTCGCGGATCGCGGCGGTTTGTGTTTCCATGAAACCGCTGTCGGCCGAAGCGTATCGCTGGAGCAGTCCGCCCAGCGGAATCGTCAAGTCTTCGACGCGGTCGACTAGCTGAGGGGCTCGCGGATCTTCCGCTTTCAACAGCCGCACCATGGTTTCGATCGCGAGAAAGAGATTCCGCGGGTATCGCTCCGACGTCTCGTACAGCACGTCGACATAGCGGCCGGCGATCGCATCGGGCAGGCCCGCGGCGGCATCGTCCAGCAGGCTGGCCAGGTCGGTCAGCGGACCGACCATGATCAACGGCTCCGGCGCCCGCTCGATCCGGTCGGCCAACTGCAGGAAGGCGTCGACGCGCGCCTGTTGTTGTTGTGCGGCCGGCAATTGATTGGCTCGTTGCATCGCGACCATGGCCTGCATCCAGCCGACCAGTTGTGGTTGGCCGTCGCTCTGAGCATAGGCGTCGATGGCCTCGCGGGCCGCTTGGGCGGCGGCGGGCAGCCGGCTCTGGGCCTCGGACCGCTGGTCCGGGGTGAGCGTGCCGTCGTACAGCCGCGCCGACAGCTGGCTCACGGCCGAGACGCGGTTCAGGGCGGCGTTGCGAAGCGCGTCCAGGTCGCCGGAGCGGAGCCGCAAGACATCCGACCAGCGTTGGTCCGCCGTTTCGACGTCCAGGTTCTCGGTGGCGGCCAGCGCGGCCCGCGTGGTTTCGAAAGCCAGCTGGGGGTCGTGCGGCGTTGGTTCGCCGGGGTCCGCGTCATCGCTGCGAATCAGCCAGAGGATGCCGGCCAGCAGCGCCAGGGCCACCGCCGCCACCGCGATCCAGGCGGCGCGGCCGCGTCGTTGTCGTCGTCGGCCGAACTGCATCGTTGTATCCTTCAGAGGGAACACCGGATCCGGTAGCCGAAGTCGCCAGACTTGGGGCTGTTCGAGGCTAGGCTGTCCCAATTCTGGCGAATTCAGCTACGTCGTGGTGGCGCCGCTTATTGGCCTCGGGCCAGGTTTCGCAGCACCGTGGGCAGGATTCCGCCGTTGCGGTAGTACTGCATCTCCACCGGCGTATCGATTCGCACCAGGCAGTCAAAGCTGGTGGTCGTGCCGTCGGCGGCGGTGGCTGTGACGGTGATCCGGCTGCGCGGCTGGAGGTCGTTGTCCAGGGCGGCGATGTCGTAGGTTTCTTCGCCGGAGAGGCCCAGCGATTCCCAGGACTCGCCGTCGGCGAACTGCAGGGGCAACACGCCCATGCCGACCAGGTTGCTGCGGTGGATCCGTTCATAACTGGCTGCGATCACGGCCTTGACGCCCAACAGCATCGTGCCCTTGGCCGCCCAGTCGCGGCTGCTGCCGGTGCCGTACTCTTTGCCGGCCAGGACGATCAGGGGTGTGCCTTCGCTGCGGTACTGCATGGCCGCATCGTAGATGCTGGTCACTTCGTCGCCGGGCAGTTTACGGGTCACGCCGCCTTCGGTGCCGGGGGCCAGTTGGTTGCGGATGCGGATGTTGGCGAACGTGCCTCGCACCATCACGCGGTCGTTGCCGCGGCGGCTGCCAAAGCTGTTGAACTCGCGAGGTTCGATGCCTTGTTCCTGCAGGTATCGGCCGGCCGGTCCGTCCTTGGCGATCGCTCCGGCCGGAGAGATATGGTCGGTCGTCACCGAGTCGCCCAGCAGGGCCAGCACGCGAGCCGATTTGATCGGCGCGATATCGGGAACTTCGGGCGTCAGTTCGGACAGGAACGGTGGTTCCTGGATGTAGGTGCTGGACGGTTGCCAGTCGAAGATCGCCGATTGTTCGACTTCGATGCTGTTCCAGTGCGCGTCGCCGGCCACGGCTTCGGAGTATTCCTTGACGAACATCTCGGGTTTGACCGTTTCCCGTACCGTCTGGAGGACCTCTTCGCTGCTGGGCCAGAGATCCTTGAGGAACACTTTGTTGCCCTCGCTGTCGGTGCCCAGCGGATCGTTCACCAGGTCGATGTCGGTGGTTCCGGCCAGAGCGTAGGCGACGACCAACGGCGGGCTGGCCAGGTAGTTGGCGCGGGTCAGCGGATTGACGCGGCCTTCGAAGTTACGGTTACCGCTCAGCACGGCCGAGGCGACCAGGTCGCCGCTGGTGATGGCTTCGGCCACCGGTTCGGGCAGCGGCCCGCTGTTGCCGATGCAGGTGGTGCAGCCGTAGCCGACGGTCTGAAAGCCCAGGCTGTTGAGCGCATCGGTCAGGCCGGCGCGATCCAGGTAATTGGTCACCACGCGCGAGCCCGGGGCGAGGCTGGTCTTGACGTGCTCGGGCACCTTCAGCCCCCGCTCGACCGCCCGCTTGGCCAGCAAGCCGGCGCCGATCATCACCGAGGGGTTGCTGGTGTTGGTGCAGGAGGTGATCGCCGCGATCACGACCGCCCCGTGGGTCAGCTCCGCCGAATGGCCGTTGTTGCGGAAGGTGCCGGTGCGAGCCAGTTCGGTGTCGTCGAGGCCAAAGCCCTTGGCTCCGACCGGTGCCGACAGCGAGGTGCGGAAGTCGTCCTGCATCTGCCGCAGGGCGACGCGGTCCTGGGGCCGTTTGGGGCCGGCCAACGACGGTTCGATCGTGCTCAGGTCCAGCGACAGGCTCTTGGTGTAGTTCAGCGGTGCGTCGTCGTCGCGGCGGAACAGACCCTGCTCCTTGGTGTAACGCTCGACCAACTGAGCCTGGGCGTCGCTGCGGCCGGTCATCCGCAGGTACTCCACCGTCACCTCGTCGACCGGGAAGAAGCCCATGGTCGCACCGTACTCGGGCGCCATATTGGCCAGCGTCGCCCGGTCGGCCAGGCTCATTTTGGAAACGCCGGGGCCGAAGAACTCCACGAACTTGCCGACCACGCCTTCGGATCGCAGCACTTCGGTCACCCGCAGCACCAGGTCGGTCGCGGTGGCGCCGGTGGGCAGCGCGCCGGTCAGTTCGAATCCGACCACTTCGGGCATCAGCATGTACAGCGGTTGGCCCAGCATATTGGCTTCGGCTTCGATCCCGCCGACGCCCCAGCCCAGCACGCCCAGGCCGTTGATCATCGTCGTGTGGCTGTCGGTACCGACCAGGGTGTCGGGCATCGCGACCTGCTCGTCGCCGACCTTTCGCAGCGAGACCACGCCGGCCAGGTACTCGAGGTTGACCTGATGCACGATCCCGACGTTGGGCGGAACGACGCGAAAGTTCGCAAAGGCCTGCTGGCCCCATTTGAGGAACTCGTACCGTTCGCGGTTGCGCTGGAATTCGATATCGACGTTTCGCTTGAGCGCGTCGGGGGTGCCGAAGAAATCCACCTGGACGCTGTGGTCGATGACCAGATCGACCGGGATCAGCGGATTGATCTTTTCCGGATCGCCGCCCAGACGCTGCATGGCACTGCGCATCGCGGCGAGATCCACCACGGCGGGAACGCCGGTGAAGTCCTGCAGCACCACCCGCGAGGGCTTGAAGGGGATCTCCTGCTTGTCCGGGTCCGCCGCATTCCAGCCGGCCAGATTGCGGACATCCTGCTCGGTGACGGCAAAGCCGTCGCAGTTGCGCAGGACGGCTTCCAGCAGGATGCGGATCGAGAACGGCAGGCGATCGATCTGGCCTAAGCCAGCTTCTTGCAGGCGGCTGAGGCGGTAGATCGTTGCGGGACCATTGCCGGTTTCAAACGTGTCGCGGGCGCCAAACGGATCAGAACTCACTAGCAAACCACCTTAAAATCGAACGAGCTGTAAATGACGAGCCCATTCTAGCGATCGCTGGCGCCGCTGCGAATAGCCTTACTACTTCTTGCGGTGACGGATCTTGGCGCGCATGCGACGCTTCTTACGACCAACTTTGCGACGACCTTTGCCTGTCTTTTTTGTACCCATCCAGTCAACGGCTCCCTACTGATAATGATGTAAATAAATCCTCGGGCGACGTGCAGAGACCACGCCGCGATTTTGGAATCCTAGCAGGATGTTCCGCAAACACAATGCCACTGTGGATGAATCGCCCCAACGGCTCAGTGCTGGGAGGATGGTGCGGCGGTGAAGTATTATGGACGGACCGCACGGTAAAGCCCTTCCCGGTCCTGAGAGACCGACCCTCCCAGGGGGAGGGTGATCGCGGTGTGTAGACATCAATGCCCGAGAGGGAGGGTGTCATTCCTTTCCTTCGATTCCAGCGAGAACTAGCGATATGGCGATTCCTGAATGGGCCGTCGAACAAGTGAAACGTCAACTCCGCGACGTGGCGGCCCAGCTGAAGAACCCCGAAGCGGTCCAGCAGCTGCGGGATCGCGCCGGAGAATGGCTGCAGGAGCTGCCGCAGGCGGCCCGAGAGGCTTGGCAGCAGGCGCGAGACGGAGCCCAGGCGGGGCCCGGTCGCCGTCCCGGCTCCGCTCTGGGGACGGCCGTCGTCAATGCCAGCGGCGTGTTCTACGGCGGAGCGGTCAGCGCCACACCGGTTGCCGCGGCAGCCGTTGCCGCGGGGACGGACAACCTGGCTTCCTTTCGCACCGCTCGCCACAGCTCGCGCGATTGGTTCGAGCAGGAAGCGAGCCGCGTGGCCCGGCGCGTGGGCTGTGAACGCATGCTGGTGGCCAGCGGCGTCGAAGCGGCCGTGTGGGCCTTGGCGGAAGTCGCCAAGCGGCGCCGGGCGACGGTGCTGGTGCCACGATGTTGTGCCATCGCTCTGGCCGGCGGGATGAGTCTGCCGGAATGGTTGGTCGCCGCCGGAGCGTCGGTGCGCGAGATCGGCTCCAACGACGGACTGGACGCCGAGCAGTGGAAGCGGGCCGACGCCGGCGAGCGCGATGTGTTGTTGGTGGCCGAAGATCCGGCTCGTCTGGGCCTGGTCGGCTCGCAGGTCCAGTGCACGCTGGTCAGCCTGATTCGCGGCGCCAGCGTCGAACCGCTCGGCGGCGACGTTTCGCCCGCTCCGCCCACCTTCGCCCAATTGCTCGACGGCGCGACCGACATGGTCATCACCTCCGGCGGCGGCCTGCTGGGTGGGCCCGAGTGCGGTTTGATCATGGGCCGGCGGCCGGTGCTCGACGAGATCGCTGCGACGGAGCTGTGGTCGATCATTCAAGCCGATGCGGCCACGCAAACGATGTTGTTGGTGGCGGCCCAGCGGGCTGCGGGGAAAGCCACCGAGCGGGCGACGCCGGTCGCGGAGCTGCTGGAGACGTCGATCGACAACCTGCGACACCGCGCGGAAAACCTCTGCACCCGGTTGGCCGCCGCCGACGAATCCGACGGCGGCGTGATCCGCCGCTGCCTGGTCACCGACCGGCCCGCCCGCCTAGTCGCCGGAGCCCCCTACGAGGTCAGTTCGCGGCAGCTGCGCTTGCAGCACGTCACGCTCTCGCCGCAGAGCTGGGCGGCGCAGCTGCTGGATCAAACGCCAGCGATCTTGGCCGATGTCGACGACGATGCCCTCGTGCTGGACCTCCGCTGGGTCGACGCCGCCCAAGACGCCGCCCTGGCCAGCGCGTTGGTGGGAGGATTGCAAATTGCAAATTGAACATTGCAAATTTGCTGACTCCGGCGGATTCTATGTACGAACAAAGTCGTTTACTCCCCTCTCCCCCGAAGCCTGGTGAGCCTAAGCGAGTCAGGCTTCGGGGGAGAGGGGTTGGGGGTGAGGGGGAATGCAGAGCAGCAGCACCATTGCCGTATCTCGAGGCGGTGCACGACCCTGGGGATCGTACGCCAAGAGCCATTGCGTTGCACCCGAGCCCCCTCACCCCCGGCCCCTCTCCCACCACTGCTTCACTCGCTGACGCTCGCGGCGCAGCGGGGGAGAGGGGAGAAAACGTTGCATTCTATCGCTCCGAGCCATACATAGATTCCGCCGGAGTCAGCAAATTTGCAATGTTCAATTTGCAATTTGCAGTTTGCAATCTCCCCTCTCCTCTTCCTCACATTCGTTCCCGAACGCCTCGAACCAGGTCTCGGATGTTCCGGGGGTTTTGGCCCAGGTCGCCCTTGCCCACGCGCGATTGACTGTGGACCGTCAGGGTGGTCTCGCCTGAATCGGGCTCACGGCGAATCGTCACGTGGATGTCGTCGGTGAAGCGGAAGATGCGGGTGCGCCGCGTCAGGTGGATGCGGATCCCGCCCTCGGTGTCCTCCTGCTGCTCGACCTTCCATCGCGGCCGCTGCTCGGCCCACTCGCGGACCGCTTCGGCGACCTGCTCTGCCAGCCGGTCCACCCTCAGCGGCCGCTGGTCGGGATGTTCGGCCGCCGGGTCGGTCGCGGCGGTGTTGGTGGTGAAGTCGCGGCGCCAGTCGTCGACCAACCAGGCCATCCAGACCAGCGTAACCGAGGCCATGGCCAGTATCCCGCAGCCGCGAGGACGTTTAATCTGCAGGTGTGTTTTGCTTGTCATCTTGATCGTCGATGCGGGGAGTCTCATGAACCTGTTTGCCCAGTCCGAAGCCGAGAACCTGAACGAGGCAAAGCCGTTGGCCGCTCGGATGCGCCCGCAGCGGCTACGCGACCTGGTCGGCCAACAGCATATCCTCGGGCCCGGGAAACTATTGCGGCGGATGATCGATGCGGGACGATTGGGTTCGATCATCCTGTACGGTCCGCCGGGAACCGGCAAAACCACGGTCGCTCATCTGTTGGCCCGCGAAACCGAAGGCGCCTTCCGCCAGCTTAGCGCCGTGGCCAGCGGGGTCAAGGAAGTTCGCGAAGTGATGCAGTGGGCGCGGGACTGCGTGGCCGCCGGCGACGGCCGACCGATCCTGTTCATCGACGAGATCCACCGCTTTTCCAAATCCCAGCAGGATGTGCTGTTGCCGGACGTCGAAGACGGCGTCGTCAATCTGGTTGGGGCGACGACCAGCAACCCGTACTTTTCGGTCAACGCCGCGCTGCTGAGCCGCAGTCAGCTGTTTCAGTTGGAAGCGTTGTCGGCGGAAGAAATCGCCACGCTGCTGCGGCGAGCGATCGAAACGCCCGGGCGGGGACTGGGCGATTGGAAGATCCAGGCCGATCCGCAGGCCATCGAATTTCTGGCGACCATCTGCGAGGGCGATGCCCGGCGGGCGCTGACCGCCCTGGAGATCGCCGTGCTCAGCTCCACCGAAACGGGCTCCGCCACCGAAACGGGCTCCGCCCAGAGCGGTGCGGTGCATCTGACCGAAGCGTTGGTGCGGGAATCGGTCCAGCAGAAGCAGGTCGGTTACGACGGCAGCGGTGACGACCACTACGACTTGGCCAGCGCCCTGATCAAGAGCATCCGCGGCAGCGATGTCGACGCCGCCCTGTACTGGTTGGCCCGGATGCTCGAAGGCGGCGAGGACATCCGTTTTATCTGTCGCCGGTTGGTGATTTTGGCCAGCGAAGATATCGGCAACGCGGACCCGCACGCCCTGTCGCTGGCCGTGGCGGCGATGCAGGCCTGCGAGTTCGTCGGCTTGCCCGAGTGCCAACTGACGCTCAGCCAGTGCGTGGCGTACCTGGCCTGTGCGCCCAAGAGCAACGCGGCCACCACGGCCATCTCCGCCGCTCGCCGCGATGTGCGCGAAGGCCAGACCGTGCCCGTTCCCAAACACCTTCGCGATGCCCATTACGGCGGAGCCAAGCAGATGGGCCACGGCGAAGGCTACCGCTCGGCGCACAACGCTCCCGATGGCATCGCCGCCCAGGATTATCTGGGCGTCGACCGCGTGTACTACGAACCCACCGATCGCGGCTTCGAAGCCGAGCTGCAGGCGCGGCTGGAAACGATCCGCCAGCGGTTGAAGTCGTAGCCCTGCCAGGTGGCTTGCCGCGCCTGTCGATTTCGTCGAAAACGCACGGCTCACTAAATCGACAGGCCATTGCCGCGCCGGTACGCTTACCTTGAGTACCTTGCCGTAAGCCTTCGATAACCTGTTTCCTCTAGAACAACTTGATGCACATGAGTTTGCCACCAAACGCGGATCTCCCGACCCTGCGAAACCACTTGGCCCAGTATTCCCAGTCGCACCTGGTTCAGTTCTGGGAGCAATTGTCGGCGCAGGAGCAGGATCGCTTGCGGAAGCAATTGGCCGAGATCGACTTCGAGCAATTGGCTCAGTTGGTCGCCGGCAAGGACGACGAAGTGGACTTTGCGGCGCTGGCGGCGCGCAGCACGCCGCCGCCATCGGTCGACGCCCGGGGCGAGGGAGCCGACTGGACGGTCGAGCAGGCGTTGGCGAAAGGCCGCGAGGCGCTCTCGCAAGGGCAGGTCGCCGCGGTCATCGTCGCCGGCGGACAGGGGACGCGGCTGGGCTTTGACAAACCCAAGGGCATGTTCCCGATCGGCCCACTGTCGGAGCGGACCTTGTTCCAGATCTTTGCCGACCGTCTGTTGGCCATCGGCGACGCGTTCGGCGTATCGATTCCACTGTACTTGATGACCAGTCCGGCAACGCACGACGAGACCGTGGCGTATTGGGAAGAGAACCAGTGGCTGGGGATGTCGCCCGATGACGTGCGTGTCTTTTGCCAAGGGACGATGCCGGCGGTCGATGCTCGTTCGGGCCGCGTGCTGTTGGCCGATAAGGACCAGATCGCGCTCAGTCCCGATGGTCACGGCGGCACCGTCGCGGCGCTAAAAAAATCCGGCTGCCTGGCCGATGCGCAGCGCCGTGGCGTGCGGTACCTGTCCTACGGTCAAGTCGACAACCCGCTGGTCTACCTGTGCGATCCCGGCTTGATCGGCCATCACATCGCCGCCGACAGCGAGATGACCACGCAGGTGGTCCGCAAGCGTTATCCGACCGAGAAGGTCGGCAACGTCGTCCTGGCCGACGGCAAGGTTCAGATCATCGAGTACAGCGACTTGCCCGAGGAAGCCGCTCATCAAAAGGACGACGACGGCCAGTTGAAACTGTGGGCCGGCAGTATCGCGGTGCACGTCTGCGACGTCGACTTCTTCCAGCGGATGAGCGACCAGGCCGACGCCCTGCCCTTCCACCGCGCCAACAAAAAGGTGCCCTACATCGACGAGCACGGCGATCAGGTCTCGCCCGAGCAGCCCAACGCGATCAAGTTCGAGCGGTTTATTTTCGACCTGTTGCCGGCGGCCAAGAACGCGTTCGTGGTCGAAGGCTTGCCCGAGGATGTGTTTGCGCCGGTCAAGAACGCCGACGGAGCCCCGGCCGACACGCCCGAGCTGGCTCGGCAGGCCATGGTCGAACAGGCTCGCCGCCAATTAGAGGAGGCGGGCATCGAAGTGGCCGAGGGCGTGCAGGTGGAGATCAACCCCCGCTTTGCCCTCGACGCCGAGGCGCTGCGCAGCAAGCTGGCCGGAACGAAGCGGATCGAGCGGGACACGTACTTCCAGTAACGCACGGCGCCTTTCCGTAAACGTTGGGCGGTCCACAGCGGTCGCGCTTGTGAAACCCGCCATCCGCGGTTCGGGCGCTAGCCCACGGTTCGATCAGCCGCAGGGCGCTAGCCCACGGTTCGATCCACGCAACACATCACGGCAGGCGCCAGACCACAGAACCGTACGCTAGCGCGTCGCGGCTGATAGACGCATCAGCCGCAGGGCGCTAACCCACGGTTACGCCAGTTGCGAAGCAACGACCGTCGATAGCCTGGGATGCTAATCCCAGGTCGGCTACACCCCACCCCACGGATAGTCGCGAAGCGACGACCTTTGGCTTGCGCGACACAATTCCTCGATGGACGCTCTAAGGCACGAGCACAAACGACTGCCGTCGCTCCGCGACTCCCGACGTATCTTGGGGGGCTCCTACCTCGGATTGCCATCCGAGGCTATCAACTGCCATCGCTTCGCGATTCAGCGCGTTGCGGCAGGCTCCAGAGCACAGAACCGGACGCTAGCGCGCCAGCGGCTGATAGACGCATCCGCGGTTCGGGCCGCGGTTGCCGAAGCAACCTGGTTTGGTAGGCTGGCGGCTCGTTTACCGGTTCCCAGCCGTTTCAGACTGTTCGCCCGCCGCGGCAGTCCCCCCCTCGTTAAGCTTCCACTGAAACCATGTCCACGACGCAGCAGAGCACGACCGACGCCGCCGATCCTTATTTCCAACAGTTGTTCGCCGACCGCATCGGAGGTGCCGAGTACGGCAAGGGCACGGCGATCTACAAGTTCGAAAAGATCAAACGCGCCAAACGCAAGGCGTTGGCTGATCATCCCGACCGCCAACTGCTGGACTTTGGCATCGGCGAAAACGATTCGATGGCCGCCCCGCAGGTTCGCCAGACCATGGCGGCGGAGATCGACAAGCCCGAGAACCGCGGTTATGCCGACAACGGGGTGGCCGAATTCAAGGCCGCCGCAGCCCGCTTCATGCAGCGCCAGTTCGGCGTGACACTCGATGCCGACACCCAGGTGAATCACTGCATCGGCAGCAAACCGGCTTATGCGATGTTGCCGGCCTGCTTTATCAATCCCGGCGACGTGACCTTGATGACCGTTCCCGGGTACCCGGTGGCCGGCACGCATACGCAGTACTACGGCGGCGAAGTCTTCAAGTTGCCGCTGTTGGCCGAGAACGATTTTCTGCCCGACTTGGACCGCGTACCCGAAGACGTGTTTCGCCGCACCAAGATGTTGGTGTTGAACTATCCCAACAGCCCCACCGGACGGACCGCTCCGGCGGAATTCTTCGAACGCGTTGTGGCCTTGGCCAAAGAGAAGCAGTTCATCGTTGTGCACGATGCGGCCCACATCATGCTGACCTTTGACGGTCCGCCGCGCAGCTTCCTGCAGACGCCCGGCGCCCTGGACGTGGGCGTCGAAGTGCATTCGATGAGCAAGGGCTATGACATGATCGGCTGGCGGATGGGCTGGGTGTGCGGTCACGAGCGGATCGTGCAGGCCTTTGCCGACGTCAAGGACAACAGCGACAGCGGCCAATTCATCGCCACCCAAAAAGCGGCCGCGGCGGCCCTCGACGACGACTCGATTCCCACCGCGGTGGCCAGCAAGTACCGTCGCCGGCTGGAAAAGTTGGTCGCCGTTTTGAAGGATTGCGGATTCCAGTGCGAGATGCCCGGCGGCACGTACTTCCTGTACACGGCCGCTCCCAAGGGCACCGAAGACGGCGTCTCGTTCGACGCCGCCGAGGATGCCACGCGTCACCTGATCGAACAGCACGGTATCGTGACCGTGCCCTGGGACGACGCCGGAGCGTACCTCCGCTTCAGCGTCACCTACGAGGCCGCCGACGAAGCGGCCGAAGATGCCTTGATGCAGGAAACGCGCCAGCGACTTTCGGCCGCCAAGTTGAAGTTTTGAAGTTTTGAAGTTTTGAAGTTTTGAAGTTTTGAAGTTTTGAAGTTTTGAAGTTTTGAAGTTTTGAAGTTTGCGGCGAACTGAGCCGCTTGTTGGGCTCCGGGCCAGTGGGGTGTGGGGCGCGGTCACGGTGCGCAGGCGAACGAGGGGACAGTGCGGCCCAGGCGGTGACTAAACTGTTCGGAGCATGATTGTGTGTTCCCTACCCTGTTTTGGAGTTTTCCATGCGACGCTTCGTGCTGTGGACTTTGATTTCCTGCTGCGTGCTGAGTACCGCCAGTGCTGACGACGACCGTGTACCGGCCGAGCCGTCGACCGAGACCGACTCGGCCGTGTTCGCTCCTTATGAAGCGGCGGCGGTCAAACGCTGGGAAACCACGATTGCTGCCCTGGAGCGGTTGGATGTGGAGCAGTCGCATCCCGAGGAGGCCATCCTGTTTGTGGGCAGCAGCAGCATTCGCTTGTGGGAAACGCTGGCCCAGGACATGCACCCCTACCCCACGATTCGTCGCGGTTACGGCGGCGCCAAATTCTCGGACCTCGCCGTATTCGCCGAGCGACTGATTCAGCCGCATCGTTACGGTGCGCTGGTCCTGTTCGTGGCCAATGACGTTTCGGGTGGCGACGACGATCGCACGCCTGAAGAGGTGACCGAATTGCTCGAGTACGTGATCGGGGTCTCGCGCCGGCACCAGCCCGAGGCCCCGGTGTTTGTGCTGGAGATCACGCCTACCGAGCGGCGCTGGGATGTGTGGCCGCAGATCCGCGACGTCAACTCGGCGATGCGCCAGTTGTGCTTGACCACGCCCCACACGTACTTTGTCCCCACGGCCGATTATTTCCTGGACCCGCAGAAGCAGCCGCGACCGGAATTGTTTCGCGAAGATAAATTGCATCTGACCCACGACGGGTACAAAGTTTGGACGAAACTGTTGAAGCGTCGGTTCGAGGAAGTGTTGCAGTAGGCCGTCTATCAGCCGCTGGCGCGCTAGCGTCCGGTTCTGTGGTCTGGAGCCTGCCGCAACGCGCTGAATCGCGAAGCGATGGCAGTTGATAGCCTCGGATGGCAATCCGAGGTAGGAGCTTACAGCGTCCATCGAGGAATTGCGTCGCGCAAGCCAACGGTCGTCGCTTCGCGACTATCCGTGGGGTGGGGTGTG
>NZ_WIAD01000051.1 GCF_009618275.1 Roseimaritima sediminicola
ACCACTGATCACAGGCTGGAAGCCTATGCCACTGTTTAGAGGCTGGAAGCCTATGCCACTGTTCACAGGCTGGAAGCCTATGCCACTGCCCGACTGGGCTGGACCGCGGGTGGCGAGATCTGCTAGACCCGTTCATTTGCGGTCCAGGCCCCGTGTTGCCCGGGTTTCCCCACCTACCGACCTTCGAATCCATGACCATGAGACGAATCCGTCAGTTGTCTACGGCGACCCTGCTGTTTGGTGTCTTCGCTACCGTCGCTCCGGCGATCGAACCGGCTTCGCTGCCCTCCGGGCCCTCGTTTCGCTTGGAAACCGAGATCTACCAGAACAAAGCCAACGAACCATCGGCGCGGCATAAGATCCTGTTCGACTCCGGCGTCATGTACGACCTGCAGGAACAGGGAGGCAACGTGCACACCGTGTTCGATCCGGCGCGAGGCCGGGTCATCCTGCTGCACACCACACAACAGGTTCAGACGGAGATCTCCACACAGCACCTGATCGACATCACCGCCCAGCTGAAGGTGGCCGCCCAGCAACACGGTAAGAGCGAGTCGTTCGGGATCGATGCCGAGGTGAAGCAGACCGGCGAGGAGTACACAGTCGCCTTTGGCAATTGCCGCTACCACACGACGACGCAGCCGGCACCACGAGCGGAACTGGCGGCGGCCTACCATGAATTGACCATCTGGGCGGCTCGGCTGAACGCCCTGCGCCGCGTCGGCACACCGCCCTTCGGCCGCTTGGCCCTAGGGCACAAACTCGCCGCCGATGGCCGTCTGCCGCTGGACATGACGCTTTCGATCGATCGCGGCGTCAGCCAACAACACTACCGCGCCCATCACCTGTTGCTGGAACAGCTGTCGGAGCTGGATCGACGCGCGATCGCGGCCGTCGGCGAACAACTAGCCAGCTTCCAAAAGGTCTCGCTGGAAGCCTTCCCCAGCGACGATTAGTGGTTGGTCCCGATATAACGTTCGAGGAGCCGACCTCGTCAGAGATTGGATCGAAGTAGCGGGCCGGTCCAAAGTCTGGCGACTTCAGCTACGGGCGGCCTACTCGATCGTGTCGTCGTGCAGGTCATCTTCGGTGACGATGCGGAAGCCCTTGTTGTTCAGGGTTTCCATCGCCAGGTCGATGTTGTCGACCATCAGGGCGACGGCCGGTTCGCCGGTGGGTCGAGACAGCAGCGGGTAGGCCTGAATGATATTGATCTCGGCGGCCAACAGGGCCGTGCACACACGCAGCAGCGGTTGGGGCCCGTCGGGCAATTCGACTCCCAGCAAGTCCGTTTCGATGATCGCCAACCCGGCCCGCTCGAGCAATTCGCGGCCCCGCTCACAATCGCTCAACACCAACCGCACGAAGGCGCATTCGGCCGAATCGTTGATCGACAAAGCGACCACGCGGATCCCGGTTCCCTCAAAGCGGCGAACCACTTCTAATAGTTGCCCGACGCGGTTCTCCAAAAACACGGTGAACTGCCGGATCGCTGGAAAATCCCGTCCGCGCATGGTGCTCAGGTTGCTGTTGTCCGATCCTTCGCCAATGTTCATCGCCTACTCGGTCTTTGGGGGTGGTGCGGAAGGTGGCGGACAGTTTAGGCGCCGCACCGGGTGCTGGCAAATCCCATTTCTCATTGTCCTCGTCGCATGCTTACCGAATTTACACTGCAGTTCCGAGTCGAATACTTCGAAACCGACGGCCAACAGCGCGTCCATCACGGCATCTATCTGAATTACTTCGAACGGGGACGGGTCGAGATGTTGCGAGCGGCCGGGATGAGTTACAAGGCGCTCGAAGCGACCGGGTTGATGTTGGTCGTCACCGAGATGAACGTGCGTTATCACGCGGCGGCGGAGTTTGACGATCTGCTGCGACTGACGACTCGCGTGCTGGCGGCCAAAGGCGTACGAATGCGGTTCGACTACCGCCTCCAGCGCGACGACGAATTGATCGTCACCGGCGACTCGACAATCGCCTGCATCGACCGCAGCGGTCGGCCTCGCCCCTTGCCCCGCGAGCTCCGCCTGCCCCGCGGGTAAGGTGCCAGGACTCTTTTTCGCCAGCGGGCCCCCAGAAACCGTCCCGACACCTTAAACCACCCTAAAATTCGGGGGAGTGGGCGCGTAGGTAGTTGACCACGTGGGGGCGGGTCATGAAGTACCACAGCAGCGCCGGATAGATCAGTCCGATACAACCCCCGATCGTTCCGCCGACCATGCCGCCCACCGCCGCGGCCATCTGCTCTCCACCGCCCATCTGCTGCATCATAGGCACCATGATTAAGACCACGTTGAGTACCGTCCCAATCAGCCCAGACACGATCGCATAGATCGCGTAGCCGATCGAGAACTTGCGTCCCCAGTCCTTGTCATTCAACAGGCCAACTCCCGCGGCGACCAGAACGATCGTGGCCACCAGGCCCAGCGGAATCGTGACGATCGTAAAGACGCGGTAGGCGGGACTGTTCATCGGATTGTCTTCGGGCATTTCCATCCCGGCGGCCATCGGCGCAAATAAGCCGACCACCGCAACGCTCAGTCCGCAGATCCCCAAGGCACCGAAAATGATATTCAGGATGCCAAACACCGTAATCGACGTGGGCTTGGCGGATCCAGCCGGCGGTAGGGGCGCACCGGCGACATTGGACTGATAAGGATTAGGGGGCACCTGGCTCATGGCTGCGTCTCCGCTTCAGGACGATCCGACGCGGTCCACAACGAGACCACGATCAGGGTAAGAAAGGCCAGCGGGATGGTCACGATTCCCGGCTGTGTGAACGGAGCGATTGCCAGTTCCGGATCCAGCCCGTAGACCTGCTTGTAGGTGTCGCTGCTGAGCAGGATCCAGCCCAGTGAGCTGACCATTCCGACGATCACGCTGGCGATCACGCCCTGGCGCGTTGTGCGTTTCCAGAACAGCAGCATCACTAGGGCCGGCAGATTGGCGCTGGCCGCCACACTGAACGCCCAGCCCACCAAATAGCTGACATTCATCTTCTGAAACGCAATCCCTAGGGCGATCGCGATGGCTCCGACGACGATGGCCGCGGTCTTGGCGACTCGCACCTGCTGGGCGTCGGTCATCTTCAGCCCCCAGTAACCGCTGAGCAGGTCGTGGGCCACCGCGCCACTGGACGCCAGAATCAGCCCGCTGACCGTCCCCAGCACGGTCGTAAACGCGATGGCCGAGATCACCGCGAACAACCACTGGCTGATACTGCGTGCCAACAGCGGCGCGGCGAGGTTATTCGATTGGACATCCAGCGCGCCGCTGGTCATCGCCCCCAGTCCCAGATACAGCGTCAGCACATAGAAGATGCCGATGCTGGCGATCCCCACGATCGTGCTCTTGCGGGCCGCGGCTCCATCCTTGACGGTGTAGTAGCGGATCAGGATATGAGGCAGCGAGGCGGTGCCACAGAACAAGGCCAGCATCAGGGACAAAAAGTTCACGCGGTCGCGTATTAATTTCCCTGGATCGTCGGTGGATTCGCCTCGGATGCCCGCGAACTTCGGGTGCTCGCCAGGTCGCAGCACCCGGCTGCCGTCGGTGGGCTTCTGATAATAGATCGTCGTCGACGTGCCGTCGCCGTGCCACACGGTCCAGTCACCCCACAGCACCAGTTTGCTGTCCTGCAGGACGTGAAAGAATTCCAGCGGGCCGACCGAACCGGTCGCCTGCTGGCCATCGGGCAATTCGGTGACGTGTCCGACCGGATGCAGCACGCGTTGACCCTCCTCTTCGCCCAGGGGCAGGCCGCCGATCAACGTCGCTCCGTCCAGGTCGGTCACGCTTTGGGCTTCGTGCAGGATGGTTCCCTGATCGGTCGAGTGCAGGGAGTACACCGTGTAACCGCCGTCTTCGTCGCGGAGCCGGACCACGGGGAATTCCTGCCAGCCATCGTCGGCCGGCAATACGGCTCGACCATCGATCGATTCGGCCTCCAGCTCCGCATCGCTCAGCGGTCCGATCACTTGCAGGGCGTGGCCATCGACGCCGCCGGGTTGGACCTCGAAACCGCGTGAGAGCACCATCACGGTCAGCACCAAACTGAACACCACCAGCAGCGAGCCCTTTAGAAACTGGACCCAGGTGGTCGAAACCATGCCGGCGGTGATCACGATCAAGATAACCACCGCGCCGACCATGACCACACCCGCCCAGTACGGCAGCCCCATCAGCGGCTGGATCAACGTACCGGCGCCGACCATCTGTGGGATCAGATAGAAGATGCTGACCGCCAGGGTACTGATGCCAGCGGCCAGCTTGATCCCCGGCGAATTGAATCTGCTGTCCAGAGCATCGGCGAAGGTAAATTTCCCCAAACGCTTCATCGGCTCGGCGATCACGAACAGGGCGACGACCCAGCCGGCCAGGTAACCGATCGAGTACAGGAAACCGTCGTAGCCGTAGGCGGCGATCATCCCGCAGATGCCCAGGAAGGACGCGGCGGACAGGTAATCGCCGGCGAAGGCGATGCCATTGACCGCCCAGGGAATCTGGCCGTGAGCGGCGAAGAACCCGGCCGAGGAAGTGGCTTTGCGGCCCAGATAGAAACTCAGCCCCACGGTGCCCAGCACGAAAACGACGAAGATCGCCACCGTCTCGAAGGAATACTCGTAGATCATACTCGCTCCTCCGGTTCAGCCGCTTCGCGGCGGCACATCACGCCGTACAACATGGCCAGCACGAACGCGGCGATGATCAAGCCAAAGCCGTACAGGATCGCCAGGTTCAATCCGCCCAGCGGACGCCATTCCATCACCGTCGGCGAGAAAGCGCACAGCATCATGAAGCCCACATACAGAACCAGGTAGACGGCAAACAGCCACCATCCCAGGCGTTGGTTATAGGTCCGGTTATCGTTTGCCACCATCTTTGCCATTCGCCAAGCCACCTGGGGCCACCACGACGACTCCGGGCGTTCCCAAGACAAGTCATTCGCGGTACTGTGCTTCAGTGGTTCTCTCTGGCGTCCCTGTTCACGAGTGTTGAAAGTTTATGAGGATCGAAAGTTGCGAGCCCTTATTGTGTTTGCCCGAGTGTAACAAGTAAACGAGCCCAGGTTGATCTTCGGAACATGTCTTCTTCTTCTCGATACGATCGCCAACGTCGTTTTGCACCGATTGGCGAAGCTGGACAGGCGCGTCTGAGCAAGAGCCACGTGGCTGTGCTGGGCTGTGGAGCCCTGGGCAGCGTGGCCGCGGAGATTTTGGCGCGGGCCGGCGTGGGCACGCTGACGTTGATCGACCGCGACACCGTCGAATGGTCCAACCTCCAGCGACAAGCCCTGTACACCGAAGCGGACGCGGAGGCGGGCCGCGCCAAAGCCGACGCGGCGTGCGAGCACCTGAAAACGATCAACAGTTCGATCACCTACCACGCCCACGCCGTGGACGTGACAGCGGAGAACATCGCCGAGCTGCTGAGGGATGCAGATTTTGTGGTCGACGGCAGCGACAACTTCGGCATCCGCTTCCTCCTGAACGACTACTCCTTGGAGCGTTCGCTGCCTTGGGTGCATGGCGGCTGTCTGGGGGCGACCGGCCAAGTGGCGTTGTTCAGCGGCATGGGCCAGCCCTGTTTCCGTTGTCTGGTCCCGGCTCCGCCGGATGCCGCTTCGGTGGAAACCTGCGAGACGGCTGGCGTCGTCGGCGCCGCGACGCACTCGATCGCCAGTCTCGAAGCGATGGAAGCGATCCGGCACCTGACGATGCCGGAAAAACCCGCCGCTCCTCCGCCGGTCTTGTCGCTGGACTTTTGGAACCACCGGGTTCGCCAAATCAAAATCCCGCGATCCCGCTGCCCGGCCTGCAGCGACGGACATCGCGATTTTCTGTACGGCGATCTGGCCGCTGCCGCCGACCGCAGCGCCGTGCTGTGCGGCAGGAATGCCGTCCAGGTGCAGGGCGAGAACCGCAACAAATTGGATCTGGTGCACATGGCGGAGCGTTGGCAGACGCTGGGTGCTGTCGACCAGAACGCCTTCTTCGTGCGTTTGCATCTGCCCGATCAATACAGCGTAACGCTGTTTCGCGATGGGCGGGCGATCATCACCGGAACCGAAGACTTGAGCGCCGCCCGCAGCTTGTACGCACGCTACGTAGGAGGGTAACCCCATCAGTTCGACGCATTTCAATTCCGACGGCGAAGCCCGCATGGTGGACGTCAGCCAAAAACCCACGACCACCCGCGCGGCCACGGCCGAAGCCTGCATCGTGATGCTGGCCGGCACGCTGGAGATGATCCAGCGGGGCACGCACAAGAAAGGCGACGTCCTGGCCGTCGCGAGGTTGGCGGCGATCATGGCCACCAAACAGACGCAGCAATTAATTCCGCTGTGTCACGCGATCCCGATCGAAGCGGTCGAGGTGACCTTTACGCCCGACACGGAAACCGCTCTCTTGGCCTGCCGGGTCACCGTTCGCACCACTGCCAAAACGGGCGTGGAGATGGAAGCGATGACCGGAGCCGCCATGGCCGCCTTGACGGTCTATGACATGTGCAAATCCGTGGACCGAGACATGGAAGTCCGAGCCGTGCGGTTGCTTGCCAAGACCGGCGGCAAGAGCGGCGATTACCAACGAGACAGCGATTAGACCTTGTCGCCGGTGGGGCAAACGAACGGCGCACGATACTCCCGCGTCAGCATTTCGTTGGCCGCATCGTTGTTGGTAAAGCGTTCGCTGTCCGGATCGAACTCCAACATCGGGCCCAGCGACAGCGGCGTCGCTTCCAGATCCACGCCGTTGTCACGCAGATGCTGGACGGTTCGTTTCAGCGTTGCTTCGTCATCATCCAGACTGGGGATCGTGTTCAGGGCGGCCGAAATTTCATCGGGCGATGCCGCGTTGGATTCACCCAAGTAGTAGGAAATATTGCCCAGGTGGCTCAGTCCTGCCGACAGGTGTCCGCACAGCGCGTCCGAGGAAAGGCTGCTCGCATCGCGGGAGAAGCAACCGTCGACAAAGTTGTCGAAGTGATCCGCACCGCCACCGAACGTTTTGATCTCGTTCAGGTCCTTGTCATAAGCCACACAGCGATTGTAGCTCAGCTGGGCCAGATAGCCTTCGGTGCCATAGAAGACGACGCCGATCTTGTTTCCACGCGTGCTCTGGAACAACCGGTTCAGCAGTTCGTCGGCCGAATTATCGACGCTCAGGCCGCGGGTTTCAAAGACCATGCACTTGTCGCCATAGTCGAAGACGGTGACTTCGGTGTTGGGCGTATCGCCGGCATCGACGTAATTGGGGTCTTTGCGTTCGGCCTTGTAACCCAGGCGTCCGCCGTAGGTCAGGATCCGATTGGGATGGCGTTCGACACCCAGCCCCCAGCGGGCGATGTCGGTTTGGTGGGGACCTTGGTTGCCCGAGTCGCCATTGCCGTACAAGCGTTGCCAGTGCCAATCGTAATGGAACCGCTGGCGCGTCAGCTTGGGATCGGTGTACGGTGCCGGGCCGCTCCAGAGGTTAAAGTCGACATTGTCCGGGATCTTGTAATCTCCCAGCGGGCCAATGGACTTACGGCGTTTGTAGCACAGACCGCGGGCGAAGCGGACATCGCCGATGCCGCCCTCGTGCAACCATTTCATCGCCTTGGCGACCGCCGGTTGGCTGCGGCACTGGGTGCCGACCTGACAAATGCGGTTGTATTTCTTAGCCGCTTCGACCAGGGCCCGGCCTTCGGCGATGTTGTGGCAAATCGGTTTTTCGATGTAGGCGTCTTTGCCCGCCTGCATCGCCCACACGCCACACAGGGCGTGCCAGTGATTGGGCGTCGCGGTGCTGATCGCGTCGACGCTTTTGTCGTCGAAGACGCGCCGCATGTCCGCAACCACTTCGGGACGGCTGCCCTGAACCTTCTCGATCTGGTCGGCGCGGTTCTTGGAGTGCGCCGGATCGATGTCAACGACGTAGGTGATTCGCGTATTGGGGTTCTTCAGGAATGCGTTCACGTGGGACCCCGCGCGGCCGCCCGCGCCGATGATCGCGACACTCATCTGTTCATTGGCCGACTGAGCCCAACCACGAACGGGAGCCGCCGCGAGGGCAGCGGTTGCCGACGAGGCCATCAGGAAGTGACGCCGATTCAAATGCTTGGCAGAAGCCATACTCAACTCCGGAGGGAAATTTGGTGGGAAGGCGGGTTCGGGCAAGCCAAACCGAATTCGGATAGATTAAGAAGCGGCTATTCTAACACAGAACCGCCGGCAAGGGACCACAACCGCCCGTAATCAGCACGCGGCACCGGCCCCCGCTCCGGTTCGCTTCTCCTCGTTATGGGTACCGGATGACCATTCATCGGCTGGGAACACATATCGTCGAATGCGCACGCATCGCCAACATGATTCGGCAACACGGTGAATTGTTCTTGGAACGCGTCTACACGGCTGACGAAATCGAATACTGCCACGGTCACGGCGCACCGCACTACCTGTACGCATCCCGCTGGGCGGCCAAGGAAGCCGTCCTAAAATGCTTGCTGACGCGGACCGCCGCCGGCATCCGCTGGACCGATATCGAGGTCGTGATCGACTGCGACGGAGAGCCTCGCGTCCTGCTGGCGGGCCAGGCCAAAATGGCGGCCGAGGCCATCGGGATCGTAGACATTCTGCTGACGATGGCTCACTGCCGCACCTATGCCACCGCGACGGCCATCTCCCTGCTGGATTGAACCACTTGCTGGAATGAACCGCATGCCGCTCCCACGCCCCCCGATCAGAAAAACGCCAGCATGATTCGCGTGATCAAACTGGGAGGCAGTCTGTTGTTGCGACGAAGTCTTCCCAGCGATTTTTCCTCCTGGTTGGCCGGCCAGGCCCCGGCGGAGGCAAACCTGTTGGTCGTCGGCGGCGGGGAGGCGATCGACAGTCTGCGGCGGTTGGATTCGGTTCATGCTCTGGATCCAGTTGCCATGCATTGGCGGTGCGTTCGAATGCTGCGGTCCAGCTTTGAGGTGCTGGGCGAGTTGCTGCCGGAGTGGCAACGCATCGAAACCGCGGCGAGTTTCCAGCGATCTTCGCGTGACCGGGCGTTCGCAGGTAACACGCTGGTGGCAATCGATTCTTTCTTCACACCGGCGTCGGAGGCGGCCGAGCCCGAAGGTGGGCTGGCGGCGGACTGGAGCACGACGTCCGACGCGATCGCCGCGGTGCTGGCCAGGCGAGTGGGAGCGGGCGAGCTGGTGCTGCTGAAGGCGTGCCGGATCGAGCCGGAGAAGACACTCGCCCAGCACGTTCGCGATGGCGTTGTGGATCCCCAGTTTCCGCGAGCAGCACGGACGATTCCCAGCGTCCGGATCACGATGTTGAAAGAACCCAAAGAACCCAAAGAATCAATTTCTTCCAATCTATCCCTTTAATTGGCCTGCCCCCCACTTGATGCCGATACCTCAAAGGGCTTAGCCCTGCGAGGGGGCTTGCGCTCTCGCCATTCGGGCAGGATCGGAAGCGGACAGGTAAAGGGACGCGGAGCATGGACGGACATCGGGACAATCGCCAGCAGCAACAGCGTTTTCTTCGAGGTCTAGAAGAGCATCTTTGTACCGCCCTCACATGGTTGTTCCTCGTGGGCCTGTTCATGCTCGGCCGCGTGCTCTGGATCCTCATGCTGCGAGGCTATCTGACCGGCGATGCACCGGTATCCGACATCCCACTAGCCCTGCTGCAAGGATTCCGCGTCGACGCCGTCGTCGCAACCTATTTATTGCTACCGACCATCGTCGTCGTGTTCGTGGGCTTTCCATTCGCCTGGAGCCATCGAGTGGCCGCGGTGCTTCGAGCTGTGCCGGTCGCATTTGTTTGCCTTACTTTTCCGTTGCTTGCCGTCGGCAGCGTTCGCTACTTCGAGACCTTCGGAGACACTTTTAACATTCGCGTCTTCGATGTCCTTGCGGGAAACGTTCACCACGTGTTCGACATCGCCGTGAAACAGTACCAACTGGCGACGTACTTGCCGCTTTCGCTGGTCGTTTCGGGGATGCTCTGGAGCCTATATCGGCGGGCGACGAGGTCGCGGCCGGCGCTACCAGGATGGGTACGCGCCCGGCGTTGGAACCGCACGGCTCAGATCGGCCTTGGAACCTGCCTCGCCCTGCTTACGGCAATGTCCTTGCGAGGATCGATCGGGCTGAGGCCGCTGATGCATCGCGACTCGTGTGTGACCTCGCAATGGGTGCTGAACCAAGGCGTGCTGAATCCGTATTTCGCGATCAAATGTGCGTGGAAGCAGCATCGCCGGGCGGTCCGATTCGAAGTCGGTCAAGACTACCTTCAGCGTATCGATCTGCCGACCGCTAGCCGTCTCGTCTCGCAGTACACGGCGACCTCCCAGCCTGACTGGTCGCCGGGAACCGACTGGTCGCCGGGAACCGCACCGGAAACCGGCGGTGATTCGTCGCAAACCTTTATCACCGCGCAAGCGCCGATCCCCCAGCGCCCCGTACCGCTTGCGGGGCGGTCCGCACCGCTTGCCGGACGCGACCAACATCCCATCAATTTCCGGCACCCAGTCGTGGCAAGACAGGCCGCCGGGCCCAAAAATGGGCCTCCCAGTCATGTATTTATTCTCTTCATCGAAAGCTACGATGCCTGGCCGTTCTTGGA
Organism: Roseimaritima sediminicola; assembly: GCF_009618275.1. GTDB lineage: Bacteria > Planctomycetota > Planctomycetia > Pirellulales > Pirellulaceae > Roseimaritima > Roseimaritima sediminicola. Next base: position 10,610 of record NZ_WIAD01000051.1, read on the forward strand.
CGAGTACCGACCGCTGCACCTGGTCGAAGAAGGTCGGCGTCTTGCTCGGCACGGGTTGCATCTAGCGAGTTTTCTTCCAGGGTCCGACAATTCGGTCGATTCTTTCATGGTGGCGGTGCAGGGGCTGCACGACACCCATAAATACAAGCAGCAAAAACTACCCACCTCGTTCCCGACCACCTTCCAGCGTTTGGGATACCGAACGCGGAGCATCAACGCCTTTGGCATTCACGCCGATACCGGCAAGCAGATGATTGAGCAACAGGGCTTCGAGGAAGCGTATTTTTGTCACGACATCCAGCCCGGTGGCGAGACGAATCACAATACGGTCCACGACCGTACCCTGTATCGATTCGTGGAAAGCCTGGCGTTCGACCGGCCGACTCTGAACGTCATCTACCCGCAGTCCTACCACGCGCCGTTCGACCTGGACCTAGCCGCCGAGGGTTGTATCCTGCCGCCCTATCCGGCTGAACTCCGCTCGCCCAACAATCATGACGAGCGACAACGGCGTCTCGCCTACGGACACCTCAAGTACAGCGACCGCTGCATGGGCGAGTTTGTGGCGAAAATGATTCGGCGATTCCCGCGGGCATTGTTCGTAATCACAGGAGATCACTTCTGCCGCAATCCGATTTCCAAGGACATGGGGATCTACGAGCAGTACGCCGTACCGCTGATCCTATACGGGCCGCAGATTCTGCAGGGTCATCGCTTTCCCGAGCGCGCTGCGGGCAGTCACCTCGATCTCGTCGCTACGGTCACCGAACTGACCGCGCCGGCTGGGTTTCGCTACCATGCGCTCGGTCACAATTTGCTGAAACCGCGGCAGCATTCGGTTGCTGTCGGGACCGACCACGTCATCCTCGGCCGTTCGATCTTTTGTCTCAAAGGCAGTGGGCGGCGGGAGAATTTGCCGTGGAACGCTTCGCCCCCCGGTTCCAGCCCATCGTCGGTCATCACGCTTGGCCAAGCCAGGCGGGTCCACGATGCATTTCATGGCTTGAGCTATGCATTGGCCAAAGACGCGCTTACCAACGGCGTGCCGGCAACCGCCGAAGCGCCGACGACGGACGCGATGCCTTCGCCAATCGAAGGGGGCCCCTGGTCCATGGACCGATTCGCCACAGAGACCGGGTCGCCGGCGACCACACGGCGGTAACAGCTCATCAGGTGCGGGCATCGGGCCGTGGCCGAACGCTGCAGCGTGGCCGCCGCCCCCCTCCTGCGTCCCCGCGGCGGCTACCACCCCGGGCTCCAGTCCGAGTACACTGGTTGCGTGCATTACGAGGACGAAGGGCGTTCGATTAACATAACGGCCCTGCGCAGCTCGAGACCGCGAGTGTTGCCGCGGTGACGCATCCTACCTACGTACGACGTAAAACCTTCCTGTGGAGTGACGCAATGACCTCTCGCCGTTCGTTTCTAAAAGCCGCGACCGCCGCGTCTGTCGCCGCCGGCCTAGCTCCTCGCTGGAGCTTCGCCGAGGACAAGCAACCCAGCCTGACCGCTCGCAGCGTTCAAGCCGCCAGCGACAAATGGCTGCTGAAGACGCTGAAGATCGGCATGGTCGGCGTGCCGGGATCGTTGACCGACAAGTTCAAAGCCGCCAAACAAGCCGGATTCGATGGGATCGAATTGAGTGCTCCCGGTATCGACCTGGATGCCGCGCGGCGCGCGATCGACGAAGCCCAGCTGCCGGTCGACGGCACGGTCAACGGCACCCACTGGCAGATTCATCACACGGACCCCGATCCCAAGGTTCGCCAGCGAGCGCTCGAGAGCCTCAAGAACGGCATTCGTGAAACGGCGGCTCTGGGCGGCGATACGATCCTGTTGGTTCCCGGCGTCGGCGGCGACGGACCGGCCGACGAGATCTTCGATCGTGCGGTCAAAAACATTCGCGAAGCGCTCGAGGACGCGGACAAATACAACGTTAAAATCGCGATCGAGAACGTCTGGAACCAGATGCTGTACGATCACGACGGCGACGCCACACAGACGGCCGACCAGTACGTCCGCTTTGTCGATGCCTTTGATTCGCCGCTGGTCGGCATGCAGTTCGACATCGGCAACCACTGGAAGTACGGCGACATGGCGGCTTGGATCCGTCAGCTGGACCACCGCATCATCAAACTGGATGCCAAGGGATTTTCTCGCGAGCAGAATAAATTCACCAAGATCGGCGAAGGTGACCTGGATTGGGTTTCGGTCCGCCAGGCGCTCAAGGATATCCAGTTCACCGGCTGGGTGGCTGCCGAGGTCGGCGGTGGCAATATGCAGCGGTTGAAGGAAATCAGTCAGAACCTTGACGACCACTTGGTCAACGAACCGGCGTAAGGTCCCTGGGTTCTTTGGACGACTTCCTGCACCTGTTGCGGTCCCTGATTCGCGAACCCTCGGTCGTCGGCATCGAAGACAGCTTCTTCCGCGTGCTGCGGCGGGAGCTGGAGGAATTCGACGTCTCGATCCGTCGCTACCATGGTCTGTTGGTGGTCCAGGGTTCCGATCCCGCCAGTTTGTACCTATCGGCACACGTCGACCGACATGGGCTGCTGTGCACCGGCCCCAACGAGTTTCAGTATGCGGCGTTCATCGCCGCAAACCGAGGTGAATTGACGGGCGATTCGATCTCCGAACAGTTCATGGAGACGGTCGCCGGCCGGTTTCGTGACCAACGCGTCCAGGCCCACGTGCCGTTCGTGGGGTCCTACCTCGGCCAGGGACTGATCAAAGAATCCTACGTCTGTCCCCGGCGGCGGAACCTGATTTTTGAGATCGACGGTTTGGAGTTCCTCCAGCCCGGCATCCCGGTGTCCTTTGTCGATCGCTTGCAAGTCGATTCGACATATCTTTCGGCCCAGCTGGACAACGTGGTTTCGGTGGCCATGCTGATCGAATTGATCCGTCGCGGCTTTCGCGGCACGGCCTTGTTCACCGCCGGTGAAGAATGCGGCCGCAGTTGGCGGTACGTCGTGGAATGGTTCCAGCGTCAGGACCTACGAACCGACCGCTTGGTGGTCCTGGACACCAGTCCGTTTCCCACGCTGGAGGACTTATCCAATCAAGCGGTGGTGCTGCGCAGCAAGGATGCGACCGCGTCATTCGACGCCGCGATGACCCAGCGGCTCCGTCAGCTCTGCGACCGGCTCGGCATCCCCTACTGCTTCAAAGATCAGTACGTTGAAACGCTGAATCGCACTCGCGAGAAACCGTCGTCGCTGGGCCGCACCGAACTGGGCCGCGTGATCGCCGCGACCGACGGCCAGCTGCAGGGCACCACGCTGCAGTTGCCCACGTCCGCCTACCACACGGCCAGGGAGACGGCCGAAGTGGCCAGCGTGCGAGCGATGCTACGGCTGCTGGGCGAGTTATGCGAACTGCCAGTGGCATCGTAGCCGCAGTCGCCAGACTTTGGAGGGTCTGTGTGGCGGGCCGGCCAACAATTGCTTCGTCCAAACTCTGGCGAGTTCAGCTACCTGTTTGTCCGAACTCTGGCGAGTTCAGCTGCCTACGGTGCGGGCAACACGGCACGCATCTTTTCCAGGCCCGTCTTGGCGACCTCCAACGCGTCCTGCTGCCAGTACTGGGGGTTGAACAGTTCCAGCGAGAACACGCCCGCGAAACCGTGCTGGATGAGCTGCGTGATGGATTCCCGCAGCGGACAGACGCCGTCGCCGGGATACACGCGATCCTTGTCGCTGATCGTTTCTCGCGGTGGGTCGGCCGGATAATCGTTGATGTGAAAGACGTGCATTCGCGACGCTTCGATCATCAGCAACCCGGCAAAGTCGCTGCCGCCTTTGTAGATGTGATAGAAATCCGGCAGCACGCAGGCATCGCGGTGGCCGGCTTCGACCGCCACGTAGGCCAATTCTCCCAGTCGGCTGAGCGTCGGCGAGAACCCCCACAGTTCCAGCTGCGGCACCACGCCTTCGGCCGCCCCCACTTCCAGCAGCGCCCGGTAGCGCCGCGCGATCGTGGGCAGATCGGGCCGGTCGTCGTTCGGGCCGTGAGCGCCGACGGGCGGAGCCGCGATTCGCTTGCCTCCGATTTCGGCCAGCAGCCCCATATCGCGCCGCGCCGTTTCTAATCCCGCGGCCCGTTGCTCGGGATCGTCGACAATCCAACGGGCAAACCCGATCGCGCTCTCGACCGTCAGACCGCTGTCCTCCAGCTGTTTTCGCAGGTCGCTGGTTTGGCCTCCGTCTTCGACGTACTTCTGCAGGTCGCCCAGCCACGGTTCGATCGCATCGTAGCCGGCTTGGGCCGCGATCCGGATCTGTTCGGGGACCGTCAACTTCTGTCCCCGCAGCGTACTGGTATTGAGACACAAGCGGAGGGGCGGGACGGCCAGCGACTGCGTCGACGCGCTCCTGTCGGGCGAGGGGTCTGCGGCAGACGACAGGGCGGTTCCAGCGACGCCCGCGGCGACGGCGGCGGCCAAGAGATCACGGCGTTTCATAAGCGTTGGGTCGAACAAAGGGATTTCAGATCCGGTTGGGGGGGCGGCGGGTTCGGAGGGTTGGTACGAAGGGTACGGCGGGTACGGCGGGTTCGGAGGGTTCGAAAATTCGCAGGCGAAGGGACGGCAAAGCCAGGAATCGCCTCCGAGTATATTCGCGTTTGCCCGGTTCGGCACGCCAATTGCCTTATTGCAACCGCGGTGCCTCTTGACTGTCAGGAAGGCAGCCCTGTTCTTGCCGGATGCATTTTCGACGCGATTATGTTCTTTTTCGACATTCAGTATCTTCTGTTCATCGGGCCATTCTTTCTGCTGGGCTTGTACGCCCAGTGGAAGGTCAAGTCGACGTTTGCCAAGATGGCCGAGGTGCCGGCCAAAATGTCCGGTGCCCAGGCCGCCCGTGTGATGTTGGATTCGGCCGGCTTGCACTCGGTGCAGATCGAACCGGTCAGCGGCCACCTGTCGGACCATTATGATCCGCGTGGCAAAGTGCTGCGGCTGAGTCCCGAAGTCTACAACGGTCGTTCGATGTCGGCCGTGGGGGTCGCTTGCCACGAAGCCGGCCATGCCATGCAGGACGCCCAGCAATACGTTCCCCTGGTGATTCGCAACGCCGCGGTCCCGACCGCCAATATCGGCTCCAACCTGGGGATCTGGATGTTCTTTGGCGGGATGCTGTTGGGCCAGCCGTGGTTGGTCTACCTGGGCATCCTGGCGTTTGCCGCCGTGGTGTTCTTTCAGTTAATCAATCTGCCGGTGGAGTTTAACGCCAGCACGCGAGCCAAACGCCAGTTGGTGGCCCAGGGAATCATTTCCGACTACGAGTCGCAGTATGTCGCCCAGGTGCTGAACGCCGCGGCGCTGACCTATGTGGCCGCCACGCTGCAAGCTGTTGCGACCCTGGTTTACCTGATTTTCCGCGCCTCCGAACGCCGCTAGGCTGCGTCTGGTTTTTCGCTTCCGGTCCGGCGGTTATCTTGACGCGTTTGCACTCGAAACAGGTAGCCGGTCCGGACGATAGATGGTCGAAAACATCCCGCTGAAATCCCATGTCGCCCATGGAATGACGATCGAAGGATACTCGCGGGCGGCGGTCCAGAGTTGTTGGCGAATCCCGGAACTGAAACTGGGCTTCGACCTGGGGGTCCAGCCCTGGGACTTCATGGGTACCGCCACATGGTTCGTCTCCCACACCCACCTCGATCACATCGCCGCGCTGCCGGTCTACGTTTCCCGGCGGCGGATGATGAAGATGGATCCGCCGACGATCTACATGCCAGCGGCGAACGTGGACGGTTGCCTGCAGATGCTGCGCACCTTCGGCCGCCTGGATCGCGGGTCGATGCCCTGCGAGATCATCGGCGTCCGCGACGGTGACGAGATCGAATTGAGCCGCGAGCTGGTCGTCCAAGTGGTCCGTACCTATCACACCGTACCGTCGGTCGGTTACGTGGTGCTCGAACGCCGCAAAAAACTGAAACCGGAATACCGCGATCTGGAGGGTCCACAGATCCGCGACCTGCGCTTGCAGGGCGTGGAAGTTTCGGCGGAAACACGGATTCCCATCCTGGGTTACACCGGCGATACCTCGCCGCCGGGTTTGGACAAGAATCCGATCTTCTATCAGGTCCGTACGTTGATCACCGAGATGACGTTCCTGGCCCCGGATCATCGCAAGGAGAAGATCCACAAGCACGGCCACATGCACCTGGATGATTTCGTCAACCGACGCGACCGCTTTGAGAACGAATTGATCATCGCGGCTCACCTCAGCACGCGATACACCCAGCGGCAAGCCGAACATTACCTTCGGCAATCCTGTGCGGACATGCTCGACGGTCGCTTGATGCTGTGGCTTTGATGATGTCCACGGCCTCGGAAACCAGCCGTCCCCCATCGTGGCCCTCGCCCACGGCCGCCTACATCCACATTCCGTTCTGCCGGCACCGTTGCGGGTACTGCAACTTTTCGGTCCTGGCCGGCCGGGATGATTTGGCGGATCGTTTTCTCGAGGCGCTGCGGTGGGAACTGTCGCGGCTGGAGCAACCGCAGACGGTCGACACCCTGTTCATCGGCGGTGGGACGCCGACGCATCTTCCGCCGGCTTGGTTGGAACGTCTGCTGCAGTTGCTGGCCGACTGGTTACCGCTGGCCGACGACGGCGAGTTTTCCGTAGAAGCCAACCCCGGCGACATCGACCGTCCGCGGCTGGAACGGCTCCGCGCCGCCGGCGTCAACCGCATCAGTCTAGGCGTCCAATCCTTTGCGGCCGACAAACTGCGAATCCTGCAGCGAGACCACGACGAAGCTCAGGCGCGGACGGCGGTGGAACAGGCTGCCGAGGCGCTTGGCAACGTCTCGATCGACCTGATTTTTGCCGCCCCCGAAGAAACGCTGGAAGGTTGGCAGCGAGACCTGGCGATCGCAGCCGAACTGCCGATCACGCACCTTTCGACCTATGCCCTGACGTTCGAGAAAGGCACCGAGTTTTGGACGCGGCGAGCTCGCGGCGGGCTGCGTCAGGCGGATGAAGACCTGGAGCTGCAGATGTATCAATACGCCCGGCAGGCGGGCGCCGCAGCCGGACTAGCACAGTACGAGATCTCCAATTTCGCCCGGCCCGGGCGGCAGTGCCGCCATAATTTGGGCTACTGGCGGGGCCGCCCCTGGTACGGATTCGGCCCCGGCGCTACCGGCTTTCTCGCTGGCCAGCGACGGACCAATCATCGCAGCCCGACCACCTACATCCGGCGCTGCCTGGACGGTTCGGACCCCGCCCAGGAATGCGAAACCATAACCGTCGAACATTGGGCCTATGAACGAGCCGCGTTCGGCGTGCGGATGATCGAGGGCGTCGATCTAGAAGCGATCCGGCTCGATACCGAAGTGGACCTCCGCAAGACGCGTTCTCAGGAAATCGCCGACTGCCGACGCTGGGGATTAGTGCGATTAGAGGGCGAACATTTGCAACTTACCGAAAAAGGAATCGCCGTCGCCGATACGGTTTCGGCCGCTTTGTTGTAAAATGGGGGTTGTTCGAGTGTCGCCTTTCGCTCCGCGAAAGTTGCGAAGGACAACTACTTTCGCGGAGCGAAAGGCAACACTCGCGATGGACTCGAACGATTCGATACCCGCGCACCCCCCCCGATGAGGACAACGATGCAAACCAACATCCTGGCGGTCGCGGCTGGGCTGCGACGCTGCGTAGCTCTGCCCGTGCTGTGCGTGGTCGCGTTTGTCGGCTTGCTGTGTTTCACGCCCCAGGCTCAAGCACAGCGGCCGCCGCGCCGGGCCGCCGAAAAGAAAGAGCCGCCCTTTGAGGTGGTCGCCATCGAGACCAAGGATGGTGTCCGCTTGCGAGCCGCGTACTTTCCATCGGACAAAGGCAAAGATGCCGTGCCGGTGATGATTGTACATGAATGGGGCGGCCAAGCCGGGACGTACCTGCCGCTGGGGTTGGCCCTCAAGAAGGCCGGCTGTGCGGTGCTGATCCCCGACCTCCGCGGCCACGGTGGCAGCATGACCTATCCCGGTCGCGCAGGTCAGGACGAGACCTTTGATCTCGGCAAGATGGGGCCTGCCGACGTCAGGCGGATGCTGACGATGGACCTGGAGTCCTGCAAAGCGTTCCTGAAAGAAAAGAACGACAAAGAAGAATTGAACTTGAACGCGCTGACCTTGATCGGCGTTAAAGAAGGCTGCGTCCTGGCACTGGAGTGGGCCGTGACCGACTGGAACTTTCCCAGCATCGGGGCCCGCAAACAGGGGCAGGACGTCAAGGGATTCGTGCTGATTTCGCCTGAGCAGATCCACAAGGGACTGCGTGTGGAAACCGCCTTCCGTGATCGCTTCGTCTGGCGTCTGCCCACCCTGGTCGTCGCCGGGACGGGTTCGGCCGAAGCCAAGGACGCCGACGCGATCTACAAGCGACTGGTCAAACTGCGGGCCCGTGTGAACCGCGGCGACGCCGACGGTTTGGAGCTGCACATGGCCAAAGCCAATGCCAGCGGAGCGGCGCTGCTGCGAGCCGAACCCGAAGTGACCACGAAGATCGTCGAGTTCGTGCAGAACGAGATCATCGCGAACATCTTGAAATATCGCTGGGTTTCCCGCGCCGAATAGGGTTACTGGACTGCGGTCATGGACGATAGCCAAGCACGCTCGGCAGCCTCCCGATCTCCGGCTCCGCCGGTGGACCCGCTGGGCAGGCAGGCTCTGGAGCAATTGTTGCGTGAGGGCCATTGTCGCGACGCGATCCAACTGGCCGAAGCCGCTTCGACCAATTCCATCGCCCTGCGGCAACAGCGTCCCGTCGATCGCCTTCCACTGCTGGTCCTGGCCGATCGACAACTCGCCGGCCGGGGACGGATGGGGCGGCAGTGGTACTCCGACGACGGCACACTGACGTTCTCGCTCAGACTGGCCGCCGACACATTGCCGCTGCCGGCCGAGCAGCGACCGTTGGTGGCGTTGGCCGCCGGGATGGGCGTCGCCGACGCGGTCGAATACTGCGTCAGTCCCACGCGTCCGCAGATCAAATGGCCCAACGATGTTTACCTGGGCGGACGCAAGGTCGCCGGGCTGTTGGTGGAAACCACCGACGAGGGCGCGGCAATCGTAGTCGGCGCGGGCTTGAACGTGACCACCGACTTCAGCCGCGCACCGGCCGAGGTCTCCCAGCGAGCGACTTCGATCGCCGCTGTCGCCAGTGGCGGGCTGTCGCGTTATGGCCTGCTGCCCCGCGTGGTCGCCCAGATGCTCTCGCGCATCGATCAACTTGTCTATCAACGGGCGGATTGGTTGGCGGATTACCGGCTGCGCTGCATGTTGACCGGTCGCGAAGTGATTCTCCGCCGCCCCGACCGGAACGTCCGTGGCGTGGTCGTCGGGATCGACGAACACGGAGCCTTGTTGTTGCAGACACCGGCCGGTGCCCAAGCCGTACACGCTGGCGAGATCGAACTGGTATAAGCGTGCCGCAGTCCAGGCCAGGGCATCACGCTCGCTCTGGCGAGGTCTTTTTCTTTTTTCTTCACAGGCTGGAAGCCTATGCCACTGGTTCACAGGCTGGAAGCCTATGCCACTGGTTCACTATGCCACTGGTTCACAGGCTGGAAGCCTATGCCACTGGTTCGGCGGAGACTTCGGCGCAGCTCTCTTCGGATTCCCAGATCACGACGCGTTTGGCACGCGCCCCGGTGCCTTCCAGCATCTCGGGACAGGCGACCTCCAGGAGGTATTTCGCCAGATTCTCGGCGGTGGGATTGTAGGGCAGCTCGAAGACGCGGTGCGGGTTGGTCGAACGGATCGCCTGCAGGGCTTCGCTGTCCTGATCCCACAGCAGGAACGCGTGATCCCAGTGTTCGTCCAGCCAACCTTTGCAGCGGATTTTCAACAGTTTGAAATCGATCACGCGCCCGACCTCGTCCTGTTTGTCCGCCACCACATGGAACTCGGCGACATAATTATGGCCGTGCAGATTGACGCATTTGCCGTCGTGATTCAGCAGACGATGACCCGCGCAGAACGTAACGCGTCGCATCACGGTCAATGACATAGAACGATCCTAAGGGTTGCTAGGGATTTTGGAGTTTTGGATTATCGCGGTGACGCCGGGCGTCCCGCAGGGTTTTCTTTTCCAGATTGCGTGTCAGGGCGGTCTCGAGATCGATGCCCGATTGGTTGGCCAGGCAGATGGTCACGAACAACACATCGGCCAGCTCGTCGGCCAGATCTCCCGGCGTTTGTCCCGCCTTGTAGCTCTGCTCGCCCTCGGTCCGGGACAGTACGCGAGCCACTTCGCCGACCTCCTCGACCAACTGAGCCAGATTGGTCAGCGGATCGAAGTAGCGGACACCGAGCGTCTGGATCCACTGGTCGACCTCTTGCTGGGCCCCGCGCAGCGACAATGCATCCTCGGACATCTAGGGTTGCTCTCTCGATTCGGGCGGCGGACGCAAACGGTCGAAGTACTGCCGCACGGTGCGGCGGTGGCCGATCGGCAACGGTTCGCGCTGTAACACCGCTTCGGCTTGGCGGCGATACTCCTGATACTGCTGGGCGTAGGCTTGCCGAGACGAGGTTCCTTCGAACTGGGTTTCGTCTTCCCCGGCCCGCTGACGCTGGCCACCGGTGGCGGCCTGTTGGCCCGTAATCTGTTCACGCTGGCGCTGCGAATCCAACGGGTCGGCTTCGCCCTGATCCGGCTGGCCGGCCGTGCCGCGTCCCCACTGCTGCGAAGCCCGATCGGATTTTTGGTTGCTGTCACCGGGCTGGTTGCCGCCCTGGTTGCCCCGAGCCTGAGCCTTGGTTTCGGCCACCTGATTCAACTGCGCCGCCATGCTCTGGTCGACTTGCTGTTGGGTCGCCTGCCTCTGGGCCATGTCCGCCAACTGGCGGAGGGCCTTTTGGGTTTCGGCGGCGTCTTGTTGCTCGAGCGCCTGCTGCAGTTGTTCCGCCGCTTGAGTCGCGTCGCCGGGTTGTTTGCCGCCGGCCTCCTCGATCTGCTTTTTCAGGTTGTCCGAAACCGCTCGCCGCTGGCTATCGGAGATCCGTTCGGGATCGACATCTCGCAGCTGCTCCGCCGCCTGCTCGAATTGGCCGTCGCGCAGCGCGCTAGCGGCCTCCTGCAGGGCGTCGGCGGGTTCGATCGCCTCGGCCAACTCCTGCAGCTCCTCGGCGTGGCCGGCTGCGGCCAGTTGTTCGCGAGCCTGCTCGATCGCCTGCTGCATCTCCGACAGGGTTGCCAGTCGCTGGCGCGGATCCGCGCTGGCCTGCTGTAGCTGCGTCGACAATTCGTTTAATCGCTCCTCTAATTCCAGCAATTGCTGACGCTGCTGATCGGAGAGTGGCTGGGTGAGCGATTCGTCCAGAGCCGCTTGCAGCGAATCCTGCAATGCCATCGCCGTGCCGTCCTTGACCGAGGCACCGACCGCGACCGCGTCTCGGTCCAATTGGCTGTAGAACACCAGTAATCCGATGGCCAGGGCCATTGTCGCGGCGGTTCTCACGGCCGCTCGCGAAGGGTCGATGGGTACGCAGTCGCCTGGGCGCACTTTGCGCAGGTGCAGCACCGTATCGGCCACCTGCAGACGCTGCAGCGGATCCGGATGCGGTAACGTCGCAAACTGCAGGGCCGAAGCCGTGCGGTCCTTCATGGCATAATACTGATCGATCGCCGCGGCAGCGTCGGCCGGTCCGAAGCGTCGGCCGGCCGCGACGGCCACAGCGACGATCCAGGCGATCGGCGGCACCGCGAACGACCAAACGGGGACAGGAGCGGGTACCCAGCGAGCGACCAACACCAGCAGCATCGTGGCGGCCAGCAGCGGCACGAGCGCGAGGGAGGCCACGTGCGTCACATGCCGCAACCACATTCGCCGCCGCACGGCTGACAACAGGGTGGAGAGAGGCTGCATGGGTTCGCGAAACAAAACAGAAACAAATAAAAGGCTGAAGGGCCGCGGCACTTGGGGACGGCGGCCACCTGCCACCGTTGAGCATACCAGGGCACCGTCGATGCGGTAAGATATGGAAAACGCTTCCATAAGGAACCTCGAATGGCCAAATCGATCTGGCCTCAGTCCGATCAAACCCGCGATCTACTGGCCGCGGCCAAGCGTGGCGACGACGAAGCGATCAACCAATTGCTCGATCGCCATCGTGATCCCGTCCGCCGCCTTGTCCAGCTGCGTCTGGACCGCCGCTTGCAACAGCGGGTGGACGTCAGCGACGTGGTCCAGGACGTGTTGCTCGAAGCCAACGGTCGGTTGCAGGCCTACCTGGACAATCCGGTCATGGCGTTCCATCTGTGGCTGCGGCAAATCGCTTGGGACCACATGATCGACGCCTACCGCCGGCATCGCCGCAGCGCAAAACGCAATATGGACCGCGAACAACCGTTGGCCGCTCCGGCCGGCCCGGACCACAGCACGATCCAGCTGGCGGCCCAGTTGGCCGGCCGCGAAATCACCCCCCAAGCCGCCGCGGTCCAGCGTGAATTGGCCCAGCAGGTTGAACAGGCAATTGCCCAACTGGATGAACCGGATCGCGACATCCTTATCATGCGGCACTACGAGCACCTCTCGAACCAGGAGGTCGCCGAGGCGCTGCAGCTGACGCCGCCGGCCGCCAGCATGCGATACCTGCGAGCGATGCGTCGTTTGCGCGAACGCATGGATGGCTCCGCTGGCGATCCGCCTTCGGCGGTTCCCAAACGATCGGACCAGGCGTGAACGAAGCAGAATCACAACCGCGCGAGCCCGTAGATCCGGCGCAGGAAGGCGAGCCCGCAGAGCCCGCGCAGGAAGGCCGCGAAGACGTCTCGCACAACGCCCGGGAACTGCGGTTGGCGACGGTCCTGAGCGAGATGAGCGACCGGGTTGCCGAAGGACAGGCCATCGATCTGGAACAGTGGTGCGAGGACCATCCGGACCTCGCAGCGGACCTGCGTCAGTTGTGGGGAGCCGTCCTGGTGGCCGACGCCACGGGCGTAGCGCAAAGGCCTCGGGCTGCGTCGAGCACTGCGGGCGAACCGGCCGACGGCGGTCTGTGGCAGCCGATTGCGCTGCCCACCCGAATCGGTGACTACCTGTTGCTGGAGGAACTGGGGCGCGGCGGGATGGGCGTAGTATTCTTGGCCCGGCAGATCAGCCTGGACCGCGAGGTCGCCGTCAAGATGATTCTTCGCGAACGCCTGGCCAGCGACGCCGACCGCCAACGGTTCCTGGCCGAAGCCGCCGCGACCGCACGCCTGGAACATCCCAATATCGTACCGATCTACGAGGTCGACGATATGGATGGTCGACCTTTCTTCAGCATGAAATACATTCATGGTTTGACGCTGGCCGACCGGCTTCACGAAGGTCCCCTGCCCCAGCGGGCCGCCGCCAAGATCGTGGTTCCGATCGCCCGCGCGATCGCCGAAGCCCATCGACACGGCATCCTGCACCGCGACATCAAGCCTTCGAATATTTTGCTCAGCGACGACGGGCCGCCGATGATCACCGACTTCGGCTTGGCCAAGCAGGATCACGCCCCGCACAGTTTGACGCAGAGCGGCATGATCCTGGGGACGCCGGCTTACATGGCCCCCGAACAAGCCGCCGCCCGCCGCGAACAACTGGGACCGGCCAGCGATGTGTACAGCCTGGGCAGCGTGCTGTACCACGCCCTGACCGGACGCGCGCCGCTGATCGCCGACACGCCCGTCGAACTGATGATGAAGGTGATCGAACAGGATCCGCCGCCGCCGCGAGTGCTGCGTCCGAACCTGAATCGCGACCTGGAAATGATCGTCGTCCGCTGCTTGCAGAAACCACCGGACCTGCGCTACCAAGACGCCGATCAGTTGGCCGATGATCTCGAAGCGTTCTTGAACAACGAACCGGTGGCCGCCCGCAGCGGACGCTTCAGCCAGATCGTGGCTCGGATGTTTCGCGACACGCACCACGTGACCGTGCTGGAGAACTGGGGCGTGCTGTGGATGTGGCACTCCCTGGCCCTGCTGATCGCCTGTTTTTTAACTTGGCTGCTGCAGCAAAACGGCGTGCAGAACCGCATTGCCTATGGGATGCTGTGGAGCGTCGGCCTGGGAACTTGGGCCGGCGTGTTTTGGATGCTGCGACGACGGCTCGGACCGGTCACCTTTATCGAACGCCAAACCGCCCACGTTTGGGCGGCCAGCATGATCGGCGTGATGGTGCTGTTTCCGCTGGAGTGGTGGATGCAGTTGCCGGTGCTAACGCTGTCGCCGGTTTTGGGCATCGTGACCGCGATGGTCTTTCTGATCAAAGCCGGCATGTTCAGCGGCGCATTTTACCTGCAATTCGCAGCCTTGCTGGCAACCTCGATCGCCATGGCGCTGTACCCGCAAGCGGCTCACTTGATCTTCGGCGTCGTCGCCGCGGTGTGTTTCTTCGTTCCCGGACTGAAGTACTCCCGGCAACGCATCGAAAGCCAACAGCGGCCGTAGTGTCGCAGTGTCGCCTTTCGCTCCGCGAAAGTAGCTTAGAGGAACCGTTCGGCAATAACTCCGTTGTATGCGGAATAGCCCAAGTTGCGTGCTGCGATACCGGCCGACTAGCGATGGACCGCTACGGATGGAAATGCGGTACCCTGGACGGATTCCATGAGCGGAGAAGGCTTTGCTCGGAATCGCGGAGCGCTGGCATGCGGTAGCCCCAGGCGCGAGCCTGGGGAAACGCAGCCGCACCATCCGCCAAGCCCTGGAAGGGCGACATGAATCAGTCCGTGTCAACAGGCGGGGGCGGCTACCGTAGTTCATGCCGTCCCTCCGGGACTTGCGCGGTGGCGGGGTGTCCGGCCCCTGGGTTGGCACCCAGGGCTACCACATGTCGCCACTGCCGTGGCTGCCACGCCGCAATTTCGTTGACCATACAACGCTCGGGCGAATGTTGAGAAATGCCGAAATTATTCCCGAACGGTTCCTTAAAAAACTCTGGACTACTTTCGCAGTGTTGCCTTTCGCTCCGCGAAAGTAGCTTAAAAAACTCTGGGCTACTTTCGCAGTGTTGCCTTTCGCTCCGCGAAAGTAGCTTAAAAAACTCTGGGCTACTTTCGCAGTGTTGCCTTTCGCTCCGCGAAAGTAGCTTAAAAAGAAACTCTGGGCTACTTTCGCAGTGTTGCCTTTCGCTCCGCGAAAGTAGCTTAAAAAACTCTGGGCTACTTTCGCAGTGTTGCCTTTCGCTCCGCGAAAGTAGCTTAAAAAACTCTGGGCTACTTTCGCGGAGCGAAAGGCAACTCTGGGCTACTTTCGCGGAGCGAAAGGCGACTCTTCACAAACGACAACCCTAGGCGGGCTCGCCTTGCGGTGCGGTGTCAGCCGCGGCCGCGAGGTCTTCCTCGATGTCTTCGACCTCCTGGCCGTTGGCGTCGCGCCGCAGCAACAGATAAATCCCTCCGACCAACGCCCACAGCTGGACGACCGAGAACACGGCGGGCAGGCGCATCACAAAGGTTTCGCTGACCCCCGCCCAGGCTCCTCCGTCGGACGTGGTGCTCACGAACCCCGAAGCGATGTTCCAGCCGGCCAAGCAAACCGCCGAGACAAACGCTACGGTCACGTAATGGATCGCAAACGCCGCGAGCAGATAAACCGCCAACGCCACCAATCGCCGCAGCGTGTACTCGTACCCGCGACTGAGCGCATCGAAGACATCGCAGTTCCGCTCGGTTAACACTGCGGCCCAGGCCAGCGGCACGGCAAACGCCGAACCGATGGCCAGGGTGCCGATCGCAACCAACACCGGCGCGGTGGCCAGCATCACCAAGTCCGCTCCCAGGACGGTCAGCCGCATCAACAGGCCGACCAGCCAATAGCCCGCAGCCAACAGGATGATGGCCAGCACAGGGATCAACGTCACCGCCGCCAAGGCAAGAAAACGCTGTCGGATCAATCGCAGGCAAGCGGCCAAACCGGTCGAGCGTCGCTCGGCACAACTCGTAATGCTCGCGCGCAGCACGATGGCCACCGGGACGAGCCAGATCGCATACGTTGCCAACTGCATCACCAGCAGCTTCCATCCCGAGGAGCCGCCGCGGTAACCCACCAAGGTCGCCGCCGGGCTGAGGCTGTACCGCGTCGCCTGCTGCCAATAGCGGTGCGATGCTGCGGCCAGCACCGGCGCGGGCTGCCCTGCCGGGTCGGCAGGGCTGACCTGGCCGGGCCAGCCCATCGCGGCACCGGGCGAAACGGCGATGCCTCCGGCGACGGCGTTGTCCGGCGAATCCAGCTGGGCATGCACGGCGGCCGAGAGCCAATAGGCGGCACAGGCGACTAACATTACGGTGAAGGAGAACGCCGGCTGCACACAGCGCAGCAAGACCAGCGGAGAAATCGCATCGGACCAGCGGTAAACGGTCGGCAGGCGAGACGGAGAGGACTCGAGGTTTCGGGCGGATTCAGTCACCGGACGAAGGATCCTGTGGCAGGTGGCGGGGAGATCCCCTTCAAAATCAGAAGTCCCCGTCGACGACTGGGGACGAGGTCGCCGCATGGCGTGGCCGCCAATTTTGACCGGCCTGCCCGGAAAACTCCAGGCCAAGGCGACAAAACCGGCGATTGGCATGGCTCATGCGTTAATCATTCTGGTAGCCTTCCCGCAAACGTTCTCTGACAAACCGGTAGACGACCGCCAAAGACTCACTGATGCAAATCCTGACTCGCCTGACTCTGTTCGGCATTCGCTTGGCCCCGATCCTGTTAGGTGTGTACTGGATCCTGCTATTTACCGGCACGCATCTGCCCAGCGTTCCCATGCCCCAGGTCCAGCACCTGGACAAGGTACAGCACTTCGTGGCCTTTGCCGGCTTGGCCTTCCTGTTGGCCTGGGCGATCCCCGCCCACCAGCGGGACCCGCGAACCAAGATGATCTTCGCATTCCTGGTGGCCATTTGCTACGGGTTGTTCGACGAGCTGACGCAGCAGTTTGTCGGTCGCCATACCGACATGATGGATTTCGCAGCGGACTGCGGGGGTGCCCTGATGGGTGTCTTGATCTATCGCCTGGCAAAACGGATTCTGTTTCCGCCCAGCCCCACAGACCGCCGAGGCCAATCGAGCCGCTCCACGGTGGACCAGTCGCCGCCGGTTGAGGAGCAGCGCCGCGTCGCCTGAGTAACCGACTCGCCCCCGGGACAAGCTCGACACGCGTGTTAGAATAACTCGGCAGAGTATGAGCAGGTGGGACGATCGCTCGCCGTCGACCGCTTCGGCGCGACGGCGGGAGGAAAGTCCGGGCACCGCAGGGCAGGGTGGTCGGTAACGCCGACCGGCCGAGAGGTTAGGGCAAGTGCAACAGAAAGCAAACCGCCGAACGACGCGGCGAGCCATCCGGCCCGCGGCGTGCGTGGTAAGGGTGAAACGGTGCGGTAAGAGCGCACCAGCGATCAGGGCGACTTGATCGGCTGGGTAAACCCCACCCGGTGCTAGACCAAACAGAGGGCACGAGGGGCCTGGTTCCTCTCGGCGAAGCGGCCCGCGTCGCGATGACCCTTGGGTAGGTCGCTCGAGGCGACGAGCAATCGTCGTCCCAGATAAATGATCGTCACTTCGCCGCCGCGGCTTCGGCCCGGGCGGTGGAGCACAGAACCCGGCTTACAAGCCTGCTCATACTTTGTTTCTTTTCCGGTTCGCGGGCAGCACAAACTGGCACAACGGTTGCTGCGTCCTGTTCCCGCGACGTGCAGGCGGCCGCACACCTGTCCCTTCCGGAAATAGGAAATCCATCGATGCCTCTCGAGACGACCGATTCGCTGAACCGCCAAACGCTGGAAGCCCTTCAGGAACTCACCCAACTGAACATCGACTCGGCCGAAGGCTTTCATGCCGCCGCCGAGGACTGTGGCGACATCCGCATCAGCCAGCTGTTCGTCGCCCTCGGTACCGAACGCAAACAGCAAGCGGCGGAGTTGCAGAAGTATCTGTTGGCCAACGACGTGACGCCCTGCCGCGAAGGATCGACCGTCGCGGCGTTGCATCGGGCTTGGACCGCCATCCGCACGGCGCTCTCCGGCCACGATCCCCATACCGCTCTGTGCGAAGCCGAACGCGGCGAGGATCGCATCAAGGGCCGTTACGAGCGGGCGCTGCGCGAAACCGCCGGCAGCGCCGTCAACGATGTTCTGATGCGCCAGTATGCCCAGGTTAAATCAGCCCACGACCGCGTCCGAAATCTCCGCGATCAACTCGGCTGAGACAGCCGAGCGACGCTGTGGCATAGGCTTCCAGCCTGTGGGCAGTGGCATAGGCTTCCAGCCTGTGGGCAGTGGCATAGGCTTCCAGCCTGTGAGCAGTGGCATAGGCTTCCAGCCTGTGAGCAGTGGCATAGGCTTCCAGCCTGTGAGCAGTGGCATAGGCTTCCAGCCTGTGGGCAGTGGCATAGGCTTCCAGCCTGTGAGCAGTGGCATAGGCTTCCAGCCTGTGGGCAGTGGCATAGGCTTCCAGCCTGTGGTCCGAAGCTTGGCTCTGCGAGCCGAGCCAGAATTCGTCGGGAGTCGCGGAGCGACGGCATATGGAACATCCTCGCATCTTGCAGCGTCAGCCGAGGACTTGCGTCGCTCAAGCCAAAGGTCGTCGCTTCGCGACTATCCATGGGGTTGGGTGCCCGCGACCTGGGATTATCATCCCAGGCTATCGACGGTCGTTGCTTCGCAACTGGCGATCGGTTCGACAGTCGTTCGGCTGTCCGGGAGCCGAGCTATTCGTCGGCCGGGCTGGCCGAGCTACTGCCGTGGCGATGTTTGGCGATCATCGTGTCGCGCATCGTGTTCAATTGCCGCTCCAAGCCCACCGGATACGGATGTGGATTCAGCAAACGCCGCGTGCTGGCGTGGAGCCTCGCCACCTGCTCGAGCGCTCGCCGACGCACCGTCTCCAGGCCGGGCGTTTCGTATACGATGCCACCGCCGCGCACGACCGGTACCAGCAAGTCCTCGTGATGGCAGTCCGTCGACGGTGTCATCCGGCGCAGCGGATCATTCGGATCGATCACCGTCGGCGGCTCGGACACCCCAAGTTGTTCGTCGTAGATCATGTCAGCAACCAACCGTTCGTCGTTATGAAACCGTCGCACCTGTTGACGCCCGGGAATCGTGGTTTTGATCCGTTGCTCGGACAATTTGATTTTCGGCTGCCAATCACCGCCACCGGTGCGCAGTGCACTGAGCTTGTAGACACCGCCTAGCGCCGGTTGATCAAACGCGGTGGCCAGTTTGGTGCCGACGCCCCAGACGTTGATCTTGGCACCCTGATACAGCAGACTCTCGATCGTGGTTTCGTCCAGATCATTCGAGGCCACGATGACCGCATCGGGAAACCCGTGCTGGTCCAGAATCCGGCGGGCTTCGATGCTCAGGTAAGCCAGGTCGCCCGAATCCAAGCGGATGCCGACCATCTCGTGCCCCCGCTGGCGCAATTGTTTGCCGACCTCGGCCGCCTTGTGCACGCCTTGCAAAGTGTCGTAGGTGTCGACCAGAAAGACACAGTTGTTGGGCAAAGCTTCGGCGTAGTTCACGAACGCTTCCAGTTCGTCGTCGAACGACATCACCCAACTGTGCGCATGCGTACCGCGAACCGGAATCCCGTACAACTTGCCGGCCAGCACGTTGGACGTGGCTGCACAGCCGCCGATATAAGCCGCCCGGGCTGCGGACAAACCGCCGTCGATTCCTTGCGCCCGTCGCAGCCCGAACTCCAACACGCCGTCGCCGGCAACGCCGCAGATGCGGGCCGACTTGGTGGCGATCAGGGTTTGAAAATTCATGATATTCAACAGCAGCGTTTCCAGGATCTGACACTGCAGCAACGGTCCGGTCACCCGCAGCAACGGTTCATTGGGGAACACGACGGTGCCCTCCGGGATCGCATCGATGTCGCAGTCCAGTCGCAGCTGGCCCAGGGCCTCTAGGAAAGCCGGTTCGAACAGCGGCCGTCCGTCGTTGCCGGTTATCTCACTCAGGTACCGGCAATCGTCGGGCGTAAAACGAAACTTCTCTAAGATCTCCAGCACCGTCTGCAGCCCCGCACACACGGCATACCCGCCGCGGAAAGGAGCTTCGCGGAAGAACAGATGGAAGGTGGCATCCCCGACCGCGTCGCCGCGTCGCCAGTATCCATAGGCCATCGTCAACTGATACAAATCAGTCAGCAGAGCCAAAGAATGACCGTATAAGCGGTGGATGTTGTTCATCGCGAATCGTTCCTATACAAAGCCTGTGGCACTGCTCACAGGCTGGAAGCCTATGCCACTGCTCACAGGCTGGAAGCCTATGCCACTGCTCACAGGCTGGAAGCCTATGCCACTGGTGACCGAATCAGGGGCTGCGTGGTTCACGGTTCCAAAGGTGACGGACGAAGAAATCGGCGCGGCGCCGCCGCCCATACTCGCTCTCCCCGACCCCATGACCTCCGCCGGGGAACACGACCAGATCGAAGTCTTTGTCGGCTTTGATCAGGGCATCGACGACCTGCATCGTACTGGCCGGATCCACGTTCCGGTCCAACTCGCCCACGGTCAACATCAGCGCACCTTCCAGCCGATGGGCCCGCGTCACGTTGGACTGCTGGGCGTAGTGCGGCCCGACGGGCCAGCCCATCCACAGTTCGTTCCACCAGATCTTGTCCATGCGATTGTCGTGACAGCCGCAATCCGCCACGGCGGCATGATAAAAATCGCCGTGGTTCAGCAAGGCCCCGAGCGCACTTTGTCCGCCGGCCGATCCGCCCCAGATACCCACCCGCCCAAGATCCATCTCCGGGATCTGCTCGGCGGCCCGACGCATCCACGCGATCCGATCCGGAAAGCCGCTGTCGGCCAGGTTCCTCCAACACACGTCGTGAAAGGCTTTGGAGCGATGGGAGGTGCCCATGCCGTCGATTTTGACCACGATGAACCCCAGATCCGCCAAATCCGCCAAACCGCGATGCAGCCCGAAAGATTTGGGCACGAACGCGCTGTGCGGACCGGCATAGATGCCTTCCAGAACCGGATACGTCTTACCGGCCTGAAAGCCGCGGGGACGAATAATGATGCCGTGGATGTCCGTCTGTCCGTCGCGTCCCTTGGCGACGAACCGCTGCGGCGGCTGCCAACCTTTCTCGAGCAACGGCGTCCAGTCGGCGGCCGTTAACTGACAAATCAAACGTCCAGAACGCATGTCGCGCAGCTGTGTCACCGGCGGCAGGTCGACACGACTAAATCGCGTGATCAAGAACTTCTGCGTCGGCGATTGTTCCCACTGGTGGTTGCCATCGCCGTCGGTCAACGGCGTGATCGCTGCGTCGTCCAGCGACACCCGCAACAGGTGTTTCTGATAGGGGTCCTGGTCGGGGTAGTAGCCACCGGCGACGATCCACATTTCGCGTCGCTGGGCATCCACACGCTCGACGTCTCGCACCACCCATGGCCCCTTGGTCAATTGGCGGATGGTTCGCCCGGTCTGTTGGTCGATCAGATACAGATGGTTCCAGCCATCGCGCTCGCTCATCCAAATCAATTGGTCGCGATCATCCAAGTAGTGCAAGAATTGTTTGCCGGCGTAATCGACAAACGTGTCGCTGGTGTTCTCCACCAACACGCGGGCTCCGCACGTCGCCGGATCGACTTCGATCACGGCCAACCGCTGGTGGCCGCGTGCGTTGTAAACAAATCGAAACGCCGAGCTGTCTTGCTTCCAGTTAAAACCTTTTAGGGCAAACGGATTGTCGAACAGCGCGTCGTCGACGGCGCGCAGCGTTTTCGCTTCCGCGTCGCAGAGATAGGGGCGAGGATGATCGAGCGCGTCGCCCGGCTTGGCATACGAGAACTGATGCACCCGCGGCTGCAGCCGGTCCTCAGGGGCCGATTCAACGATGGTCACCTGCCGCGGTTCGACGCGTTCGGTGCGCAGCAGTACGCAGTATCGTGAGTCAGGCGACCAGAACACGCGGCCGTCGAAGGTGCCCTCGCCCGGTTCCGGCTGCAGGACGTGCCGCGAGTCTGGATCAAACGGGTCGTTCGGCTGCGGCTTGCCGGTCGATTCCAACACCACTTTGCCGTCGTCGATGCGAATGCGGTACCGACCGTCGGGGGACGTATCGCCGTGGCGTCCCGGTCGACGCGGCCGGGAATCGGCGGCGCGCTCGAGCGGCAGCGGCGGCGGAACCTGTTCGGTGATGAAGAACAACCCAGGCGTGTCGACCGCCTGCACCGCGGCGAGCGGCTGGGCGTCCTGGTCGACGATCACCCAAACGTGGTTGGCGAAGGTGTGTTGCGAACGTCGACGTCCGGGCTGCAGCGTGCCATAGGTTCGCAGGTCCCCTTGGGCGTCCAACCATTTCAGGGTCACCGGTTCGTCGCGTTGGTTGACGAACGTAATATTGGTTTCGGGTCCGCCACCGCGGACGCGCTTCAAACGGCGCATCGCCGGCAGGCCGTCGCGGGCACCGTCGAGCGCAGCCGCAGCCTCGGTGGCCGTGCGCAGCGTGTCGCTGGCAAGATCCAGCTGATACCGCTGGCCGGCGAACGAAAAGCTGAGGGTGGAAACGTCGTCGGCAAACCGCATCCCGTCCAGCGGCAAGGCGTCGGCATCCAGCGTGGTCCCGGCACGCTGGCTCAGCTGTTCTGCTAGTTTCCGATGATCGAAGGCCGGTCGGCGGCTGCCCTCTTGCGTGTCGACCAACAGGAACCGGTGGGACTCTAGCGACGTCTGTTCGCGGAACCACAACCAGCGATCCTGCGGATCGATCCAGTGCAGCCGTGGGCGCTGGTTCAAAACCTTGCCGCCCAGCTCGCTGCGGGCCCGCTGGACCCATTCATATTGGGCGGCGGTGCCTTGAGCCCAGCCGACGGTCGGCAACGAACCGCACGCCAACAGCACCAGCGTGATCAGGACGAGCAGCGTCCCACGGTGCGAAGGTAGGTTCGCAGCGCCCGACGATTCGATTCGAAAGCCATTTGCGACAACACGTTCTCGTTGCATTCACACCATTCCCAGGAGGTGACTTCGGCCGCGGCAGCGGTGATGGGTTGCCGGAGATCGACGGTGCAGACAAAGAACACGTCCAGCACCGGCAGCACCACGCCGCGGTAGTCGTAGGTATTGGGGTACGTCACCAACATTTCGTACCCCGTCAGGTCCAGCCCCACCTCTTCGTGAACCTCTCGCCGCAGGGCCGCTTCGGCCGTTTCTTGGGGATCGATGAAGCCACCGGGCAGGCCGTACTGGTCCTGTCCCGGCGGTTTAGCGCGGCGGATCAACAGCACTCGGCCCTCGGCATCGGCGATGATCGCCCCAACCGCACTGACGGGCCCAAAGTGAAACACAAAGTCGCAAGCGGTGCAGTGAAACGGGTTCTGGCCCTGTCCGTCACCGGCCGCCCCGCAGCGCGGACAGTAGCGGAAGGCTTCGGCCAACGGGATCGTCTGCGTCATGGCGGTGGTCAAAAGGTGGATGGCGACGGGAACCCAGGGCAGGGCGGATCCATTCTAACAGGCCGTTCAGATCCCGGCAGCTCGCCGGTGCACGCCGTGGGTCCTTGCAAAAACCCGACCTGTAACACAATCTGTTAGAGAGACGGTAACCGAAGCGGTTGCCAGGGAACTTCTTCCGAACAGGTGAACTATGTCCGACGCAAGTGGCTCGGCCGAATTGTTGCGCACCCTGCATCGACTTCACCGCCAGATCAACGACCTGCAGGGACAACTCAACCGCGGACCGCGGCAGCAGAAAGCTGGCGAAGCGGCGGTGCTGGCCAGCCAGCAGGCGCTGGAGGACGCGGAGAGCACCCTTAAGCAGGCCCGGATGGCGTCCGACGAAAAGCAGTTGCAGCTGAAGAGTCGCGAGCAACGCGTCTCGGACACCCAAGCCAAACTGAACACCGCGGCCAGCAACCGCGAATTCGACGCCTTGAAAGAGCAGATCGCCGCGGACCAGCAAGCCAACGACGTGCTCAGCGACGAGATCCTGGAATCGCTCGAGCAGCTCGATCACCTGCAGGAGGTCGTCGCCCAGCGGCAGGCCGAGCTGAAGCAGAAGAAACAGGACCTCGAGGGGCTCGAGAAACAGATCGCCGCTCGCCAAGCCAAGCTGGAGCCGGAACTGCAACGCGTCCGCGGCGAGCTGGAGGAAGCCGAAGAGTCCCTGCCGGACAACATGCGGCAGGACTACCAGCGGGTGATCACCGCTCGCGGCGAAGATGGGCTCGCCCCGGTCGAAGGCGATTCCTGCGGCAACTGTTATCAGAAACTCACCCCGCAGGTGATGAACCAGTTGTACCTGAGCCACTACGTGACGTGCCCGGCCTGCGGGGCCTGGATCTACTTGGCCGAAGACCGTCGGGTCCAGAAGTGAACACTGCGGCGGAGCCTCCTCAGCGGCGGTCGACCGCCCCAGCGCGGCGGTCGACCGACCCAGCGCGCCACAGCGCGGACCCGCCCGTCTTCCTGGACCCCATGCAGGACGAATGGGCCAACACCCTGACCCATGCCGCCTCCTGCCTGATCGCGGTGATCGCCCTGGCCCTGATGGTTTGGTCGGTCCAGGAAAAACCCTGGGGACTGCAGGTGGCCTGCGTCGCGTACGCCTGTTCCGGGGTGGCCGTATTCCTGTTCTCGACCTTGTCGCACGCGATCTACGAACCGCACATGCGGACGCGGATGCGGGCCTGGGACCAGGGCACGATCTACCTGATGATTTCGGGCACCTACACGCCATTTGCCTACAGCTACGGTGGCTCGGTGCAGGTTCCGTTGCTGTTTTTTCTGTGGCTGTTGGCCGGCCTGGGGTTCGCCTCCAAGGTTCTGCTGAAGTACCGCGTGCACGGGATCGGAACGACCACCTACCTGCTGTTGGGCTGGGCACCGGCGGTGGTGTTAGGGCCGCGTGTCCCCACGGCCTGTCTGGTGTACATGGCGGCCGGCGGCTTGATTTACAGCGTGGGCGTGGTGTTCTTGGTGCTGGACCAGCGGCGGCGGTTCTTTCATGCCGTCTGGCATCTGTTCGTCTTGACTGCCGCGGCGGTGCACTACGTGGCGATCCTCAAGTTCGTCGTGCACCGCGTCGCGGTGGACTCCTGAGCCAGACTGCTACCGCGCCGGGGCGAGATTTGGTAAACCTATCGGCCCTGAAAAACAGCCTCAAAACCGGAGACCCCGTCGACCATGGATATGCATCAACTGACTCGTAGCCTGCAGGTCAAAAACGATTCCAAGATCGTGATGCTCGTAGGCGATGGCCTAGGTGGGTTGCCGATGCAACCCGGCGGCAAGACCGAACTGGAAACCGCCTCGACCCCTAACCTGGATCGGCTGGCCACCGCCGGCGTTCAAGGGGCGAGTATTCCCGTGGCACCCGGTATCGCTCCGGGCAGCGGACCGGGGCACCTGGGCCTGTTCGGCTATGACCCGCTGCAGTACCAGATCGGTCGCGGAGCCCTCGAAGCGACCGGCATCGGGTTCGAACTCCAGCAGGGCGATGTGGCGATTCGCTGTAACTTCTGCACGATCGACGAGAACGGCTTGATCACCGACCGCCGCGCCGGCCGGATTCCCACCGAACAAAGCGCTCCGATCGCCCGCAGCCTGCGCCAGATCGAAATCCCCGGCGTCGAGATCTTTGTCGAACCCGTCAAGGAACACCGCTTTGTGGTCGTTTTCCGCGGCGAAGGCCTGCACGGCGAAGTCGACGACACCGACCCGCAAGCCACCGGCGTCGCGCCGCTGGATCCGGTCGCGAGAGACGAAGCCAGCCAGAAAACGGCTGAAGTGGCCAAGGAGTTCCTGCGTCAGGCGCGCGAACTGCTCAAGGACCAACCCCACGCGAATTTCCACACCATGCGCGGGTTCGCCGCCAAGCCGGACCTGCCGACGTACGAGGAAGTGTACGGTCTGCGAGCGGCCGCGATCGCCGTGTACCCGATGTACAAAGGCCTCGCCCGGTTGGTCGGAATGGACATCGTCGGCGAAGCTCAAACGCTGGACGATCAGATGGATGTGCTGAAGCAGTCCTGGGACGACTACGACTTCTTCTTCATCCACTACAAGTACACCGACAGCACGGGCGAAGACGGCAACTTCGAAAACAAGGTCAAACGCACCGAAGACCTCGATGCGATCCTGCCAAAGATCGAAGCCCTCGAGCCGGACGTCTTGATCGTCACCGGCGACCACAGCACGCCGGCTTTCTTAAAGAGCCACAGCTGGCATCCGGTGCCGACGCTGTTGGTCAGCGACTGCTGCCGGCCGGACCCCCATACCAGCTTCTCCGAATCGACCTGCATCACCGGCGGGCTGAGCCAATTCGAAGCCAAGTACCTGATGCTGTTGGCTCTCTCGAACGCCGGCCGGATGGGCAAGTACGGAGCCTAAAGGAATGGGCGGGGACAGCGCACGACCGTGAAGCCACGCTAGCGGACCGACAACTGAGGTCCCTCCGAGTTTGCCGGGGCACGAAGGGCGGCGTTTGGATCCGACCAGCGAACCGGTGACGGCAAGCTGGCGGACGACGCGTTGCGTGAAGAACCCGCCGAGCCCAAGAAAGGGCGAATCCTTTGAGCGTCGCGTCTGCTTGGCTGCCAGTGCGGGTCGTGTCGCGGAACACCATGAACTCTTTTGACTAACCCATGGCGGCGTCGCCTCGTAAAATGGAAAAGGATACATGAAGGTGCCTTACCAAAACGGAGGCTGGAACAATGACTCGTTTGGATTGCGACTGGATCGTCCGCGTGATTCTCTTTGTCGTCGTTTCCGGCGGCGTTTCGGCTTGGAGTCAATCTCCGTCGCCCGGTTCGATCAGTGACGAGACTCCGGCCCGAGCCGAGACGCCGCTGCTGGTTGGTATCACGGTGCATCGGCGAAGTGTCACGACGGATTCGGCGGACGCACAGAGATATTTCGATCAGGGGTTGAACCTCGCATATGCGTTTAATCATGACGAGGCGATTCGCTCGTTCGAACAAGCCGCGCGATTTGATCCGAACTGTGCGATGGCCTGGTGGGGAATCGCGCTTAGCAACGGGCCGCACATCAATAACCCATCGATGGACAGGTCGCGGTCCATCGCCGCTTGGACCGCCCTGCAGAAAGCCAAGGCCAAACGGACGAAGGCATCTTCGGTTGAACTTGCGCTGATCGAAGCGGTTGGCGACCGCTATGTGGCAGACGCCGAAGCGAACATCGCGCAGCGCGACACACTGAACCGGCAGTACGCCGAAGCGATGCGGCGAGTCCACGAGCGGTTTCCCGACGACACGGACGTTGCCGTGCTGTACGCCGAATCGCTGCTGGATCTGCGTCCCTGGGACCTGTGGTCGGACGACGGCCAATCGAGACCGGAAACGCCGCGGGCACTTGCGCTGCTGGAAGGCGTGATGGCCAGGCAGCCGAATCACCCGGGCGCGAACCATCTGTATGTTCACGCCGTCGAGGCGTCGCCAAATCCGGAAAAGGCAACGGCTGCCGCAGACCGGTTGCGGACCTTGATGCCCGGTTCCGGTCACATGGTTCACATGCCCGCGCACATCGACGTGCGTATGGGAAATTGGTCGCAAGCCGCTGTTCAAAACGAACAGGCGATCACCATCGACGCGGTGTATCGCCAAGCATCGCCGCGTCAAGCGTTCTATACAATCTACATGCTGCACAATCCGCACTTTCTTTCGTTCGTCTGCATGATGCAGGGCCGCAAGGAACGGGCGCTCACTGCCGCACGCAACGTGCTGTCCTCTGTCCCGCAAGAATTCCTTAAACAATCGCCCCAACATGCCGACCCGTTCCTCTCGATCGAGTACCAGGTCATGGTTCGCTTTGGTTTGTGGGACGAATTGCTCGCGTTGCCCGCGCCGCCGAAGGAGTTGCCAATCACGACCGCGATGTGGCGTTTCGCCCGTGCCACGGCACTGGCGGCGAAAGGCCGCATCGCCGACGCGGAACGCGAACAAATGTTGTTCCGCCAGGCGATGGAGGCGGTCCCAGAAGAAACAGTCGGGGCCATAAACCGTGCCCGTGACATCTTGAAAGTCGGCGACCACACATTGGCCGGCGAGATCGCCTTTCAAAAGGGAGACATTGATACGGCCGTCCACGAACTCAAAAGAGGCGTCGCGGCGGAAAGGGAACTCTTATACATGGAACCGCCCGAGTGGATTCAACCCGTGCGGCATTCGCTCGGCGCCGTGCTTGTCACGGCACAGCGTTGGGACGAGGCGGAAAAGGTCTATCGGGCCGATCTGGCCGAATGGCCGGAAAACGGTTGGTCGCTGCACGGATTGTCAAA
Source organism: Roseimaritima sediminicola (assembly GCF_009618275.1). Lineage (GTDB taxonomy): Bacteria > Planctomycetota > Planctomycetia > Pirellulales > Pirellulaceae > Roseimaritima > Roseimaritima sediminicola. The sequence goes on from NZ_WIAD01000051.1 coordinate 38,847, forward strand.
CTGTCTGAAATCGCAGGGCAAGACCGCGGAGGCCGAGGCCGTTTTAAAACGTTTTCGCGCTGCTTGGGCTGAAGCCGACACGACGATCGATACGACCTGCTTGTGTGTCGGCAAAGAAAACGAGTAACGACATGACGCCGCGAACTGTCGAGATCGCCTCCGTCGTGTTCTGCATCAGTCTGTTCGTCGAGGATATCCGGCTGCGTACTACGGAACGCTTTCGGTCCCTAACGAACTCGCCAGAACCGGCGGGTAAGCCGGCAGGTTTGCGCAGCGGCAATGGGATCTCCGGCGATTGAGGATGAACTGCATATGGAGTAAGATCCGCCCGACCGATCACGAGCCCTGCTGAGCACAAGCACGATCGGTATGCGGAGCCAGAACTAGTCCCGTCCGGCGGAGCCGTTCTTGCGCCGTACGTGAAATGGGCAATGAACTTCCCCGGACGAGACGCGCCGTACCCGGTCAAGACAAGACGACGCAGCAGGGACCGAAACACGTGGTTTCGTCCCGGTTTGGCAACTTCAATAGAGAGTTACCCAAGGCGTCGACAATGGAATCGTGGAAAGCGTGGCTTTTGTTAGTTGCGGCCGGCATGCTGGAGACTGGCTGGGCGGTGGGGCTGAAGTACACCGCCGGGTTCACTCGGCTGTGGCCTAGCCTGTGGACCGGGCTGGCCATGGCGGCCAGTATGTTCCTGTTGGCTGTGGCCATCAAAAAGCTGCCGATCGGAACGGCTTACCCGGTCTGGGTCGGGATCGGTGCCCTGGGCACCGCGCTGTTCGGGATGGCGTTTCTTGACGAGCCGGTCACTTGGAGCCGCAGCCTGTTTCTGATCCTACTCGTGCTGTCGATCGTGGGACTCAAGATGAGCAGCTGAAAACACGCTGGGGTCGAACCCCAGCGCACGCCAGGTTTTCGACGGCGGGCTTTGGAACTGCATCGGTTCGCGGCGCGTGGGGTGATTGATTTGCAGAGAATGCGAATGCAACGCGATCCCCTCGGGCATCCGGCTGGTCGCGCCGTACTTGCGGTCCCCCCATACGGCATGTCCGCGAGAGCTGGCCTGCACGCGGATCTGGTGCTTGCGGCCGGTCAGCAATTCGATGCTGACCAAGGTTCGGTCAGCTTGGGTTTGCAGCACATTCAGGCGCAAGCGGGCTTCCTGGGCTTCGGCCGTTCGTGGCGAAACGCAGCGCATGCGATGAGCTGCGTCGTCCTTGCGAACGTGATCGGTCCATTCGTATCGCTCGCCGTCGAGGGCACCTTCCAAAACGGCTAGGTAAGTTTTCCGGGGTGCCCGTTTGCGAAACTGGTCGGACAGCCGCGAAGCCGCCTTGCTGGTCCGGGCCAGCACCAGGACGCCGCTGGTGAATTGATCGAGCCGGCTGACAATTCCTACGAACACGTTGCCGGGTTTGTTGTATTTGTGTTTCAGGTAGTCCGCGGCCCAGGAGTAGACCGTGGGCCGGCCGCCATCGGCGCCCATGGTGGCGACTCCGGCCGGTTTATCGACGACCAATAGATGGTTGTCTTCGTAAAGGACGTGCACAGCGGCGACACTCGAACCGGTCCCGGACAGGCCGCTATGCCGGTCCGGGAGCGGGCAAAGGAGGACAAGAAGGGCGAACAATCGTCCGCAAGCCGCGCCGACGGACGTGATTCTGCGGACTACAATAGAGCGAACATTCTAGACTCTGAATTTCCTGCCCCGCATCCCCGCTTTACAATCCATGCGATCACTTACGTTTCTAGTTTGCTGCTTGGCCGCAACGTCGCTGTTGGCCCAACCGGTTCCCAACAGTAAATTCGGCAATCAACCGGATTATTTTCGGCAACTGGAAGAATGGTTGCCCACGCCCAACGTCTACCGGACGGCTGCCGGCGAACCGGGCCCGCAGTACTGGCAGCAGCGGGCCGATTACGAGATCGACGTCACGCTGGACGACAAACGCCAGCGGCTCGAGGGCACCGTCCGGATCCACTACCACAACCGATCCCCGCACTCCCTGCGGTACGTGTGGTTACAGCTGGACCAGAATATTTTCCGGCCCGATTCCGATGCCGTCGCAACGGCCGAAGCTCCCAGCTTGGGGGATCGCGTCCAGTTCAACGTGGTGCGGAGCCTGTTGGCCCGAGAAACGTTTGAAGGCGGCTACAAGATTTCCCGGGTCGCCGACGGTGAGGGTAACGATCTGCCCTACACGGTGGTCAAGACGATGATGCGAATCGATCTGCCCGAACCGGTCGAACCCGGCCAGTCGACTCGGCTGGCGGTCGATTACGGGTACAACATCGTCAATTCCGAATTGATCCGAGCTCGCAGCGGTTACGAGTACTTCGAGGACGATGACAATTACATCTACGAAATCGCGCAGTGGTTCCCCCGTGCGGTTGCCTTCACCGACTACACCGGGTGGCAGCACAAGCAGTTCCTCGGTCGCGGCGAGTTCGCTCTGGAACTGGGCGATTACAAGGTCCGAATCACCGCTCCGGCGGATCATGTCGTGGCCGCTACGGGCGTGCTGCAGAACCCCTCGAACGTGTTGACCGACGACCAGCGTACGCGGCTGGAGGAGGCTCGCAAGGCCGAGGAACCGATCTTCATCATCACGCCGGAAGAGGCCAAAGAGAACGAAAAATCTCGCAGCAAGAAAACCAAGACCTGGGAGTTTCACGCCGACAACGTCCGCGATTTCGCGTTCGCCAGCAGCCGCAAGTTCATCTGGGACGCGGTCGGTCACGGGGGTGACGACGACGTCGTGATGGCCATGTCCTACTACCCCAACGAAGCCGAACCGCTGTGGAGCCAGTACTCCACGCACGCGATCGTGCACACGCTGGAAGTCTACAGCCGCTACACCTTCGAGTACCCCTATCCCACGGCGATCAGCGTCAACGGTCCGGTGTACGGAATGGAATACCCCATGATCTGCTTCAACGGGCCGCGGCCCGAAGAGGACGGAACCTATTCCAAACGCACCAAATACGCGTTGATCTCGGTGATCATCCACGAGGTGGGTCACAATTACTTTCCAATGATCGTCAACAGTGACGAGCGACAGTGGACGTGGATGGACGAGGGCCTGAACACGTTCCTGCAGTACGTGTGCGAGCAGGAATGGGAGGAGGACTACCCCAGTCGTCGGGGCGAACCACAGGACATCGTCGGCTATATGCGCAGCAGCGGTCAGGTGCCGATCATGACCAACAGCGAATCGATCCACCAATTCGGCAACAACGCCTACTCCAAACCTGCGACCGCCCTGAACGTTTTGCGAGAAACGATCCTGGGCCGCGAACTATTTGACTTTGCCTTCAAGGAATACGCTCGGCGGTGGAAGTTCCGACGGCCGACCCCGGCGGATTTCTTTCGCACCATGGAGGACGCCTCGGGCGTCGACCTGGACTGGTTCTGGCGAGGTTGGTTCTACAGCACCGATCACGTGGATATCGGGATCGATTCGGTCAAACTGTACGTGATCGACTCGGGCGATCCCGACGAAGCGTCGGACCGCAAACGCCGCGAACGCAAGGCACGGCCGAAAACCCTGTCGCAGCAGCGCAACGCCGACCTTCCCAAACGCCTGGACCTGTTTCCGGGACTGAAGGATTTTTACAACACCGACTACGATGACTTGGAGGTTACCGAGGAATCGCGAAAGGCGTTCCAGCGGTTCGTCGAAGGGCTGAGCCCCGAGGAGAAAAAACTGCTGAAGCGGAAGTCGAACTTCTACGTCGTGCAGTTTTCGAATGTCGGCGGCGTGGTGATGCCGATCGTGCTCGAGATCCATTATGAGGATGGCAGCAGCGAGGTCAGAACGTATCCGGCGGAGATCTGGCGGCGCGATGGCAAACGGACCAGCAAACTGATCATCAGCGACAAGACGATCCAGCGTTTGGAACTGGATCCTTTCCGGCAAACGGCCGATGCGGGCGAAGCCAACAATCACTGGCCGCCGAAGCTGGTGCCCAGCCGCTTTAAACTGTTCAAAAGCGACAAGAGCAAAAACGAGATGCAGAAGGCCAAGGATCGCGAGAAGAAGGCCGAGAAAGAGTAGCTCGGCTGTCCCAGCCGAGAGCGATTTTTGTCACGGCTCGGAGAGCCGTGCTACTATTCACAGGCTGGAAGCCTATGCCACAAAGATAGGGGTAGGGAAGCCCGGTTGAGCCGGGCTCCCCTCCCTCCGAACCGTGCGG
>NZ_WIAD01000052.1 GCF_009618275.1 Roseimaritima sediminicola
ACGTTACTGTCGCTTGTGTTCTGTGGTGCGATCGAGGCGGGGGCCGGTTGTCGGTAGCGGCGAGCGGTTCCAATTGGCGTCCATTCGCGTGATTCGCGGGTCTACTTTCGGAATGGGGATGTGCCCGCTAATCACGCGAATGGTCGCGAATAGGCGAGTGCTGGTGCTGTCCTGTGGCGCCGGTACCTGCTTCGCCTCCGTGTCTTCGTGAACTCCGTGAGAAGCCGTCATCCTGCGAGCTTGCTTGCTCATCTATCAGGGCCCGCGTTAGAATGCGGCTGTCAAAACCGTTCCCGATTGGAACAGTCCGTGAACCAGTAACCACCAAATGCACGTGAGCACGGGTGGTTCGTTTGTCGGTCAGCTTGCTCGTCCAGTGCCCGTGCCACGTGATTTGCAACGTTACCGGGCTTGAGCTCTAGCGGTGTCGCATTCGCTGCAAACACCTTGGCTTCGTCGCATCACGTTGCGATGGGCAGCGCGTAACCTGTCGCCATCCGGTTTCCCCCGACGGTGCGTTTGACTTCGTTCCCACCTATGGTCGATGACAGGATGCTATTTGTGATGCAGATGGTCACGGGCAACGCATATGGATTCGGCCCGCCATTCGTAGCACGCATCATTGTCAGCATGTGGTGGATCATCGACGACGAATCTGCTGCAACTGAACGCCAGTCTAGCGATGGCTCATTCCTGCGTTTGCCGGCAACCGTTTTGTTGCTCGGTCGGTCGCGTCTGGGGTACAATGCCCTGCAATCTCAAAGGCCGAACCCGTGGCGATGGTAGACGCGGTGTCGGTAACCAAAAAATGCACTGGAGCACGGGTGGTGCGGTTTTTGGTCGGCTTGCAAGTCAACTGCCCGTGCCCAGTGTTTTTCAACGTTCTTGCTGTCCGTGGTTGCGCGGTCGAACGCCCGGCTTCGTGATGGATGCTCGGTCGATGGTCCAGGTCCGTGATGGATGCGCGGTCGATTGCCGGGCTTGCTGATTGTAGCTGGAATCTCCGTCTGCCCCTGTTCCTGCCATCGCGAGAACTGGTCACAAATGTCGACCCCCACCTATCTTCCTACCTCCATGTTCCTACCTGTCCCTCGCGAGCAGATGGTAGGAAAATGCATGCAGTGATTTGCAGGTGACGCGGTCATTTGTTGCTTAATCCCGTTCCGGTCGGTATTCTGAGGTCGATCCCGAGCGGCGGGGTTGGCAAGCCGCCCGTGAATTCGATCGCCTCGCAAGAACAAAGTGGTGCACCCGAGCGGCGGCAACGTCGCGTCGTGTTCACCAGATCCCGGGTCGCCGCCGGGTGACCACCAACGTTCGTCCGCTTCGTTCACCGTTTACCGGCGACGGCACGGCGTGTAAACTTGACGTTGGAGGAATGCCCATGTCGCTCGAGAATCTGCTGTCGTCGCTGAGTCCTAGCGAAAAAGTTGCCGCCATGAATTACCTGTGGCGCGAACTGTCCGCTCAGCCGGAGGAACTTCCCTCACCGGCTTGGCATGGCGACGTTCTGGCTGATCGCGTTGCGAATCCATCGCGCGAGTCGCGACTTCCGCTTGATGCCGCCATGGATGACGTCAAGGAGCGGCTTAATGGACGTCGAGCTAAGGGATGAAGCCAGAGAGGACCTGGTCAACGGTGCGTTGTTCTATGCTGGTCGATCCCTCGGACTCGAAGTGCACTTTCTCGATTGCCTCCGGGCGGACCTAGAAAGCCTCAAATCCACTGCCGGCGTCCACGAGCAGTACCGTGGGTTCCATCGGAAACTCTCTCAGCGTTTTCCATTTGCGGTCTACTATCTGGTGGCAGGTGAAATCGTTGACGTGGTCGCCATTCTCGATTGTCGGGAGCATCCGGAATTTACTTCTGCGAGACTCGGACGAACCAAGCGGTGAACGGGAGCCGCCGGTCACGCGGGTTTTGAGATCAAAGTCTTTGGCGGCGGCCCCGTTACCGCCAACGTTCCCCGACTGAAATCTTCCCAACACATATTGCGAACTTAATGCACAGATGGGTTGTGACATTCACATTGCCGTTGAGTACGACCATCCCGAACTGGGATGGCAGCCGTTTATCACTGGCGGTGTTTTTATTCCTCGCGACTACGAGCTTTTCGGGGCACTAGCGGGCGTTCGCATGCCTGGAGGTCGTGCTCCACTGCATTTGCCGCGTGGCTTTCCAGACGACGCAACTGACATCGTTTGGGGAGCGTTTTACATGCTCGTTGTTCCTGATGAACGACCAGACTTCCGCACATTCGGATTCAGCACCATTCTTCGTTCACAAACTCATGATGCTGCTGTCGTTACGCGTTCGTGCGAGCTGATCGACGACGCAGCCTGGGTACTCGGGCCCGACTATCATTCGCTATCATATTTAGGCCGTAGTGAATTACTCTCGGCGTTGGATCAATGCGACGTTGGCATTGACTCTCTCCCGTGAGTTTCGCTGTATAATGGACTCATTGGCTTCGCTCGACACGCGGTTTGACGGCGATCGTTCTCGACTACTTATGGCATTTTACGACTGAGCGTAGGCGAGCGGGGAACCAAACGATGCAACCGAGCGGCGAAGTCGGGCGTTTTGACAATGGAAGATCTTCCGTCGCCGCCGGCTGATCGTAGACGTTACTGTCGCTTGTGTTCTGCGGTGCGATCGAGGCGGGGGCCGGTTGTCGGTAGCGGCGAGCGGTTCCAATTGGCGTCCATTCGCGTGATTCGCGGGCCTGCTTTCGGAACGGGGATGTGCCCGCTAATCACGCGAATGGTCGCGAATAGGCGAGTGCTGGTGCTGTCCTGTGGCGCCGGTACCTGCTTCGCCTCTTTGCCTTCGTGGACTCCGTGAGAAGCCGTCATCCTGCGAGCTTGCTTGCTCATCTATCAGGGCCCGCGTTAGAATGCGGCTGTCAAAACCGTTCCCGATTGGAACAGTCCGTGAACCAGTAACCAACAAATGCACGTGAGCACGGGTGGTTCGTTTGTCGGTCTGCTTGCTCCTCCTGGGCCCGTGCCACGTGATTTTGAACGTTCTGCCGTCAAGATCTCCGCGTTTGCCGACATGGTTTCGTTCGTCTAGAATACGGCTACCAATAAGGAGACATCCGTGGCTGATTCACCTTCGCCTGTGCGTGACACATTAACTGAGATTGCTCGATTGCTTCCGACTGATGCATCGTTGGAAGACGTTCAGTATCACCTCTATGTGCGACAGCAGATTGAGGCCGGACTAGCTGATGAAGAAGCGGGACGTCTCATCGATACGGACGAAATGCGGAGACGTCTTACCGCACACAAACGCGCGAAAGAAAACCGAGGCTAACGGGTATTCGATGGACTGAGAAGGCGTCAGCCGACGCTCTTGGTGTTTTCGATTACATCGCGGATCAATCTGGTGCATACGCGGAATCAGTGTACGAACGGATTCTTCAAAGGCCTGGGCAGCTGGTTGCTCACCCCCGGTCTGGATCCGTTGTGCCCGAATTTGGACGTGACGATATTCGTGAGCTTTTTGTGTATTCGTTTCGACTAGTTTACCGAATCGCAGGGGACGAGATTCGAATATTGACTGTCATTCATGGCAGCCGAAAACTGGTCCCGGATATGCTCCGAGAGGCAGAACAATGAAATGCACGCGAGGCCGGGAGTCGCGGTTTTTGGTCTGCTTGCAAGTCGTTCGCCCGTCCCGCGTGATTTCTAGCGTTCTTGCTGTCCGTCGTTGCGCGGTCGAACGCCCCGATCCGCAAGTGCCAAACCTCGGAATTGTCAGATCCGAATTGGATACGCGGTCGATTGCCAAGATTCCCGATGGTTGCTGGACTTCCCGTTAGCATTCGCCCCTGCCGTTGGGCGAGAACCGGGCGCGGATATCGACCTCCACATATCTTCCTACCTCCATGTTCCTGCCTGTCCCTAGCGAGCAGAAGGTAGGAAAATGGAGGTAGGAAAATGCATTCAGTGACTTGCAGGTTGCGCGGTCAATTGTTGCTAAGTCTCGATCCGGCCGGTATCTTGAAGTTGGCTAGATCGGCAGCCTCGGCGAACCGTCCGCCAATGCAATCGCCGCGCAAGAACCATGTGGTGCACACGAGCGGCGGCAACGTCGTTTCGTGTTCACACAATCCTGGGTCGCCGCCGTGTGACCACCAACGTTACTGTCGCTTGTGTTCTGTGGTGCGATCGAGGCGGGGGCCGGTTGTCGGTAGCGGCGAGCGGTTCCAATTGGCGTCCATTCGCGTGATTCGCGGGCCTGCTTTCGGAACGGGGATGTGCCCGCTAATCACGCGAATGGTCGCGAATAGGCGAGTGCTGGTGCTGTCCTGTGGCGCCGGTACCTGCTTCGCCTCTTTGCCTTCGTGGACTCCGTGAGAAGCCGTCATCCTGCGAGCTTGCTTGCTCATCTATCAGGGCCCGCGTTAGAATGCGGCTGTCAAAACCGTTCCCGATTGGAACAGTCCGTGAACCAGTAACCAACAAATGCACATGAGCCCGGGTGGTTCGTTTGTCGGTCTGCTTGCTCCTCCTGGGCCCGTGCCACGTGATTTTGAACGTTCCCCGATCGATAGACGCACGGTCCTCTCCTGCTCGAAGTTCGTTAAGATACGGCGATGCAAAGTGTCTATCTCGAAACCACCGTAATCGGCAATATCGCTGGTCGTGTCCATCCTGACCTTGCGATGGCAGCTAGGCAGTCCGTGACTCGACGATGGTGGGACACTGCCGCGGAACGCTACGAACTGTTCGTCTCAGCATTGGTTGTCGAGGAATGCAACGGCGGTGACCCACAGGCTGCCTCGGAGCGTTTCGCAGTGATTGGCAACCTTCCTATGCTCGATGGCGGCGACGACGCAAAGTCGCTCGCCGACTCTCTGCTCGATGGCAACGCAGTGCCTCGATCCGAGCCCCGTGACGCCACGCACATCGCTATTGCCGCCGTGAACGGGATCGAATTGTTGGCGACCTGGAACTTCAAGCATATACTTAACCCTACCACGCAACACATAATTGATGCTGTCTGTCGCAAGGCGGGCTATGAGCCGGCAACAATATGTACACCTGAACAACTGCTGGAGGCGTTCGATGATTCCTGATCCTACGGCTGAGATCAAACGAATTCGACACCAATTGGGTGCAGAAGACGATTTCGATCTCGATCGCATTTTCGCTCGCATTCGTCGGGTGCAAGCTGAGTCGGGTCGCAGAATCGTTCGTCGACCTTCACGTAAACCGGCGAACCATGCGATGCAACGGAGCGGCGGAGGGGACGTTTCTGCAGGTGGAGAGTCAACTCCCGCCGCCCACTGACCGCCAACGTTCTTGCACGTTCAGAGTCGTACTCAGGGCGCAGCCCGGTACTCGTACTCCTACCCGAATGTCCGGTGACGAGTAGCGAATGCACCGCCGATTCGGCCGTGGTTGCGATGCTGCCATTTCTCCCGAATCGAGTACGAGTACCGCGTAGCTGAGTACGAGTCAGAAGCTTGCTCCATGGTTGCTGGACTCCCCGTTAGCATTCGCCCCTGCCGTTGGGCGAGAACTGGTCATAAACCTCGCTCGCCACATATCTTCCTACCTCCATGTTCCTACCTGTCCTTAGCATGCAGGTGGTAGGAAAATGGAGGTAGGAACATACAGGTCCATCCGGGATTTTCGTGGGTTCAGCCCAACTGCAAGGTTTTCTTAGGCACCCGCGGTGGTGTCCGAAGGGTGTGGTCTACCGGATCAAAAATGCTGGCGGCAGGCAATGCTTGCCACCAGCCAGAGACACCACTGGGCGCACCCCGACCGCGATATCCCTGGCCGTGCCCGCGTCCCCGCAGAGCTTGGTTCCGTTTCTCGCGGCAACTTCAACGAAATGGATGAAGACACCGCAGGCAAATCCTTCGGGCACCACCGCGGGTGCCTCCGAAAATCCACCATCCTTGGCTTTCCCGCGACAAACCCGGAGGCATCAAATATTAGGACACCACAAAGGAGAAATCCGTGGCAGCAGGGGAAAACAAGGTGTATCCTAACTCCGAAAGCTACCGTTCTACTCGCCGGGAGGATGAATGCTTCCTTTGCCGGTCTGCTCGCTTGTGTTGTGCCACGTGATTTTGGATGTTCGCTACGGGACTTCATCGCACGTACACCGCTGGAAAAAAAGGATGCAATTGCTTGTGATACCCTTGACCTTGCGATTCGTCGTTGCGACCACATTGCTGGCGACCATTGGTCAGACTGCGAGGGCCGAGAACGATGCTGAAGTGATCGTCTACGGCTCCACACCGGGTGGGTTTTGTGCTGCGATCGCCGCCGCACGCGAAGGGGCTTCGGTCATTTTGCTGGAGCCGACAGCACACGTTGGTGGGCTGAGCACCGGCGGGCTGAGCCACTGCGACTCGAACCAAATGGTCCGCAGCACACTGATGGGGCTGTTCGACGAGTGGCACACGCGCGTCGTGAAAGACTATACCGATCGGGGCCTTAAGGCGCCGTACAACCCGGCAAACAAAGACCAGTCGCGGTGGACCTTCGAGCCGCATGTTGCCATGCGAGTGACGATGAAGATGCTGGAGGAAGCCGGGGTCAAAGTGCTGACCGAACGCTATCTCAAGGCGGTCACCAAAGACGGACCGCGAATCACGTCCCTGGTTACCGGGAACGGTACGTTCACTGCCAGAGTCTTCGTCGACGGTACCTACGAGGGCGACTTGATGGCGGCTGCGGGCGTCGACTGGACAATCGGTCGCGAGGGCCGCGAGGTATACGGTGAGTCGCTTGCCGGCAAGCAGTACCCGAAGCAGAAGATGGACATCGATGGCTTTGGGGAGGACGGCAAGTTGTTGCCGCTGGTTACTACCGACGACGCCGGCGGCAACGAAGCGGGCGACAACGAAGCGGGTGACGGGAACGTGATGACGTACAGTTTTCGGCTGTGCCTGACCGACGTCCCCGACAACCGCGTGCCGATGCCCAAGCCGGCGAACTACGACCCTGCCCGGTTCGAGATTGTCCGCCGCGCATTGCGGGCGGGGGAGAAGCGTGTCGGCTTCGACCTCTATCCGCTGCCCGGCAAAAAGTTCGACGGCAACAATTCGATCGGCGGCCAGTTTTCGATCGGGCTTGTCGGCGGCGGCAACGACTGGCACTCGGCCGACGAAGCGGGACGGAAGGAGATTTGGGAAGCCCACAAGCAGTACACACTCGAGTTTATTCACTTCCTGACAACCGACCCGGCCGTGCCGAAGAAGACGCGAGACCGCTATGCCAGCCTCGGCCTGTGTCGTGACGAGTTTGCCCCGTACGACCATTTTTCGCCAGCGCTTTACGTCCGCGAATCGCGCCGCATGAAGGGTCTGTATGTGATCACGCAGAAAGACATCCTCGAAACGCCAGAGAAGGATGATCCGATCGCGATCTCGTCGTTTCCGATCGACTCGCACGACTGCCAGCGGATCGCCCTGCATGGCGGAGGCGTGGTTAATGAGGGGACGATCTTTCCCGTGCGGAGAGCGACTTCTAATCAGGGCTATGCGTATCACGTGCCGTACCGCTCGATCCTGCCGCGGTCCGAGCAGTGCGACAACCTGCTGGTGCCAGTAGCGCTGTCATGCACGCACGTCGGCATCTCGTCGCTGCGAATCGAAGGTGCGTGGATGGTTATCGGTCAGGGAGCCGGCATTGCTGCTGCGCTGGCGGCGGACCAAGATGTGAAAGTTCAGAAACTGGATTACGAAAAACTCCGCGAGCGACTGCTGGCCCAGAATCAGGTGCTGGATTTGCCGGATGCTTCCGATCTGCCATCGGCGAGCGGATCCGTCTCGGCGGAGACGTTGCCGGGAATCGTACTAGACGATCGACAGGCAGAGCTGACCGGCAACTGGTCTCGATCAACGAATTTCAAACCTTACATTGAAAGTGGGTATATCTATAGCGGAGGGAAGGATTCCAGCGCGACGGCCACCGGCAGGTCGACCGCCACCTTTCGGTTCAAGGCGCCGAAGTCCGGTGAGTACCGATTAATGATGGCCTATTCCGCACACGAGACGCGGGCCACGAACGTTCCCGTGGTGGTCAGCAGCGGCGGCAAAAAGAAAACATTCAGCGTAGATCAAACCCAGCCGCCGCCCCGGGGGAAACACTTCAGAACCGTGGGTACGGTACCATTGGAAAGCGGAGTCGAAACCATCATCACCATCAGCAACAGGCAGACGATGGGCTTTGTGATCGTCGACGCGCTGAGCTTGCTGCCGAAAGACCAGTAGGCGAACAAACGCATGCACCGGAGTGCGCGATCGGTGCAAGAGTTGGAGTACAACAGTTTTGCTTCGGGCGTATCGATCGTCGGCGGTTGGCTTCCCGGAATCGTTTACTCCGGGGTGTGCGTTGCGATTGTTGCCATGGCTTCAGCGGTCACGCAACGAATCACCAACAAGCCGCCCGAGCCGTGACATGATGCGGACGTACGGGCGGTGTCATTCCTGCCATCTGATTGGGACTTTGCGCTGTCAGTCGGAGCGGGCCGACTGGAAACCCTTTCGCCGGGTGTCCGTTACGGAGCTAGCACAGCGCCGGCCGGGGCGGCATCGCTGCGGCCGGCCAGCACGTTGCGGATGTATCCCGGGCGGTCGGTCGTGATCGAATCGACGCCCAGGTCGGCGAAAGCCTTGGCATCATCGGCGTCGTTGACCGTCCACACGTGCAACTCCTTGCCCGCCTCGCGAACCGCTCGGGCGAAGGCTTCGTCCAGGACGGCTCGCTTGCCCTGGCTGCCCAGTCCGGTCGCCTGCGTCTGTTTCAGGGTTTCGATCACCTGTTGGCGGCTGGGCGACCAGCGTCCGGTGGTTTTGTTGCGTTTGTAACCTGTCAGGTAGTTGGCTTTGTACTGGGGCATGGTCTCGCGAGCCCCCCGGATGACGGCTTCGTTGAAGCAGATGATGACCACCTGTTCGGGGTCGAGCCCGGAGCTTTCCAGCTGGGGTTTCAGCACCGGCAGGATTTCGGGCCCGCATTTGATTTCCAGAAAGATCTGCTTGCCTGCGGGGATGGTTTCCAGCACTTCGGCCAGCGTCGGAATCTGCTCGCCCTTGTACCGGGGGTGTTTCCAGCTGCCCACGTCCAATTTTCGCAGCTCTTCCAGCGTTGCCTTGGCGGGGGTCAGGACGGGGGCCTGAGGGGCGACGCGTTTGGTGTTTTTGTCGTGCAAGCACACGATGTGCTGGTCGGCGGTCAGGTAGAAATCGCCTTCGATAGCGTCGGCGTTTTGCTGCCAAGCTTGTCGAAAAGCGGCCAGCGTGTTTTCGGGGGCGTCGTGGGAGGCACCGCGATGGGCGACGATTTGTTGGCCCAAAGCGGTGGATACCATGGGAAAAACCAGGATGGTTAGAAAGGTAAGCAGGTGGCGCACCGTTTACTCCTCGGAGAATCTAGTTGCGGAAAGGGGGGAAATCTAGTTGCGGAACGGGAAGAAACGTCAGAGTGTAACAGGCCCGCGGGACGTCGTCTCGCCGGTATCGCGGCGGCGATGGACCGGCGAGTCCCACGGTTTTCCGCGGGCATAGCTGTGGCTGGCACGAAGGTTGCTCATTTTTGTCAATGCTTCATTCGCAGGAAGCGTTCTCGCAATCTCGAGGGTACTGAGATGCCAATCCAACACCATGCACAGGTCGAGTTTATCGGAGGCCCCATCGACGGGCAGATGCTGCATTTTTCCGAAACGCTCAAACCGTTCGTCGTCGTGCAGACCCTGGCTCGTGCTCGTCGCGTGAGCCTGTTTGTTCAGCTGTTTCGGATGCTGTGTTTCTATGACCACACCGAACCGCCGGTATTGGCGATCTACGAACTGGAGGGCCAGCGGTATCGCTACGTGCGGTCGACGCTGGGGACCGACGCCACCTGGGCCCATCAGAGCGTGTGCCAGTTGGTCCAGGATCGTCCACCGTTTCGCGCCTGTACCACCTGTGTCGAGAAACCCTAAACTCTGCCTGCAACCCCGCCGCATCAATCACCTTTGAAGGAGTCGCCGCTGTATGGCAGGGCAAACACCCGGGGCGCGTCACGAAATCGAACCGGCTGGATTTGAGCACGAGTCGCACTTGGTTGTGATGGGGTACGTGTTGTGGATCGTCGGCTTTACCGGTGCTCACCGTTTCTATTACGGTCGGCAGTTGACCGGAACGCTGTGGTTCTTCACCGGCGGGCTGCTGGGCGTCGGCTGGTTGATCGACGTGTTCCTGATTCCGGGAATGAACCGCAGCGCGGACTTGCGCTACACCCAGGGTCCGTACGACTACAGTCTTGGTTGGATCTTGCTGACGTTCCTGGGACTGTTCGGCGTGCACCGCTTTTATCTGGGGAAATGGTTGACCGGTCTGCTGTACTTGGTCAGCGGAGGGCTGTTCGGCGTCGGTTGGCTGTACGACCTGTGGACGTTGAACGAGCAGATCAGTTTGAAAAATCTGCGTGGCTGACTGGCCCGATCATTCGTTCGCCGCCTGGCCATCTCGCTTGTGCTGTAGCAGCCAGGTGAAGAACTCGGGATTGTCGTAAGTTTGGGTCCAGGAGTTGTGACCGGCATCGGGATAGATCGTCAGTTTGACGTTTTTCGAACCCAGTCGCTTCAGGCCAGCAACCATCCGCTGCGATTCGTCGACCGGCACGACGGTATCTTCCCCGCCATGAAAGGCCCAGACCGGAAGGTTCTGCAGCGCCGCTCTCTGGGCTGCGGGGACGAGCAAAATGTCCAGCAGTTCACCGCCACCACAGATAGGTGCAATCGCCGCAAATCGCTGGGGTTCGGCAATGCCCAGATTCCATGTTCCGTAACCGCCCATGCTGAGTCCGGTAAGGTAAACCCGATCGGTGTCGATGTTCAGACGAACGGTCACGTCATCGAGCAAGCGAGACAGGGCGGACGTGTCCCAGGTTTGGTCCTCGGGGCACTGCGGCGAGACGAGGACAAAGGGGAAGTCCGGATCCGTCTCGACCAACTTCGGCGGGCCGTGAATCTTTACCCGGGCCAGATCGTTGCCCCGTTCACCGGCTCCGTGCAGGAACAACATCAGCGGCCAGCCTGACTCGCGGTCGGCATCGTACGCTTTGGGCAGATACAGCAGATAGTTCAACTCCTGTTTCTCCACGGCTTTGTAACGGAATTGCTGTGGAGTTTGGTTTCCGATCATGTCTGGGTTCGTTGGCTGGCGTTCGGCGGTGTTCTGGGAGGGGACGTCCTGAGCGGTAAGGGACGTTGCGGCCAGTAGCGGCAAGCACAAGGTCAGGGCGAGGCAAGTGGTGAAACGATTGACGCACATAAGGGTTGGTCCGCAGGGGATTGGTGGTGGGTTAGGGCATCGTTGCTCGTAGCCGAAGTCGCCAGACTTTGGAAGCGAACGTGTTGCGGCGGTGTGTCCAAACTCTGGCGAGTTCAGCTACGGGGTGATTCACGTTCACAGGCTGGAAGCCTATGCCACTATGGGCTGGCGATTTATTTGAAAACGCATTGTTTATGTGAGCCGTTTGGGCGATAGCCCCGGTTTTGCAGTGACGAAACCAAGGCCAGCACCTAAACGGCTCCATAAATCGACAGGCCGACTAGTTGCCGAAGACGGCGGCTTGGTACAGGTGGAAGGTTCCTTGGCCCTCCAGTCCGATACGGATGTACTGGGCTGTGGTACCGGCCGGGAAATCCACCATCCACTCCGCTTGCGGCTTCTCCGCGCTCCAGACCTTCTCGTAATCTTCACCATTACCGCTGACCCAAACGGCCAGTCCTGTGGCTCGCTGATGGAACTGGCGGCTGAGCCGATTGCGGAGCCATAGCTGGGATAATTCACGCGGCTCGCTCAGGCGGATCGTCACATACGGTTTCGAAGCATCGTGTTCGCTGTGAAAAGCAAAGTCGAACGCTTCGCGGCCCGAGGCGGTCAGCAACAGATGCGACTCCTGGTTCCAGTCACGGTTGCTGAAGTTCGGACCCAGTTTCACCGCGGCGTCCTGCGAAACCTCCACCGCCTCGCCGCGACTTCGCGGTTCGGGTGCCTTCAGGTATTTGGGCGATGCCCAGCCATCGCGAACCTCGCGGCGGATCGCTTTTTGGCTTTGCAGGTAAGCGACCAGATCCAAGAATTCGATCGGGGCGATGGTCATCGCCAAGCCTTCGGGCATCGAGCTGGCTTTCATGGCTTTGCGGATTTCGATGTTGTCCTTTTCGATATCCACCTTTTTGCCGTCAGCGATTCCCAGGGACAGTGTTTCTTCGTCCTCGTCAAGAATGAACCCGTTGTGCGTATCGCCGTCGTAGGTGAGCACCATGACGGTTTCGTAGCCCTTGGGGATTTCTTCGTTGGGCATCGTAATCGAACGAATGATTTTCTCGCGGTCGAAGCGTTGGCCGATATCCGTGAGGTCCGGACCGAACTTCTTGCCCAGATCACCCACCTGGTGACAGGACGAACAAACCTGTTTGAAGACGCCTTCGCCGCGGCCGGCGTTACCGCCGCTCATCTGGGCCAGTTGGCGGATCGCGGCGTAGCGCCGCTTGATGTCAGCGTCCACGTCGTCGGCGATTTCCAGCGGCAATGCGGCGGCGCCGCCGGGGCCCGACATCCGTTTGTAGCGCTGGAAGTACTTTTGGGCCGCTTCGCTGCTGTCGGCCAAGAAGTCTTCGTTCTGTTCCTGCTCGGACCACTGGGGTTTCAAGCCATGAAGGGTGTGTTCGAGGGTGTACTCGATCCAGTAGTCCAGCGGATGATTCGCGACGCGCAGAGCCATCTCGGTGGCCTGCGGCGAATCCCACAGACTGATGCCACGCAGGGCTTCGAGGCGGACTCGCGGCGCGGGATCTTCGACCGCGGCGGCAAAGTATTCGCCCACGTTCTTGATTCGGTCTTGTTGGTTGCTGATCGTGTGGATCGCAGCGGCTCGTGCGTTGGCGTGGTCGCTCTGCAAGATTTTGGCCAGCAATTCCGGCCGCAGATCGTGGAAGCTTTCCTGAATCCACATCGCTTCGCAGGCCAACTGCGGGTCGTTATCGACGGCATCCCAATTTTCTAGGGCCGCGTACACTTCGGCTTTCGGACGTTCCCACAACTCGCGACGCACGCGGTAACGGGTTCGCAGCTCCGGCAGTTCCAGCGCCTCGAGCAGTTCGGCGGCCGAGGCCTGGGAATAGTCCACCGTTTCCAGCAGCGGCTTGTCGTCGTACACCATGCGATAGACGCGGCCGTGGGTGTGGTCGCGGTTGGGGTCGCGTTGGGAGTACTGCATGTGGCCGATCAGGGCGTTGCACCAGTCGCCGAACCAGATCGCCCCGTCGGGTCCGATTTTGGGATCGACCGGTCGAAAGATCATGTCGGTCGATGACAATAAATCTTCGACTCGTTCGCCTTCAAAACCGGCCGTGTCCGGCTGGTCGCGAAGATTAAAACGCGGCATGCCATGCATGTTGATCACGCAGGCGTAGATAAACTGGCCCTGCATGTCGTCGGGCAGATGTCGCGAAAGCAGGAACTCGTTGCCGACCGCCGGCCGCATGCCCTCGTTGTCGAACACCGGTTGCAGGGTTTTGCGCGTATTGACGTCCCGGCCGGTCAGCGGGCTGAGCCAGTGTTGGCGGGCGTTGGTGCCGTCGCCAACGATGCCGTTGCCCCAGCGATCAAAGACCAGGCACCAAGGGTTGCCGTAGCCGGGGGTGCGGAAGTGCCGCACCTGCATCGATTTCAGATCCAGAATATAGCCGCCACTGCTGTTGCGATTGCGGAACGCGCCCCAGGGCGTTTCCAGGGTGGTCGACAAGGCGACGCCTTCGAGCATGTACAGCAAACCGCCGGGCGAAAACTCCCAGGCACCGACCGTGTGGTGGGTATCGTCGGTGGCAACGCCGTCGATCAACTGGACCACTTCGTCGGCGCGATCGTCGCCGTCGTGGTCTTTCAAGAACAAGATCCGCGGCTCGTCGACCACCAACACGCCACCGTCGTAGAATTCGAATCCGGTCGGACAGATTAATTTATCGTAGAACGTCGTACACTTGTCGGCTTTGCCATCGTTGTCGGTGTCTTCCAGAATCAGCAGGCGGTCGTCGGGACGCTGGGCGCCGGGTTGCCACTGGGGATAGTTGGGCATGCAAGAAACCCATAGCCGACCTTTGGCGTCGAACGCGATTTGGTTGGGGTTCGCCAGTTCCGGGAATTCACGCTCCGACGCGAACAGCTCCACGCGGAAGCCTTCGGGAACGTTCATCATTTTGATGGACTCTTCGGGCGTCGGATAAACCAATTCTTCCGGCTCGCGCATCTTGCGGAAGTTTTCATCGCGCGTTCCGAACATCGTCGGTGGGACCACGACGTCGCCGGTTTGCGAGTCGTCGGGCTGGTCCGCAACCGGTCGACCTGCGGCTAGATCCCACAGGTACTGGTCGCGAACGGCCACCATCGCTCGGATCTTGCGGTACTCGGTCGGGAAGGTTTCGGTATCCCAGGTGCGGCGGCCGCCATACACATACCAGCCGTTGAGCATGCGGTAGTCCTGCTGGTGCAGCCAGGATTTGTCGTTGACCCACCGGCGGACCCGTTCGTACTGCTGGCCGGAATGATCTTGCCGGGCGGATCCGAACAACGCGGCTTCCAGTTCGGCGGCGATTAAGCGGTCGCCGGCTTCGTTCAGGTGTACGCCGTTGATCGTGAACTGCAGGCCGTCCTGTTTCTCAAACGGCTCCAGCGTGGGCGTGAACAAGTCGACGAAGCCATGGCCATCGGCCTTAGCCAGCGACTCGATCGCGTCGCGGTAGACGCGCAGGGCCGCGTTTCGCTCCTTCGCATCGGGACCGAACGGATTGCCGGTCGGTTCGAAAGCGGTCGGACTGACCAGCACGAACTGACCCCGATTGTCACGAGCGTAGTTCTTGGAGGTCTCGGCGATGTACTCGCGGTAGTTTTGCACAAAGCTTTCGATCTGCTCGGGCTGCGTTCCTGCGAAGGACTCATTGAAGCCGAAGAAGCAGAGGAACAGGTCGGGACCGAATACTTTCAGCGGGTCGTCGATCGTCGTGTAACTGTTGGGCCGCTGTTGAAGACCGACCTCGTCGGCGGGCCAACCGAAATTGCGAAACCGCGTTTCCGCTTCCGGATTCCGCAGATGCCAGCGGGTCTCGAAGTGGCCGAACAGATTCATCCGTTCCGCCAGCGAATTGCCGACCAGGGCGACACGCTGGTTTTTTTCGAGATCCAAAGTCGGTTCGGCGGCGGCCAGCGGTCGCTGGGCCCCCAGGAGCATCCCCGCCAAACTCAGGAAAACCGCCGTGAAAACGGCGGCTTGAGAACGAGTGAAAGCATGCATATTGAACGAATGTCCTTCGAGTGTGCAGCGCAGTTAATTCGCGTGGAGCAGTTAGTTTGCGTAGAATACGACCCGTAGTATAAACAGGTCGGGCAGAATTTGGGGATCGTCTAGGAGGTCTGGGCAAGCGAATTTGCGGGCTCCGCGCCTCAGGACCCGCGAGGACCGTAGGACCGGTCCGGCCACGGCAGGCGTGCCTCTATCACGGCGGATACGCCCAGAGGGTTCAAGCGGATCCGCTGTGCGGCGCGGAGTTTGCAGCCGCTTCTTACGCGGCCGGCCTTGTTCGACAGCGACTGTCGGCGACGCCACGATGCCCTCCGTTTCGTTCCTCGCACTCGGTTACCACCTGCCATGACCATCACCAGCGTCAATCCCGCCACCAACGAAACCCTGCAAACGTTCCAGCCCCTGACCAAGGAGCAGGTGATGTCCGCCATCGAGCAGGCGGATCAGGCCTACCAGAGCTGGAAAGAGGTCACGTTCGCCGAACGCAAGGCGTGTATGTTGCGGTTGGCGGCTCGGCTGCGCGAGCGAGCCGATCACTACGCGCGGTTGATCACCCTGGACATGGGCAAACGGATTTCGGAAAGCCAGTACGAGATTGAATACTGTGCGAACATCGCCGAATTCTACGCCAATGGAGCGGAAGAATTCCTTGCCGACGAACCGCTGGATGTCGAAGGCGTGGACGCGTATCTCCAGTACGCACCGCTGGGGGTGTTGATGGGCGTCATGCCGTGGAACTTTCCTTTCTACCAGGTCATCCGGTTTGCGACGCCGAATGTCATGGCGGGCAATACGGTGATGGTCAAACATGCCAGCAACGTGCCGCAGTGCGCCGAAGCGATCGAGGAACTGTTTCACGACAGCGGATTTCCCAAAGGTGTGTTCACCAATCTGCTGATCCCGTCGGAGTTTGTTGAAAGCATCATCACCGACCCCAGGGTCCAGGGCGTCTCGCTGACCGGCAGCGAAAGAGCGGGCCAGGCGGTCGCCGCGGTCGCCGGTGAACATCTGAAGCGGTCGGTTCTGGAGCTGGGCGGCAACGACCCGTTCATCGTGCTGGAGGATGTGGACATCGACGAGACGGCCGAAGCCGCGGTCCAGGGACGGTTGGTCAACGCCGGCCAGTCCTGCGTGGCTTCGAAACGATTCATCATCGTCCAGGCGGTGGCCGACGAATTTCTCGAAAAGTTCAAACAGAAAATGTCCGAGCGACGTCTGGGCGACCCGCTGGACGAGCAGACCACGCTGGCGCCACTGAGCACCGAGTCGGCGGCGGAAAAGCTGCAGAAGCAGGTCCAGTCGGCGATCGATGCAGGTGCCAAGGTCGTCCTGGGCGGCGACCGACCGGATCGCGCCGGCGCCTTCTTCAATCCCACGATCCTTACCGGCGTAACCCCCGACAGTCCGACCTTTGACGAAGAGCTGTTCGGCCCGGTCGCAACCGTCTATGTGGTCCGTGACGAAGACGAAGCGATTCAGTTGGCCAACCGTTCGTCCTTCGGTCTGGGCGGCAGCGTGTTCAGCAAAGACGTCCAGCGTGCGCGTCGCGTTGCCGAGAAAGTCGAATCGGGCATGGTGTTCATCAACCAGCCGACCAAGAGCCAAGCGGAGTTGCCCTTCGGCGGAGTGAAACGCAGCGGTTACGGCCGAGAGCTATCGCACCTGGGAATCCTGGAATTCGTCAACAAGAAATTGATCAACCTGGGCCCTAAATAGTTTTACGTAGACGTAGTTTTTACGGACAACCTTCGATGACTTCCAAGCATTATCTGATCATCGGCGGCAGCCATGGCATCGGCCTGGAGCTGGTCCGGAGGCTTCGCGCCGACGGGGCTGCCGTGACCGTGGTTTCGCGGACGCGGGGCGACCTGGGCACTGTTTCCGAGGTGTCGCATATCGAAGCGGATGTTACGGCCGCCACCCTCCGCCGCGAACAGTTGCCCGAGGTCGTCGATGGACTGGCCTACTGTCCGGGCTCGATCCAGTTGGCGCCGCTGCGCAGTATTACGCCGGAGCTGTTGTTGGAGGATTATCGATTGAACGTGGTGGCTGCCGTCCAGTGTGTTCAAGCCGCCCTGCCGGCGCTGAAGGCCGCACAGCAGGCGGCCATTGTGCTGTTTAGTACTGTGGCGGTTTCGCAAGGCCTGGCGATGCACACATCGGTGGCCGCGGCGAAGGGTGCGGTCGAAGGTTTGACCCGCTCGCTGGCTGCAGAGCTGGCTCCGGCGATTCGCGTCAATTGCGTCGCGCCGGCCCTAACCGACACCCCCTTGGCCGAACGATTCTTGCAAACCGAGGAGAAGCGAAAAGCGATGGCGAAACGGTATCCGCTGAAACGCGTCGGGCAACCCATCGATGTTGCCAATGTCGCCGCCCTGCTGCTCGGCGACCAATCGGACTGGATCACCGGTCAGGTGATCGCCGTCGACGGAGGCATGTCACGGGTGCGCGTTTGAAGTCTGTGGTTTTGGGCTTTCTGGGAACTCGTCGAAACGGAATACGTCGTTACTGAAGGACCGTTCGTTTAACTCAGGTGGAGACTTTTTTGATGTTCGCACCGCGTACTCTTGTCATTTGCTTCGCGACGATCTTTGCCCCGCTGGTTCTTACTGCCGCTGCCGCAGCAACCGCTGACGACGAGCTGAGGCAGGTGGACGTAACGCAGCGCTGGGCCGGCAAGAACCCGGATGCGTCGCGGCGTGAGCTGGCCCCCGAATCCGGCGTGATCAGCGATGCCGCCACCTGGGAGAAACTGTGGAAAGCGTGGCATGGCGAGAAAGCCGTACCGCAGGTCGACTTTGAAAAGGAACTGGTCCTGGTCGGTACCGCCCCCGGACCCAACTTGATCATGATGCAGCCGATGATCGACCGGCAGGGCGACGTACGCTTCAGCGTCGGGGCGACTCGGATGGCCGGCCCCGGCTTTGGTTACAATCTGCTGAAGATTCGCCGAGCAGGGGTCCGCAGCGTCAACGATACCAAGTTGCCGGGCGATTCGGATCCGAATGGCGGCGCCGATCGGGCGACGAAAGCCGAGGAATCCATCACGGTCACCGTGGTGGGGACGCTGCGCACCGGTATCTTTGCGATCGGCGGCGAGACGACGGGAACAACGATCACCGCCAAAGGCATCACCTGGGAACTGGACTTCGGCGAGCAAGCCAAATTCCGCCGGATGGCAGAGAGCCTGAACGAAAAGCAGGTGGTCGTGCGCGGCAGCCTCGAACGCCGCAGCGGCGTGGAGATCAAGCAGCGATGGATCGTGCACGTTAGCGATCTTGAGGCAGCAGCACTGAACCGGCCGAATCCCGACGAAGCCGCGCGGCAATAACCTCGTCGAAAACTTTTTGCAGCACGGCAACGCTGGCAGGTTTGACCAGGTGTCGGTCGAAGCCTGCCTGGCGGGCTTTCTGGATGTCTTCCGGCTGGCCGTTGCCGGTCATGGCAACGATTTCTAGGTCCTTCAGTTCGGGCTGCTGACGCAGGCTCTGGGCGACTTCATAGCCCGACATGTCGGGCATGCAGATGTCCGAGAACACCACATCGGGTTTGTGCTGTTGAACCAGAGCGATGCCCTCCCGAGCGGTCAAGCACATCTGTACGTTGTGTCCCAAGGCTTCGATCAGTCGAACCAGCAACGTGGCCACCGCCGGCAGGTCGTCGATGACGACCACCTCGAGCGTTCTCAGCGGCTGTGGTGGAGCCGGACGAGGGGCCGGAGAGGACGTGTTTTTTACCAGCGGCAGGCGAACCACAAACCGGCTTCCGGCGGCGTCGTGATTCGGGTCCAGTTCGACACTGCCACGATGCATCTCGACCAATTGTTTCACCAACGTCAGCCCGATGCCCAGGCCACCTTGGCTGCGCGTGACGGAGCTTTCCACCTGCGTGAACATGTCGAAGATGGTTTCGGCATCTTTCGATGAGATGCCGATTCCGTTGTCTTCGACGCTGATTTGCACTTGCTCGTCGACGGTCCGGCAGCACAACTCGATCGTGCCACCGCGCGGCGTGTATTTGCAGGCGTTATTGAGGATGTTGGTAAAGACTTGGGCCAGCCGCACCCGGTCGCCGACGACGGTCGTGGCGGGATCGATTTCGATATGCGAACGCAGGGTGTGCTGTTGTTGGTCACAGGCCGGTCGCACCGAGGACAACGACGTCTCGAGGACTTCGCGGATCGAGACCGGTTCGTTCTGTAGTTTGACCTTTCCGCGTGTGATTCGGGAGATGTCCATCAGGTCGTCGATCAAGCGGACCAACTGGGAGACCTGGCCTTGGAGGATGTCGCTGATCTCGGCGATTTGTTGCGGATCGTCGCTGCAGAATCGCAACAGTTCAGCCGCGTTGCCGATCGGGGCCAAGGGGTTTCGCAGTTCGTGCGCCAGAACCGCCAGGAACTGGTTTTTGCGGGCGTCCATCTCGCCGAGTTGTTCGGCTCGCTCGATGAGTTCTCGTTCCAATTCTTTCTTTGCGGTGACATCGACCATCACACCCCGCAGTTGGTCCGGCTTGCCATCGGCGTCGGAAACCACGTAGACGATATCGCGCAGCCACACGGTCCGGCCGTCGCGCGTGATCGCTCGGTACTCGAAATCGTGGTCGCGACATTGCTGACAGGCGTTGCGACAGAGGGCAACCGAATCGTCGCGATCCTCGGGATGGATGATGCCGGGCCAGAACGAAGGGTTCCCGAGCCATTGTTCGATGGGGTAGCCCAGGATCTGTTCGGCTCGCTCGCTGACGAAGGTGAACTCCCAACTGTTGGCGTCCGCTTCCCAGACGATGGCGTCCAGGCCGTCGACCAAGTTGCGGTACTTCTCTCGCGCCAGTTCGGCGTCCTTGCGGGCCTGGACTTCGCGCTTGATCAAGGCTTCGCGTTCCTGCTCGGCCAGGACCGAATCGGTGACATCCCGCGAGATCGAAAGCAGTTGTTCGGGACTACCGTCCTCGCCGGTGATCGGCGTCACGATCACGTCCCACCACTTCTTGGTTTTCGATTTACGGGTGAAGCAGACGCCTCGAAAGCGGCCCGCGCGACCTTGCCGAGCCGCGGCGATCGCAGCGGCTGCGGCGTCGCGATCCACACCGCTCCAGAAGTCGGTCCACTGGTGCCCGATCAACCGTTCCGCACTGTCGAGCTCCAGCAGTTTCTCCCCGCCCGGACTCATCGAAAGCAGGTGTCCGTCGAGATCCAGAATCTTGATGCAGTCCTGGCTGCTGGCCAGAATTTGACGAGCCTGTTCCTCGCTGCGGTGTCGAGCGGCCTCCAGCTCCTTTTGTTCGGTCACATCGGTCATCGTGGTGATGGCCCGGGCCGGTTGTCGATCGCCAACCGCGACCTGTTTGGAACTGATCAACAACCGTCGCAACTGGCCGCCGGCGGCCTCCAACAGAATGTCCTCGTTCGAGATGGCTTCTCCGTCCAAAATGGTTCGAGCCAGCGGCCATTCCTCTGGCTCGTAGCGACGACCGTCCGGGCGATACCCGGTATAGCTGGCCGACACTTGCGGATCGATTGGGCCGGGGATGCTGTCTCCGACCAGCTCCATGGCGCGTTCGTTGACCGACAACACGCGTCCGCTGGGCACTTCGGCAACCACCACTCCGGCCGGCAACTGGTCGAGCAATGCTTTCATCAGCGAACTCTCTTCCTGGACCTGCTGCAGTAGGTCCTCACGCTCTTGGTCCGCACGGACCTGATCGCTGATGTCATCGAAGATCAACAGGCTGCGGCCAGCCTCTCCCTCGTAATCGGGGAGCGCGGCGGCGGCGACTTTGATATGCAGGGTTTCACCGGCCCGGTGCCGACAACGTATCGCGTGCCCCTGCGGCGCCGTGCCGCTGGCCAGACGCTGTAGCACCGAAGGTAATTCCTGCCCGGGCGTCGCGCAAGCGATCGGCAAGCGTTGGCCGAGGACGTCGTCGGCCGAGTAGCCGAACATTTGCTCGGCGGCGGGGTTCCACAGCGAGACTTCGGCCTGGTCGTCGACCACGCTGATCGCCAGTGGCGATTGTTGGATGATGGTTTTCAGCAACTGTTGCTGCTGGCGTTCTCGAGCGGCGATCGTGACCAGTTCGATCTCGGATTCCACCGACTCCGCCAGGCTGTGCAAAATGTCCAGCTCGGTCTCGGTCCAGTCGCGGACCACGGTATCAAACACACAGAAGGAACCCAGCACGTGGCCCGAGCGGGTGCGTACCGGGACGCCGGCGTAGGCTCGCACGCCCAATTCCGCGACCGCTGGGTTGTCCTTGACGCGATCGTCACTGTGGGAATCACTGACGATCAACGGAGCGTCGCAGAGGACCGCCTGCCGGCAAAACGAATAGCTCAGCGGGCTCTCACGGCGTGAGGCCCAGGGTTCGGGCAATCCCACACAGCTCTTGAAAAACTGACGATCCGCGTCGACCAGCGTGACGACCGACGCGGGACACTTCAGCAATCTGCTGGCCAATTCGGTCAGGCGGTCGAAGGAACGTTCCGGAGCACTGTCGAGCAGCTTGGTCGCTCGCAGACTCGCCAGACGTTGCGGATCGGTGACCGCGTTGCCACGAGTCGAGCTTGATTCTTTCATCGCCCAGCAGTTCTCTTGAATGAAAAAGCGTGTCGACTGGTAACCGTATCACCAGGATCGCTCGTGGAGAAGCGCTTAATTCTCTGGCCGCTGCATTGTAAACGTTTTTTTCCGCGGGCAGATGATTTCGCCACCATCGGATCAGGCGGGGGGCAGATGGAAAACGCATGGTCTATGTGAGCCGTTTGGGCGATAGCCCCCGGTTCTTCGCTGACCAAACCGAGACCATCCCCCAAACGGCTCACTAGTTCGACAAGCCGCTAGGCGGTTGCGGCGGTGGTCTGTTTGGCTTTGCCCGCGGTGGCGGTGCGGAGATTGACCCGCAAGTCGCGGTAGCGCTGGATCAATTTGGTCATGTGAATGATCAGATAAGCGTTGGCGATCAAGGACAACAGCAACAGCAGATTGAACGCCTGCTGCGGCAGCGCGCCGCGCTCGTCGTCCCCAGCCGGTCGGCTCGGCGGCATCGTCGCCGCGTCGAGATCCAAATCCGATGGACTCTGCGTCGCGGTTGTCTCGCCCGGCAGCAACCCGGTGCGGCCGCCGGCACCGGTCGTGCGATTGGACGCGAGTTGAGGATGGGGGGGAGCGTTGCCGACGGGATGGTTCGCTGGGGGGGAATACCGCGCGCCCGGAGCACTGCCGGGAGCATAACCGGCGGGGTTTTGAGGAGACGCGTTATAGGGAGCGCTGCCATAGTTTTGGTTGGCGTAGCCGCCTGCCGGAGCCGGGTTGCCGACCGGCGACTGCGTCCGTGGATCGTACGCGCCGGCGGCGTTGTTCTGGCCCGCGACGGGCGTTTGATATTGCCCCGGCCGGTACTGACCCGCCGGGTATTGCCCTGGCTGGGGTTGGCCTGGCTGGAGTTGCCCTGGCTGGGGTTGGCCTGGCTGAGCTTGGCCTGGCTGGTACTGGCCGCCTTGGCTTTGGCCCGCCTGGGTTTGACCGGCGTAGGCGTGTTGCGGTGTGGTCGCGTTCCCGCCCTGGTCAGCCGTCGCCGTGTTATTCCCATAGCGATCCGGGTTGTCCCCATAGCGATAAGGAGTGCTGGTGGCCGGCCCGGCCGTGGTTCCAGCAGACGCCGCGGTTTGCGGGCGGGGCGCCGGTTGCTGCGGGCTGGATTGCTGCGGGCTGGATTGCTGCGATAGGGCCGATGCGGGCAGGCGTGGATCGGCCAGCCCTGGTGGTGGCGCGCCGAAGTTCCCCAGAGCCGAGGAGGATGCGTTTGGGGTCGGCGTGGAAGCGCCGCTGGCGGACGCAGTGCTGCTTCCGCCGGCCGCGACCGTGGTTCGTTCGCGGTCCCAGCGGTCGTCGCGCCCGTTATCGACGGTGGAGGGTAGCTGGAGGTTCGAGGCGGTAGCTTCACTCGGCGCACCGGCGGAGCGGCCCGGGCCGGCTTGAGCGGTCTGCGGTCCCGCAGCGCTCTGGGCGGCCGGGGCGCTGGCGTTCGAGGGCATCGGATTAGTGCTGGGAAACTGCGGTCCGGTCGCAGGCGAATTGGCGGCGGTGGAGGCGGTCCGCACGGGCGGCTCGGCGGCGGAGTCGCCGGCTTGCAAGCGGCGAAACGGATTCTGGCCTTGAGGCTGGCTCTGCAGCGATTCGGTGGCTTGCCGCGCCAACTGCTGGGCTTGTTGCGCGGCGGCATCGACGGCGTTTTGGGCATCGGCCCGCAACTGTTGCTCGGCCGCTTGCCGGCTCCGCTGCAGGGCGTCCTGGGCCGTCTCAGCCAACTCGCCGGGCAGACTCATCGGCGCGGCCTCCTGCGGTTTGGCCCGCGTCACCGAC
Source organism: Roseimaritima sediminicola (assembly GCF_009618275.1). Taxonomy (GTDB): domain Bacteria; phylum Planctomycetota; class Planctomycetia; order Pirellulales; family Pirellulaceae; genus Roseimaritima; species Roseimaritima sediminicola. Next base: position 23,684 of record NZ_WIAD01000052.1, read on the forward strand.
TCGGCACTACCGCCAGCGAGGGCTGGAATCGGGGTAGCCGAGGGTGGATCGTCCTGGATGGCGGGGATCGGGACGTGGTCCTGGTCTCGCTGCGCAGGGGACTGAAACGCTTGGGCTTGGGCTACCGAAGGAGGTTCGGGGCCGGGATCGCGAGGCAGCGGATCGTTGCCGACGCGCAGCACAAACCGCGACACACGACCTCGTACCGAGGCGTCGACCGTACTGGATATTTCGCCGGCCTGCTTGGCGTGTTCGAACTCCTCCGGCGTCACCTGGACGATGTACTCCACACCGCCCTTGCCGTCGGGTTCGTAGCCGTAATCTACGGTCACTACTGCCAGAGCCAGTAGCATCGGGACTCCGCCCATCGGATCCTTCCTTTCGTGGCGCGCGGGTCTCTCCGGCGCTTTTCCAAATGAACTTGTCACCGAACGCGACGGTGGTGACAGAATGGATAGGGCGATCCTAGTCGATATTCCGGCCTGCGGTAAAGAGCTTTCCACAGTATTCCTTGATGCCGTGCTTGCTAGCAAAAGGTGGTCGTCCCTGGGTCGCGCCGGCGACGATTTTCGCTACGGTGAAAAGGTAGAACGTTAAAAACGCTTGCTTTTCTGCTTCGATCGACGAGCCGCCTGCTATGCCCGAATCCCGCTGCTATCGATGGGTTGCGGTCCTCGTGCTGTTGGCCGGCGGCGTTTTGTTGGGAACAAGCTTGCTAGGGGGCCAGCGGCTAGCGTTTCGCGACGTCGGCCATTTCTACGCGCCGCTTTACGGCGGGCTGGACCAACAGGTGGGCCAGGGGCAGGTCCCGCTTTGGAATCCGCTGGACCACACCGGGTTGCCGGTCCTGGGCGAAACCACCACGGCCCTGCTGTATCCGCCGCGATGGCTGTTTGCGCTGCCCCTGCCGGCGGCGGCCGTGATGGCGTGGTATGTGTTGCTGCATTGGGTTCTGGCCGGTGTCAACGCGTCGGTCGCACTGCGGGCTGCCGGCGCGAACCCGATGGCGTCCGCATTCGGCGCCTTGGCCTACGCACTGTCGGGACCGATTGTTTTCCTGTACTGCAATCCGCCATTTTTGGTCGGGGCGGCTTGGTTGCCGCTGGGGGTGTCTTTGGGCCTGAGGTTGCTGGACCGCGGCGGTACCGCGGCGGTTCTGGCCGCCGGTACGGTGTTCGCGCTGCCGGTGTTGGGCGGCGACCCGCAGACCGCGATTCATGTCGGTGTTTTGGTCGTCCTGGTCTGGACCGGTCGCAGTCTGGCGGCAGGGTGGAGGCGGATTCTCGGGCGGCGTGATCAACGGCAAGGGCAAGCCGAGCGACCGGATCCAAGGCGGCTCGAACGCGGGCAAGACGCGGATGCGGGGCGTTCGGCGATGGGGCTAGCGAGGTCAGCCGAATCCGGCAGGGGACGACGCGTCCTGCCAATGCTGGCCGCGATCCTGCTGGCGGTGTTGCTGGCCCTGCCGCAGGTGGCCGCATCGCTGGACTGGGCGCGTCACAGCGCTCGCCGGTTCGCGCCGCCGGATGGGATGTATGACTACAGCACGGCGCCGTGGCAGTTTTTGGACTTGGCTGTCCCCTACGCTGGGGGCCGATTGTTTCCCGTCTACCAGCGCCTGAGCGCAGCTTTGCCGGCGGACAGTCGGGTGTGGACGGTGTCGCTGTACGGCGGCGTGTTGACGCTGTGTTTGGCTGCCGCTCACTACGTTCGCCAAGGGCGAGCCCGTCGCGGAGGCCCGTGCGCGAAACGCTGGCGCTGGGACGCCTGGGACGTGATCCTTCCGCTGGGAGTGTTGATGGCGCTAGGGCATTACGGTCCGCTGTGGGTTTGGCGAGCCCTGCTCGGCTGGTTCGGCGTGGATGCCGGTGGCATCGACCCGGCGACGGGAAGTCCGTACTGGTTGCTGTCGAAGCTGCTGCCCGGCTATGAAGCGTTTCGTTATCCCGCCAAGTGGCTGCCCTTCGTTTCGATGGGGCTGGCTGTCGCAGCGGGACGCAGCCTGACGGGGCTATTGGAGCGACAACCGACGCAGGGCCGACGACAGACGCAGGGCCGACGACAGACGCGGGGCCGACAACAGACGCGGGGCCGACAACAGACGCCGGGCCGGGGATGGTTGGTAGCCGCTGTGGGATGCGGTGCCGCGGCGGCAGTCTTGGCTGTGCGTCCGCTGCGCGGGGCGATCGCGAGTTGGCTGGAAGGCCAGATTGCACCGGACGCGTATTGGGGCCCGCTGCGAGGGGCCGCCGCGATCGGCGACTGGTCCTACAGCCTGACCCACGTGGCCCTGGTCGCGTCGGCGGCTTGGCTGCTGCTGCGATACGCGCACCAGCGTCCGTGGCTCTCGAGGCGGTGGACCGGTGGGTTGTTGTGCGGACTGCTGGTCATCGATCTGTTGGCCATCAATTATCCGCTGGTCGCAGCGGTATCCACAGCGCAAGAAATCCGCTGGGTGGATCGCTGGGGCATCGCCGATGCCGATGCCATCGGGGCGCGGACGCTGCTGCGGACCGGGCCCGAAGCGCCGGCAGTCTGGAGCCGCACGTCGCTCGGGCGACGTGTCGCCGAGGTGGCGGCCAGCGAACGGCTGGGGCTCCAGGGACGCTGGCACCTGTCCGCGGGACACCGCATTTTTAATAGCGCCACGTCCATCACGCCCCAGCGCTACCAGAGTGCCGCCGTGGCGGCTGCCGAGTGGAATGCCGGACGCGGTGCAGAAGCGCAAACGCGGTTTTGGCGAGCCGTCGGCCGACGGTGGGGAATCAGTGCTTGGGCGCACAGCAGCGGAGGAACGATTGCCGCCGAAACCGATCGGGGGCAGAGCGTGCGATTGGCTGAGTCACGACTGATGATCGATGCGAATTTTCCACGACCGACCACGGTGGATGCCTTCGCGTGGCACACGACCTGGCAAAGGATCGCACCGCGTCGCCCAGTCAGCTCCGCGGATTGGGCGGAACGTTTTGGTGTCTGGGAAGACGCCTTCGCAGAAGCTCCGGTGCAAGCTTCTGAATTATTTCCTGGTCTATCGAACCTCGCGGTGCCGCTTGTCGAAGACGAAAACTTCGCGGTCACCGATCCGCCGACAGGGTTGCTGGCCAACGTGTCTCGGCAGACGCCTATCGAGGTGATGGCTTGGAGCAGTGACCGGGTGCGTGTGCAAGTCGAACCCACGGCCGCGGGGTTGCTGTCTCGGGCGACCTATCAGGACGGGAATTGGCACGGTCGTTACCGGCGGTTGCCTTCGGCGACATCGACAGACGTTACCGCCGGACCGGTATCGTCCGGCGGGGCCGACGGAGTCCCCGCGTGGGAGTCGGCCGAGGTGCTGCCGGTCGACTACCTCGGCCAGGCCGTGTTTCTTCCGGCCGGACGATGGGAAGTCGAATTCGTGTACCGGCCGTGGTGGCTGGTGCCCAGTTTCCTGCTGTCGATCGCGACGCTGGCCGCGATGGGTTACCAGACGCTGCGGGTGCGTTCGGTCGCTCGGCGCGGAACGTAGCATGGCTCGCCGAGCTACTGTTTTTTCTCGGCTGGGACAGCCGAGCTACTATGGTGGCAGAGGCTTTGGGCCTGTGTGGAAAAAAAAGCGAGGGCGACGGGTGGCTCTTTCGTCTTTTCCACCGGCTCCCGCCGACGAAAGGTCCACCTCGTCGCCCTCGCTCACCAGGCTTCTCGTCCCCCCGTCGGAGAAGCCATGGCCCCCTCAGGTCAAGTGATCGTCGACGCCAGGAAACGCCGTTTGGAGAACGGCTCGTCCAGCTCGCCGAAGTTGAACATCACGGCATCGACGTCGGGTCCCAGCACGATTTGCGAGAACTGGTTGTTCGTGACGGTCGCTCCCGAAGCGTTGCCGTCGACCGTCCCGGCGGTTTCGATACCGTCGACGAATCCGCTCGGCTGGGTTTCGGTGACCGAGTAGGTTCCGGCCGGCAGTTGGTCGAAGCGGTAGGCACCGTTGGCATCGGTGGTCACCGAGCGGGTCACGGGATTGTTCAGCGTATCGGTACCGGCCAGGGTAATGGTCACGCCCGCGATGCCGCGTTCTCCCGCGTCCTGGATGCCGTTGTTGTTGCTGTCGACGTAGACCACGCCGGCCAGGGTCGAAAGCACCGGATCGACGGTCGTGGTTGCCGAAGCCGTGTTGTTCGTGTCGTCGGTTTCGGTTTGCGGCGTCGCCACGATCACGCTGTTGACCAAATCACCGGTCGCGTCGTTATCGATCGTCGCCACGATGGTGAAGGTGGCCGAGGCTCCGGCCGCCAGCGATCCGAGGCTGACGTCGACGCTCTGCCCATTGGCCGTCAACGCTCCGTCCGGCCCACTGCCGCTGACGAAAGTGACTCCGGCCGGCAGGGTGTCGGCCGCGGTCACGCTGGTCGCGGTCGAGGTGCCCTGGTTGGTCACGGTGATTGTGTAGGTCAATTGTCCGCCGACCTGAGCGGCGGTGGCCGACACGTTTTTCTGCACCGCCAAGTCCACATCGGGTACCAGCAGGGTGTCGGCGGTGTCGGAGTTGTTGGCCGTATTGGCTTCGTTTTCGGCCGCGGTAACGCTGGCCGTGTTGGACAGCGTGCCCGTCGCGTCGGCCGCGACGGTCACGACCAGGGTAGCCGTCACGTCATCGCCGGCGGCCAGGGTGCCGGCATCGAAGGTCACCACGTTGCCGTTTACCGTCGCAGCTTGACCGTTCACCGTGCCGCTGACGAACGTGGTTCCCGCCGGCAGGGTGTCGGTGATCACCAGTCCGGTCGCATCGCTGGGACCGGCCGCGTTGGAGACGGTGATCGAATAGGTCAAGTTGCCGCCGGGAGCGACTTCGGCCAGAGCGCTCTTGGAGAGAACGAGGTCGAACTGCGGTTCCAAGGCGGTGCGGACTTCCGCTTCGTTGTTGGTATCGTCGGATTCGGTTTCGTTGCCTTCGGTGACCGCGGTATTGACCAGTTCGCCGGTCGCCGAGCTATCGATGGTGCCGGTGATCGTGACCGTCTCGCTGGCACCAGAGGCCAATTGGCCAACCGTAAAGGTCAGCACGCCATTGGCACTGACGAAGGTGGTATTGCCTTGGTTGACCGCCGTGACGGTAAAGGCGGCTGGCAGGGTATCGATGATCCGCACGCCGCTGGCATCGCTGGGGCCATCGTTGGTGACCGTGACCGTGTACTGGACCGGTTGACCTGGTACGCCGCTGGTGACGTTGTCGTCTTTGGTGATCACCAGATCGACCAGGCGGTCCACGGTGACGGCCACCGTGGCGCTGTCGTTGGCCGCGTTGGTGTCTACGTCGGTCGTCGTGACGGTGGCCGTATTGGAGATGCCGGTACCGCTTTGCACGATCGAGTCGATCAGGACGTCGATGGTGAACGTGGCCGAAGCGCCCGAGGCCAGCGTGCCGACCGTGAAGGTCAGGTCCTGTCCGGCGGCGTTGACCGTCACGCCACTGGTGCCGGCGTCCAGCGAGTCGAAGGAGAGGTTGCCGTCGAGGGTATCGGTGACGGTCACGCCGCGAGCGTCCCCCGGACCGGTGTTGGTGACGACGAACGTGTACGTCATGAGATTGCCAGCGACCGGATCGGCGCTGGCGGTCTTGGTGACGCCGACGTCCACCTGACGTTCGATCGTTGCCGCCACGGTCGAGCTGTCGTTGTTGTCGTTGGGATCGGTGTCAGGCGTATTGGTGACGGTGGCGGTGTTGGAGATTTGTCCCTCGGCGTCGCTGTCGACGCCCACGACGATCGTAATCGTCTGCGACGCACCGCTGGCCAGATCGCCCACGGTCGCGGTGATCACGCCCCCGGTTTCGCTGACCGCCGCGGCATCGCCGCCGACGTTGCCCGAGGTAAAGCTGACTCCGGCCGGCAGGGTATCGGTAACGCTGACACCGGTGGCATCACTGGGTCCGTCGTTGGTGACGACCAGGGTGTAGGTCAGGGTGCCGCCGGCGGCGACGGTGGTCAGGTCAGCCGATTTTTCGATCCGCAGGTCGGTTTGGACCGTGATCGGCACCGCCGCGCTATCGCTGTTGTTTGCGGGAACCGGGTCCTGTTCGTCGGCGGTGACGCTGGCCTGGTTGACGATCGCGTTGCCCGTGGCCGAGGACGGAATGTCCACGATGATGTCGAACGACAGCGAAGCACCGACCGCCAGACTGGATGCGGTGGCCGTTACGGTTGCGCCGGAGACGGTGGGCTGGTCCAGTCCGGCCGAGACGTTTTCGACGCGGTCGAACGTCAGGCCGGCAGGGATTGCGTCTTCGATGACCAGGTTGGTCGCTTCCAGGTTGCCGTTGTTGGTGACGGTGATGCGGAAACTGGCTTCGCCGCCGGCGATGGGCGTGGTGGTCAACAATTCCTTGGCCACCATCAGGTCGGTTTCGGGCACAAAGCCAAAGTCGACCGTCAGGTTGGTGCTGGGATCGGTATCGCCGTCGTCGATCGGTTCGCCGCGAGAGACCAGCGTGATGGCGGCCGAGGCGACGCCTGCGCCGGCGATTTCGCTGCCGTCGTCGACGCCGTCCTGGTTATCGTCGGGATCGGCGACCGGGTCATTACCGGTGCTGGTCGTAAACCCGTACAGCGGTTGGCCGGCGGTGAATTCGGTGCTGGGGATCTGGACCAGGTATTCGCCGGGAGCGAGATTGCTGAAGGAATAGGATCCGCCGGCGGCGGTGGTCGTGCTGGCCACCAGCGTGTCGGTGTTGGGATCCAACGTCCCGTTGCCGTCGGTGTCCTGGTACAGGTTCACATCGACGCCCGAGATGCCGGGTTCGCCGGCGTCTTGAACACCGTTGTTGTTGTCGTCGCGGAAGACCGTATCGCCGAGGGTCAGCGGTTCGTAGTTTGCCAGATTCTGGGTGACTTCCACCGGTGCGATCGAACCGACCAGCGTGATCGCTCCGTCCAGGGACGGGACGCCGTTGATTTCAAACTCGATCGCGCCGACGTTGCTGAAGTCCGCCGGTCCCACGCCGCCCAGTTGGACGAAGGAATCGAAGGGCACGAACAGTTCATCGAACGCGACCTGGTTTTGGATCGTCAGGGTGGTTTCCGAAGCGTTGTCCGCATCGGTATACACCCGCACCGTGATCTGGCCGTTGGCCTGGTCGGCTCGCGAGCTGAGCAGCAGTCCGGCGCCCTGGCGACCTTGCACCAGATCGACGCCACCCAGGCCGCTGGTATTCAGCGCGCTGACCCCATCGGCATCGCCGTCATACTGGACCAGTGCGGTCAGTTCCGCTTGCTGGCTGGAGTCGAACTGGAACTGACCGTTGGTGACCTGAACCTCGACTGCCGCGCCGCCGGCGCCGGCCACGCCATCATCGACGTTCGATAGGATCACCACTCGGTTACCACCGAGGATGCTGTTGTCGGTCGTGGACCCGATGGCGTCGGCAGAAGCATCGTCGCCGACCGAGAGCGTCGAGAGCGTGGCCGAGAAATCATCGATCGACTGGACGGTTTCGCCGTCGTCGTCGGTGACGGTCACGATCACCGGATCGGTGTTGGAGATCAATCCGTTGACGGCCGACTGGACCAACAGGTATTGGCCGGGCGAGAGGTTTTCAAAGCGGAACACGCCATTGGCGTCGGTCGTGTCGCTGCCGATCAGGGTGTCGGCCCCGGCGCCGGTATCCAGCACGCCGGGCGTGGTTCCGTCGTCCAGGTACAGCGTCACGTCGACGTTGCTCAGCCGTGGATCATTGATGGTCGTGCCGCTGGTGTCGACGATGCTGTCGATGGTGTCATCGCCGGCCAGGTCGGTGTAGACCGCTCCGGTGATCACGCCCAGGTCGGCAGCCATCAGCTCGCGATTGACCAGCCGTTCCAGCTTCAGCCTGCGGCGCTGCGTGCGGGCAGGACGGCTACGACGACGCAATCCGTTGAACAAGCGACTGAGAACCATGTATGGGAATCCTTTCCACGACCCCGATAAAACCGTGCCTTACAACCGGTGGTTACCGCATGAACGTCACCATCCGGACAGAATCTGTTTGGGTGTATCGGCAGGTCGGCCTGACCTGCATAAGGCTTACCAGCGATATTCTCCACCGAAACTGATTCCGTGGACCCAGTAGTCGGAGTCGCGGAAGGCAAAGGCCGGCCGCTCCGCTCCGCTGAACGGATCGGCTTCGGGCGGCAGCAGGTTGGGGTTCAAGTCGCGGCTGATCTGGTCGCCGGCTCGCACGACGTTGGACCAGTAGATAAAGGTGTATCCCACGGTGGCTCGCAGCCGTTCGGTCAACTGGTATCCGACCTTGGCGCCCAGTTCGGGGACCACGGCAAAGCGATCGCGTTTGTAGGTTCCGATATTGGTCCGCTGGGCCAACAGTCCGCCCCGCGCCGTGGTGCTCTGGCCGGCCGTCGTGGTGACGGTTGTGCCGTTGATGGTGACATTCTCGCGAGTGGTACCGATCGCCAGTTTGGCCATCAGGTCCAGCGTCCACCAGCCGCGGGTTCGGCGGTAACGGCCGCCGAAGTCCACGCCATTGAACTGCGACCGGGCGTCGAAGCGATCGGTGATGTTGAAGGTTCCATCGCCAGCGACCAAGGCCTCGTTGATGCTCAGCGAGTCATCCAGTTCCAGCCAGCGGTATCCGATCAAGCCTTCCAGACGATGGGTGTAGCGTTGCGGAAGGCCGCAGAAAATCGTATCGCCGCAGCCGTCGCCGCAAGCCATCAGACGGCTGAACGTCACGCCGGCGCCCTGCAGTTGGGTTTCAGCCTGGACCGTGACCGTGCCGCCGATCACGTCCGGGAAACTGACCAGTTCCGAATCCTCGGCACCGGTTAAGACGTTGAAAAAGGGACGCGCCAGGATGGTACCGCCCTGAGGGCTGGTCTGCGTGAACGTATCCGACTCGGTGGCCGTGGCGAAGAACTCCCCTTCCACCGCCCAGTCGTGGCAGGCGTCCAGCCAGATGCCCACTCGCAAGCGGCCGCCGCTGATCGAGTCGGTCAGAATCTCGTCATCGCCGTACAGCGTTCGCACGCCCGCGGTGTTCAGCACACCGGCCTCGGCGCGAGCCGTGCCCGCGGCGCTGGTGGTGACCAGCGGCGGCAGATCCATTCCGTCCTGAAACCACAGCAGGTATTCAAACGATGCCCAGCCATCTTGCGGGGCACACAGCGTGATACAAGGACGCCAGCCGGCACCACCGACGGGACCACATTCGCGGCAGCCCACGCGGTTGCAGGGAAGTGCGTCACAACCGCCGCCGGCTGCGTCGCAGGCCAAACCGCCCGGATACCCGCCACCGTGATCGTACAAACCACCGTCGTGGTAGACGTCCCCTTCGTGATAGATCGCTCCGTCCTGATAAACCGTTTCCCCCGGGTGAACTGTTTGTCCTTGATGAACCGGACCCAGGACGATCTCGCCAGCCGGAACCGACTCGGTCTTGATCGAGGGCGGCAGCGGTGCGTGTTCGGTGTTCTGAACCGTTCGCACGGGTTGCCATTTGGCGCGAGCCACGCGTTCGGCTTTGCTGGGGGCACGCCGGCGAGGTTGTTGAGCGGTGGCGGTGGTGGCGATGGTCGCCAAAAGGATCAACGCCGCGATCCAGGAGAGTTGTTTTGTCTGCACGATGACACCGAAGTGCTGGGGGGATTGCAATCAAAGCGGTGCCACGTCGGCCCGCCTCGGTTGTCTCACCAGCAACATCGGCAAACAAAACTCGGATCCATCGGCAAAAATCCGAATAATCCGAAAAATCGTCAGAGTGCGGCTAATCGTTACAGTCGCCGCAAACCGCCCAGAAATCAGCAGCAGAGTAGCTCGGCTGTCCCAGCCGAGAAGAGTCGCAGCAGCTCGGCATAGTAGCTCGGCATAGTAGCTCGGCATAGTAGCTCGGCTGTCCCAGCCGAGAACAACTCTGCAGCTCGGCAGAGCAGCTCAGCTGCGGCCAGCCGAGAAGAGTCGCAGCAGCTCGGCAGAGCAGCCCGGCATAACCACGTCGGCATGAATCTTTCGGTGAAACCCCGCGACAACACCCTCCCGCGCAGCGGGAGGGTCGGGCTCTTAGGCCCGGGGAGGGCCCTACGAAAACCCTCTCCGGGCCTAAGAGCCCGACTCTCCCAGTGGGAGAGCAAAGCCGAATGAAATGTTGCGACGTGCTTAGGAGTACCTCGCGAACGTCACTTCGTGGTTGCGGAACGCCGCCTTGCGCGATCGTTAGGCCGCGACGGCTTGTTCTTCGAACTGATGCAGGACCTCGTGAGCAAGCTGCAGATAGTCCTCGGCGCCGTTGCTCTGCGGGGCGTACTGGAAGATCGATTTGCCAAAACTGGGCGCTTCGGCCAGCCGCACGTTGCGGCGGATGCGGGTCTCGAAGAACCGGGCGCGGCTGAAGATGCCGCCCTGGCTCTTGGTCGCCGTAAAGAATTCATCGACATCGCTGCTGACTTCGGCGGCCAAGCGCGTGTTCGAATCGAACATGCACAGGGCGACGCCGGAAAGTCGCAATTGGTTGTTCAGACGCCGCGAAACCACTTCGATCGTTCGCAGCAGTTTGCTCAACCCGTGCAGGGCCAGAAAATGGGGCTGCAGGGGCAGGAACACCTCCTGGACCGCAACCAACGCATTGATCGTCAACACACCCAGGCTGGGCGGGCAATCCAGAATCAGAAAGTCGAACGGTTCCTCGTCGGCTTCCAAGCGATCCTTCAGGATCACCTCGCGACCCACTTCGCAGGCCAGTTCCATTTCGGCGGCTGCCAAGTCCAAGTTGGCGGGAACCAAGGCGAGGTTGTCGTTGATCCAGGTTCGCGCGCTGGCGATCGAGGCATCGCAGCAGAGTACCTCATACATGCTCTCGCCGGCGGGCATGCTGACGCCCAAGTGCAGGGACGCATGGGCCTGCGGGTCCAAGTCCAACAGGCAGACCCGTTTGCCCGCTTCGGCCAAGGCCGCCGATAGATTTACGGCACTGGTGGTTTTACCCACGCCTCCCTTTTGATTGATTACTGCGATCGAGCGCATTGTTCCAGCTCCAATTCTGATTTGCACCGTGGCATGGTCGCACGCAAAGGCGACCGAGCAGATCGAGTCATAGCAAAGCGGTCCGGCGGCCGCCAGAGCGAAGCTGTTTTTCTCGCAGCTCGCTTCGGCGCGGAGAAACGCCGCCGCCCCAGTAGCGCTTTCCCGGCTCGGAAAGCCGTGCGTCACTCCCAGACTCAACGCCTCTGCGACTTACAAGCTCCTGGCACTAACGGAATCTATGTAAGGGGTGCGAAGCTCGGGCGCATCAGCCACAGCAGTGGCGACATGTGGTAGCCCCAGGCGCGAGCCTGGGGTGCCGCCCCCACACCCGCGCGCCAGTCCCCTCGGGGTTCCCGTGTGGACGTCGCGTTTAACGCGGTTTCGAGATCGGCCGTTAGCACGACGGTCCCCGTCTTGGTTTCGGGATCGACCTCGATGCGTTGCACGAACGCTTCGACTAGCTGGCGTTCTTCCAACGATGCATCGCCGCTATTGGCGACGTTGTCGAGCTGCGTGAATTGTTCCAAGGCCCATTTGCGAAGCTCGGCTTTCGTCCATTCGCGTTTGGCGGGCGTTCGCTTGGCTGATGCGTTTTGTAGTTTGTCGCGTTTGGCTTTTAGGTCGGCCAGGGTGGTCTTCAATTCATCGATGCCGTCGAACGCGGGATCGGATAACATGGCAACCGTCGATTTGATTTTGCGGTTGAGTAGATCGAGTTCGCGTTTGTTCGATTTCGGTTTCGCGTCTGCGGCCTTGGGTTTGAGAACCGTATCGACGAATGCATCGACCGCTTGCTTGACGGTTTCGTGATCGCCGAGCAACGCCTGCTTGATCGCTCCCAAAACGAATTCGTCGAGGTTGTACCCGTTGATGCTTACCAATCCGCAGACGGTTTTGCCGTAGCGATGGTAGCCCATGCATCGGTAGTAGCGCATGCCGTCGCCTCTCGGGCCGTCCCATCGCCGGTCCCATACTTGGCCGAATGGGGTTTCCGCATCGCTTGCATACGATGAGGCTGGCCAGCAGCGATCGGCACGTCGGCCGCGCTTTGCCACCGAGGCGGCTTCGCTTTTGAATCTCGGCTTGCGCCGCATCCCATGTATCAACATCAACCAACGGTTCATGCACGCCCTCGCTGATGATCCAATCTTCGGTCGGGTTCTTTCGCCAGTCTTTTTTGGTTCGCGGACGGAGCGTCCCTTGCGAATCCAAACCGAAGAGCGAACCCATTGAATGCCGGTTCCATGCGATCGCGCCTTTGTAGCATGGGTTACGGAGTAGCTTGCCGATGCGAGATGCGTTCCATGCCTGTCCCGCCGGAGACGGGACGCCTTCTTTGTTGAGCAACTGGACGATGTAATGGAAGCCGTAGCCCTTCACGCAGAGCTTGAACATGCGCCGCATCGTTTCAACGCGGTCCGGCGTACTGGGAACGTAGCGAATGACGTCGCTCTTGGCCTTCTTGATGTGTTGGCCCTTGGGAATCACCCGAAGCAGCTTTCCGGCCGCGTCGTATTCTTGCTTGCTCCCGTCGGGCATCCAACGAAGCGTTCGCAAAACCGTTCCATCCGACGCAACGACCTGCTTATCGTAGCCATACGGAGCGATCCCACCGGGCGCGGATTTGCGTTCGCGGATGTTTGAGATTTGACCGCGAATGGTATCTTTCGCCAGCTTCAATGAATACTGACGGGCCTGCCATGATTTGACGCCTTGAATCAATTCGCCTTCGTCGCCCTCGGGAATACCGTCTGCCGCGAAGACGGCCCGAACGCCGACCATACGAAGGCGATGCAAATAGTAGCCGGTCTCGTTCGTTCCGCCGCGCGAGAACCTAGCGATGTCGTAGCATACGATAACATCGAAGTCGCGTCCGTTTTCGGCCGCGTCAATCATGTCGGCGAATGCATCGCGACCGCGCGTACTCGTACCCGAGAGCGCGTCGTCGATGAACCAGCGAATGATTTTGCATCCGTTTTCGCTGGCCCACTTTTCGATGTACGCCTTTTGGTCGGGGATCGATCGTTCTTGCATGTCCGTGCTGCGGCGAGCGTAGCCGACCGCCGGAATCAATTTCCGTTTGCTCATCGCTCGGCCTCCGTCATGCGTTGGTGGAATTGCCAGAGATCGATTTCGGCATCGGTTGCGGGGCGGACGACCAACACGGAATGGGGATCGATTGAATCGGCATTGGGATGCCGTTCATCGCGGTAGAGCTGGCGTAGCCGATCAAATCCGACGTTTCGGGCATCGTGTTCGGACTCGCATTCGACTAGCACGTAGCGGGACAGGGTGGCAACGTAATACGTTTGGTTTGGGTTTGGCATGTTTGGGTTCCGATAAATCGAGAAACCGCGAGGCGGCGAACCTCGCGGCGTGAAGGGCGGTTGTCGGCGTTGCCGCTACGCGTTGGTGAAGCGGCCGGGCGCGGCCTTCTTGAATCGGGCGTCGGCGCCCTTTCGCATGTCGCGTAGGATCGCGGCGTACAAGGTCGCGTCGGGCGTTTTCCCGCCGGGCGATTTCCAAAGGCCCTTGGCCTCCATCGCCTCTACCATCTCTTTGCAGCTCATCGGTTTGCGGGCCTTCTTCAAAATCGCCAGGGCCGCGTCGATCTGCGACATCTTTTTGTCGGCCTTCTTGGCGGGCGTTTGCTTCGCGCTCTTGGCGGTTTTGCGGGCGGTCGTTTTCTTGGCGGTTGTGTTGGTCTTTCGTGCGGCCATCGTTTTGGTTCCCGTTTGTTTGGGGCGTTTCGTTTTCGTTGGCAACCGTTGCCAACGGGACCACACAGTTACCTCTGATTGAAAAACACATCCAGCTAGTTCCGGCCATGTTTTCCCAGTATTTTCCGGGCTTTTTTCATCCCGCCAAAAGTTCGGACAATCAAAACAAATTGTGTCATGGTCCGTGGCTGTTCCCGTGGCCCTGAGCTCGGCCTACCCCTTGGCCGAAGTACCTAAGGCATGTCAGACGACGCGCACCGCGCGTCGTCCCAGGCGTCGCGTGAAACCGCGCACGCCCTGGGGGTACTAGGGGGTGTGCGTGCTGTCTGTCACGACCGGTTTCGGTTCGGCAACCGAAGCAAATCGAACATGCCGGTTCGCATCCCGAGACCACCGATGCAACCTTCCGCTTCGCTCTGCCCGCTTGAGCAACCGTTCGGCTGCTCGCCGCGCCATGCCGCTTTCAACGGCCGTATCGAGGATCGCAGCCATCGTTTGCGGTTCGGGCGAAACGAAGTCGCATGCGAACTGCTCGGCCAGCTCTTCGGGATCGGTTGATGGCGTCTCCGGCGCTTCGCGCTGCTTCTTGCGGCGCGGTCGCTCGGGTTTGAGATCGAGCGGATCGAGATCATCTGCCGGCATGAATGTTGGGAACGCAAACCGGAGACAACGCGGTTCGATGGGTGGCCATGAGCGAACGGCTGCGTCTAATACGATTGCATCCGGCTGTTCGTACTGACGAAGGATCAAATGCGTATCGGTAGCCCGCGATTGGCTTCCCGCTCCCGCGCCGACGTCGGTTACGCTCTTGCCGGACTGGTTTCCTTTGCTCGAATGATGAACGAGTACGAAACAACAACGCAGACGGGAGGCAACCGCATCGATGAGATTGTAGACGCCTGCCATCGCGGCGTTGTCGTTTTCGTCGGTGTTCTTCGGCATGAACCGATAGAAGGCATCGAGCACAATCAATTTGAACCGGCCCGGTTCGATCGATTCGAAGTCGGCTGCGAGCGATTGGATGTCTTGTAGCCGACCACGAACGTTGACCACGAAGATGCGGTCGGCAACGTCGGCCAGATCGATACCGCGAGCGTTCATTACCTTCGGGATCCGGTTGGCGGTTGTCTCGCTATGCAATTCGTTGTCAACGATCAATACATCGCCGCGTTCGCAAGCGTAGCCATCGAGCCAGGGCTGGCCGGTTGCAACCGACAACGCCAGATCGGTCACGAGCCAACTCTTGCCGACCTTCGGGCTGGCAATCACGTTCATCGTTTCGCCCTCGCGTAGCAAGCCGTGAATAACCGGCTTGCGAAGCTCGGGATGTTCGGCAATCAACTGGCCGATCGGTTTGAATGTGAACGGTTCGGATGGGATCTTGCATCCGCGATCGGCCTTGCATTCGGCGTCTCGCAATCGGCGAAGAACGGCATCGTTGTTGAGTAGCATCGGGAGCGGCCGTTTCCAATGGTAGGCACTGATGCATTCCAAAGCTTCCTGGTCGCGCAAATCGTATTCAACGCAACGGCAGCAGGCGGCGAACAACCGATGCGAACCGTCTTTGTGGTCGATCAAATCCATCGCCATCAAGTCGGCCAGACATTCGTTGAACGCCTTTCTTCGTCTTGGCGCGGCATTCGGCTTGTCGGGCGCGTCGTCGCCCCACAGCCAATTGCAAAGCGAGTCCAAAGCGTCTTGCCCGTCGGCGATTTGGTGCGGCGTGTCGGGCATCGTGCGGCCGGTAACGGCGAAGAACCGGTTCTGGTCGTAGACCTCGATCTCGCCAACGCCATCCGGCCCGAACCCGTCTTTACGACAATTTGATACGCCGCGTTTGCTGGCCCGCAGAAACGCCTTCACGCCCGTCCCCGACGGCGAGACTTCGGTGTATGTTGCCAAGGCGGCAACCGTATCCGCGCCCCACACGAACGCACCGTCGGCGTTCAGGCAACGATCGATGTCCACGCCCGCATACGGATCCTCGGCCGTGAATACGAAACCGATGCCCGATAGATTCGGGTGGCGTTTGAGCGTATCGCAGGCCGCTTCGTACGTATCCCATGTCGAGGGATCGTTGGCCTTGGCGAATCGCCGCGTTGACGGCTCGATCGTTACTTTGGTTGGTTTGCCATCGCGGACGATCGTTTGCCAACAAACCCATTGCGGGATCGCTTTGAGCTCGTCGGGAATGTTGTCGTATTCAACCCTTGGAGGATTCGTCATTGACGGCCTCCGTTTGTCGGCGATCAAATTGTTTCAATAGCCACACTCGTAGGGCGTCGATGCGCCGTTGCCGGGCATTTTTGCGTGGCTTTTCGTATGCGACATCGAACCGATAGCGGCCGACATTGTTTTTCGGTTCGTCCATGACCTTCCGCTCTGCAATAGAAACAAAAAGGCGGACGCGACGTCTCATCCTGAAACCCAAAGTCAGAAACGCCGCATCCGCCGGCGAATGATTGGCTGGGTCGATTGGTAGGTGGTTTGCCGGTGTAGAGACCGGTCTTTGCGCGGCAGATGCCTACGCCTCGCCTTTAGCCTTGTAAGCCGCTCGGTGATCGGCCATCGCCGCTCCGTAATCGAAGTAGACGCGCCAGGTCGCTGCGAGCTTGTTAGGCTCGGCATCGAACCCGAAGAATTCGACCGTCGGCGATTGCTTGCCTTGTAGGAACGCGACGATCATCGGCATATCGGCTTGGCTTCCGAACAGATACCAAGCGAATTCACTTGCGCTGCCGAAACGTGCAGTGTTCGACAAACGCGGTTCCGTCTCTAGCGAAACGATGTTCCGCATCGCGTTGCCGGTCGGCGTGTTGTCTGCCGTCTGACGCAGGTACTCGCTTTCCAGCAACGTCTTTGCCGTATGCTGAAGTTCCGGCGGGACCAACAACGTCCGAGGTTGAATGTCGAGATTGCGATCCTCTTTGTCCCGTTGCGAAAGCATCCGAGAAACACCAACGCGAAGCGATTCAACCGCCAATGCGGTATCAACGCCTTCGTCGTAATTACCATTGGCGGCTTTGAAGAACGTCCCGTCCGAAGCCAGCAAGACGTTGAACACGAGATCGTTGAGCGATCGCATCGCTGCGCGACCCAGCGACCGAGCGGTATCATCGAACATCGACAAGTCATCGTTGATGATGTCGCGGCGATCGATCGACAGCATCTTGGCGAACGTATCAATCGAGAATTTGTATGTCGCCTCCTCGATGCTGCCGTGTTTGATTTCACCCCCGCGCGGCAATTCATCCAAATCGCCGGTTTGGCTTGGACGAACGCCAACGTGGTCCATGAAGTCCGTTGCCGACTTGATCGCCGCGAACGAACGCCATGCGGCGGGCGCTTCGCGGTACGCCTCGAAAAGAAGTTTGTTCGCAGCATCGCCGAGTGCAACCGGCAGCGAGTACGATGACAATGCTGCTCGAATCATCCCGTCGCGTCCGCCAGTCGCTTCGCGTCCATCGATCTGAAGCGCGGCCCGACAGAGATCGAGCAGGTTGGTCGCCTGCAGATCACGGGCTCGCTGGGTAACGTCCGCGCCGATACGTTTCTCGGCAACGGCCTCGTATCCCATGTGCGAGAGGATAGCCGCTTGCAAAACGTTCCCGTCGGCCATCGCTCCTCGCTGCGTAGAGTACGTTGGCGCCTTCGGCCGCGAAGCTCGCACGACCTCCAGTTCCGTTTTGGTTGCGTCCCAACCTTCATCGATGGCCCGCACCTCGATGTCACCATGCTGCGTTCCGCACAACCGGCGGATCGCAGCGATACGTTTGCTTTCGGCAACCGCCTCGGTGCGAATGGTCTCGGCCGTTTGATCAACCGATTCGGTTTCGTTCATTTTCAATTTCTTGTAAGCCGCGGAAATCGTGACCGACGTATTCCCGTCTGCCCCAATCGCAACGATAGATACTTCCTTAAGCACACCCGCACGAACGAGCGTTAACCCACTGGCGGGCGAGGTAATCGCCACGCCGTTTACTTCGACCGTTTCGCCCGCCCGAACGCGTTCGTAGCGTGTCGGCGTGACACCGACGGACGCTTGGAAACGAAACCCGCTCTTGGCCAACTCGATGACCTGCTTTGCGGCAACCGTTGATGGCGTGATCAAACCGCGAACCAACAACTTGCCGGTCGCGATCTCGGCTTTGCCATGCCCAACGATCCCGCCAAGCGACGAATCGTGGTCGGCCAGGATCGATACCTGCTCGGCCGATGCATCGATGCCCGAAAGCTCCAATGCAACCGGTCCCCAGCCACCGACGTTCATCAAACCGCCGGTATAGGCAACGATCGATACCGTCGGCGAGCGGCCTTTGGCTTCGATCCGTACGTCGGGCGAAGCGATGAGGAGCGTATCAGCTACCGCGACTCCTGCCGGGGCCGCGTGCTCGAATGTAGAATCCATGTTCTTCCTTGAGCTTGGGTGGTGGTTCGTAGCCTGCCCGAAGAAGCTTTGGGGCTAGCCTCGCCAATTTGCGAAGGACGGTTTTGTCAGAGACACCGACCTCCTTGGCGGTCTTGGTGGCGTTGCCTTTGTGCTTGATGTAGGCACTGCAAAGCCGCCGGTTTTTTTCGCCTTCGATGTGTCGAAGGATTTCAGCCTCGGTAGGTTTCGGTGCGATGTAGTCCGAAGGCTTCTCGCCAGACTGCAGGCCATCCTCGACATGGCTGTTTCCAGCTTTGTCTTGGGTCACCTCTGGCACGGGTGCCTGCCGAAATTTTCGATCCTTGCGTCGCGTTAGATCGATCGCGTTAACCAGATCGCAGTAGACGCATCGATAGATGAAGGTCGTGCGAGCCGCGCCGCTCGAAGGTTTCCAGATCGGAGGTTTGTTGACGAAGTTGGTCAGTACAATCTGAACCAAGTCATCGCGTTCAATCCGCTGCGGATAAAGTTTGCGGGCGATCTT
>NZ_WIAD01000053.1 GCF_009618275.1 Roseimaritima sediminicola
GAAGCCTGACTCGCTTAGGCTCGCCAGGCTTCGGGGGAGAGGGGAGAAAACGATTCTTCTTCATACATAGAATCCGCCGGAGTCAGCAAATCTCAAATCGAGCACGATTCGAACTCGCCACTTCCAAAGTCTGGCGACTTCAGCTGCGTGTGGCGGTGTCCAAGCTCTGGCGACACTCGGCTGCGGTGTTTGGCTGCTTTCGGCGGAGCGAAAGGCGACACTCGGCTACAACGCGGGGACGTCGACCAGTTCCAACTGGACGCGGATGACCTCTTCGCTGCCTGCGAAGAAGCTGTCCAGGACGCGCGGATCGAACTGCGTGCCGCGGCCTTCCTCGAGGATCTGAAAACACTTCTCGCGAGGCATCGGGTCTTTGTAGGGCCGAGCGCTGCTGAGCGCGTCGTAGACGTCGGCCACGCTGGTGATCCGAGCCTCCAGCGGGATGTCCTCGCCCTTGAGCCCCAGCGGATAACCGGTTCCGTCCCAGCGTTCGTGGTGCGACAGCGCGATGGTCGACGCCAGCCGCAGCAGCGGGCTGGCCTGGGCCGCCAACAACTGGCCCCCGGCCATCACGTGCCGGCGCAGGGTTTCGGTTTCCGCCGGCGAATGGGCGCGGATGATTGAATGCCCGATCGCCGCGTGGCGTTTGATGAAATCGAATTCATCCGGATCCAGACGTCCCGGTTTGTGCAGCACCGCGTCGGGGATCGCGATCTTGCCGACGTCGTGCAGCTGGGCGGCCAGCTCGATATTGCTGACCTGCTCGGCCGAAAAACCCATGCGCTTGGCGATGATCCCGGCAAAGCGGCCGACGCGGACAACGTGGTTGCCCGTTTCGGTGTCGCGATACTCGGCCGCCCGAGCCAAACATTCGACGACTTCCCGCCGCGAACATTCCAGCTCCCGCGTGCGCTCCGCAACCCGCTGCTCGAGCTGCTGGGCGTAGCGGGCCATCTGGTTCTGATAGGACCGCATGATCAACGTGTTGCGGACGCGGGGCAGCAGGTCGTTGGGGTCGACCGGCTTGGCCAAAAAGTCGGTTGCGCCCAGCGTCAAACAGGTGCGCTTGGTCTCGTCATCGGCGTTGGCCGTGATGATCAGGACGGGCAGGAAGCGGAGCCGGGGATGTTGACGCAATTGTCCCAGCAGGTCGATTCCGGAAACCTCCGGCATCATTACGTCCAACAGCAACAGGTCGGGCCGCTGTTGCTCGAACCACTGCATGGCGATGGTCGAATCGGTGCTGGTTTGGATGTTGGTGTAGCCGCTGCCTTCGAGGTACCGCTTGAGCACCCGGACGTTGGCCAGCTCGTCGTCCAGGATCAGCACTTTGGCGGAGGTGATCGCCGGAGGCTTGCCCGCCGGTGGCGATGGTGGCCGATTTGCCGCGGGACGCCCGGCGGTCGCAGCTTGTGCCGCCGCACCGCCCTGCCCTGGACGGACTGGACCTCCGGCCGGGGAGGCCGACCCCGGACCAACGACCGGTGGACCCGCGGGCTGAGCGTGCTCGCCGGGAAGAGGATTCGCCGTCGACATCTGCAATCCTTTTCTAGCCGCCTAGTCGCTGGGAAGAGAACCGTACTTCCCGATTTATCGGCAAGCGGCCAGCCCAGCATTAAGCAAACGGTAACCCGCTCACGTCGCTGGAGTCTAGGCTTTAGCCGAGCGGGCCGCGTGCGCTGTGAATCGCCTAAAGGCTAGACTCCAACGCCGAACTCCGGCGAGGAACGCCCCCGTCGCTGGAGTCTAGGCTTTAGCCGAGCGGGCCGCGTGCACTGTGAATCGCCTAAAGGCTAGACTCCAACGCCGAACTCCGGCGTGGTTCGGCTAGACGGGGACTTCGACGTGATCGATCATCTCGAGCAAACGTGCAACCAGTTCGCCACACGCCTCCGCGTCTTGGCGTTCGGCGGCTTGCTGCAGCCGGGCGGCCGGATCGACCAACGGTTGAAAGCCGGTCGTGCCCGCCGAACCTTTCATCCAGTGCGCGATCTCGCTGAGCGGTTTCCACTGGCCGGCTTCGAAGGCCTGCTGCAGGGCGCGACCGCGTTGCTCGAGCCGGGGCAGGAAATCGATCACGATCTCGCGGAACTCGGCGTCGTCCATCGGCAGCGACGAGCGGATCGGCCGATGCGCTGCCGTGGACGTCGGCGGCGTGTCCAGCTGGGCTGCGATGTCGGCCTGCAGTTCGGATACGCCGGCCAACAGGGTATGCGCGGTGTCCGGGGCCGCCGCCTGCCGCGCAAGTGGCTGGGGTTGTCGGGCGGACGGTGCCGGCCCTGTCCCCGGCGATGCGTCCCCCGGCGATGCGTCCCCCGGCGACGCGGTCGACGATTCGGCGGCGGTTTCCGGTTCCGCTTCCACGCCGACGTAGCCGGCGACGGTTTGCACCAACAGATCGACGTTGACGGGTTTGGTCAGAAACTCATTACAGCCCACCTGCAAGCATCGCTGGCGGTCGCCTTTCATGGCGTTTCCGGTCAGCGCGATGATCGGCACATCGCAGCCGGTCGAACGGATCATACTGGTCGCCTGATAGCCGTCCAGGACGGGCATCTGCATGTCCATCAGGACCAGGTCGAACGCCGTGCGGCTGAGCTCTCGCAGCGCTTCGCGGCCGTCGCACCCGGTCCGCACTTGGGCTCCGGCGCGTCGCAGGATCAATTCGATCAGCCGGCGATTGGCTTCGCCATCGTCGACCACGAGGATCTGTTTGGCCGGCAGCCGCACGGTCGCCGCGGCGTTGGGTTCGGCGGTCAGCCGTTTCACCGCCGCTTCGATCTCTTCGACCGACAGCATGCGGGTGTGGCGGAGCGAGCCGGTGGGAATGCGCACCAGGAATTTGCTGCCAACGCCTTCTTCGCTGCTGACCGTCAGGCTGCCGCCCATGGCTTCGGCGAATTGACGGCTGATCGCCAGCCCCAGCCCGGTGCCGCCGAATCGGCGAGTCGTCGACCCATCGGCTTGCTGGAAGGCATCGAAGATGCGGGCCTGCTGTTCGGGCGTCATACCGATGCCGGTATCGGCCACTTCGATTTCGATGTTGGGCTGTTTGCCGCGCGTCATTCGCACTCCGATGCTCACACCGCCACTCTCGGTGAACTTGATCGCATTGCCGGTCAAGTTGGTGACGATCTGACGCAGTTTGGTGGGGTCGGACTGGATGAACTCGGGCAGTTCGGTTTTGAAATCGGCCTGGAGGTACAGCCCCCCCTCTTCGGCTCGCTGCGACAGCACGCTGACCACGTCGTGGGTGATCTGCCATACCGAGCAATCGATTTTCTCGACCTGCAGGCGGCCGGATTCGATCTTCGAAAGGTCCAGGATATCGTTGATCAATTCCAGCAGATGTTGGCCGCTGCGATGGATCATATCCAGGTACTCGACCTCCTCTTGCCGGCTGGCGGCCATCCCACGGCGGAGCACATCGGCAAAGCCCAACACGGCGTTCAGCGGGGTGCGGATCTCGTGGCTCATATTGGCCACGAACGCACTTTTGGCGGCGCTGGCGGCGTCGGCCTGGTCGCGGGCGGCGCGCAGTTGCACCTTGATTTCTTCCAGGTGCGTGACGTCGTCGCAGCAGACCATGACGCCGCGGACCACACCGCCGCTGGCCAGCACCGGCGAGCAGCTGATGTTCAACGTTCGCTGGTCGCCGTGGGCGTCGGTGATTTCCAGCATCTGACCCACCAGGGCGCGGCCGTTCTGCTGGGATTCTTCCCACGGCAGCAGCACGGTGTTCGGGTCGCTGCGCCGGGGCTGGTCGGCGGGCTCGGCCCAGGGCAGGCTGCGGACGGGACGCCCGACCAATTGTTCCGGTGACACCTGCAGCAGCTCGGCAAAGACGCGGTTGGCAAAGCGGATAACGCCTTTGTGATCGATCAACAGCAGGCTTTCGGCCAACACGTCCAGAGCTTCGCGAACTCGGCCCGGCACGGCGCTGTTGGGATCCAGTTGCCGCAGCATGCGTCCGAAGTAGACCCAGAACATCAAACACGTGACCGCCCCGATCATCAGTGGCACCGAGATCGCTTTTTGACGAACGAACCCAAACAGACTGTCGTCGTTGAGAGGTTGGAAAGCGACTTCGACCGCGCCCCAGGGATCGCCTTTGGCGATCAGAGGGACGCGGATCTGGTCGGCCGTCGAGGCAGCGTCCTCGCCGAGCAACCATTCGCTTTCGTGCGCGCCGGTGGAAACCATCAAGCGGCCACCGCTGCGGCGGATACCCACGCTGCGGATTTGAGGGTTGTGTTCGGCGACGGCCACCAAAGCCATCTCCATCATCGGCACCTGGTCCTGGGCCAACATGGCGGAACTGTATACGGCGATCGATTCGCACAGCTGGGCCCGGCCCTGGGCGACCACCGGGCGTTCGTCGGGAAGGATTCCGAAAAACACCGACATCAACAGGGCGCTGACGACAATCCCCGCAGCTCCAAATGCCAAACGCAGCCGTGCGGTTATTTGACGATTCATTCCGTTGTGCTCATCGATCGGCGTCGGTCTGCGGCGGAGCCTCCTCCACCATCGATTCCAATGACTCTCCGTCGTCTTCGGTCCCATCGACGGCATTCAGGATGGCCATGGGGTCCATTAATCGCCACATCGGCAGATTGGCCATCACACTGCTAAGCAAAATCCCGCCGCGGATCACCCAAACCACATACCCCACCGTAATGCTGGTCGTAGCCGTTACAGTCGCGCCAATCGTGACCGTCGTGTTGGAGACCGACGAACCGACTTCGTTTTGCATGGAATGGATCGCCTGCCACATCTGCGGTTGAGTGATGGCGGCTCGGATCTGGGAGGCAGCGGTGGCGTAGGCGGTGCGGAGCTCCTCGGCTTGTTCGGCCAGCGGCGTCTCGCCGACGGCCCGCTCGGCCGTCTCCACCACGGTCTCCAGCGTTTGTTCGGCCACCAGGGTCCAGCCAGCCGGCGGTGCGGTTTTCGCAGCCAGGACGGCAGCCGTGGGGTCGACGCCCGTGGTCGATGCCTGGACCGCTTGGCCGCTTTCAACCGGCGCGTTGGGCACGGCCGGTGCCGCGGCGTCTTGGCCGGTTTCGCTCTCTTCGCTCTGTTCGCTCGCGGCGTCCGCGTCGGCGTCACTGTCGGCCGGCTCGCTCTCGACGCTCGGTTCGGCAGGCGGCGCGACGGGCGCGGCGATCGGAGCCGTGTGGGTGGGCGGCGGTACCAGCGGAGGTGCCAGGTGGACACAAACCGGATCGCTGGTCGTCGTGCCATCGGACAGGCGGTAAGTGAACGAGACATCACCGCGGCCGTCCGAGCGGTATTCGAACTGACCGCCGCCCAGATCCACCAGCACACCCTCCTCGGGCAGCGTCAGGATCTGAACCGTCAGAGCGTCTCCGTCGACGTCGATGTCGTTGGCCAACAGATCGGCAACCGAAAACCGAATGACTTCGTCGGTCACCACGATCCGGTCGGCACGACCCACCGGTCGGTCGTTCACCGGCGTGACCGTTACGTTCACCGTATGGGTGACGCTGGCGCCGGAATCGTCGATGGCTCGAACGTGAATCTGCGTGGTGCCGTGCCAGTGGTTCCTGGGGGTCACGTGCAGGTCGTCGCCCTGGATGCTGGCTCGCAGCTGGCTGCCGTCGGCGACGTCGACGCGGTACTCGAGCGTGGCATCATCGATGTCCTGGAACCAGGACGCCAGCGATACCGTCTGCGGCGTGTCTTCTGCCGTGGTGATCGCGTTCGCGGGCGAATCGATCACCGGCGCGTCGTTGACGTCCTGAACCTCGACCACGAAGGATTCGCTGCTGCTCGTTACGCCGTCGCTGACCGTGACGGTGATCGTGGCCGATCCGGTCTGGTTGGCCACCGGTTCGAAGGACAGCGTGCGATCCCGACCGCCGGCGGTCACCCAGATCGAAGCATCCGAAATCAACGCCTGGTTATCGGAGGTGGCCGTGACGACCAGGGTATGCTCGGCATCGTCCACGTCGTCGATCGTGATCCCGAGGTTGCTGCGCACGTCTTCGGGGACGGTTTGACTTCCGATCGGCGTGATCTGCGGGGTGTCGTTCACCGCATCGACCTGGACCACGAATGAGGTGGTGGTTGAGTACACGCCGTCGCTGGCCGTAACAGTCACCGTGGCGGTGCCGGATTGGTTGGCGGAGGGCGAAAGCGTGATCGTGCGATTGGCCCCGCTGCCGCCCAGCACGAGGCCGTCGGCTGCGAACAACGCCGGGTTATCGGTCACGGCCGTGACCGTCAGATCGCTCGCCGCACTTTCTCCATCGCCCACCACAAATGCCAGCGGACCGCTGCTGGTGTCTTCGTCGAATCGCTGGTCGGCGATCGCCGTGATCGCGGGCGGCTCGTTGACGTCGGTCACCGTAATTAGAACGGTTTGTACCGTGCTCGCGCCGACACCGTCCCGGGCGGTGATTTCAACCTCGTAGACGTTGTTGGCGCCAACGTCCGAGGGGGCTTCGAAGTCGAATGCCGGTGCATGCAGGCGATCGTTACTGATAATACTGAATCTCGACTGGTCGGCGCCGCCGGTGATCGTGTAGGTGACGGTGTCGGGGGTCAGGTCGGCATCGGTAGTGACCAGGGTGTGCTGGAGGGCTTGGTTTTCGGCGATGCTGACGTTGGCGGGCGAAGTCCAAACGGGGGCGTTATCGTTGCGGTCCAAGACGGCCACGGTAAAGGTGCGGGTCGAGGACGATCCGTCACTGCTCCTCGCCCGGACCACGATGCTGTGGGACGTATCGGTTTCGGCGTCCAGCCCGCCCGCGACGGTGACCACGCCACTGGCGGCGTCGATCGCAAACCGTCCGCCGGCGGAATCGTCCAGGCTGTACGTGACCGTGTTATTGGTCGCATCCGCATCGCTGGCCTGCGCCGTGAGGCCCACCGCGGTGCCCACCGCGGCGTCCTCAGCAACTTGGTTTGCCGCGGCATCATTGTCGCTGATCGCGCCGACGGGAACTTCGTTGACGTCGTTCAAGTCGATCCGCAGGTCGACCGTATCGTCTGGGGTCCCGCCGATCGTGTTGTCGTCGACGCGGACGCGGACGTCGTACTGCGACTTGGTTTCGAAGTCGAGCGAGACGCCGGACTTCAGTTTCAGATCATTGCCGACGATTTCGAACGCCCCGGCGTCCGCGCCGGCCAGGCTGAGCAGGTTCGCGCCGACGCCGTCATCGGAAATGACGATGTCGGCGACTTTCAGGCCGCCGGTCGTGTCGGTGTTTTCGTCGATGGAGGCGACGATGTTCGTCAGCGAGACGTTGGGCGCGAGGTTGGCGCTGACCGTGATCGAAGCCGTGACGGTATCGCCGCCGAGGCCGCTGTCGAGTCCCGACGATGAAGCCTGCACATCGAAGCTGGCCGTTCCGGTAAAGTCGTTCGTGGGGGTGAACTTCAGGCCTGCAGACCCTTGAGCGACTGTTATGAAATCGCCATTGCTGATCGGCGTGGTGCCGTCGTTGTGGTACAGCGTGCCGCCGGAGATGCCGGTGATCTTATAATGCGTCGTCCCGGACGGATTGGTGGCGTTGGGTGAAAGGACCAAGCCGCTGGTCGACTGGACGTTCTGGACCGTGGAAGCATCGGTAACGGTGGGCGTGTCGGTCACGTGAGCGACACTGACTTGGTGGTCTGGAAGCAGCGCGATGAAAGAAGGATGGTCCAGGCCGCCGGTTCCAGCCGTAACCAGGGTGCCCAGAGCGGCTCCGGTGGTGGTGTCGAACATCAAGATTTTGTCGTCGTCGTAGGCACTGGCGTACAGGATGCCCTCGGGCGAAACCGCCAAACCTTCGGCTTTGTCGATGCCGACGGCCAGCGTGCTCAGGCCGCCGTCGTACTTTTTGATTTCGTTCGCTGAACCGTCGGCAAGCAACAGATTGCCCGCGCTGTCGAAGGCGATCTGATAGGCCCCGGACAGCCCGGTACTGATCACCTGCGTCGCCCCGCCGGTGCTGATATCGAACCGATAAAGTTCTTTCTTCTTCCAGCTGGAGGCGTATAAATCGCCATCCGGGCCGAAGGTCAATCCCAGTGGTCCATCGATGCCGCTGCTGTCATCGGCAAACACGTCCACAAAGGCCCCGGTGGAATCGTAGCGCAGGATTTGGTCGGTGTTGAAGCTGGAAACGTACAGGTTTCCCTCGGCGTCGAATGCCAACCCGGCGGCGCCGTTCAGACCGCCGCTGCCGGCCGCAACGAACTCGCCCAGATACGTTCCATCGGCGGCATAGCGGACGACGTTGTCGGAATCGAACCCGGCCACGTAGACCATGCCACCGGGACCAACCAGCATCTGCAGAGGACGACTCAGTTGTCCGCCGGAATTGTCAAGCAATCCGATCAGGGAACCGGTATTGGCGTCGAAGCGATAGATCTTGTCGCTGCCGCCGCTGTACTCGCCGACCAGCAACTCGCGCTCGGTGTGGGTGCCGTCCTCGTCGGTTGCCGCGACCAGGATGTTGTAATTGCCGCCGCGGGTGTAGGTGTGCGTGGCCGTGCCGGCAGCAAAGTTGTGAGTCGTCGTATTGCCGTCGCCCCAGTCGACCGTCCAGCTGGTGATCGTATCGTCGCCGGCATCGATCGCGGACAGGTTCAGCGAATACACCGCGTCCTCGGTGCCATTCGCATCGCCACTGACCACCAAATCGGGCGCCTGATTGGCCACGGTCAGCGTGGCGGTGGCCGTTGCTACGCCGCCATAGCCATCGTCGACCTGCACGCCGATCGTGTACGTCCCGTCGTCGTCGATCCCGGCGCCGGCCAGCGTAGCCCAGCTGACGGTGGGCGACATCGCAGTCGGTTCACCGGTTTCCCCGTACACCCCGTCGTTATCCAGGTCCCAGCGGAAGGCGAGCGGATGGCCATCGGGATCGGAAGAAGCGGCAGCGGTCAGGTTCAGGCTTTGCCCCTCGGTGATCGAGTAGGAACCGCCGGCCGAAGCGGTGGGGGCTTGATTGGCCGGCATCGAGAGGGAATCGAAAACCGTGATCCCGTTGAAGGATTCGCCGGCCGGATTGTCGATCGTCATATCCGTTCCATCGAACAACAGCAACGCGGTGGCGGCGGTACCGGCAGCGGCGTCCTGTTCGGTCTGCGTCACGCTGAGTGCGGCCACGTCAAACTGGTCGACCACTTGGCCGCCGTAGGTGTCGGGGCCATCGACCACGACCAGCAGGGTGCCGCTGGCCAGCTGGGTGCCGCCGAAGTAGGTCGCTCGCTGCAGCAGATGCAGACCCTGCAGCTCGCGGGGGCTGCCGGAGATGGGATCCAGACCCAGCGGTTGACCGCCCAGCAGCAGTTCGGTGTCGGTGGTTTCAGTGGCCGCGCCTATGCCCGTACCGACGACATTGAAGGTGTAGATGTTGTGATGCAGCGAGGCATCGGAGTGGGCCACTAGGAAGGTCCCCTTGGTCAGCGTGGTGCCGCCGACGACCGTATCCTGTTCCACCAGGGACAGGGCGTGCACGTCGAAGGTCGTCGTCGCATCGTGAACGCCGCTGTCGGCGACCGCCCCGTCGCCATCGATCAGCATGCTGTACGTTCCGCTGCTGTAGTTGCCCGGCGTGTCGGGACGGAACACCAGGATGTCCTTGCCATCGACACTCAGGCCGCCCACCGTGCCGGCTCCCCCGCCGGTGTCGAAACTCAGAATCAGGTCGCCGTGCTGGACCGTGAACTGCGTGCCCGTGGTGCCCAGCGTGACGGTGCTTTGCACGTAGTGCATGGCCCGGATGTCGTAGGGAGCGACGAAGCCGGGCAGTTTGGCGATCGTGCCCGACGTCACGCCGCTGGCCGGATCGAAGGCGTCGCTGGCATCCCCGAACCGCAAGATTTCGTTGTCGTTCCAGTTGTTTCCGCCTCCGTCGGCCGATCCGTCGGTCGTGAACAGCAGCTGGCCATCGATGGGCGTGCCAAAGCGACGCGCAAACACGCCCGCCGTATCAGCTTGACCGGCTTGCTGGCCATTGCCCGTCCAGACGGCGATGAAATGGTTCAGGTCCTGCATTGCGACCGACGCTTGGTCCTGGGTACCGCCCGTCGTCTGGTTGATCCGGAACTCATCGCCCACCCGGTTGCCGCTGGCGTCGTACTTCTGGCCGAAGACGCCGCTGGAGTCCACTTGGCCGGTTTGATCGCCGTTGCCTTCCCAGACGATGATAAAGTTGCCCGCATCGTCCATGTCGATCGAAGGATCCTGTTGGTCTCCGCCACCGGTTGTCGCCACGTTGACCGCCGACGACAGAGGGTTGCCGCCGTTGTCGTAGCGTCGCATCCGCACGTCGCGTGAACCCGCGTTGCCCTCGCGCCAAGTAACCACCAGCGATCCGTCTTGGTGCATCGCCAACGCTCCGTTGCCGGCGTTCGTGCTGCCGTCGACCGTGATCGTGCCGCCGACGGGCGAACCGTCGGCCAGGTACCGTCGCAGCTTGACGCCGCCGGCATCGTCCCACAGCACCGCAAAGTCGCCGCTGTCATTGATCGCCACGGCCGGGTCGTAGTCGTTGCCCGCCCCGCCTGCGACGATCAAGTCGCTGCCGTCCAGGGCCGCACCGTTGGCGGCGAATCGGCGCGCATAAATATCCGCATCACCCAGGGCATCCAAGCCTTTCCAAGCGATCACGAAGCGGCCGTCGGAGGCAACGGCGATGGACGGAGTGGATCGAGCCGATAGCGATGCGTCGTTCACCCGGAACTCGCCGCCCAGGGCGTTGCCAGCGCTGTCGTAGCGGCGGGCCATCACGTCGGCGTCGCCCAGACCCGTCTTGTTGGTCCAGGCCACGACAAAATTACCGGCGGCATCCATCCCCACCGTGGCCCAGTGTTGATCATTCACCGTGGTGCCGCTGCTGACGTGAATTTCGCCGCCCTGGGCGACGCCAAGGCGGTCGTAGCGCTGGGCGTACACGCCCCAGCCGGATCCATCCTGGTTGTTCGAAGACCAAACCACTACGTAGTCGCCGCTGTCGGCCAGGGCCACCGAGCGGTGGCTGCCGCGGCCTTCCAGCGACGTCTGCTGCGAGCTGCCGGTGGTAGAGTTGACGCGAACTTCGGTGCCGGAGGTCAGCGAGTAATCCGCGGCGCGAATGGGAACCGCGCCGACCGCCCACTTGCCCGACGTGGCCACGCTCCAGGTCGGAGTCACGCTGGCTGCGCCGGCCATCAACGTGCCCGATCCGTTGGCTTTGCTGCGATGCAGGTCCCAGTATTCGGTTTGCCCGCCGCCGGGGACCAGGTTGTAATTGTTGCTGTCATTGAGAGCGGCCACGCTGAAGACGGTTTCGCCATCCGCCGAGGATACGTCCGCCGATAACGTCGAAGACGTACCCTGCCGCGACGCAAAACTGCCCAGCGCTGCCTCCTGATCCACACCATTAAAGGTCATCACCCCGATCGTGGCACCTTCGTGCTCCTCGTCCGTGAAACTGACGTGGACGTTGTGGGTACCCAGATCCGGAGCGAGCAAAGACCAGATCTCGACGCGGGCTGTCGAGCCGTCGTTGTGATCTTGAGCCCCGACGCGAGAGAGCGCCTTGCCGTTGTAGCTGACACTACTGACCCGCTCTCCTTTGTCTTCACCGAACGAGATACCTACCAACATCAAGCGGTCGGTTCCGGACGTGGTATGCGAGACGCTGCGGCTGTCAGTCTCCGACGCAGCGGTTGCGGTGCTGGTCGCATCGACCGTGACGTTCAGCAGGTGTCCCCAGTTCTGCTGCAGGTGCTGGCTGAAGGCGATGTCGGTTTCGATGTGACCGGTGCTGTATTCCAGAATCCAGTCTCCACCGAACAATGCGTGGCCGGTATCGTCGGTGCTGGCGGCGACGTCGCCGTCGGTGATGCGGGCCAAGGCGTCGATCAGTTCTTGCCCCTGTTGTGAAGCCGCCAGGTCGCAGCCATAAAACAACAGATCGGCATCCGCACGGAGAGACGCCTGCCACTGAGAGAGCGCCTGGGTGTGCTCGGGCAGCGTTTCGTTGCTCAGCCAGGAATTGCCCAGCCGCAGCGCCCCGTCTTCGCCGTGCGAGACGATGTGTACCGCGTCGATGTCCTCGTACTCGGCCAGCCACTCGGTAATCTGTGCGAGCCCGTCGCGGCTGCCATCCAGGACCAGCACGTCCGTCACGGAGGCGTTGGTTTCGGCCAGATCCAGCAGCAGCTGTTCATGATCTGCGGCGGCCGGATCGATAATGACCAGTTCGCGCCGCGGCTGCGCTGCGGTGGTGGTATCGGCGGCCGGAGTGAGCGGCATCTCCGCCGCGGAACCATCCGCGCCCGTTTCGGCGACCGCCTGCACGATGGGGGTCGCGCTCAGCAGCAGTCGCTGTTCCAGCGCGGTCGCGTTCAATCCGTCACAACCGTGGCCACCGGTATCATCGGTGCGCAGGGCCTCGCCCAGCAGGTACCGCGCCCGGTCCAGCCAGGTGCTGCATCGATGTCGCAGAGCCGGCAGCGAGCCGAACGGTTTGGATTGGGAGGGTTCCGAAGGTTGAACGGCCATCGCGGAGGGTCTCGGTGAGCAAACAGAGGGATCCACTTGAAACCTAGGTCTCAACCGACCGCCGCGTGCCTTCAAGCAGCAGAAAAGTTCGGCAGGTCATACGACTGCAAGTCGGTCAAAGCAACGAGGAGGCGATACGCGGGTTCGTCGAGCGCAACCGCAGGACCAGCCCGCAGGGCGACACAGCCCTTGCCGGCGGTGTCAACCGCCGGTCCGCGCCCCCAAACCAATAAAAGCCCCGGAGGGGCGACAGAGCAGCGTGCGGGCTGTGTCGCCCTACGGGCTAGCTATCTCGCACTCAGGACCCGGGGACTCACGTCCCCGGCAGGGGCTGTGCCGCCCTCCGGGCTAAAGGGGTAACGGTTCCATCACGTTCCCGCCGTGGGCACTGGGTTCTAAACAATCTGCCTCGCGCCTCCGCTCAACTCGCACCAGCGGTACAACCGGAACCCGCGGCCGGCGGGTCACGCTGTGAGGGCTGCGAAGCCGATGACAGCGAAACCGGATCATCGCACCGGCGGCACGGATGTCGCAAACGCGATTCCTTGGCCGCGTTCCGGGCAGGATGGTCGCTTTCATGGCAGGTCCCACCGCTAAGGCAACCCGCACCACCGCCCTGTTGTTGGTGCTCGCCGTGGCAAGCCTGGCCGCCGGTCAATCACCCCAGTGGTGGCACGGAGCGATCCAGAAACCGCTGGGCATCGCTCCCAGCGCACAGCCGATCACCGCCGACGATGCCACTGCCCAGGCGCTGGCCCAGTCGCCCGAAGTTCGCCGGATCGAGCTGGCCCCGATGATCGCGCGGACCGAAATCACGCGCCAGAGAGCTGCCTTCGACTGGAATAATTTCCTCGAAACCAACTGGGCCAACCGCAGCGATCCGATCGGCAGTATCCTGACCACGGGCGATCTGAGCGGACGCTTCGAAGACGATCTGTTGACCGGTGGCGCGGGCGTGCGAAAACAGACCACCAGCGGTGCCCAGTGGGAATTGGCTCAGCGATCCGGTTGGCAGCGCAACAATTCGACGTACCTGATCCCCAATCCCCAAAGCACTTCGCGGCTGGAATTGACCGTCACCCAGCCGCTGCTGCGCGGACGTGGCCGCCAGGTGAATTACTTTCGCGTGCTCGAAGCCCAGCTGCAGACGGAAGTTTTGCAGGCCGATGCGGTCGCTCGGATGCAAGAACATGTGTTGCAGGTCGGCACGGCTTACTGGGATCTATACCGCACCCGCTGCTCCTTTCTGATCCGCCGGCAAGCGGCCCAGCGCGCCGACCAATTGGTCCAATCCTTGGACCAGCGGCGCAGCGTCGACGCGACCGCGCGCCAGATCCTGCGTGCCCAGACCGCGGCGGCCCGTCGCCGAGCGGCCTTGATGACGATCGCCTCGGAGGCGGATCGCACGGCCACGCGGCTGCGCCGACTGATGGGACGCACCGATTACGCGATCGAACTGGTGCCCACCCAGCTGCCCCTCCAAGATTCGCCCACCTACGATCGACAAGCCGCGGTCCAGCTGGCGCTGAGCAACCGTCCAGAAGTCAGCAAGGCCGTGCGTGAAGTCCGCACGGCCAGCCTGCGAGTGGGGGTCAGCCGCAATGCGTTGCTGCCTCAACTGGACCTGATCGCGGGCAGTTACGTGGCCGGATTGGCCAGCAACCGAAACGTATTTCCCGCCTACGGCAACCAATTCGTCGATGGTCGGCCCAGCGTGAACCTGGGCCTGCTGTGGCAACGACCGGTCGGCAACCGGGCTGCGCGCAGTTTGGTTCATCAGCGCGAATTGGAACTACAGGAAGCGATGGCCGGTTACGAAGCCGCCCTGCAAGCGGCGCGGGCCGATGTGGAACTCGCCCTGGTCCGCTTGAACGTCACCTACCAGACCATCGACCAACGCACCCATTCACTGGCCGCCGCCGATCGGGAACTGCGCTACTTGCAAGATCGCTGGCAGACCGCTCCCGGCGCGGGCGGCTCGGCGATCCTATTGCTCGAGGATCTGATCGAAGCCCAGGGGCGGTTGGCCGATGAAGAGGTCGCCCTGGCGACCGCCGAAGCGGAATTCAACATCGCAATCCTGCAACTGCATCAGGCGCTGGGAACCTTGTTGCGACCCGCCGCCCTGGCCTGCCCTCCTTGGCAATCGGAGTCCGCCGCCTTGCTGGACGCGTCCGACCAAGGAATGGATGCCCAGAACGAAGGCATGACGGTCGAGGGCATGACGGCCGAAACACTGCCGCCGCCGGTGCGTCTCGACCAACCCGAGGTGGCGCCATGATCGCAGCCACGCCGAAACCGTCACCGCCGAAACCATCGTCGCCGCAACCGGCCGCGGCCCCGCGCACCGAACTGGCGCGGCAAGCTCACGCGATGGCGTCGCGGATGGATGCCACCCCGCTGCGGTCGCACTTCGACGCCTTGCGGGTCGCCGTGCTGCGCGGGGCGCGGCCCGATGAAGACGAAGTCTTGGTCGCGGCCCTGGCGCTGATGGCGTCGGCGCTCCGGCGCTGCTGTGGCATCACGCCGTACGTGGTCCAGCTGCACGCGGCTGTGGTGATGGCCCGTGGCGGAGTGGCCGAGATGGCCACGGGCGAAGGCAAGACGTATTCGGTGGCCCTGGCCGCCGCCGCCCTGGCCACGGCCAGCCGCGGTGTGCACGTGGCCACGGCCAATGACTACTTGGCCGCCCGCGACTGCG
The DNA here is from genome assembly GCF_009618275.1 of Roseimaritima sediminicola. Taxonomy (GTDB): domain Bacteria; phylum Planctomycetota; class Planctomycetia; order Pirellulales; family Pirellulaceae; genus Roseimaritima; species Roseimaritima sediminicola. The sequence goes on from NZ_WIAD01000053.1 coordinate 15,210, forward strand.
AATCCCTAACGGACGCCTTTGCACTGCTGGGCCTGCGAGCTGCCCTGGTCGAACCGGCGCTGGACGAACCTCAAAAACGGTCCGCCTACGCCGCCGACGTGGTCTACGGCACGGCCAACACTCTGGCCTTTGATTACCTGCACGATGTGGTGGCCCGACGTCAATGGCGACAGGGTCCGCTGGGCCGTGGTCCCGCAGCGGTCCGCTTGAACCGCCGCCGCTTTGCCGTCCTGATCGACGAGATCGATCACATCCTGATCGATGAAGCCAGCACGCCGCTGATCCTTTCGATGGCCGCCTCGCCGACGCCCGATCCGGTCACCGTCGAACTGCATCGGCAAGCCGCCGAGATCGCCGATGGGCTGGTCGAAGGTGTCGACTGGACGGCGGCCGAAACCGGTTTTCACGTCGATCTGACCGCCGAAGGCCGGCGCCGCGCTGCGCAAATGCCGCCGCAAGGCTGCCAGGGCACCGAGCGATTGAAACGGCCGTGGTCCGAGTACGTCCAGCGAGCGGTGGAAGCCCTGCACCGAGTGCGACGCGACGTCGACTACGTGGTGCGCGAGGGCGAAGTGCAGATCGTCGACCCCGCGACCGGACGCATCAACCCGGATCGTCGCTGGCAGAACGGGCTGCATCAAGCGGTCGAGCACCGCGAGGGACTGACGCTTTCGGCCGAAACCGCCTCGACCGCCCAGATCACTCGCTGGCGGTTCTTCGATCGTTATCGCCGCTTGGCCGGCTGCAGCGGCACCGCCTGGGACGCCCGCGGCGAACTGCTTCGCGTCTACGGATTGCAAACGACTCGCATCCCCCTGCGCTGTCCCTCGGCGGCGGAGGAACTGCCCACGTGTTGTTGCGTTGACACGGCCACCAAGTACGAAGCGATCACCGACGAAGTCAAGCGGATGCACCGTGAGGGTCGCCCGGTGCTGCTGGGGACCGAGAACATCCAGCAGAGCCAGCAGCTGGCCGAGCACTTGATCGAAAACGGCCTGACGGTGCAGGTTCTCAACGGTGTCCAGCCCGCCGAGGAAGCCGACGTGGTGGCCGCCGCCGGAGCCGCCGGAGCGATCACGATCGCAACCGATCTGGCCGGCCGCGGTACGGACATCCGGCTTGATGACGATGTCGTGGCCCGCGGCGGATTGCACGTGATCGTGGTTTCGCCACGCTCCAGCCCGCGACTGGATCGCCAACTGGTAGGACGAGCCGCTCGGCAGGGACAACCCGGTTCCCACCGCACCTACATCAGTCTGGAGGACACCCTGATCCGCACGCACGCCCCCTACACGCGCCACGTCCAGTCGTTGTCGCAAGCCGCCGCGGCGGCCGCGGCCCGTGCCCAGCGACGCGCCGTCCACGCCCGGACGGTGCTCGCACAGCGCGACCGAGCCCGCGACAGCTTGGTGGGGTGAGTGCCCTCGCTGGACCCGAGAGCCCGACCCTCGCGGCGGGAGGGCGAGTATTCAACCTTTTTCAATCGCTACTGCCTTTATCGTTTGCCGGACTCATGACTACAAACCTCGACCTCCATCGTTCGATGCCGGACCATCGCGCCGCAGTGGCTTGTCTGCCCAGGCCGCTGCGGACCGTGGCCCTGGGCCTAGGCCTCCTGTTTGCCACGATCGCCTCGGCCCAGCAGTCGCAGCCTCTGGAAGGGTACACCGAGGCCTATCGGGACATCCACGTCGGATCCAGTGAGACCAGTCGGATCACGGCGGTCTGGGCCGAGGAAGGCGAACGGGTCACGATGGGACAGACGCTGGTCCAGTTGGACGATACCGTGTTGAAGGCCGCCCTCGAAGTCGCTCGGACCGCGGCCTCCGCCCGCGGCGAAGCCGAAGCGGCCGCCCATCAATTGGACCTCCGCCAGCAGCGGCTGGAACGACTGACGGCGCTGGCCGAGCGACAGCACGCCACCGAACAGGAACTGGTGCTGGCCCGCAACGAACGCGACGAAGCGGCGGCCCGCGTCAAAGCCTTTGAAGAACTGCAGCAGCGCCGCGAACTGGAACTGCGTCAAGCCGAACTGCAACTGGCCCGACTGACCATCAAGAGTCCCATCGAGGGCATCGTCGCCCAGGTCCTGAAAGACGTCGGCGAAGTGGTCTCGCCGGCCGACCCCAAACTGATCCAAATCGTGCAGATGGATCCCCTGCGAATCGTCGCCAGCGGCCCCGAAAAACGGCTCCGCGATCTCGAGGCGGGCATGCGCCTGCCGGTGGTCGTCGAAGGCCAAACGGTTCAGGCGACCGTGGAGTTCGTGTCGCCGATCGTCGATGCCCAGTCCGGCATGCGCTTCCTGAAACTGCGCCTGCCCAACCCCGACGGACGAATCGCCATCGGCGTGCCGGTCGAAATCCATCTGCAACCCGTGCCCCAGGCGATCGATCGCGAGCAGGCCATTCAGCAAACCCTGCGGCAATTCCGCTTCCTGAACCGCCGCTAGTGTCGCCAGAGTCGCCTTTCGCTCCGCGAAAGTAAGGAAACCAGAGTCTCCTTTCGCTCCGCGAAAGTAAATAAACCAGAGTCTCCTTTCGCTCCGCGAAAGTAATCAGAACCAGAGTCGCAACATTTCATTCGGCTTTACTCTCCCACTGGGAGAGTCGGGCTCTTAGGCCCGGAGAGGGTTTTCGTAAGGCCCTCCCCGGGCCTAAGAGCCCGACCCTCCCGCTGCGCGGGAGGGTGTTGTCGCGGGGTTTCACCGAAAGATTCATGCCGACGTGCTTAGGACAGTTTTGCCCACTACTTTCGCGGAGCGAAAGGCGACACTATGACTGAGCCATCCTGCGCATCACACGCGGCCCCGGTCGCCGGCAGCTCGGCGGATTCGCATCCGTTGATCGCCGCGCTGGAATCGGCTGCCGCCGCTGCCGCTCGGCCCGATCACAGCGAGGCCGCGTCCCTGGATCTGCTGACGCGCCTGTTGACCTGCCGAGACTCCACCGCCGCCTACCGCGACACGGCCCAGTGGTTGCAGGCGCACACCGATGCCGCGTTGGTCGTGATGGGCCGCTGTGACGATTTTCTATGTCGCGTCGAATCGCTGGCGGGAACGGCACATTGTCCGCCGGAGTTGTATCCGGATGTCGAAGCGGTCCTGAACGAGAGCATCGCTCTGGCGGGTCCGATCCGCGGTTCGACCCATCCGCAGCACCGCGATGTTTCGCTGACCTTCACGACGCTTTCCCAGCAGGTGCTCCAGCACAACCGCCGCCAGGTCGCCGCAGGCCGGCACTGCGGCCTCGTCCTGCCTCTGTTGGACGAGGACGACGCGGCAATCGGGGCGATCCTGGTCCTGTGGTTCGGACGCCAGGCAATCGATTCGCCGCAGGACCGGTTCCTGCGCCGGGCCGCACCCGGCGTAGCGGCCGTTTGTGGCTTGCTGGACCGTTCCCGCGAACCGCGCTGGCTCGAGCGCTGCAAGGCGCTGCGGAAGTCGCTGGCCGGACGCCGCGGGCAGATCCTGGCCATGGCTCTGGCCCTGGCGGTCGTCATCGGTTTGGTGCCCGTGGCCTATCCGGTGCGAGCGGACGTGACGCTGCATCCCCAGCACCGCCGGGTGATTGCGGCACCGTTCGACGCGCCGCTGGGAGAGATCCACGTCGAACCCGGCCAAGCCGTCCGCAGCGGCCAAGTGCTGTGTACGCTGGACACCGAACAAGCGGTCGCGGAACTGGCGGCTCACCAGGCCGAAGCGCGACGCATCGAAGCCGAGCGCGCCGGACACCTGGCAGCCGGCCGACTGGGCGAAGCCGAACTGTCGCGGATCGAAGGGCAACGCAATCGGGCCCAACGAGACCAACTGCGACAATACCTCCAGCGGGCCGAAATCCGCAGCCCGATCGATGGCATCGTCCTGGGCGAAGACCTCCAGCCCCATCGCGGCGTGCCGCTGGAAACCGGTCAACAACTGCTGGAGATCGCTCCGCTGGAAACCCTGATCGCCAAACTGGAGATACCGCCGGACCAGATTCGCTTCGTTCAAACGGGGCAAAGCGTTCGCCTGCACTTGGAAGCGGCCGACCGCATCGACTCGCTCCGCCTGCAGCGCGTGGCCCCGCGCGGCGAAGCCGACGGCCAGGGCGGGTATCGCTTCACCGCCCAGACCACCCTGGATAATCCGCGCGGACAATGGAAACCCGGCATGCAGGGAACCGCTCGGATCGATACCGTCCGGCGACCGCTGGCGTGGTGCCTGTTCCATCGCTTGTGGCAACGCGTCAAGAACTGGAGCTGATTCCGGCATGAGCACGGCTGCACCCGCCTGCATCGACGTCGCCCACTGTCGGTTGCGGCTGCGCGAAGGCGTGCAAGTGACCGTCCATCGCGATCGCCACCGACGTCCCTGGTTCCGGCTATGGCGGCCCGAAACGGCCCGCGACGCTGGCACAGCGCGTGAAGGGGCTCGCTTTCTGCGCCTGGGGCCGGCCGAATACCGGTTGCTGGCCCACTTGGACGGGCAGCGCACGTTGGAAGAGGCGCGGACGGCCGCGGCGGGCGAGGATCCGCAGTGGCGGTTATCGCCCGAGCAAGCCGAAGCGTTTGTGGCTTGGGCACAGCGCGAGCATCTGCTGCAAACGGATGCACCGGAGGGTGGCGGTGGGCGATCGCGGCAGTCGCTGGCCTGGATCCGCGTCCCTTTGCTGCGGGGCGGTCCCTGGCTGAATCCGCTGGTCCGCATCTTCGGATGGACGTTCACGGTTCCGGCTGCGCTGATCGCCGCGCTGCTGTGGATGGCCGCCGCCGCCGTGGTGATTGCCCAGCAGGATCGATTCGTGCACGACGTCCAGGCCGTGCTGCGCCCCTCGGGCTGGCTGTGGGCGGCGTTGGTTTGGGCGATATTAAAACTGCTGCACGAAGCCGCCCATGCGATCAGCTGTCACAAGTTTGGCGGGCGTGTGGGCGAGATCGGGTTGGCGTGGATGATCGTCGCCCCGGTGGCCTACGTGGATCTGACCGACGCCTATCGAATCCGGTCTCGAGCCGCTCGACTGGCTACGTCGCTGGCGGGCGTGTACGTGGAAAGCACCGTGGCGGCCGTCGCTTTGCTGTGTTGGTCGCAGACGCACTCGCCCGTTGCCGCGCACCTGCTGTGCACGATCGCCGCCACGGCCGGTTTGGCCACCGTGCTGTTCAACCTGAATCCCCTGATGCGGCTGGACGGCTACTATGCCCTGACCGATTGGCTGGACCGACCGAATCTGGCCAGCGACGCGCAGGTGCGGCTTCGTGACGCCGTGGCCTGGCTCGGTTTGGGCCGGGCTATGCCGCCGCGCTACAGCGCCGGTTCGCCGGCCGGGCTGTTGCTGTACGCCGTGGCTGCGGGACTGTATCGGATCAGTGTGATCGCAGCCTTGCTGTCGGCGGCCGTCCTTATGTATGGGCCTGCCGGGATGGTGCTCGGCGGGCTGGTTCTGGCCGCGCTGGTGTTGCGACCGCTCGTCGGCGCGGTCTGCGCCATCGCTTCGACGCTGCGCACGCGGCCGGCCGTGGCGCTGCGTCTGGTGGCCCTGGTGGGAGTGCTGGGCGGCGCGGGCTGGAGCGCGTACCGGCTCCGGCAAACGGTCTCGTTGGAGCGTGGTTGGCCGGCGGTGGTGGAGTTCGTGGACGATCGACCCGTACGCGCCGGCGCCGCGGGATTCGTTCGTGACGTACCGGTGCGCGATGGCCAGCGGGTCCGAGCCGGACAGGTGCTGGTACAGCTGGAGAATCCGTCGTTGGCGACCGAGTTGGCCGCCGCCCACAGCCGTCTGCAGGCCGCCGAGGCGCGCAGCCGAAACCACCGTCAACGGCACGAAACCGCCCAGGCGGTCGCGGAAGCTCAGGCCGCCGAGGCGCTCGCACAGCAGGTCCAGGAGCTGCAGCGGCAATGCGAACAGTTGACCGTGCGCGCCCCACGCGACGGAGTGTTGATCGCCGACCAGATCCAGCAGACGCTCGGCCAGTGGACGACCAAGGGGCAGTCGATTGGACTGGTGGTCGAGCCCCAGCGGATGAAGGCCATCGCGGCGGTGCCGCAGTCCCAGCTGGACGCGATTCGCAGCCTGCTGGCAACCGGCTCGGCGAAGGCCAGCGGCCCGCAGGCCCGGCCGAGGACGAACGATGAGGAAGGTTTGGAGCTGGTCGTGGGCGGTCAGCGCGTGAGCGTGACCCTGGCCAGCGTCGCCCAGCAGACCACCGTCTCGCCGCCCCACCCCGCGCTGTCGGCCGTGGCCGGGGGACCGCTGGCGGTGCGTCCCGACGACGACCAGCAGGCCGGCGAGCTGATCGAGCCGCAGCTGAAAATCGAGGTCCACTTGAGTCGTCCCTTGCAAAGCACCCGCGCCGGCCAACCCGCCCGTCTGCTCTACCGGCGGCATTGAGTTCGTCTTGCAAGGTTAAGATGCCGGTTTGGACCAGGGGATTCAAAACGCAGAGACGCAGAGAGCGCAGAGGAATGAGTTTTTCTGGCTCTAACGGAATCTATGTACGTCCATGGGGCTTTGAGGCTCGTGTTTTAGTCCCGCAGGGACGATAGGATGTAGCCACGGGCGCGAGCCCAATGCCATCTACTTTCACCATCGCTTGCGATTGAAGCGTTAGCGGAGCGGCGCAAGCCGCCCGGTGTGTGAAGGTTCGCACCGCAAAACCGGACGGCTCGCGCCGTTCCGCTACAAAGGAAGTGATAGTCCCGAAGGGACGACAGGAGATGCATTCCTGTCGTCCCTTCGGGACTAAATGCCGTTGGGGCCACCCATATCCATGAGCTGACGCCCATGGCTACATCGCGATCGCCACGCACGTGGCTGCTGCAACCGAGCTTCGCACGTCATACATAGAATCCGTTAGAGTCAGGAGCTATTAGATTCCTTTCTCTGCGCTCTCTGCGTTTAAACGAAGACACCCTACCTCGTTCGGAGCCGAAGAGGCATCATGGGAAGGCGGTTTCCGGCGGCCGGACGCCGAGCCCACCTGCAAGTGGCTACAATGGGCTGCTTGGTCTCTCCATCGGTTCGCGTCCTCCTCTTCGAAGGTTTTCCTAATGCGCCTGTTTGTTTCGCTGGCCGTCACTTGGGCCGTTTCACTGTCTGCGGTTGTGGCTGCGGAACCTGCCGCGGACTCGTCCGCTCGGCAATACTACGAAGTCCGCACCTACGAACTGGGCGCCGAGGGCGACGAAGCGGCGTTGGATGAGTACCTCGGCGAGGCGTTGATCCCGGCGCTCGAGCGGCAGGGAATCGGCCCGGTCGGCGCGTTCGCTCCCGTGGAGGCTCCGGCGGACCAGCGCAGCGTCGTGGTGGTGATTCCCTTCGACAACCCGGCCGGCGTGGCGCGTGTGGATCAGGCGTTGGCCGAAGATAAACGGTATCAGCAAGCCGCCCAGAGCTACCTGCAGAGCCCCGCCAAACGGCCGCCGTTCGCTCGCATCCGCAGCGAATTCCTGCGAGCCTTTGCGTGCATGCCTGAGTTGAAGGTGCCCGGCGAAGTAGCCCAGAACGAGGCTCGCGTCTACGAGCTGCGGATCTACGAGAGCGCGACCGAGCGCTTGGGCGATCTGAAGGTCGACATGTTCAACAACGGCGAGGTGCCGATCTTTCTGGACAGTGGCATTCGTCCGGTGTTCTTTGGCCAAGCGATCATCGGCCCCAATCGACCGAACCTGACGTACCTGACCGTGTACGCCGACGACCAGGCTCGCCAAGCCGCTTGGAAAGCGTTTCTCGCGCATCCCGATTGGCAGACCTTGAAAACCGTTCCCAAGTACGCCAATACCGTCAGCAAAATCCACAAGCAGGTTTTGGAGGCGAAACCCTATTCCCAGCTATAATGCAGCTTGATCCGCCTACGCTCCCAACGCCCCTTCTTTAGGATGAATCTCATGACACATGCATCGCAGTCCAGTCGCCGCCAATTCCTGCAGGGCGTGGCCGCGGCCGGCACCGCCAGCTTGCTCGCGCCCACGGCCGCACGAGCTCTGGCCGAAGCTTCGCCCAACGAGCGTCCGGTGTTTGCCACGATCGGCCTCCGCAACCAGGGCTGGGCGATCACCAACAAATCCTTCCAATTCGCCGACTTCGCCGCCCTGGTCGATGTCGACGCGGGCGTGTTGGAAGAGAACATCGAAAAGGCGGGGCAGAAACAAAAGCAGAAACCCGACGGTTACAAAGACTACCGCAAGGTTCTGGACCGCGACGATATCGACGCCGTGATGATCGCCACGCCCGATCACTGGCACACCAAGATCGCCGTCGAAGCCATGTTGGCGGGCAAGGATGTGTACTGCGAAAAACCGCTGACCCTGACGATCGACGAAGGCAAATTGATCGAAAAGGTCGTCCAGGACACGGGCCGGGTGTTCCAGGTCGGCACCATGCAGCGGACCGAATCGGGCCAGCGATTTTTGCAAGCCATCGCGTTGATTCGTGACGGCCGGATCGGCCGGGTCCGCAAGGTCACCTGCGGCATCAACGGCATGTCGGGTTCGCCCGAGATTCCCGTCGCGGACGTTCCCGACGGACTGGACTGGGATTTCTGGTTGGGACCCGCCCCCAAGGTGTCCTACCGCGCCCTGCCGGAAATGCGAAAAGGCTACGGCGGCGGCGTCCCGCTGTACAGCAATTGCCACTACGCGTTCCGCAATTGGCACGAGTATGCCGGCGGCAAACTGACCGACTGGGGGGCCCATCATGTGGACATCGCCTGTTGGGCCCTGGGGGCGACCGATACGGGCCCCAGCAAGATCACGCCGCTGGAGTACGAATTGCCGGTGCCGCACAAGGACGGTTATCCCACGGTCGAGGATCGCTACAACGCCGCGACCAGTTTCCGGCTCCGCGCCGACATGCCCGACGATGTCGAAATGATCATCACCAGCGAAGGGGACAACGGGATCCTGTTCGAAGGCGAGAAGGGTCGCTTTTTCGTCAACCGCGGCAAGATCGTCGGCAAACCGGTGGAGGAGCTGGAGTCCAACCCCCTGCCCGACGGCGCCATCGAAGACGTCTACGGCGGCCCGATCAGCGCGAACCATACGGCGAACTTCATCGAAGCGATGCACAGCCGCAAGCAGCCGATTTCCGACGTTTGGTCGCACAACCGGATGCTGGAAATCTGTCACCTGTCGAACATCGCCATGCGTCTCGGCCGCCAGCTCGAGTGGGATCCGCAAGCGCGAAAAGTCGTCGGCGACGAGCAGGCGAACAGCTTCCTCAGCCGCGAGAGTCGCCAGGGTTACGAGATCGACATGTAGGAGGTCGCCCTGCGACGGCCAGCGTGTTACCAGCGGAAGTCCCTGCGGCGGGCTTTCGCTGCATTGGTCTATTCTAGACCAGTTGGTAGAATAGGGCTCGCACGAAATCGGCCTTTAATGATTCAAATAGGGGAGACCTTCGTATGACCGAGATCTCCCAGTTGGCTGCAGACATGCTTCGCCAGGGCCGTCGCGGTTTGGCAGAGTGGGTTTGCAGTCGTCTCGAAGCCGCTGTCCCACCGGGGGATTCCCTGGCCGCCTCGACGCGATACGCGGTCTGGGTCCAGCAGGTTGAATCCCACATCCATACCCTGGCCGCATGTATCGCCTACAGCAGCCCGGCTCTGTTGGAGGAGTATGTCCGCTGGGCGACGGGCGTTTGCGAGCAGGCCACGCCGCTGTGCCGAAATATCTGCACGATCTACGACGAGCTGGTTGGGGCGGTTCGGGCCGAGTATTCCAGCGAGGTGCTGGAGGTGGTCGAGCGATACGTGGATCGGGCCCATCAGACGTTGCCTGTTGCTGCCACCGAAGCGATCCTCGACGGCTCAGCAAATCCCTACGCGGCGTTGCAGGAGGCTTTTATGTCCTCCCTGCTACAGACTCGCCGCAGTGACGCGCTGCGGCTGGTCCTACAAGCTCTCGAGGGCGGCACCAGCCTTCAGGCCATCTATCTGGACGTGATGCAGCCGACGCTCTACCGGGTGGGCCAGTTGTGGCAGAGCGGCGACATCACCGTGGCCCAGGAGCATTATGCGACGGCCGCTACCCAGTTCGTGATGTCCCAGCTGCAGCCGTACTTCTTGGCCGGTAAGCCCGCCTCACATTCGCTGATCTCGACCTGTGTGGGTGATGAACTGCACGAGGTGGGGCTGCGCGTGGTGACCGACATGTTGGAGATGAACGGTTGGAACACCATCTATCTTGGCGCCAACGCGCCGGCCCGCAGCATTGCCAATGCGTTGACCAACAGCGGCGCCGAAATGTTGGTGGTGTCCACCACGATGACCCGTCATCTGTTTACGCTGAGCGACCTGCTGCGAACGATCCGTACCACGCCGGGCTGTGAAGCGGTCAAGGTGTTGGTCGGCGGATACCCCTTCAACGTCGATCCCTTTCTGTGGGAAAAAGTCGGCGGCGATGGGACCGCGAACAACGCTCTGGAAGCGATCGAAGTGGCGGCCAAGCTTGCAGGAACGCCGCTCGAACAGATCCACTCCACGGCCGGCGAGTCCGAGTTGCCGGCCGCGCTACGGCTGGACTGGAACCTGCAACGCCAGATCGCCAACGAGGACGATCTAACTCGCCTGAATAACAACCTGATCACCCTGCAGCGTCAACTGCACCAAGCCAACCTGCAACTAGCCAAAGTCAACCAGGACAATCTTGACAAAGCCGAAGAATTGCAGCGGGCCGATCGCCGCAAGGACGAATTTCTGGCGATGTTGGCGCACGAGCTGCGCGGACCCCTGGCCCCCATGGAATTGGCCGTTGACCTGCTGCACAGCGACGAACTCGCTGCGGCCGAGCGGACCGAAGCCCGGGCCACGATGAAACGTCAACTGCATCAGATGCGGCATCTGATCAGCGACCTGCTGGATGCTTCGCGAATCGTTCACGGCAAGATCGAACTGAAACGCAAACGTTTGGATCTGGGGCGCGTGGTGCGGCGAGCCGTCGAGATCGCTCAGCCCTTGATCGATGAGAAACGGCACCGCCTGCATGTGAACCTGTCCGATCGCCGGCTGTGGGTCCAAGGCGACGAGATCCGTTTGACCCAGGTCGTTGCCAACCTGTTGACCAACGCGGCGAAGTACACGCCGGCCGGAGGCGAGATCTGGTTGGAGTCGTCCGGTCACGGTGATAACGGAACGCTGGAAGTGCGCGACAACGGCGTCGGGATCGAAATCGATCTGCTGCCCGATGTGTTTCAAGCGTTTACTCAAGAACAACGCTCGCACCAGCACTCGCGAGGCGGATTGGGGTTGGGGTTGAGTCTGGTGCAGCAGATCGTCCAATTGCACGGCGGCCAGGTCGAAGCCCACAGTGACGGCGCCGGGGAGGGCAGCCGCTTTGTGGTCACCCTGCCCATCGAAGCGGACACGGAAGAGCCACGAGACGCCGACAATCTGTCCGAGCACCCCTCCCACGACTTCGCCTCGCAGATAGCCACCGAACAAAACAGCGCCGAGGAGCGGATGCGACGGGTATTGATTGTCGAAGATACCGCCGGCATCGCTCGGATGACCGCCATCCTGTTCGAGAAACTGGGACAACAACCCATCGTGGCCTTCGACGGCGCGACGGCCCTGAAAGATTTTGAAGAGCTCCGCCCCGAGCTGGTCATCTTGGATCTGAACCTGCCGGATATGAGCGGGTTGGAGGTGATGCGCCAGATGCGTCGTCTGGAACCCGAGACGCAGACGTTGTTGGTCGCCCTGACCGGACACGGCGACGAACAACACCGCCAGCAAGCTGCCGAAGCCGGGTGCGACGAGTACCTGGTCAAACCGGTCGATATTCGCGATTTGATGCGGTTGGTCGACCATCCCAAATTAACGGCCGCCAGCAGCTCCTCCTGATCGGTTGTGCGCATCCGGGTCACACGCCTCTCCCTGCTGCAGTTGGCGGCTCTGGCGGACCAAAGCTTGCATCCGAGCGGCCGATTGCCGGCCGAATCGTTTCTGCATCCACCGCAGCACCGGGTAGGCCAGCACGGCGACCCAGGCCTGTGGCCGCGAGAAGGCCAGGATGTCGTACCAGACGGTACCGCCATCATCGATTTCGACCGTGAAACGTTCCTCGCCCTTGCCCACGTGTTCGGGCAGCGTGCCATAAGCAAAGCCAAACCGCTGGGCGTCCTCCGGGCCATCGATCGCATACACGATCCGGCACGCATTGATCCACCACACGCCCATCAGTTGCGCGACCACGGCGATCATCTGGCCTTCTTCGATCGGTGTTTCGACCGGTTCGGCTTGAACCCATCCGATGCGGAACTGATCCCAACGCTGTAGCGCAGCCCGTGCGGCCAAGAAGTCCTCCTCGCCCTGCCCGATGGCGACTCGCGTGTGATCGACCACAAAGCCGCTTGGCGGCCGGTGCCGCGTGGCTCCGAGGTCTGCATAGCTGAACGCCACATCGGTCCGCTCGTCCAGAAAGCGACGGATGGTTTCCGCGCTGGGCTTTTGCAACTTCAGCATCTCGGTCCTCGTGGGATCAGCAATACTTCTTGCCCTGCGCGGTATTCTATCAAGCCGGCAATAAATAAATGAACGCTTCGACGAGGAAGGTGGAAAATAGAATGCCGAACAACGACGTCTCGCCGACGCCCGGCACGCCGCGGGTGCTGCTGACCGGAGCGACCGGTTATGTGGGCAGTCGCCTGCTCGAGCGGCTGGAGCACGAGGATGTTCGAGTCCGCTGCCTGACGCGCCATCCCGAGCGGTTGGCGGAGGACGTTGCCGCGTCGACCGAGGTCTGCGGCGGCGACGTGCTGGAGCCCGACAGCTTGGGCCCTGCACTGGAGGACGTGGACACGGCTTACTACCTGATCCACTTGATGGCCGGCGGCGGTGATTTTCGCGAGCAGGACCGTCGGGCCGCCGAGAACTTTGCCGCCGCGGCGCGGGCGGCAGGCGTGCGCCGGATCATCTACATGGGCGGGCTGGGCGACGATTCCGACGGTTCGCTTTCGCCGCACCTGCGAAGCCGTCAGGAGGTGGGCGAGATCCTTCGCGACTCGGGCGTGCAGACGATCGAGTTTCGGGCGTCGGTCGTCATCGGCCAGGGCAGCCTGTCCTTCGATCTGATCCGCTCGCTGACCAATCGCTTGCCCGTGATGCTGTGCCCGCGCTGGTTGGCCACCGCGACCCAGCCGATCGCCATCGGCGACGTCCTGGAGTATCTGTTAGAAGCCCGGACCGTATCGCTCGAAGGCAGCCGTGTGTTCGAAATCGGCAGCAGCGATGTGGTAACCTATGGCGAGCTGATCAAGTGTTATGCTCGCCTCCGCGGGCTTCGTCGCTATCTGATTTCGGTACCCCTGCTGACCCCCTACCTGTCCAGTCTGTGGCTCGGATTGGTGACGCCGACTTCGGCCAAAGTGGGACGGCACTTGATCGAGGGTTTAAAGAATCCCACGATCGTCAAAGACCCGTCGGCTCGCGAAGCATTTTCGGTTCGGCCCATGGGCGTCGAAGCCGCCATGCGGCAGGCTTTGGAAAACGACGACGCGCCGGCAGCCTGAAACCATTTCCCTTCCCCAGCAGGCCGCGAGCCCGTGGCGTCGGAGAGCGAACCATGAGCGTATCTGTACCGTTTGTTTCATGCCTGCTGTGGTGGTCGGTGATCGGCTGGATGCCACTGGCCGAGGCGGCCCAGTCGCTGGTCGACGGATCGACCGCGCCCGCCAAACTCGACGGTGACGGCAGCGTGCAAATCCACGGCGAGCAGAAAATGTGGCACAAGATCACTTTGGATCTTGCCGGCCCCTACGCCCACGAACAGGACCGCTCGCCCAACCCGTTTACCGATTACGAGATGGTGGTCCAGTTCACGCACGCCGACGGGACCCGTTATCGCGTGCCCGGCTACTTCGCCGCCGATGGCAACGCGTCCCAGACGTCGGCCGAATCCGGGACCACGTGGCGAGCCCATTTCGCTCCGGATCGCACGGGCACCTGGACGTATCAGGTCCAGTTCCGCAAGGGTTCTGGGGTCGCGCTCGACAAGTCGGCGTCGGGCGGGGCGCTGCAACCTTTCGATGGCCAAACCGGTGAATTCACGGTCGCGGCCAGCGACAAGGGTGGTCGCGATCTGCGGGCCGAAGGTCGCTTGCAGTACGTCGGCCAGCACTACCTCCGCTTCGCAGGTTCCGGCCGGTACTTTTTGAAAGTCGGTGCCGACGCTCCCGAGACGCTGCTGGCCTTCACCGACTTTGATAACACGATCGCCAACAACCCCAAGAAGGGACCGCTGAAGACTTGGCAGCCGCATGTGCAGGATTGGCGCAGCGGCGACCCCACCTGGGGCGACGGAAAAGGCAAGGGCCTGATCGGCGCGATTAATTATCTGTCGGGCAAAGGTTGCAACGCGTTTTCCTTCCTGACCTACAACGCCGGTGGCGATGGCGACAACGTTTGGCCATTCGTCGATCGCGACGACAAAATGCACTACGACTGCAGCAAGCTGGATCAGTGGGGCATCGTCTTCGATCATGGCACCCACCGCGGGATGTACCTGCACTTCAAGATGCAGGAGACCGAGAACGACGATGATCGTGGCAAGGGCGAGGGCGTAAAAGCAAGCCTCGATGGCGGCGATCTGGGACCGGAGCGAAAACTGTATTGTCGCGAACTGATTGCCCGCTTCGGACACAACCTGGCCCTGAACTGGAACCTGGGCGAAGAGAACACGCAGAGCACCGCCCAGCAGCAGGCCATGATCGACTACATCACCGACGTCGATCCCTATGACCATCCCATCGTCGTCCACACCTATCCCAATCAACAGGACAAGGTTTACCAACCGTTGATTGGCAACCGATCGAAGCTGACCGGCGTGTCCTTGCAGAACAGCAGCTTGGAGACGACCCACGCACAAACCGTCAAATGGCGGCGGGAGTCGGCCGCCGCGGGCAAGCCGTGGGTGGTGGCTTTCGACGAATCGGGTTCGGCCGCCCACGCCCAGTGCCCCGACCTCGGCTACAACGGCTTCGACGGTCGCGACCGTTCGGGCGAAATGGTTTATACCCAGCACAAGGTCCGCAAGCAGACGCTGTGGGGCAATCTGATGGGCGGCGGTGCCGGATGTGAGTACTACTTCGGGTACAAGTTCGACCAGAACGACCTGCTGTGCGAAGACTGGCGGAGCCGCGATCAGAGCTGGGACTACTGCCGGATCGCCATCGGATTCTTCCACGATCACAAGATCCCCTTCTGGGAAATGGAGAACGCGGATTCGCTGGTCGGCAATGACCAGCACGCGCCCGGCAAGTTCTGTTTCGCCAAGCCGGATCAGTTGTATCTGGTTTATCTGCCCGAAGGCGGCGAAAGCGAGCTGGATCTGAGCGAAGCCGAAGGTCGCTTCAGCGTCGAGTGGTTCAATCCTCGCGAAGGCGGCCCACTGGCCGGCGGATTGGTCGAGGAAGTGCAAGGCGGGCAAGCGGTACAGCTGGGCAAGCCCCCGGCCGATGGCGACCAAGACTGGTTGGTGGTCGTCCGCCGCGACGCCTAGGCTCTGGCTGAAAACCTGAGCCGACGGCGCGAGCCGCGGGTCCTTCCACCGAACCGAACCATTTCCGTGGAATGATTGCAGCGGCTGATCACCTATCCGTTCCACCCAACTAGGTTTTCATGCAAAGCCTCGTGGTGCGTCCAGATTGATTGTTGGAGTAGCCGATCTCGCCAGAGATTGGATCGGGGCAGAGTTAAGATCCAAAGTCTGGCGACTTCAGCTACGGCTGGATGCGAAGTGGACTCCGGGCGATCTGCCCCACTGCCCCACTGCCCCACTGCCCCACTGCCCCACTGCCCCACTGCCCCACTGCCTACCGCACCCCGACCCAGCATTCGATTAAACTGCTCGGTTAACCTCGAAAACAAGGTCTACCAGCAGGAGTCGATGCATGCGGATGGTTCGGGTGCCCGGCGACGGATTCACGCGGCAACTTTTCGAGGGCCCGACGATCGCGTGCTTTCGGTCACCGGCGGCGTGTTCATCGATGGCAGCTACGAAGGCGACTTGATGGCCGAGGCGGGCGTGGCTTGGACCGTGGGTCGTGAAGCTCGGCAGACGTGCGGCGAGTCGCTCGCTCCGGAGCAGGCGGACGACCAGCTGCAGGCGTACAACTTTCGTTTCATCATGACCCGCGACCCGGAGAACCGCGTCACGCCAGTCGCCCCACCGGGTTATCGACGCGAGGATTTTGTGGGCGTGCTCGATGCGCTGGAAAGTGGCCAGATCCGCCGCGTGTTCGACTACCCCAGCCGCTGTATTTTCAAAGCCCATCTGCCGGTATTGCCGGGCGGCAAGTACGACATCAACGATGTGTCTCGCGGTCCGGTACGGCTGTCGCTGCCCGGCGTGAATCGGGGCTGGCCCGCGGGCGACCACCGCCAGCGGCAGGAGATCTTTGCCGAGCATCTTCGCGATCAGGTCGGGTTGTTGTACTTCTTGCAGAATGATCCGGCGGTGCCGGCACGGTTTCGGCAAGAAGCCGCGCAGTGGGGATGGTGTCGCGACGAGTTTGTCGACAGCGATCATTTGCCACCGCAGTTATACGTTCGCGAAGCCCGCGGCGGAGCTTCCGCCGGCAGACCCCGAGCTGACGCGCGGCCAGTTCATTCGCGCCGCAGCCGAAGTCGCCAGATTCTAAGCCGCGTCATCCATCGAGCTCGAGGCATCCTCGTAGCCGTTTGGGCGATAGCCCCGGTTCCAGAGCATCAATCGAATTCATTTTCTCCCCTCTCCCCCGAATCCTGGCGAGCCCAAGCGAGTCAGGATTCGGGGGAGAGGGGTCGGGGGTGAGGGGGATTGCCGCGCGGTGTCTTCGTCTCTGTGTTCTACTCAGTGATACGGGATGCGCCAAATATACAAGAAGCTGAGTTACATGCATTTGCGCTGGAGGCCCCTCACCCCCGACCCCTCTCCCCGCCGGCCTGGGCAAGCACCACTTGCCCAAACCGGCGGGGAGAGGGGAGAAAACGATTTCGATTGATGAGAAGCCGTCAAAGGGAGGGCGACAGCCCCGGTTCCAGAGCACGTGGCATAGGCTTCCAGCCTGTGTTTGTTTCCTCACAGGCTAGAAGCCTATGCCACAACTTCCAACTCACTCCGCTCCCCTCGGCCGCGTCATCACCCAGAACGTGGCGACGATTGCGGTGGCGACCAGCAGCGTGACGGCCAGCAGCGTCGACGGCGATAGCGGAATCTCCAGAGCCGTAATCCCCACGGCGGCCAACCCGGCCAGGCCGACGGCCGTCAAGGCTTCGCCGGCGATCACGCCCGAGGAGAACAGGATGCCGCGGTGCAGCACACGGTCATGCCGCTCGGCCGCCTTGCCGCGGGTGTGCAGGTAGGCCAGCACGCCGCCGATCAGAATCGGCGTGGCCAAGCCGAACGGCAGGTACATGCCCACGGCGATCGGCATCAGGTGAGCTCGGTGGCGGGTGCGGCGTTTGAGGATCTCGTCGATGATCAAGATCACCGCGCCGACCGCCGCTCCGATGCCGATCAGGTTCCACGGAAGTTCGCCTTCGCCGGAAAAGCCCTTGGCCAGGGCGGCAAACAGGCTGGCCTGCGGAGCCGGCAGGTTCTCGCCACCGATGCCTC
The DNA here is from genome assembly GCF_009618275.1 of Roseimaritima sediminicola. Classification (GTDB taxonomy): domain Bacteria; phylum Planctomycetota; class Planctomycetia; order Pirellulales; family Pirellulaceae; genus Roseimaritima; species Roseimaritima sediminicola. Next base: position 32,779 of record NZ_WIAD01000053.1, read on the forward strand.
CCGCCGTATTCTCGTGCAGCAGCGTCAGGACCGGCGCCATCACAAACGCGGCCACCCCTACGCCCAGAATCTGCATGATCTGTTGCCGAAACGGCGAAGCCCCCACGATCGAACCGGTCTTTAAGTCATTGCAAACGTCGCCGCTGGTGCAGGCCACACAACAGACCACCGCGGCGATCCCCAGCGTGGCCACCATCGCGGGCGTTCCGGAATAACTGAACAACCACAGCAGGCCTCCGGAGGCCAGCACCGCGGTGATCGTCATCCCGCTGACCGGGCTGTTCGAATTGCCAACCAAGCCCACGATATAGCTGGCCACGGCGGTAAAGAAAAAGCCCATGGCCAGCATCACCACGGTGGACAACACGGTCACGCCGACGCTGTGCGTAAAACGATAATTTAGCGCGGCAAGCAGCGCCGTGCACACAACGCCCAAGATCACAATCAAGGAAACCGGCAGGTCGCGGTCGCTGTGGAGGCGGGGCGTGTTCCGGCGACGGTGTCCCTGCGATAGCTCTCGCACCGCGGCCATCAATCCGGCCCGCACGGCGAACAACGAACTGATCCCACCGACGACCATGGCCCCGACGCCTACGTAGCGGATCTCGCTGCTCCAAATCGTCCAGGCCGCGTCGACCGGATCGTTGTACTGGGCTCCGCCACTGAGCAGCGGAATCCCGATCAACCACGCCAAAGCACCTCCGATAAAAATCAAAATGGCCACGTGCAGGCGAACGATAAAGCCCACGGCGACCAGCATCGGCGAGAGGTCGCCGCCGAAATAGAAGATCCGTTCGCCGGCCACGCGAGCGACTTGCAACGAGTCCTGCATGACGCCAAAGAAACCGGCAGCGAGTTTGAAGATCGCTCCCAGCAGTCCGCCGGCCAGCAGTCCATAGGCGGCCGACTGTTGCGTCGAATCGCCCTCGCCGGCTTTCAATACGGCCGCACAGGCGATGCCTTCGGGATACGGCAGGTCTTCGTTATCGACCACAAACACGCGCCGCATCGGGATCATAAACAGGATCCCCAGCAGGCCGCCGGTCAGGGCGACCAGGGTGACGGTCCAAAAGTCGAAGCTCTGCCAGTACTGGATCAGGATCATCGCCGGCATGGTGAAGATGATGCCGGCCGCCAGCGACTCGCCGGCCGAGGCACAGGTCTGAACCTGGTTGGCTTCGCGAATGCTCGAGCGGCGAAACAACAAACGGAACAGCAGCATCGCCATCACCGCGGCGGGGATCGACGCCGAAACCGTCATCCCGGCTTTCAGTCCCACGTAGACGTTGGCCGCACCCATCACCACGGCCAGGGTCAGCCCCAGCACGATCACGCGCACCGTCAACTCGCCGCCACCCCAGCCCTGGCCGGCGGGCGGAAGCGAATCCGGTTCGCTGCCCGTCGATTGGGACAACCGCTGGCCGCTGGGTTCGGTCGGAATGCCGGGTCCGGTCGGGGAAGAAAACGAATCGTGCGTCATTGCAGGGACTCGGAGCAGGAGGAAGCTTGACGAGGCGAGCAGGACTCACCGCGCGGTCGGTTGGCCCCCGATTCTACGGCAATTCCCGCGAGAAACTCAGCCCCAGACGTTTGGGGGGGCGAGAACGTCGGCCGACCGTCCTGCGAAAACTTTTTCTCAGGCCCTGACCGGACGTGTCACCGCCGTTCGCATAATCGCATTTATCCGACTCACCCGAGCCGCATCACTCAAACCCAAGGAATGGAAGATGACTCTCGTGACGGCCACCGCATGCGACCTGGATCCCACGGCACTGGAGCACCCGCCGCGCCCGCTGGAGCAGCTGGCTACGGAGTTTCTCGGCGGCTGCGACTTGCAGGCTCGCCCCTACCAACAACGGATCATTCGCTCGGCCCTGCAAATGTTCGCGGGCCGCTTCGAAAGGCGTGACGGAGGCCTGGCGGAGCCGGCGGCCAGCGTGTTGATCGAAAGCCCCACCGGCAGCGGCAAAACCGTGATGGGATTGGCCACCGCGGCCCTGCTGCAGCGCTTGACCGGGTGCCGCGTGGGTTGGGTCGCGATGCGCCGCAACCTGCTGGCCCAAGCCGCTGCGGAAAACGCCCGCCGCCGCTTCGGACTGCAGATGCAGACGATCAGCATGTTCGACAAGCACCCGCCCGAAGCGGACCTGTTGGTGATCGACGAAGCCCAGCACGATGCAGCCACCAGCATGGCCAACCTGCACTGCCAGATCCGCCCCCGATGGACCCTGGGGCTGTCGGCCACGCCCTACCGCAGCGACCGCATCAAGCTGTGCTTCGACCATGTGATCCGCGACGCCGGGATCGCGTCCTTGATCGCCGATGGATACCTGAGCCGCTACCACCACTACACGATTCCCTCTTACACACCGCAAGCGATCGCGGACCTATTGATCGGCGATCCCGACAAGTGGGGCCAGTCGCTGGTCTTCTTCCACCGCCGCGAGCAGTGCGATCTGTTGAAGCTGCTGCTGACCCAAGCCGGCGTGCCGTGCGAAGTCGTGACGGCGTCGAGCAATCGCGAGCGACAGCTACAGCAGTTTGAATCCGGCCGACTGCCGGTGCTGATCAACATGGCCATCCTAACCGAAGGCTTTGATTGTCCTCGGCTGCAGACCGTGTTCTGCCGGCCCAGCGGCAAAGGCTGCACGATCCAAATGGCCGGCCGCGTGCTACGGCCCTGCCCTGATGTGCCGGTCAAACAGATCGTGCAGTGCCGCCAAACGCCGCACCCGATGCTGAAGACCGCGATGGCGGCCGAGCAGTACCTGTGGACCGAGTCCGGGTGGCGCAGCATCCGCGCCAACGCGCGACTGGACGAGCTGACGAGAATCGCCCGACAACGTGTCGCCCAGACAACCGTGGCTCTGCCCAAGTTAGTGTCGATGCACCGCAGTCGCACCAACCGTTTCCCCGGCTCCGGCCGCGGCGGACTATGAACTTTCGACAAATCAGCCGTTTTGACGCTAGCCACGGTTGTTTAGGAACATGAGCCGTTTTGGCGCTAGCCACGGTTATTTAGGAACATGAGCCGTTTTGGCGCTAAGCACGTCGCAACATTTCATTCGGCTTTACTCTCCCTCTGGGAGAGTCGGGCTCTTAGGCCCGGAGAGGGTTTTCGTAGGGCCCTCCCCGGGCCTAAGAGCCCGACCCTCCCGCTGCACGGGAGGGTGTTGTCGCGGGGTTTCACCGAAAGATTCATGCCGACGTGCTTAGCCACGGTTTGAACGTTTAACCGGATCGTTTTCTCCCCTCTCCCCCGCGGCGCCGCGAGCGTCAGCGAGTGAAGCGGTGGTGGGAGAGGGGCCGGGGGTGAGGGGGCTCGGGTGCAACCGGCTGGAACTTAGCAAAGGACGGATTCCGACATGCGCTCGATAACTATGCAGAACAAAGACGAGGGACGCGTGACAACCCCCTCACCCCCGACCCCTCTCCCCCGAAACCTGACTCGCTTAGGCTCGCCAGGCTTCGGGGGAGAGGGGAGAAAACGATCCTAAACAACCCACTAACCACTAACTGCTAACTGCTAACCGCTAACCGCTAACCGCTAACCGCTAACCGCTAACCGCTAACCGCTAACCGCTACCAACCAACAACTACCAACTAACAACCAACAACCAACAACCAACAACCAACAACTAACAACTAACAACTAACAACTAACAACTAACAACTATCAACTATCAACTATCAACTATCAACCAACAACCAACAACCAACAACCAACCCACTCGACGTTTCTGTTTCGTTTTCCAGGTTTTTGAAAGGGACTGAGATGACCACCGCCACCACAACCGTTGCCGCCACTGCCACCACCCAAACCGCCGAGTCCATGCCGCTGGATCAGGTTCGTTTCGATTACGGCACGGCCCGGGTCTCGGACATTCAGATCCACGACGTAACGCGTTCGCCCGGCGGCCGACTGACGCTGGACCAGCTGGAGATCGCCGGACGTCCGGTCGCGGCCAGCCGCCGCTTCTGGCGATCCTTCTTCACCCGCTTTGGCATCGCCGAAAACGTGTTTCGATACTTCACGCCCGCTGAAGTCTTTGGACGGATCGAACAGTGCAACGGCGACGACACGTTCCAGTACTGTGTGGCCAGTCCCAGCACGCCTCCGCACAAGCGGAAAAACAAAACGCCGCAGGACCAGATCTTGGCGATTACCAACATCAAACGACCGGTGATCCGTTACGACGAAGTCATCGATCTGCTGCAGCGGTACGGCGGCCACGACATCCACTACCACGACGGCGTGGTCAGCAGCACGCACCAACCCCGCGGTGGCTCGCGGCAGTTTGCGATCGGAGGGGACGCGTTTCGTGATCGCTTCTGCATGGAAACGCCCGTCGACGGTTACGGGCATCCTCGGCTGTTCCTGTCGGTGCTGCGGATGGTCTGCACCAACGGCATGATCGGCTACTCGCGAGCCTTCCGCAGCGACATCTCGGTCGGCAAGCACATGGATCACTGCATCGCTCGAGCGCTGGAATCTTTCGACAACGGCGACGGCTACTCCGCCCTGCGGCAACGCTTCGAATCCTCGCAGCGTTCCTGGGCGTCGGTTCGCGAATGCCTGCAACTGGGACAGTGCCTGGAACGATTATTGAAAGATGACCAGTTCACCCGCTCGGGTCTGCTGGGGCGCTTCCGGACCCTGGCCGGCAACCTCTCGGAGCTGTACGGCCTGGCCAACCTCGAAGCGCTCAGCGATAAGCGGCGGCGCGTGCTGCCGGCCAAGTGCCGCGTCTACGACCTAATTAATTTCGCCAGCGAAGTCGCGACGCACCACGCCAAGAGCGAGGGAGCGAATCGGCTGCAAGCCTTCATCGGATCATTGATCAGCGACGAATACGACTTGGAAGGAACCGCCGACGACGCGGCCGAGTTCGACGCGTTCTTCGTCCATCCCGACGACCATCTGCCCCCGCAAAGTCGCAACTGAGCGAGAAAATCAAAGCTCGCCTGTTCCAGATACTGAGCCGTTTGGGCGCTAGCCCGCGGTTTCTAGCCATCCATTCAGTTCTTTTCTCCCCTCTCCCCCGAATCCTGGCGAGCCTAAGCGAGTCAGGATTCGGGGGAGAGGGGCCGGGGGTGAGGGGGTTTGGCGGCGCGGCTGGTATTCCGTGGCCGTGGAACCAGCCCGCAGAGCGACACAGCCCTTGCCGGCGGTGTCAACCGTCCGGTTTCGTCTGCCCAAACAAACCAAAGCCCCGGAGAGGCGGCACGCCCCAGGACAACCTGTGTCGCCCTGAGGGCTAGCGATCGCTTGCCGCCAGCCACCGGGGACTCACGTCCCCGGCAGGGGCTGTGTCGCCCTGCGGGCTGATGCCGGCCGCTCATCCCTAGAGCCGTAGGCGCGCTTTCTCGGGCCTCCCAGCCACGACCGCGTTTCCCGCCGCACCGATGCGCAATCGGTCATGGTGTGGAAACCATTTTGCTTGACCCCAAACCGAACGCTACACTAACCCACTCACCCCCACGCTTCTCTCACCACTAAAAAACAATGTATCGGGGCAGCTTTTTTGCGACGGGCTTTCTGAGCATGTTTATCCGTGGCGGACACTTGCTGGCCGCCACCGCTGTCCTGATATGGGGCATCTTTCGACGTCGCTCGCGTCAACACCGGGCCGCTACGTAAATGGTTACCAGACGCAGCCCTGTTGCCATCTCTCTGTTGTGCCTGCACGCGGTGCTGCTGGCATACAGTGCCTGGCGGCACGCACCGGGCTATGACGAAATTGGACACTTGCCGGCGGGTTTGGGCATTTGGCAATACGGCGATTTTGGCTTGTACCGCGTCAACCCACCGCTGGTCCGCTGCATCGCCACCCTACCTCTGGCACTGCTGGACGTGGAAACGGATTACGTCCAATTTGCCGACACGCGGAGCCGTCCCGAATTCGTCATGGGCGCTCGCTTCTGGGAACACCACGGCTTGCGAGCTTACACCTACCTGTCCATCGCTCGGTTCACAGCCATCGGGTTCAGCCTGCTCGCCGGCGCGGCGATCTACCACTGGAGCCGCGAACTGTACGGCCAGCGAGCCGGCCTGTTCTCCCTTGCCCTGTGGTGCTTTTCACCGCTCGTGCTCGCCAACGCCTCGATGATCACGCCCGATGTGGGCGCCTGTGCGATGGGCACGCTGACCTGCTTTGCGTTTTATCGGTGGCTGAAAGAACGGACCTGGGACCAAACGATCCTGACGGGCCTTCTGTTGGGGGCGGCCGAATTGACGAAGTTCACGTGGGTCCTGCTGTTTCCGTTGTTGGTGCTGCAGTTTGTCGGCTGCGAGGCGGTACGGCGAAAGACGGAGTTTCGCTCGGCGCTGCAGCTGGTCACGCTCTTCCTGATCGCCGTTTTGGTCATCAACGTCGGCTACGGATTCGCCGGTTCCTTCCAGCGGTTGGGCGATTACCAGTTCGTCAGCGAAACGCTCCGCGGCAGCGGTGATGAAGGCACGAACAACCGTTTTGCGGAGTCTTGGCTGGGTGCCGTTCCGGTGCCGGTACCGGCGGAGTACGTGCTGGGGATCGACCGGCAGAAGCTGGACTTTGAAGGCGGCTTCGACTCGTACTTGCGAGGTCAATGGCGTGACCACGGTTGGTGGTACTACTACCTATACGGCTTGGCGGTCAAGACACCGAGCGGTTACCTGGCCATCTTTGCTCTGACCGCCGGAACGTTTCTGACGACGCGGGCCTCCAAAGCAGAAGTGTTTCTGATGTCGCCGGCGATCGCGATCATGGTGTTGGTCAGCAGCCAAACCGGTTTCAGTCATCACATCCGTTATGTGCTTCCCGCCCTGCCCTTCGTGTACGTATTGGCGGGAAGACTGCTGGAGGCGTCGCGGCACCGGTACGTCCGAACCGCGGCCCTCGTATTGCTCGGCGGCGGCATCCTTCCCAGCTTATATGTCTACCCGCATTCGCACGCCTACTTCAATCTTGCTGCAGGCGGCCCGGCTGGTGGGCACAAGCACCTGCTGGAAAGCAACCTCGACTGGGGGCAAGACCTGCTGTACTTGGCCGAGTGGAACCGGCGGCACGGCGAGATCGGACTGGATGGAATGGCCTTTCGATACAATACGCTGCCGCTGGAGGATCTGGGGCTTCCCGAAGCGCTGCCGCCGAGAAAGGACCAAGGCCCGCAGCCCGGCTGGTGGGCCATCTCCGTCCAGAAGCTGCACAGCCGCGACGGAGCGTACGCCTACTTCCTCAACTACGAGCCGGTCGCAACGATCGGCTACACCACGTACATCTATCACCTGACCGAAGAAGACATCTCGCAGCGTCGAAACAGTTCTTCTAAGGATACCCGCGAGGCACCTAATTTAAGGCGACACTTGCCTGCGTCGGCGAACGTAGATTAAAACACCTGACGCAATCGCAGTAAGTGTTACCAACGCCAACAAAATCCTAGGCGGCGATCGGACGTTCTGGTCTGCGCCGTTGAGCTGTCCGGCGAAACCCACGAATGGGCGTGTTTCCTTTCGGAAATCGAAAACCTTAGTGCGGCCTGGGACGTTGAAGTATCGATAGTCAAAAAATTTCTCCGGAACGTTCGATGAAACGAAACGCCACTCGAGCTTTCCGCTGAAAGTGTGATGATAGCGATCCAGCGATTCGACAAGCACATTGCCTTCGCTGTCGGTGTCAAAGTCATTGCAAGGCAACCGCGACTCGATGGCCACGGGCACCCATACGGAATCAATCTTCCGCCAGTCAATGCGAACCATAGCTGGCTGGTTCTCGCTGAGCGCACGCCGCACCAACTCGGCCTCATCATCTGGGTTTAAAGGGGTCGTCGCAAAATAATCTTCAACCGGTATTAATTCGTCACCATCTGGGCCAGTTGCAAACTGGGTAATGCTGTAGTCTGTTATCCCAAAACCCCGATTTGCATCCACGATATAGGTCGTTTTGTCGACAAATTGCTGTTCGGGTCCGTTCCTGCTTACGTAAGTGAGTCCATATCGGCCATCGCCTAGAGCCTCGCAAACATACCCTACTCGATTGAGCCTCTGCGAGAATGTTTCCAAAGCCGACTCAAAATTATGTGACTTCCGTGCATTTATGAGAACTAACCCCAGGCACCTTGGGTCGAAGATATAGTGCCCGCTGCCAAGTCCAGAGAACGTCGTCTCTTCTGGGTGGGTGATAATCAACTTCGGCAATTCAGGAAGCGTAGACATGTGCATGCACATGTCTGAACGCAAGCACTTGATCCACATGATCGGCTCAAGTGTGCTTTTTCCGTTAGCCAAGGCCTCATGGTGACCTTGGTACTGATAAAACCAAGCGTCATCGGCAACCGAAAATGCTCCCGCGTTGTGGAATTCTATCATGCGGTCTTTGCCGTTTGAAAGTCGCACCGACTCTCGTCCAGTAAAAGAAAAAACTCCACTACTCAGACGCTCGCGTTCAAATCGGATGCCCTGCAGCACATCTTGCAACGCCAGTTCATCCGCCGCTGCGGCACTTGGCACCCCGCTCGGCACCAAGCAAACGGAGATGAGTAGCGCAGAAAGCCGGCGGAAGAACTTTATGATTTTCTGCATTGCTCGTCGCGCTTCTTTACAAGAGGTATGTTTCTAAGCAGGTGAAGATAAATGGTTGGTTGTGTTTCCATTGGTCGTTTAGGCGTTCGCCGCGGTTCCAGGCGGGCAACCGTGTGCTGGTTCAGCGGAAATTGGAATTGGGCGTCGAGTGAGTAGAACAGGG
>NZ_WIAD01000054.1 GCF_009618275.1 Roseimaritima sediminicola
AAGCATCAACAGCCACCAGCATGTTCAAAACAGATGGAAACTGCCAACCCGAGAGATACTAGGGGAGAAAACGTTACATTCTATCGTTCCGAGCCGCACATAGAATCCGCCGGAGTCAGGAGGCTTGATACCTCCCTCTTCTGCGCAGTAGTCGCTTGGGTGTCGCCGGAATCGACACAGGCTGGAAGCCTATGCCACTAGGGTATGCTAAGGTTGCAACGCTTCGCTGGACTGGTAGCCCAGGGCGGCGGCGTAGTCGGCCGCGGCCACGTGGTAGTCGTACAGGGCTGCGACGCGATCGACCGCCGCTTCGACCGTCTGCTGTTCGCGCAGATTCAAGTTGAACAGCGTACTCTGACCGGCTTCGTACAGCCGCTGCTCGGCGGCTTGCATCCGCTGGGCCAACTCCAGCCCTTCGCTGGTTTGCTCGACGCGCTGGGCGGCGGCCAGCAGAGCGGCGTGGGCGACCTCCGCTTCGATCGTGATCTTCTCCGCGGCGAACTGGGTCTTGGCCTGTACCTGAGCCAGTTTGCCCCGCAGCTGCCGGGCTTTGCCCAGAGCTTTGCGTCGCTGGACGGGGACCGCAAACGTGACGGCCGCTTCGATTTCAAATTCGGACTTATCGCGTTTGCTGCTGGTCGGTTCGCCCACGTCCTGAGCGGCCAGCAGCCCGGCGTCCAGCTCGGGCAGGGTTTCGTTGCGGGCCTGTTGCAAGAGGACCATCAACTGTTGCCGGGCCAGCTGAAGCTGCTCCAGTTCCGGACGGTTCCGCTGGGCGAGGGCCAGGTCTGGCGCGTCGCCCCAGGCCTCCGGGGGCAGGGCGTCGGGGAAGGTCGCTCGGGCGGTGTCGATGTCCAGCTCGATCGGTCGCCCGACGTCATCTCGAAGATACAGCGACAGCTTGCTGGCCGCCTGCTGCAGCTTGCGACGGGCGTCGGCGGCTTTGGCACTTCGCGAAAGGATGATTCGCCGGTTGTCGACCAGTTCGATCTCGGCCTTCTCGCCCAACGACACCTGGCGCTGGAGATAGCTGCGGCGATCGACACCTAACTTCAAAACGCCTTCGGCGATGCGGTAGCCAGCCGCCGCCGCGACCCACTGCCAGTAAGCGACCGTCGCGTCGCGAACCGAAGCGATCACCATCGCACGGATCTCCGGTTCCACGCGCTGGCGTTCCAGCTGGGCACGCCATAATTCAGCTCGGTTCGCATCGATCGCTCGATCCTTTGCCAGGGGCACGACAATTCCCGCTTTGAACTCGCCACCCTTATTCGTTTCCCGCTCTCGGTACCACGGTTCGAACTCACCGCGGCCGATCCGGTATCCGGCAAACACCTGTCCGCCCCAGTAGGTATCTCGTTTAACGCCGATGTTGTGACGGTAGTTCTCGTAGTAGTCCAGCGGCTGGGATTCACTGGCCGCTTCCAGTTTGTGGTCGAACGCGCCGTTGGCCGCCAGGACTTCGCCGGAAGCGATCGTGCGCGCCGCCAACGACTGCTGGATCAGCGGGTAATGCCGTCGGACCGACGCGGCCAAGGCCGTCACCGTGGGTGTGGAGATCGGCTGCGGCGTCGAAATCGACTCGACCGTTGTGTCGGCGGCCCGGTCGTCGAGGGGCTGGACGGAAAGTTCGTCGACGGGTTCGTCGACGGGTTCGTCGGCAGGGATGCGGAGCTGTTCCACAGGACCGTCGACGACGCCACCGACCGGTTTTGATCCGGTTTCCGGGACGTCCGATACGGCGGGGGCGTCGGGTTTGTAAGCGACCGTGGTGACGGTGGGGGCGACGCCGCCGGTTGTTGCCGAAGGCGTGCGGTGGTGGTCGGTTTGCGCAGTGAGGCCCGAGGCTAGCGCCTGCGGCTCAGGCACTGCGCGGTGCGGGACGCCGCTTTGGCAGCCCGATAGGCAGACCGCGATGGTGGCGCAGAGAGAATAAAGAGGACGCATCGGAGAGCCAGAGAGGAAAACAGCACGCTGCACGGCCGCACTTCGCGCGGGCATTAGCATGCAATCGGCACAACCCGACCAAGCGGATCAACCGAGCCGCAGCAATCCGCAAAGCCTGCCACCACACAGCAGACTTTAACGACCAGCTAAATTGGAACCTTTGGCGGCTTGCTGGTTTTCTCTTCCTTGGGGAGTTCTCCAACGGCATCGAGCGACTGCGGGAAACCATTCATTCTTCGCCAGACCTCGTATCCCAGCGACACCTGGTCCAGCTGGACCCAGGCATTTACGCGGCCGCCCTGTCGCAAGTAGGGATACTCCGGCCAGGGCTCGCTTTCGGGGTCCGGGACAACGACCACCCGAAATCTTCCGGTACCGTTGTCCGTGGCATCGACCAGTGCGACCTGACCGCCAAAAGTGCCCACCGCCACGCTGGGCCAGCCCGAGAGTTGTACCGCCGGCCAACCTTCGAATTGCAGCCGCACGTGACTGCCCGGTTTGACCAGAGGAGCGTCGTTGCCCGAAACCCACACCTGCGCCGCGGGGTTCTCGGTCTGAGGCACGATCCGGCACAATTGATCACCGGGTTTGACGATCGAGGAGGAATCGACGACGGCCAGGTTCATCACGTAGCCGTCGCGCGGAGCCCGCACTTCCTGAGTCTGCTGGACGGCCAGCTTGCGTTGTTGATCGATCAACTTGGTTTGTTTTTGGTTGATCTCCTCGGACGTCTTGTTGATATCGATCTCGGCCTTGCCCACGTCGGCTTTGGCCTTTTCCAATTCCGAAGCGACCTTGTTGATTTTCGCTTCCCATTCCTGGCGTTTGGCTTCGCGTTCGCGGCGTTTGCCTTCGAGTCCGTTGCGGGCGTTTTCGATCTCCTGCTGGGCCACCTGGACGTTGGCTTCGGCGTCCCGATACTTTTGCTCGCTCTCCTGAGCCTTCAGCTGCGACTCGATACCTTCCTGGAAAAGCTGCTGTTTGCGTTCGAAATCAATCTGCAGTTGCCAGCGTTTGGCTTCGGCGGCGGCCAACTTGCTCTGTTGCGCCGCGAGTTTGTTGGCGGCTTGTTCGACAAAGCGGTCGTAGGCGGCCACCAATTCGTCGCGGGCCGAGCGCATGGCGGCCAGTTCGTCGCGAGTGACCTGGACGATCCGCAGGTTGTTCTCCTTCAGCTCGCGGCTGCGCTGCAAACGTTCCTGGGCGACGGCCAGCTCGGCCTGCGCATTGGCGACCTGTTGTTCGAGGCGGGAAAGGTACAGCGGGTCTTGATCCTCGATGCGAAACAGCAGCTGGCCTTTGGTAACGTAGGCGTTCTCGGCGACCCCTTCGCCGCGCTCGGCAATCCGCCCCTTGACCGGCGCTTCGATCGTCTGCGGTCTTTCAAAGGGATCAAACGCGACGACCGCCCCCGCTCCCCGGATCGACTGCTGCCACGGAGCCCACAGCATCGCCACAGTGGTCAGGATCAGCAGGACGACCAGCAAGCGGCCCAGACGGCGGACCGAACGCGTCACGCGGGCCAACCGCAGCGCCGGGAATTTTTCTTCCTCATACTCGTTCCAAACCGTGGTCCGAGCGGACCGTCGGTGGAGCAGGCGTAGGCCGTGGGGTCGACTTCGTTTCATGACTCTCTCCCAGTCAACGAGGCAGCCAGACCGGGCGAGGGCAGCGGAGTCAGCTCGACCGTTCGCGGCATCCGGTCGGCGATGTCGCGGCGTCCGGTGGCCAGAACCACGGTCCAGGCTTGCTGCGGATCCAGCACAGCAGCAAGGACCGTATCGAGTTGTTCGTCGGGTAAGGCATCCAGCGTGGCATCGATCAACAACAGCTTGGGTTTGGTCGCGATCGCGCGGGCCAACATCAACAGCCGCTGCTGGCCACCGGTCAGCGGCGCGGCCGCGGCGGTCAGCGGCGTCGCCAGGCCCTGGGGCAGGTCCAGACAAGTCTCCAGCAATCCCACGGCTTCCAACGCGGCCAGGGTCTCCTTGGTGCCCAGCTCGCGGCGGCGGAGGTGAACGTTGTCGGCCAGCGTCCCATCGAAGATCTCGGGTTCGGCCGTCAGGGCCACGGCATCACGCAGCACATCCGGACGAAGATCCGTGGGTTCCAAGCCCGACAACGTAACCCGCCCCGCCTGGGGTTTGCTCGCACCATACAACACCTGACACAGCGCCGACTTTCCCGAATTCGACCGCCCATACAACGCGACGCGTTCTCCCGCCGAGATCTGCAGGTGCAGGCCTTCGGAGGCCAGCCCCTCGACGCCAGCGATCTGCGTGTTCTTCAGCGCCACGCGGATGCCCTCCGCTTCGGAGGTTAGCGCCAGCATGCCGTCGTGATGCTCCAGCGGCAAATCAAACAAGATCCCCAGTTTGTCGATCGCCGCTACAAGATCGTAGAAGCCCTCGAGATGTTTTCCGATCTTGGCCATCGAAGCCAAAATCATCGACACGATCAGCTCCGCCGCGACCAGCTGGCCCAGAGACAACTGGTCGCGAATCACGAGCCAGCCGCCACCGCCCAACAGAATCGTGCCGGCAATCGCCTGCAAGGCGAGCACAAACACGATCTGCCGAAACAGCACGCGGAAATGAGCCCGGCGGTGGCGGAGATAGCTGGTGGCCAGCAGGTTCGCGTGGTCGGCGGCAAACTCCGCGCCGCCCTCGGCCTTGAAGGCGGTCGGACAGCGGGTGAGATCCTCAAACCAGGCCTGGAGCCGAAACTTGTACTTCGACTCGTCGATCCCCGTGCGGATCGCCCCTCGGCCAAGCACGACCAACCCCGTCGTGACCAACCCCAGCAACAACACGTCGAAACCCAGCAGCCAGGGATGGTAAGAGGCCAATACGGTCATCCCCACAAGCGTCGCCAGGACGATGTTCACACCGTCGAGCAGCAACTGGGCCACAACCTTCTGCATCGTGGCGACCGCCAAAAAACGATTGGCCAGCTCCGGTGCGTAGGCGCCGTCCAAGCGAGCGTGGTCGATACCGGGCAGGCGATGCGCAAAGTCGGCCGAGACGCGAGCGAACAGTCGACGCTGGATGATTTCGGCAACGTAGGTCTGCATCGCTCGCATCGATCCAGCAAACGCTAGAAAACCGAACAGGATCGCTGCCAACACCACGACCGGTTGCAACATTCGGCCAAACGCGATCGTGTTGACGAGCGTTTCCACTGCGATCGGCACCGATAGACTCAGCACACTCGCAAAGAACGCGAACAGCAGCACCAACCAGATGTCGTTCCATTCGGGCTGCAGCAGCCGCAGCAGGCGGGTCAGCGGCCGCTCGGCCAACCGTTCGCCTGCCCCGGCCTCGAAGTGCTCCGCATGCGTCACGACCAACCACCGCTGCGGGGCCGGAGAGGCCTCCCGTGCGGCTCTCAAATGGGCCGTCGAGATCCGCCGCCGTTCATCGATCTCTCCTTCGGCAACGTGCTTGCGGCCCAGCAGGATCAGGGGCCCGTCATCGGGTCGCCACAGCCCCACCACGGTCGCTCCATCGTCGGCCAGACGCCGCGCAGCTTCCAGCTCCAAGTCGGCTTCGATGACGCGAAGATTCAGACTCCGACAAGCCTCGGTCAACCACTTGGCCCAGTGCTCCGGCTCGCTTCCGGGCCAAGCCGTCCGGGCTTCGCGAACCAATTGCTCGGCCTGCAAATGTTCGATCGCCGACTCGCACTCGCGACTGATTCGCACCAGCACGCCGGGCAATGTCGACAGCGAAGAAGGGGGTTCGGCGATCATAGGCGCAAACTCAAAACGAGTATCAGCCGCCCGCCGGGGCTAGCTTCGATTGACCAACTGCAGCACCTGCCCGATCGTGCAGTGGGACTCTACGGGATGCCGCAAGTGCTCCGCGTCGATGATCTTGTAGTGATTGCGCCGCCCGACGCGTTCACGCTTCAGGTATCCTTCCTCCTCCAGCTCCTGGACGATCCGCTGCACCGCCCGCTCGGTGATCCCTACCCGCAGGGCGACCTCGCGAAGCACCAGATCGGGCTCGGAGTCCAGCACGATCAGCACGTGCGCATGGTTGGTCAGGAAAGTCCAGGGCACCGCCGCCCCGCTGCGGTTCGTCTCCGCCGCCCCGCTGCGGTTCGTCTCCGCGGCTCGGGCCGGCTGGCCACCGGAGCCTTTGGGCAACGCCCCGCGCCGTCCTCGCTTGCTGGTTTTCATGTCTCGCACCGGGTTCTACGAAGCCTCCCCAACCACCACCGGCCTCTCCAACCACCAGCGGCAACAAGCGAATACTAATACACGAAACGAAAGTCGTCAATTAATTATCGTGTATCGTCAAGCCTGCTGCATCGCGAACAGCATTTCGCGGCAGATTTGGCGGGAGCGCCGGTCGTAGACGGCCGACTCCTCGGGCGTGTCGTCGGCGTCCTTGGGATCCTTGTAGCGGATCGGCAGACGCAGCTCACAGCCGGGCACGATGGGGCAGGCATCGTCGGCACTCGAGCAGGTCATCACGGCGCAGTAACCCGACGAGGGATTGGGCGCTTCGTCGTAGACCTTGGAAAAACACACCAGCGGATCGGCGCCTGCGGCGTAGTGCACCTGATAAACCGGATTGGTGGAGTTGGCATCGTCGGTCTCGACGCGGAAGCCGCTGCGCCGCAGGCTGTCGACCACGCGCGGATTCATGGCCGTCGCTTCGGTGCCGCCGGAGAAGGTCTGTACACCAGAGAGTCCTACCGCGTCGGCAGCGACCCGGGCCCAGATCTGCGAGAGGTGACTGCGGCGGGAATTGTGCGTGCAGATAAAGGTCAACCGAGCCGCGTCGCCGGCAGCCAGACGGTCCTGCACGTAGCGGCCGAGCTGCTTCAGTTCGGTTCTCCTAGCCGAGGAGATCTTGTCGAACTCGGCCTCCCGCGCGGCGAGGAACCGCGACAATTCGGGAAACAGTTCCAGCGGCGTGTTCATGCTGCTTACCTTGTGTTGTTCAGATGCATCTCTTCAGGGGTCCGGCTCGGCGTCCACCGAGGGCGAACGGCTCCACTGGTAATTGTCCTGTTGGCGGAAACCGGTCAGGCGAATCGTACCGTCGGCGGCCGCTTCCAACAACGAGTAGCCGTTGTTCTCGGCGCCGGAGCCTTCAACCATGGCCACCAGGGTGCAGTAATGGATGCCGCCGATCTCGTTTAGATCGTTGCGGTGACTGTGCCCCTGGAACACGGCTCGCACCTTGCCGGAGGCTTCCAGAATCTTGCGCACCGCGGCGTTGTTCTTGACGCCATGGCTATTGCTGACGTCCAGCCGCTGGTGGGCGAACACGACCACGTGCTTGTCGGTGGCCGCCAGGTCCGCGGCCAACCACTCCAGTTCCGCCGGCGGGATGTTGGCGTCGGTCCAGACAAAATTCTTTCGCTGGTAGGGCTGGCCGTCGCTGCGGAAGCAGGCGTCGAGGACCACGAAGTGAAAGCCGCCGCGGTCGAACGAGTAGTACGACTTGGCCTGTCCGACCTCACCCAGAAACTCCGCTTTGGTCAGCGTGTCGACACAGTGGTTGCCCAGCACGTAGTGTCGCTGCGAACAGATCTTGGCGAACGCTGTGTTGACGGTCTTCAAGTACCGCTGTTCGGTCGCGACCGAATCGGCAGCATCGATCAAATCGCCCAGTTCGACGAGGAAGTCCGGCTCGTCCCGGGCGAATTGCCGAGCGGCTTCGTCCAGCTTGTTCAGCGTTTGCCGGTAGTGACGCGATCCGCCGGGCGGTTTATCGGCGTGGTGCAGATCGGTCACGAGGCCCAGCCGGACCGAGGGCGCGTCGGCCGCAGCCAGCGAGGCGACCGGCGACAGCGACGCGGCGGCCAGAACAAGAGTGCCGTTTTCCAGAAAGGCTCGGCGGCCGAGCCGTCGAAGGGGCCGGGGATGGTTCATGCTTGCTCCAAGTAATAACTATTTTCCGTAGCTGAAACGCGCCAGAGTTTGGACCTTCCATGATAACACCCGCAAAGTCGGGCGACTTCAAGCAAGCCCGCGTGGTGGCACCGTCGCCCAAGGAGACGCCGGGGAAACGCTCGCCGAGGTTCTTCCATCTTCGGCGTCACGCCATAAAGGCGTGATACAATCTCGGCATCCGCTCCACTTGGAGGTTTTCCATGCGTCTTGTCTTGCTTGTTTATTACGGGATTTCGCTGGCCTCGGTATCGGCTGCGGACATGCCACGGGTCCAGATCTCCGACGATGGCCGCGGATTTAAGTTGGCCAATTCACAGGACGCCTTTGTGCCTTGGGGGTTCAACTACGACCGCGACGCCAACGGTCAGTTGATCGAGCAGTACTGGGACGAAGAATGGCCGCGGGTGATCGAGGACTTTCAGGAAATGAAGGCCCTGGGGGCCAACGTGGTTCGCATCCATTTGCAGTTCGCCGCGCTGATGCAAAGTCCCACGGAGGCTCGGCCGAGGGCTCGGCAAAAGTTAACCCGTCTGCTTCGGCTGGCCGAGCAAACCGGGCTGTACTTGGACCTGACCGGCCTGGGCTGTTATCACAAGGCCGACGTGCCGGCGTGGTATGACGCTCTATCGGAGGCGGAGCGTTGGCAGGCGCAAGCCGCGTTCTGGGAAGTGGTGGCCGAGACCTGTGCCGATAGCCCTGCCGTGTTCTGCTACGACTTGATGAACGAACCGGTCGTGCCCGGCGGCAACAAGCCTCGCGAGGATTGGCTGGGACCGGCCTTTGCCGGAAAGCATTTCGTGCAATTTATTTCGCTGGATCGCGCCGGACGCAAGCGATCCGAGGTGGCGAAACAGTGGATCGCGCAGCTGGTCGCGGCGATCCGCAAACACGACGGGCGGCATCTGATCACCGTCGGCTTGGTGCCCTGGAGCCTGGACCGCCCGGGGATGACCTCAGGATTTGATCCCACAAAGGTGGCCGAGGACCTGGATTTTATCGCCGTGCACCTGTATCCGGAAACGGGCAAGGTGGACGAAGCGATCGAGACGCTGCGGGGATTCGCGGCCGCAGGCAAGCCGGTTGTCATCGAGGAAACGTTTCCGCTGAAGTGTAGTGCCGAGGAACTGAGCGTTTTTCTCGATGCCTCACGCGAGCATGCCGCGGGTTGGATCGGATTTTACTGGGGCCAGACGCCCGAGGAATTGCGCGGGGCCGAAACGATTCCGCAAGCGCTGACGCTGGGTTGGTTGGAATTGTTCCAGCGCGGCGCTCCGCCGCCGTAGCTGATCAAATGTTGCGGCGATTCCGACCTGGGATTGGAGTAGGATGTTTTTTGGCTTCTCGGCTTCTCGGCCTTTCGGCTTTTCGGCTGGGACAGCCGAGCTACTTTGGACAGCCGAGCTACTTTGGACAGCCGAGCGACTCTTTTTGGGGCGGATCTCAATGCTGATTCTGGAACCACAGAACCCTACCGCCTTGGCCATGGGTGCAAACGTCGTGGCGGACAAATCCGGAGTGACGTTTCGTTGCTGGGCACCGCGTGCGAAAGCCGTGTATCTGCGTGGCGATTTTGCCGGCTGGACCGATGGCTGGGAAACGCCCCCGCCGCCAGCCGCGGGACTCATTCGCCACGGTGACTACTGGGTGGGGTTTGTTCCTGGAGCCCGCGATGGCGACAAATATAAATTCTGGGTCGAGGGCCACGGTTCGACCGGTTGGAAGCGCGATCCGTATGCGCGGGAGCTGACCCGCAACTGGCCCAACAGCGACTGTGTCGTCCGCGATCCCGATCGCTACCAGTGGCACGACCACGACTACCGCCCGCCGGCCTTCAACGACCTGATCATCTACCAGTTGCACGTGGGCGTGTTCTACGGTCCAAACCGCGAGCGGCGGGTTGCCACCTTCTTTGATCTGCTTTCCAAGCTCGACTACCTGAAGGCCCTGGGCATCAACGCGATCAAGTTGTTGCCGATGGTGGAGTTCATGAACCCGCGCAGCCTGGGCTACGAGGGCACGGATATCTTTTCGCCAGAGATGGACTACACGGTCGCTCGCGACCAGTTGGCCGATTACCTACCGATGGTCAACGGCTTGCGTAGCCGGCACGGCTTGCCGGCGATCGATCCGCAGGGTCTGGACAGCCAGTGCGACCAATTAAAAGTCGTGATCGAGCTATTTCATCGGAACGATATCGCCGTGCTGTTGGACGTCGTCTACAACCACGCCGGCGGCAAGGTGAAGGACGATCCGGAAAGCCTGTACTTCTTTGATCGCGCGGCCGGCACCGATCCCAATGACAGTTTGTACTTCACCGACCAGGATCACACCGGACCGGTGTGGGCGATCTGGAAAAGCGAAGTGCGGCAGTTGTTGATCGACAACGCCGTCTCGTTTTTGAAGGAATACCACGTCGACGGCTTCCGCTACGACCAGACAAGCGTGATCGTGGAGCAAAACGCCAACGACGGGTGGAGGTTCTGCCAGGATCTGACCAGCACCGTGCGTTATGTCGACCCTTCGGCGGTCCAGATCGCCGAGTACTGGGGCGTGGACCCGCACGTCGTCCGTTTTACCGAACACGGCGGGGCGGGTTTCGATGCCTGCTGGCACGACGGGCTTCGCACCAGCATCCGCGGGGCAGTTCGCAGCGCCAGTTTTGGCGAGTCGTCTTCGGTGGACGTGGATCGGCTGGCCAGTCAACTATGGGCGCCGCACTTCTTGGATGCTTGGCGAGCGGTCCAGTATGTGGAAAGCCACGACGAGGTCTATCGAGGGCGGGGCCACCGCGTGCCGCGGCTGGGCGATGCCCACAACACGCGCTCCTGGTACGCGCGCAGCCGCGCCCGCGTGGCGGCCGGCCTGCTGTTGACCGCCCCGGGCATTCCCATGTTGTTCATGGGACAGGAGTTCCTGGAAGACAAACGCTGGGCCGACGACGCCGCGAACCACGCCGAACTGCTGATCTGGTGGGAGGGCCTCGATGGGGGCAAGGACCTGCACATGCAACGTTTTCACCGGTACATGGAAGCCCTGGTGTGGCTGCGCCGCGACGAACCGGCCCTGCGGGGAGAAGGCCTAAATCCGTTTCACGCCAACCCCTACGACCGCATCTTGGCGTTCCAACGCTGGATCCCGAATGTGGGCCGCGATGTGGTGGTTGTGGTCAGCTGGAACGACGACGTGTTCTGGAATTACCAGCTGGCGTTTCCCCACGCCGGTTTCTGGCGCGAGCGATTCAACAGCGATGCCTACGACGACTACGCCCCGCGCGGCAACGGCGGCAGCGTCGAAGCTCACCGGGAGTCGCGCGATGGCCTGCCCGCCACGGCCAGCGTCACGATCCCGCCCAACAGCGTGCTGGTGTTTACGCGGTAGCCGCTCAGCCACGGAGGGGCTGTTCACAGGCACCGAAGCCTATGCCACTATCCTAGCCCGAAGGGCGGCACAGCCCCTGCCAGCGGTTCATCAGCCGCCGGGCGCTAGCCCACGGTTCCCCAGCGTCACGAAAAACACCCCCCACCATGAGCTACCAAATCAAACGCGAGGAATCGCTTGAGCAGGCCGTTCGCCGAATCGCCTGCGAACAGATCGACAAAGCCGTTGCGGAATTGGACGATCCCCGCTTGTCGCGTCCCCAAGCCGTCCATCAACTGCGCAAGCGCTGCAAAAAACTCCGTGGTCTGCTGCGACTGGTGCGGCCGGCAATGGAGAAGACGTACGCCAAGGAGAACGCCTGCTTCCGTGACACCGCCCTAACGGTGGGACTGCGATCAACGAGGAATCGGTATCGCATTGTTGGTCCGTGACGTTGACCTCGCGGAAGGAGAACGCACCGTCGCTGACAATCGGCCGGATAAAGTGTTCCGCATTGGCCAGAGAAAAGCCGCCGGCCGGTTCCGCAGACCACTGCATCGGCGTGCGGATACTGTCGCGTTCATTCTGCGAGAAGTCCCCGATGCCATCGTGGTTGGAGTCTAGCCTTTAGGCGACCGGAACCTGCTCTCCGGCGGCTAATGCCTGGACTCCAGCGTCCCAAAGTCTGGCGACGAGCGGCTACGTTACGATTCGAATTTCACCGTCACCGCGTCCAGTACGGGCTTCGATTCGTTCTCCGTTTGGTCGTCGATCTTGACTTCCACCTGGAACCCATAACCGGCCGGCAATTCGTCCAAACCTAATCGAGCAGGCTCGCGAGCGATCTGTTTGGCAAAGCCGGGGATGTGGTCGTAGCGTTCTTTGACCTCCTGCCACTCGGTCCACTGATCGACCGCGGCGTCGTTGTCGGTGTCCACCCCGACGCGCACCCGCACGCTTTCGACCCACGGCCCGGGACTGACAAAGTCGCTGTCCTGCTGGGTCGCCAGATAGAACTGCCCTTTGGCGAACATCACATCGGGGTCGGGGTGGCCTTTGCCCACGTGACCGCACCACTGAAACGGTTTGTTGATGTCGCTGGAGATAAACCGGCCGACGCTCATCTGCTTGCTGTCGGCCGGGTCGAAGTCGCAGAACAGGTAGTACTGGCCGCCGATCGCGATCGCGGCCCAGTCGCCATACGCATTCTGCTCCGGTTCATGAATTTGATACTCGGCGACGTTGGTTTTGAAGCGTTCGGGGTTTTCCTTCACCCAGTGCGGATGCGTGTAGGTGCCGGTTCGTCCCGTGGGTTGGGTGCGGTGGTCGACGGGCGGGTCCAACAGTTTGAAACCATCGATCCCGTTGTCGCTGACCGCATGGGCGGCCAAAGGCGAATCCCAGGCGTGCGTACGGGCGTTGATCGGACTCCAGTCTTCCAGGATCAAGTGAAAGCGGCCTTCAGAATCGCGGATGATGCCGCAGTCCGATCCGTGCGACGGGTCGTCGTACGCCATGCCTTTGTCCTCGCCCGGCAAACCGTCGAACAGATTGTCGTCGACGTAGACATGAGGATCCTGGTCGTTGGGAAAATCGTAGTAGAAGTACGCTTTGCCATCGGCGTATTCGGCCGTGGTCATCCACGCCGCATGCTTTTCCGTGATCGGACCGTGATGCACCCAGTTCACCATGTCCTTGCTTTGCCAGGCGTGGTAACCGCCCAGTCGTGGCTTGAGTCCGCCGGGAGCGTCGAACTGGTTTTGGAAAGGCGTGGTCTGCAGCGGCATGTCAAAGCCCTCCAGTTCCGCGGGCTCGGGCTGGAACGCAGCCGCTTGCTTGCCTCGACGCGGACTTCGATACCGTCCGAACATCCAGTAATTGTCCGGACCGAGACTGAGCATCACCGGGGCGTCGCCGAGATTCACCGGTCCCAGGTTTTCGGTCGGTTCCCAGTTGTTCCACTGGTCCCACTGGCTGAGAACGATTTCGGCGGCGGAACGTTTGGCATCGAAGCGTCGCAGTTTGCTGGTCCAGGTGGCTTGTTTACCGGTGGGCCGGGCCAGGCCTTCTTGCAGTTCGAGGCCTTCCGAGGCGGCCGTTTGTTGTTGCCACTGCTGCTGCGAATCGATGTCCCACTGCTGGGGCTGGTCCGCCGAAGCGGTCGAACCGGCGAGGGCGGCGAGTAGCGTGCAGGTAAGGATTCGGCGTCGCATGATGGTTTTCTCGGGTCGGTTGAAGGAAGGAGCCTATTGATTGGTCCCTCCGGGTTTGTCGTGGGAAAGCCAGGGATGGTGGATTTTCGGAGGCACCCGCAGTTGGGATGAACCCACGAGAAACCCGGATGGCCCCGTTTAAACAGGCTTAGCGACGCGTATGGCGAGCGGTCATGAAGCGTTGCCACTGGTCGTTCTCGTCCAACAGCTCGCTGGACATCAGCCACTGGTCGGCGTCGACGACTTCGATCGTATCGCGATACCGGCACGTCCCGCTGCCATCGAATTTCGGTCCTTCGGAATCCAGCGGCAAACGTTTGCCATCGGCGTCCAGCTTGCCGTGATAGTGCCAGATATTGGCCATCATCGAAGCGACAAAGGTGCCGACAAAGGCGTCTTTGGCGGGGTCGAACCCCAGCGTCATGATCGCCGACCAGGGCTGATCCTCGGTCTTGCCGTCGCTTTCTGCGATCAACCACAACCCGCCCAGCGACCGACATCGCATCTGGCCCGTGGTCACGGGCTCACTGCCGTCGGGCAGTTTGCAGCGGTGTTCAAAATCCCACTCGCCGAGCAACTGATCCAACCATTGATGCTGGCTTTGCGGTTTCGCGTACATCCGTCGACCCTTTGTCGAGTGAAAAAGTGAAAACGACGCGTGACGAAGGTCCGACACGGTCGAGAAAACGCTCTAGGAGAATTAATCTATCATCGCGTTCATCGACTACTTCATGGCGATGAACCAGCCCACCGATGACTGCGGCGAACAAACCGGCATGACGGCCGCAATCCTGATGGTGTGCGGAATCATCCCCTGTATCGGCTTCCTGTTTTCGATCGCCGCCTTGGTGTTCATCGGGATGTATCTGGTAAAGGTCTGGGAGTGTAAGGGCCGCGCCGAGCAACTGGCGATCGCCGGCGGCGATCCCGGTCAGTGGGCCGCCGGTCCCCAGCCGCTGGACCCGAACAATCCCTACGCTTCCTGAGCGGGGTGGAGGGGCAAAGGCTTTTGGTTTTCACAGGCTGGAAGCCTATGCCACTTTTCACAGGCTGGAAGCCTATGCCACTTTTCACAGGCTGGAAGCCTATGCCACTGCTCACAGGCTGGAAGCCTATGCCACTGTCGCTGGTTAATCCTTTCGTTGGTTGAACAGGATTTGGGTTCCGTCCTTGCCGGCGAACACCAGGTCCATATCACCGTCGCCATCGATGTCGGCCGAGCGGATCTGCAAGCCCGTCCCGACTTGGCCTTCGTTGGCGGTGTAGCCGTTGAACTGTTTGGCGTCTGGATCCCAAACGTAGTAGCGGATGATCGGCGGGTCGGTGCCCCCGGGATCGTTGCCGTTGTGAGCGCGCACGCGTTTGCCGGTCACCAGTTCTCGCCGGCCGTCGCCATCGAGGTCCGTCATATGCAGGCAGTGCGCCTGCGAGAAGCTGTCGTCGATCAACGTCTTTTCAAACGCCAGTTGGCCGTTGTCGTCTTCGCCCAGACCGCGCCACAGATGGATTCCAAAGCCGTGGGCCTGGCTGACGATGATATCGGTGATGCCATCGCCGTCGATGTCCTCGACGACCATCGGGCAGGGCGCCTGCAGTTGCCAGTCCTGGTGGTAAGGCCAACGCCCGGCCAACGGGTCGCCCTCGGGTCGTTCATACCAGCCGCTGCCGACGAGGATGTCTTCGCGGCCATCGTTGTTCACATCGCCAAAGCCGATCCCGTGACCGGTCGACGCACCGATCAAGTGACTGGTCAACGTCGGTTTCGCACCGTCTCCACCGGAATCGTCCCCATCGGAATCGGCAAACGCCCACACGATCAACGGATTGGCCTTGTTCCACTGATCCGAAATCCACTCCGGACGTCCATCGCCGGTCACGTCGTACAGATGGCTGCTCTCGTTGGTTCCGTAACCGGTGTCGACCAACAAATGCGGCTGCCACAGATGCCCCTTGGCCAGCCCTTCGGGACCGGGGTTCTCGTACCAATACACGCCGCCCGAAAAGAAGCTCATGCTGATCACATCCGGCCGCCCATCGCCGTTGACGTCGTAGGCCCACTCGCCGTTGGACTGGACGTAGCCATTGCGATCTTCGATCAGCCGGACCGGCCGCGGCAACCAGTCACCGTTGCGATACCAGTTGCGACCGGCCACGACGTCCAGTTTGCCATCGCCGTCGACGTCCGCCA
Source organism: Roseimaritima sediminicola (assembly GCF_009618275.1). GTDB lineage: Bacteria > Planctomycetota > Planctomycetia > Pirellulales > Pirellulaceae > Roseimaritima > Roseimaritima sediminicola. Next base: position 15,617 of record NZ_WIAD01000054.1, read on the forward strand.
CGTCGCAGCCTTCGTTGCTATCGACCGCCAGCAGTTTGACTTCGAACTTCAGCGGGTGCTGGGCCAGAGACACATCGACGGCGGCTAGGGTCGCCAGCGCACTGCAGTAAAGAAAAAGCTTTCGCATCGACGGAGGGTCCTTCGGAAAAAAAGGGGGGGACAAGGGGGAGGAGGGAGGTAGCGGAATTCGATCATAGTTTAACAGCCGTGCAGTCCCAAGACTGTGGCCGAGACGAACGTCATCGGCGGGAAACGCAACGGGCGGAGGGGACCGGCGAAGGGGCCGGCGGCACTCCGGCATGGAAGTTGCAACCCATGGACGGACCTCGCTGGGCACCGCGGGAATCACCCGAAAAACGGGGGGCTAGAAGGCCGTTCTATCGCCCGGTGGGAGACCATTTGCACTTGTCCGGAGATCATTTGCACTCGTTCCAAGATCATTCTGTTCAGCGAGCCCAAACATGGATGCGATTGAATCCTTTGAAACGCGAATCGCAGCCCAATCGCCGGATTTGATCAGCACTGGCAACCCGGAGCTGGATTACATCCTCGGTGGGGGGTTGTCGCCAAACTGCTTTATTCTGGTCGAGGGCGATCCCGGCGTGGGCAAGACCACGATGGCCCTACAGTTCGCACTGGAAGGCCTGCGGAAAGACGAGCCGGTCCTCTATCTGACCCTTTCCGAAGGCGAGGAAGAGCTGCGCAGTGTCGCTCGATCGCACGGCTTCGATCTGGACAACTTGACGATCATCGATCTTTCGCCGGGCAGCGAGCTGTTGGGCGTGGACGAATCCACCATGTTCCATCCCTCGGAGGTGGAACTATCGGAATTGACGCAGGCAATCACATCGGCCTTTGAACAGCACAAGCCGAAACGCGTTGTTATCGACACCCTGCGTGAGCTGCGTCATTTATCGCAGAGCGACCTTCGCTACCGCCGCCAATTGATCGCTCTGAAATCCTTCTTCCGTTCCAAACAGTGCACCGTGTTATTGATCGACGATCGCCTGGAAAAGGTCGACCTGCAACTGCAGGGCGTCGTCCGCGGCACGATTGAACTGCAGCGTCATACTCCGGACTATGGCCGCGTCCGTCGTCGCTTGCAGGTATCGAAGATGCGCGGTCATCAGGTCCGCACCGGCTTCCATGATTTCACGATCATCCGCGGGGGCTTGAAGATCTATCCCCGGCTGGTAGTCGCCGAGCATCGGGGCGGGTTCCGGCACGAAGCCGTTTCAGGAGGCTTCCCGGAGCTGGACGAGTTGCTCGGCGGCGGTTTGCAGCGCGGCACCAGCACCTTGATTCTGGGCGCGGCCGGTACCGGCAAGAGTTCCCTGACGGCCGGCTACGCGGTCGCTTCGGCCGACCAGCGTGGGCGATCCGCCATCTATGTATTTGACGAAACCGCTCAGAACTATCTTGAACGTTGCGAGGGTCTGAATATTCCTATGCGGCGGTACCGCGACGAAGGCCGAGTCCAGCTGCGACAAGTCGACTCGGCCGAATTGTCGGCGTCGGAGTTCGCCTGGCATATCCGCCGGGCAGTCGAACAGGACGATGTCGCGTTTGTGGCCATCGACAGCCTCAACGGCTACATGCATGCGATGCCCGATGCGCATTACCTCCGCGGCCAACTGCATGAACTGCTCAGCTACTTAAACAGCAAGGGCGTAACCACCATGATCACCCTCAGCCAGCACGGCATGGTGGGAGTGAACGTGGAATCGCCGGTAGAAACCAGTTACCTGGCCGACGCCAACATCCTCCTTCGTTACTTCGAACATCAGGGCCGGGTGCGCAAAGCCATCAGCGTGATCAAGAAACGGACCGGCGGGCACGAGACGGCCATCCGCGAACTGGCGTTTTCGGGCGATGGCATCCGCATCGGTCCCCCCCTGGATCAGTTCCGCGGCGTGCTGACCGGCACCCCCGAATACTTCGGCGACGACCAGCCGCTGTTAAACCTCAAGCCGTAATCATTCCCGCGCCGGCAGCGCTGGCCCCGCATTATCCTTTCCTAGCAACTGGTTATGACCCTTCAAAGTCGCAATGAGAAACGACTGTTGATGGTCGCGGCGTCCAGAGCGGACGAATGCCGAGCCGGGCGATTGTTCGCCGAAGACGGCATCGAGGTACACTTCTGTGGCAACCTCAGCCAGTTGATTCAACAGGTGGAACTGGGCGCCGCCGCGGTGCTCATCAATGCCCGTATCGTGTCGGCCGATTACGTGCGTCCCCTGCTGCGAACGCTCGAACGGCAACCCACCTGGTCCGACCTGCCGGTGATCTTGGTAACCGCTGAAGAGCGTCCGGGTTGGTTAAACAGAAAGCCGGTCGCCAATGTGACCATCCTGCGCCAACCGGTGCATATGGAAACGCTGCTCAGCGTCGTGCGCTCCGCCATCACCAGCCGGCTGAAGCAGTACGAGGTCCGCGACCTGCTGGAGGAACAAGAAAGAACCCAGGCCGAACTGCGAAAGGTGGATCGCCGCAAGGATGAGTTCCTGGCTACGCTGGCCCACGAGCTGCGCAACCCCATCTCGCCGATCCAAAATGCTCTGGATCTGCTGGAACTGAGCCAGATGTCGCTGCAGGAGGAAACCGAACTGCGCGAGATCATGCGCCGCCAGGTCAAGCAACTGACGCGGCTGGTCGATGATCTGCTGGACGTCTCGCGGATCACGCGGGGACGCATCCGGCTGGAGCGGCAAACGATCGACCTGCGCGATGCGGTCCGGGCCGGAATCGAAGCGTCCCAGCCCTTCATCGATCAATCGGACCAAACCCTCGAAGTGGACCTGGGCGCCCAACCGCTGATGGTCAAAGGCGACGCCACCCGGCTGGCGCAGTGCGTGGCCAACCTGCTGAACAATGCCGCCAAGTACACCCCGGCCGGGGGCCGGGTTCGCGTCGGTGCGGAAGCAACGCCCGGCATGGTCGTGTTGACCGTCCAGGACAACGGGATCGGGATCGCAGCGGATCAGATCGATTCGGTATTCGAATTGTTTCGCCAGCACGACACCGATCGCCAACGCGGCCAAGCCGGTCTGGGGATCGGGCTGACCTTGGTCCAGCGGCTGCTAAGGCTGCACGCCGGAACCATCGAAGTTCACAGCGACGGTCTCGGTCAGGGCTCCACGTTTACCGTGCGGCTGCCCGTTGCGGTGCCTTGCAACAGCACGACACAGGATTCACCATCCCCCACCTCCGCGTGCCCAAGTCGTTTTCGGGTACTGGTGGTCGAGGACACGCCGGCCATTCGCACCGTCCTGCAGCGCTTGCTGGAAGCCATCGGCCATGAGGTGATCATTGCCGAAGACGGAGTACAAGGCGTCGAGGAGGCGATGGCCCAAAAGCCGCAGGTGGTCATCTCGGATATCTCGATGCCGCGAATGAACGGCCTGCAACTGGCTCGCCGCCTGCGACGCCATCCGGCGTTCAACGAAACCCCACTGATCGCGATGACCGGTTACGGACGAGCCGAAGATCAAGCCGAAGCCCTCGAGGCCGGTTTCAATCATCACCTGACCAAGCCGGTCGACATCGCCGAACTGCGGCGCGTGTTTGCGAATCTGCGAGTTGTCGAAACAGCGGTTTCTACGCCCGCGTCATCCGATGGCTCGAAACCCTGATCACTCTTCGCTCTCGGAGAAATCCACCCTCTCCGGCGAGCCAACCTTGTCGACGTCGTGCGTGTACAGGTACCGCCAGACTGGATCGTACAGCTTGCCGCCCCCCGGGGCCTCGGGAGAAGAACCACCGGGAGTGACCGCGGAATGGGCCCGGCGGGCGTCGCCACCGACGTCCGCTGCGGAAATCAATTGCCGCGAATGCTGGTAGGGCGGAGGCACCTGGTCGACGTTGACGATCCCGCCAAAAGCGTTCAAGCCCAGCAGCCGCCAAGATCGATCGTAATGGTGGCCCGTCCAGCCGCCATCGAGCACATGGGTAAAGCCGAAAAAGCGGTTGGCGGGTGTCGCCGAGGGCAGGGCCTGCCAGTCCTGATCCTGATCGCGCGGTCCGCACAGCATCACCACGCGGGCCACCCGCTGGTGTTTGGCAAAACGCGCTGCCGTGGTGCTGCCGTGCGAGGCGCCGGTGATAATTACTTTGTCCCAGCGGACGCGCGAGCCGTCGTCGGCCAGGAATTGCTCCCAATTGCCCTGCGGATTCTGCTCAACCAACCACAGCAGCAACTGCCGAGCTCGCTCGGCCGCACCGTCGGGCAACTGCAGGTCCAGCTCGTCGCTGACGTCCAGCCCCGTGGCGGCTTCCAGGCGGATCTTCCCCCGAGCCAAACCGTCGGCGGGCTCGGGCTGAGCCAATTTTCCGAACCAGGCGCGAGCGTAGCTGACATCGATGGCATGGATGCCGTACTGGTTCCAGCGTTCGAACAGTCCGCTGTTGTGTCCCATCAACCAAATGGCCAACCGGCCACGCGGAGCCACGCGGGTGTCGACCGCAGCGTGCTGGAGATCCGCCGGCTTGTCAGCAGAGCCAAAAACGAAACCGATTTCCGGATACTCTTTCACCCGCGGATCGATCTCGCTGGCGCGGACGCGGAACTCGTAACGCTGTGGACTGGGGTCGTCGAACGCGGTGGTTTCCACCGCTTTGCCACGCACCACATCATCGCCGTTCTGGACGGCTCGCTGGGCGATCTGCTGCAGATGCGTCGCGTAGGGCAGGGGCAGGCCCGAGGGAACAAAGCGGTTTCCGACCGGACTGTCGTCGAACAAACAGGCGAACCAGACGCAGCTGCCCAGATACTCGCCGGCCAGACTCGCGTGGTGTCCGTCCATCCTCAGAACCTGTTTCCCGTCGCGACTGCGCCAACGGTAACCCACGTGAAGGGAATGCTCCTGCGGCGGCAGGGCAGGCGGCTGGGCCTGCTCGACGACGTCCTTTGCCGGCGGCTGGTAACCGAAATGCGGATCGTTGTCCGCGATCCAGAACGCGTCGCCCACGGGAATCCGTTTTGCGGAAAGCTCGGCGGTGATCGCCCGATAGGCTTCGCGAAGGCCTTCGTACATGGCCTGCTGAGTCGTGGGTTCGCCGGCCGCCGGATTTGTTTTTTGGAAACGCGGATCGTCCTGGCGATACGCCCAGGTCTGGTGAATGAGTAACTGGGCCTGCGGCGCGTAGCGATGTACGATCCGGGCCAATTGCTCCGCGTGCGGCCGATAGGTCTGAATGTCGTGGCTCTGGATGCTGACCTGTTGGATCGTGACGAAATCCCAAGCCTCACTCTGCAGCGCCTGCTGCAGGCTTTCGCCACCGCGATAGGTTCCCAGCGGATCCTCGCGATCCTGTTCGAAGGCCAACGCCTTGCGAGCGTGCAGCTCCAGCGGCGAGCCACCGATGTACAGCGATTTCAGTGTCAACTGGTAACCCGCCGCCGCGGCCAACTCGTCAAGGTACTCGGTCGCGTTCCGCGTAAAGCTATTGCCGACGGTCAGCACGCGGACATGCTTGGGCGACCGGGCAGCGTTACCGTCCGATCCCGCCGCCGGCGCAGCCGCCGCGGCCCAGTCGGAAACAAGGAGGGCGACAAAGCAGAGTAGGGCGGTTGGGATTCGGAAGGTCAAAGGATGTTTGAGCATGGTGAGGTGGGGCAGTGGGGCAGTGGGGCAGTGGGGCAGTGGGGCGGTGAAGACGACGCCGAAGGCGTGAACCTCGGCAACAGGATAACACGCGGCCCCAGGCGCCGCAGGACGCTCCCCCGCCGCGCTCACCCCGGCGAACCGCGCGATCGGGATAGAGCGTGAACGGCCGCGCTGAAGCCCGAGCCTTCAGGCGACACTGCCTGGGCTGCTGGAACGATTCGTGCGGCATCAATGCTGTTCGAGAGCAATAATAAACCTTTTCTCCCCTCTCCCCGCCGGCCTTGGGCAAGTGGAGCTTGCCCGCGAGCGGCCGGCATCAGCCCGAAGGGCGACACAGCCCCTGCCGGGGACGTGAGTCCCCGGTTGCTGGCGGCAAGCGATCGCTAGCCCGTAGGGCGACACAGGTCGTATTGGGAATGCCGCCCCTCCGGGGCTTTGGTTTGTTTGGGTAAACGAAACCCGGCGGTTGACACCGCCGGCAAGGGCTGTGCCGCCCTACGGGCTGGTTCCGCGGCAGGGGTCACCACAGGCGACCACTAGACACCTAATATCGATTTCACCGCCAACCCCTTGAGCCGACGGCGCGCTTCCGCGGGCCCTGGCCGGTTGGGGTCCGTTGAACACCGTGGGTGATATCGTGACCGCGACGATGCGAGCTGCTGGGCTGTTGGAACGATTCGTGCCGCGACAATGCTGTTCGAGAGCAATAATAAACCTTTTCTCCCCTCTCCCCGCCGGCCTTGGGCAAGTGGAGCTTGCCCGCGAGCGGCGGGGAGAGCCCGAAGGGCGACACAGCCCCTGCCGGGGACGTGAGTCCCCGGTTGCTGGCGGCAAGCGATCGCTAGTCCGTAGGGCGACACAGGTCGTATTGGGAATGCCGCCCCTCCGGGGCTTTGGTTTGTTTGGGTAAACGAAACCCGGCGGTTGACACCGCCGGCAAAGGCTATGCCGCCCTGCGGGCTGGTTCCGCGGCAGGAATCATCACGGTCGACCACTGGACACCTAATATCGATTTCGCCGCCAACCCCTTGAGCCGACGGCGCGCTTTCGCGGGCCCTGGCCGGTTGGGGTCCGTTGAACACCGTGGGTGATATCGTGACCGCGACGATGCGAGCTGCTGAGCTGTTGGAACGATTCAGCGCCGCGACAATGCTGTTCGAGAGCAATAATAAACCTTTTCTCCCCTCTCCCCGCCGGCCTTGGGCAAGTGGAGCTTGCCCAGGCCGGCGGGGAGAGGGGCCGGGGGTGAGGGGCCTCCGGCGCAATTACCTGTCGATTCAATCGAAAACGTATGGCTTGTGTGAGCCGGTTGGGCGAACGCCCCAGTTCTGCCGTGACGAAACCGAGGCCGTTCGCCTAAACGGCTCAATAAATCGACAGCCCGGCGAACGCCCCGGTTGCTGGCGCATCACTTCGTCGTCGATGCCACCTCGCCGCCACGTGCGCTGCCCAGCGCCTCCCAGACCTGACCATCGATCGTGTCGGCGATCTGGCCGACACTGCCGTCGCAGCGCACCACGTTAACGCCGCCGGGATGCAAGCCGCGTGAGCCCATTATCCGCGGTTGCGAGGTGGGGACACATCCGCCGCCGGCCACCGCACGCCGATCGCAGGCGACGGACTGCCCGCGAAATGCTGCGTGAAAAACCCTTTTAGCGATCTACTACCGCCCACTGACGTTTCAAGAATCGGAAAACCTGCTTCCGAATCAGTGTTGACGAAAGGCAAGACCGGAGCTAACTCCGTAGATCCATCTCGTTATGGATACGCATTCGCATGCTCCACCAACACTGCTAGTCGCTCAGAGACTTTCTCGCCTCTGTACTCGTATTGAAAAAGCAGGTTGACAGTGAACGGCGTGACGCGCTGTCCTTTTCTTACTTCAACGGAAACAACTGCTGATTCGCCGCTATTCAAGTTCCCTGAGTCCAACTCGGAAGCTATGCAGCCACACCCTGCATCTAACCTCATTTTCATAATGGGGTAATCTCTTCCATTATGAAGACGTATCTCGGTACGCAATAATTCCTGGTTCGGCTCAGGGAAAATGGTGACCATCCTCGGAACAACCCGAGCGTCTTTAGGTAACGACCCAACCCATCCGACATGATTCTGGAAGAACTCAGAACTCAAACCGGCGACTGCGCAGCCAACCAAAAACACCCCTACATAAAGCAGAAGTTTTCTCACCCATTGGATACCCAACGTCTTCCCACCATTTCTAATCAGCCTGACGAATATCGATTCTTAGACTTTCGCAAAAGCAAAACAAAGGTGAAAATACACAGCAATCCGATACTCGAAACGACTAACCAACGAGTATTATGTGAGTTGCGCTGCATTGCGATTCGGCGATCGTTTGCGCGAGCGGCCAATCCTTCCCAACTTCCCTGTGTGTTGCCGAGCGCCTTCAATTGACCGGTCGAAACATCGCCGCCAACCCCATCATCCCAGCGGATAGAATGAAGAGTTTTGCCATCTTCGGCACGCGAAATGATCAGCGAGCGGTCCGGCACTGAGACCAGAAAAGCTTCCTTTCCAGGGGGGCTTAAATCGATGGACCGCACAGTTAACTTGCGTTCAACTTCTCTCCCCGATCTTGTCGTCCCTACTAATTGGTAGCTTCGCAACCTTGGCTTACTGCCCGAAGCTGCAACCGAGAAATCATAAGTCTCTGTATGCGCAACCTGTCCCTCACGAAACGCCTGCACCCGCAAGGGACGCCATTGGACGTCGCGACCAAGAAACACTTTGACGTCACCGTTACCTAAAGTGACCTCCACCCCAGTTCCGAAGCCTTGATCCACGATATCCAGTTCCGTTTCCGGCATGCTCAGCAGAGCCTTCCCGACATCGCGGCGCGCAGGGTCAACCCAATGCATAATTGGTGAAATGGAACTAGGCGGAATACCTGCATCGCCGGAGCCTCGCAAGACCAAATGCTTTGGGTTATTCACCCCTTTGGGGTGAAAGGTCTCAATTTTTGTATAACAACGATCAATATAGGAGTAATCGCTGATACCACCTATACTTGAGACCCGGCCCCCCCCAAGCGGCCGACTCCACACCAGCTTTATCTCTGAGCGGATTTCCTCTGGTGCCTCTGAGACGATATCCACCCCATTTGAGAAACTGCCATCCACCTCTCCACTGAATCCTTCCCTGTATTCAAATACACAAACCAAACTCTCGATCCGTGAATCCTCCCAGACTTTGAGTATTTCCGCGCCGTGGATGGTTTGCCCCCGCACTGGGGAGCAGAACAGAGAGGGGCTGATTGAAACACAAACGAGAACATAGGCTAACATGGTGACATGCCAGTTACTGCCGCCAACCAAACGCAGCTTTTGTCGGTTAAACATAACGAAACTCCTTCAATCGACGCTCTGTCCAAAGCATCTGCCCCCAACTAAACAAGCAACAAGGAGCACCTTGGAATCTCACAAACACGACAAGAGTGACAACTTGCGCGAAGGACGGCCCATCTTCCCAAGAGCACATGCGTGCGGCCTGCAACAGTGACGTGAAAGCATCTAGGGACGAGACAACAGCAAGGACGAAATCACCTAAACATATTCGCCTACGTCACATCCCCTGACGTTCGCCATGCCAATGTAAAAACACCGGTCAAGATACTCGCACATACTCGGATCAGTGTTTCCGCAACAACTTCCTTCGTCGCATTCGTACATCTTTGTTTGATAATGCAGCGCACTGCATGGCCCGCGCTTACTCAGGCCGAAACCATATGCACTATTGCTTACACAGGTTGGAGTGTCGAAAGCAAGAAGGACGCCGCTCACCCTCCAAGTTGCGCTTTCATAGCAACTCTCCGTGCAGTTCTCGACACCGCTTGCCATAACTGCAGAGACATCTGCATTGAATGCGCCACAAGAGAACGTGACCACCACCCCACACAAGAAACAAAGGCCCATATTTAAAAGCTTTTGACACGCACTAGATAGCATGCTTGTTCTCCTGGCAGTTATGGATATTAGGCCGAACCAACCCGCTCCGTTTGAAGAGCAATCGCCGGCACGCCTAGCTTTCGACGGTGACGACAAAATCCTCCCTATACTCACAGGAGAGGAAACATTGAACGCCGGGAACACATATTACATCAGCATTTTGGTTGAATCAAATGGTCATGATGACCGTTTGAAGTTGAGCGATCTGAGAATCACGCCAAACCTGTCCACACGGTGGCAACGAAAGGCCACCATATCGGGCCAGCAGTTCGCCGATTACGTAAGTGCAGCCTCGGTGCTGGGCGAGAAAATCACCGCGGCCGGTCTGCTTCGCGTGACCGGCCGTGGCAAGGACAAGAAAGGCAAGGTGTGTCGTGCCGAAGCGGCGAAGCCGCCGAGGGGCTTACATGCCGGCGATCCGGCGGATGCACTTGCAGACGATCCCGCTGTGGCCGACGAAGTCACTCAAGAAATATGATCCGTGAACAGTTACGAATGCCTGAAGCGAGATTATCCGAAATCCTGGGCGCCAATGAGGCGAGCGCCGTGCAAGACGCGCAAGATTAATATGCCATCCGATTCAGGGCGTCAGATCAGTACAGTCCGCAGGGCGACACAGCCCCTGCCGGGGACGTCAGTCCCCGGTTGCTGGCGCATCACTTCGTCGTCGATGCCACCTCGCCGCCTCGTGCGCTGCCCAGCGCCTCCCAGACCTGACCATCGATCGTGTCGGCGATCTGGCCAACACTGCCGTCACAGCGGACCACATTCACCCCGCCGGGATGCGAGCTGCGCGACGCCATCCGCCGCGGCTGCGAGGCCCCCAGTTGGTCGCTGCAGGGCATTGACGGTTGCGAGGTGGGGACACATCCGCCGCCGGCCACCACATCGATCTCGTCGGTGTTGGGTCGCAACGACGTCACGATCCCCGAGGCACCGCCCCACCAGGTCAACCCTCGCGAATCACCGGGCCGCCCCTGCAACACCTCCGCCGCCGCCAAGGTATTGCTCGTCCCATCGGTGATCGCTGCCAGGGAAACATTCCTGCCAAACCGATACGCAAACGCCGTGATCGGCTGGCCGGGCGTCGGTGAATCGATCGTTTCCGATCGGGTGTAAGCGCGAAAGGGTGCTCCTAAGAACGGCACACCTTCGAACGCGGTTTGCGAATAAGTGGTATTGCCATAATTGACCGCATAATTGTGCTTGCTCATCCCTTCCGGCGTGGTCCCGTTGGAGTCACTCGGGCAGGTCAGAATGGCGATCCGCTGAGTCGTGACCGGCAGATTGACCGGATTGTCGTACCGCGGCCCGGGATCATGACCGCCGAAGTTCTGATACTGTTCGGCCAGTGCGGATTGTTCCATAAACGGCAAGACCGCCACCTGCCAGGTTCCCCAGCAACAGCCATAGCGGCCGACGCCGCCTGGCAAGACGCCATGCGTTGATTCGTAATTCGCAAACGCCAGCCCCAGCTGCTTGAGGTTGTTGCGGCACTGCATGTTGCGAGCGGCTTCGCGGACCGCCTGCACTGCCGGCAACAGCAAGCCCATCAACACGGCGATGACCGCCAACACGACCAACAACTCGGTCAACGTGAACCCGCGCCGCTGCGATACCGTCGCCCTGGCGGGATTCATCCCGCTGGTCGCCCCCGCAGCCCCCGGGCTGTCCCACCGCTCCACTCCCGACGACTCACCGCTCGGGAATGTGGTAGACATACGTCGTGTAGGCAATTCGTTCATCAGGAACCAGCTCCAAAAAGCGTCGCAGGGGCATCCGCCGCATGTCCGGGTTTCCGCGTAAATAATTCACAGAAATTAGATAGGTGCCGGGCGGGATAGGTTTGTCTTCTTCAATCGTCGGCTCGGTGAATTCCACTCCATAATCTTCGATCGGGTAAAAACTCCACTGAGCGACTTTCGGCGACTCGTCCGCATGCGATTTTACCCATTCATCAACGTACAGCAAATTCTGCCCCCATTCCATGTTGCTGTCGATCAAGTGGAAATGCCCATGATTCGGTCCGCCCGCCAACACGTTGAAATAGCACAGGCTGTGAGGATAGGTTCGCAGACTGGCGATCGGCCCCAGCACCAAAGCCGCCGCGCCCACCCCCAACCAAACCTTCGACGCACGCATACAGAAAACCGAACCAGCCAACAGAAAGACGAAAGGAAATGCCGGCATCACATAACGGATCCCCGCCCCAAAACCGGTTTGCAAACAAGCCGGTAAAAACAAGGCAACCGCCGGAAGGACCACAAAACATCCCACTTCCAGACGCCCGGGCGTTCGCCCCATGGCCCAGATGGCACTGCCGGTGATCACCAACACCCAGGTGCCGATCGGAACCTTGACCGCCACCACATACAGGTAGTACCACCACCAACTGTGGTCGTACCACTGACCGCTAAGATAGGTTCGGATTCGTCCTCTGGAGTTTTCAAAATCAACCTTCTGCAGGTCCATGCCCTCGACCATCGGTGCCGGCAAGGGCACCGGGATGGAGTCCCAGATCGGTCCGTTCAGCCGGAACTGGCTGCCCGGCGAAGCATCTCCGACGAACGTCTTGCTGAAGAAACGGAAATCGCCCAAACGGGTGAACGATCCGGCAAAGCCATAACCCCAATTGATCACATACAGCGAAACCAAGAACGCCAACGCCAAATGCCGCAGCCGCAGGACGACCTGCCGCTGCGGCTGAGCATACCCGTGAATCAACGAAGCCAACACGATCACGGGAGGTAAGACGATGGCATTGGTCTTGGCCAGCAGCGCCAGGCCCAGCGTCGCACCGGCGGCCAGTGCCAGCGGCAATTGCGGCGCTCGGGACCAGCGCCAAAACAGGTAACATGTGGCCAGCGATAGGGCGGTCACGCCAACGTCGGCGTTGAGCATCTGGGCGTGCGCGAGAACGCTGGGACTGAAGCACCACAGGATCAGTGACGCCAGCCCCGCACCGGCTCCATACAACTGCTTGCCCCAAGAAAAACAAATCCACGCACCCAGCCAGGCAAAGGGCAGGCACGCCCAGCGTCCCAGGGTGAACAGCCAAAACGCCCGCTCGCTGTTGGCCTTGGCGAACTCCCGACCGGCCAGGTGTTCCATGCGATGGCGGCTGTGCAGCGGCACCGCGTCCTGATCCAGTTCCGCGCCGGCCAAGACGACGGGAATCGCGGCGACCAGTCGCACCAGCGGCGGACTGACTTTGCACAGTTCGAAATGGCCGTGTTTCCAGTGACTGACACCAGAAGCCAGGTATGCCGGCTCGTCGGCGATCGGGGAATGGCGGTAAGCCGACCAGCCGAGCATCAACGTGTAGAGGACAAAAACGACGGCAACCACAACGCCCAGCAATCTTGGACGACAATCGCGAGTCGGCCTTGCCGGCTGACCATCGGTGGAGGGCGAATCGTTCATCGTAAGCACGTCAGCAAAATCATTTCCGTAGCACGCTATAACAACACCCTCTCACGCAGGAGGAGGGTCGGGCTCTCAGGCCCGGGGAGGGCACCGGACACGTTTTTTCTTGCATTGTGATCGCCCTTGCCGGAGAATCCCCATCACACAGAGGGCAGGAATCGAAGGCCCCTCATTTCACAACCATGAAATGCGGTAAGCGAATTGAATCATTACCAAAGCATCGGGGAAGTCGTCGCGTCGGCAGCCGAATCGACATCCAACCGCGGCAGGTCCAATCTAACCGTCGCCGTTCCGGTGTACAACGAAGCGGCGACCGTCTCACGACTGCTCGATCGCTTGTACGCCGAACCGACCAGCAAAGAAATTATCGTGGTGGACGATGGATCGACCGATGACTCGGGGGCTTTGATTGCCGAGTGGATGCCGAAGCGAGAAAGTTTAAATTCGCAGACAACGCGGATCGTGCACCTGTCGCATCGAGCCAATCGAGGCAAAGGCCGAGCGATTCGCACGGCCCACCTATCACAGTCACCTGGACCTGCTTCCGCTCGGCAATGGCGTGACAAGTCGATTCATGGCCTGCGACTACACTTAAAAAGCAACACTGCGACCAAGAACCTGGAAGCGAGTACGCTTTCCCAAAGACAACACCGAAGAGACCTGACCTGTTAAAATTGTCGACCCGCTAGAATTGTCGAATTTCTCGGCGACCGCACCTTGCCCCCCAGGAATATATATATACTGTTCCTGGCGCAAATGCTTCTCCTGCTTCGCAGCCTTCCAGGCTAATGCCAGCGAGCATACCCAGAGGTGTTGCGCCGGGTTCCGTAACATTTCTCCTACTCGCACATTGAGGGCAGGCAATGCTTCGTTTCTTGGTTCCCGTTGCGATGCTATTTTCTCTGGGTTTTCACTGCATTTGCTACGCGGTAGAAACCCCGTACGTTAAGTCATGTAACAAAGCAACCGTCAAGTCCTGTGGTGAGTGGGAGGTGCCAGCAGAGAGCAGCGTTTGCGCCCCTTCTGGGGCGGCTGCCACATGCGTCTCAAGTACGACCGGAGGCACTTGTGTTGATGCGCAATACTGGAATTACTGTTGGGACTCGGCGTACTGCGAGGGGTTCTGTGAGAACCACCCTACGGAGCAGTGCTTCGGCGGGGACCTTTACTGTTGAATATCTGCAGTCAGTCTTCCTGCCGCCTATGAGATTGCGGCAGTTCGGGGCTGTCGCCAGTTGTGACTGTTTGTGCCGTGCCCTAGCTTTGCAAGCAAGTTGATTGCAGGGTGGTGGCAATGCGGTGTTATTGACGCGTGTATGGCTTGGCTAGAGCGGGTTATGCTTCGTTTCTCTTCAACAGTTCTATCGCCTTCAATTAAGTAACCAGTGGGGCCGAGGAAATGGGCGGGTTCAGTAGCGGGTCAATGCACAGGGTGGGGGCAGTGTTTATGGCGTCGGCCTTTGTAGGCGTTCAGACTCTGGTTTCGTTATGCTTGTCCAGCGTTGCGGTTGCCGCTGAAGACGATGGCTCAGGCAAATCCCGAGCAGCGGATCTATTGCTGCGGTGTGAGTCCACACTCAGGCAACTGCCGAGGATCGACGCAGAAATAACGGTGACCCCACCGGACTCCGCTCCTTTCACGAAGTACCTGGACCTTTGGGAATACGGAGAGGGGCGTCAGTTCTATGAAAGGCAGTTCGTTCGGAGTGCGGACAGCGGTGACGGACAGAGCGTTCCGATCTCCCGTTTCTGTGCGGACACGGAAGCCCAGCGAGTTGCAAAAATGACATCGAAGAACGCAGAACGCTTGAACGATCTGGGATTTCGGCCAGATGATGTGCGGTACCGCGCTCACATTCGCCCTATCGGCAAATGCCTACTTGACTTGCAGCCTCCGCAGTATCTATTGCGCGTGTTTGGCTTCGATTTATACGCCATGTCTCCTTTGCAACTGTCGGAGATCGCATCGTCGGTCCGCTACACTGGCGATATATCGTCGGGAGGACGCAACTGTCCCGTTGTCGAACTCATCCCGCCGGCGTCGATCCCGCCGTCAACTTGTTCGAAGCTCACGTTAGTGCTGGACCCTGCATACGGCTATCTGCCTCGCCACAGCATCAAGGAGTCGGTTACTCACGACGGCACGACTGTCTACGCAGAAAAAGAAGCCCTGCAGTTCGAGGAGGTTGGCGAAGGTGCTTTTCTGGCCACAGACGTCTCGACGCGTGACCGCACCGCAGGCAACATTCGTCAGTTAAGCCGTTTTCGCGTGACGCGAATAACGCACGCGGTAGCGGAGCCAAGAGGGTTGTCGCAGGTTTTTTTCCCTAATCAGCTCGTGCAGATCGTTGAGCAACCTTTCGACCCGGAGAACCCCAGTGTCGCTGACGGCGCTACTGCTGCAGTGCAGCTTGTTGACGAATCGGGCAAGCTTGGGAAAGTCTTTGAAGACCAGACGGAGCTGCAAGCCTTTATGCTAGAGAAGACACCAGTGCGGAACGCAGGACACAGGGTTAAGGTTTTGGCAACCGCGCTGACGCTGTTACTGATTAGTGCATTCGTGGCTTGGCGACTTCTGCGGCGAAGGCGTATCGCCGCTGCGTGACCGCATTTGTGATACGACCAATCAAGTGTGCGGAGAGCTATGTACAGACGGGCTTATCAGGCAATCGGGCTTACGATTGCGTTTGCACTGCTAGGAAGCGGCGTACTTCGACTGCATTCGCTTCGCAATCTTGCGCACCAACAATGGCCTGCTATAGAAGGAGGGCAGGTGCTGCCCGATGCGGTAATCGCAGGCCAAACGGTGGAGACGGTAAGGCAGCTATTGGTGCCTAAAGACAGGCGGTTCCGCTTGCTTGCTACCCACACCGACTGCGGCTGCACCTCGCTCGCCATTGGAGCCACAACGGTCAATGGTCGGCACCTACCGCTAGCGCTCGAGACGGGTCGTCTGCCAATAAAGATAGTGTCGGATACCCACTTGAAGAGTGGGGATACAGCCATTGGCTACAGCCTCCTTATCGCTGATGAACACGGCAAACAGACCCGTCTAACCGACCGCTTCCAACTCAAGGTGCTCCCCTCTATCACGGCAAGCCCGAGAGATCTTAAGCTTAGTTTCGGTGAAAAACGGCAAGTAATTGTAACAAGCGCAACTGACTTGTCGCAGCTTACAGTCCGTGCCGCTCACCCAGACCTGATCCATGCATCGGAAGTCCAAGATATACGGCTGGACGATGCCAGCAATGCCTGGAAAGGCACCGTCGAGGTGACCGCAATTGGAACTTGCCGTAACAGTAAGGTATTCTCCTGGATCGATTTACTCCCCGAGCAGTCCAGCGTAGACCCCGGTAAGCTATCGGTGACTATGCTGCCAGAAAATGGACTTCTTCTGTCCGCCCCTAAGTTGTGGATACCGCTCGATTATGGCGGCGGCTTTCCGGTCAGCCGAACAGTTTTTGTGCAGGCCATTAAGGCGGGCGACTTAACCGTGACAACCAACGCGATGGACGAGCACGTCGCGGTTAAAGTTGCCAGATTGGGCCCGAAGGCATGGAAGATGACTGTCTCTGTGCTTTCGTGGGAATGCGAGAGTTTCAACGTCGAACTGCGGCAGGGACGACGGGCCGCTTCATTGGCTGTAGAGGTGACTCAGCTTCCTGAGAACAGCAGCAAATCATCCGGACACCACCGCAAGACCTCCGAAAATCCACCGTCCTTGGCCTTCCCAAGTTGAACCCGGAAGGAGTTTTTCTTGCATTGTGATCGCCCTTGCCGGAGAATCCCCATCACACAGAGGGCAGGAATCGAAGGCCCCTCATTTCACAACCATGAAATGCGGTAAGCGAATTGAATCATTACCAAAGCATCGGGGAAGTCGTCGCGTCGGCAGCCGAATCGACATCCAACCGCGGCAGGTCCAATCTAACCGTCGCCGTTCCGGTGTACAACGAAGCGGCGACCGTCTCACGACTGCTCGATCGCTTGTACGCCGAACCGACCAGCAAAGAAATCGTCGTGGTGGACGATGGGTCGACGGATGACTCGGGGGCTTTGATTGCCGAGTGGATGCCGAAGCGAGAAAGTTTAAATTCGCAGACAACGCGGATCGTGCACCTGTCGCATCGAGCCAATCGAGGCAAAGGCCGAGCGATTCGCACGGCCCTTGAGGTGGCCGAGGGAGATTATTTTTTAGTGCAGGATGCGGATCTAGAGCTCTGCCCATCGGCCTACCAATCGCTCCTGTCGCCGCTGACGGAGGGCGAAGTGGATTGGGTGATCGGGACGCGACAAGCCGACCGGCGACGCTTCCGCACGGCCCACCGCCTGGGACTGGCTCTGGTCAACTCCATGGTCCGCCTCTTGTATGGCTACCGGTTGTCGGACGCGGCCTGTTGTTACAAAGTCGCCGAAACCGAGCGGGTGCGCGCGATGCAGTTGCAGTGCGAGGGATTTGAGTTCTGTCCCGAGTTCGTTGCCAAAGCGGCCCGCTTGAACCTCACGGTGCGAGAGGTACCGGTGCAGTACACGCCGCGGCGGACGCAAGAAGGAAAGAAACTGCGGCTGGTATCCGACGGCCTCGAGTGCCTGGGCACGCTGATGCGGTACCGAAACTGGCAGCCAGAGTCCGGCCCTCCCGAAGCTTCGCGGGAAAACCTCACTGCATCCAAAGTATCCTCGCACTGAACAGCGATTCATCACCGGCGAAATACTCGACGAGTCAATCACTACTCATCGGCACGCGATAACAACTGCTCAACCCAGTCCGCGTTTCGATGCAGTGTCGAAGCATCCTCGCCACTGACGACAGCAGCGACGGTTTGGTCGCGAACGGCGATGAATGTCGGCGCGGCGATGAACGGCTCTTGGGCGCCGCCCCAAACAAGCTTGAACTCATCTTCGCTGTCACTTGGCGCAGCCGACACCGTTCCAGGCATCACGGTCCAGCCATCGGTCGCTACGCTAACGCCAACCACAAAGACCCCTCTTCGCGACCCGCTCGTGCCGAATTCTCGCCACGACTTTGCCACTTCGTGACAGTGCTCACAATCCGGACGGAGCAGCACAATTAACGCTTCGCCCGACGTTGGCATCACCGCCGCAAAGCGTTTGTCATGGAGCAGGGGCATCTTCCTTCCAACCAGATTGTCGCCGAACCAGGCGGGCATTTCCTGCTCATCTAAGGTCGCATCCATTCGCCAGTTTGTCGCGACTGTAGCGAACCCACCCAAGACAACGGCTGCGGTCAGCGCGAGGACGACTTGGCGTCGGAACTCGCCGTCGCCGCCAATGCGACAAGCCTTCACGCTGTGGCGAGCCGCCAGCAGAAGACCAATTGCGATAAGATCCACGACCAGGGGAAATCCCTGGGGTGTTTCCGAGCCAAAGCAACCGCAATCGGCTTGCGTCCACCATGCCCATGCAGCAACGCAAGCCAGTCCTGAGAAGACGAGCAACCCGAACCGGTGCGCGGTCCGGCTGGGAGCCAGGGCGATGAAGACAGCTGCGAACACTTCGAAACCGATCACCCCCGAAAGTCGCGGCGTCGAAGAAAGTAGTCCGTCCGATCCAAGAATCCTAGCTGCATCCATCCCCTTCGCCGACGCGCTCATCAACAACACTGCAGCCAGCAGCGAACGCACTACGATCCATGTGCTTGGCACCATTCCCCCACCCAATCTTCAGGAAAACTGCTACTGCCCCCTAACCGCTGAACAGCGTGAAACAGCGAAGGATCATAGCAAAACGATTTAATCATGCCGACAGAAATAGACAACTTCGTATTTTTGACTGCGTTATTTCCGTTCGGGTCGCACGTTCCACAAGTGTTTGCATGTCCCCTACGCCAAGGCATATAATCAGCGGTCACCAACCAGATTGCGTGGCGTGTGGGGCTTCCGCGCGGCGAGCTTGACGCTGCGACAACGTGACGATTTAAGGGGCAACTGTGACCGCTGAGAACACACATAACATTATCATGTTGGATGACTGCTCCAGAGCCATCGCCGAAGCGGAACGACTCGACGAGCTAACCGACCTGCGAAGTCGCGCCGAAGCGATTCGAACGTGGGCCAAGAGCGCAAACCAGAGCTTGGAAGTACAGAACCGGGCAGCGACGCTGAGGTTGATGGCCGAGCGGAAAGCAGGAAAACTGCTGTCGCAACTGCGGCTCAGGGGCGGTGACCGAAAATCAAATGGTCACGATGACCGTTTGAAATTGAGTGATCTGGGAATCACGCAGAACCAGTCCAAGCGGTGGCAGCGAGAGGCCACCGTATCGGACCGGCAGTTCGCCGATTACGTACGTGCGGCTTCGGTGCTGGGCGCGGAGATCACCGCAGCCGGCTTGCTTCGCGTGGCTGCCGGCGGCAAGGGCAAGAAAGCCAAGGCGCGTCGCGGCAAAGCGGCGAAGCCGCCGAGGGACATACAGGCCGGCGCTCCAGGAGATGCAATTGTAGACGATCCTGCTGGGGCCGACGAAGTCACTCAAGACGCAATCAATCACGTGCAAATGCTGCAGCAGATCCTTCACCCCTATGCAAGCGGCAAATCTGGCAGCTTGTCAAATACGCAGCGACGTGCAGTGCTCTACTTCCTTTCCGAAGCCCTATCGGCGCTGCGACAATCATCTCTTCGCCGGGCGGAATGACGACTTCTTCGAGCGACCTAAGTTTGAGGAGCGGCCTCACGCTAGTCGGAGCACGTGCCACAAACGCCCATGCACACTCGAACTCGATGCGGTCGATTGCACCGTGTGTTTTGCCAAACGGGTGCTGCGTTGATCGGATCTACACATCTCATAACGGCCCAATGGCTAACGACATCGAGGGTGACACGAACAGGGCAGGTCTAAACAGCAGTTGCGTACACTCCATCGGAAAGACCGAACCGAGCCGCTCAAAAAAGCGTGAATCCACACTCGTTCAATCAAGAATCACATCCGCACTATTGACACGCGACTCACGGCTGATATCTTGCGATTAACCATCGCATGTCCAGTTCGTCCACGCGGCAGTTGTGCGATTTTTCTAGATCCCCGCTGAGTAAAGCAAAGGGTCTGCAAAACCGAACTTAAATGGTAAGCAGCGGTGGCTGCAGAAGAAATTCGAGCGGTCGGATCGCACCCATCGCTGATGCTTCTGCGTTTTCTAAAAACTTTTTCTTTAGGAGACTGAGATGTTGAAGACTGCAATTTGTGCGATTCTCGCGATTACGCTCAGGTGCGTAAGCGGTTCCGATTCCGCGAATGGTGTAGACTGCACACATGACGCGATCCCCTGCGACTTCTCTATGGGAGGCGGGCAGTGCTGCTGGACGATTTCGTCGATCCCTCAGGTTGTCCCTCACAACGACGACGACGAGTACGGTAGACCGATGTGGATTCCAAACACGACCCAAACTTATTGCGGACTGGTCTATGCCCCTTACCTTGGGTATCCGTGTGCCACGCCCACTGCAACTTACTGCGGCGACCCAGCGCTCGCCGATTGCTTCTAAACCAAAGGCACGAATTCCAGCAACCGTCGAATCGCAGTCGCGATGTTGTGCAAACATCATGGCGACTGCTTCGTGTCCACAGGAACTGACACTCTAACCAGCCCAAAAGCTCCGGGAAGATTTGATGAATGTTCGCAGCGGCCCCAATGTGGCAGTAGCTATCCTTAGCCTGATAGCCACAACGGTTGCCGCAGCTTCCGGCGAGACAGGCAGAGATCATGTTTCAATACAGCGAGCGGCGATGGCCGTTAGCAAGATTCGCAACTACGTTTGTCGCGTTACCCAGAAAACAACCTCCGCCGAGGGTGAGGTCGCGGAATTTCATTACGAAATTACACAAGCTGGCGATTACTATCGAACCGATGTCAGCTTTGGGGAAGGGGGGTTGAATCAACCGCAGATGATCTTTGCATTTGACGGCGAACGATATCAGAATTTTGACCAGAAAGTGGACACGCTGTCATTCTCGAAGAACAACCGGGTGCCAATGCCCTACGGTATGCCCAACCCAATGATTCTTCCCTATATCTGGCTCTTTCCGGATCTGGCGCATGACTGGAGCGACGTTAGGGATGTTGATTCCTGGCAGCAAAGAAAGGTTGGCGGATTTAGCATTTCGGAAGGCGCAATGCATCTGAACTACGAATGTGTCGAAGTGAGGTTTCCTCAAGCAAACGGCTTGCCTTCAGCGGTCGTCAAGCTTGCGACAGAACATGATTATTTTCCGGTTTACGTAGAGCTGCCTGACAGGAAGTCGACGATAAGCAGCCGGAAACTGTTTTCGGCGGCGGTAGGCGACGCTGAAGTGTGGGTACCGCAAATCGTCGATGTGACCGATGAGCTTTCACGGTATCAGTATTTTCTACCGGAGGAATCTATAGAAATCAACACGCCGGTCGACCGTTCCATATTTTCGTTGTCGCCATCAATGGCCGGTCATGTAGACGACTACGATTTAAATATGAAGCGGCTAAGGAACTCAGGTGCGTTACCTATCCAAGAGGGATCCTCAGAGCAGTTTCCACGGCCCCGTGCCGGCCTCGCGCTAGTTATGTTCGCAGGTGTGGCCTTCTTAGTGTGGATACATATAAAAACGAGGGCAGTCCGTTGAAAACCCATTTACTTGTCCCTGCAATAGTAATTTGCTCAGTTGTAGCTTGGCTGTATACGGCACGGCCGGTCCCGAAGATTTATGCGACAGCAGGTGCCCTTGAGTTTGACGGCGTGCATCCCGCAAGAAAGAAAGAAAAGTCTGTAGTCATAGGCAACAGCGGAGATCGCAACTTGCTGATCCATCGGATCCAAACCGGCTGCGGCTGCGTGGAGACGGAGTTAACACATAAAGTCATTCCGCCGGGCGGCAGTGGCAAACTGCGTGTTTCCATGAAACTAGGTGAAACAGAGGTGCGGCAGGGAAAGACGACTCCGGTCTACATTTTTTCGAATGACCCAGTCAGTCCCTGCCTAGTTATTACTGCGTTTGCACCCCCTTCGCGGCCGCGAAAAGTCGAGGCACAAGACGTAGATCTCGGAGTTGTTGCGAGAGAGCAGCTTCCTATCCACCGGCGGATCAAGCTTGCCTCCAGCACTTTAGTGGATTCGCCTAAATTGGACCATGCGGCCATCGGGATTAATGTACAGGGCACCACCGGAACAATGGAAGATCCAGTCATGACGGTTAGGAGCAATGCGGCGTCAGGTGAAATTTTCACGACAATCAGCACATCCGAAAAGCTGGGAGAGACTGAGCAACTTACACTGCGAGGCGTTATACAAGGTACGGTTTCGGCAAGTCCGTCCATGGTTTCAATTGGTCCAGTCTATCCTGAGGACAGCAATTTCGAGACCCGCATTCGGGTAGAACCGGCGTCGCTGGACGCTATTAAGCTGATGTACAGCTCCTCACGGCTAGACCAGCTGCTGACAGTAGAAATTAAGAAGGAGAACGAGAACAACTATATTGTCTTTCGGGTCAGTCCTAAACGTGGGTTTGTATGGGAAAATAATAGATGGTTAGGGGTGTTTGTATTTCGGATTGCGACCCAGAGCGGAAAGGTTGAGCGGTTGAGCATTCCTGTTGTGGTGATTTCGCAGACCCGTCGAATTGCACCTAAGGATCTTTAAGAAAAAATGGACAGATTTACTTTTGTGTACTGCTTGCTTTTTGCAATGGCTTTAGGTTGTTCGAGCCGCGAGGGCTCAGTTTCCACACGAGCCGGAGGCGACGTGACCGATGGTTTTACCGCTGCGTTCCAATTTGCAGCGGAGGGAGACTTCAAAGAATGCGTCGCCTTGTTGCGATCCGAAGGCATTGATCAGATGTTCTCTGACTCGCCGCGAGGGTACCTGAACCTGAGCGAATCAGAGTTCGCGGAACTTCCAGCAGGTGAACGAACTGCCGTTCAAGCCGAGGCCTTAGACTTCATGGCTTCAGTCTCGAGCCTTGCCCGAGACCTGATAGACCAAGCGGAAGCAGCGAAGGCTCGCGGCGACCTGGAGTTCAGCAAAGAGTGCTTTACGGCAGTTTACGAGATTGGCGATGCTCTCGCCCAGCCGGATCAACTGGAGGTATTTCAGCAAAAAGGAAGAGCGATCCGAGACGCAGCGAAAAATTAGACTCTGCCTGAAAACCGGAACGACGATCGACACCGACGTGATCAACCGTGGTCTGTTTCCGCCTCAACCCACGGATTAGCCCGCAGGGCGACACAGCCCCCGCCGGCGGTGTCAACCTATTTTATCTACAGGAAGATGCTTGCAATTCTATTGCGCACGTTCGCGGCGTACTGCCGCAGAGCGTCGAGGTCGTATTTTCGTAATGCATCGTCGAATGCAAGCAGAACCCATAGTCCAGCAAACATCGCCGGCGCAGTCACTGGCCGTTTGCGAGACATCTGGCGTCCGCTTAGACGAACCAAGACTTGGCGTATTTGAGCCGCTTCCTCGCCGGGGTCACGGGCGAGCGACCACACGATCAGGCATGCCATCGTCGCCACTGCTAGGCGGCGAGCAATAGCTTCACATGTCTCCTGCCCCCAATGCTCCATCTCTTGGCCCGCTGCCTTTAGAAGCTTGTGAAAATCCTCGATCTGCCAACGCCAGTAGTACCAAAGAACAATTGTAGCGCTCGCTACCGATGCTGGCGCGTTGGTGTACAGATACCACGTCGCAACCACCTCGCCGTTTTCATCGCGAAGCTCACTGACGATTAACCGCAAGGGTAAAGGAACCCCTGGAATGGATTTGCGAGGTTCGCCGAGGCGTTCTGGTCTTGCCGGCCGAGTGATTATGATGGCCGTTTCAGCGACCCACTGCTGCAGCTTGCGCCCCTCATAGTTGACTTTTCGAACGTACGTGAAGCCACCCGAGTCATGGAGCACATCGCCAATTTCCTTGAGATTGCGACGTTTGTTCTCATGTTTCGCGGTGTTCTTTGCTTGGCCGCGAACCAGAAAAGTCATTCCGGCGGCATCCCACTGGCGAAGGTGAGCGATGCTATCGCATTCGGCGTCAATGATGAAGATCGGCACCGGCCCGAGGTTCAGACTGGCAGCAAACTCCATGCTTGCAGCGACCTCGTCGAGTACTGAAATTGCCCGTCGCACTTCATGGCAGCGCGTCGAATGTACACCTTGTTCGTCTCGAAGTTCAAACCACAACGGGCCTATCGGCTGACCATCGACGTCGTTCAACGCGAGTCCGCTGAACATCTCGTAGCCAAGGTCCTGGATTCGCGATAACGCCACCCGTCCCTTTTTGCCATGATGATCTTTGTAGTGAAGGTTGCACCAGTCGCATGCGACCGGGACAAACTGCTGGCAATCGCTTTGGATCTGCGATCGCACTTTGGCTAAGATCGGAGAGAAAACTTGCTTTAGCGTAGAAGCTTTATCATTGAAAAAACGCCACGCTGCTTGCGTGGAAGCCTTGGACGTGTGGTCGGCTGGCAAAGCTCGCAGTCCAGCGGCCGTTCGATGTGCTGGCGAAAGATGCTCCGCAACAAGTCTTTCATAGCGATCGTTATAGCCTACTGGGAGCGTGTCCGCCGGCGGACGTACGTAAGTTCTCCACTGAAAGACACCTGGGTCAACGACTGGTTCAACCGGATAGTCTGGCAACTGAGATTCCTAGGGCATCTGAATTACAACGCTGCCGAAATGGTGGTTTCGGGCCACCCTAGTTGTAAGCAAATTTCGCACCACTCGAAATTATCCCGGGGTGTGAATTGCTAGCGGACGCGTGTAGATAAAATAGGTGTCAACCGCCGGCCCCCATCCCAAGCAAACCAACAAAAGCCTCACAGTGACGATAGAGGAGCGTCCCGGCTGTGTCGCCCTCCGGACCAATGCGGAACCCGGCGCCCAGTGTCCTGGCTGTGGCGAACCGCGAGCGACCGTGAAGCCGAAGAACAACCTGGCTCACTGCTATAGTTGCGGTGAGAACAACAACCCCATCGGCCTGCTGCGGAGGCAAAACAAAAGGAGCAGCCTTTGACTGCTAACCGCCTCGAACACCGAAGACAAGGCCCGACCCCGGCGCTGCCTGCCCGCCATTGCTACGTGCTTAGGGAACGGCACAAATCAACTTAGCTTCATATGCTTTCATTGATCCTTGTTTCATGCGCGGGCGTGCCCGACCTTAATGCTGCAATTACCTCCTCGCCTTCATCGGCGCAGCTTGCCTGGAAACTTCACAGCAGGATCCGAATCCCCCCTCTTCCAAGCAGGTAGGCGGGAGTCTTTCGGCATTTCGGCCGTTTCGAACGTTCGGCACGGTTTACCGCCTGGACAGCAATTCCCGGCCATGGCTGTTTTTCGGCCCGGCGGTGGGTGCGACGAGCAGATGGAGGCGCTTGGAGGCATGACGATGGTGGTGGAAGGCGGCGAAGACTCGTTTTACCGCACTGCGCCCCATGCTTGACGCGAAAAAGACTGCCTTTTTCTGTTGACTGCACAGTCGATCATCAAGTGCGCTCGGTCAGAGCCACTGCTGTGTAGCGTTTGGACGTTGAAGCGGCCTTGTGGCCGGGCGAATGTCGGCCCGTTAGCCGGATGGGCCAGGATAGACTTGGTTGCGACAGCGATCCAAGAGAATGGCTTCGAAGAGCTGCCGGAAGCTTGTGAACACGAACGACAATGCTGCCGCGCGAGTACGCTCCCACAGGCTCCGGCGAGTCTTGAC
>NZ_WIAD01000055.1 GCF_009618275.1 Roseimaritima sediminicola
GGCCGACCACCCTGTTCTACCCACTCGACGCCCAATTCCAATTACCGCTGAACCAGCACAGGTAAGCAAACCGCAAAGTGTATTTGAGCATTATTATCTCGCCGTTTCTCGTTGAAAGCCTGATTGCACTTCTGGGGCTTGCGGAACCAATTATATGCCAATAGTTACTCCCCTCTCTCCGCCGGTTTGGGCAAGTGGTGCTTGCCCAGGCCGGCGGGGAGAGGGGAGAAAATGATCTTGTTTCTGAAGCGTTTTTGGTGGGCGAGGAGTGCCAGATGGCTTCGCCGACTTGCTTCACGATCATGGCGGGGGATGCTCCGGAATTGACTCCGTCGCCTGCTGCTGGCGACGTTGTTCGGCCTTCAGTTCGGCGGCGACGAAGACTCGCAGGTGTTCGGGGACCAGCAAGGGAACCTTCTTGGGTGGACCGTCCGTCTTGCCACTGAGCCAGGCGATCAACTGCACGAGGTACGGCAAGATCCGGAGGGTCAACCGGCCATCGATCTGCTCGAGTGGCTGCATCGGTCGTTTGCACATCCGGCAACGCGCCGGGTAGCTGCCGCGATGCTTGTTTTGTCTTCACCGGTGAATAACGCGCGACGCTCGTCATCGGGGGATAAGGCATCTTCAACGGGTTCGTCGGCTGGTTGAGGGTCGGCCTGATCTTGTGGTGCGTCGCCGACGTGTTTGTGCAGGGCGATCAGTCGACGACAGGTTTTCA
Organism: Roseimaritima sediminicola; assembly: GCF_009618275.1. GTDB lineage: Bacteria > Planctomycetota > Planctomycetia > Pirellulales > Pirellulaceae > Roseimaritima > Roseimaritima sediminicola. The sequence continues at coordinate 722 of NZ_WIAD01000055.1, forward strand.
ATCGTTCGTGGCGTCCCTTGGACGCGAGCAGGCCGACGTAACGGATTCGCCGACTGTGCCGCGGACAGATGTGTGAGGCGAAACGCTCGACGAACTCCACGCCCGGCATCGTCTCCGTCGTTCGCTCGCCTGTGCGATAATCCTTTAGCTTGATGGTGACGCCGCTGTCGTTATCGGAGACCATCCGGTGATCGCTGATCGCCGTGCCAGCCACATAGGATGCCAGGTAGTTGACGATGCCCCCGCTGCCCGACCACTGGGCCGGCGAGGCCTGCAGGTCGACAATCCACGACTTCTTCAAGAGGCGAGCAGTCAACTCACGGGCGGCCTGTTGCTGTTCCGATTCATCCGTCGGCTCCACGCCCGGCATGCGAATCCTGCCAGCCTTTACCCGAGCCCTAAAACGTTTCGCGTACTGACCGCGGTAGACCGTGGCAAGCTCTTCACGCAGTGACCGCAGGGAGGCCTCGTCGATCGGCAGCGGCACCCACCGGTCGTTCTCCCCCCTTGTTTCTTCCCTACCGCCCGAGTCCGTCCCAATCTCGCCGGCGATCAACACCACATGTAAGTGAACATGCCGGTTCAGGCGTTGCCTCCAGGTGCGCAGCGGCATCATCGGACCAGCACTGGCGATACCGCGTGCGAGTTGCGGCGGTACTTTGGTGGAGCGATTCCCATGAGTTGGGGCTTGCGTGCGGCTGCGGCGAGCGAAGCTGACCGCATCAAGAGCTACCTCGAGCGCCGAGCCGACTTGTCGGCGGTGGATAATGGGAAATACTGCGTCCTTCCGGGGGCCGCTCCACCTTTCCTTGTCTGCCTTCAGGGTTTTCTATGTCCACCGCGAATCAAACCGACACGTATCCCGAATTATTTTCCCCGATCGAAATTGGTGGGCTGGAATTGCCCAATCGCATCGTGATGGCGCCGTTGACGCGGGCGCGTGCCGGTGAACGTCGCGTGCCCAACGCGATGATGGCGGAGTACTACTCGCAGCGTGCTGCGGCGGGACTGATTATCAGCGAAGCGACGACGATTTCCCAACAGGGCATCGGCTGGCCCAATACGCCGGGGATCTACACCGCAGCGATGGAGCAGGCTTGGAAGCAGGTGGTCGAGTCGGTTCACGACAGTGGCGGACGCATGTTTTTGCAGCTATGGCATACCGGGCGGGCGTCGCACAGTGATTTTCACGGCGGAGACCTGCCGGTCGCGCCTTCGGCCATCGCGATCCAGGGTGACGGCGTCCATACGCCCGGCGGCAAGAAACCGCATGAAACGCCGCGAGCTCTGGAGACGGACGAGTTGCCGGGGATCGTGGAGGACTATCGGCGAGCGGCCGAAAGGGCCAAAGCGGCTGGCTTTGATGGCGTCGAAATCCACTCCGCCAACGGCTACTTGCTGGATCAATTCCTTCAGTCCAAATCCAACCATCGCTCGGATCGCTACGGCGGCAGCGTCGAAAACCGGTATCGGCTGCTGGGAGAAGTTGTCGATGCGGTTACGTCGGTTTGGTCGGCCGATCGGGTCGGGGTTCGGATCGCCCCAAATGGATCCTTCAACGACATGGGCTCGCCGGACTATCGCGAGCAATTCCATTATGTCGCACGACAGCTTGATCGCTATGGCCTCGCTTACTTGCACGTGATGGATGGCACCGGTTTTGGTTTCCACGAGCTCGGCCCCGTCATGACGTTGGCAGATTTTCGCAAGGTCTACTCCGGACGTTTGATGGGCAATGTCGGATACACCCGCGAATCGGGCGAGCGAGCGATCGCGGGCGGCGAGGCGGACTTGATTGCCTACGGCCGGCCCTATATCAGTAACCCGGATCTGGTAGACCGGTTTGCGAACGATTGGCCGTTGGCCGATACCGCGGATACATCGCTCTGGTATTCGGCAGGTCCTCGTGGCTACATCGACTTCCCAACATACGAGTCGTCGAAATCCGGTGTTCGCGACGAGACCTGAGCCGAGAGGTGGTTGTTGCGACATCACGGAGCAGTCCGCCGGAGCCATCAGGAGCGACGCTTGCTGTACCAGCGGATTGCGGTGGCGGCAGTGACGCCGTGGGCGATGACCGAAAGGACAACCAATGCGCTGACCAGGGGCCAAACGGCCGCCTGTTCGGTCTCGCGCTGAGCCAACGCGGCGTAGAAGATGGCGGCCACGCCGATCGGTCCGAACCAGCCCGCAAAGGCGGCGTCGGTGCTGCGCAGCAGCGGCCGCAACATCCGCCGCCCCAGCACCAACACCGGCAGCCGCCGCAGCAACAGGATCGACGCCGCCCACAACCACAAGACGAGGCCGTACTCACGCCACTGCTCCACCGGAAGAACCGCACCCAACAGCGCAAAGATGGGGATGACGAAAAACTGGTTGACGGTTTCCTGAATGCGTTCTTCCTGCAATCGGTCCGATCGCGTGGCGACCGCGTCAAAGGCGATACCCGCGACGAAAACGGCCAGGACATCGTCGGTTCGCAGCAGTTTCGCAAGCCCCAGAGTCAACAGCGTCAGGGCCAGCGTAAAGCCCAGCAGGCCGGTGCGTTCAATGGTGTGCCGTGCTTCGGCGTGCCGCAGTGCCCGAGCGGCCAGGCTGCCCAGCACCCAGCCGACGACGATCGCTCCGCCGACTTCCCACAGCAGGGTTACCGTTAACCAATGCGATATGCCATCCGGATGATCGTTGACCAACAGGATCGCCAGCCAAACCAGTGGGAAGGCCAGCCCGTCGTTCAGTCCGGACTCCGCACTAATGATCCGTCGCAGACGCAGCGGCAGATGGGACTCCGCCAGCCGGCCGGTGACGATCGAGCTGGCCACTACGGGGTCTGTGGGGGCGGCGATCGCTCCGATCAGCAAAGCCAGCAACCACGGCTCGGACAGCAGGGTCGTGGTCAGTCCGCCGGTGATCAGCATGGATATGGGCATGGCGACCAACAACAACACGGCCAGCGACTTCCAGCGCCGCCGTAATGTCGCCGCTGGAATGCGCAGGGCGACCCCCATCAAACCGATGGCCAGCGTGAATCTCGCCGCTTCTTCAACGAGCACCGTCTTTTGGCCACGCCACGAAGCCGGATCGATCCAGTCCAGCACCTGCGGCCCGGCCGCGAACCCAGCGACCAGCGCGAGCAGGGGCGCAGAGACGGGGGCGCGCTCGAGCCAAACCGAGCAGGCGGCGATGCCCAGCGTTAAACCGCCCACAAGAATCAATGCGATGGAGATCGGGTCCATGCAATCAGGATATAGCAAACCCCGCGCCGGCGATTCGACGGCGTCTTGCCGCGGTGCCATCATGTACACAGTGTGTCGAGCAGGTAGGCAGGGGTCTTGCCCAGGTCCGGCGGGGAGTGGGCGTAAACGTTTCGATACCTAGTTTCCGTTGGAGTCAGAGGAATCTTATTGATGTCGACCGACATGCGTTTGCGAATTCACGGACTGGACTGCGCCGAAGAGGTGGCGATGCTGAAGCGGGAGCTGCTGCCGGTCGTCGAGGACGAGGAACGATTGGGGTTCGACGTCCTTAAAGGCAAGCTGACGGTGGACCGGGCGGGAACGGGCGCTTCCGAAGCCGACATCCTGGCGGCGATCGCGCGCACCGGGCTGAAGGCCGAGCCTTGGCAGCAGGACGCCCAGCACGCCGGTGAAAGCACTTTTTGGCAGCAGCACCAGCGAACCGTATTGACGGTTTTCAGCGGTCTGTTCGGACTGGCCGGTCTGGTAGTGCAGCTGGCCGTGGGCGGCAGCGAAGCGGTGCCGCCTGTGGCCATCGGGTTGTACAGTCTGGGCATTCTGGCAGGCTTGTTGACGGTTTTTCCGAAGGCTTGGCGTTCGCTGGTTTCGCTGCGTCCGGACATGAATCTACTGATGTCGGTCGCGGTTCTCGGCGCGGTCCTGATCGAGGAATGGTTCGAAGGGGCGACCGTGGCCTTTCTGTTCTCGTTCTCGCTGTTGTTGGAATCGTGGAGCGTCGGACGGGCGCGTCGCGCGATTGCGTCCCTGATGGACTTGTCGCCTCCCACCGCCCACGTGCGCGACGCCTCGGGCGGAATCCAAGACGTGGCCCCCGCGGACGTGGCGATCGGATCGACGGTCGTGGTGCGGCCGGGCGAGAAAATTCCCTTGGATGGTTTCGTCAGCGATGGAGCCAGCAGCGTCGATCAGGCCCCGATCACCGGCGAAAGCGTCCCCGTCGAAAAGGACGAAGGTGCCGAAGTCTTCGCCGGCACGATCAATGGAGACGGGTTGCTGGAGATCGAAACCACCAAGGCGGCGGAGGATACGACGCTGGCGCGAATCATCCGGATGGTCGATAACGCCGGCTCCAAGCGCGCCGCTTCGGAACGTTGGGTCGAACGCTTTGCGGCGGTTTACACCCCGGCCGTGATGTTGATGGCCCTGTTGATCCTGTTGGTCCCGCCCCTGCTGTTCGGTGGCGAGTGGTCCGACTGGCTGTACCGTTCACTCGTACTGTTGGTGATCGCCTGTCCGTGCGCGCTGGTGATCTCGACGCCGGTCAGCGTCGTGGCCGCGTTGGCAGCGGCCGCCCGTCACGGCGTGTTGATCAAAGGCGGTATCTTTGTCGAGGTGCCCGCACGACTGAAAGCCATCGCGTTGGATAAGACCGGTACGTTGACGCGAGGCACGCCGGCGGTCATCGACATCGTGCCGATGAACGGTCACGACGAAGTGGAACTGCTGACCCGTGCCGCGGCCCTGGAACGGCACAGCAATCATCCGCTGGCTCGGGCCATCATCGCGGAAACCGAAGCGCGGGGAATTCCGATTCCCGAAGCCGAACGATTTGCCACGATCCAGGGCAAGGGCGCTTCGGGGGTGATCGCCGGCAAGCCTTACTGGCTAGGGTCGCATCGCTATCTGGAGCAGCGTGGTCAGGAAACGCCCGAGGTGCACCGGCAACTGGAGGCGATGCAGAGCGCGGGCCGTACCGTCGTGGTGGTCGGCAACGACCACCACGTGTGCGGCTTTATTACGCTGGCGGATCAGATCCGCGAAGAAACGCGCGACGTGATCGATCGGCTGCATCGCCAAGGTGTCGAACAGATTGTGATGCTGACCGGTGACAACGCGGGGACGGCCAAAGCCATCGCGAAAGAGGCGGGCATCGACCAGGTCCACGCCGAACTGCTTCCCGAAGACAAGGTTCTGGCCGTGGAACGCTTGGTCGAACAACACGAGTTCGTGGCGATGATCGGCGACGGCGTCAACGACGCTCCGGCCTTGGCCCGGTCGTCCCTGGGACTGGCGATGGGCGCCGCCGGCACGGACGCAGCAATCGAAACGGCTGATATTGCTCTGATGTCCGACGACCTTTCGCGGCTGCCGTGGTTGATCGGCCATTCGCGAAAGACGTTGCGGATCATCCGGCAGAACATCGCGTTCTCGCTGGCGATCAAGCTGTTGTTCGTCGTGCTTACCTTTGCCGGATTCGCCTCCCTGTGGGCGGCGATCGCCGCCGATATGGGCGCCTCGCTGTTGGTGATCAGCAATGGTCTGCGGCTGCTGAAGTCGTAGCGCCCGGCGGCTACTTTTCCGACGCGTCTTCCAGCTCGCTTCGCAACCGGTCGTAGTTGGCCAGCGTTGTTTCGACCAACTTCTTCAGGTCCGACAACTGGCGCCCGTTCTGACCGCTTTCCATCACCAGGGGTCGCATCCATTCCTGCATCAGATGAAACTGGCCTCGCACCAGCTCCAGCATCACGCGAGGAACTTTGTGCTGGACGATGTACTTCTGCTCCGGCGGCTGTTCCGCTCTCTGGCGGCTGATCGTTTGCAGCTGGGTCGACGTTTGTTGCAAGGCGTCGGCCAGCTGTTGGCCGGCATTGGAAAAACTCTGTCGCAGCGCGTCGACGCGTTCGTCCATGCGAACCTCGGCGGAATCGTCCTGCGCGGCGACGGCCCTGGCGATCACCTGCCGAATCGATTCCAAACCATCTCGCATCGATTGCAACTGCCGCATCAGCTGTGCCGCTTGGTCTTCGGAATCCATGCCGGCCATCTTGACGCTCTCGACAAACGCGTACTTGATCGCCTCCCAACGCTGCTTCTCTTCTTCGCTGAGCAATCCGTTCAGCTCCTTGAACTTCAGCACGTTGGATTCGTTGTCGGTGGTCAAGGTCTGTGCATCCTGCTCGTAACTGCTGATGATCAAAGCCTGCAGTTCCTCCTCGTTCATCACCGCGACGACACGTTCGGCGATGCGATTCATATTGCGGTAGCTGCCCTGCAGCTTGAACGGAGGTTCGGTGCGGTACGCATCCGCTTGAGCCGCCGAACGGATGTACTGGCGATTGACTTTCAGCACACAATCGCGAACGACCAGCAACTTCTGCAGCACCTGGAACATTTCACGTACTTGGTCGGCCGAGAAGTTGCTTTCCAGCTGCAGATCGTCCAGCGACTTTCGCTGGGCGGCGTGGATCAGGGCGCGGGCATCCTTGGGGGACGCCGAAGCGAGCGGCGCGAGCGTGGGGTTGCTGGTCAAGCAGTTCTCCAGATAGCTGATCTCGAACGCGTCTCGCGACTGGCCGATGATCTCGCCCAGGTTGTACACGTCGGCACGGTTGGACAGCATGTCCGGGATCTGGAACCGTTCCCCGCTTTCGGTATAGGGATTACCCGCCATCACCACGGCGACCCGCCGGCCGCGGAAATCGTAGGTTCGCGTGCGGCCGTTGTGCACGCCTTCGATCTTGCGTGTGGCGTCGCACAGCGAAATAAATTTCTGCAGGAATTCCGGATGCGTATGCTGGATGTCGTCGACGTACAACAGGACGTTGTCGCCCATTTCCAGCGCCAGGTTCAACCGTTCCACTTCCTCGCGGGCCGCGGCGTTGGGAGCTTCGGCCGGATCCAGCGAGGTGACGCTGTGCCCGATCGCCGGCCCGTTGATCTTCATGAACACCAGTCCCAGTCGGTTGGCGATGTATTCCATCAACGTCGTCTTGCCGTAACCCGGCGGACTGATCAACAGCAGCAGGCCCATCCGGTCGGTGCGTTTTCCTTCGCCCGTGGCGCCCATCTGCTTGGCCAGGTTGTCGCCGATCATCGGCAGATAGACTTCGTCCAGCAGTTGGTTGCGAACAAAACTGGTCAACACCCGCGGCTTAAACTCGTCCAGCCGCATGTCCTGGCGAGCTTCTTCGACCAGCCGCAGTTTCGTTTCCTGCAGACGATGGTAACGAGCCAAGACGTCCTGCCGGTACTGCGAGACCCGCGACAGGATTTCGTGATAATGAATGACCATTCGTCCGTCTTGAATCCGATCATGCGCCCCGGCCATATCGTCCAGCCTGACGGCGATCGCCACATCGGAAGGTACGAACGACGTGTCCGGATGTAGCGCGATCAACAGCGCCAGTTCGTCGCGGTAGGCTTCCGCAGGATCCAGTGCTTCGCCGCTTTCGTGGTTCTTCAAATAAGCGTCGGCCCAGTTGCGGGCCAACACAAAGACCTGCAGCGGATAGTCGGCAATCGCTTCGATGGACCGTTCCAACAATTGACGTTGATCGGCGACGGGCAGGGCGTCGCGAAACTCCAGCAGCAGGTGCGAGGCGCGGCCGCTGCAGATCCATTGCTCGGTGGGATCGATCAACTGGGCGAACAGGTATTCGGCAATGGCTTCGGAGGAAACTTCCGGAAACACATCCTGCAGCCGCAGTGTGGACCCTGCATTCGTCTCCGCACTCGTCTGTTCCAGGACTTCGACGATTCGTTCTCGGAACTGCCGGGCGGGTTGGGCGTCGGGGTAGGCCCGGGCCAGATTGGCAAAGCCATTGACCCAGTCGGTCAACCGTTGCTTGACCTGCGGATCCACCATTCGCAGCCACCACAGCGTCGCCACGGCGCGGGTCGAAGGGCCATATCGCAGTAGCCCCAATTGCTGATCGATTCCGGTCAGAGTCTGTAGGATCTTCAGGGCGTCGTGGTCGTGCACCCCTTTGGCATAGCCTTCGGAAAAACGGCCACCGATCTGCCCCCGCAGCCAATCGGCATCGATCTTCGGCCGCTCGGCTGGCGGTATCGCCCTCCACTGTTGGAACAATTCGACCGCCAAGAACTCCGCGCGATACACGGCGTCGTTCTCATTGGCCAACTCCTGCGTCCACAGATCCTCAGCCGCTTGCAGGTCCGGGTGCACCAGCGGCTGGAAAAACTGCGTCCCGGTCAGATGCAGGCAAATTTGACCGTCGCGCAGGACCGTCGTCAGGTCCAGCTTCTGGGTATTGACCGCAAATCGATGGCGCCCCAAACGGATGGCTTCACCACCGTCTTCGTACAGTTCCTGGCGGTCTTTTAATTGCCGTAGGGCATCCTCGCGAATCGTCTTCAACCGGCTCTGGATGTCTTCGACACGGACCGAATCGTCCAGTTCCTGGAGGTCGGCGATGATCGAACGGATCTTTTCGACCATCAAGTCCGCGGCAAAGTAGGCCAGAATCTCGTCGGCCGAGTCCATCCCGCGAGCCCGCGATTCGATCCCGCCCAGGATCCGATCGGCGGCCCCGGCGAGCGCCTCGGCGCGGCGATTGCGTTTCTCGACCAGCTGGACTTTGCGGGTCTCGAACGCGTTGTACAGCTCTTCACGGCGCTGGGTCAGTTGTTCGATGAATTCATCGAATTCAGCGAAGCGGCCTTCCAGCTCTTCCAGCTGGACCATCACTTTGGTCAGGTAATTGTCGCACTTTTCAGGCGTGTCGCAGATATCCAGATAACCGGCGACGGTCTGTTCGAGCAGCCGTAGCTGCGAAGCGAATTCCGCGCGTCCCTCGCCGCTGGCCAACTCGGCCGTGCGGGCCTTGAGACGGCTGCGAACCCGGTTCAGGGCCGCGAACACGGTGCTGATCTGGTCGATGATCTGGGTGCGTTTGGTCGTGTCTTCGATGTTCAGGTTGCTGACGGTTTCGGTCAGCAGTTCCAGCTCTCCGGCGGCCGCATCGATCTGTTCATCCAGCCGTTTTGCATCCGCTACGGTAGCCACGGCTTCGACGTGATTGCCGGTTTCTTCCACTCGGTTGCGGTAGGGCAACAGGGCGTCGTCGTGCAGCAGAAAATCGACGCACCGCCGGCTGACGCGGTCGCTCCGCTCGGCGATCTCGGTTTCCAGCCGTTCCACTCGGTCCGGGTCCACGTACCGCAGTTCGCGGAGTCCGATGGCGTGGCCGCGCTGCGAGCGAAGTTCGGCCAGCGAGGTGACAAACGCGTCGATGGTTTCGAAGCGTGAACGTTCGATCGATTTGAACAGGTCCGTCACCGCGTCTTCGACCGCGGCCGTCTTTTCCTCGGTGTCGCGACGAGCCCGCACGACACGTTCGAATTCCTCCACCGCCGCATCGGCCGCTTCGCGGATCTGCCGCAGCGGTTCGTCCAGCCGCTGGGTCTCGGGTTTGTCCAGCCAGAAGTAGCTGTCCAGGATGTCGCCGGCCTTCTTGCCAAGATCGACGTACAAGCCTTCGTAGTTGTCGTCCTTTTCGATCAATTGCAACACTTCGCTGCATTCGGCCATCCCGCGGACGAGTTCCTTGTTGCCGATTTTGAACAGCATGGAATCCGTGTCGCTGTGGGCGACATAGTCGGGACCGGTGAACGGCGTCTGCCACAGCTGGATCGCATGATGTTTCTGCGGCTGTTCCTGGGCCCGAAAGCAGACCATCAGACCATCGTCGAAGATCGTCTGTCCGTTGCAGATCAACGGCGTGTCGACCTCCTGGCGGATGACGTTGTAACGCAGTTGAACGTACGTGCCGTGGCGGCGATTGTAGAACACGTACAAATAATCTTCGCCGTTGCTAGCCGCGATGCTGCGGGCGTACAGCATCTCGGACAAACCGTGGTCAAAACGTTTGAAGTCGCCGGTTTGCAGATAGTAGCCGCCGGAAAAAATGATCCCGTGGTCATCGGGCAACAGGATGCAGGCGTGCTGGATGTCGTCCAGCCGCATCGCCTTTTGGATCTTGGCGTTGAACAACAGGTACCGCGCCTGATCCTCTTGGTACGGGACCATCTTTAGTAGGATCAGGTTCCCCAGCGACGCCCAATAGACTTCGGCGTCGTCCAGGGTTTGGTCGGGGTTGTCGACCGGTTCGGCGTAGATGCCCTTACCCGAGGCGGTGTTGTCTTCCACCTTGATGGTCAGGTCGCCGCCCACGGTTTCCACGAATACGCGGTCTTCGATCGAAACGTGGGGGTGTTCGCCGTAGCGGTGTTGGTCGCGGGTGGCTCGCTGCCACTCGAAGGCGTGCTGCGGCGGGTAGCGAACCTCGTGATCGCTGCGGTTATCGATGTACTCGAACCGGTCGCCGGTCCGTCGCCATTTGAACGTCTTGATGTCCGAGACCGATTTGCCGACGTGGAACACCATGTACATGAACACACCTTCGACAAAGAATTTTGCAAAGGTGGTGTGTTTGTAGAACCGGTACAGCTCTTGGAAGTCGCGCTGAAAACGATCGTCGTCGATCATCTCGGCCAGATCCACCGAGCGGAACGTGCGATCCTCCAGCCGGTAGGCGGCGAACACGTCTGCCAGACTGGTTTCGGTCTTCAAACCGAACTGGACGTTGTAACCGAACAGAAAACAGTTGCCGATTGCGACGAGGTCGCGAGGCACGCAGTTGTGTTCGGTGGTGATCCGTTCGGTCGACAGCAGATGCGTTTCGATATTGCCGAACGTCGCCGACCGCTCGTTGTTGAGAGCGGCCAGCCGCTCCCGCAGCGTACCAGCGGCCTCACGCAGCCGATTGCGTAGCACCTCGTAGGTGCCGCTGGTCATGGTGGTTTCAGCAGTCAAAGCAACGTGCCTCGCGGTGGACTAGTTCTTCGGAGTCCCGTTGGACTTGGCTGCAGCGGCCGTCGTCAGACGCTGGACCGGTTGGTCGGCGACGCCGGCGGAACTGGCCATCCCCAGCAGCGAGGTCAATTGTTGGCGCACGTCCTCGGTCTTGGCCAACCCCATCAACTTGGCGATCAGGGCGGCGATCGACAGGTCTTTGACGTCGCCGGTGTCCAGGTTGAACTGCCGCGTCAACTCCAGCAGTTTGTCGCTGAAGTATTCCGGGTTGCCGTTGAAGAAGGTGTCTTTGACATCGGTCGCCACGCGGCTGTTGTAGACAAAGCGGTCGATCGCCTTGCCGCCCTTGACGGCGGAGGTGATCTGATCGAAGAACTCGCCGTCGCCACCGACGATGTCGATGCGGGCGGCCCGCAGGGCGTCGCCGACCACACCGGCCTGGCTCTCGGCGATGCCGCGTTGGGCATCGATCGCGGCGATCTCGACCGCTTGTTCTTTTTCGATCTTGATCTTGAACTCTTCGTGCTCCTTGCCGACGCCGTCCAGTTGCTTCATGGCTTCGGCCTTCTCGGTGATGCCGGTCGCTTCGCTGTGGTATTTCTCCAGCGAGACCTTGGCTTCGGCCAGGCCTTGCTTTTCCATCGCTTCGGCTTTGGCTTCGATGCCCTTGGCTTCGGCCACGGCTTTCTTCTCCAGCACGGTCGCTTCGGCCAGGCCTTCCTTCTGCAGGGCGTCCGCTTTGGCTTCCTGCACCTGGGCGTCGGCCAATCCCGGCGCGGCGGAGGTCGCCGCGGTGCCTTCGGCGGTCATTTTGGCGGCGGCGGTTTCCTTTTCCGCAGCGTCGCGTTTGGCTTCGGCTTCGATGCGTACCTTTTCGGCGTACAGATCGGCCGCTTCGCGTTCGGCCTGGGCGGCTTTGACGCGTTCGATCAAGTTCTCCTCGGCCTTCATTTCGGCCGCCGTCACTTGCACTTTCTTCAGCCGTTCGGCCTGCGCGACTTCTTCGGTGTCCTTGATGCGTTCCTGTTCTTCCACCACGGCGCGTTCGACCGCGACGCGTTCTCGAATCACTTCCTGGATATTGCGTTTCTCAACCTCGATCGCTTTCTCTTTTTCGATCTCGGCCACACCCACCAACCGCAAGCGTTCGGTCGACTCGAGGTCGCGATCACGGATGACGCGTTCCTGTTCGACCGCGTCGGTGCGTTCTTTGTTGCGCAGTGCGACGACGATCTGGCGTTGTTTGTTCTCCTCGGCGATGCCCAGTTCTTCTTCGGTACGAATGCGGGCGCGCACCGATTCCAGGCGTTGTTCTTCTTGGACTTTGGCTGCCGAAGCCTGTTCGCGAGCTTTGATCTCGGCGATTTCTCGGGTTTGTTTTTCGACCGCTTCGACGCGTTGGCGTTCCAGTTCCAGAATGGTTTCTTCCGCTTCGACATCCTGCTTCTTCAGCGTCTTTTCTTTGTCGCGGGTGAACTGGTTTTCTTTGACCTTCTCGTTCGAGGTAAGCTCGGTGATCTTCTTGATCCCCTCGGCGTCCAGGATGTTGTGCGGGTTCAGCAGATCCAGCGGGGTCTGCTCGAGAAAGTCGATGGCCGCGTCGTCCAGGCGGTAACCGTTCAGGTCGGTGCCGATGACCTTTAGAATCTCTTCCTTGAACTCTTCACGTTTCTCGTACAGATCAACAAAGTCGAACTGTTTGCCGACCGTTTTCAAAGCTTCGCTGAACTTGGCGTCGAACAATTCCCGCAGGGTTTCCAGTTGGCTGCAGCGGCGGGCGCCGATCGACTGAGCCACTTCTTTGATTTCCTCCGACGACTTATCCACGCGGATGAAGAAGGCCACGCGGATGTCGGCCCGGATGTTGTCGCGACAGATCAGACCTTCGGAACCTTCTCGAGCGATCTCAAAGCTCTTCAGCGTCAGGTCCATGTACTCGCTGCGCTGCAGCAGCGGAATCACAAAGATACCGCCGGCGGTGCACGTCCTCAGCCCGCCGGAACCACTTCGCACGACCGCCTCATCGGGGCCGACTTTGACGTAGTACTTGCTGAAAACGATCACGACCAGGATCAGCAACAAAATCGCGGCGCCGATCACGACCAAGGCAAATTCGGTTGCCCCCGACAAACCGAACAACACGGGAAGCATCATGAGGGCACCTCTGGATCTACCTGGGAAACAATGTAAATGCGTTTATGGGGATCGAAACCGATGATGCGGGCTCGATCGCCTTTGGTTAGTTGCGGTCCGTCGGTACGAATGTTCAGCAGTAAGGGCGCGGCATCGGTTCGGTAATGGGCTTGTCCGAACTCCGCTGTGGCCTTGCTGGTCGAAACGGTGCACTCCTTGCCCATCAAACAGGCCGCATCGTACTGCGGTTCGGGCGCGAAAATTCGGGTCATCGGGCCTGTAGCGAGTTTCGTCAGCCCGACGGCGATGACCACGTTGCGGATCGACAGCAGAACACTCGTCAGAAGGGTAGGTTCGTATCGGGGGATGTCAAAATGGTTCCACAACAACCACGAAACCGACCAGAACAACAGCGTGAACGTGCCCGCCCAGATGATGATTGGGATCTTACCGAGGTTCAGCCACCGCAGGGTCATCGCCCCGGCACCACCGAACAGGTCCGAAGCTTGATGCGCCCCTTCCAGATCGGCCGTGGGTGAACCGGCCGCCGCATCGACGTCGACATCGAAATCCGCGTCCGGCGCATCCGGCAGATCGGCCGCGTCGAGGTCCATGCCCGGATCGCCCCCCAAATCCGCGTCCGGACCGTCCAGGTCCATATCGACCGCACCGATCAGCGACAGGACCAAATAGCACAGCAGCAGTCCCATCAGTACCGAGGCCGGCCACATGGGTCCCGCAAAGACGGCATCCAGAAATGTTTCCACAGCGTTCCACACAGCAGCGCAACCTCAGCTGAAAAGGCTTTCGCGGGCAAGTTAAACCCAGTGTACCGCCGCCGGAGCTCGCCTGCCGCTGGCGTCCTGCGGGCCGCACCGGCGGGTTGACGAGCGGCCGCTGCGATGGTCGCCGGTTCGCCCCACCAGTCCTGGCCCGCAAGCGAGAGAACCAGGGCGCAAAAAAACCAGCAAAGTGGCATCGGCTGTCCCGGCCGAGACAGCTGTGTTGGTTCACGGCTGGGACAGCCGTGCTACTCTTCACAGGCTGGAAGCCTATGCCACTGTTAGTTCCGCGGTCGGTGATAGGGCGAATCGACGGCGGGTCCGACGCTGTCGGCCGCTTCGTCCGGCAGCCGTGCCGAAAGCCGCTGCCGCACCGCCGCGTACTCGACTTGCCCCGCCAGATTGTGGAACTCGTGCGGGTCGCGCTGCAGATCGTACAGCTCCTCGAAGCCGTCGTGGTAGCGGATGTAGCGGTAACGCCGATCACTGATCCCATGCGACGGCCGCCGGCCCGTGTCTTTGAAGACAAAGGAGGTCAGCGAAACGCGGTCGTCCACGGCGCTGGGCTCACGCATCTGTGGCACCAAGGAGGTGCCGGTGCACTGCGGCGGCACCGGCAATCCGGCCAATTCGCACAACGTCGGATACAAGTCGGTCAAGGTCGTCGGCTGCTGCGTCCGAGCGCCGTCCTGCGACAGATCCGGCGCGTGGATAAACAGGGGCACACGCGTGGTCTGTTGCCAGAGCGCAAACTTTTCCCAGTTCTCTTTCTCGCCGATGTGAAACCCATGGTCGCTCCACAGCACCACGACCGTGTTGTCGGCCAACGGCGAAGCGTCCAGGCCGTCCAGCAGCCGGCCCAGCTGGTGGTCGACGTAACTGATCGAAGCCAAGTAGCCCCGCATCAAATGCCGCCACTGGTCGTTGTCGGTGACCCAACGGTGCCACGATTCGCGGCCGTGGCTGTACGCGTCTTCGAGATCATCTTCGCGATACTGCGGCAATTGGACGCGTTCGACGGGGTAAAGGTCGAACCACTGCGCCGGGACTTCCCAGGGGATATGAGGACGAAACAGGCCCACGGCCAGAAACAGCGGCTGGTCGGGCGGCGACTGCAGCCGGTCGATCGCCCAGTCCACCACCGCCCCGTCACCTTGCTCCGGCCCGAGTTCCAGCGGAGCGGCTCCGAACAGATAGAAGTTCAGCGGACGCTTGCCGACGAAGCCCCGATTTTGATTTGTGGTACGGACAAACGCCGGTCGCGGCCAATCGCCGGAGATCGGATCCAGCGGGTCGCCCCGGTAGGTGTCCCAGGCACTGGGATCGTTCTGCGAATCTCCCGGCGTCCACTGCAGGGTGTGAAAGACCTTGCCGCCGCCGGCGGCGTGGTAGCCGTGATCGCGGAAGTGTTGCGAGAGCACCACCGCGTCCTCCAGCACCGGTGATTCATGACGCCAACGCGGACCATGGGCGCGGAACAGGTTTTCGTACAAGCCACTTTTAACCGGATGAACGCCCGTCAGTACGGCGACGCGAGAGGGATGACAAGCTGGCGCCGCACAGTGGGCGTTGGTGAATGTGACGGATCGCTTGGCCAACCATTCGAAGTTGGGTGTCCGGACGCCCGGATGATCGGCCAGCGGGGAAATGTAATCGTTCAGGTCGTCGACACAGATAAATAAAACATTGGGCCGAGACACCGCCGGCGACTGGGCCGCCAGCGGAACCACGGATATCAGAACGATGGCAATGAAGCAAAGCGAACGTTGCATGCTGGTCACGGGAAGGCGTGGCAGGATCAAGGAAAGGCGTGGCAGGAGGCGAGACAGGGTGATTTCGCGAGTTGGCCATCTTAAACCGGATGCCCCGCCGCGAACATCGTCGCCAGCGATTATCATGCACCTCCCGCCCGCTGCGTTTCCGAGCTGTCGATGTATTTGACAACGCATCTTTTAGGCGAGCCGTTTGGGCGTTAGCGCCGGTATTTGCGCTGACGAAACCGAGGCTATCGCCTAAACGGCTCAAGAAATCGACAGCCCGTGTCGTCGCCGGATGTCGCGGCGAAGACGCCCTTCCCTTCCCCCTTGCAAAGTGTTTTCGATGAACGATCGATTGGATGGTTGCCCTCTGCGTTGCCCGGGCCTGTTGACGTTGGCTCTCCTTGCGGCAACGGCGTTTTCCGCCGCCGCTCAGGATGCACCGGCCCGCGACGCAGCGGATGCCGGCGGAACGGCTGCGGGACTGGTCGGCGACGGCCAAGCCGACAACTCGGCCGCGCTGCAAAGCCTGGTCGACGCGTCGACGGGAAACATCTCGCTGCCGGCCGGCACGTATCGATTGAGCAAACCCGTGGTGATCGAACTCGACCGCGTCGAGCGGACTTCGATCCAGGGGCACGGCGTGGCGCGCGTGGTCATGGATGGTCCGGGCCCCGCGTTTCGCTTTGTCGGCACGCACGATGGAACCGCCTCGCCCCGGACCTTTGACCAACAGGTATGGCACCGGCAAAGTTCGCCGATGGTCGATGGCATCGAAATCCTCGGTTCGCACCCACAGGCCGTCGGGATCGAAGCCGACGGCACGATGCAGTTGACCCTGACGCGCGTCGTGGTTCGCGAAGCCCTGCACGGCATTCGTCTGACCGGACGCAATCGCAACGTCACCATCTCCGACTGCCACATCTACGACTGTACCGGCGTGGGCCTGTTTCTGGACAAGTTAAACCTGCATCAGATCAACGTCGTGGGCTGTCATATCAGTTACAACGATCGCGGCGGAATCGTGCTGAAGGACAGCGAGATCCGCAACCTGCAGATCGGCAGCTGTGATATCGAAGGCAATATGGGCGGCCCTGACGCCGCCCCGAGCGCCAACATCGAACTGGACGCCTCGGGCACGTCCATCGGCGAAGTGGCCATCGTCGGCTGTACGATCCAACATGCTCACGATACCAAGGATTCGGCTAATATCCGCATCGATTGCGGTTCGATACCACGGCCGTTCACCGACGAGGTGCGGCACGGCAACATCACCATTGCCGACAACATCCTTTCGGACGTGCAAGTGAATATCGAGCTGAAGAATGCTCGTGGCGTCACGATCACCGGCAACACGATCTGGAAGGGCTACACCCAGAACCTGGTCGTCGAGAACTGCCGCAACGTCGTGCTCAGCGGCAACGTCTTCGATCGCAATCCTCGCTACGGCTACGGTGACGGCAGCGACGCTGCGCTCGGCGTACGCTTCGTCGACTGCGCCGACTGCACGCTCGTCGGCAACCATTTCTACGGTCGGGCCGGCGGCGAAGCGGCATTGGTCCTGCGCCGCTGTCAGCGATTCAACATCACCGGCTGCACCCTGCTGGACTACGGCCGCTGCGGAATTCTGCTCGATCAAGTCACGCACACCCTGGTGACCGGTTGTCTGATCCGCGACGATCAAACCGACGAGAGTACCGTGTCGATCGCTCAAACAGGCGACAACCTGGTCCAGATCTCGCAGTGCCAACTCAGTCACGCCCCCTAGCGGCCGGCATGCTTTTCACGATCCTGCCCCAGGCGGTAGCCCAGCGCCGCGTTTATCTGTGCCCGTTCTGAGGGCGGCGGCGAGCGAAGTTCCCGGGGCAGTGTTGCCGAGACGCCACTGGCGGTACCCCGAGGCGAAAAGCCGAGGAAACTTGCGTTACAAGCCTGTTTGCGGTTACAATTTGCGCCCCGCCGCGCCCCTCCCCACCCAAAACGCCTCGTCCGGTTTCTTCCGCATCGACCGGTCACACGAAGCCCTTCCCCATCGGACCCCACCACCATGACGCGAACGGTTCGTTCTCGACCACGTTTCGCCCCGAGCAAGATCGTTTTGTTGGGGGTGGTCTCCGCAACCATTGGCGTGGGTGCGATCCTCGTCGGCACTGCAAGTCGCGTGGCTGCGGCCGAACCATCCGCAGCGTCCGCCGGCGACACAGACCGGGCCGCATTGGATCCGGACACGGTCACCTACGAGAAGGACGTGCGGCCGATCTTCAAAACCCACTGCTTTCACTGCCACGGCGAAGCCGGCGTTGCCGAAAGTGGACTGGACCTGAGACTGCGACGCCTGGTCGTTGCCGGCGGCGATAGCGGCGAAGCCATCGTGGCTGGTCATCCCGACGAAAGCCCGCTGTATCAGTACGTTCGCGATGGCGACATGCCTCCGGCCGAAGTTCCGCTGCGGCCCAGCGAAGCGGAAATCGAAACCATCGAACGGTGGATCCGCCAGGGAGCCATCGCCACCGAACCCGAACCCGAAGACTTGGATCCCGACCAGTACATCACCCAACAGGAACGGCAACACTGGGCTTATCAGCCCATCGAGCGGCCGGCCTTGCCGGAGGTGACTGACCCGTCTGCCGCGACCAGCCCCATCGATCACTTTATCTTGGCACGTCAGCAGGCTGTCGGGTTGTCCCTGTCGCCGGCGGCAGAGCGAGCCCAGTTGATCCGCCGCGTCACCTTCGACCTGTTGGGATTGCCGCCTACGCCGGCCGAAGTCCAAGCCTTTATCGAAGATACGCGTCCGGGCGCCTACGCCCGGTTACTGGACCGGCTGTTGGCTTCGCCCCAGTACGGCGAGCGGTGGGGGCGCCACTGGTTGGACGTGGCTGGATACGCCGACTCCGAAGGCTACGCCACCGAAGATCCCTTGCGGCCCCATGCGTTTCACTATCGCGACTACGTGATCGCCGCGTTTAACGACGACAAACCCTTCGACCAGTTCGCCACCGAACAATTGGCCGGCGACGAACTGCTGACCCCGCCGTTTGAAAACCTCGACGCGGAGCAAACCGAAAAGCTGGTGGCGACCGGATTCCTGCGGATGGCTCCCGACGGCACCGGCATCAAGGGCGTCGACAAGGCGCTGGCCAGCAACGACGTCGTCGCCAAAACCATCGAGATCGTGTCCAGTTCGATGCTGGGAATGACCGTGGGCTGTGCCCAGTGTCACAACCATCGCTACGATCCGATCACCCACAAGGATTACCATTCGTTTCGCGCGCTGTTTGAACCGGCCCTGAACCCGAAAAAATGGCTGCCGCCCAGCCGCCGGCGCGTCTCGCTGTACACCGATGCCGATCGAGCGACCGCGGCGGAACTGGAAGTCGAAGCCAAAGCGATTTTGGCCGAGCGGACGAAGAAGCAGAACGAGTTCATCGAAGCGACGTTCCAGAAACAGCTGGCGAAACTGGATTCGGCCCTGCACGAACCCATCTCCGCCGCTCGTGCAACCCCGGCCAAGGAACGCACGGCCGAGCAGAAGCAGTTGCTGAAAAAACACCCCAGCGTGAATGTCACGGCCGGCTCGCTGTACCTGTACGACCGAGCGGCCGCAAACGAACTGAAAAAGATGGCCGACCAAGCGGCGGCGGTCCGGGCTCGCAAACCGCTGGAACAATTCGTCCGCGCCGTCTGGGAACCGGTCGACCAGCCGCCCGCCGAAACCTTCGTCTTTCATCGCGGCGACCACGAGCAACCCACCACGCTCGTCGCTCCCGGCGAATTGGGCGTGCTGGCCCCGCCCGGCGGGGTGCCGATCGCCGTCGACGATCCGTCGCGTCCCACCACGGGCCGCCGCCTGGCTTACGCCCGTTGGTTGACCAGCGGTAAACACCCTTTGTTCGCGCGCGTGATCGCCAACCGCATCTGGTTGTTGCACTTCGGCCAAGGTCTGGTTCCCACGCCGGCGGATTTTGGAACCCTGGGCGTGGAGCCAACGCACCCCGAACTGTTGGACTGGTTGGCCGATGAGTTCACGGCCAACGGCTGGAGCGTTAAACATCTGCATCGGGTGATCATGATGTCGGCGACCTATCGTCAGCAATCCGGGCGTCATGCCAAGGGTCAAGCGATCGACGCGGACAATCGGCTGTACTGGCGAATGCCGGTGCGGCGTCTGGAAGCCGAGGCGCTTCGCGACAGCGTGCTGGCGGTCTCGGGCGATTTGAATCTCAAGGCCGGCGGACCGGCCGTGCCGGTGATGGCCAACAAAGTCGGCCAGTTCGTGATCGGCAAAGAGAACCTGAGCGCAGGCCGCCCCGGCGCGGTGCTGCCGATGCACAACGAGGACCTGCGGCGGAGCGTCTATATCCAGGTCCGCCGCAGCCGTCCGCTGTCGGTACTGGATCCCTTCGATATGCCGCGGATGGAACCCAACTGCACCGTCCGCAGCGCTTCGACGGTTTCGCCACAGTCGTTGATGTTGATGAACAGCCCCTTCGTCCTAAAGGCATCCGAGAGGTTTGCCCGGCGACTGCGGCGCGAAGCCGGCGATGATGTTGAGACGCAGGTGCGGCTGGCGTGGCGGCTTGCTTATGCCACCACACCCAGCGACCGGGATGTCCAGCAGGCGGTTGCCTTCGTGCAGGCGCAGACCACCCACTTTGCATCGCTGCCGAAGCCGGGCAAAGCGGCGAAATCGAAAACGCCTCCGCTCCAGCCAGCCGACGAAGCCATGACCAGCTTCTGCCAGGCGCTGCTCAGTTCCAATCCATTTTTATACGTCGACTAAGGGAAGCAAGTTGTCTGTGGACCCCAAGCGTAACTCACGCCGACATTTCCTGGCCACCAACGCGATGAGCCTCGGTTCGGTGGCCCTGGCCAGTTTGCTGCAGCAGGACCGCGCGGCCGCGAATTCGGAACGGCTGAAACCCGAACCCCGCACCTACTCGCTGGATCCCCAGCCGCCGCAACATCCGCCGCGAGCCCGCGCGATGATCTCGCTGTGGATGCAGGGCGGTCCCAGTCACATCGACCTGTTCGATCCCAAGCCCAAACTGAACGAGTACGACGGAAAAACCTTTCCCGGCGAAATTAAATACGATAACGCCGCCCAGGCCAGCTCCAAGGTTTTGGCCAGCCCCTGGAAATTCGCCCCCCGCGGCGAGTGCGGCACCGAACTGTCGGAACTGGTACCGCATCTGGCCAACGTGGTCGATGACATCTGCCTGATCCGTTCGATGCAAACGGGCGTCAATAATCACGGCCAATCGATCCAGGCCATGAACACCGGCCAGATCCTGACCGGGCGACCGGTGCTGGGCAGTTGGTTGACCTACGGGCTGGGCAGCGAGACGCAGGAACTGCCCGCCTTTGTGGCCTTGATCGACCCGGGTCAGTTGCCGGTGATGGGTGTCGAGAACTGGACCAACGGCTACCTGCCGTCGCTGTACCAAGGCACCGTGGTCCGCCCCAGTGAACCGCGGATCATGAACCTCACGCCGCCGCAGCGTTTGAAGGGCAAAGCCCAACAGCAGTACCTGGAGTACCTCTCGCATCTGAACCGGCAACACCTCGAGCAGCGGCAGGGCGAGTTGGATTTGGAGGCGCGGATCGCCAGTTACGAACTGGCCGCCAAGATGCAGACCGCGGCCAAAGAAGCACTCGACCTGAGCCAGGAATCGGCCGCCACCAAACGGCTGTACGGCTGCGACGATCCGGCCTGCAAGGATTTCGCCGAGCGCTGCCTGATCGCCCGACGATTGGTCGAACGCGGCGTGCGCTGCGTGCAGGTTTTTACCGAGAACCAACGCTGGGACCACCACGGCAGCATCCGCACCGGATTGCCCTCGGCGTGCAAGAAGGTGGATCAGCCCTCGGCCGCGCTGGTTGCGGATCTCAAACAACGCGGCTTGCTGGATTCCACCCTGGTTCACTGGGGCGGGGAGATGGGACGTCTGCCGGTCATTCAGAACGACGCCGGAGCGGCCAAGGTCGGCCGCGATCACAACACCTACGGATTCAGCATGTGGCTGGCCGGCGGCGGCGTGAAAGGCGGCATGACCTTCGGCACGACCGACGAGTTCGGGCACAAAGCGGTCGAAAACCCGGTCAATCATTTCGACTACCACGCCACGCTGCTGCACCTGTTCGGCCTGGACGGCGAACAGTTGGTATTCGAGCAGAACAACCAAGAACGTTCGCTGCTGGAAGGCAAAGGCCGCGTCGTCCACGAAATCTTGGCCTAACCAAGCCGCTCGGCTGTCCCCAGCCGAGCGACTAAGCACGTCGGCATAGATCTTTCGGTGAAACCCCGCGACAACACCCTCCCGCACAGCGGGAGGGTAAAGCCGAATCAAATGTTGCGACGTGCTTATCTGCGCCGCTTCGCCAGCGGAGCTCCGACCGGTCCCGCCGGCGGCGTGGTCGGCCGGCCGGATGCGGTGGGTTTATCCCAGTGCGGCGGAGCGACGATCGGACGGTCATTCCACAAGGGTTTGGTTACCGGCCGGAGCACGCCCATGATAAAAATGGAGACCACGCCGGCTGCGGCGGCCAGGGCGTATTCGCCCATCCCGGCGACCGTGCCCAGGGCAGCGGCCAACCAGATCGAGCTGGCCGTGGTCAAACCGCGCACCTCGCGCTCGTTGCTGAGTTTAAGGATCGTGCCGGCGCCAACGAATCCGATGCCCGCCGCGATGCCTTGAATCACACGGGTGACTTCGTTCGGAGAATCTCCGGCGGTGGCGATCGCGGCCAGGGTAAAAATCGCGGCCCCCAAGGCCACCATCATGTGAGTCCGCACGCCGGCACAGTGCCCGCGAAATTGTCGCTCGGCCCCCAGGGCGCCTCCGAGCGCCGTGGCGATCACCAGATGGGCGCAGAAGTGCGCGAACTGCGCAATCGTCTCGCTGCCGAACAGCCAACCGGTGAGGTTTGAGTGAATGAACGATTCCATTTAGCTCCTATCGATGCGGCACACCGCCGCCAAAGTTACAAGTTGAAAGCACCGACGCGTTCGGGCTGGAAAGCTAGTCTGCCGATGCGGCGGGACGACGCGTTGTCCCAGGCGTGCAGCTTGACCGTATCGCCCACACGCTGCGCAAAGACCGATACGCCCAGCGGCGACAAGATCGAGAGCCTGCCGTCGGCGATCGAAGCTCGCTCGGGATACACCAACGTGTACACGTCGGTTTCGCCGCAAGCACAGTCATGCAGGTACATCGTCGAATGCATCGTGACCACGTCGGGCGGCAGGTCCAGCGGCCCGACCACGTCCGACTCGGCAAGCTTCTCGCGGAGCGTTTCCAGGTGCGGACGCGCATTGCCGAGTGGGCTTTGGGTCTCCATCTCGAGCAGTTCGGTCAGTCGTTGAAAATCGGTTTCGGTAACCGGATAAGCTAAAGCAGGCACAGCAAATAATTCAGAGTAAAACGTGAGGGTTCGTAGACGGGAACGGATGTTGAAAAGGGCGTTGCCTGAGGGATCAGACAACGCCCCGAAAAGGACAGCGATGGGCCGGAGCACAACAAGCTCGCAGCGCAGCAAAATGCGGACGAAGCCAATCCGCGGCTTCGTCCGCTGGTGAATGTGTCCGCTGGTGAAATCTTGAGAATCTTGATGTCCCGCGGCGTCGCGCGCTGGCGCGACGCAAACGCTGTGGGCTACGCTGCGAAACCGGTCACAGGCCGGCGTCGGCGTCGGCGTCGGCGTCGGCGTCCGCGTCCGCGACCGCCGCCGCGGCGAGCTCGGCCGGCCGCGTGCGAACGCGTTGACGGCGGTCGATCCGCCGCTTCAGCTTGTCACGCACCTTGCGGCGGGCGCGGCGAGCCGCTTCGGCTACCGCCACCATCACCTGCTCGCTCTTGCCCGTGGCCGTGACGCCCCCAAACCCTTCCATGACCAGGTTGACGCGACACACCTTGTCAACGCCGCCTCGGGGACCGTTCTCGTCGATGACCGACACCGTCACGCGCGAGATGCGGGAAGAAAGCCGTTCCAGCGTGTCCTGCAACGAACGACGAATTGCCTCGCGGGTCCGCGAATTGAGCCGACGAATCGTCGAATTAACTGAAATCTGCATCGATGCATCCTCCAACACGAAAAGAGACAGGAACAAACGTGCACGACAAGTTTTCTATGTGAGCATCCGTTTTCTGGGCCAACCGGGTTCCGAAGCGGGCCAGCGGCATTTCGCAGCTTGTTTCATACCACTGACTTACAGATAGGAGCAAACGCCGTGCCAATCGCTGGCCAGGCGGTTTCGATGCGGTTTCGATGCATTCCGGTAGCCCAGGACTGGCGGAGCCTGGCCCAGGCGTCACAACCAGCCCTCGAACGGCGTTGCGAAGCGTCAACTTAGCGCCGCCGGTGCCAAGCAGCGTTGACGCTTTCGGAGGCGCGCTGACGCTTTCAGCACGTCGGCATGAATCTTTCGGTGAAACCGCGCGACAACACCCTCCCGCGCAGCGGGAGGGTAAAGCCGAATGAAATGTTGCGACGTGCTTTCGGAGGCGAAGCGTGTGAGCGATTCGCTCCGGAGGTCCGGCCGACGGCGCACGCCAAGCGAGGCTGCCGCCCAAAGGGCTCATGCCGATGACGGGATACACGGACCGCAGCGATGGCCGCTATGGCTCCTTCCCACCCCCCAGGCGCACCGCGGCTACTCGTCGGTGCGGGTGGCGTGCAGGACGGTGAACAGCGAGAACGGCGACGACTTGGTCTGCGTCCGCACGTCCAGCGGCAAGCGGCCCACGACGTCTTGGGAACTGACGTTGGTGCGCCAACCCAAATGCCGCGTGAAGGTGTCGGCACGGTCGATGACCTTGGCGATCCAAGGGTTCTCGCTGCGGAAATGGTTGATGATCAGGACGCTGCCGCCGGGTTTTACCACGCGTGCGATCTCGGACATCATCTGCTGGGGGTCCGCGACCACGCTGACCACGTGAAAGGTGGTCACAAAGTCGAAGGACTGGTCGGGGAAGTCCAATTGCTGGGCGTTCATCGGACGCACCGAAATATGATCCCAACCCTCGCGGGCGATCTTCCGTTCGGCTTCGGCCAGCATCTCCTCGGACAAATCGATGCCGGTAACCTGGGCGTGCCGCGGGTAGGCGGGCATCGACATCCCGGTCCCGATGCCGACTTCCAGCACCTTGTTGCCGGGCTGGATATTCAGCCGCTCGATGCTCCGCCGCACCCGACGCTGCACCAACAGAGGCCAAACCGCCTCGTACGCCGGAATGAACTTGCTGTACAGCCGGCTGCGTTCGGGGTTTGCCTGCTTGCTACGCTTGCGTTTTCGCGAAGGACGCTCGGGCGGAGCCGTCGGTGCAGGATCTTCTAGGGTCGCGTTCATAATCGGACATTCCGTTCTCGTGTAGCGGCAACCCGAGCCGTTCTACCCGGGCGGGCACAGACCTATAGCATTGCGTTTTCTCCGCCGACGTCAACTCGCCGCAGCCCAGCGTGAAACCACTCAAGGCGTTGCCGCGGAACGACTTGCGCAAATGCTTGCAAGCTTAACTCGCTGCGGTTTTCGGGAAGTATTGCGCAGCGTTGACAATTCCACTTCCAAACTCTGGCGAGTTCAGTTACGGGGATGGGGAACTTTCGGCGGAGCGAAAGGCGACACTCATCCAAACTCTGGCGAGTTCAGCTACCGGGGATGGGAACTTTCGGCGGAGCGAAAGGCGACACTCATCCAAACTCTGGCGAGTTCGGCTACGGGGATGGGGAACTTTCGGCGGAGCGAAAGGCGACACTCATCCAAACTCTGGCGAGTTCAGTTACGGGGATGGGGAACTTTCGGCGGAGCGAAAGACGACACTCACCCAACTCCGGCGAGTTCAGTTACCGAGGATGGGGAACTTTCGGCGGAGCGAAAGGCGTCACTCATCCAAACTCTGGTGAGTTCGGCTACGGGGGCGGCGAACGGCTGCGTTTTTTTCAACTTTCCGTCGGCGGCGGTTCGGGATCGGTTACCAGCGTCGGGGACGAGGCGTCGGCCTTGGTGACGCCCAGCCGCACGGCCAGATGGCGGACCGGGCCGCTGAACGCATAGAAGCACAGGGCGAGCGGCAGGGCCAGCTCGTTAAACAGGAAAACGCCGCCGATCACGAACAGCGCCTGCCCGATCTGGTGCGGGGCTTTGCGGCCCCGCAACCACTGCTGGACCACATGTGGGTAGCGAAACCGCGACACCATCAGGTAGGCCAACGTCAACGTCATCAGCGGCACGGCGTACTGAAAGACGGTCAGGGCCGTATTGGCCAGATCCTGAATCCGCTCGCCGTAACCATTGGTGGTCAACGAGTGCAGGTGGGGCACGCTGATGACGAACGAGGCGATCGTGCCGGCGGCGGCCGGGCTGGGCAGGCCTTCGAATCCCTCGTGCGGGTCGTCCTCCTCGGTTTCCACATTAAACCGCGCCAGGCGGATCAACACGCACAGGGTGAACACGACGCCGATGGCCCAGGACAAACGATGCGGAAACACGTCGCTGAACCGCCACAGGATGACCGCCGGGGCGGCGCCAAAGGTAATCGCATCGCACAGGCTGTCCAGTTCGGCTCCGAACTGACTGGACTGGTTCGTCATGCGGGCGGCCGAGCCATCGAGGGCGTCGAACAGCATGCCGATAAAGATCAGGCACCCGGCGATAAACAGTTTCTGGTCGTCTTCCCAAGGCAGATTCACGCTGACGGCCACGGCGATCGACGCCATCCCGCACACGCCGTTGCCCAGGGTCAGCATCGTGGGCAGGACGGCAAGGGTCAGGCGGCGCCGGCGGCGAGGCCCCCGATGGCGGGGCCAGATGCGACGTCTCAGTTCGCTCACTTTAACTCGTTCCGTTGGATTCGGGTGGTTTTCGGTTTCACAATGCTACCAGCATCGCGCCGGCCAGTCGCCCGCTATACTCGGCATTTCTCAGTCCCCCCTCGTCCAGCAACCGAGCCCAGCAACCGAGCCCATGACGCCCCGTTACCTTGTGCCCTTTCACCCCAAACAGGTTCCGCACCATTTCGTCGACTTGTTGGTCATTGGCAGCGGTTTGGCGGGCTTGCGGGCGGCCAACGCCGCCCACCCACATCAGAGCGTGCTGCTGGTAACCAAAGACAAACTGCGGGAATCGAACAGCAACTATGCCCAGGGTGGGATCGCCGGCGTGCTGGGCCCGGGGGACGATTTCGAGAGTCATGTCTCCGATACCATACTTGCTGGAGGGAATCTCTGCGATTCGGAGGTGGCCGAAATGGTCATCCGCGAAGGGCCGCGACGGATCGAAGAGCTGATCGAGTGGGGCACGCAATTCGACAAGTCTCAGGGAAAACTGGCGCTCGGCCGCGAAGGCGGACACAGCCACCAGCGTATCGTCCACGCCCACGGCGACGCCACCGGGCGGGAAGTGATGCGGGCGATGATCCAGTACACGCGCCAGCGGGCCAATAACCAGATCTGGGAACAAGCCTTCACCCTGGACCTGTTGACCCACGACGGTCAGTGCCGCGGAGCGGTGATCTCGCGCGACCAAGGGCCGCCCACGCTGGTCTGGGCCAAACAGACGATCCTCTGTACCGGCGGCGTCGGACAGGTGTACCGCGAATCGACCAACCCTCCGGTCGCCACCGGCGACGGATTTGCGCTGGCGTTTCGCGCGGGAGTCGAGCTGCGCGACATGGAATTCATCCAGTTCCATCCCACCGTGCTGTACATCGCCGGTTCGTCCCGGTCGTTGATCACCGAGGCCGTTCGCGGCGAGGGTGCCTACCTGGTGGATGTCAACGGCGATCGTTTTATGCCCGAGTACGATCGCCGTGCGGAACTGGCGCCGCGCGACGTGGTCAGCCAATCGATCATCCAGCAGATGACGAAAACCCAGCACAATTGTGTGTACCTGGACCTCTCGCACCTGGACCGGGATCTGGTGCTGGCGCGTTTTCCAGGGATCGCCGCGACGTGCGCCAAGTTTGGTTTGGATATCGCCGAGGATCGGATTCCGGTGCGGCCCGGGGCGCATTACATGGTCGGCGGTGTGACGGTGGATCGGGCCGGACGAACCAGTCTGCCGGGCCTGTGGGCCGCCGGCGAAGTGACCAGCACCGGCCTGCACGGGGCAAACCGCTTGGCCAGCAACAGCCTGCTGGAAGGTTTGGTCTACGGAGCGTTTGCCGGTCAGGGCGCCGCGCGCGCGGCCGCCGAGATGCCCGACACGATGACGGCCTTGCCCATCGAGAGCTCCACAGTCACCCGGAAAGCTCAATCGCTGGATTTCGCCGACATCCGGGCGACCCTGAAAAGTCTGATGGGACGGCTGGTCAGCGTCCAGCGTGATGCGGCCGGACTGCGCGAAGCGATCACCACGATCGACTCGTTCTTTGCCTACGTGATGCCCCAGCAGTTCCAGTCGGAAATTGGCTGGGAGACGCAGAACATGCTGCTGACCTCGCGGATGATGGCCACCGCGGCCCTCGCCCGAGAAGAATCGCGAGGCGTGCACTTCCGCACCGATTTCCCCGAAACCGACGACGCTCGCTGGCGACGCCACCTCGCCATCCAGATCGACAAAAGCGGCGGGCATCCGCAGTAGGGGCACGTCACCCCGCTCCGGGGCTTGAGGTTGTTGGTAGTGAACATCCCCGTGACTCACGCCTCCGACAGGCGTTGTGCCACCCTGCGGGCTAAGGACGAACGGCCCACGCCGCTCGCGCAGAAGTCGCACGCAACTCACCTACGTCACTGCTCAGCCCGGAGGGCGACACAGCCCCTACTGCTCAGCCCGGAGGGCGACACAGCCCCTGCCGGCGGTATCAACCGCCGGTCTAGGTGCGCAAACTAAAAAAAGCCCCGGAGGGGCGACACTCGTCACCGCTTCGGAGTTTGAGGTTGTTTGTAGTGAACATCCCCGTGACTCACGCCTCCGACAGGCGTTGTGCCACCCTGCGGGCTAGGGACCAACGGCCAACGCCGCTCGCGCAGAAGTCGCACGCAACTCACCTACGCCACTGCTCAGCCCGAAGGGCGACACAGCCCCTGCCGGCGGTGTCACGGCCTGTCGAATTATTCAGGCGATTTGGGCTGGGATTTCAGCCGTGGGGCGCTATCCTGGGCGGCATCCCAGGAGCCCTCGATGAATTTTGCCCAGCGACCACTGGATCGGCAGCAAGCTGTCCTTTTTCCCGAACGACTTGATGAAGCCGTGCCGCCGGGCCACGGGGTACGGCTGCTTGATGAGTTGCTCGAAAGAGTCGATTGGCAGCCCTGGTCGGCGGCACGTCAGTGCAAAGGTAAAAAGCGGAAAGGGAGCAACCGAGGACGTCCGCAGATTCACCCGCGCATCATTGCTTCGGTGATCCTCTATGGCATCCTGCGACGGATCCATTCCTCGCGTGATCTGGAAGAGGCAATCAGTGTCCGCTTGGACTTCCGTTGGCTTGCTCATGGTACGAACCTGGATCACTCAACCATCTGCAACTTTCGCGTTGATAACGATGTGGCCCTGAAGGACTTGTTCATTCAGATTGTCCAGATCGCCGCTCAGATGGGACATCTGCCGCTGGCCTCGCTGGGTTATGACGCCACACGCATCAAAGCGAACAACCGGCGAAGCGGCACGAGGACCCCTGAAGAACTTCGTGAGCTACAAGCAGAGCTCGGCAAGCAGTACGACGAGGCTAAGCGCCAAGCTGAACAGGCCGACGCCGAGCAGACCGACCTGCTCGGCCAGCACAGCCGCGATCAATTACCCAATTCGCTGCAAGACATCCAAGCTCGCAAGTCCAAGGTCGACGCAGCGATCGAAGAACTCAACGAAATCAAGAAACGTGGCCTGAAAGAACCCACGCGACTTCCCATCACGGACTCAGAAAGCCGTGTGTCCAAAAACAAAGAAGGCGGCTTTGCGCCCAACTACACGCCCACCGCGACGGTGGACATCGACAGCGGCATCGCAGTCGACGCCGACGTGGTTTTCGGCCACCACGAAGACCGCGATATGCTCGGCACGCTCGACGCGGTGCAGCAGAACTTGGGTTTGGAAAAACCGGTTCCTGAAGTGCTCGCCGACGGCTTGATGAGTAGCGGCGAAAACATCGTTGGCTGCAAGGAGCGTGGCATCGATTTCCATTCACCGATCAACCTTCGCAAGCACGCTGACAATCCCGCGATTCGCGAAGACCTGACGCAGCCCGTAGCGGCCGAAGACCAGGACCGCTTACCAACGCGTAAAGTTACCGTTGGTGGTAAGAAGCTGACCAAGCTGGACAAGGAAGCATTCGTCTATGTTCCTGAGGAAGATCACTACCGCTGCCCCGAGGGCAAAGTGCTGCCACGCTGCTCAACGACGACCGAGCGAGAGAACGGCCGCGATGTGATTCGCCATCACTATCAATCGCATTCCGAAGACTGCAAAGGTTGTCCGCTGATGGCCACTTGCGTGGATGCAAAATCGGGGCGTCGCCGGATTCGCCACACGCATTACGAAGCCGACCGGATCGAGCACGCCGAGAAGATGGCCAGCGACGAGGCTCAGAAGAAGTACGCCCGGCGTCGTGCTCCCGGCGAACGTCCGTTTGCGATGATTAAGCAACGATTCGGTCTGCGTCAGTTCACGGTGCGAGGCCGTCAGAAGGTCGCACAGCAGTGGCGTTGGTCGGTGACGGCATTCAACCTTCACCGCCTGGTATCACTCATTCAAAGCAACGCTGACCCACCATCACCGCAACCTTCGGCAGCGTAGCCTTTCCCCGTCCGTATTCCCTCCTACCCGACGCGCTGCCTCCCGTAGAATCGCTGCGCAGTCAGCGAGCGGGGGGAAAGGGGGGAAGCCATCAGCAACGTCGAATTAGAGGTTTAATTCGACAGGCCGGTCAACCGCCGGTCCCGGTGCGCAAACCAAACAAAGCCCCGGAGGGGCGACACTCAGAGGCGCGGCAACGAATGAACAGATCGGTTTCGCCGTCGGATCGTCGAGCATCTCTTCAACTGAGCTCACGATCACTGGACCCATCGTCGCCACCGAATGCATCAAACTGCAGCGTGCGGAGGCGGTCACGATCATCGCTGCATGCCGGGCGGACTTGAATTGCATGGGTTTCATCGCTGGTGTCAATCCATAGACGAGCCGCCCATAATGGCTTCGAAAGATTCAGATTCTACCGAGATGTCGAAGACACATGAGTCAACTCCGTCAACTGCAGTTCACCAACCTCGAAGCGGCCGTCAACGATGCCAGGCAATTGTGATTTGCCTCAGCTGAACCATTTGCGTTATCCGTGTGCTAGAGTTTGGCACTCACGACGGAGAAACGAGTCGATCTGCTTTCGAAGCAGCCGCTGCAAGTCACCTCGTTCAGTTACTCCAACAGCACTAAACGT
This sequence comes from Roseimaritima sediminicola, assembly GCF_009618275.1. Lineage (GTDB taxonomy): Bacteria > Planctomycetota > Planctomycetia > Pirellulales > Pirellulaceae > Roseimaritima > Roseimaritima sediminicola. Next base: position 31,571 of record NZ_WIAD01000055.1, read on the forward strand.
CGTCTCGGTGAGCTTGCGAATCTCGTCGCTGCAGATTTCGTAGATTGCCATTCCCGCTCCCTGATACCACACGAGATATGGCGCAGCCCCAGAACCGGCGGCGTGACCCACCGCCCTTCGGCGCGTACGGCTCCCGAACCCCCTGATTGGCAATCTCAATAGTTCTTGGTAGGGTTTGGCAATCAGGGGACATCGTTGGTCAGCCGGAGAGCGTCCATGAACAGGCTCAATGAGTTTTTGCGGGTCTCGGAAGCGGCCGAGTATCTCGGCGTCTCGCCAAACACGCTGCGAAACTGGGAAAACGCTGGAAAGATTGTTGCTCACCGCCATCCGGTGAACGGCTACCGGCTCTTTAAACAAGACGAGCTGGATTCGCTGTTGGAATCGGCTCAGCGACCAAGCAGCGATGGCGGAGCGAATCCGAAGAAACCGAAGTGAAGTAAAGGAGATTAATGCGGCGGGGCGCAGGCCGAAGTGCGATTGGGCGAGTTTCCGCTGTTCGAGCAAATGATGGTCGCGACGCCCTACGTCCTTTCGTTCACCGCTGGTGGCCTTCTCTACCACGAGTCTCTCGTGGTGGCCGAAGAGCTGCTGCGTGCTCGTTTTGACTGGAAGGTCGCCATCAAAGCTGTCCAGGATGGGAACCTGCTGCAAAGTCGAACCGAGAGCACCGCCAAGAGGAAACTGCGGGAAGTTCGCAATCGGCTTCAAGCACTCAGTCGTGATGAAATCCAACTGCTGGCCGAAGGCGGCAGGCAAGAGCAAAAGCTGATCCTCTGGTTGGCTTGCTGCTTGAAGTATCAAATCCTGGCCGACTTTGCCCGTGATGTTCTGCGGTCGAAATATCTGCAGCTTGATCTTTCACTCGACCGAGATGATGTCGATCGCTTCATTGACAACAAAACGATTTGGCATGAGGAATTGGAAAAGTTGGCACCGTCGACGAGAACAAAACTGCAAACCGTCATGCTGCGGATGCTTCGTGAATCGGAAATGCTGTCGCCGGAAGGCGCCATTCTTCCTCCAATTTTTTCAGAGAACCTGACGCGAGTCATCCGCGATGACTCGCCGGAGCATTTCCTCCTATTTCCCACAGCCGTTCCGGAATAGGAGACTTGTTGAATGAATCAACACCTCAAATCGGCCCCGATCGCCGACCGCTTCGATCACTTGCTCACAGTGATCGGCAGCCAGCGCTTCTTGCGCATGGAAGGCATCGGCAACGAAGTGCCTTTCTTCGTCGTGCCGTTCGATCCGTCCGAAGCGATCGAGATGGAGAAACTGCGCGGACAGCTGATCCGCAAGCTGAAGCACAAGGGCGTCCGCGTACTGGAAATTGATCTTTACGATCTTTCCAAAGAGCTGATGGACGAGCTGGGTGATTGGGATTTTTGGATTGAGAACGAATCCAAACACGACAAACGCGAGCTGCTAGAAGCCCTTCAGAGTCTGACCGATCCGCAAACGAAACTGGCACCCGCAATTGCGGCCAAGATGGCCGATGCGGAGTTCGATGTTTCCTTCCTGTGCGGTGTTGGCGAAGTCTACCCGTTCATCCGTTCGCATACCGTGCTGAACAACCTGCAAAGCGTCGCCAAGGAGCAGCCGCTGGTGATGTTCTTTCCGGGCGATTACTCCCACTCGCTCGAAGATGGCGCATCGCTCGATCTGTTCGGGCGATTGCGTGATGACAAGTACTACCGGGCTTTCAATCTGTACGACCGAGAGGCATAGCCGTGCAACTGAGAACGATTTTCAAGAACAAGATCGATCGCCCTATTGAAGGCGTCATCAAGGCTGACGACGAAGTCGGTCTGAAGACGGAAGTCGAAGAGTACGTCTTGACCGACGAGATCGAACGTCGGTTCGATGATTTTCTCGAGGCCTACACCGACTACCAGAACGCCAATGGTGTCTGGATCTCCGGTTGGTTCGGGTGCGGTAAGTCGCACATGCTGAAAATGATCTCGCTGCTGTTACCCAACAGGGCGATTGACGGCGTCAACGTACACGAGGTGTTCCGCGGCAAGTGCGAGGACGCAATGCTCGCCGGCCGGATCGACAAGGCAGTTGCCATCCCTTCGGAAAGCATTCTGTTCAACATCGACCAGAAAGCTGACGTCATCAGCAAGCAGGATGTTGATGCGTTGCTGGCCGTTTTTGTCAAGGTTTTCGACGAGCACTGCGGGTACTACGGCAAGCAAGGCTACATTGCGAACTTCGAGCGTCAGCTGGACCAAGACGGCTTGCTGTCGGATTTTCGTGACGCATTTGAAAAGCACGCTGGGATGCCTTGGGCGACCGGTCGCGAGCGCGTGCTCCGCGTCGGCAGCAGCATCGACAAGGCGTTCCAGGAAGTCACGGGCGAAAAGGTCGAAGGTGTCATTGGCAAGTACAAGGACGACTACAAGCTATCGATCGAAGATTTCGCAGAGCAAGTTAAACGCTACATCGACAGCCAGGGCAAGGACTTTCGGCTGAACTTCTTTGTCGACGAGGCAGGCCAGTACATCGCCGACAACACAAAGTTGATGACCAACCTGCAAACGATTGCCGAAAGTTTGGCGACCAAGTGCCGCGGTCGTTCCTGGGTAATTGTGACCGCCCAGGAGGACATGGCCAACGTCATCGGCGAAATGACGAAAGAGCAGTCGAATGACTTCTCCAAAATCCAAGCACGCTTCAAGACCCGCATGAAGCTGACCAGCACGAACGTTGCTGAAGTCATCCAAAAGCGGCTGCTGGCCAAGACGCCCGACGGTGAAGACACGTTGCGTCCCATCTACGAACGGGAGGCAGGCAACTTCCGAACGCTGTTCGAATTCACCGTTGGCCAGAAGTATCGCAACTTCCGAGACGAAGAACACTTCTTCGACTGCTATCCGTTTATTCCCTACCAGTTCGAACTGTTCCAATTAGCCATCCGTGGCCTTTCCACCCACAACGCGTTCGAAGGCAAGCACAGCAGCGTAGGCGAACGGTCGATGTTGGGCGTTTTTCAGGAAGTTGCCGTGCAGATCGCCGACGAGAACATCGGCAAGCTGGCCACTTTCGATTTGATGTACAAGGGCATCGCGTCTGCGCTGAAAAGTCATCTGCTCTCGGTCCGCGCTGCCGAAAAACACCTCGACAACCCGCTGGCCGTGCGGCTTCTGAAAGCCCTGCTGTTGGTCAAGTACGTCAAAGAATTTAAAGCATCGATCCACAACTTGACGGTACTGATGATCGATCGCTTCGATGCGGATCTGGGACAACTCCAGAAGGACGTCGAGGAAGCGCTCAACCTGCTGGAAAACCAGGTCTACATCCAGCGGAACGGCGACTACTACGAGTTCCTGACCGACGAAGAGAAAGACGTTGAGCAGGAGATCAAGAACACAGAGATCGACTCATCGGAGATCGCCGACGAGCTGAACAAGATCCTGTTCGAGAAGGTCCTCAAGACCCGCAAGCTCCGCTACGAGCCTAACAAGCGAGACTTTTCCTTCACACGCAAGCTGGATGATCGGATCTACGGGCGTGAGTACGAACTAGCGGTTCACTTCATTAGCCCGTTCCACGAGCACTGCGACAATCCCGATCAAGTCAAGATGACGTACATGGGGAACGACGAAGTCACTGTTGTGCTTCCCAGTGATGCACGACTGATTCGCGATCTGACGCTGATGAAACAGACGGCCAAGTACGTCGGCCAGAATTTCTCGACAACGAATAAGGAAAATATCAAACGGATCCTCAGTGCCAAGACCGCCACGAACCAGCAGCGTGAACAGCAACTCACTGAGCACGTCAAACGGCTGGTTGGCAAAGCAAGGATGTTCGTGGCGGGCTCGGAGATTGAAACCACCCGCGAAGATCCGGGAATGCGGATCCATGAGGGGTTTGAGGCTCTCGTCGAGCACACCTATAAGAACCTGCCAATGCTGCGAGGTGTGACCTTTACCGAGGCGCAAATCGAAAAGTGCTTGAACGAATCGAGCGATGGTTTGTTCGGCAACGATGCGGCGATGATGAGCGAACCCGAGAATGAAATGCTTTCGGTGATCAACCGGCAGACCGCCAAGGGGATCCGTCCGACGGTGAAGATGCTGATCGAGGATTTTGAGACCAAGCCGTTTGGCTGGCCGCTACCTGCGATCCAGTGCATCCTTGCCAAGCTGATCGCCCGCGGGAAAGTGGAAGCTCGCGGTGATGGCGAACTGCTGGACGGGCAGGCATTGCTGGCTGCGTTGAAGAACACGCAAAAACACGGAAACCTCGTGCTGGAGCCGCAGATCGAGTTTCCCTCCAGTGCCGTTCGGGCTTTGAAGGATTTCTACGAGCAGTTCTTCGATACTCCGCCGCGAGCCAATGAAGCCCGGGCGCTCGGCGCCGAGACGGCCAAGGCTTTCGAGAATCTCGGCCACGAGTTGCGAGAGCTGGTGGCACGCAAGTCCGAGTACCCGTTTTTGTCCGCCCTGGAGCATCCAGCGGACCGGATGGGAAAGCTGGCCAAGAAGTCCTACAAGCACTTCCTGACCGAGTTCGGATCCGAGTCGGAGGAGCTGTTGGACCTCAAGGAAGACACGATCGATCCGATCCGTCGCTTTATGACGGGTAGCGGCGCACAGCTCTACGCCGACGCCAAACAGTTTCTCGACCGCAATCGAACCAACTTCGCCTATCTCGAGGGCGACGAAGCCGACCAGTTGGAAACAGCTCTCGCCGACGGGCGCTGTTTTGCGGGCAACGGGATGAAGCGAATCAAGGAACTTACGGATTCACTGCGTGGCTCGCTCGAAACGCTGGCCGACGACGCTCGTAACTCCGCCGAGCAGGCGATCAAGTCGCGAGTCGAAAAGCTGAAGGCGATACCGGGTTACGAGACGCTCAGCGATGATCAGCGGAAAGAGATTGACTCGGTCGTGGACGACACGATCAGCCAGATCCGCAACCAACCGATCATCGCCGTTGTGAAGGAAGCGGCAACACGGTTCGAGACCAATGGCTACACCGGGATCTTGCGAAAGGTCACGCAATGGACAGCACCTGCCACCGTCCCGCCGGGCGGGTCGAGCGACAGCGAGGAGACGGCGGAGCTTCCCAATCCGGAATCCAAAATCGAAAATCCAAAATGGATTGAATTCATCGGCATGAGTCATCTCGATGTTTCGTTTGACAAGCCGTGGCTGCAGACCGAGGGCGACGTAGATCGGTACCTGCATTCGCTCCGGGCGGCAATGGTTTCAGCCGTTAAAGAAGGGAAGAGGATCCAGCTGTAGACATTTTGGGTGGATGATTGCGGATTTTGGATTGGGTTCCGGGAGACCGGTAGATCAAGTTTGATGACCGATATAGCGACAATCGACAAATGGATCACCGATGCTGAGGGAGAAAACCTCGAGTTCAAGTCCGCGCGCACTCGCTACGGACTTGATGAGTTAACCGAATATTGCGTGGCGTTGGCCAACGAGGGTGGTGGCAAAATCATCTTAGGCGTTACGGATAGACGGCCCCGATGCGTTGTTGGCTCGCAAGCCTTTCCCCACCCCGAAGAAACTCGTAGCCAACTTAATCAACGACTGCACTTGGGCATTACGTTCGATGTCGTTCAACATCCCGGTGGTCGCGTACTCGTATTCCACATTCCCAGTAGGCCAGTTGGGATTCCGATTCAATTTCGGGGCAAGTACCTGGTCCGACAAGACGAGAGTCTCGTAGGCATGTCCGGTGAGAGATTACGTGAAATCTACGCCGAGGCGGGACACGATTTTTCTGCAGACGTCTGTCCCGGCCTGACGCTGTCGGATCTATCTACAGAAGCGATCGAGGACTTTCGGGCTCGTTGGAAAAAGAAGAGTAACAACAGCTCGATCGACACCCTTACCGTCGAACAATTGCTGTACGACATTGAGGTCGGCAGCGATGAAGGGCTCACCTATGCGGCCTTGATTCTGTTCGGTACCCGACAAGCAGTCCGGAAATTTCGTGGCCAAGCCGAGATCGTCTTCGAGTACCGCTCCACCAACGCCGCGGGTCCGGCTCAGCAACGGGAAGAATTCTGCGAGGGCTTCTTCTTGTACTACGACCGGCTATGGGAGTTGATCAACCTCCGAAACGATAAGCAGCATTATGAAGACGGTCCGTTTGTGCTGGAGGTGCGCACCTTTCAGGAACGGGCGGTCCGCGAAGCAATCCTCAACGCGGTCAGCCATCGCAGTTACCAGCTTGGCAGCAACGTCTTCATCCGCCAGTTTCCCGAACGGCTGGAAATCGATAGTCCCGGTGGATTCGCTCCGGAAATCAATCCCGAAAATATCCTCGTTCGCCAGTCGCCCAGAAATCGGCGCATCGCCGAAGTATTCGCCAAGTGTGGTTTGGTGGAACGAGCCGGCCAGGGCGTTGACTTGATGTATCAACTGGCGATTCGCGACAGCAAGCGAACTCCCGACTATTCACGATCCGACGACTACACCGTCAGCGTCGTCATGGCGGGGCAGGTACTGAATCGGTCCTTCGTCCGATTCATCCTCCAGTGCGATCTAGATGACCTCGAATCGCTCTCCACGGAGCAGTGGCTCGCCTTGGAAGCCTTCAGTCATGAGCAACCTTTTCACGGATGTTCGCAGGAATCGCTGAATCGCCTTCTTGAACTCAAGATGGTCGAGAGGGTGTCAAGCGATCGGTACATTTTGCCCAGGCAGTACTACTCGTTTCTCGGGCGTGAGGCGGCATACGAACGGATGCGGGAACGCGAAGCCAAGAAGGAGTCGCTCGAGGCGTTTCTCGACGACTTCCGTATCGATGGCGTGGCCATTTCGCAAATTGAAGAGATCCTGCCAAACGACGATCGGGCGACCGTCCGGGCCATGTTGAACGAACTTGTGGGCGAGGAAAGGGCTCATACGACCGGCGATCGCCGCTGGACACGGTACTTTCCCGGTCCGGAGGAAGGATGATGCGCCAGCACGTTTCTATGTTTCTCTTTGCGCGAAGTCGCTCCGAGATCCAGGGTCCTGGGGCAGAAACTCCGCGTTTTCCGCTGTTTTCTATGTTTGTCTATGTTTCTCCGCCCCGACAACGCAAATCCGAATTGACAACCTTGCGCCTCCATTTGGGGGGCAGAGCAGATGAGGCAGTGTCCCTAGTTCCCAAACCCAATCCAAAATCCCCAATCGAAAATCCAAAATCCGCAGATGGAAACATCCAAGCTACGCAAGTTCGCATCGCAGGCTCGCAAGTCGCTACTTGAACTGGTCGGCACCCGCATGAAGTCCGTACTGGCCGACGGGAGCCTTGCGCGCCGGGAGAGTCCGAAGGCGGTGGCGGAACTTGAGGCGAAGATCAAGGAGCTGGGGCGAGAGCAGACCATCGAGATGGTGGCGTACACGTGGTTCAACCGCTTCTGTGCATTGCGCTACATGGACGTCAATCGTTACACCAAGATCGGCGTCGTCTCCCCGCCGGAGGGCCAGTTCCAGCCGGAGATTCTGGCTGAAGCCAAGATGGGGCACGTCGATGAGGAGCTGGTTCCTGCGGCGACACGTGAAAAGGTCATGCGGTTGCTGGATGAGACCGATCCGAGTGACGACCCGCAAGGCGAAGCATATCGGTTGCTGTTGGTGGCGGTGTGCAATTATTACCACGGCTTGATGCCGTTCATGTTCGAGAAGATCGCGGACTTTACCGAGCTGCTGCTGCCCGACGATTTGCTGTCGGGTAATTCGATTCTCGCCTATACCCGCGAGGCTTTGCTGCCGATCAATTGCTCGCCCGAGCACACCGAGGAGTCGGTCGAGGTGCTTGGCTGGTTGTACCAGTTCTACATCGCGGACAAGAAAGACGACGTCTTTGCGGCCCTCAAGAAGGGCAAGAAGATCACGCCCGAGAACATCCCGGCGGCCACGCAGTTGTTCACGCCGCACTGGATCGTGCGCTATCTGGTCGAGAACTCGCTGGGCCGGCTATGGATGCTGAACCATCCCGACTCGGGGCTGATCGAACAGATGGACTACTACATTCGACCAGAAGAGCCCGAAACCGACAATCCAAAATCCAAAATCGCAAATCCAAAATCCGAAGACTTTCTGCGTATCAGCAGCCCCGAAGAAATCAAAATCTGCGATCCGGCCTGCGGCAGCGGTCACATGCTGACGTATGCGTTTGATCTGCTGTACGCGATCTACGAAGAGCAAGGCTATCAGCCCACCGAGATCCCGCGTCTGATCCTCAAGCAGAATCTCTACGGAGTCGAGATCGACCAGCGTGCCGGTGCTCTTGCCGCTTTTGCGCTCGTCATGAAAGCCCGGGAAAAGGACCGCCGCTTCTTCTCCCGCAAGCCGCTCGACGAAGGCTCCGCAACGGCAATCGAAAATCCAAAATCGAAAATCCAAAATCCCAACGTCTGTGTTCTAGAAAACATTACGTTCGATCAAGAAGTGCTTTCCGACTACATCGAACAGGTCGACCCCGATTTATTCACAGACGGGATTCGGGGAGTCGTGAATCAGTGGGAGGAAGCGGACAACTTTGGTTCGCTGATCCGTCCACTGGTGACGGACGTGAGCGAAGTGCTGGAGTTACTTCGCGAGCGTCAGATGGGCGAAGACCTGTTCCTTGCGGGCGTTCACCAGAAAGTGCTAAAGGCGCTGCGGCAGGCCGATTATCTGAGTCCCAAGTATCACGTCGTCGTCGCAAACCCGCCGTACCTCGGCAATCGAGGAATGAATCCATCAATGACGGCGTGGGTGAAGAAGAATTTTCCCGCAACCAAGTCCGATCTATTTGCAATGTTTATCGAGCGCAACATGGGGCTCGCTAATCGAGGCGGCCTAGTTGCGATGGTCACAATGCAAAGCTGGATGTTCCTTTCCTCTTTAGAGAAACTTCGCGCCAGATTGCTTGAGGAGAACACCGTGATTTCGCTCGCGCATTTGGGCCCTCGCGCATTCGATACAATCGGCGGCGAAGTCGTTTCAACGACCGCGTTCATCTTTGAGTCGTCATCCCGCCCAAGCTATTCCGGGGTCTACATTGGATTAACTGACGGAGAATCGGAGACGGAAAAACAATTGACATTGCGAGCCGCGGTTGCGGATCCGCATTCCAAAGCGAGGTTTACTTCGTCGGCGGTCGATTTCGCGAAGATTCCCGGCAGTCCGCTTGCGTACTGGTTGAGCGAGAAAGAGCTCGACCTGTTTGCCGACTCGCCCAGCATTGGCGATAGGACGAAACCAAGGCAAGGGATGTCGACCAATGATAACCAGAGATTCCTGCGTCAGTGGTTCGAAGTGCCGCTGAACAAACTTGGTTTTGGTTTCACA
>NZ_WIAD01000056.1 GCF_009618275.1 Roseimaritima sediminicola
ATTCACAGGCCGGAAGCTTATGTCACTGCTCACAGGCTGGAAGCCTATGCCACTGCTTGGTCTGCTGCTTGCGATCAATATCGCTGGGGCCGCGGAGCCGCTATCGTTTAACCGCGATGTGCGGCCCATCCTTTCGGACGCTTGCTTCTATTGCCATGGTCCCGATGCCGAGCATCGCGAAGCCGGCCTGCGGTTGGACGTCGAAGCGGATGCCAAGGACTACGCGATCGTTCCGGACGACGCGGAAGCCAGCGAATTCATCCAGCGCATTCTGGCGGAAGATCCGGACATGCGAATGCCGCCGGTCGATTCCGGCAAGCACCTCAGCGACGAACAGCAGGACCTGCTGGTGCAGTGGGTTGAACAGGGGGCTCCGTACGAACCGTACTGGGCCTACGTCCCGCCGGAGCGGGCCGATCCGCCGCCGGTGTCAGACGCCGCCTGGCCGCTGGATCCGGTGGACCGGTTTGTTTTGGCCGAGCTCGATCGACAGGGGCTCGCGCCGTCGCCGCCGGCCGATCTCGCCACGCTGGTTCGCCGCGTGACCTTCGACCTGACCGGACTGCCGCCCACGCCCGCTCAGCTGCGCTCGGTGCTGGAAGATTCGCGTCCCGGTGCCTACGGGCGATACGTCGATCGCCTGCTCGGTTCCTCGGCCTACGGCGAACGCATGGCCGCTTACTGGTTGGACCTGGTCCGCTTTGCCGACACGGTGGGTTACCACGGCGACCAAGATCACAATATTTCGCCCTACCGCGATTACGTGATCGATGCGTTCAATCGCAACCTGCCTTTCGATCGCTTTACCCGCGAACAGCTGGCCGGCGACCTGCTGCCAGAACCCAGTACGGACCAGATCGTCGCCAGCGGCTACAACCGCTTGCTGCAAACCACGCACGAAGGCGGTTTGCAACCCAAAGAGTACATCGCGATCTATGCGGCCGACCGAGTACGCAATGTGTCGGCCGTGTGGATGGGAGCGACCGTCGGCTGCGCCCAGTGTCACGACCACAAGTACGATCCCTACACGGCTCGCGATTTCTATGCGTTGTCGTCCTTCTTTGCTGACGTCGACGATACGGCCCACTTCACCAAAGCGAAGAATTCCCTACCGACCAATCGAGAGCCGGAACTCGAAGTCCTCGCCCGCTGGCAACGCGACCGCCTGCAAACCCTTCAGTTGCGGATCGCCGAAATAACTTCCGCCGATCGTTCTGCTGAGAAGAACTCTGGCAGGCAAACCTTGTTGGCCCCTTTGCAGGAAGAAGTCCAGCGGTTGCAGGCGGCGAAGCGGAAAACCATGATCACGCGTGCCACCGAGCCGCGGGAGGTGCGCGTGCTGCCGCGTGGCAACTGGTTGGACGAATCCGGGGCCATTGTCCAGCCCGCCGTGCCGCAGTTCTTGCCCTGCATCGACAAAGCCGGCATCGACAAACCCCAGCGGGCTACGCGTCTTGATCTGGCGGACTGGTTGGTCGATGCCGAGCGGGGCGTCGGCGGGCTGACCGCCCGCGTGATGGTCAATCGCTTGTGGTACCTGTGTTTCGGCCGCGGGATTTCGTCGTCGCTAGCCGACTTCGGCGGCCAAGGACAACCGCCTACGCATCCCGAGCTGCTGGACACGCTGGCCGTCGATTTTGTCGAGAGCGGCTGGAATGTCAAAGCGTTGATGCGGCGGTTGGTGCGGTCGCAGACCTACCGCCAGTCCTCTGCCGCCGACGCCCAGGCCTTGCAACGCGATCCCGATAACCTCTGGTTCGCAAGGCAATCCCGGTACCGTCTGCCCGCCGAAATGGTTCGCGACAACGCGCTGTCGGTCAGCGGATTGTTGGTCGATGCGGTGGGCGGACCGAGCGTCAAACCGTACCAGCCCGCAGGCTACTATCGACACTTGAATTTCCCTACGCGGACGTACCGCGCGGACGGCGGCGCAAAACAGTGGCGGCGAGGCGTGTACGTGCACTGGCAACGGCAATTCCTGCACCCGATGCTGAAGGCCTTGGATGCCCCCAGCCGCGAAGAGTGCACGGCCCAGCGACCGCGGTCCAATACGCCGCTGGAGGCTCTGGTACTGCTGAACGATCCCAGCATGGTCGAAGCCGCCATCGCCCTGGGGCAGCAAATGTTCCGGCAAGCCGAGGGCCAGCCCGCCCGAGGCATTGCGGCGGGCTTCCGGCGGGCGACCTCGCGCGAGCCCGACGCGGCGGAGCAGGACGCCCTCGAGCGGTTGCTCGACGCAGAACTCGCACATTACACGGAACATCGCTCCGACGCCGAAGCCCTGCTCGAAACGGCGAGCTTCGAAACCGAAGTGGACGCCGTCGAACTGGCCGCTTGGACCAGCGTCGGCAGGGCTATCCTCAACCTGCATGAAACGGTGACGCGCAACTGATGAATACCACGACAGCGAATCGTCGGACCTTTCTCTCACGCGGCGGCGTCGCCCTGGGCAGCACGGCCCTGAGCACCCTGTTGGCTCGCGATGCCTTGGCGAGCACGGCGCAGGCCGGCACGGCGCAGGCAAGCACGGTGCAGGCCGGCGCATCGGATGCGAATCCGCCCGGCCGCGGCGGACTGCCACATCATCGTCCGCGGATCAAACGCGTGATCTTTTTGTGCATGGCCGGCGGGCCGTCGCACCTGGAAACCTTCGACTACAAACCGGAACTGGAGCGGTTGGACGGCCAGCCGATGCCGACGTCCTTCACCGAAGGGCAACCCATTGCCCAGTTGCAGGGCGCCGAGCTGAAGGTGCAGGGACCGCTGACCAAGTTCGCTCGCTACGGCCAGAGCGGCCAGATGATCAGCGACTACCTGCCCTGGCATCAGAAGTTGGCCGACGACATCTGTGTCGTCCGGTCCATGGTGACCGAACAAATTAATCACGATCCAGCCCACACCTTCATGAACACGGGAACCGCGATCAGCGGTCGGCCGTCGATGGGCGCTTGGGTGACGTACGGCTTGGGCGCCGAGAGCGACAACCTGCCGGGCTTTGTGGTGCTGACCAGCGTGGGCGGCCGCAACCCCCAGCCGATCGCTTCGCGGCAATGGGCGTCCGGTTTTTTGCCCAGCCGTTATCAGGGCGTCGAATTCAGCGGCAGCGGCCAGCCGGTCAACTATGTCCAGCCGCCACCGGGCATCGCCCGCGGTCAACAACGCCGCTTGATCGAGACCGTGGCGGAACTGAATCGCCATCGCCAGGCTCAGTTGCCGGACCCGGAGATCGCCACCCGCCTGGCGACTTACGAGATGGCGTTTCGGATGCAGACCTCGGTTCCGGAGCTGGCGGATTTTTCCGGCGAACCACAGTCGGTGCTGGGCATGTACGGGGCCGTACCCGGGGACGGATCCTACGCTTCGAATTGTTTGCTTGCGCGGCGGCTGGCCGAACGCGGCGTGCGATTTATCCAGTTGTACCACCGCGGCTGGGATCACCATGGGGGCCTGAAAAAGTACATGGATATCTGCTGCGGCCTGACCGATCGGCCGACCTGGGCTTTGCTGACCGACCTGAAACAGCGAGGCATGCTGGACGACACCCTGATCGTGTGGGGCGGTGAGTTCGGCCGGACGCCGATGTTCCAGGGCAAAGGTGGCGCGGGTCGCGACCACCACATCAAAGGGTTTTCGATGTGGCTGGCCGGAGGCGGAATCAAGGGCGGGCACAGCCACGGGGCGACCGACGAACTGGGCTACTCGGCGGTCGAAGACGTCGTGCACGTTCGCGACCTGCACGCCACGATGCTGCATCTGCTGGGCATCGACCACCATCGTTTCAGCTACCCCTTCCAGGGGCTGGACATGAAACTAACCGGCGTCGAACCGGCCCGCGTCGTCGACGGCGTGCTGGCCTAAGCACGTCGGCATAAATCTTTGGGTGAAACCCCGCGACAACACCCTCCCGCGCAGCGGGAGGGTCGGGCTCTTAGGCCCGGGGAGGGCACTCACGAAAACCCTCCCCGGGCCTGAGAGCCCGACTCTCCCAGAGGGAGAGTAATGCCTAAGTTAATGTTGCGACGTGCTTAGCAGGCGGATGCCCTGCTCGGATGCCCTGTCCGGGTGCCCTGCCCGGGTGCCCTGCCCGGGTGCCCGACCCCGGCAAAGCCTTTCTCAAAAGTAAGGCCGTCGTTGACTTCTTCAATTTCAATGCGGGCTGGTCCTGCGGTTGCCGCGGCACGCGATAGACGACGTCGATCGCGGTTGCGGCCGATGCTCGGACCGCGTCGAGCGTCGACGCTGTACACAGGTGGCGACATTCGCTTGGCACGCTATCGGCGGAGGCGAACATTCATCGAGCCGCCCGCCTAGGTGTCCTGTTCGGCGATGCCGCGGCAACAGTGCGGCTCGCCAGGGGTAGGAGCGACCGTGGTGCGGTGCGTCGGATCTTCCCCTTGACTGGCGTTTAGTGAGGCCTAGGATTGCATTAGCGAGCCAGCTGTCGCCTTGGGAGTGATTGATTTCGTTTTGGATCACCTCTCCGGGGGCTGAGGATCACCTCTCCGGGGCTGACGCGCTCGCGAATTCTTACCCGTACACCCTAACAGCCATTTTCCTCTTCCCAAGGATTGCCGCGGCGGACGGTCGCGAGCGGCAGCGGGCACCCGTACGAAAACGACACACATGGCAGCCGCCGTGGAGGAAGCTCCTCCGCACAAGCGGCTGTCAACGGAGTTTCGCGGCGAAAGGTTCGCGGCGGATCGGTCGCAGGGAGGCAGCCCTTCGGAAACGGGAGGTGGGTGATGTCGGCGTACCGGCAACCGGCCTACGCGTTACTCGATCGCGCCGCGGCGCAGGTTCCGGCTCGGGTCGCGTGCCGCTACTACGATCAGAGCTGGACCTATGAAGGGTTGCAGCACGACGTTTATCGAGCCACCGGGCTGTTGGCGGAACTGGGAATTGGACCGGGCGACCGTGTGGGACTGCTCTTGCCCAACGTGCCCGAATACATCATCGGTCTGAATGCTCTTTGGCGGCGCGGCGCGATCGGCGTGGCGATCAGTCCGTTGATGGTGCCCGAGGAGGTCGAGGGGCTGCTTCGCAGCTTGGACTGTCGACATGTGATCGCCCTCGATCTGCTGGCCCATCTGTTGCCGTCCGGCAACGGGACGCTGGCCAAGACCTTGCTGGTTTCGCTGCGCGAGCGGCTGCCCGGGTACCAGCAAGTCGGGTACTTTCTGGCTCGCTACAAACGCACCGGTTTGTGGTACGTGCCGACCGGTGACCGAGCCGTTTGGTTTTGGGATGCGCTGGATGAGTGCGCGCCGCAGCGGGACACGGCGGACTTGGATCCCGACGCGACGCCGGCTTACATCCTGCCCACCGGGGGCACGACCGGCCAGCCGAAATCGGTCACGCTGAGTCACCGGAATCTGACGGCCAACGCCCTCCAGCAGGCCACCCTGGCCGGCGGCACGATGGGGCAGGAAAAGCTGATGGCGGTGCTGCCGTTCTTCCACAGTTATGGTCTGTCGGCCGTGATCCTGGGCGGGGCGGCGCTGGGAGCCGAACTGATCCTGCATCATCGCTTCAGCACCCATCAGGTCCTGCAGTTGATCGCCGAACATCGGCCGACGGTCCTGCACGCGGTGCCCGCCATGCTGGCGGCGATGAACGCCCAGCTGCGATCCAAACCCTCCTCGATCGATTCGCTCAAATGGGTGATCTCCGGCGGCGCACCATTGCCCGAGGAAACGGCCGCTGAATTTGCGGAGCACTGCGGCGGCATCGTCGTGGAAGGCTACGGCCTGTCGGAGGCGTCGCCGGTGACCCACAGCGGCCCGCTGGATGGCACGGCACGCTACGGCACGATCGGCTTGCCCCTGCCCGATACCCAGTGCCGCATCGTCGATGCCGAAACCGGTACGGTGGACGTTCTGCCGGGCGAGGTCGGCGAATTAATCGTCCGCGGGCCGCAGGTCATGCTGGGTTACTGGAACAACGCCAGCGCCACCGCCGAGACGATTCGCGACGGATGGCTGTACACCGGCGATCTGGCCAAGCAGGACGCCTTGGGGTTTTACCAGATTGTCGACCGCAAGAAGGACCTGGTGATTACGTCGGGATACAACGTCTATCCGCGCGACGTCGAAACGGTTCTGCGCCGCTGTCCGTTGATCGAAGACGTGGCGGTCGTCGGCGTGCCCGATGAGCAGCGCGGCGAGCTCGTCAAAGCCTTCGTCCGGATGCGCAGCGGGCAAACCTTCGATACGAAAGCTTTGGACGCGTTTTGCCGCGAGCACCTGGCGGCCCACAGGCGACCTCGGCAGTACGAGCAGGTGGTCGGCGAGCTGCCCAAGAACTTCCTGGGCAAAGTCCTGCGGCGAAAGCTGCGCGAGCGAGCCATCGGTTTCGCGGAGCCCACGGTGATGGATTCGGACGAACACGGCTGGAACGATGGCTTGGCCGCTGGCCGCCATACCGGTGAAGACGATCCGGCCGAATCGCTCGCCGCACGAACCGAACCGAATCGAGAGGAGGCGGCACAGTGAAAGATTTACCTCGCCTGGCCGTGGTCGCGGGCGTGCGAACGCCGTTTGCCAAAGCCTTTGGGACGCTGGCCCAAGTACCCGCGGTCGATCTGGGCGTGCACGCGGTGCGGGGCCTGTTGGCTCACGTCGCGGACGGCCGCTGGGGCGAAGAAGGCGTCGCGACAGCCATCGATGAGGTCGTTCTGGGCAACGTGGCCGGACCGGCCGATGCCGCCAACGTCGCCCGCGTTGTCGCACTGCGCAGCGGGATCCCCGAAGACCGCATCGCTCACACCGTCCACCGCAACTGCGGTTCAGGGATGGAAGCCATCGTCGAAGCCTGGCACGCGATCACGCTCCAGCGGGCGTCGGTCGT
The DNA here is from genome assembly GCF_009618275.1 of Roseimaritima sediminicola. Lineage (GTDB taxonomy): Bacteria > Planctomycetota > Planctomycetia > Pirellulales > Pirellulaceae > Roseimaritima > Roseimaritima sediminicola. Next base: position 6,847 of record NZ_WIAD01000056.1, read on the forward strand.
GGTCGCCGGCGGGACCGAATCGATGTCGGGCGTGCCCCTGTTGGTTCGCGAGTCGGGCAAAGCCTGGTTCACGCGGCTGGCACGCTCCAAAACCCTGGCGGCCCGTTTGCGAACGGCGGCGGCTTGGCGTCCGCGGATGCTGAAACCCATTGCGGGGTTGCGGCTGGGGCTGACCGATCCGGTGTGCGGGTTGAGCATGGGGGAAACGGCGGAGGGATTGGCGAAAGAATTCGACGTCGATCGCGACGCACAGGACGCCTTTGCGTTGGCCTCTCATCAGCGGGCCAGCGACGCCCAGCAGGAATGTTTTCTCTCCGGCGAGATCCATCCCTGGAATCGCGACGGCGTAACGCTAGAGCAGGATAACGGGCCGCGGCCCGGCCAGTCGCTGGAACAGTTGGCAAAGCTGCGTCCGATCTTCGCCGACGAGGGCACCGTGACGGCCGGCAACAGTTGTCCGTTGACCGACGGGGCGGCGGCGGTGCTGCTGATGTCGGAATCCGAAGCCCGGCGACGAGGCCTGGAGCCGTTGGGGTTCGTTCACAGCTATGCCATCGCCGGTTGCCAGCCCCAGCGGATGGGCTTGGGACCGGTTTACGCGATCGCGCGGTTGCTGCGCGAAACCGGCAGCCAGCTGAGCGACTTTGAGCTGTTTGAGATCAACGAAGCCTTCGCCGCTCAGGTGTTGGCTTGCCTGCGAGCGGCCGAATCGAAGCGTTTCGCCGTGGAGGAACTCGAGCGCAGTGACCCGCTGGGGGTGATCCCACCGGAGCGGCTGAACATTCACGGCGGTTCGATCGCTGTGGGACATCCCGTGGGAACGACCGGGACGCGATTGGTCATCACCTTGTTGCGAGCGCTGCGACAGCAGGGCCTGCAACGCGGGATTGCCAGTCTATGCATCGGAGGCGGGCAAGGAATGGCCATGGCGGTGGAGGTTTCGTAGGGGCATTACGGTAGCGTCGACTCTTGTGTGATTGGAGAGTGTCATGTCGGGGACTCACAGCAACCAAGCTCGCGATACGTTTGCGGGACTGGACACGCAACTTCGCTGTTTCTCGGTGGCTCGTGACGGGCGGGGGGTCGTCAGCGTGACATTGGACCTGCCGGAGCACTCCACCAACGTGATCAACGAACGGGTGCTGGACGAGCTGACCTGGATCGTCAACAGCCTGCAAACCGACGATACGGCCCGGGTGGTCGTGTTTCGCAGCGGCAAACCCAGCGGCTTTTTGGTCGGCGCGGACGTGCACGAAATCGCTGCCCTGCGTGACTCGGATCTGGTTCATCAGACGATCCTCCGTGGGCAGGAATTATTTTCTCGGATCGAACGCATCCGCGCCGTGACGATCGCCGCCATCGATGGGGTTTGTATGGGGGGCGGTTTGGAATGGGCGCTGGCCTGTGACCTGCGGGTCATCAGCGATTCCCCGCGAACGCGCCTGGGGTTGCCGGAAATCCGCTTGGGGCTGCTGCCGGCTTGGGGCGGGACCCAGCGATTGCCCGAAACGATCGGCTTGGCCGCCGCCCTGCCCATGGTCCTGACCGGCAAACCCATGGATTGCCGGCGAGCCATTCGGACGGGGTTGGCCGACCGCTGCGTCGCGGCCGAGGATTTCAACAACGAGGTCGCAAAAACCGTCGCCGAGGTGCTGGAGGATAAACTGACCGCCTCGCAGGCCAGCCGCCGCTGGACGACCCGGATCGCCGAACGCTTGGCGATCGGCCGGCGCATCATCCTGCAGCAGGCGCGTCACGAGATCCATGCGCAGGATCCGGAACAACACTATCCGGCGCCGCTGCTGGCCCTGGACGCGATCGAACGGGGACTGAGCGACCGGCGGGCCGGCTTGGCCGCCGAACGCGAACACTTCGCGCATCTGCTCCAGACGCCCGTGGCGCAGCGGTTGATCGGCTTGTTTTTCCAGCGAGATCGGGCCAAAAAAATACGGACCTGGATGCCCCTGCGCCAGCGTCAGACGGATGCCACGTCGGCCGAACCGTCCGGCGGCCCGGACCCCTCGACGCCGCCGGCCATTCAGTCGATCGTCGTCATCGGTGGCGGCGTCATGGGCGCGGAGATCGCTCAGTGGTGTGCGGCTCACGGTCTTTGCGTCACGGTCAAGGAAGTCCATCGCGAGGCGGCCGATGCCGCGCGCACGCGGCTGGATAAATTGGTCGACCGCTGGGCCGAATACCGCAAGGCCGACGAGGCCACCATCGCGGGCGTCCGCAAACGCCTGCGGATCACGACCGAGGATGAAGGCCTCGCGACGGCCGATCTGGTCATCGAATCGGTGGTCGAACGCGAGGCGGTCAAGCAACAGGTGTTTCGCGAGGTCGATCAGACGCTGCCGCCGCAAGCACCGCTGGTCACCAATACCTCTTCCCTGTTGATCCAGCGTCTGGCGGACGTCACCGAACATCCCCAGCGCGTCGCCGGACTGCACTTCTTCAATCCGGTCTCGCGGATGGAATTGGTCGAAGTGGTCCGCACCGAACATACCACCGATGTCGTGCTGGCGCAACTGCTGCAGCTGGTTCGCACGCTCGGCAAGACGCCCGTTGTCATGAACGATTCGCCGGGTTTTGTGGTCAACCGCGTGCTGTTTCCGTACCTGGGCGAAGCGGTGCAGATGACGATCGAAGGCTTCGATGCCGAATTCGTGGACGCTCCGATGCGAAGTTTCGGGATGCCCATGGGGCCGCTGGAGTTGCTCGATCACGTGGGACTGGATATCGCGGCGCATGTCGCTGGGTCGCTCCGCGGTGTCCTGCCCGAAGCCGAGGGCGTGGCCGAGCGGTTGACGGAGATGTGCGAAGCGGGCGAGTTGGGCAAGAAAGCCGCTCGCGGATTCTATCTGTACGACCGGGGCAAAAAAGGACGCCCCGCGGTCAACGGACAATCGGAATGCTTTGCGGATAAAGACGCGTTTGCCGACGACGCCCTGACGCCCACCCAACGCCGCTTGCTGTACCCGATGGTCAACGAAGCGATGCGTTGCCTGGATGAAAAGATCGTTCGTGAATCCTGGATGGTCGATCTGGCGGTCGTGCTGGGAACCGGATTCGCCCCCTTCCGCGGCGGACCGCTGCAGTGGATGGAAGACGTCGGGGCGGAGGTGGTTTGCCGCAACATGGAAACCCTGGCAGAACAGTTCGGCCGGCGGTTCGAGCCCGCGCCGGGACTGATCGCCGCCGCTCAGTGGAAGGAGCCGCTGATGCATTTGCACGCCACGGAGGATTCTAAACGCGAGGTGTCCCGATGAGTACCGAGGCCCCCAAACGACCACCGCACGATGCCAACGCCCAACCCGCGCCGGCCAGGGATGTGGACGCCCAACGCCCCGCGGCCGAATCGGCCCAGCGGCCCAGTGCGTTCGAGGAGCGTTCCTTTGCCGAGACGGCCCTGCGCTTGGGCGGCGCCAGCGAGGACGAATCGCGACGAACCGGAGCGGTGGACTCCGCCGATGACCAGGTGGAGATGCTGTTCGCGCCTCAGTACCAGACCGTCAACAGCCCGATCCATCGGGCGGTCTGGGATCGACGTGTGCCCACCGAGTTGTTCGCGGGGACCGCGGATGCCGAACCGTGTCCGCCGGTCGCGCGGCAGACGATCGATCGCTGTGTCGCTGTGGTCCGCCGTCACAAGCATGCCGAAACCCTGCTGGGTGACGACGGCCGAATCGCCGACGTCGTACTCGAGGACTTGGCCGAGGAAGGTTACTGGGGCTTGCTGGTGGATCCGCAGTACGGCGGCCGCGGGTTTCGCTTTAGGCACTTCTGCCGGTTGATCACCCAGATGGCAACGGTCGATCCCACAGTGGCCGGTTTGGCATCGGTGCATGGTTGCATCGGCGCGGTCGATCCGGTTCGCACCTTCGGCAACGCCCAGCAACGCGAGCGTTTCCTGCCCGCTTTGGCCAGCGGCCGGCGCTTGTCCGCTTTCGCCCTGACCGAGCCCGGTGCGGGCAGCGACCTGACGGCCCTACGGACCCGCGCCGTGCGTGACGGCGATGAGTACGTGGTCGATGGAGAGAAACTGTTTATCACCAACGTGCTGCCCGGCCGTACCATCGGACTGGTGTGTTTGATCGACGAGAAACCGGCGGTCTTGATCGTGGAATTGCCCGAGACGGAGAACGAGCATTTTTATTTGCGTCGTTACGGCATCTATGCCCTTCGCCGTACCAATAACCATGGCATCGTGTTTCGCGGATTCCGGGTACCGGTTGCCAACCGCCTGGACCCTCATACGGGCGACGGCCTGACGATCGCCTATCACGGCTTGAATCTGGGACGCGTCGCCCTGTGTGCCAACGCCGCCGGCGCGATGCGGATGATGTTGGCCGATATGCTGCCCTGGGCACAGTTCCGCGAGACCTATGGTCAAGCGATCGCCCGTCGCGAATTGGTGCGGCGCCGAATCGGACGAATGGCCGGTTTGATCGTCGGCTGTGATGCCCTGGTCCAGTGGTGCAGCGATCTGATCGATCAGGGCTACCGCGGCGAGATGGAATGTGTGATCGCCAAAATATTTGGCAGTGAAGCACAGAAAGAAGCGGCTATCGAACTGTATATGAAAACCCACGGCGGCCGCTCCTTCCTGCACGGTCACCTCTTCGGCGACAACGTGCACGAGTTTCTCGCCCCCTGCATCTACGAGGGCGAAGGCGAAATGCTGGCCATGGCTTTGTTCAAATCTTTGGTCAAACAGCACGGCCGCGATTATTTCGAATCGATCGGCAAGACCCTGGCCGCCGAAGGCATCGGCCAACCCAACCTGTTGAACCCGCGACACGCCTGGCTGCTTCGCCGATCGCTCTGGCGGTACGCCAACTGGATGATGCAGCAAGCCCTGCTGCCGCGACGATGGACGACCGCGACGGCGCGGCCGCAAAACCTGCTCGAGCCGTTTGCCGGACATGTTCGCTTCGCCCAACAAACGCTCTCCCGCAGCGGCGGTCGCATCTCGGCGACGATGCGGAAGTTCCAGTTGAAACTGGCCGAGCGGCAATGCCGAATCAGCAGTCACTCGGCGCGGATTCAGGACGCCACCGTGATGCTGGTGACGGCCCTGTACGGAGCCCAAAGCGACGATGCGACCACGCGACGGGCCGCGGATGTCCTATGTCGCGAGCTGCACCGGCGACTGACCGCCGGCGTGGCCACCGATGGCGATTACGCCCACGTGACCGAGCTGGGCCGCAGCATCGCCGAACAGGGCTGGCGCGAGCTCGACGGCGTCGAGGGCGAAGCCATTCTGATGCGCTACGACCGCGAGCAGGCAAAAAACGATGGGGGCCAAAGCGGAAGGCTGCAACACCGAGGGACTGCGGAATGATTCGCAAGATGCCCGGTCGCATCCTACGAGGCCCGATGCTGAACCGTCTGGGAAGCGTGCTGCCGCAGAGCCGGGAACCGGTGCGCACCCCCGTCGTGGCGCTCGGCGGAGGCGGGGCAAGGGGGATTGCGCACCTGGGCGTATTGGAACAGCTGCAGCAGTCCGGCTGCCAGATCGCTCGGATGGTCGGCGTCAGTATCGGCAGTCTGGTCGCCGCGATGTGCTCCGGCGGCCAGATCGCTCAGGCCCAGCAGGCGGCTCGCGATTACTTGTTCAGCGAGCGGTTTCGCAGCCACGGACACCTCTTGCCCGGCACCGAACCGGCCCAGTTCTCGCCCGAAGCCAGCCTGTTGACGTTCTTCGATCGCATCAAGCGTTTGGTCCACAACGGTCGCCGTTTGAATCGGTTGATGAACCATCCGTCGCTGCTGCCGGAGAATATTCTGGTCGAGGCCGTCGAAACATTGGTGCCCGACATCGACATTACCGAAACGCAGATTCCCTTGCGGGTGATCGCTGCGGACTTGAAAAGCGGCCGGCCGGTGGTCCTGCGCAGCGGTTCGCTGCGAACCGCCGTGCAGGCGTCGGCTTCGATCCCGGGCGTGTTCCCTCCGGTACCGCTGGGCGACAAGCTGCTGTGTGACATCGGCGGGATCGACTCGCTGCCCAGCCACGCCGCTCGCGAGCAAGCGGACGACTTTCTGATCGCCGTGGATGTGGGGCCCGAGACGGCCAAGGACCAGGACTACCACCGCGCGATCGACGTCCTGATGCGGATGGAAGAGATCGCCGAATGGGCCAGTCGCCAGCAGGCCTACGCGACCAGTGACCTGGTGATCCGCCCCCACGTCGGTGACTGCGCCTGGTACGACTTCGATCGCTTCGACGATCTGGTCGCCGCCGGCCGCGAGGCCGCCTGCAAAGCCCTCCGCCGCTTCGCCCATCCGGCGTAGCTGAACTTGCCAGAGTTTGGAGGAGCTTCAAAAAACCCAAAGTCGGGCGACTTCGGCTACGGCGGCCCTGTCAGAGTGACATCACCGCCTCGCGGTGGACTCTCGGTGATCCTCGCCGAATCTTTCTAAGTGCTTTTCTTACAACAGCTTGCGGAACGAATTTCTGCTTGCGGCACGGACATTGCTCTAGCGGTGGGACCCAGAGGCTGACTGCCATTGTTAGCGATGACGGTCTGCCAACATGTTCTCAGGATCCAACGTGTGGGCCGCCCGCGGCGGCTTGCCATTGACCCATTTTCCCCTCCACTGAACAAAACACAGGAGAAACACGACGTGGCAAAACAGATCGTGTTCGATGACGACGCACGTGGCCCACTGTTGGCCGGCGTGAGCAAACTGGCCCGAGCGGTTCGCAGCACTCTGGGCCCCCGCGGCCGCAACGCCGTGCTGGACAAGGGTTGGGGATCCCCCAAGGTGACCAAGGACGGCGTGACGGTCGCCGAAGATATCGACCTGGACGACCCCTTTGAGAACCTGGGCGCCCAATTGGTCAAGGAAGCCGCCAGCAAGACCAATGACGTCGCCGGCGACGGAACCACCACGGCCACCGTGTTGGCCGAAGCCATCTTCCGCGAAGGCCTGAAGGCCGTGGCCAGTGGCGCCGACCCGATGGCCCTGGGCCGTGGGGTCGCCAAGGCCGTCGATGTGGTCAGCGAGCAGATCGGCAAGCTGGCGACGCCGATCAACGAAAAGAGCAAGTCGGAAATCAAGCAGGTTGCCACCATCGCCGGCAACAACGACCCGGCCATCGGGGCCGTCCTGGCCGACGCTTTTACCAAAGTCGGTAAGAACGGCGTGATCACCGTCGAGGAAGGCCGCGGCAGCGAAACCACCGTCGACGTGGTCGAAGGCATGCAGTTCGATCGCGGTTTCCTGTCGCCGCACTTCGTCACCAATCAGGACGAAGTCACGGTCGAACTGGATGACTGCTACATCCTGTTGTTCGAAGAAAAGATCAGCAACAACAAGAAACTGATCCCGCTGCTCGAAGCGGCCAGCAAGGCCAAGAAGCCGTTGTTGATTATCGCCGAAGATGTCGAGGGCGAAGCCCTGGCGACGTTGGTGGTCAACAAGATGCGTGGCATCCTGTCGGTCGCCGCCGTCAAGGCACCCGGCTATGGCGATCGCCGCAAGGCCATCATGGGCGACATCGCTACCCTGACCGGTGGTCAAGCGATCTTCAAGGATCTTGGTATCGACCTGGAAAGCGTCCAGTTGAGCGACCTGGGGCGTGCCAAAAAGGTTCGTATCTCCAGCGAAGCGACCACGATCGTCGGCGGCGCCGGCAAGAAGAGCGACATCGAAGGACGCGTGACGCAGATTCGCCGCGAAATCGATGCGACCGACAGCGATTACGATCGCGAAAAACTGCAGGAACGGTTGGCCAAGTTGGCCGGCGGTGTGGCGCAGATCAGTGTCGGAGCGGCCACCGAAACCGAAATGAAAGAACGCAAGGCGTTGATCGACGACGCCCGCGCAGCGACCCAAGCCGCCCTCGAAGAAGGCATCGTGCCCGGTGGCGGCGTGACCCTGATCCGCTGCACCGCGGCGGTCGAGAAACTGGAAAAGTCGCTCGAGGGTGACCAGAAGATGGGCGCCGGCATCATTCGCAAAGTGCTCGACCAGCCGCTGCGTGCGATCGCCAACAATGCGGGCCTCGAAGGCGCGGTTGTCGTCAATCGCGTCAGCCAGCTGAAAGGCAAGAACGATGGCTATGACGCCAACGCCGATCAGTACGGCGACATGTTGGCGGCCGGTATCGTCGATCCGGCCAAGGTCGTTCGCACCTCGCTGACCAATGCGGCCAGCGTCGCGGCCCTGCTGCTGACCACCGAATCGCTGATCTGCGATATCCCCGAGGAAGCCGAAGAGGGCGAAGGCGACCACCACCATGACCACGGCATGGGCGGCATGGGCGGCATGGGCGGCATGGGCGGCATGGGCGGCATGGGCGGCATGGACATGGGCGGCATGATGTAAGCCGCGCAGGTCCAGCGCCCGCGACCTTTTCTGTTCTTTCAATAACCAATCGAAACCAGCATTTAATTAATACTTAGGAACCCATTGCCATGGCAAAAATCAACTTGCGTCCTCTCGATGATCGTGTTGTCGTCCAGCCCAGCGAAGCCGAAGAGACCACCGCTGGTGGGATCGTTCTGCCCGATGCCGCTCGCGAGAAACCGCAGCGTGGCACGGTCGTCGCCGTCGGACCCGGCCGCCTGCTCGACAGCGGCAGTCGCGGCGAGCTGGACATCGCCGTCGGTGACACGGTGATCTACGGCAAGTACGGCGGCAGCGAGGTCGAGGTCGACGGTCAGGAAATGAAGATCCTGCGCGAGAGCGACATCCTGGCGAAGCTGCTGTAAACGCTCGAGCTTGCGTTTACGTCCGTTCATCAACACATTCATTCAAACAGACATAACTGAGGACCTGACAAGTGGCAAAACAACTGCTATTTGAGGACCACGCACGGGCTCGCATGCTCGCCGGCGTGGAGAAGTTGGCCAAGGCCGTGGCCACCACGATGGGCCCCACCGGGCGCAACGTGATCATCAACAAGTCCTTTGGCGGACCGACCGTTACCAAAGACGGGGTGACGGTTGCCAAAGAGATCGAACTGGAAGATCGCTTCGAGAACATGGGCGCCAAATTGGTCGTCGAAGTTGCTCAGAAGACCAGCGATCTGGCCGGTGACGGCACCACCACGGCCACCGTGTTGGCGCGAGCCATCTTCAAAGAGGGCCTGCGGAACATCGTCGCCGGCAGCAACCCGGCGGCCATCCGCCGCGGCATCGACAAGGCCGTCCAGGCCGCCAGCGATCGCCTGCAGGAAATGGCCCGTCCGGTGACCAGCAAGCAGGAAGTCGCCCACGTGGGTGCGATCTCCGCCAACAACGATCCGGCCATCGGCGAACTGTTGGCCGATGCTCTGGAGCGGGTCGGCAACGACGGCGTGACCACGGTCGAAGAGGGCAAGACCCGCGACACCGAGGTTTCCTACGTCGACGGGATGCAGTTCGACAAAGGTTTCATCTCGCCCTACTTCATCACCGATTCGACTTCCATGGAAGCGGTGATGGAAGACGCTTTGATCCTGCTGTACGAAAAGAAGATCAGCAACATCCGCGACCTGGTCCCGCTGCTTGAGAAAGCGGCTCAGAGCGGCCAGCCGTTGGTGATCGTGGCCGAAGACGTCGACGCCGAAGCCCTGACCCTGTTGGTCGTCAACAAGCTGCGCGGCACGTTGAACGTGTGTGCCGTGAAGGCTCCCGGATTTGGCGATCGCCGCAAAGCGATGCTGGGCGACATCGCCACGCTGACCGGCGGCACGCTGATCAGCGAAGACCTGGGCATCCAGCTGGAAAATATCTCCCTGGATCACCTGGGCCGCGCCAAGAAGGTCGTGGTCGATAAGAGCACCACGACGATCGTCGAAGGCGCTGGCAAGCGTGAGGAGATCGACAAGCGGGTCTCGCAAATCCGTACCCAGATCGAGCAGAGCGACAGCGAGTACGACAAGGAAAAGTTCCAGGAGCGTCTGGCCAAGTTGGCCGGTGGCGTAGCGGTCATCAGCGTCGGTGCCGAAACCGAAGCGGAGATGAAGCAGACCAAGGCGCGCTTGGAAGACGCCCTGCACGCCACGCGTGCGGCCGTGGAAGAAGGCATTCTGCCCGGTGGCGGTGTCGCCCTGGTCCGCTGCCACGATGCCGTCCTGGCCGCTCGCAAGTCGGCTCGAGGCGACGAGCGCGTCGGGGTGGACATCGTTTTGAACGCCTTGGATGCACCCATGCGTCAGATCGCCGACAACGGCGGGATCGACGGCAGTGTGGTCGTTGACGAAGTGCGTCAAAAGGACGAAACGATCGGCTTCAATGCCAATACCGGCGAGTACGTCGACATGTACAAAGCGGGCGTTATCGACCCGGTCAAGGTCGTGCGAACCGCACTGGCCAACGCCGCTTCGATCGCCGGTTTGTTGCTGACGACCGAAGCCTTGGTGACGAATTTTGAAGACGAAGACAAGCAGAAGCGGCCCGTCGAAGGCGTCGTCGCCTAGTTCCGCTCTGGAATTGTATTCTGCGATCGGGCCATTTCCTGTGCCATCAGGGATGGCCCGATTTTATTAGCGTCTTTCCTACGCACGGTGGTTAGGAAATCCTGAATGATGGCCGAACAACGCTGTTACTACGAAGTTCTCGAAGTCGAACGCAACGCCGACAAGGCGGTGATCGATCGGGCGTATCGCAAATTGGCGATCCGCTACCATCCCGACAGCAATCGGGAGGACGAGGACGCCGTAGAAAAGTTCAAGGAAGCCAGCGAAGCCTACGAGGTGTTGAGCGATCCGGAGAAACGGGCACGCTATGACCGCTACGGACACGCCGGAGTGCAAGGCAGTGCCGGACCCCAGTTCAACGATGTCGAAGATATCTTCGACGCCTTTGGCGATCTGTTCGGCGGAGGCGCCTTTGGCGACCTGTTCGGGTCCCGAGGACGAGGTGGTGGCCGCCGCCGCCGCGTGCGTCCCGGTGCCGATGTTCGCTGCGACGTCACGCTCACGCTCGAGGAAGCCGCTCGCGGTGTGTCCAAAGAGGTTTCGTTCAGCCGCCGCATTCAGTGCGAAACCTGCGGAGGCGATGGTGCCGCTGCCGGCAGCAAACCGGAAATCTGTACGACCTGTGGCGGGCAGGGCCAAGTCATCCAGTCGGCCGGAATCCTCCGCGTGCAAACCGCCTGCCCGCGCTGCCACGGTGCGGGACAGATCATCAGCACCCCGTGCAGCGACTGCGGCGGACAAGGCCTGCAAAGCGAACGCGTCCAGAAAAGCGTCGACATCCCGGCCGGGGTGGACGACGGGATGCGGGTGCGCGTACCCGGTGAAGGCGAAGCCAGCCCCGACGGCGGGCCCCCGGGCGACTGCTACCTGTTCATCACCGTCCAGCCGCACAGCCTGTTTCATCGCGATGGCCGCGACCTGATCCTGCAATTGCCGATCTCCTATAGTCAGGCCGCATTGGGAGCCGAGATCGAAGTACCCACGCTCGATGGACCCCTCCAGTTCCGGGTCGAACCCGGTACGCACAGTGGCGACGTGTTTACGATCCGCGGCCAGGGCATGCCGGATCCACGCGGCGGACGCCGCGGCGACCTGCGGGTGCAGACGGTTATCGAAGTCCCCAAAAAATTGAACGAAAGGCAGGAACAGCTACTGCGTGAACTGGCGGATTTGGAGCACGAGTCGGTGCTGCCGCAAAGAAAATCCTTTATGTCGAAGTTGCGAGATTTTTTTGATCCCGAATCCTCTCCCTCTCACGAATCGTAGTGCAAGAAGATGGCCCAAAAAGACATGAATCAACCGCAGGACGAGTCGGCCCAACGAGCCGCTGGCTCGCAAACCGCTGACCCTCAAGCTGTGGACCCGCAAACCGCTGGCCCGCAAACGACCGAGCAGGTGGAACCGAACCCCGGCGCCGCGGCGGCGACCGAAAACCCCCAGGACAATCCGCAGGGTGGACGCCCTGGCGAACAATCCGAGGAAACCGCCGGACAGAGCGAACCCACCGTGGAGTCGCTGAAACAGCAATTGGCCGAAGCCGATAAACGCGTGCTGCAGGCCGAAGCGGAAAAGGAAAACTTCCGCAAACGGATCAAAGCCGACTACGAAACGCAGCTCCGCTATGCCGCGATTCCGCTGATCCAAGACATCCTCGAAGTCCGCGACAACCTCCAGCGAGCGCTCGACGCCGCCGGCGATAATCAGAGCCTGCGCGAGGGGGTGGCGATGGTCGCCAAACAGTTGGACGACAGCCTTGCCAAACATCACTGCCGGCCCATCCCCGCCGTCGGTGAGGTCTTTGATCCCAACTATCACGAGGCCATCCAGCAGACGCCCAGTGACCAATACGCCGCCGGCGTCGTCGCGATGGAAGTTCAAACCGGATACCAATTGCACGAGCGCGTCGTTCGGCCCAGTCAGGTTATCGTCAGTACCGGACCTGCTAACTCCTAGTGTTATCGAGATGCCCTAATGCCCACTTATGATTACGAATGTGATGCCTGCGGACACGAGTTCGAATTGTTCCAGGGAATCAACGAGTCGGTAAAGAAGAAGTGCCCGGAGTGCAAGAAGAACAAGCTGCGGCGTTTGTTCGGCACCGGCGGTGCGATCATGTTCAAAGGCAGCGGTTTCTATCAGACGGACTATCGCAGCGAGTCCTACAAGAAGGCGGCCAGCAGCGACAAGCAGGCCCAGTCGAAGTCGGACGGCAAAGGCGGCGACAACAAGTCCGCTAAAACCGACACCAAAGCGGCTGCCAGCAAACCCAGCGAATAGGTCCGATGCGATGAATCCCAGCTCAGGTGACGCGTCCCGGCCGGGGGATGCGGAAACGACCGAGGCCCTGCCCCGCATCGGTAGTCGGCGGGTGTTGGATTGCGGTGACAGCCTGCTGTTGATCGTCGACGTGCAGGAGCGTCTGTTGCCGGTCGTCGCCCAGCCGCAGCGGGTCCAGCACAACGCGGCGCGACTGCTGCAGGCGGCGTCGCTGTTGGCGGTGGAAGTGGCGGTGACCGAACAGTATCCCGAGCGACTCGGCGGCACCGTGCGCGAGCTGGGCGATGCCTTGCCCGACGCTTATCCCAAACGCGCCTTCAGCGCCGCCGGCAGTGAACCGCTGGTCGCGCGACTGCGCGAGAGCCGAAAGCGGCAGATCGTGCTGTGCGGGATCGAGACCCATGTCTGCGTCCTGCAGTCGGCCTTGGATCTGTTGGCGTTGGGCCTGGACGTTCTGGTCGTGGTCGACGCCGTTTCCTCGCGCGGCACGCTCGATCACGAGGTGGCCCTGCAGCGGATGCGCGACGAGGGCATCGGCTTGACCACCACCGAAGCGTGTCTGTTTGAATGGTGCCGGACGTCCACCGATCCGCACTTCAAAGCGATCAGCCGGTTGGTCAAAGACGGCTGAAGTTCGCCGCGTCTTTGCTTCCGCCACGAGCGACGCGTTTTCTTTTTCCGCGAAGCAGGCGATCGCCTATCGGCCGTCGACCGGCGCAGGGCGGTATCATAGACAGAGCATCGCCGGGCAGGTTCGCCCGGACGCCGCCGCCCGCCATGGGGCGGGTCTCCCATAGGCCCCCGGTGCGCCACCGGTATCGGTTTGGTATGCTGTGGCGGAACCCTCTTTTTCCCACCTGTTCGACCCTTCCTTCTAACGCAAAGAGTGATGCGCATGCGTGTTCGTAATGGATTAACCCGTCTGGTTGTCGCCGGTTTGTTTTGTGCGGCAACCCTCGTCACCGTGTCGGCGGCAGATTGGCCAACCTTTCGAGGACCGGATCGCAGCGGCGTTTCGCCGGCCGATGGACTGCTGAGCAGTTGGCCTGAAGACGGACCGGAACTGCTGTGGAAGAGTGCCGGGGCCGGCCGTGGCTATGCCAGTTTGGCGATCGCCGATGGCAAGATTTACACCCTGGGCGACGGGCTCTCGACCAACGACAACGAGGACGAATACGTGGTCTGCTTTGATCAGGCCACCGGCAAGCAGCTCTGGGCGACCAAGACCGGCGAGCCCTGGAACAGCGGCAAACCCACGTGGCAGGGTTCGCGCAGCACGCCCACGGTCGATGGCGACCACCTGTACGTGCTCACGCCCCACGGCAAACTGTTTTGCTTGACCACCGAAGGCCAAGAGGTCTGGCAGCGAGACGTGAAAGAGGATTTCGGCGGCAAGAAAGCCGACAGCTGGGGGTACAGTGAATCGGTCACGATCGATGGCGACCGTTTGATCTGCACGCCCGGCGGCACCGAGAGCACGATGGTGGCCTTGAATAAACGCAGTGGCGAAACCATCTGGACCACCGCCCGCGAAGAGGATCGCGGCGCCGGACACGCTTCGATCGTGATCGCCGATGTCGGCGGGACGAAAGTCTACGTCCAGACCACCGGCAGCGGTCCGATGGGCGTCCGCGCCGAGGACGGCAAACTGCTGTGGACCTACGACATCCAACGCACCACCGCGGTGATCCCGACGCCGATCGTCCGCGACGATCTGGTCTTTGCCACGGCCGGTTACGGTACCGGCGGAGCCCTGCTGCGCCAGGTTCCCGATGGCAATGGCAAGGTCAGCGTGGAGGAAATCTATCCGCCCAATCCCAGCCTCGGTAACAAGCACGGCGGCGTGGTTCTGGTCGGCGATTATCTCTATGGCGACACCGAAGACCGCGGCACGCCCTTCTGTGCGGAATTGATGACCGGCGAAGTGGAGTGGAAGTCGCGCGGCTCGGGACGTAACTCCGCCAGCGTCACCGCAGCCGATGGACACCTCTACTATCGCTTCAGTAACGGCGTCGTGGCGTTGGTCAAAGCCACGCCCGAAGGCTATGAAGAACAAGGCAGTTTCAAAGTGCCCGGCAGCGGCCAAAACCCCAGTTGGGCCCATCCAGTCGTGCTCGACGGCAAACTGTATCTTCGCGAAGGCGACACCGTGCTGTGCTACGCCGTCGGTAAATAGACTTCGCTAGCAAACCGGTCCAAGGCGAGCGGCTGGGAGACGGACCCGTCGACCGGCCGCAGGCCACTAAGCACGTCGCAACATTTCATTCGGCTTTACCCTCCCGCTGCGCGGGAGGGTGTTGTCGCGAGGTTTCACCGAAAGATTCATGCCGACGTGCTAGCATTTCTATCCCGCTCGACCGAGCCGTTTCGGGTTTGCCCGGTCGTGTGCGGTGGGATGCCGTTAATGCGGTGGTAGGGGTTGATCCGGATCTAACGGCGGCACAAGGTCCCTCCGTGTCGGTTTTACTGGCGGTTTAAATGCCGTTGGGGGTCGCTGTCTGTACGCAAGGTGAGTTGTGTACACATTCTGGTGTTTCTGCGGCACCCTCAGTTTCTTGCTGAAATTGCTTGCCTAATCCTAAAAGTGAGCTAATATGCGGGAGCTTTAACGAAATCTTAAGCGTCTTTTTGAGCTAGGTCGCTTGCCCTGAACGGGTGGAGTTGCCAACTAGGTCGAGTCGTTTTGCTGTAATACCCGAGGATTCCTCCAGTGACGCACCATCGAGACGCTTCTCTGGATTACGCGGAAGTCACCCCGGGGGAATTGCTGTATCGCCTGTGGCGTCGCAAGCTGTGGGCCCTGGCCATTGTGGGGGTCTGTGCGGCAGCCAGTTGGGTTTATCTCCAGAATGCGGCTCGGCAGTACGCGATCGAAGCCAATCTGCTGCTGCAGCCCGGAGCCCATGGGTTGCGGGCGGCCAATCATCAGGACGGGCGGCCCGATGCCGAACTGATCGCGACGCATTCGGAGATTTTGGCCAGCCAGCGACTGTCGAGGTTGGCGGTCGAAGCGTACCTCGAAACGGCGGACCTGCCGCCCGAGCGGTCGGCCGATCCGTTGCTCAAACCGCTGATGATTGCCGAGTTGACCGACCAGTTGACGGTTAAACGCGTGGTCGGCACCCGCATTCTGAACGTGTCGCTGCGGTGGCCCGATGCGTTGGAAGGCCAGCGACTGGTCGAGCATCTGTTTGCTTGCTACGAGTCGCTGCTGTTCGATTTGAACCAAGGTGGGCAGGTTGAAGCCCTGACGACGCTGACCGAGACCGAGCGCGAGCTGCGGGCGGAACTGGACCGTTTGGAGACGGATTACCGCACGCTGCGTCAAGAAAGCGACTTGGTGGGAGATCCCCAGACCGGCCCCCCCGTTCAACAGACTTTGCTGGACGAATTGGCCACGTCCTACGCCCAGATCCGCAGCCGCCGAATCGTGCTGGAGAACCGCTTGACGGCGCTGCAACAAGAACCGGCCGAGGTGCACGTCGCGCGGCGTCCGCCCTCAGCCGTGGAGGAAGCCGCCGTGGAGGAAGCCGCTGCTGCGGAAATCGCTGGACAGGGGGCCACGGCGTTGGTCTCGGCTCGCCGCGAAATCGACGACGTCGACGACGACGCCAGCGAGTCGTTGGGCGCCCTGCAAATGCTCAGCGAGATCGACCTCCGCGGCTTGCAGGACCCGGCGGCGATCCAGCAAGAATTATTTCAAGCCGAAGTTCGGCGTCAGCAGCTGGTTCGCAAGTATCGCGGCAAGCACCCGGACCTGCAGGCCATCGAGAACCAGATCGCCGATTGGAAACAACGTTTAAAAAGTCTGGTCGATCAAGCCCCGATGACGCTCGAGCGCGAGCTGAGGGCGGCGTCGTTGCAGGAGGACCATTTAAAAACGCTGTACGAACAGGAATTGGCCCAGGCCAAGCAGTTGGACGCCGATCGGCTGGAGCAACAGCAGATGCTGTCGCGGATCGAGGAGGTGCAGACGCTGCACAACGCGATCCTCAGCCAATTGACGCAGTTGCGGCTGAACAACCAGGTCACCACCGAAGGCGGAGCGGATCTGCGGGTCACGGTTTTGGACGCGGCCGAACCGGCCCTCAAACCAGCCTGGCCGAATGACAAGTTGGTACTAGGAGGCGGACTAATGATTGGCATGTTGGGCAGTTCGATGCTGACGTTGATACCGTTGCGGAGACGTGAAGACGTCGCCCCGGCCTCCGAAGAGCGGAGTCCGGCGTCATGTTCCGAGTGATCCCCGGCCGCAATCCGCCGCCGATTCGCCGGCCGTCCCGCCGGATCAAGCGAGGTCTGGATGTCCTGTTGATCGTGTTGGCCGCCCCGTTGGTACTTCCGCTGCTGGGCCTGTGCGCGGTGGCCATCCTGATCGAGACCGGCCGGCCGGTGTTCTTTTTTCAGGACCGCACCGGCGTCGGCGGACGTCGCTTTCGGATGTTCAAGTTCCGCACGATGGTTCCGAACGCGGAACAAATGAAGCACGAACTGGCGCATCTGAACGAATTAACTTGGCCCGATTTCAAGATCAGCGATGATCCGCGCGTGACCCGTGTGGGGCGCTTCCTGCGGCGCAGCAGCCTGGACGAATTACCGCAACTGATCAACGTGCTGAAGGGAGACATGTCGTTGGTGGGACCACGGCCGACTTCGTTTGCCGCCGAGACCTACCAGTTGTGGCACACCGAACGTCTGGAAGTGACTCCGGGCGTGACCGGACTGTGGCAGATCAGCGGCCGCAGCGATGTCGACTTCGACGACCGCGCCCGGCTGGATATTGAATACATCGAGAATCAATCGCTGCTGTACGACCTGTCGATTCTGCTGCGGACCGTCACCGCGATCGTCAGCAAACGCGGTGCGTACTAAACCAGACCACCACCACGAGTTCGGGCGGCGCCATGAAACGACTTCAGCTTTCCATTCTGATGCTGTTTGGATGGTTTTTCGTTTTCTACAACATCGAACGACTATTCGAACCGATCAACCTCGCTTCGTTCGTCTACCTGCTGGCACCGGCATGCGGGATGGTTCTGTTGGCGGTGCCGCGGTTGTACCGCATGCCGCCCGCATTGTTTCTTCCCGTAGCGCTCGTGGCGGTGGTCGTCCTCCGCAGTGCGTTCGGGTACCGGCTCGATGGGGCCGCCTTCAGTTTGGCGGTGACCGAGACCGTGGCCGTGTGGATCACGCTGTGGCTGAGCGGACACCTGGCGCGCGGATTGGAGGAGTATCGCAGTGCCGCGGCGACCGCCATCTTTAGTCATGTGATGGATTGCCGGCCACTGGCGGAAGTGCAGAGCGAGATTGTGCGCGAGGTGCGCCGGGCGCGTCAGTACGATCGACCCATCGCCGTCTTGACACTCCAGCCAGTCGACCAGGCGGCCAGCGATACCCTGGATCGGTTCAGCAACGATTTCAAGGAAGCTCTGCTGGAGCAGTACGTGTCCGCCCGCGTGGCTCGCTGTGTCAGCGAGCAACTGCGTCAATACGATATTCTGACCCAGTCCGACGACCGCTTGATCGCACTGTTGCCGGAGCTGAGTCGCGAAGAAGGACTCGCGATGGCGGCCCAGTTGCGAACGCAGATGCACGCCGAAATCGGCATCGATCTGCGGGTCGGTATCTCGATGTTTCCCGAAGACGAAATCACCGCGATCGGTCTGATCGAGCGAGCCGAAGCGGATGTCGAGGACGTGCTTCGCTCTGCCGAAAACTCGTCGCCGCTTGCAGCCCAAGAGGCCGCCCGGGATGCTCCAGACGATCGGGCTGAGGGCGACGACCAGGACCACACCGCGCAGCTCCGAACTGGTTCCGCTTCCGGCCGCCCGCGTGGTGCCTATGCTCCCACGGTTGCCCGATGAACCCGGCTTCGACGCTCTCCGCCGCAACGCCCTCGTCCCGCGCCGACTCGTCCCGCGCCGACTCGTCCCGCGCCGACTCGGCCAGCAACACGTCGGCCAGCAACACGTCGGCCCGTGCCCAGCCGCCTGCGCCACCGGTGCGCACAGTGGCCTATGTGATGTCGCGCTTTCCCAAGCTGACCGAGACGTTCGTCTTGTTTGAGATCCTCGCGGTCGAGAAACAGAAGGTTGCGGTCGAGGTGTATCCACTGTTGGGCAAAGCCGTCAGTGGCCAGGAGGTGGCCGGGGCGGGGCTGTGGCGCAAGTGGCGCGAGCACCGTCGGGCTCCGGCTCGGCCCGCCCTGATGCACGAGGAGGCTCGCCCCTATGTGGCCCGCGCTCATTACCACGGTTTCCTCAGCACCGCCATCGTGTGGGCCAACATGCTCTCGATGCTGCGGCACCCACGACGGTACTTCGGCGCGTTGGCGGGGCTGATCCGCGGCACCTGGGGCAATCGCAACTATTTATTCGGCGGCTTGGCGGCTTTTCCAAAAACCGTCTTCTTCGCTCGCCAAATGCAGCGTGACGGCGTCCAGCACGTGCACGCGCATTTTGCCAACCATCCCGCCGCGGCCGCCTACGTCATCCATCGCTTGACCGGCATCCCCTACAGCTTCACCGCTCATGGCTCGGACCTTCATCGCCATCAACACATGCTGGGCACCAAGGTTCGCGGCGCCGCGTTCGTGGTCACGATCTCCGAGTACAACCGACGCGTGATCCTCGAACACTGTGATCCGGCGGACGCTGAAAAAGTGCGGGTCCTTCACTGTGGCGTCGATCTGCATCACTTTTCTCCAGCGGAGCGTCGACGCGAATCGAACGAACCGCTGCAGATCGTTTGTGTGGGCACCTTGCACGAGGTTAAAGGTCAAGCGTACCTGCTGCGTGCTGTGGCGGGGCTGCGACTACGCGGACTCGCCTGTCGGCTGGATTTGATCGGTGACGGTGCGGATCGCGATATGCTCGAGCGTTTGGCTGCGGAGCTGGGCTTGGTGGACTGCGTGCGTTTTCTTGGCGTCCAGTCTCGCGCTTCTTTGCTGCAGCGGTTGCGGGCGGCCGACGTGTTGGTCGCGCCCAGCGTGCCCAGCAGCGACGGTCGCCGCGAGGGCATCCCGGTTGTGTTGATGGAAGGTATGGCATGCGGATTGGCTGTGGTGGCCAGCCGGTTGTCGGGAATTCCCGAACTGATCAACAGCGACCGCGTGGGATGCCTGTGCGAGCCCAAGGATGTGGACGCTCTGACGGAAACGCTGCAGCGTTTGGCCGCCGATGACGCTCTGCGGCTTCGTCTGGGAACGGCCGCTCGGCAGCGGATTGAGACGGCTTTCTCGGTCGATGCGAACGCGGCCAAACTGATCGATATGTTTCACGACGCGGCCGGAATTCCTTCCGCGGAACCGTCCCCTGCGACCCTTAACGGTGACCCGGATTGATGCTATTGGTCAAGCTGCTATTGTTCTTCGCCGTGCTGACGATCCTTTACACCTATGTGGGGTTTCCGCTGCTGGTGGTGCTGCGCGGGCGGCTGCTGCGGCGGCCGATCAAGGTCGCGCCGATCACGCCCCAAGTTACCTTGATCGTCGCGGCGCATAACGAACAAGACAGTATCGAAGCCAAGCTGCAGAATGTTTTGCAGTTGGATTATCCGCGCGACCGCTTGCAGGTGTTGGTGGCCTCGGACGGTTCGGACGACCAAACCAATGAGATTGTCGGGCAGTACGCTTCACATGGTATCCAGTTGTTGGCACTGCCGCGGCTGGGAAAAGCCGGCGCGCTCAACGCGGCGGTTGCCAAAGCCAAAGGCGACGTGTTGGTTTTTTCGGATGCCAACAGCATGTACGCTCCCGACGCGATTCGGCAACTGGTCGCACCCCTGGCGGATCCGACCGTAGGCGGCGTGGCCGGCGACCAACGCTATCGCAAGACGACCCAAGCCGCCGGCAGCGACCAGGGCGAACACACCTACTGGAACTTCGACCGCCAGATGAAACGCTGGCAGAGCGAGGCCGGACATGTGATCTCTGCGACCGGAGCGATCTACGCGATTCGCCGCAGTTTGTTCTGCCAGGTGCCCGATGGGGTAACCGACGATTTTATTACCAGCACCCGAGTGATCGCCCAAGGATACCGCTTGGTGTTTGCGGCCGCGGCGGCTGCCTACGAGCCGGCGGCGGCGTCCAGCGGCGTTGAGTTTGGTCGCAAAGTGCGGGTTATGACACGTGGGCTGCGCGGCGTGGTCCTGGTGCGGCAATTATTGAACCCGCTGCGATACGGTTTCTACTCGTTGCAATTATTTTCGCATAAGGTCTTGCGCCGCTTGATGGTCCTGCCACTGGTGGCCATCTATGGGCTCAGCGGTGCGTTGGTCTTTCAAGGCTGGCCCTACGCCGCGTTGTTTGGGCTGCAGAGCCTGTTTTATGGCATGGCGGCCGTGGGATGGCTGATGCGCAAGCACTCGCTGGGACGACACAAAGCGTTCGCCTTGCCGGCGTATTTCTGTCTGGTCAATGCGGCCGCGTTGGTCGCATTTATTAATATCCTGCGCGGCCATCGAATCGATCGTTGGGAACCAAAACGCAGCGTCGAAACCGCTCCCGTGTGAACCGACTGCATCGGTGTTGATCTCGCTCCTGCTGAACTGACCATGTCCAACCCACTCGCCTACCCTCTTCACCGCACCTCCGTCGTGCCGCTGCTGGTCTTGGTGGCCAGCGGACTGTTGACGTTCGGGGTATTGGTCGCGATGGGCTATCCGTACGGTTGGCTGGTATGGGGTGTCTTGGCCGCGATTCCGGCGGCGTTCTTCGCGGTGCGAAACCCTCAGTTGGTGGTCGCGTTTGTGGCGTTCCTGCTGTTCACCAATGCACCGGTCGTGGCGTTCAAGTTTCACGGCTTGCCGCGGGTGGCCGCCCTGGTGGGACCGCCTGCGGCGTTGGGAACGCTGTTGGCCTATCAGTTGTTCGTGCGGCGCAAACCCCTCGTCTTTCCTCGTGCCTGGTGGTGGGCAATGGCGTTGCTGGCCGTGGAGGTGGTCAGCGCGATGATGGCTCGCTATCCAGGCTTGGCCATCGGGATCTTGAAAGAACACCTGATCGAAGGTCTGGGATTGTTCTTGATCTTTGCGAATCTGATCCGGGATCGACAATGTCTTCGGCAGGTGGTGTTGGCGCTGTTGTTGGCCGGATCGTTGATGGGCGGACTGTCGTTGGTCCAGCAGCTCACCCATACGCATCGAAACGATTACGGCGGTTTCGCACAGGTGCCTTTCGAAGGCAAAGGATTCGCGACCGGGGAACATCATCGCCAGCGGCGTTCGGCCGGCCCCCTGGGCGAACAGAACCGCTATGCACAGAACATGTTGATGCTGGTCCCCTTGGCCGTCTTGCCGATTGGCGGCGTGGTAGGTCCGTGGCGAAAACTGGGATACGTGCTGGCGGCCGTGCTGATCTCTGCCGGCTGTATGCTGACGTTTTCACGCGGTGCCGCCGTGGCGTTCGGAATTTTGATTCTGTTGATGCGGTTCACCGGATACATCCGTACCCGTCATCTGGGAATGTTGGCGGTCGCTTCGTTGTTGTTGCTGTTGGCGTTTCCACAGATCGCCAGCCGGATGGATTCGCTGGGAACCTTGGTGGGTTACCTCCGCGGCGATACCGGAGCGCAAACTCAAAAGTTGGACGGGGCGATCACCGGCCGAGCCACGTCGATGCTGGCGGCGTTGCGGGTCACTGCGGACTACCCGATCCTGGGCGTGGGACCGGGGAACTTTCCGCTGTACAACCGCGAGTACGCCAAGGTGGGCGGGTTTCGTGCCCATGACGAAGACCGTGCCGCCCATTGTCTGTACCTGCACCTGAGCGCCGAGTACGGTTTGCTGGGCTTGACGCTTTTCCTGGGCATGATCGCCGTGACGCTACGAGACCTGCACCGCGTGTGGCGGCGTTACCGCGACGAAGATCCCCAGCTGGCGACGCTGGCCGCCGGCGTGGCGATGGCCCTCCTGGCATATCTCGTAACCGGCCTGTTTTTGCACTTCTCGTTCATTCGCTTCTTCTGGATCATCATGGCGATCGCGTGCAGCATTCCATTGATCGCCGCGCGTGAGCAGGCGCTGCGGGAGGATCGCTCGGCGCCGACCGGTCCGGGGCAAGGAACGCGGGCAACGGCAAATGATTCGGCGGCCATCGATTCGGCGGCCATCGAACCCGGGGGCACCGCATGAGCGAAGCTCCGTCGCAGCATGCCGCTCGCAGCCACGTTCGCGGCTCCAGTTTGCTGCTGTGCGGGCGAGTGCTTGCGCTGTCGATGAATTTTGTTGTCCAGGTACTGATCGTTCGGTACCTGTCGAAGGAAGGGTACGGTGCATTCGCGTACGGTTACAGCGTCGCCATGCTGGCGGCTCGTTTCGTGCCGCTGGGCACCGAGAAAGCCATCAATCGCTTTGTGCCCATCTATCACGAGCAACAGGATTACGGCCGTGTCAAAGGCACGCTGGTCGTTGCCCTGGCCACGATCCTGACGACGGGCGTCCTGTTTGTCGGTGCGACTTTGGTGGGACGCAACCTGCTGGCGACCAGGGTGGTCCAGGATCCGCTGGCCCTGTCGGTGCTGTTGATGATCGTGGCCCTCGCACCGCTGCAGGCACTGGAGAATGTGCTGGAAAAGGTGATGGCCAGTTTCGGCCGCGTACGTTCGCTGTTCTTCCGACGCTACCTCATCACTCCGGTTTTGCGGCTGGCCGCCGTGGTTTCGTTGATCGTCGCGGGCGGCAACGCCGTGTTCCTGGCCGCGGCGTACGTTGCCGCTACCGCCTTGGGCGTCCTGATCTCAGGACATTTGCTGTGGCGACTACTGCGTGAAAGACAGCTGTGGGATTCGCTGCGCGGCGATCCGGCGCGCTATCCGGCGGGACGCTTGTTTCGGTTCGGTTTGCCGCTGCTGAGTACCGACGTGGCGTTCGGGTTGCGGACCAGTTTGGTGGTCGTGCTGTTAGAGGTCACGCACGGGATCAGTGGGGTGGCGGCGTTTCGTGCTGTGTTGCCGGTGGCCCGGTTGAATCAGGCCGTGTTCGATAGTTTTCGATTGATGTATGTGCCGCACGCTTCACGCATGTTTGCGCGGGACGAACACGCGGGTATCAGTCGACTGTACTGGACCAGTACGGCGTGGATTGCGTTGTTGACGCTGCCGGTACTGCTGGTGACGTTTTCGTTCGCGACGCCCACGGTGGTCTTGCTGTTCGGAGCGGAGTACGCCAGTTCGGGACCGATTCTGGCGCTTGTCGCGTTGGCGTTGTATGTGAACGCGTCGTTCGGGTTCAACGCACTGACTTTACGCGTCTACGACCGAGTGGGCATGATCACCAAGATCGATCTGTTGTCGGCGCTGTTGGCGTTGGTTCTGAACGTGTTGTTGGTTCCTCGTTTTGGACCCGTCGGCGGCGCGGCGGTTGTCTGCGCCGTGTTGGCGGTTCAGAATTTGGCGTACCAGATGGTGCTGTTTCGCGCTGGACAACTGGAACGACCCGAGGCGGCCATCATCCGCGTGCATGCTGCTGTGATCGGTGTCGCTGTGGTGTTATTGATTATCCAAGTGACCATGACGCCTGCTGTTTGGGGCATCGCTGGATTGATTCTTGCGGCGACGCTGGGGGTTTGGTTTGCCTGTCTGCAGACCTTGCAGATTCGCGAACACTTTCCGGAACTCGCTCGAGTGCTGCCACCCTGGTTTTTGGCGACCGAGAACGGCAGCTCAGAAGAACTTTCCGAACCGACGCTTCCCGTTGATCAGGTGCGACCATGAGTGCAAGTCTCGACCATGGCCCACCTCTGACGGTGGACGACCTCATCGAACAATTGCGGCAACGGATCGATTCCTTTGTCGGCTTGGACGTGAACCCTCGCCAGTGCGTGCTTGTTAAAACCATCCGGCGGCGCTTCTGCCAACTGTACCTGTTTAATCTGTCTGGGCGGGATGATTCGCCGGAGATCCTGGTCAAGGTGCCCGTGGGGCATGCGGATGTCCAGTATCAAGAACGGTGTCGAGACGCGGCTTTCGTCGATCGGCCGCGTTTGTTCGGCCGGGTGGATCCCGAGAGCAAGGCCGTCAAAGAATATGAGGCGCTGCGGCGTGTGCAAACGGCTTTGGACGCCGGGCCGGACGAGCGGTTCGGTGTGGTTCGGGTGTTCGATTTGCTGCCGCCACAGCATGCCCTGGTGATGCGGTGGGTCGATCAACCCAGCTTGCGAAAGAAGCTGTACGCTGCCCACCGACTCAGTTCGCCGCGATTGGCTTGTGACTTAGAGACGGTCTTCGGTCGCACCGGAGCCTTGTTGCGAACTCACCATCGGCTTCCTGCTCTGCCTCACTGTGAAACCCGCAACACGACGCGCGACGATTTTCTCGCGGCCATCGATCGCTTCGTCAGCTATTTGGATGAACATCTCCCTGGCAGCGACTTGCGGCGCTTGCAGCAACGCGTCATCGAGCTGGCCCGGGGCTGCCTTCCGGAAACGATTCCCACCGGACAGGTGCACGGCGATTTTGCGCCACGCAACATCTTCGTGGATGCGGCGAATCGGGTTTCCTTGTTCGACACGCTGGGGCGGTTCGAGGCGCCGATCTACGAAGACGTCGCCAAGATGCTGATGTGCATACACGCCTCGGGGCCACAGCTGATCAGTGCCGGAGTCCTGTACGCTCCGAAACGGCTGAAACGGTTCGAGGATGCATTGGTTCGCGGTTACTTCGGTGACCGCAGCGTCCCGGTCGCAGCCATTAACTTGTTTTCTGTGCAATTGGTCCTGGAACACTGGGCAGCGATTGTCTACCGTCATCGGGAACACCGTGGAGCCAAGCGGATCGCCAAACAGCTGCGCCGCAGATTGTGGCAGCGAGGGTTCCAGCAGTATCTGAATCAATTGCTAGAACGAACGGAGACGGCCCAACCCTAGGCATGGCTGCAGAACGAGCACCGTTCTCGGAACGTGATCTGGCCAGACCGAAAGATCGAATTACTCATGCTTCGAAAACCCAACTTTATCTACATCGGGACCAGCAAGGCAGGTTCGACCTGGCTGTTTGACCTGTTGTCGCGCCATCCCGACGTCTATATGACCCCGGTCAAAGGACTGTACTTCTTTGATAGTCACTTCGAAAACGGCTGGCAGTGGTACCAAGAACACTTTGTCGAAGCCGACCAGCAGACGATCGTCGGCGAGATTTCGCATTCGTATCTGTATTCGCCGGTGGCCTGCGAGCGAATCGCCGAGATGAACCCGGAGATTCGGTTGATGGTTTGCCTGCGCGAGCCGATCGACCGGGCGATTTCCATGTATCTCGACGGCGTTCGCAACGGCAAGTGGGACGGAACGTTTGAAGAGCGGATGGAGGATACTCCGGAGATCCTTCAGGAAGGTTTTTACTCCCAGTACCTGCCGGCTTATTTGGAACGGTTTTCACGCCAGCAACTGCACATCACGTGCTTTGACGACCTCAAGGAATCGCCGGCCGACTATGCTGCTGCCGTTTACGACGCGTTGGGAGTCCCGCCGATGCCGTGGGATGCGCGGCTGCAGCAGAAAGTGATGCCCGCCTGTGTGCCTCGCAGCAAACATCTCGCCCGCTTCAGCAAACGCTTGTCGTTGACCTGCAAACAACTGGGCATGAAAAAGCTTCGCGGCCGCGTCAAACGCTCGCGGGTGATCCGCAATCTGCTGTACCGCAAAGTCCGAGAGGAGGATCGGGCTCGGCTGCGTCCGGAAACCCTGGCCGAACTCCGGCGCCGCTTTCGCCCCGAGGTCGCACGTTTGGATGCGATCTTGGGAATGAAACTGTCGCGTCGCTGGGGGTATGCTTCGGCCGAGACGCCGACCACGGACCCTTCCTTGAAGATGGCCAGGCGATGACACCGATAGGACTAGCTCTTCACGACCGCGTGCGAATCGTGCTGGAGGATGCCTCGCGACGCGACGTGCAAACCGTGATGAACGCGACCGGCGCGTCACCCACCGACGTGCTCGAACCCACCGATATCGAGGTCCGCTTTGCCGACAATACGCACGGAATCGACGTTCACCTTCCCGATGACTGTTGCGAGCAGCCGTTTCGAATGACGGTGCCGACCGGTCAGCGCCGGTTGCCGCTGCTCCGCTCGATGGTGAACGTCAAGATGGTCTATGCCGATCTGCTGCCCCTGCACGCGTCGGCTTGGACCTGTCCGTCGGGCGGGATGCTGGCATGTGGTTGGTCCGGTGGCGGCAAGACCGGGATGCTATTGGCTCACCTACTGCATGGTGCAGAGTACTTGGCGGCGGAGTGGGCCTATGTCTGCCCGGCTAGCTCGCGGATATACGGCGTCCCTGAAACGTTGCGCCTGCGGTCGTGGCACCTTCGGCAGGGGGCAGGCGAAGTGGTGAATGTTCGGCGGCAGGATCAATGGCGACTTTGGAAGACGCGTCTTATGGCCGGAGTGCTTCGCCGTTCGGCGGATTGGCTTCCGCAGCCACAGCGACTGCGTCGCACGCTGACCAAAGCGGCCGCCGGTGCCCAGCGACGCTGCTATATCGACAAACCGGCTTCGTCCTGGTTGGCAACACCGTCCGGTTCGCGGTCCGCTCCTCTGCAGACCGTGTATTTTGCCGGAGTTCACGACAGTTCGGCGATCGACGTGAAGCCTGTGGAGCTGGACGCCGCACACGCTCGCCTCGTGGCGCTTCAGGATGAGGACCTGACGGACTTGGATGCTCAGTATCGTCGCTGGAGCTACGATCATCCGAGGGCCGACGCGTGGCGCGAGTGTTGGAACCGAAAACGCGACCGTTTGATTCGCCAGATGCTGGTCGGAAAGCAACTTTACGCCGTCGACCGTCCGGTTACGGTGGGTTTGACCGATTTATACAGGACCCTTAACTCCACAATGCGGACACCATGTTTACAGTCGCTTTGATCGGGCCCGACGGTTCGGGAAAGACCACCGTGGGCAGGCGGCTACGCGAACAATTGCCGATTCCCGCCCAGTACCTGTACATGGGCGTGAATCCACAGGCCAGCACGCACCTGTTGCCCACGACGCGCTTGGCGCAGAAACTGCGTCGTGCGCTTGGCAGGCAACGTGATGCCGGAGGACCCCGCGAGAAGAGCCGGGCGGTCGAGAACGCCCACAAGCCGCTGCCGCGCCGGATCCTCAAGTCCGTCAAGTCGTCCTTGTCGCTCAGTAACCGTTTGGCCGAAGAGTGGTATCGCCAGATGGTCGCCTGGCATCATCTGCGGCGCCGCCACGTGGTGATTTTCGACCGCCATTTCTTTCCCGACTATTACGCTTACGATATCGCTGGCGAAGCCACGCGTTCGTTGACCCAGCGGATTCACGGTTTCGTACTGAATCATCTCTACCCCCGGCCCGATGTGATTATTTTTCTCGATGCGCCGGCCGAAGTGCTGTTCGCTCGCAAAGGTGAGGGCACCGTGGAACTGCTGGAACAGCGGCGCGGGGACTACCTGCAGATGCAGGACCTGGTGAAACACTTCGAAGTGGTCGACGCCAGCCGAGATGTGGATGCGGTGGTTCAGGATGTTAGTCAACGGATCCTGCGATTTTACGAAGCCCAGGGTGGTCCTCCGCGATGACCGAAACCTCTGCAGTTCGAGTGTTGGTAACCGATGCCTGTCGCGGCGCGGCCGTGGCGACGATTCGCGCGTTGGCACGCGGTGGTTACCGTGTCTACGCCGCGGACGCTTCTCCGCATGCACCAGGGATGGCTTCGCGATACGTCTCAGAGCGGGTGGTCTATGCCTGTCCGATGGAGGATCCCGATCGGTTTGTCCGGGACGTCTTGGACGCGGTCGATCGTCACCGCATCGACATTATCATTCCCGTGACAGAACGAGCGCTGTTGCCGCTGGAGTCGGCACGCGATCAGTTTGAAGACCGATGCTGCGTGCCGTGGGCGCCGCGGGAGGCGATGGCTACGGTTCGCAACAAAGCAGAAACGTTTCGTTTGGCCGAGGCCTTGGACGTGCCCGTTCCGCGGACCCGGCGGGTGAGCTGTGCCGAGGAAGCGGTGCAGTGTGCCGACGGCCTGGGATGGCCGGTGGTTCTAAAACCCGTCTCTTCGCATACCCTGGCCGAAGATCACGCAGTAGAGTTCTGGAGCGTTAGTTATGCTCGTGACCCACGGCAACTACGTGAACAGATGCGGCAGTACGCGGGACGCTGCGACGTTTTATTGCAGGAGTATTTTCAGGGCGATGGCGTGGGCGTGGAGGTGTTGGCGCACGAGGGTCGTGTCTTGTGCGCCTTCCAGCATCGTCGCCTCCGCGAAGTGCCGCTCAGCGGGGGCGCCAGTTCGCTTCGCCGCAGCGAGGACGTTCATCCGGATCTGTACGAGCAGACCCAGCGATTGATCGCCCGCTTGAAATGGACAGGCTTAGCGATGGTGGAATTCAAGCTGAATAGTGCCCAGCAGTCGCGGCTGATGGAAATCAACGGTCGGATTTGGGGCTCCCTACCGGTCGCGATTGCTGCAGGGATGGATTTTCCAACGCGGCTGTGTCGGTTGTTATTGGAAGGGCCGCCGGACGAGGCGGCTGCGCCGGATACGGAGTATCGACGGGGGCTGCATGTGCAGAGCCTTCAAAAGGAGCTCAGCTGGATGATTCGCGTGCTGCGGCGTTCGGATGTCCATCCGCTGGCTCAGTTGCCTCCGCGGTGGGCGGTTTTGAGCGTCATGGCGGATCTCTTCAAGCCACACTATCGGTTCGACATTCTTTCCCTTCGCGACCCTCTGCCCGGCGTGCGCTTGTTGACAAACATGCTTCCGCGGGCGGGAAAGAAAACGTCCAGCCACGATGATGCCGCCGCAAAACTGTCTCCGCCCACGCCGGTAACGTCCGCGGCCAATTCACCCGTTCATAAAGCTTGAGGCGGTCATGCTGAAAACGCTTCGCCGTACGGCCCTGCGTGCTGCTAATACGTCGTTAGCAGGTTCGGTGCTACGCACGCTGGATCAAGCGCGTCTGGGACGCGCCGGAGATTTGGCGGTGTTGACGTATCATCGCGTCGACGAACCAGAGGCCCGGTCGCGTCTGTATCCGGGTCTGATCAGCGCGTCGCCCGAACGGTTCGGGCAACAGCTGGATTTACTGACTCAGATCGCGCAGGTCGTTTCGATGCAGGAGGTTTTGGAGGCGTGTGCCGGCCGGGCGATGCTGCCCGCACGCTGCGTGTTGATTACCTTCGACGATGCCTGTTGCGACTTTGCACGACACGCGTGGCCGGAGTTGAAACGTCGCGGCTTGCCGGCAACCTTGTTCGTTCCCACAGCGTATCCGGATCGACCCGACCGCCATTTTTGGTGGGATCGGTTGTATGCGATGCTGTGGCATGGCGGCCGGGACAGGTTGCAGTGCGAAGCCGGCCGATTTGACCTTACCTCCGACCGCCAGCGAAAGCTTGCTTATCGAAGCCTAAGTGACTGGATCAAGGCGATGCCGCACGACGCTGCCCTGCGGTTGCTCGACCAGATGGCGGCGGAACAGGCGGCCCCGTTGCCACCGCACAACGTTCTCTCCTGGCAAACCCTAAGGCAATTGGCTCAGGAGGGCGTTACGCTGGCGGCACATACGCAGACACACCCGTTGTTGACTCGAGTTGATTTGGAAGAGGCTCGCCGCGAAGTATCAGGTTCCCAGGCGGATCTACAGCGAGAAATCGGCCAGGTGTTACCCGTGTTTGCATATCCCGGCGGCCAGCACAATGCGGCGTTGGTGCGGATGATGCGAGAGGAAGGCTTCGAATTAGCCTTCACCGTACGACGCGGCATCAATCACATCCCTGCGCTAGCCAGCGGGAGCCGTGAGCGACGCCTGACGATGAACCGCATCAACATCGGCCAACAAACCAGTGTCCAGGTCCTGCACGCCCAACTCATCGCCCTGTGGTGTCACGGCCGCACCCGAGGCCGCGTTTGAAAGCGTTTCTTCCTGCGAAAGCTTTGATGATGAACATGTTAAAGGTCACGATTTGGACGCTGGCGGTCCTCGGTATGGTCCCCACCATTCTGTTGGCCGTGCTCAACATCGGCAGTAACATGGCAATGGCCCGGCATCTGAGAAAGAATCCTGACTTTCAGGTCGGCGACGGCCTCTTAGCGTCGTCCCAAAGTTACATCGAGTTCAACAACCGGTGGCGGTTGGAAGTTGCCACGACAAATTGGCCTTCTATATTGTTGCTCTTTGGGGCGGCGGCGTTTGTGATCGGCCTTTGGTTCTTGCTCCCACGTCAGACGCAGCATCAGAACGTTGGTGGTTTCGAGAAAATCGAGCCGTACGTCGAGCGTGTCATGCAATCGGAATCGCCGCACGCCTACCTCGTCATCTCACTTGCCGAAGACGAATACACCGCTGTCGGTGTTTCAAGTTCTGCAGAAGGTTGCACGATGGACTTTTCGTTGACAAAGAAAGAGCAGATCGCACCGGTCGTGGCTTTCTTTTCCGAACGAGCAAAGGAACCGATCGAGGACCGCGTAACTGAGGAGGGAACCGAGTTCGAAACCCGTCATTTATCCTACCCAATTGATAGGGCAATCGAGGAGGTAGCGGATTTGTGCAAGTCGATTTTCACGGACGCTTACGGCGTCACGGGAGATCAAAAACTAATCTTCGTGCTCGGCCATTAACACCGAGAGCCAACCATATGACCGGGGACAGAGACCACAAGACTATGACCAATGACCGGGGACAGGCAATGACAACCGGGGACAGAGACTGACAACCGGGGACAGAGACCACAACCGGCATTTGGGGACAGTGCTTACATACCGCAGAGTGAGCGATCACACGCTGAAAGCCGATCCCGGAATCCCGAAACACCAACGCCGGCCCATCGCCCCGAAGCTCAGCCGTCGTGGTGTTGCAGTTTCGCACCGCTACGGTTGCTCGGCAGCCGTCAAAGCATGCTCTTTGCGCACAACGCTAGCCAGGTCGCCTGAATGTCGACCGATTGTCGACCGATTGTCGACCGATTGTCGACCGATTGTCTGCCGCGTCTCGCAATCGCCTCGCGCCTGCTAGGCGTCCCTGCCGGCCGCCATCGGCGAGCCGGCCGGCGAGGTCCGCCCGGCATTGAGCCGTTCGCGGATCGCGCGACAGGCGTGCTGGCCGAGCTGCGAACTGCAGCGCCGAGT
>NZ_WIAD01000057.1 GCF_009618275.1 Roseimaritima sediminicola
TAAAACCTGCTAGCAACGCTGACTACCACACAACGAACGCGGAGCGTCACCCTCATGGCGTCACTCCAAAGTTATGTCGAATAATTACGTGCGACGCACTCAGCTGCGTGCGTGTGATTTGAATCCTGAACAGTCGGCAGTCACTGATCTACCACACCGCCACTGCTGCCGAAGCAGGCAAGCCGGCCTGACACGATGGACAATACTGAACCCACCAAGAGATTTCTAACTCTCCTAGAAAACCGCCTGCTTTACTGCCAGCAGTGCTACGAAAGCTACCTTGGAAACGGCGAGACGTACCATCACGCCAAACTGCTGCTTGATGCGAATCTGGAGTTACGCAACCTGATTATGGATTACGGCCATACACTCCCAACGCAGTACCGTGAGGATGCGAAGAAGTTGCTTGAACATATCCGGGCTTGGCTCGATTGCTGGCAGCGCCTTGATCACCAACGAGAATTTCGTGAAAGCGACCAGTTTGTGTTCGACAACGATAGCACATTCCCTCGGAAAGCTGCTGATTCGCTGATGCAGCTCTTATCAAAATTTAGAAAGCACACCTAATGAAAAAAGACATTCGTGTACTTTTCCTGGGAAAGCAGGATGATGAGCATGGCGAGAAAGCTTTGAATCTTCTAACGCGCAATTTGAAGTACGTTACCGCCGTTACGGGCGAGTGGGGCCAGCCTTTCCCGAGTGAGCTCGAATCCTGGCAGGGCGACTTTATTGTCTCTTATCTGTCTCGATGGATTCTGCCAGAGCATTTCCTTCGACGCGCTCGACTTGCATCCATCAATTTTCACCCAGCCACACCCAGTTTCCCGGGCGTGGGCTGCAATAACTTTGCGCTCTATCAGCAAGTCAAGGAATTTGGCGTCACTTGTCACCACATGAGTCCAAAGGTCGACACCGGAGGAATCATTGCGGTTAAGCGGTTCCCGGTTTACCCACAAGACGATGTAGCGTCACTGCTCGCCAGAACCTATGATTACCAACTGCTTCTGTTCTACGAGATCTTTGATTTTATTTTCCGGGAGCGTCCGCTGCCGTCTTGCCCAGAGTCGTGGACGAGAAAGCCGTTCACTCGTCGAGAACTGAGGGAGCTATGTACGGTGGACCCGTCGATGGATGAAGTCGAGATCCGACGACGCATAAGGGCGACGAGCTTTCGGCAGTTCGGGCCGATGCTTCTGATAGGAGGAAAAAAATTTGTTTATCAGAGCGGTTCTTAGCGTGTGCAAGACGGGGGACTTGCGTCCGACACCCAGGTTCTGCATCAGCACGCGCTGAATACGCGCTGCCCCGACGCTCGGCGTCAGCTCTGTTCCCTACGCATATGAGTAACTGCATGAACCGTCGCTTCTGTCTCCTTGGATCGTTCCCTGGGACCGTGGTAACTCTGCGGGGCGATTTAACAAGAGAGATTATGCAGCGAGGGTACGAAGCAACCGTTTTGACTGCAGCGCCCGAAGCGAATATTGAAGCGGATATCAAAGCGTTGGATGTTGATTTCCAGGCGTACCATGTCGAACGCAACGCGATGAGTGTTCGCAGCGACTTGAGAACATTGCTTGAGCTGCGGAGATATTTTGTCGACTCAAGACCCGACATCGCTCTCGCATACACGGTCAAGCCGATTATCTGGGGTGGCATCGCTTCTAGACACGTTCGACACACTCGATTCTTCGCCATGATTACTGGGATTGGCTATGCATTCCAAGGCGGTGGCTTAAAGCGTCGCCTGTTGAGTATGCTTGTCACGCGTCTCTACCGATATGCGCTTCGACGAGCGGAAGGTGTTATCTTCCAGAACCCTGAGAACCGAGACCTTTTCATCAGAAAGAAGATAGTCGATCCGCAGAAGTGTCACGTAGTTAATGGATCAGGTGTTAATACGAAGCACTTTAAGGAGCATTCCTTCGTCGATGAGGAACCTCGTTTTCTGCTGATAGCCCGGCTGCTCGGTGAGAAGGGAATTCGAGAGTACATAGCTGCCGCTGAGATTGTTAAACAGGTCTACCCCAGGACGCAGTTCGACTTGGTAGGTCCCGAAGACCCGTCAACGGACGGCATCCCGTTCAGCGAGGTCGAAAGCTGGCACAAATCTGGGGTGATCAAGTACCGAGGACCGACCTCCGACCCTCGTCCCTTTCTTCGAGAATGCCATATATACGTATTACCTTCATACCACGAAGGAGTACCCCGCACAGTCCTCGAGGCGATGTGTACGGGTCGCCCCATCCTGACGACCGATGTCGTGGGTTGCCGTGAAACAGTTATCGACGGCCAAAACGGCTGGCTGGTCCCCAAAGCCGACGCCCAGGCGCTAGCCGAACGCATGCTTTGGTTTATCGAGCATCGCGAACAGTGGCAGGCCATGGGTGAGGCGAGTCGAAAGCTTGCCGAAGAGAGATTCGACGTCGTGAAGGTCAATGAACAGATGCTGAAGATTATGGGCATCACTTGAGATGACACACTCACTTTCCGAAGCGATCGTCGACGGCGTGCGACGGGCAATCGGCAGCTTCGACGAAACCGTTCTGCTGCATCGTCCCTACCTGCCTCCTACTGCTTGGCAGTTCGTCAAGGAATGCCTCGATACCAGCTGGGTATCGTCGGCGGGAAGCTACGTCACTCGATTTGAAGAGCTGCTGGCCACGACGACCGGCTGCGAACGAGCCGTCGCGACCGTCAATGGCACGGCGGCCCTGGAAGTGTGCCTGCGGTTGACGGGAGTCGAACCGGGAGATGAAGTCATCTGCCCTTCGCTGACCTTCGTAGCCACCGCGAATGCCATCTCCCACTGCCAGGCGGTCCCTCATTTCGTCGATGTGTCTGCGTCACGGCTGTCGATTGGCCCGGACGCTCTAGATGATCGCTTGAGGAAAGTCGCGGTCGCCAGCCCCGAAGGCACTCGCAACCGCGAGACAGGGCGTCGCATCGCCGCGGTTTGTCTGATGCACTGCTTTGGGCACCCGGGCCAGCTGCGCGAGATCGTAGAGATCTGCGGGCGTTACGAGATCCCGCTGATCGAAGATGCCGCCGAGTCGCTGGGTTCGACCTACGAAGGCAAGCACACAGGTCGCTTTGGCAAGGTGTCCGCGGTCAGCTTCAACGGGAACAAGATTATCACGACCGGCGGCGGCGGGGCGATCTTGACCGATGATCACGAGCTGGCTGACCGCGCCAAGCACCTGACAACCACCGGTAAGGTCGCCCACCCCTGGGAGTTTCGCCATGACGAAGTCGCCTGGAATTACCGCTTGCCGAATGTCAATGCGGCGATGGGCGTCGCCCAGCTGGAGATTCTGTCCGAGTTGCTCAACGCCAAACGAGCGATTGCCGGCCGCTACGCCGATGCGTTCGCTGCGGTCGAAGGTGCCCAGTTCCTGACAGAACCGCCGGACTGCCAGAGCAATTACTGGTTGAACTGCATCCTCCTGGATCCTGAATTGGCCGAGTCACGCGATGGGGTGCTGGAGGCTCTGAATGCGTCCGGGTACCAGTGCCGTCCGGTCTGGATCCCGATGCATCAATTGGAGATGTACCGCGATTGCCCGCGGGGACCGCTTGAGCAGACCGAATCGCTCAGCCGACGAGCCATCAATATCCCCAGTTCGGCTCACCTGGCCCCCGGGTGGGCCGAAAAGCACGTCCGATGAGCCGCCCCGTAGTCATCGTCGGATTCGGCGGCCATGGGCGAGTCGTTGCGGCGGCGCTTCAAGCGGCCGGACGAGAGGTATTGACGGCAACCGACCTCCAGCCGGAACGGCACGGCAATGATCCGTTCGGATTGCGAATCATCTCTGATACGACGCTACTGCAGAAGTTCGAGCCGCGTGAGGTGCACCTCGTATCGGGTGTGGGTTCGATCCTGCCGGTCGACGCCCCCAGACCTCGACGAACCTCCATGCGACGGCATTAAGCGGCAGGCTACTCCTTCACCGATTTCCAGTCCTCGTTCTCGTGGGTAGCTGCCAACGCCGTCATCAGCCCGACTGCCCAGATCCACGCCGGTTGTGTGGTCCAGCCGGGGGCAGTGATCGGAGAGTTCGCAATCGTCAATTCCCGTGTCTCGATTGATCACGACTGCTCGATCGCCGACTTCTGCCATATCGCACCAGGCGTAACGCTCTCTGGCAACGTGAGGATTGGTGCGGGCAGCCACGTAGGGACCGGTGCAAACGTTATCCAAGGTGTCGAACTTGGGGAGCGCTGCTTCGTCGCTGCGGGGGCTACGGTCGTTAGAGACGTGGCCGACGGGGCGTTTGTGCGGGGCGTGCCGGCAAAGGAGTTTCGGCCTGATTGCTGAGTGCCATCGCGTGGAGTTTTCGGGCACTCATTTGCAGAATTGCCCTCCTCGGGCCTGAGCGTCCAGCTCTCCTGCAGTGCGAGCGGGAGGTTGAACCACTAATCTTCACTGATAGGACACTAATGAATCCGAAAGCCCTGCTTGGATTAGGCTCTGCCTGAAAACCTCAGCCGAACGCGCGAGCGTCGGGTCCTGCCACCGAACCATTTTCGCCAGATTTTCGCAGCGGCTCGCGCCCGATCCATTCCACCTGACCACGTTTTCGGACAGAGCCTAGTCTTCGATTGGTGAGGATTAGTGCTCCCCATACGTCCAGTGGGCATAGGCTTCAAAGCGGATACGGGGACATGGCGGTTCGAGGTCCGGACATTTAAACTCTGGCGAGTTCGGCTACGGGATTTAGCAACAAACGGCCTGGGACTCGTTGCCTCGTTCACTACGGAACGATAGGTCCGGGACTCGTTGCCTCGTCCACTACGGAACGATAGGCCTGGGACTCGTTGCCTCGTCCACTACGGAACGATAGTCTAGGACTCGTTGCCTCGTCCACTACCGGTGGGACGGTTCACAGGCTGGAAGCCTATGCCACTGGGGCGACACTATCGAGGAAAGAATAGGTTACTGATGCACTTAGACTCATTACTTGAATTGATCGGACGCGATGCTCCCCTGTTCACCGAGGACCTGCGAAAGCACGAGCAAACGCTTGCGGCGGAGATTGCTGACAGCCGCTTCTTGGTCGTGGGCGGGGCAGGATCAATCGGTGGAGCAGTGGTTCGGGAACTGTTCGCCAAGAATCCTCGGGCCCTGCACGTCATTGATATGTCGGAGAATAACCTGGCCGAACTGGTTCGCGATCTACGCGCCTCACTGGGATACACCACGGACGATTTCCACGCCTATTGCTTTGACGTCTTGGGGCCGGAGTTCGACGCGTTTGCGCATGCTACGGCACAAGAAGGCAAGGGCTACGACTACGTGCTGAACTTTTCGGCCCTGAAGCATGTCCGCAGTGAAAAGGACCCTTTCACGCTGATGCGGCTGATCGACGTCAACGTCTTCCTCACCAAGAAACTGCTGGACTTCTCTCGGTCGATTGGGGCAAAGAAGTTCTTCTGTGTCTCGACCGATAAAGCGGCCAATCCCGTCAACATGATGGGTGCTTCCAAACGCATCATGGAAATGTTTCTCCTGGACGAGGCCTCCAGGACCGCGGTTTCGACGGCCAGATTCGCCAATGTGGCGTTCTCAGACGGTTCTTTACCCTATGCCTGGACGCAGCGGATTCAGAAACGCCAACCGATCGCGGCTCCGAACGACATCCGCCGCTACTTCGTGACCGGCAGAGAGGGGGCCCAGCTCTGCCTGTTTTCGATCCTGCAGGGCAGCGATCGGGAGATCTATTTCCCGAAACTGAGCGAGAATCTTCATCTGATCACCTTCTTGTCGATGGCGGAACGCTACCTGAAAAGCATCGGTTACGAGCCGGTTGCCTGCGAGTCTGAAGACGAAGCTCGGCGCCGCGTCGACGAGCTGGCCGCCGAAAAGAAATGGCCCTGTTTCTTCTTCAAAACCGACACAACCGGTGAAAAGGACTTCGAAGAGTTCTACACCGACGGTGAAAAAGTGGATTGGGACCGTTACGCGGAGCTGGGTGTCGTACAGAATGAAGCGTTCGCCCGCCGCGAACAATTGGACGCTTTCCAGGATTCGATCGACTCGATGAAGCGATCGAAGGCCTGGACGAAAAGCGACCTATTGCGAGCGTTCTCGGAATTGCTTCCCGACTTCGCTCACAAAGAAACCGGTAAGACACTCGACAACCGAATGTAACGATGCTGAAACGCACACTGGACATCACGGTCTCCGCTCTGGTACTGCTCATTTTGGCAGTCCCTTTGGCCTTCGTCATTGTGATCCTGAAACTGACGGGCGAGCGGGAAGCGTTTTACCTGCAAGATCGCGTGGGGCAGGGCGGCAAGATCATCCAGGTGACCAAGTTCGCCACGATGCTGAAGGCCAGCCCGACCTTGGGTACGCAGAACATCACTCTGCGTAACGACCCGCGTGTGCTGCCCGTCGGTAAGTATCTGCGCAAGACGAAACTGAATGAAGTGCCGCAGTTTTGGGATGTGCTGGTGGGCAAACTGTCACTGGTTGGATGGCGGCCGTTAATGCCACAGGGCTTCGCGGATTATCACGAAGAGATCCAGCGGCAGATTGTTCTAGTGAAGCCGGGGTTGACCGGAATGGGCTCGTTGTTCTTTCGCGACGAGGAAGCGATTTTGGCAAGAGCTGAAATCGAGGGACGCGACATAAGGCACTGTTACCGAGAGGACATCATGCCCTACAAGGGTGCGTTGGAAATTTGGTACGTCGAGAACCATAGCCTGCTGGTGGACTTGAAAATTCTCTTGGCAACCGCCATCGCCGTGGCCTTCCCAGGGTGGCGTGGGTTCCATTCCTGGTTCAAGGGACTCCCCGTTCCCGAATCAGCCATCGTCCGCAGCCAGCTGGCCATCGATAGCTGAAAGAACAGTGGCATAGGCTTCCAGCCTGTGAAGGACTTCTTGAAGGGTAGTAGACGAAGCCGCGAGTCCTTGTCGTCAGGTTTTGCCAGGGGACTCGTGGCCTCGTCCACTACGGGTGGGGACTCGTGGCCTCGTCCACTACGCGTTGGGACTTGTGGCCTCTTGCATTACGTCAATTTCGATATGCCCGTATGAGTAACGAAACGCCGCTCAGGACCAATCGCCACCCTTTTTTCGTCGCAGCGGCAATCGCTGCTGGAATTGGGATCGCACTGTTTGTCGCGGACCGAAGTGTTCTGGAAAAGACGCTCACCAGTCTGGCCATGCCTGTCGGCCTCGTCTGGCTTAGCCTCACGTTTGCTGGGGCGCTGCTAGCTTGGCGTCGAGAGGCGGCATTCAAATGGGTTGCTGTCCCTTGGCTGCTGCTGACTGTGGCTGGCAACGGGTGGGTGGCAAAACAGTCGGTCGAAACGCTCGAAGGGCCTTACCTGAACGTTCAGCCGCTGCAGGCTAAGCCACTGCGGCAAATCGTGGTACTAGGCGGCGGCACCAGTCAGGCTGCCAACGGCCAAGTACAGACAACTCGGAGTGGTGACCGCGTCGTGCTTGCCGCACGAATGTACCATCTGGGGCTGACCGACAAACTGATCTGTACCGGGGTAGGCATAAAAAGCCTATCCGGAGATGCAATTGTCGGAGGCGAGGCGGCTCGGAAGATTCTGCTCGACCTGGATGTTCCTGCGGATGTGATCACGGTCATCGGTGGGCGGAACACCTCCGAAGAAATGATCAAGATCAAAGAACTGCTCGGCGAAGAACCGGTTGGGATTGTCACTTCGGCGTCGCATTTGGGACGAGCCATGCGGTTGGCGGAGAACCAAGGGCTTAATGCGGTCCCGTTACCCGCAAATTTCCTCAGTCCGACGTCGGATCGGCCAACGCCCTGGGGGCGAGTTTTACGTGACTCCATTCCAAACGCCTCGGCCCTGGAAACCAACACACGCGTGGCGAAAGA
This sequence comes from Roseimaritima sediminicola, assembly GCF_009618275.1. Lineage (GTDB taxonomy): Bacteria > Planctomycetota > Planctomycetia > Pirellulales > Pirellulaceae > Roseimaritima > Roseimaritima sediminicola. The sequence continues at coordinate 7,862 of NZ_WIAD01000057.1, forward strand.
GTATCTGGCTTGGGCGGTCGGGCGATAAACGCTCCTTCGCGATTCCCAGTGGCATAGGCTTCCAGCCTGTGAAAGCGAGGTGGCCGCGTCCCGGCCGTCGACCGTGCAATCCCCGGCTGGGACAGCCGAGCTACTCTGTGGTATAGGCTTCCGGCCTGTGAAAGCGACGCCGCCGCGGGCGGCCGTCCAATCTCTGGCGAGTTCAGCTACTGGCGAGATCGCCGAGCGGGCCGTTTCACCGCCGACACAGAGCTTTCGCCGCTATGCGGCTGGAGACCAGGCAGTGCCCCCTCACCCCCGGCCTCTTCTCCCCCGCAGCCAAGGACTGCTGGGGGCCAGCCCCCAAACCCCCGAGATTTTTGAGGCATGACGCCTCCGTTCAATGAGTGTACAAGCTCACCGCGCAGTATTAAGATGCGTCCACTGAGTGAACCAGATCGAGGCGTTGCAGCGATGCAACCTCGCCAGATATAATTCAGTCGCCGATGCGTCACTGACGTATCGAGCACGCGAGGCGGCCATGGTCCTAGTTTAGCGACGGTGCTGTGGTCGCCTCTTTTACTTCGCTTGGGCTCGTCAGCCTGTGAAGATCCAGTGACTGGCACAGCGGGCCCGTCTTGAGACCTGCGGAGCAGGGACAGCCCGCTGCCGGGGGCGCAGCCCCCGGTTTTCCGCTACACAGACGCAAAGCTCCGGAGGAGCGACAGCGCGGACATGGAGAGCCCGACGCGGGGCGCGGATTTCTGTCGCCTCTCCGAGGCTTTTGCGTTCCATTCATGCCAAACCGGCGGTTTCACCGCCGGCAAAGAGTTGTCGCCGCTTCCAGCGGCTGTGGCATGACGACATTCGAACGGATCTTGACCGTCCGGGCCCCGCGGCTCGCGCCGTCGGTCGATTTGTTGAGCCGTTTAGGCAATAGCCTCGGTTTCGTCACCGCAGAACCGGGGCTATCGCCCAAACGGCTTACATAAGCCATGCGTTTTCGAATCAATCGACCCGCGGCTCGCGCCGTCGGCTAGCGGGGGCGCTGCTGGCGCGGATGCGAATTGACCGTTTGCGACGGGCGATGTTTGGTGGCGTGAGACCCGCGCAACCGCGCCGTCGGCTTGGGGGGCGCTGCTGGCGCAGATGCGAATTAACCGTTTGCGGCGGGCGATGTCTGGTGGCGTGAGACCCGCGCAACCGCGCCGTCGGCTAGGGGGTTCGGCGCCACTCGCCTCTCGCTTCTTTTGGGGACTCGTGGCCTCGTCCACTGCGTCCAAAGTCTGGCGACTTCAGCTACGCCATCAACCATCAGCTACTCGTCACTTGCCATTCGCTTCTCGCTACTCAGCTGGCTTTGTACGCTGTGGCGGACGTTGTCGACTAGGGTTAGCGTCTCTGCCTTAAGGGTTTCGCTGGGCGGATCCGCCGTGACAACCCAGCACTGAACGGCGACGGTCTGGCCGACGGGCCGGGCGAACAACGTTATTTTCCGCAAGCGGGCGAAAGCTTCGGAAAGGAGTCCCGCATGGGGCGGACGAACGAGCTCGCCGCGCGCGTTGACCGCGGCATAGGTTAGCAGCCCCCAACTTCCGTCGTCGAATTGAAGCGACGCTTGGGAGATCCAAGGGCGGTCCCCCATAGGCGCTTCTGTTGGCCGCTTGGTCACCTTATGGGCGACCAACTGGCAACCGACAGACTCATAGCAATGTGTAAGTTCCTTCCAGCCGTTATAGGGCTGGCTGATCACAATCTGGCCACTCTGGCCACCCACTTCCACTTCCCACAGGTCGCTGTGGACGCCTAGTCGCGGGTCTTCGCGGTCGCGCGCCGCCGTGTGGTTCCCGCATATGATCGGTGCCATCGCGGCCTCCACTTCCGCCACGTCGGGCTCTAACAGGACCGGAGGAGTGCCCCTTGGGTTCGTATGGAAGTCGTCCGGCGTGTCGATCGTTCGCCAACTCGTCAAGATCAGTAGCAAACTGCAAACGACAAGGCAACTGACCGGACATGAGGTGGCCGCGGTGCGATCCCGCTCGCGATCGTAAGACGGCTCTGCGGCCCGAGAACTTACAATACGATTCCATATCGATGTGATCGGGCTTTCTTCGTCATCCACCAAGTCAGCTGCGATCGGAGCACCCAGTTCGCAAAATAGCCGATCAGCCGAAAGCAGTAACCCGATTCCCAGGACCAGGGCCACGTACCCCAGGACTTCATGCTGCCAGCCGGTCGAGACATCCCACTGCCAGTAGTACTCGGCGATCGCGATCGCCGAGATCCGCAGCAGGTTGGCCAGCACCGCCAGCACGCCGGCGGCCACCAGGTACAGCGGCAACAGCCACATCCGCCGCTGCTTCCAAACCATCAAGGCCATCGCCACGAACAGCATGGTGAACAGTGATTTAATACCGCTGCACGCTTCGGCCACGAACAACTCCCGCGTCGGCAGGTCCAGGATCGCGCCGCGGACGATGTGGGGGATGTTCAAAAGCGACAGCACCACCGAGGACAGCTCGGTCGTGTTCCGTTGCAACCAGTTTATTAAACGTTCGTCACGATTCATCGGCAGCCGCAACACCAACCAGAACAGCGGCCAGAGGTACAGCAGCCGGATGCCTTCGTGATCCCGGTGGCTGAACAAAAATGCTCCCGCGGCCATCACGACCGCCAACGCAACCAGCCACGGCGAGGCAGCCTTGATGCCCACCAAGCTGGCTAGCAGTGCAACGCCCAACAGCGAATAAGCGAACCAGCCATCGGGCCGAGCGACGATGCGATCCCAGCGCTGGTACAGGATGACGGCAACGAACAACCCGACAAACGGATAGAATTGGTAATGTTCGATATGCCAAAGCCGGCATAAATACCAGACGAACATGGGAGCGAGCGCGAGAAAGATCGCGATCCAGGTCAGCGGCCGCCAGCGAGTCGACGTGGGGGCAGCGGTAGCCGAGGCGGGTTGTTCAACTGTGGACATAAAACGCTGTAAGTAGCAGGGGACGGACCAGGGGGCCATCAACCCCCACCAACAATCCCATGTTATACCAAACGGGTGGTATAGGGAAGTTGTTGATTGATCGCTGAGAAGAGAGACGCGCAGCGCCCGTTTCTTAAGCTGCAAGGTGCCTACCTCAGCAGGCGGATTCGCAAACCGCTGCAAAGGCCTTACGCAAGCCCAGACGGATCCGCGGTCGCCTCGGCCTGTCGCCCATGCCGGGGCCTTGTATTTATCTTGAACGCGAAATCGGTAGTTACACCACTAGTGGCGTGCTGCCGCCGCGCCCGGCGACTGGACGGGCTGATGATTAATTCGAAGACGCTTTGCTTGTGTGACTCGCTTGGGCAATAACCCCGGTTTTGCGGTGACGAAACCAAGGCTAGCGACCAAATGGCTCAATAAATCGACAGCCCGTGGGACCTCCGATCCCAAGCCAACAACAAACACTACCGATTTTTCCGGTCCTGCGGTGAGGGATGCCTCCCCACAGAGACTTGCCGGCCCCAGCGGTGGTTTTCGCTGGCACAAAACACCCACCCCGTGTAGATTCCCTATCCAACGCAGGCTGCTTGCGCAACAGGAGCGTCTCGGGCCTGGCACTCTCGCTTGTCATCCTTCGGGCAAACTCCAATATGCTTCACCCTGACCCTACTGCGTCTTCGCCTTCTGCGGCGTCGCCGACTTCGGACCTCGGTGACTCAGAGGCGAGCGGGAACCGGCCACTCCAAGCAGAGAGGGCGGGAGCGACGAAGACGCTCGAAGCCGGTTACCGAGACCTGGACTACCGCCAGCAGGATTATCGCCAGCAAGACTACCGCGAGATGGCGGTCGAAGACGGTATCGACTGGGTTAGGGCCCTGCGCCGCTATTGGTATGTATTGCTGCTGCCAACCGCGATCGGGCTGTCGGTCGCCTTCGCGCTGTTCCATTACGCGCCTCCGGTCTACCGGTGCTCGTCGAAGCTGATGATCGAAAGCGACGCCCCCAGCCTCCTGGATTCGGCCTCCGGAGACATCCTCAGTGGTCTACCTAGTGCGGACCTATTACTCGCGCAACTCCTGTCTGACGACGTTCTCCAACAGGCCTCGGCCAGCATGGCGGAAAAACTGGATGCGCCTGCCGTGCCGCAGCCACGTACGGCGTTCAGCGCCGAGTTAACCGAAAGCCTCGAGTTTGAGCCGGAGGCAGGCGGTGGGGGAGCCGCCGGCGCGATGGCCTTTTACCTGCACGTCGATCACCGTGAAAAAGCGTTTGCTGCCGCGGGCGTGACCTCTTTGAGCGACGCCTTGGAAGCTTACTTCTCGGACCGCCGCGAAGATTCGATCGACGAACTGAAGCAGTTGATCCGGCACGCCAAAGACAAGCTGATGCCGGAACTGGATCAGTTGGAAGGCGAGTACGAACAGTTTCGCGAAGCCGAGTCGAATCTGGCGTGGGACGCGTCGGGAAAACTGGTGAACCGTTTCCGCGAAAAGGAAACTCTGTTGGCGGCAAGTCGTGTGGAATTGGAGCGGGAAAAAGACGGTTTGGACGTCCGCCTGGCCGCAATCCAAAACGCCGCCGCCCGACAACGCACCAATCCGATTGCGGTCTTGGAGGTCGTCAGCCACCTGATGAACGCGGACCTAGATGTGCCTGGCCAACTCTCGTTGGACTCCGAGCACCTGCGTCCGGCCGACACGATCGAAGAAGACCTGCGACTAAAACGGCTGGACATCGAACGGTCATTGGTCCCGCTGGAAGTCGAACGCGATCACTTTCTGGCGGTGTATGGCGAGGCCCATCCCACGGTCCAGCACCTGAATCAACGGATCGAAAGCACGCGGGAGAAGCTGCAAAAGCTGATCGAAGAAGAGGACGCGCGACGCGAAGAGCTGAGCTTGGCTTCGCTGGAACAATCCAAGCAGGTTCCTGCAGCCGAACAGAGCAAGCGGCAAGAGCACGCCAAATTCGTCGTCAATTCCTACGTCCGCGGTTTGCGAGCGCGGCAGGCCGTGCTGCAGTCGCAACTGGATAAGCTGGACGCGGAAATCGAACAATTGCGCGAGCAGGCGGCGGACCTGGCCGTGGCCGAACGCAAGGACGCCATGTTCCAACGCAAAATCGCTCGTTCGCAGGGTTTGCTGAGCCAAGTCGAGGAACAGATGGCACGGGTGAACCTGACCGACAAAGGGCCCAGCCTTCGCATCAAGAGTCTGCGCGCCCCAAACGAACCGCAGCAAGTCGCACCGGTGCTGTACAAGTACCTTGGGGCGGGCGGAATGTTGGGAGTCTTGCTGGGCTGCGGACTGATCTATGTTGTGGAGTCGTCATCGCACACCTTCCATAATCCGACTGAAATTGCGGAATCACTCGATGTGCCGATCCTGGGCCAGATCCCTTGCTTGGCCAAGCGAGACACTAAGGACCGCGGGCAGTCGTCATCGGGTGTGCCGCGCAGCGTTTCGGTCGTGCACCAGCCCAACAGCGTGATCGCCGAAGCGGTCCGCAAGATCCGTACGGCGCTGTTCTTCGAAGCCGCTCGGCGCGAGGCCCGCGTCATCCAGGTGACCAGTCCGCTGCCGGAGGATGGCAAGAGCACGGTGTCGGCCAACCTGGCCGCGTCGATCGCCGTTTCCGGAAAATCGGTCGTCCTGGTCGATGCCGACTTGCGGCGGCCCCAGACATCGAAAAGCTTTGGGTTAACGGGCGAGCCCGGAATCACGGAACTGCTGAACGATCATTGCACCCCCGAGGCGATCCTTCACGCGACTGAGGTGAACAATTTGTCGGTCATCCCCAGCGGGGCCATTCCCGCCAACCCGGCCGAGGCGATCGCGATGCCGGCCTTTGCCGAGCTGCTCGGGTGGCTCCGCCGCCGCTACGACTACGTGATCGTCGACACCCCGCCGCTGTTGGTCGTCTCAGATGCGGCGATCGTCTCGAATCTGGTCGACGGCGTCGTGTTCGCCTTCCGCGTCCGCCGCGGATGCCGGCCGCAGACCAAAGAAGCTCTCTCGATGCTCCGCAGCAGCGACGCCAATGTCCTGGGCTGCATCGTCAACCGTGTGCCCCCCGGCGGCCGGACACGCTATCAGGCGTCCACCGCATCGGCGTACCACTACCGCAGCTACCACCGGGAAACGAAACGCGGCGACAAGAACGACCAAGCCGTCGCCGTCAACGTCCGCAGCACCACGCCAAGGTCGTGGATGGAGGAGTAGTTGTTGGTGTAGCTGAAGTCGCCAGACTTTGGACGGGTCCAATCGTAGTGGACGAGGCAACGAGTCCCGTAGACCGTGAGCCGTTTGGGCGATAGCCCGGTTTTTGCCGTGCCTTGCTGGCGAGACGCTCGCCCAGTGGCATAGGCTTCCAGCCTGTGTAAGCGAGACACCAGTGGCATAGGCTTCCAGCCTGTAAAAGCGAGACACCAGTGGCATAGGCTTGCAGCCTGTGAACCGCATCCCCACGGGCCAGGGGCTCATGCTACAAACAGTGGCATAGGCTTCCAGCCTGTGGAAGCGAGACGCCAGTGGCATAGGCTTCCAGCCTGTGAAGAACAGAACCGAGGGCAGTCACCCAAGCGGCTGATGAGATGAAGCCCGTAGCTGCAAGAACCGGGGCTATCGCCCAAACAGCTCGATCCAGCGCACGCCCGTGTAGCAACCAGCAACCAGTAACCAGTAACCAGCAACCAGCAACCAGTAACCAGTAACCAGTAACCAGTAACCAGTAACCAGTAACCAGTAACCAGCAACCAGCAACCAGCAACCAACCGCCGGGGGACTCGTTGCCTCGTCCGCTACGGTTTGGGTCTAAACTCTAGCGAGTTCGGCTACCGGCGCGCGGTTCACAGGCTGGAAGCCTATGCCACTGGTCCAAACTCTGGCGAGTTCGGCTACGGGGCTTGGTGATCCTTAACGGTTTTTCTGATCAGATGGAATGATCCATTCTTGCTTGCCCTGGCGGAGCGGATCTTGGCCTTTTTGCGCCTTTGACTGGTGGAAATTTTGGATGGAGTGTAAGTTGGGGGGTGGATAAGCGACCCTCCCTCTACACATGGCTAATTGGGAACCCTTGATGTCGAAGCACGCATCGGATCCGTCGAACAATCACAGCTTGACCGGTTCGTCCAATGGGCGAGCCGAGCGGCCAGACGCATTGGCAAAGCCGCTGCCCACGGCTTATCGCGATGCGGGTTCGGCGCTGCCCGCCGGCTACCGCAATCCTGATTACCGGGGGATGGATTATCGCGGCATGGACTATCGCGGCGACCAACCAGACGATGGTTCACTCGATTTGGCCGCAGCGGCCTGGCGGTACCGCTGGTTCATCATCCTGCCGGTCTTGTTGGGCTTGGCCGCCGGTTACACCTTCTACGAAACCCAGCCGATCACCTATCGCTCCTCGACCAAACTGCTGATCGAAAGCGATATGCCAACGATCCTGGATTCGGCGACCGGGGACATCGTCAGCGGCCTGCCCGGTGAAGATTTGTTGCTGGCGCAGTTGCAGTCTGACACCGTGCTCCGCAACGCCGCGGAGGATCCGTTGATGCAGAACTTGTCGCCCCTATCTACAGCACCGACGGCCGAGGCCGTTTCGACCGGCATGGCAGCAGACGACTCGCTGGATAACATCGGTACCGAGAACTTGCTGGACGGAGTGGACCAGATCGACAGCGGACTCACACCGCCTGCGCGAAAGAGTGTCATTAGTGAATTGGCCAAGAGCCTTGAGTTTGAACCGGACGCCACCAGCGGTCGCGGCGGCAACGCCATGTCTTTCTTGCTGCACGTCGACCATGCCAATCCGCGGTTTGCCGAAGCCGGTGTGGAAGCCCTTAGCAAGGCGTTGGAAGACTACTACGTTGCCAAAACCCAGAACACGATTGGCGAGCTGAAGGCGTTGATTACGCGAGCCAAAGAGGAATTGCTGCCCGAGGTCGAGAAGCTGGAAGCGGAATACGAGCAGTTCCGCGCCGGCCAGCCGGATTTGGCTTGGGACGGTGCGGGCAATCTGATCAATCGGTTCCGCGAAACCGAAGTGGCTCTCCTGGAACAGCGCACAGCTTTGCAAACCGAACGCGGCGATCTGGAAATCAAACTGGCCGCGATCCTCAGCACCGCTCAAGAGCAAAAGGACGATCCCATCCTGGTCATGAACGTCGTTGGCCAATTGATGGGCGTGTCGCTGAACGCCACGCTCGAGGATGAACCTACGGGCCCCAATGGAAAACCGTTGGTGGTCAGCGATCCGATTGCCGACGACGTGCGTTTGGCTCGCTTGGCGATCGAACGGCAATTGGTGCCGTTGGAGGTGAAACGCGATAACTTGGCCGCCACCTTCGCCGACGCTCATCCGGCCGTTCAACAACTGGATCGTCAAATCGAAAGCACCCGAGCGAAATTGCACGAGTTGATCGCCCAGGAAGACGCTCGACGAGAAGAGATCAAGAGTGATCTGCCCGAAGTCGAAGTCGCGGCGCCAATAACGGTCGAGGAGTACCGTGAGAAGCGAAAGCAGCGGGCGAAGACCGTGGTATCGACGTTCGTCCGTGGATTGCGCACGCGAGCTTCGGTGTTGGATTCGCAGATCCAGGATCTGACCAAACAGATCGAACAAGCTCGCGGGAACGCCGCCAAACTGGCCAACGCTGAACGGGTCGATGAAGTCTACCGTCAGAAGGTCCAGCGGTCGCAAAGCTTATTGAGCCAGGTCGAAGAACAGATGGCACGGATCAACGTGACCGAAAGCGGCAGCAATATCCGCGTTGAACCGCTTACTGCGCCCACAGCCGCGTATCGATTAGCTCCGATCCTATGGAAGTGCTTGGCCGTGGGCACCTTCCTGGGCGGACTGGTCGGATGTGGTTTGGTTTACCTGCTGGAGTCGATGGCCAAAACATTCCGCAGCAGCGACGAGATTTCGCAAATGCTGCAACTGCCGGTACTGGGCCAAATCCCCCTCCACTCCACCAAAGCGCCGCGTGAGGCCAAACGCGCTGACTACCCCTATAAACACATCGATTACGGCTTGGCAATCATCCATCGCCCCCGCTCGCTAGGCTCCGAAGCGATCCGGCGGGTCCGCACGTCCGTCTTCTTCGAAGCGGTGCAGAGCGGAGCCAAGGTGATCCAGGTGACCAGTCCTGTGCCCGAGGACGGCAAGAGCAACATCTCGGCCAACCTGGCTGCTTCGATCGCCAATTCAGGCAAATCTGTGGTGTTGCTTGACGCAGACCTGCGGCGACCGCAGACCTCGCACAATTTCGGCCTAGGAGAAGCAAGCGGCTTGACCGAATTGCTAAACGGCCAAGCCGTACCGAGTGATATTATTTTTGATTCCGGTTTTGAAAATCTATCCGTCATTCCTAGCGGAGCGATTCCCAGCAATCCTGGCGAAGCCTTGGGCTTGCCGGAATTTGGTGAGCTCATGCAGTGGCTGCGAGAACGCTACGATTACGTGATCGTTGACACGCCGCCACTGTTGGTCGTGGCCGATCCGGCGATCGTCTCCGCAGTGGTCGACGGTGTGATCATGACGTTCCGAATCCAACGCGGATGTCGCCCCAAGACCAAGGAGGCCGTCGCGATGCTGAAAGCCAAACAGGTGAATATTCTGGGTTGTGTCGTTAACAAAATCGACGAACGAAAGAGCTCGAATTACCGAGCAACCGAGGCCGGATCGTACTACTACAAAAAATACCAGCGAGGGCTGAGTCGTCGTGTTCGTAAGAGCACACGCAACGGCTACGAAGTCCGCAAGAACGCGGGCGGACGAATGAACGAATGGCTGCAGCCAGGCGACGAACCGGTATCCCGCTCGGCGCCACCGGAAACCGACGAAGCCACCCCGATGCGGTAAGGGGGGGGGTGGTTGAAGGAGATAAGGGCTGTAGCTGAAGTCGCCAGACTTTGGACGAATTAAACCGTAGTGGACGAGGCCACGAGTCCGGGGCTTTCGTTGCTGGTTGTCAGTTGATGGCCGTTGGTTAACGGTTGTTAGATACAGGGCCGCAACCGGTTCTTCGTTGCCAAGCAGCGTCCGTCGATAGCTTGGTGACGCGAGTCCCAGGCCGGGCCTCGCGAACCAACCAAAGCCCTGGAGAGGCGACAGAGCAGTGCGCACCTTGTGCCGCCCTTCGGGCTGAGTGCCGTTTTTAGATCGAGACCCGGGGACTCTCCGGCCTGTCGATTCATGGAGCCGTTTAGGCGCCAGCCTCGGTTTCGTCACAGCAGAACCGGGGCTATCGCCCAAACGGCTCATATCAGCAAAGCGTTTTCGAATGAATCGACGAGCCGGTCAACCGCCGGGTCACGCCCCCGAACAAACAAAAGCCCCGGAGGGGCGATAGGGACCAGCACAACCTGTGTCGCCCTGCGGGCTGAGCGAGTTTCAGGGGCAAGCAAACCGGGGACTCACGTCCCCGGCAGGGGCTATGCCGCCCTTCGGGCTAGCGGCGGCGGTAACCCAATCAGCCGTAGGCGCTAGCCTCGGGTCTCATCCCGATCGATCCGGCCGCAGCCCACAAGGTTCCAACACCTAGCGCGGCTCCTTAACCTCACAGGCTGGAAGCCTATGCCACTGGCTCAGCCCGAGGGGCGACATATCACAGGCTGGAAGCCTATGCCACTGGCTCAGCCCGGAGGGCGACATATCACAGGCTGGAAGCCTATGCCACTGGGCAAGCCCGAAGGGCGACACTTCACAGGCTGGAAGCCTATGCCACTGGGCAAGCCCGAAGGGCGACACTTCACAGGCTGGAAGCCTATGCCACAGGGCAAGCCCGGAGGGCGACACACCACAGGCTGGAAGCCTATGCCACTGGTTGCTACTCGCCGCTGGCTAGCATTTCTTTGACGTAGGGGATGACGTCGTCCTCGTAGGTGAAGCCGGCGGTGTCTCCGGCGTCGACGAACTTTTTTGCCACCGTGCCGTCGGCGTTGTAGACGAAGACCGAGGGGATCGAGATGATCTCCAGCGCCGCGAACACTTCGTCGCTGGGCGTCGTGCTCAGGTAGTTCGGGAACTCCGCTGCCTGTTCGGTCAAAAACTCGCTGACCGCTTCCTTGTAGGATTCCGGCGGCTTGCTCTTGCGGCCGTCGAAGTCCACGTCGACCGCCACGCACGCAACTCGCTCGCCGTGCTCGCGGTGCAGCCGGACCAGTCCGGGGAATTCGTCCATGCAGGGCTGGCACGCCAGGGACCAGTAATCCACCACGGCCGGCCGATCGAGCTCGGCAATCCGCTGCTGGATCTCGTCGAACGCCGCCAGTTCGGGCTGGACCGCGGCGTCCGCCTGCGTGTCATCGTCCGTCGCCGCGTCGGCCGCTTCTTCAACCGTTGCCGGAGCGTCCGTCGTCTCCGGATCCACAACGACCGGCTCTTCGGGCGAACAGCCCAACGAGAACGTCAGGGCAGCTAAGCCCAGGTAGGAAAGCAAACGACGGAGAGCCATGATTAACCTTGAGGAGTTGAGTGGCGAAGGGGAAGACGCAGCCGTTATTGTAAGGGGAAACGGCGCGGGGTTTTGGGTATTTGGTTGATGGTTGGCGAGGCCTTTCAAATCTCCTGACTCTACCGGATTCTATGTTCAAAAAAGAATCGTTTTCTCCCCTCTCCCCCGCTGCGCCGCGAGCGTCAGCGAGCAACCTACGCAGCAATTCCCCCTCACCCCCAGCCCCTCTCCCCCAAATCCTGACTCGCTTAGGCTCGCCAGAATTTGGGGGAGAGGGGAGAAAACGTTTTTTCCGCACATAGAATCCGTTAGAGTCAGCAAACCTCGCTACTCGCTACTCGCTACTCGCAACTCGCAACTCGCAACTCGCAACTCGCTACTCGCTACTTTCCCGAAGTCTGGCGACTTCAGCTACGGTTTCCAAAGTAACAACCGACAACCTATCCATGGAACGACCGTCGACGACTAAATTGGTGGCTGTCGCTAAGGCGGGTGACAGCGAAGCGCTCGGTGAGCTGCTCGAGCAGTACCGGGGGTTTCTGCTGATGCGCGCCCATCGCTACATGGACGAACGCCTGCGGCGGCGGGTCGATCCGGCCGATGTCGTTCAGCTGACTTTCCTGGAAGCCCAACGCGATCTGGCCAGCTTCCGCGGCAGCTCGCCAGCCGAGTTCGGCGCCTGGCTGAAAAACATCCTGCGTCATAACCTGGCCACCGCCGTCGCTCGCCATGTGACCACTCAGAAACGCTCGCTCAATCGCGAAACCCATCCCTCGCCGCGCGGCGGTGATGATTCGGCCGGCAACTGGATCGCCGCGCTGCCCGATCAACTGTCCACGCCCAGCGGCCAAGCGATGCGGGCCGAAGCGGCGATGGAGCTGATCGAGTCCCTGCATCAGTTGCCCGAAGCACAAGCCGAGGCGATCCGCCTACGCTACATGGAGGGCCGGACGCTGGCCGAGATCGTCGAACGCATGGGGCGCAGCGAAACGGCCGTCGCCGGACTGCTCAAACGCGGCCTGCAAAAGCTCCGCGGGATCCTCGTGGATCCGGAGTGAGAGTTGCCTTTCGCTCCGCCGAAAGTCGCTGATCGGCCTCCTTTCCGCCAATCGCCACTCGCTCCAAACTCTGGCGAGTTCAGCTACAACCAACAACCAACAACCAACAACCAACAACCAACAACCAACAACCAACAACCAACAACCAACAACCAGGAATGCTTTCATGAACGTCGATGCGAAACAGGGCCGACTGAACCAGGCGGTGTGCGGCTGGTGCTACGAACACTTGCCCCTGGACACGCTGGCCGCCGAAGTGGCCGCACGCGGTATGGCCGGGATCGATCTGCTCGAGCCCGCTCAGTTCGAAACGGTCAAACAGCACGGTCTGATCTGCACGATGGTCACCTCCCATCCGCTCGAGGAGGGCCTGTGCGACCCGCAGTACCACGCGATGTGCCTGGAGAAATTGACCGCCTCGATCGAGGCCACCGCGGCCGAGGGCTGGCCCAACGTGATCTGCTTTACCGGTAACGCTCGCGGCATCGATCGCGAAACCGGGATGCGGAACTGCATCACGGCGCTGGAAAAGATCCTTCCGCTGGCCGAAAGCCGGGGCGTCACGCTGGTCATGGAACTGCTGAACAGCCGCGTCGATCACCCGGATTACATGTGCGACCGCTCGGAGTGGGGCGTGGAGCTGGTCCGCCGAGTGGGGTCGAAGCACTTTCGGTTGCTGTTCGACGTCTACCACATGCAGATCATGGAGGGCGATATAATTCGCACGATCGAGCAACACCACGAAGCTTTTGGGCATTATCATACGGCTGGCAATCCTGGTCGCCATGAATTGGACGAGCACCAGGAGCTGCGTTACCCCGCAATCGCACGGGCGATCGCCGACACGGGTTTTGCCGGTTACCTGGCGCACGAGTTCGTGGCCAAGGGCGATCCCCTGGCGGCCCTCAGCGACGCCGTCCGGCAGTGCACCGTGTGATGCCCCGCCTCCCTTCCTTTTTCTGCTCGAGACGTTTATTGATGATGTGCAAACGGTACTTTGCCGCCGTCGCAATCGCGGCGACGCTGCTGGTCGGTGGCCAGCGATCCCTCGAGGCCGCCGGTCTCGGGGCCACTCCGGCCGACGCTTTCCGAGTTCCCGACGGCTTTGTCGTGGAAATGTTGTACGAGGTGCCTCAGAGCCAAGAAGGCTCGTGGGTTTCGTTGACGGTCGACCCTCAGGGCCGCTTGTTGGCGTGTGATCAGTACGGCGGGCTGTACCGCATCACGCTCGACGCAGCCGACAAGCCGGTGAAGGTCGAACCGGTCAAGGCGGACATCGGTGCGGCACAAGGTCTGTTGTTCGCCTTCGATTCGTTGTACGTCAACGTTAACGGCAGCGGCAAACCGGGCAACACGGCCGGCGTCTATCGGTTGCGAGACCAGGACGGCGACGATCACTACGAAACGATCGATCACATCCTGCCGCTGAACAACGGTGGCGAGCACGGTCCGCACGCGTTAGTCCTCAGCCCCGACGGCAAACAGATCGTGCTGTGCGCGGGCAACAACACGATCCTCCCCAAAGAGGTGCCGCACAGCCGCGTCCCACGCAACTGGAGCGAAGATCATCTGCTGGGCCGGATGCCCGATGCTCGCGGCCACAACGCCGACCGCTTGGCCCCCGGCGGTTTCGTCGCTCGCATGGATCCCGACGGCAAGAATTTTGAAGTCATCGCGACCGGTTTCCGCAACCAGTACGACATCGCTTACAACGCCGCCGGCGAACTGTTCACCTACGACGCCGACATGGAATGGGACGTCGGCACGCCCTGGTACCGCCCGACGCGAGTCAACCACGTGGTCAGCGGCGGCGAATTCGGCTGGCGTAACGGTACGGGCAAATGGCCCGAGTACTACGTCGACAGTGTCGGCGCGGCGGTCAACATCGGCCCCGGTTCGCCCACCGGCGTGTGCTTCGGCACCGGAGCCAAGTTCCCGGCCAAGTACCAGCGGGCGCTGTACGTGCTGGACTGGAGCTACGGGAATATCTTTGCCGTTCATCTGAACCCCGACGGCAGCACCTACAGCGGCCAGTACGAAACGTTCGCCACGGCCGCGCCCCTGCCGGTTACCGACATCGTCATTCGCCCGCAGGACGGGCACATGTACTTTACGATCGGTGGTCGCCGCACCCAGTCGGCGCTGTACCGGATCCGTTACGAGGGCAGCGAGTCGACCGCGGCGGCCGAGCCGGTCGATACGCCCGAAGCGAAACGGCTGCGGGCCCTGCGTCACGAACTGGAAGCGCTGCACCTGAACCCCGAGGCCAGCCAGGCCAACATCGACAAGGCCATCGAGCACCTCGGCCACGACGATCGTCAGATTCGCTACGCCGCTCGGATCGCTCTGGAGCACCAGCCGGTCGCCCAGTGGCGCGAGCGGATCGGTGGTCTGCGGGATGCCAACGCCGACACCAAAATTCTGGGCGTCGTCGCTCTGGCACGCTGCGGCAACGAATCGGACCGAGAACACGCGATCGAGGTGTTGCAGTCGGTCGACTTCGCCGCCGCGGACGTCCAGCAGAAACTGGATCTGCTCCGCGCCTACAGCCTGGTCTTCATCCGCTTGGGCGACCCCACCGCGGAGGAGCGCAAAGCGGTCGTCCAGGCCATCGATTCGCACTTCCCGGCCACCGACGCTCGCCTCAACCGCGAGCTGGCTCTGGTGCTGACCTACCTCGACGCGCCGAACATCGTCCCGCGCGTGGTCGATCAACTGCTCAGCGGTCCGTCGCAAGAGGATCAGATCCACTTTGCCTTCGTGCTGCGGGACGTCGAAAGCGGCTGGACCGAAGAGGATCGCCGGCGATACTTCGGCTGGTTCCAAGACGTAGCTTCGTCGCGCGGCGGGATGAGCTTCGGTGGCTTCCTGGAAAACATCCGGCAAGCGGCCATCGGGCACCTGTCCGAAGCCGAGACGGCTTCGCTGGGCGACGTGCTGGCCAAGCCCGAGCCCAAGGATCCGCTGGCCGAACTGGCGCCGCGCGAGGTGGTCAAACAGTGGACCGTGGACGATCTGGCCGAAGCCGTCAGCGACGACGACTACCAACCGGACTATGAACGCGGCAAGCAGATGTTCGCCGCCGCCCAGTGCTACAAGTGTCACCGCATGGGCACCCAGGGCGGGATTCTGGGTCCGGACTTGACCGGGGCCGGAGGCCGCTTCAGCCCCAAAGACCTGTTGGTTGCGATTGTGGACCCGAATCAATCGGTCAGCGATCAGTATGCCGCCACGCAGTTTTTAACCGACGCCGGCCAGGTGGTCGTGGGCAAGATCGTCAACATGAACGGCAACAACATCCAAGTGTTGACGAACATGTTGGACCCGAGCAGCCTGACCGCGGTGAACCGCGACACAGTGGAATCGGCTCAGTTGTCCAAGACCAGCATGATGCCCACCGGGTTGATCGATACGCTTTCTGAGCAGGAGATCAAGGACCTGATGGCCTACCTGCGAGCGGGCGGCAACCCGGAGCATCCGCTGTACAAGCCGTAACGGCGGAGTCGTTTTCATAGTCGCTCGGCTGGCGACGGCCGAGCGGCAGGCGATATTTGGTGGCGTGAGACCCGCGCAACCGCGCCGTCGGCTAGCGGGGTCGCTGCTGGCGCGGAAGCGAATTGACCGTTTGCGGCGGGCGATGTTTAAGCACGTCGGCATGAATCTTTCGGTGAAACCCCGCGACAACACCCTCCCGCGCAGCGGGAGGGTCGGGCTCTTAGGCCCGGGGAGGGCCCTGCGAAAACCCTCTCCGGGCCTAAGAGCCCGACTCTCCCAAAGGGAGAGTGATGCCGAATTAAAGGTTGCGACGTGTTTAGTGGCATGAGACCCGCGCAACCGCGCCGTCGGCTAAGGGGGGTGCTGCTGGTGCGGATTCGGCACAACCCGTACGATGGGTTTTACTGACGCGGCTTGCCGCGGCACGGGCCGTTTTCACGCTCCGGATTCCGCCCCCTTCGATGGGGCTGACCTATATCGGAAGTAGGTGCTTTTCCTTCTCTTCCGGAGCCTGCTCGTGATTCGACCTTCCTCGTCCCTCAGCTCGTTTGATTCGCACGCTCTGGAAACCTTCCCGGCAACGGGCTGCGACAGCCCCGCGCTGACGCAACTACTCGATACGCTCGACCGCCTCGATCCGGAACGGCTGGGCCAGCTGTACGACGCGCAAAGCGATCTGGCCGAGGACCTGGAAACGCAGATCATCGACTCGGGCCTGGCCGAGGAGTCGCAGATCGCTCAGTCCTACGCTCGCCAGTTCCTGCTGCCGGTTTTTGAACCCGACGGCGAAGCAGAGCTGCCGATCGACCCGGCGGTGGCCGAACGGTTGCCGGCGAGTTTCTGTCGCCAGCACCGCCTGATCCCGCTGAACGACGATGGCCATACGCTGGAGATCGCCGTGGCCTCGCCCGACGCTTTCGGGCAATTTGATTCGCTGCAGGAGCTGGCCGGTCGACGGCCGCGAGCCCTGTTCGCTCCGCTGGGCGTGATCCGCCGCGGCCTCCGGCAGCTGTACGGCTCGGCCGCCACGGACGAACCAAATACCAGCGACGCCCCGGCCCGCGACGGCGAATCGAGCTGCAACGGCGCACCGGCCCTCTCCTCTCAACCCCAGGGCTCACGCTCGCGCAGTACCAACGCAACCGATGCGGCCGCACGCTACGTGCACCGCTTGTTCGAGAAGGCTGTCGAAGCGGACGCCGAAAGCATCTACCTGGAGTCCTCGAGCGATTCGCAGTCCAGCCGCGTGCGATTTCGTCTGGACGGCGAACTGGCCGAAGTCACCCCGCCCCCGGCCCAGTCTACTCCTGCCGCGCTGGCTTATCTGAAGCGTCTGGCCAAGTGCGACGAAACCCGCTGCGACCGCGTCCAAGAGGGCGTGATCGCGCTGCGCTGCCACGAGCGTCGTGTCGCACTGCGGCTGCAGACCGTGCCGACCAGCGAAGGCGAATCCGTCTCGCTGCGAGTCCGCAACAGGGACGCTGCCCAGCGAGACCTCTTCGAACTGGACTTGTCGCAACCACAGTACGGCGCCCTGACCGATGCCCTGCATCACCGCGAAGGACTGGTCCTGGTGTGCGGGCCCGGCGGCAGCGGAATCACGACCACGCTGTACTCCTGCCTGCGGCACTTCGACGCCCAAACGTCCCAGCTGGCCACGGTCGAACAAGTGGTCGAATCGCGGTTGGACGGCGTCGCCCAGGTCCAGGCGCTGTCGCAAGTCGAGCTGGACGCCGCCGGATGTTTGCAGGCCGTGCTGCGGCAGCGACCGGACATCGTCATGGTCGACGAACTGGCCGACGTCGAGCTGGCAGATACGGCAGTACGCGCCGCGTCGACCGGCCGCCTGGTACTGTCCTCCCTGGCCGTTGCCGATGCGTTCGGCGCGATCACGCGGCTGGAGCGGCAGGGCATCGGCCGGATGCAGCAAGCCGCGGCGCTGCGATTCATTTTGGTCCAGCGAACGCTGCGCAAGCTGTGCGTCGACTGCAGCCGACCGGTTCGTTTGTCGGCAGCGGACGCCCAGCGATTCGAGCTACCGGCCGACAAGACGCTGTTGGTCCCGGGCGGCTGCACCGCTTGCCGTCAGACCGGGTATCGAGGCCGAGTGGCCGCGTTCGAAGCCGTGGTGATCGACGATGCGATGCGGGCACGAATCGCCGCA
Source organism: Roseimaritima sediminicola (assembly GCF_009618275.1). Lineage (GTDB taxonomy): Bacteria > Planctomycetota > Planctomycetia > Pirellulales > Pirellulaceae > Roseimaritima > Roseimaritima sediminicola. The sequence goes on from NZ_WIAD01000057.1 coordinate 26,002, forward strand.
GGCGAAGCCGAACAAGCCCTGCAGGACGCTCCGCGGATCGGCGGCACGCTGCGAGAGAACATCCGCCGCCGAGTGCTCGAGGGCGTCACCAGCCCCGAAGAGGCTGACCGCGTCGGGGGTTTGACGGCCTGGTGATTGATTGAGCCGTTGAGGGGCGATCGCCCATCAGCCGCAGGGCGCTAGCCCACGGTTATCCCCATCAGCCGCAGGGCGCTAGCCCACGGTTATCTACTTTCACCATCGCTTGCGATTGAAGCGTTAGCGGAGCGGCGCAAGCCGCCCGGTGTGTGAAGATTCGCACCGCAAAACCGGACGGCTCGCGCCGTTCCGCTACAAAGGAAGTGGCATTGGGCGCCAGCCCACGGTTCCTGGCCACGTACACGGAACCGCACGCTAGCGCGGTGGCGGCTGATTACGGTTCACGCCTAAACGCAGTGGTTGCGGAGCGTGCCGAGGCCTTCGATTTCGACTTCGCACCGGTCGCCGCTTTTTAGATACACCGGCGGCGTGCGAGCGTCCCCGACTCCCGACGGGGTTCCCGTGTAGATCAGATCACCGGGACGCAGCGTGACCACCTGCGACAGGTAGGACACGATTTCGGGAATCGAAAAAATCAATTGCTCCGTCGTCGAATCCTGCAGCGTTTGATCGTTCAGCCGCAAGCGGATGCGGAGTTTGCCGGGGTCGTCGATGGCACTGTGGTGCACCAGGTACGGTCCCAACGGCGCGAACGTGTCGAAGGTTTTCCCCAGCAACCACTGGCCACCGGGTTTGCCTTTCTGCCAGTCGCGAGCGGAAACGTCGTTGCCGCAGCAGTAACCGAAGACGTACTGCAGCGCATCCTCCACCGCGATATTCTTGGCTTCGCGCCCGACGACCACCACCAGTTCCGCTTCGTAATCCACTTTGGAACTTTGCGGCGGCAGCACGATCTGGTCTTCGTGCCCGATCACGGCCGTGGGCAGTTTGCAGAACACCACCGGTTCGGCGGGGATCTGGCTGCCGGTCTCGGTCGCGTGGTCACGGTAGTTCAAACCGATGCACAGGACTTTCTCGGGCCGATCCACCGGCGGCAGGAGCTTCACGTCCTCCGTGACGCTGCGGGCGTCGGCCGCGGCGACCACCCGCTGTAGATCCGTCTCACCGAGCGCCATCAGCCCGCGAATATCGCTCGGCGCCGAGCCCTGGATATCGCGCAGTGCGACGATCGAATCGCCCTGGACCAAACCCAACTCGACCGATTGATCGGGTCGCTGAAAACGGCAAAAACGCACGAGGCACCTCGGGGTTGACGACAAAAAAACAAGCGATGCAGAAACGGGTTCACGCAAACCGGGTAGGTTGGGGGTGATCATACTGGACGGCTGGAACTGCGGACACCGCCTCGGTGCTCGTCGCCGACCGCTCGACCCGCTAGGCTTTGACTCGGCCCGCCCGGCGATTTCGCGGGCTGCCGATTCAGTCGAAAACGCATCTCTTGGGTGAGCCGTTCCGTCCCTCCTGAACCACCATCGATGACCACCTCGGGAAATCGCAAATCGAAGGCTGCTCGGCCCAAGCGTCCGCGACGCGCGGCGGTTGCCTTTATTTTGCTGACCATCTTCATCGATGTGTTGGGCATTGGATTGGTGATCCCGGTCTTGCCGGAGCTGGTCAAACAGATGGTCGGTGGCCAGGCGCATACGGCCAGCCGGTACCTGGGCATCATCATGGCCAGTTACTCGCTGATGCAGTTCGTCTTCGCTCCGCTGGTCGGCGCATTTTCCGACGCCTACGGTCGTCGACCAATCCTGCTGGCGTCCATGTTCGGCTTTGGAGCCAATTTTCTGATCCAGGGTTTTGCCCCGAACATCTGGTGGTTGTTTTTTGGGCGCGTGATCGCGGGCGTGATGGGCGCCAGCTTTACGACCGCCAACGCCTACATCGCCGACGTTTCGGACACCAGCACGCGGGCCCGCAATTTCGGCTTCGTGGGTTTGATGTTCGGTTTGGGGTTTATCGTCGGACCGGCCGCCGGCGGTTTGTTGGGAGAGATCTCGTTGCGGCTGCCGTTCTTCGTAGCGGCCGGACTGGCGCTGCTGAACGGGCTGTACGGCTTTTTTATTCTGCCGGAATCGCTGGCCGAGGAGCATCGTGGTCCGCTGCGTTTATCCAAGGCCAACCCGCTGGGAACGATCGTCTTTCTGCGCAGCTATCCGCTGGTCGCGGCGCTCGTCGTGCCGTTCGTCCTGGCGTCGCTGGCCCAGCGTGGGCTGGAGAACGTGTGGGTGCTGCACACCGGGTTTCGCTACGGCTGGAGCGCGTTTACGAACGGTCTGACGCTGGGTCTGGTGGGGTTGATGGCGGCACTGGTTCAAGGCGGATTGGTCCGGCCCTCGATCCGCCGCTTCGGTCCACGACCGGTGGCCGTGTTTGCGACCTCGGTTTCGGCGACCGCGTTTCTGGGTTACGCGTTGGCCCAGCAGGGATGGATGGTGCCGCCGATCATCGTCTTCGGGTCGCTGGGCGGATTGGCCGGCCCGGCGATCCAGAGTTTGATCGCCGGATCGGTAGATCCGGGCGATCAGGGAAAAGTGCAGGGAGCCCTGACGTCGCTGGTAAGTTTGACGAACATCGTGGCGCCGATCGTCTTCGCCACCGTCCTGTTCAATTATTTTACTTCGGGCCGGGCCGGATTTATTTTCGCCGGCGCCCCGTTCCTGCTGGGCAGCGCCCTGTTGGCCGCCGCTGCGATCGCCCTGAAAGGCGTGTTTGCCCGGTTCCCGGGAGAGGAGGAAGGTGGTTGATGGTTGATGGTTGATGGTTGTTGGTTGTTGGTTGATGGTTGTTGGTTGTTGGTTGTTGGTTGTTGGTTGTTGGTTGTTGGTTGTTGGGGAGAGGGGACGATCTGAGATTTGTTGGGCTCCAACGGAGCCTATATACGGACAAAAACTTTTTCTCCCCTCTCCCCCAAATCCTGGCGAGCCTAAGCGAGCCAGGATTTGGGGGAGAGGGGTCGGGGGTGAGGGGGATTGCAGCGTAGGTTCGTCAGCGCCACGCCTCGATGCGGTCCGCGGCATGAAGACCCGATGCAAAGAATCAGCCATTTGCACCCGAGCCCCCTCACCCCCGGCCCCTCTCCCCCACGGCTTCACTCGCTGACGCTCGCGGCGCCGCGGGGGAGAGGGGAGAAAACTTTTTCTCCTATGCATAGAATCCGTTGGGTACGGAGACCTGAGAGTTTGCCGATCGAACGCGAGCACAAGCGCAGACGCAACAAACTCACTACTCACTACTCACTACTCACTACTCACTACTCGCTACTCGCTACTTTCCAACGCCTGGCGACTTCAGCTACGTGTTTAACGCCTCTTTGAGGGCTTCGATCAGGGGCTCGGGTTGGTCGGGGCTGTAGGGGACGTCGGTGGCGGTCTTGGACTGCAGGTCTTTGACCTGACAACGCGACTCGGCCAGCTCGTTGCCGCCGGCGATCAGGGCGATGCGGAAACCGCGGCTGTCGGCGTACTTGAGCTGCTGTCCCAGTTTCTTGGGTTCCGGATACAGCTCGACGCCGATCCCCGCGGCTCGGACCGTCGCGGCCAGCCGCAGGTAGGCGTCCAGAGAATCGCGATCGAAGTAGGCGATGAAGACCGGGGCCGGTGTGCGGACCGTCGGCAGCAGCTTCAACTGCTCCATCGCCGCCAGCAACCGGTCCAGTCCCAGCGAGGCTCCCACGCCCGGCAAGGACTGCTTGCTGTAGGTTGCGACCAGATTATCGTAGCGTCCGCCGCTGCAGACGCTGCCGATCTTGGGCAGGTCGTCCAGGAAGGTCTCGAAGATCACGCCGGTGTAGTAGTCCAACCCGCGGGCGATCGACACGTCCAGCTTCAACCGAGCGGGGTCCACGCCGGCCGCGGCGGCGCCCTGCATTAATTCGCGCAAACGCTGCACGCCGGCTCGCGCCGTATCGCTGTCGCCGATCACGTCGGGCAACTGGTCGAGGACTTCCGTGGGCGTGCCGTCGCAAGCCGCCAAACGCAGCACCTGGTCGGCTTGGTCGGGCGTGATGCCGGCGGCCGAAACCATTTCCGCGGCGGTCTTTTCCACGCCGATCTTGGGCAGCTTGTCCAGCGAACGGAGGATCGGCAGCGACAACTGCGCCAGCTGCAAACGTTCCAACAACCCGGTCAGGATCTGGCGGTTGTTGATGTGGATCGTGAATCGCTCGAAGCCCAGGGCCGTCATCAGGTCGTGGATCACCAACAGCGTTTCGATGTCCGAGACCACCGACTGGGTGCCGACGCAGTCGAAATCGCACTGCATGAATTCACGGTAGCGACCGGCCTGGGTGTTCTCGCCACGCCAGACCGGCGCCAGGTGATACCGCTTGAAGGGCGTGCCGAGTTTGCCGATGTGCTGGGCGACGAACCGAGCCAGCGGCACGGTCAGGTCAAAACGCATCCCCACGTCGCGGCCGCCGTTGTCGACGAAGCGGTACAGCTGGCGATCGGTCTCCTCGCTGCCCTTGCCGGTCAACACGTCCAAGTGCTCCAGGGCCGGCGTATCGATCGGGCTGAATCCGTAGCGGCGAAACACCGTCCGCGCGGTCTGCATCGCTTGCTCGCGCGGGATCATCACCTCGGGCAAGTAGTCGCGAAATCCTTTTAACGTACGCGGCGTGATCATGAGCGGGACAGGCGGTTGAGGGTTAGTAAGTGGTAAGAAGGAAAGACTCGAGGCTATCGCCCAAACGGCTCACATCAGCGATGTGTTTTCGAATAAATCCACAGCCCGCAAGCACCGCCCGAGTTTATCAGGCCGGCGGTTTTATCAGGCCAGCGGCAGGCCGGTCGGGCGGCGGCTGCGGACGCCTTGACCGGGCTCCGGACCGAACCGCGCGTCGCAGTACTCGACGATCTGCTCGGGCGTCTCGAAGTATTTTTCGTACACCCAGTCGTCCTCGTACTCACAGCCGTCGGTCGTGTAATCCCGGCAGATCTGCGGCCGCGTTTCGTAGATCCCGCAGCGGTTATCGTCCTGCAGGTGTTTACACGTGGTGTGCACCAACAGGTACCAGTCGCCTTCGTCGACAAACACGCTGGCCCGATCGTGCAGTAGGTACCAGCGGATGTAGTCGAAGTCCTTGCGGCAATCGGGTTCGTCGATCGGCAGGGCAAAGTAATGACAACATTTGGCCGTGCAATGTTCGCACAGGTTCGCATCGGCGGGCAGCTGCGAGCGGCGCGGCTTGATCGGTCGTGCGGTCGTCATTGTCGAACAGGCTCCCCATCCGGTACGTTAAGCAAAATCCAACGCAACCTAGCACAGCCTAATGCAATCGAACAGGGTTGATTCACTATGGAAGTCGTCATCACCGCGCTCGGCCCGGACCACTCGGGCCTGGCCGATCCGATCATTCACTACCTGACCGGTCAAGGGGCGCGGATCGCCGAGATCCAGATGTACGACCACGACGAGGAGCAGCTGTTCGCGATGCTGTGCCGAGCCGAATTCGAGCTCGAGGAAGCCAGCTTTGCGGAAATCCGCGACGCCATGCGGCAGATCGGCGAGTACACCAACCTGGCGATCCGGGCGTGGAGCCCCACGGTGCGGCAAGGTCCGCCGCGGATCGCCGTCTGCGGGACCTATGTGCCGCACACGCCGCGGGCGGTCCTCGAAGCCGTGCGGCAGGGAACGATCCGCGCCGAGGTACCGGTGTTGATCAGCAACCGCATGAAACTGGTGGATCTAGCGGCGGAGTACGACGTGCCGTTCCGCTGCATCGGCGACGTCGAAGGCCGTGCCGACGACGCGGCGATGGTGGCATTGTTGGACGAGTTCGACATCGATTACGTCGTCCTGGCCCGCTACATGCGCGTCCTGCCGGCCAGCACGTGTTGGCAGTTCGCCGGCGGTCGGATCATCAACCTGCACCACGGCCTGTTGCCCGGCTTCCCGGGCTTCCGCCCCTACCACGACGCCTACGCCGTCCGCATGCTCTCCTACGGCGCGACCTGCCACTTCATCATCCCGGAGCTGGACGCCGGCAACCAGATCATCAATCAACAGACCTTCTCGGTCGATCCCGGCACCCCGCTGAAACAGATCATCGCCAGGGGCGAGCGCGACAACGAACCGGGCTGCCTGGCCGAAGGCGTCCGCCGCGTCGTCGACCGCGAAGTGCAGCTGCACTTCCACCGCGTCATCGCCAGAGCAGGGGAGTGAGTTGGTTGATGGTGGATGGCTGAAGATTCGATCATAGCTGAAGTCGCCAGACTTTGGTGAAATGAGTGGCGAGAAGCGAGTGGCGAGTGGCGAGTGGCGAGTGGTTGGCGTGCGAAGGTCGGTCGCAGCAGCCACGCCAGTGGCGACAGGTGGTAGCTCGCGTTTTAGTCCCGCAGGGACGGCAGGATGTAGCCATGGGCGTCAGCCCGTGGTTGCGCAGCAAGCACGTTTCAAAAGCCCTGGAAGGGCGACATGTGGTAGCCCCAGGCGCGAGCCTGGGGTGCCGTCCCCACACCCCCGCGCCAGTCCCAGAGGGACGACACGAAGTTCCGGGGCCAACGGTTCCTGTCGCCCTTCCAGGGCTTTTTGTTCGTGGTGTTTACATTTCCCCGGGCTCGCGCTTTGGGGCTACCACAATCAATCGCTGCGCGATTCAAGGACATCCGTTCCCGTACATAGAATCCGCCGGAGTCAGCAAATCTCAGATCGAGCACGAGCACGAGCACGAGCACGAGTACGAGTACGAGTACGAGTACGAGTACGAGTACGAGCACGAGCACGATCGAAACTCGCCACTCGCCACTCGCCACTCAAAACCAACAACCAACAACCAACAACCAACAACCAACAACCAACAACCAACAACCAACAACCAACAACCAACAACCAACAACCAACAACCAACAACCAACAACCAACAACCAACAACCAAACTCTGGCGACTTCAGCTACCAGACTTCTCGACCGCGATCTCGGCGGCGCTGGCCCAGGGGCCTCCGTTGATCTCGGAATCGGCCCAGATCTTGACGTAGCGGCCGCGGGCATCGGGCAACCGGATCGCTTGCGGCTCGCGGGTCTTCCGCAGCCGCTTCTTGACTTGCGGCGTGTGGTCCAATTGCCCGATGTCGTCGCCGACCGAGACCCGCACGTCGGCGATCGTTCCGTTCCAACCACCGTCCTGCCGGGCGACGTACCACACGGCCGAGATCTCGTAGGCCTTGCCCAAGTCGATCAACAACCAGTGCGGCGCCTCGGCCTTGGCGGGTGAGAACCGGCTGTGCCACACCGTGCCCGCGTCGCCGTCGATCGCGTTTTTGGCCAGTTTGCCGTTGCCCCTATTCTGACTACTGTATCCGGCGATCATCATCTGCTCGTGCGGCACCAGATTCGTAGCGGGAATCGCGACCTCACGCTTTTCGCGCTTCGGAGCTCGACCGCCAAACTTCGCCCGCCGATCACGCTCGTGCAGCGTGCGGTCGTCGAACGTTCCCTCCTCGACCGGCTCGTGAGCCTCTTCGGCGTAGGCCTTCATCTTGGCCAGCTGCTCGGGATGCTGGTCTGCGATGTTATCGGATTCGCTGATGTCCTGCTCCAGGTCGTACAGCTCCCAGGGTTTCTTTTCATTCGGCTTGATCGCTTTCCATTTGCCTTCGCGCACCGCGGTCTGCCGCCCGAGTTCCCAGTACAGGTAGTCGTGCTGGGTCTGCGGCCGCCCGGCGGCTTCTTCTCCGATCAGCGTCGGCACGATCGACATCCCATCGATGTCCTGCGGCGGGCGCACTCCGGCCAATTCCGCCACCGTGGGCAGCACGTCGGGAAAGTACCACAGCAGATCACTGACCTGGCCGGGCTGGATCTTGCCGGGCCAGCGGACCATCATCGGGATCCGCAGACCGCCCTCGTACAGCTGGCCTTTGCGGCCGCGGAATTCGGCCCCGGTCTGCGGGTTGACGTTCGCGCCGTGGAACCCACGCGGGTACTGCTTGCTGGAAAAATAATCGGCGCCGCCGTTGTCGCCACAGAAGAACACGATCGTGTCCTCCTCCAGGCCCAGCTCACCCAGCAGATCCAGCGTCTGGCCGACTTGGCGATCGACCATCGTGACCATGGCCGCATAGCGCTTGGCCGGCTCGGGCCAGGGCCGGTCTTTGTAGACCTGCCACGCCGGATCGTCGTCGGGAATATCGAACAGACCATGCGGCGGCGTGATCGGCAGGTAGCAGAAGAAGGGCTGGTCGCGGTGTTCGCGGATAAACTCCTGCGAGGCGTCGAAGATCACGTAATGCGAATAGGTCTCGCCCGTGCTGCCGCCCTGGTTGCCTTCCAGCGGCACCTCTTCGCTGTTGCGAATGATGTAGGGCGGGTAGTAGGAATGGGCGTGGACCTGGTCGTAGTAGCCCAGGAAAACGTCAAAGCCATGCTCTTCCGGGACGCCCGTCGAACCGCGTCCGCCGCAGCCCCACTTGCCAAAGCCACCGGTAGCGTAACCGGCCGGCTTCAGCAGCGAAGCGATCGTCGCCTCGCCGGCGCGCAGCGGTGTTCCGCCACCGTTGCTGCGCACCGAGGTGTGCCCGCTGTGCTTGCCCGTCATCAGACACGCTCGCGTGGGAGCGCACACCGAAGAACCGGCCAGAGCCTGGGTGAAACGAATTCCCTGCTGTGCCATCCGGTCCAGGTTGGGCGTCTGGATGTTGGGATTGCCCATCCCGGACAACTCGTAGTAGCCCAGTTCGTCGGCCATGATGTACACGACGTTGGGCGGCGCGTCGGAAGGCCGCTCGGCACGCCCCGGGGTCGCAGTGAGAACGATCAGCGACAGCAAGAAGGCCGCCAAGCAAGAGGCGGCCGGGACCGGGAAGCATCGAGCGAATGGCATGGCGAACACGTCTCCATCAGAGCAGGAAGAAGCACCGTTCGCCGATTGTAACGCAGAGGGGTTGGTGGGTGGTTGGTTGGGGCCACCCGTAGCTGAACTCGCCAGAGTTTGGTGGCGAGATTGCAAATTGCAAATTGAACAATGCAAATTGCAAATTGAGATGTTCTGA
>NZ_WIAD01000058.1 GCF_009618275.1 Roseimaritima sediminicola
GATGCCAATCCGAGGTGCGAGCCTCGAGAATACGTCGGGAGTCGCGGAGCGACGGCAGTCGGTTGTCCTTGCATCTCACAGCGTCAGCCCAGGACTAGCGTTGCTCAAGCCAAAGGTCGTCGCTTCGCGACTATCCGTGGGGTGGGGTGTGGCCGACCTGGGATTGGCATCCCAGGCTATCGACGGTCGTCGCTTCGCGACTATCCACGGGGCAGCGAGCCCGCGACCTGGGATCGGCATCCCAGGCCGTCGGCGGTCGTTGCTTCGCAACTGGCGATCCGCTGCGATCGCCTAAAGGCTCCACTCCAGCGCGTACGCCGCTCGCATCGGACCTCCTAAAAGAACTTGGCCAGCTTTTCTTCGCTGGGCTTCTTGGTGACCAACGAGACCAGGACCGTAGCCAACAGCGTACAACAGAACATCCCGGCGACGGGCATCACCAACATCGGCTCTCCGTCGCCCCAAGGAATCTGCAGCTTGTAACCGTCCAGGTCCCCCTGGCCGAGAGCCAGATAGAACAGCGTGCCCCAGCTGCCGATCGCTGCCAACACGCCGGCGATCGCACCGGCCGCGGTCAGTCCGCGCCAGTACAGCGCGGCAATGATGATCGGGAACAGGGCACTGAAGCCGCTGAAACACCACACGCCCAGCGCAAACACGCTGCTCTTGGTGCCCAGGATCAGACTGATGATGTAGGTCACCGCGACGATCCCGATGATGAACAGCCGCGTGAACATCACCTGCTGCTTGTCGCTGAAGCGGTCTTTGCCGGCGTAGTGCAGCACGATGTCGTTGTTGAAGATCGTGCCGATGCACAGGAACTGGCTGTCCAAACTGGACATGATCGCCGCCAGAATCCCGGCGGCCAAGAAACCGCCGAGCAGCGGTCCGGTCTGTGTCTTTACCAGAAACGGCAGGATCGAGTTGGCCGATTCCATCGACGGCTTGGGCGGCATCGACGGCATCAACGAGCCCTGAGCCCAAACGCCGACCAACACACAGGGCACCCACACGATCATGATGAACAGCGGGTGGAAGACAACCGGCACCTTGAACGCTTTGGCGCTCTTGGCCGTCATCCAGTGCTGAAACAGGTGCGGGAACATGCCCACCGACAGCGGAATGAACAGGTACGAGAAGAACACCGTCTTGCTCATGTGTGCTCGCGTGCTGAACTCCGCAGGCACCGACTCGCCCAGAACGCGGAGGTTTTCAAAGAAGCCGTCCTGCTTGCCCAGGCGACTGGCGATCACATAAAAGGTCAGGATCCCCAGCACCATGAACACCAAGGTCTGAAACGTGTTGGCCCAGGTCGTACCACGCATCCCGCCGAAGAACACATAGATCAACACGACCACACAGATCAACAACGATCCCATCCAAGGCGGAACCCCGCCGTGCAGGGCCGGCACGATCTCGCCGGCCGGATTCATCACCTGGAACCAACTCCAGTCCGGCGCCAAACCGGCTGTCAGAGCTTGAATCACCACGCCGCTGCTGATCACGCCGACCAACAGGTACGGGATGACCAGGCCTACCAGGATGGGAAACATCAGGAGGCCCAGGAAGTCGTTATCCAGCCGGTCGCGAAAGAATTCGATCTGCGTCGTGTAGCCATGCTTTCGCGCAAAGCTCCACACCTTGACACCGATCAGAAAGAAACACATCGAGTGGATGACGCCGCTGCTGCTGGCCATCAAGCCGTACACACCGACGCCCTCCTTGTAGGCTTGGCCGCTGCTGCCGACCAACGCAAAGGCCGTCATCGTTGTTCCGAAGATGCTCATCAACAACAGAAACGGACCGATCGAATGGCTGGCCGTCTGATAGTCCTCGCGCGTTCCGCTGAACATGCGACTGGAGAACATCCCCAGGCCCAACAGCAAACTCAGGTACACCAGGATGATCACCAACTGCAGCAGGCCCGGATGCCAGGGGTTGGCCGCCTCGGCGGCCAACAAGATGCCTGCGTTCCAAATCCCAACACTCATTGCACTTCCTCCGCAGACGCTTCACCGGGCGGTCGTTGTTCGACCGCCGCCTTGGTTTCTTCGATCAACTCCACCGGCCAGGCAATCTGGGTAGCCAAGAACCAGACAAACGTCGCGATCAGAGAGAGCCGAGCGTGGTAATACAAGCCGATCGGAATGAACCCAAAGACCAATTCGTCGTTGTGCCAATTCCAGTTATCTTGGTGCAGCACCAGCATGACAAACACCAGAAAGGCGATCAGCAGGGGCCCAAAACGTCTCTTTTTCTGCGAAGACATAAGCGTTAAGGCAGGCTGGGAAGGGAGGAAGGACGAGGCGCCCGGCGGCCCAATCGTCCGCCGACGCTCGTGATTGGTCACAGTGTAGTTGATCGGTGACTGCGAAGTACACTGGTGCAGCTATACTGGCCGCCTTACATCCGTCTGACTCGAAGGAAGTGCACTGATTCTGGACTGGGAACCCTGGTTCGCGATCGCCATCGCCCTGCTGTTGCTGGGTGGTTTGGCGCTGCGCTTGGCGTCGACCGATCTGCTGGCCGTGTCCTGCCTGGCGATCCTGATCGTGGTCAGCGATGTCAGCGGGTCGGCCCTCTTGCCGACGCCCGCCGAAGCTTTGGCGGGGTTCGGCAACACGGCCCTGATCACCATCGGCCTACTGTTTGCCGTGGTCGCCGGGCTGGAATTTACCGGCGGAACCCAGCTGGCGACCGGTTGGTTGCTGGGCCGGGCGCGAGGCCTGCGCGACGGCCAACTGCGGCTGCTGCTACCGGTGGTCACCCTGAGCGGATTTCTGAACAACACGCCGCTGGTGGCCGCCCTGATGCCGGTCGTGGGGGACCTGAGCAAACGCACCGGGGTGAGCAGCAGTCGGTTCCTCTTGCCCCTGTCCTATGCCGCCATCCTGGGCGGGATGTGCACCTTGCTGGGAACCAGCACGAACCTGTTGATCTATCAGGAATACCGCATCAAGGGCGGCACGGAACTGGGATTTTTCTCCCCGGGCTGGGTGGGGGCTCCCGCGGCGATATGCGGCCTGCTGTACATCCTCACCTTCACTCGAAAGTTTTTGCCCGAGCGGCGACCGGCGGTCAGCACCCACGACGACCCGCGGCAATACACGGTCGAAATGTCCGTGACGGTCGACGGTCCGCTGGTCGGCCGTACGATCGAGGATGCGGGCCTGCGTCACCTGCCTGGCCTGTACCTGGCGGAGATCCAGCGCCGCGGCGAAGTCCTGCCGGCGGTGGCCCCCACCGAACGGCTGCACGGCGGCGACCTACTGATCCTGGTCGGTGCCCTGGAATCGGTCGTCGACCTCCGCAAGATCCGCGGACTGACCCCGGCCACCGACCAAACCCGCAAACTGAATTCGCCCGCCTGGCAACGTCAGTTGGTCGAGACGGTCGTCAGCCAACGCTGTCCGCTGGTGGGAAAATCGATCCGCGAAGGTAAATTCCGCACCCGCTACCGAGCGGCCGTGATCGCGGTGGCGCGCGGTGATCAACGCGTACCCGGCAAACTGGGCGACGTCGTGCTCGAACCCGGCGACGTCCTGTTGCTGGAAGCCCCCCAGTCGTTCCTGCAACACCACGGCAGCTCGCGAGACTTCTTCTTGGTCAGCCGGGTCGACGGCGGGGAAGTGCGTCGGCCGGAACGCGCCTGGCTTTCGTTGATTATCATGCTGATCATGGTTGTCGCGGCGGCGACCCAGTTGGTCGAAGTGGTCACGGCGGCATTGGTCGCGGCGATCACGATGGTGGCGCTGCGCTGCTGTACGATGAGCGAAGCGCGGCGCAGCGTCGACGGTTCGATTCTGTTGGTGATCGGTGCCGCGATCGGCATCGGTTCGGCGATGGAGAAGAGCGGGGCGGCCAGCGGAATCGCCACCGGGGTGTTGGCGATGGCCGGCCAGAACCCGCTGGCCACGTTGGCGATTGTGTACCTCACAACGATGCTGTGCACCGAACTGATCACCAACAACGCGGCGGCCTTGCTGATGTTTCCGATCGCCTGGACCGCCGCGATCGACCTGGGCTACGATCCCACGCCCTTCGTCGTGGCCGTGATGATCGCGGCCTCGGCCAGCTTTGCCACGCCCTTCGGTTACCAAACCAACCTGATGGTCTACAGCGTCGGGGGGTACCGAATGAGCGACTACCTGCGATTCGGCATGCCGCTCAACGCCCTGGTCTTCGTGGTCGCAATGATCCTGATTCCAGCGCACTGGGGTTTTCAAAAGTTCGACCCGCCCGCGGCCGTGCAAGTTGTCGAAGTCGAACAATCCCAGTAGTGGGTTGTCGATTCCCGTCGCCAAACTCGCCAGAATCTGGTCGCTGTTTGGCAGAGCCAGCGTTCGCCGAGGGGCGATTGCAAATCTCCTGATTCCGGCGGAATCTATGGATGGAACGAACGTTCCTAAATCGCGGAGCGATGGCATGTGGTAGCCCCAAAGCGCGAGCCCGGGGAAACGTAAACATTACGAACAAAAGCCCTGGAAGGGCGACAGGAAGTCTGGCACCGGAATTCATGTCGTCCCTCTGGGACTGGCGCGCGGGTGTGGGGGGCGGCACCCCAGGCTCGCGCCTGGGGCTACCACATGTCGCCACTGGCGTGGCTGCTGCGTCCCGAGCTTCGCACGCCCTACATCGAATCCGCTAGAGCCAGCAAATCTTAACTCTCAAGTCTCAAATCGAGCACGAGCACGAGCACGAGCACGAGCACGAGCACGAGCACGAGCACGAGCACGAGCACGAGCACGAGCACGAGCACGAGCACGAGCACGAGCGGATTTCAACCTCGCCACTCGCCACTCGCCACTCGCCACTCGCCACTAACAACCAAACTCTGGCGTTTTTCGGTTACGGGACGACTACGGCGTTTGGCGGGGCCAGTACGGGGGCAGGGGGGCTTTGATTTCGACGGGCTTGGCTGTGCGAGGATGCCGAAAAACCACTCGCCAGGCGTGCAGCGCGATGGCGGCCGCTCGCGGATCCTCCGCTTCCGGGCCGAATGATTGTTCGCTGCCGTACAGACGATCGCCCAGGACCGGATGGCGGCGGCTGGACGCCTGCAACCGAATCTGGTGCATGCGTCCGGTTTGCAGTTGAATCTCCAACAGCGTCTGTCCCATGCGTCGCTCCCGAACGCTGTACTCCAGCCGTGCAGCTCGCGCTCCACACACGCCTTCGCCAACCAACTCCGCCCGCGCTTCCTCGGGTACTTTGCGCATCGTATCGGTCCACGTTCCCTGCGCCGGATCCACTTCGCCTTCGACCCAGGTCAGGTAGCGTTTTTCGACCTTCTGCGATACAAACTGCTCGCTTAACAAGCGCGCGGTGCGCTGGGAAAGTGCGGCGACCAAGACGCCGCTGACCGGCCGGTCCAAACGATGTACCAAGCGAACCGCCTGGGCCGCAGCCGCTCCACTGCGCTGTCGCAGCATGGTCTGCAACTGCGCCTGAACCGATGGCACCTCCGGCGGCGCGGTCGACAAGATTCCGGCGGGCTTGTTCACCACGATCACGTTGGCGTCTTCCCAAAGGATCGGCACCGACATGATCTTGGTTCCGTTTCGTCTGGAGCAACTGCAGATGAGAGACGCGCATAAAAAAACGAGAGACCCCGGCCACGCGTGTTTGATCGAATCATCTTGGTTTAAGATGATTCGATCAACACTGCGCGAGTCTCTCGCTGTTGGATGTTTTATGCGTTTCGAGTTATCGGTCAAGAGCTTGGTTCACAACTTCGTACAACTTTTTTGCATCGCAGCAGTGTGAACGACGCGCCCGCACCACAACGACACATTCATTTCGTGACCGGCAAGCTCGCTGCGCCGGCGCTGCGCAGCGTGGTGCAGGACCTGGCCCAGCGGCTTGCCTTTCAGTTCACGATCGAAGTGCTGCCGATCACGGTTGCCGCGTTGATGACACCGGCCTGGATCAAGCGTCGCTGGAATCTGCCGCGCGAAGCGACCGAAGTGCTGTTGCCCGGTTACGTCGGCGATCCGATCGAACTGCAACAAGACACAGCGATTCCCGTACGCTTAGGTCCCAAAGACCTGCGTGAGTTGCCCGAGTACTTTGGTTCGTCTCGCCACACTCGCGACGATTACGGACGGTTTGATATTCGCATCTTGGCCGAGATCAATCACGCGAATCGTCTGCCGATGGACGCCTTGCTCGCTCGCGCCCAGCAGGCGATCGACGACGGCGCGGACATCATCGATCTGGGTTGCAGTCCGGGCCAACAGTGGCGCGATGTTGCGCTGGCAGTGCGCGGTCTGCGAGAAAAAAACATCGCCGTTTCCATCGACACGTTCGACGCTTGGGAAGCCGAACAGGCGACGCGCGCCGGAGCGCAGCTCGTGCTGTCGGTCAATTCCAGCAACCGCGAGGCCGCCAAGGACTGGGGATGCGAAGTGGTTTCGATCCCCGACACGCCCGATGACCTGGCGTCGCTGGAAGCAACCGTGGCTTACCTGGATCGCCACGGCGTCGCCCAGCGGATCGATCCC
Organism: Roseimaritima sediminicola; assembly: GCF_009618275.1. GTDB lineage: Bacteria > Planctomycetota > Planctomycetia > Pirellulales > Pirellulaceae > Roseimaritima > Roseimaritima sediminicola. Next base: position 6,504 of record NZ_WIAD01000058.1, read on the forward strand.
ATCCTCGAACCGATCGGTGTCGGCGGCGCTTGCAGGCGCGGGCAAAGCGGGGGATTTACGGCAAGTTTGCTGCGCTACGCCGCGGTACGCCGTCGCTTTCCCGATCACGAAATGATGATGGGCATCGGTAACTTGACCGAATTGACCGACGTCGACTCGGCGGGCGTGAACGTGATCCTGCTGGGCATCTGCCAGGAACTGGGCATCCGCAGTGTGTTGACGACCGAAGTCATCAACTGGGCTCGTTCGGCGGTCCGCGAATGCGATCTCGGCCGGCGGCTGGTGCATTACGCGATTGGCCATCGCGTGCCTCCCAAACGGCTGGAACCCGGCTTGGTGATGCTGCGCGATCCGCGCCTGCGCCCCTATCCGGCCGAGGCGCTTCGCGAGTTGGCAGAGCAGATCAAGGACAATAACTACCGTTTGTTTGCTCAGGAGAATCAGATCCATGTGCTGGCTGCGGACCTGCACCTCAGTGGCGAAGATCCGTTTGCGCTCTTCGCCCGGTTGCTCGCGCAACCGCAGGCCGACAACATCGATCGCGGGCACGCCTTCTACCTGGGATACGAGATGGCCAAAGCGGTTACGGCATTGACGCTGGGTAAGCAGTACGAACAGGATGAGGCCCTATCCTGGGGCTTATTAACGCGTCCCGAAGATCATCAGCGTCTCGCCCGTACCCCTCGTCATCGCCAGCGCCGAAAGGATTCCTCCTGAACACCACGTCGCCGCCATCCTGGTCATGGGTGGAACCTTTGCCGGTTGTCCGGCCGATGCCCGATGACTTTTCCTTTGTCACCGCATTTCAATCCCTGGCCGACTTGCCGGGCGTGCTGTGGCTGGACAGCGCCACGAACGGACCCGATCAGATGGGGCGTTACTCGTTTCTCAGCGCCGATCCGGTCGAGCGTCTGCGCTGCGATGCCAGCGAGGCCGATGGCTGGACGAAGATGTGTCGATGGTTGGAGGCCCATCTGCGGCACAGCATTCCCGCCACGGCCGTCGCGCACCTGCCTCCGTTTCAAGGCGGGATTGCCGGCGTGTGGGGTTACGAGGCGGCCAGCTGGATCGAATCGGTGGGGCGAGCCGCGATGGACGACCTGCCCACGCCTCCGATCTGTCTGGGACTGTATGACTGGGTGATTGCCTGGGACCATCAGCAACGTCGCGGATGGTTGATCTCGCAGGGCCTACCGGAAACCCAGTGGGATCGGCGACTGCATCGCGCGGTCCGCCGCGCCGATCAAGTGATGGCTTGGCTGCAGCGGCGCGAGGTGCGGCCCGCCGATGCACCGGTCCCGCGTCCTGCGGCGCAATTGGCTGCCGCGTTTCCCACGCCTTATGCTGGGCTGACCAGCAACTTTACCGGTCCGGCGTTTCAAGAAACCGTCGCCGAGATCGTCGCTCGCATCCGCCGCGGAGACAGCTTTCAAGTCAACATCGCCCAGCGGCTGCTGTGCCCCCAACCGCAGCCCTCGCCGGCGCTTTACCTGAAGCTGCGGGCCAGCAACCCGGCGCCGCTGGCCGGATACTACGATGGCGGCGATTTTCAACTGCTCAGCTCGTCGCCCGAGGGATTCCTGCGGCTGAGCAACCGGCAGGTGGAAACCCGGCCCATCAAGGGCACCACGCCGCGTACCGGCGACGCCGCCCGCGATGCGGCGCTCGCCAAGGAGCTGTACGAGAGCCAGAAGGACCGCGCCGAGAACGTGATGATCGTCGACCTGATGCGCAACGACCTCTCGCGCGTGTGCGACGATCAAAGCGTACGGGTGGAGAAACTGTGCGAGGTCGAACCCTATGCGTTTGTGCAGCACCTGGTCTCGGTGGTTCGCGGCACGCTGGATCCGTCGGCGACGCTGGGCGACCTGCTGACGGCGTGCTTTCCCGGCGGCAGCGTGACCGGAGCCCCCAAGGTGGAAGCGATGCGCACGATCGCCCAGCTGGAACCCACCCCCAGAGGGCCCTACTGCGGCTCGCTGGGCTATATCAGTTGTGGCGGCGCGGCCGACTTCAACATCCTGATCCGCAGCGCCACCGCAGCGCATGGATGGCTGCAATTTCCTGTTGGAGGCGGTATAACGGCCAGAAGCGATCCCTACGCCGAAGAACAAGAGACGTGGCACAAGGCCGAAGGCATGTTACGCGCCCTGGTCTCGCGTTAAACTGGCTCGCGTTAAACTGGTTGGTTCGCAGCCGTGTTTTGATAGCCGTCGATAAAACGAAAGAGAGAGTGCCTCGCATGTCGCAATCCGCGTCCGGACAAGTTGATCACGTTCTGAACGAAGACCGTTTGTTTCCCCCGCCCCAGCAGTTCGTCGACCGTGCCGTCATCAACTCCGAAGAACAGTACCAACGACTGTATGACGCGGCGGCCAACGATCCCGATGCGTTCTGGGATGCCGAAGCCAAAGAACACCTGCACTGGTTCGAACCCTACCAGAAGGTTTGTCAGTGGGACGCGCCGCACGCCCAGTGGTTTGTCGGCGGCAAGACCAACGCCAGCTACAACTGCTTGGACGCGCACATCGCCGCCGGCCGCGGCGACCGCACGGCCCTGATCTGGGAAGGCGAACCGGGCGAACAGCGGAGCTTGACCTACGCCGAACTGCACAAAGAGGTCTGCAAGACCGCCAATGCGCTGCGTGCCCTGGGCATCGGTCTGGGCGACGTGGTCAGCATCTACATGCCGATGACGGTCGAACTGCCGATCGCCATGCTGGCCTGTGCGCGGATCGGGGCGGTCCACTCGGTCATCTTCGCGGGCTTCTCCGCCGAATCGATCGCCGAACGCAATAACGATGCGGGGGCCAAGTTGGTGATCACGGCCAACGGCCTGTATCGCCGCGGAAAGGTTCTGCCGCTGAAAGAAACCGTCGATGAAGCCTTGGAAAAATCCGCCACGGTCAAACACTGCCTGGTGCTGCAGCGAATCGCCGACCAGGACACCCCGATGGTCGAGGGGCGTGACATCTGGTGGCACGACGCGGTCGACAGCGCGAGTCCCGAATGCGAAGCCACGCCGCTGGACAGCGAAACGCCGCTGTTCATCCTGTACACCAGCGGCAGCACGGGCAAACCCAAAGGGATCCTGCACACCACGGCCGGCTATACCCTGTGGGCCAAACGCACCTTCCAGTGGGTCTTCGATCATCGCGACGACGACGTGTACTGGTGCACGGCCGACTGCGGATGGATCACCGGGCACAGTTACGTCGTCTACGGCCCGCTGGCCGCCGGAGCCACCTGCCTGATGTACGAAGGCGCCCCGAACCATCCGGCCGAAGACCGGTTCTGGGACCTGATCGAAAAGTACAAAGTCACGGTCATGTACACCGCGCCCACCGCGATCCGGGCGTTCATCAAGTGGGGCGACCAACACGTCGATGCCCATGACCTGTCCAGCCTGCGACTGCTGGGCACCGTGGGCGAAGGCATCAACCCCGAAGCCTGGATGTGGTACCACAAAAAAATCGGCGGCGAGCGCTGCCCGATCGTCGATACCTGGTGGCAGACGGAAACCGGCGGGATCATGATGAGCCCCTTGCCCGGGGTGACGGCCACCAAACCGGGATCCTGCACCAAACCGCTGCCGGGCGTGATTCCGGCCATCGTCGATGAGACCGGCAAAGAGGTCCAATCCGAACACGGCGGCATGCTGTGCATGGCAAAGCCCTGGCCCGGTATGTTGCGCGGCATCTGGGGCGACGAAGAACGCTTTGTCGAACAGTACTGGTCGATGGTCCCCGGAAAATACTTGACCGGCGACAACGCTCGTCGAGACAAAGACGGTTACTACTGGATCATGGGTCGCATCGACGACGTGATCAACGTCTCCGGACACCGCTTGAGCACGATCGAAGTGGAAAGCGCGTTGGTCAGCCATCCGCAGGTGTGCGAAGCTGCCGTCGTCGGTCGTCCCCACGAACTCAAGGGCCAAGGCATCGCGGCGTTTGTCACGATCCAGGAGGGAGAACCCAGCGAGGAACTGCGCAAAGCCCTCAAGCAACACGTTCGTAAAGAGATCGGGGCTTTGGCCCAGCCCGACGACATCCGCTTTACCTCCTCGCTGCCCAAGACCCGCAGCGGCAAGATCATGCGGCGCTTGCTGCGCGATATTGCCGAGGGCAAGGAGTCGGCTGGCGATACCAGTACGTTGGAAGACTACACCGTGCTGGCGAAGCTGCGCGAGCAGAACGAAAGCTAAAGCGCGCCCGGGCGGGTTGAAGCTTGACCATTTTCTTTGCGCGCCGAGCCTTCGCTTCGGCGCCGCCACGAAAGATGTTTCCGCATGGATGACCAAGACGACGATTGGAACGACGATTGGAACGGCGAACCGGAGGCGGCAACCGATCCGAACTCTTTCTTCGTCAAAGCGGCGGTCTTCGAACTGTCGCTGGGCCTGCTGGGGTTGCTGGCCGGGTGGCTGCTCGGCTACGACGCCCGGCAGTTGATCCCGCCGGCCGACGAGTGGGGTCCGATCGCCTACGGAATCGGTTTGGGCATTGCCGCCACCGCGCCGATGTTGGTCGCCGTGTGGATCCTGGACAAATTAAAACTAACCGGCGTGCAGGAACTCAGCCGGTTGACCGAAGACCGCCTGCTGGCGCCGATGCGACACCTGACGGCGTTGGAACTGTTCGCGATCTCGCTGTGCGCGGGCCTGGGCGAGGAACTGTTGTTTCGCGGTTGGCTGCAGGGCTGGCTGATCGGATCGATGGAAGACGCCTCGCTGCTGCGCGTGACCCTTGGCGTGCTGGTCGCCTCGGTGGCCTTTGGACTGGTGCACGCGATGACGCCGACGTACTTCGTGCTGGCCACGCTGGTCGGCGTGTACCTGGGCTGGTTAACGGTCGCGACCCAAAATCTATTGGTTCCGATCGTCGCCCACGCCCTGTACGACGCGGTGCAATTAATCCTGGCCGTTCGCCAAAAGCCCGAGCCGACCTAGAAGGAACGCGCGCAGCCGAAAACCGCCAGAGTTTGGTTGTTGGTGGCGAGTGGCGAGGTTGAAATCTGCGCGTGCTCATTCTGAGATCTGAGACCTGCTGACTCCGGCGGAATCTGTGTAGGGCTTGGCGCAGTAGAAGGCAATGTTTTCTCCCCTCTCCCCCGCGGCGCCGCGAGCGTCAGCGAGTGAAGCAGTGGTGGGAGAGGGGCCGGGGGTGAGGGGGTCTCGGGTGCAACGGAATGACTCATAACGTACGATCCCCAGGGCCGTGCGCCGCATCGAGATACGGCCATGCTGCTGCTGCTCTGCATTCCCCCCTCACCCCCGACCCCTCTCCCCCGAATCCTGACTCGCTTAGGCTCGCCAGGATTCGGGGGAGAGGGGAGAAAACGATTCTTCTCTTACATAGATTCCGCCAGAGCCAGGAGATCTGAGATTTGCTGACTCCAGCGGAATCTGTGCGCAACGCGGGGCCGTCAAAAGCAATGTTTTCTCTTACATAGATTCCGCCGGAGCCAGCGATTCTCAAATCGAATACGAACTCGCCACTCGCCACTCAAAAACGAACCTCCAAACTCTGGCGGTTTTCGGCTACGGCGATGCTGGCAGCACGAACAGGGTGCCGCTTTTGTATTCAAAGCCTTGCTTGATCCAGGGCATCAACTGGCCGTCGGCCGCCGGGCGGACCACCAACGTGTCCTCGTCGGGATCGCTGCGATGGACCCGGCACGGTATCGCCTCGCGACATCCGGCCACGGTCAACAACAGCGTAGCCGCCACTCCGTCCTCGGTTCCCTCCAGCGCTTCGGTCCACTGCGCCAGGTCCCAGGCCCTACCGTCCAGGTCTGCCGCAGCGTTCTCGATTTCGAATACCGGGTCGTGAGCCACGGCGGGTCCTACCGGAATCCGATCGGCCCAGCGCAGTTGCGACGCCAGATCGGGACCGGTCCATAACCACTGCCGGTCGCCCAGCCAACAGGCCGTAGCCTCGGGCGTGGCCGCGGCGGCCAACAGGGCGAACAGCCGTTCGTCGGGTCGCGGCCGCTGGTCCAATACCGCGATCCGCAAGGCCCGGACCTCGTCCAATAACGCCACCGCGTCCTCTACCGACAATCCCTGTTGCTTGCCGACGCCCCGGAAACTGTGCACCAGAATCCGCTGGCCGTTATCCGTCTGCGCCAACCACGCCTGCGAGTCCCGTTCCTGCGGCGGCAGGGACAGCGTGGTTAACCGGAATGTCTTGCCGCTGGCCTGCTGCAGCACGTCGGTGACCTGCTGGGCCGAAAAGGACGTTTCGCCAGGAAACAACAACGTCGCGGTGCTGCGTCCATCATGAGCCCGAACCGGCATCGTCACCTCGGACAACAGTTCTTCGAACGCCTTCTGGTCGGCGGCGCGGCGAACCCAAGGACGCGCCTCGTCACTGGCCAACCAACTGCCCAGCGACAGGATGCTGTAGCGGGAAACGTCGCCTTGCGTTTCGTCCTCCTCCGAACCATCTCGAAAATGACTGCGAAGGGCGGCGTAATCGCGATGGGCCAGATCGACCAGGGCAACGAGCGGCGTTTCGCCGGGGTAACTGGGTGTCCACTTCCGCGCCATCTCGCGAGCGACATTCTCGTTGCCGATCTGCAACCACGCGGCGACCAACCCTTTACTCAGCTGCGACATCCGCCACGGATCCGCGTCCCCCAGTCGCCCCTTGCTCTCGGCAAAGGACTCCGACGCTTGCACGTACTGTCCGCGTTGCTGCTGAACCCGGCCGATCGCAGCGAGCACGGGGGGCAACCGAGCATCGGTTGTATCGCCGTCCGGTTCGGACGGTTCCAGCCACTGTCGGCACTGCTGCAACACCTCCAGATCACCCGCCTGCTCGGCTGCTTCGACGATGCTGTCTAACAACCCCGCGTCATCGGAAGCCGGTTCGCTGGAATCCGCATCCGAGCGCAAGCCCTGCAGGATCGACGACTCTTCCGCCGGCTCGACACTGTGCTGCAAGGCCTGCTGGATCAACGACCGTCTCAGCCCGGCATCGGGCGTCCACACCAGATGCCGGGCCTGCTGGGTACGGATCAGCGACAAAGCTTCGGCGGGAAAGTCCAGCATCGCCTCGCGTGCCCTCTGGATCGCCTGCTCGCTGTGCTCGTTGCTCTCGGTGATGCGTCCCTGGCGAAACGCCCGCTCGGCCAACAGCGTCTGTCGATGCATTCGAACGACAGCGCTCTGGCTGTCCTCGGTGGCCGTCAAGAATCGTTCCAGCGCCGAGGGTTCGCGCAGGCGCTGCAGATGACCGGCCAATTGCTGCAAGCGCTGCGGATCATCGGGCCACCGCTGCAAGACATCCAGCGGCCGCTTTAGATCCAGCAGGGCCTGGGCCAGATAGTAATCGACCAGGGGAACCAACCACTGCTCGTCACTGGCGGCGTCGTCGGCGTTTGCATTCAAGTAATCCGCAAAACGCTGGATCTCTTCGGCGGCGGGTTCGGGTTGCTGCTGGACGAACAACAACCACCCTCGCAAACCAGCCGCGTAGGGATCGTCCTCCAGGCCGGCCGCCTGCAGGGCCTCCAACAGCGTTTGGTTATCGTGATAGTACTCATCATTGTAGACGCGCTGCACCAGGGCTTTCAGGGTTGCCTGCACGTCGCGTGATTCGCTGAACATTTTGTCAAAGCGTCCACTTTCCAAGCGGGCGGCGAGGTAGTCGTCCTCGGCGATCTGCCGCAAGAACGGCAAACTGGCCATCTGTCGTGCCTTCAAGAACTGCTCGGCGGCGGCATCGAAATCGCCTTCTTCCCATGCCAGATTCGCGACCACCAACGGCCGGACTTCAGCGGGCAAATCAAGACGCAGTTCGACTTCCTCAAGCAGAGCCTGGCCCCAAGCCGCGTCGCTGGCGGCGGTATCGAGCAGGTAACGCCAAGCGGTTTCGGCTTGCTCCTCGGCCAACCCACCATCGACGACCGTGTCCAACAACGTCGGCACGTCACCGGGTCGTTGGTAGTAGACCGCGCTGCCCATCAAAGCCATGTCTTGAGGACAGATCTCATAGGCGCGCAGGGCCGCATCGGCGGCCGCTTGCCGGTTGCCCCGCACGTCCTCCACTTCCGACAGCAACCAGTACACATTGGGATGATGCGGCGACTGTTGCTGGGCCCGCTGGATCAATGGATAGGCTTTGTCGTATTCTTCGAGATTCAAATAGGCCATCGCCAGCACCGGCCACACGCCCCAGCGATCATCCGGGGTGGCGATCTTTTCCAACACGTCGATGGCTTCTTGATTCTGCTGTAGGGCCAACCACACATAGGCGATCCGCATTCTCGCAACCGGCCGATCTTCGGCTAACATCGCCGTCTGTTCGCACCGCTCGAGCAACCGGCGGGCCTCTTCCTGTTGGCCCGCGTTCCAAAGCTCCTGGGCTTCGTCCAATTGGGCGATCACTTCGTCGTAGCCGTCCGCGGCGGGTGAATCGTCGTCCATAAACCCCGCGTACTCGTCGGACATCCGGCGTCCGTATTCCATCCGCTGCCAGTCGTACAAATACCAACGGTCGCGGTCACGGACCAAGTACCACTGGTAGGACTCACACTGGTTTTCGTCGCTGTAGGACAACAGGTCGACCGTCGCCAAACGCCCTTCGTCCGACAACCGCACCGCCAGGATGCGGTGATACGGTTCGACCGAGGGCTGCGGGGGACTTTCTTCCAGCCACTGGGCGATCCCCACACGTTCCAGATAGGACAGCTCGTCGCCGAAAGCGCTTCGCGAGATGGCCGTCATGAACATATTGGTGTGGAACGGAATCGCTTCGCCGTGCCGCAGCGAGTCCGCGCTGCGGTGGACGAAGTCACACACCTGCCTGTCGACGCAGGGGTCCTCGGCCAGCCGCTCCAGCGACCGATTGAACTGCTGGGCATCGGCCGCAAAGCGGGGCGGGTCCGCCGGCAGGGCAGCAAGCTCTTCGGTACTGACGGTCGAACGAACGGCGTTCCAGACGATGGCCCCCACCCCGCAGCAGGCGAGCATCGTCACGACGGCGAATCCGGCCAGCACGATCAACAGCGTCTTGACGCCGTTGTTCTGAGGCGGCGGCAGCGGATTTCCCGCGGGGTGTTCGGAGACAGACGCGGACGTAAAGATAGATCGGTCGTGCTGCGACACACGCGGCTCCCTTGAGAGATAGATAGGGATGGCTGCAATAGAGCCTCTCGCTTCGCATTATAAGTCAATCAGGACCAACGTATGGATTACGTCTCGCGACGCCAACGCCTTCGCACCCAACTGGAAACGACCGATGCCGAAGCCTTGTTGGTGACCCACGACATCAACGTCCGCTATTTGACCGGCTTCACCGGCGACAGCACGTACCTGTTGATGCATCGCGACGGTACGTTGTTGCTGAGCGACCGCCGCTATGAAACCCAGCTGCAGCAGCAGTGCGAGGAGATACCGGCTATGGTCCGGGGACCCGAACGCACGATGCAGCAATTACTCCAGCAGGCGATTGCCGAAGTTGCCGCGGGTCAGCGAATCGGCCTGGAAGCCGACCACGTTTCCTGGAACCAGCAGCGGCAATTGGCCGAGAGCGGAAGCGGCGCCACGTGGGTGGCGACCAGCGGCCTGGTCGAATCGATCCGAGCGATCAAGGACGAAGCGGAACTGGCGATTCTGCGGCGGGCGGTGTGGATTGCCGAGCGGACCTTCGAAGGCCTGCGCGCCCAGCTTCGTCCCGGCTGGACGGAACGGCAAATGGCGCACGAAGTCGAAGCGTTGATGCGGCGTCTGGGCGCCAGCGGCTGTGGGTTCGATCCGATCCTGGCCGTCGATGCCAACGCCGCGCTGCCGCATGCCCAGCCGGGCGAGCAGTGCTTGGATCGCGCCGCGGTATTGCTGGTCGACTGGGGCGCCAAGCATCAAGGCTATACCAGCGACCTGACTCGGACGCTGTCGATCGGTCCGCCCAGCGACCGCTACCGACAGGTCTACGAGGTGGTGCTCGAGGCCCAGCAGGCGGCGATCGAACGGTTGGCGCCGGACGTTCCCTTCAGCGAGGTGGACGCGGCGGCCCGCGACGTCATCAAGAGCGCCGGCTTTGGCGACTACTTCGGTCACGGTCTCGGCCACGGGATCGGTTTGGAGGTTCACGAACAGCCGCGAATCGCTTCGGTTTCCCAGGGCCGCCTCCAGGCCGGAATGGTCGTGACGGTGGAACCGGGGATCTATTTACCCGGCGAATTCGGGGTCCGCATCGAAGACGACGTGTTGATTACGCCCGAGGGACACGAAGTTCTTTCAGAACTGCCCAAGGGCCTCGAAGCCTGCACCGTTATCCTGTAAAACATGCCCACTGGGACATTTTGTCAAGGCATGATTGTGTATTCCCACCAGCATGGGCGGCCCCCACAACAGGGCTGCTGCTTCACCCAACATAGCGAGACTACGTCGTATGACTGAGGGCGGCAAACACGGTTCGGACAGCGTATTTGGTATCGAGCGACTCCAAACGCTGATTGAACTGATGGAGCAGCATGATCTGGCTGAAATCGACCTCCAGCAGGACGAGGAGCGGATTCGGCTGAAGCGCGGCGGTGCAGCCCAACCCGTGCTGGCCGCGCCGGCCAGCCCCGCGGCGGCCCCGGCCCCGGCGGCCCCCACCCCGGCCGCTTCGGCCCCGGCCGAGGGCGCCAATATCGTGACCGTCAAATCGCCGATGGTCGGCACCTTCTACACCAAACCCAACCCCGAATCGGATCCGTTTGTCAAAGTCGGTTCGATGGTTTCAGCCGACACGGTGATCTGCATCGTCGAAGCGATGAAGGTCTTCAACGAGATCCCAGCGGAGGTCAGCGGCAAGGTCGTGGCCGTGCTGGCCGAGAACGGCGAACCGGTCGAATTCGATAAGCCGCTGTTCAAGATCGACACCTCTGCCTGACCCTCGCACCAAAACACCAGCGCTTCCGAAAGCCCAGGGCTATGTATAAACGGATTCTGATTGCCAACCGTGGTGAAATTGCTCTCCGCGTGATTCGTGCCTGCCGCGAGCTGGGCATCGAATCGGTTGCCGTCTACAGCCAAGCCGACGCCGATTCGGCTCATGTGCGGTTTGCCGACGAAGCCTACTGCATCGGCCCTCCACGCAGCGCCGACAGCTACCTGCGGATCGACCGCATCATCAGCGCCGCCGAACTGGGCAACGCCGATGCCATCCATCCCGGCTATGGCTTTCTGGCCGAAAACGCGCACTTCAACGAAGTCTGCCGGAGCTGCGAGATCGACTTCATCGGGCCGCGTCCCGAAGCCATGGAGATGCTGGGCGACAAGAACACGGCTCGTTCGCTGGCCATCAAAGCCGACGTGCCGGTGGTGCCCGGCAGCGACGGGTTGATCGAAGACGATGACGAAGCGGTCCGTGTGGCTCACGAAATCGGCTTTCCGGTCCTGATCAAAGCCACCGCCGGCGGCGGCGGCAAAGGCATGCGTGTGGCGCCCGACGCCGGCAGCCTCAAGACCGCCCTGCAACAGGCCCGCACCGAAGCTCAGGCCGCCTTTGGCAACGGAGCGGTGTACCTGGAAAAATACGTCGAACGTCCGCGGCACGTCGAAGTGCAGGTCTTGGCCGACCATCATGGCAACGCCATCCACCTGCACGAACGCGACTGCAGTGTCCAGCGTCGGCACCAGAAACTGATCGAAGAAGCCCCCAGCCCTTCGCTGTCCGACGGCAAACGCCGGGCGATCTGCGAAGCGGCCGTGCGGATGATCAAAGCCGCCGATTACACCAACGCCGGAACGGTCGAGTTCATCGTCGACAAGGACGAGAATTTCTACTTCATCGAAGTCAACGCCCGCATCCAGGTCGAACACCCGGTCACCGAAATGATCACCGGCATCGACCTGATCAAACAACAGATCCTGGTCGCCGCCGGCCAGCCCCTGCCCGTGACCCAGGACCAAGTGCCCTGTAACGGCGCGGCGATCGAATGCCGGATCAATGCCGAAAATCCGGATCGCAACTTCCAACCCAACCCGGGCAAGATCCATTCTCTGTTCCTGCCCGGTGGCATGGGCGTGCGGATGGACTCCCACGTCTACGCCGGTTACGTCGTACCGCCATACTACGATTCGATGATCGGCAAATTGATCGTCCACCGTCCCACCCGCGAAGAAGCCATCATCACGATGCGGCGGGCGCTGCGAGAATTGCAGGTCGAAGGCATCGCCACGACCGCCGGATTCCACGACCGCGTGCTCCAGCACCCCGACTTCCAGGACGGCAACTTCGACACCACGTTTGTCGAACGCGAGTTTACCGGCCTGTCGTAAATCGATAGATCATCTGCGTCAGGGCTTGGCTGTCGATCGGTTTGCTGAGGTAGTCGTTGCAGCCGCTTTCGATGCAGCGGGTCATGTCGCCCTGCATCGCGTCGGCGGTGAGGGCGACGATGGGACCGTCGAATCCCATCCGCCGCAATTGCCGCGCGGTTTCGTAACCGTCCAGCCGCGGCATTTGCATGTCCAGCAGAATCAGGTCAAAACCCTGGCCGTTGCTACAGCTGCTCCGCACCTTTTCCAACGCCACCTGGCCATCCTCCGCTTCGCTGACTCCGGCCCCGGCCTTCTCCAACAGCGTCCTGCTTAGAAACCGAATATCGCGGCGGTCGTCGACCACCAGGACATGGCAGTCCAAGGTGACTTCGACGGCCACGGCGTCGAGCGCCGCGGGGTTATCCAGCGGCGGCGCCACCAGATCGACATCCTCGACGTCTCCCACATCGATCGAGAACGTGAACCGGCTGCCTTTGCCCAGTTCGCTTTGGACACAAATCTGACCACCCAGCAATTCGGTCAGACGTTTGCTGATCGCCAACCCCAAGCCCGTGCCGCCAAACTCGCGGCTGACGCTGTCGTTGCCTTGCGTGAAGGGTTCGAACAGTCGTTGTTGCTGCCGGCGACTGATGCCGATACCGGTGTCGACAATCTCAAACTGCAACTGCAAAGGTTGATCGGGTTGTGAGACCGGTTCGCAACTGACGATGATCTGGACGCCGCCCCGGCGCGTGAACTTGATGGCGTTGCCAACCAGATTGATCAGGATCTGCCGCAAGCGTTTGGGGTCGCTGTTCAGCTGCGCCGGCATCAGGCCCTGGTACTGCACGTCCAAGCTGATCCCGCGTTCGACGGCGCGCACCTCCATGATGCTGCGGACGTCCTCGACCAAGCGGACCGGCGAGAACAACTCGCGCGAGATGTCCAACTTGCCGGCTTCGATTTTGCTCAGGTCCAGGATGTCGTTGATGATGTCCAGCAGGAAGCCACCGTTACGGCGAATCGTGCGGACGTGCTCGAGGGCCTGGTCATCGTCGATCCGCTCCCCGATCAAATCCGTATAGCCCAGGATGGCCGTCATGGGAGTACGGATCTCGTGACTCATATTGGCCAAGAAGGCGCTCTTGGATTCGTTGGCGGCCTCGGCTTGCTGGCGGGCTTCGCGCAGGGATTGTTCAAATTCGTGCTGGGCGGTGATGTCCCAGTTCAACCCGTGAATCCGGACCACATTGCCCCGGTCGTCGCGGATGGTCGATCCGGCCGCGGCCAACCAACGCACCTGGCCATCGGCACGGATGATCCGAAACTCCGTCTCGTATTCCTGCTCTCCGGCGATGGCCCGCTGCCAACACCGCTGCACTTCGGGCAGGTCTTCGGGATGCACGAATTCCAGAAAGCGTTCGGAGGAAGGGTTGGGATCGGGATCAGTCCCCAACAACTGAAACATCATCGGTTCCCAAACACTCTTCTCGGCGGTCCATTCCCAAGCCGCCATATTGCCGGCTCGCAGGGCCATCGACAGTCGCCGTTCGCTCTCGACCACGCGTTGCTCGGCCGCATACCGATCGCTGATGTCCACGGCCGAGGGAATCAAATACTCGATGCGGCCTTCACGATCGCGAGCCGGAGCCAACATGAAATCGATCATCAGACGGGTTTCCGGGCCGCCCAAACCGGCGGCGTACAACGGCACGTCGTACCGCACCACCTCGCCGGCAAAGGCCCGCTCCATCGCCTGCCGCATCTGCTCGGAAACCGCCTCGTCGTAGGTCCACCAGGGACATTCGGCAAAGTGGCGGCCGATCACCTCGTCGCGGCGCAGTCCGGCGATCCGCAGCGAGTCGTCGTCGATCTCCACCAAACGCCCCTCGCGGTCGATCACTCCGCCCAGACCCAATTGATGGTTGATCACGCGCCGCAGATGGGCCTCGCTCTCTCGCAACGTCTGCTCGGAGCGCTCGCGGGCTTGGTCCGCACGGGCGCGTTCGACACGCAGATGTAATTGCTTGGCCACGTCGGCCAGCAATTCGATCTCCTCCCGGCTCCAGTCGTACCGTTGGGGTTTTACCGCGGCCAACAAGAACACCAAGCGGCGTTCCTGGATCGCGGGTGCGTCGACGACCGCGCCTACCTCCAGCGAGCCGAACCGTTGTCGTGCGCCGGGTGGACGCGCTGCCGCGGCGGTATCGCTGATGACGACTGGCGTGCCGGAGACCAACTGTTGCTGCTCGCCGGGCGATAAAAAGTCTGCTATCTGGTACGTGCCACACAGATCCTCCATGCCGTCTCGGTGGTAGTCGTAGAACAGCTCGGCCACCCCCGCGTCGTCTTCGATGTCCATCAACACACAGCGTGACAGATCCAGGAATTCGGCCAGACGCTGACAGGCCACGTGAACGATGTCACCGAAACCGCTCAACGTGTTCAGTTCGGTGTGCAGTCCCGCGACGAACTCCATCATCTGTTGCTTGCGTTTCTGTTGACTGATGTCTCGCAAGTAGGCGGTAAAGAAGGGTCGATCGTCGCGATCGCGGTTGACATTGATGGCCAGTTCCACCGGGAACAACTCGCCGTCGGCGCGTTGGGCGTGCAGCTCCACACGGCGACCGATGATCCGCGAGTTGCCGGTTTTCAAGAAGCGTTGCAGTCCGCGCTGATGGGCTTCGCGAAGCTGCTCGGGAATAAGCATCTCGCTGAGCAAGCGTCCGCGAACTTCGCTGATGCGGTACCCGAAGGTGCGTTCGGCCGCCGGGTTGAAATCCACAATGTGTCCCTCGACGTCCATCGTGATGATGCAGTCGAGGGTGGAATTCAGAATCGCGGTCTTGCGGGCTTCCTCATGACGCAGGCGTTCGTCGGATTCCGCCTGCCGAATGAATTTGCCGATCTCGGTGCCGATCGTCTGCAAAAGGTCCAACAGGGCTTGCTGGCGGGAGAAGCGACTTTTGGCGAAAACTTCGACGACGCCGTAGAAATGCTTGCCGCGCACAATCGGCATGGCTACGGCGCTGATCAAGCCGCCCTCCAACGCTTCGGTTCGCAGAAAGCCGGGGTCGGCGGGCAGGTCTTCGATGGTGTCGGCCGTGAGACTTTGCCAGACGCGTCCCGGTTGCCCCACGCCCTTGATGAATTGGGTGTTGCGGCAGCGACGGGCAAACGATTCCAGTTCGACATACCCCGGCTCGATCCAAACCTGCGTACATTCCAGATGCTCTCCGTCGGCGGCGGGCAACCACAGGGCGCTCAACTGCGCGCCCAAACTATGGCAGATGGCGCGGAGGATCTTGGGCAGGACCTCGTCCAGGGACTGGGCATTGACCAACAACCGGCTGACCTGGTGTTCGGTTTCCAGCCGGATCAGCGCCCGCTTGCGTTCGGTGATTTCAAAGAAGGTGATGATCAGGCCATCCTGCGTTTGCCCGCGCATGTAGGGGTACAAGCGGCGCAGGTACCAGCGGCCATCGGCGGTGTGGATCTCGTGTTCCAGCGGATCGTCGGCGGCCTCGGCCGGGTCGGCGCCGGGCGGGTCGGGTGTGGCCAGTTCGGCCAGGGACGCGGCATCGGGCAGGGCGGGCATGTCGACGGCCCGGTGGGTGATGTCCGACAGTTTGCGGCCCACGTCCCCGGGCACCAGGTTGTACAGCTCGGCGGCGGCCGGAGTGAAACGAATGATGCGGCCCTCTGGATCCAGAAAGACGGTCGCGATTCGGGTGCTGCGAAAAAGGTTCTCCAGGTCGTTGTTGGCGGCGGCCACCGCTTCGCTGCCGCGGCGGATCTCCTCCTTGGAAGTTTCCAGTTCTTCGTTTGCCGATTGCAGTTCCTCGTTCATCGACAACAGTTCTTCGTTGGAGCTCTTCAGCTCCTCGTTGGTGGCCTCCATGTCTTGCAGCGATCGATCGAGATCCCGCCGCGTGACCTCCAGCTCGCGTTCGAGTTGGGCGATCAAAGTTTCCGAATCGCCGTGGTGCTGATGAACGTTTTGCGGAGCGGTCACTTGATCGGGATCGACCGGCGGCCCCACGTCGTGGAACACGACCAGGAACAGCTCCTCGTCTTTGCCCAACTGCGGCATGGGCTGGACCACGACCATCACCCGCTGCAGTTCGTCGCCGACGTAGATCGACAGGTCTTCGTGCTGCACTTTGCGGCGGGTTTGAATGGCTTTTCCGATCGCCGCCCGCAGCCCCAGCCGCAACCCGCTGGCCGCCATGCGAACGATGTTATTTTCGAAATCGCCTTCGGTCACCGACAGGTACTTCTGCATTCCCGCCGCCGCGTTCAGCACTTTGCCCGTTTGATCGATCACGCAACTTTTCGGGGCGAACTCGTCCAGCACGATCCGCTGGCGAATCTCCGTCAGGTTCACCGTTTTGTCGGCGCCCTCGGTGGCGGGCATTCGCAAGGGGTCGCCGCTGCGGTGCGGCGTCAGCCAACTGTTGCTCGATACGCCGGTGCCCTTGCGCTGGGAAATCCGACGCTGGGCGTCCACCGGCCGGAACAATTCGCCGTGCGAGAGAATGTTCTCACTGGGTCCCAGAAACAGATATCCCGAAGGCCGCAGGGCGTAATGAAACAGCGGAATTAATTTCTTCTGCAGGTGCGGCCCCAGGTAGATCAACAGATTGCGACAGCTGATCAAATCCAAACGCGAGAACGGCGGATCGCTGATCAGATTATGGGGCGAAAACAACACCATCGATCGCAACTCTTTGCCGACCTTGTACTGCCGGCCCTGCTTGACGAAGAACCGGCTCAGCCGTTCGGGCGACACCTGGGATTCGATCCCCACCGGATAACACCCTTGGCGGGCAACCTGCAGGGCTCGTTCATCGATGTCGGTCGCAAAGATCTGTACCTCGCAGGACGAAGCGGCTTGGTCCATCGCTTCGCGGCACAGCATCGCCAGGGTGTAAGCTTCGGCACCGTTGGCACAGCCGGGCACCCAGATCCGGACCGTATCGCTGGCCGTCCGCTCGGCAACCAACCGGGTCAACACGCTCTCCTGCAGCACCTCGAAGGCGTCGGCGTTGCGAAAGAAAGCCGTGACGCCGATCAACAGTTCCCGAAACAGCGTGTGAGCCTCCTCTTCACTGTGCTGCAAATGATTCAGGTAATCGCCGACCTGCTCCGTACGCAGCAACCGCATCCGTCGCTGGACGCGCCGCACCAGGGTGCTGGCCTTGTAATCTTTGAAATTGTGATCGGTTACTTTCAGCAGTGCATCGGCGATCGACGGAATGGCCTGCTGGATTTCTGCCTGCCACTGTTCGGGTAGATGCGTCTGTTGCAGGCCCCTCAGGTGTTGGGCATATCGCACCAGTTCGGCCGCGATGGCATCGGGATCGAGAACATGGTCGACCACGCCGGTCTGGATGGCGCTGCGCGGCATGGCGGCGTACTTGGCCGAATCGGGCGATTGCGCCAGGGTCAGCCCGCCAGCATCGGCGATCGCCTTCAACCCCATCGTTCCATCGCTGCCGGCACCGGACAGGATGACGCCGACGCTGCGCGGCCCCGAATCGGCCGCGATCGCTTTGAAGAAATGGTCGATCACGCCGGCAGGCTGCTCCCGCGCGGCGGTGGGAATGGCCATCGCACGGGCTTCGTCCAGTTGCAGATAGCTCTGCGGAGGGCAGACGTACAGCCGGCCGCCGCGCAGCGGTTGCGGCTCGGCCTGTGGCAGCAAAACGATCTCCAGATCGGTCGTTTGGCGAAGCACCTCCAGCCACAGGTTCTCGCTGTTCGGGCTCAGGTGCTGGATCACGACCAAGGCGAAGGGCGGGGGTTCGCGCAAACCCGCTAGCAACACCTGCAGGGCTTCCAGACCTCCCGCCGAAGCCCCGATACCGACGACCAAAGGGGGTCTGGCTTGGGTTTGCCGTTGGGTTTGCCGTGAACTCATGAAAACTCCCTGCTACCGCGTCGATCCTTCCTCGCGATCATTCGCCAAATGACAGTGTCGCTTATCGAACGTCCTTCATAGAACGCAACAGGTCGAAGGTAAATAGGCCACTGGTATGGCCGTCGCTGAACTGGATGTTGTAGGCGTACTGGCCGGCCGGCCGCATCGCCGTGATCTCCAGCGGCCGAGCCTCGGCAGCGCTCAATACCGGCAGCAGCGGCGGGGCGTCGGCCGGCGTTTCCTCTTCGGATTTATGTTTCTCGCGGCAACTGGCGCAAGGGCATGCCGCGCGTAGGGACCGAGCGGTATGGACGGTCCGCCGCTCGTCGCTCCAGTGGATCACGATCTCGCCAGCCTCGCCGCGTTGGAGCTTCGTCGGATAGGCGGGGGAATCGAATTCGGCGTCGGTTGTGTTCATGGTAAACCAAGGGACTTCAAAAAGACATCAACGACGATCGTCCAGGCGGCGTGATTTCGCTTCGCTGCGGGGCAGGGTGCCGGCGGCGACCGCTCGCACGGGCACCCGCAGCCCCAACCGGGTCTGCAGCTGCTTGGACAACAACGCGGCGGCTTCGCCATTGCCCTCGACCTCGATCTCCAACTGGTCCATCGATGCCACCCGGGTGGCGATCATGCGAAACTCGCCCAGACCGTCGATCGACCGCACCACCGATTCGATCCCGCTGGGAAACACGTTCACGCCGCGGATCACCAACATATCATCGGCACGCCCCAGCACCCCACCGGGCAGGAACAGAAAACGGCAGTCGTGCGCGTGATTGCGGGTGGCCCGAACCAGGTCGCCGGTGCGATAACGGATCGCCGGGCCGCCACAGCGTCCCAGGCCGGTCAGCACCAACTCGGCCAGCTCGCCATCCGCGGCGGGTTGTTCACTGCCGACCTGCAAGGTTTCGGCGATGAACTCCGATTCGATCACAAACAATCCGCTGCCGTCGGCCGCGCCCACGCCCCAGGGTCCCAGCTCACTGGCGCCGCTGTGATCGATGACGCGCGCTTGCCAGGCCTGCTCGATCTGGGCCCGCACCTCGGGGATCGAACCGCCCGGTTCTCCGGCCACGATGATCCGCGAAACCTGGCTCGCACCCAGCGCGATGCCTTCGCCGCGGGCGACCTCGGCCAGATGCAGCGCGTAGGTTGGCGTACAGCACAGCACGGTCGCCCCGCCGTTGAGGATCAACTGCAAACGCGCGACCGTACTCATGCCGCCGGCCGGGATCACCAACGCCTGCCGCCGCAGCATCGCATCGTGGGCGGTCCAGAAACCGATAAAGGGGCCGAAGGAAAAGGCCATGGCCACCGTATCGCCGGAGGTGATCTCGGCCGCATCCAACACGAATTGCCAGGTGTCGATCCACCACTGCCAATCCTCCGCGGTATCCAGCACCGGCATCGGCCGCCCGCTGGTCCCGCTGGTCTGGTGAAAGCGCACATAGTGCTGACGCGGCAGGTGATGGAAGCGAGCCGCGGCGCCGGGCTGGTCGTCGACCAGTTCGGGCTTCGTCAACACGGGCAGCTCAGTTAATTCTTCCAGAGACCGCAGCCGTTTCTCTGCGACGCCGTACTTGGTTTGGTAGAACGAACTATCGGGCAGAACGCGCTCGAGCAACCGGTTCAGTTTCTCCAGCTGCAGCGTCTGCCGCTGCTGGCAGTCCAGCTCTTGGACGCGCTGCCGCATGGCCGGTGTCTGCGGCGACTCGCTGGGCTTCATCACGCTTGCTCCTCGGGCTGGTCCAGTCCGTAATCTTTGATTTTCTTGTGCAGGGTATTGCGATTGATCCCCAGTCTTGCGGCCGCTCGGGTCTGCACCCCATCGCATTCTTTTAAAACCTGCAGGATGACTTCACGTTCCACCCGGTCGACGATCTGACCGTGGACGTCACGAGCTTCGGCGTCCAACTGGCTCAACCCCTGCCGGACAACCGCCGTGGTCAACGATTCCACATCGGCGGCGATCACTTCCTCGGCCGCGGCCGGCTGGCTGCCGACGACCTCCTCGGGCAGCAGCGACGCGACCAATTCGTCACCTTCGGCCATCACGACGGCCCGTTCGATGTAGTTCTGCAGTTCGCGGACGTTTCCCGGCCAGTGGTAATCGGTCATCGCTTCGAGCGCCGCCGGTTCGATATGCACGACGTAACGATCATTCAACTCGTTGTAATACTCCAGAAAGTGCGTCACCAATTCGGGGATGTCTTCGCGGCGGCGGCGCAGCGGCGGGATCTCGATCGGCACCACGTTCAGCCGCCAGTACAGGTCTTCGCGGAAACGTTGCTCGTGCACCTCGTCCATCAGGTTGCGGTTGCTGGCGGCGATGACGCGGCAGTCGCTGTGTCGGTTGGTGGTGTCGCCGACACGCTGGAATTCGCCTTCCTGCAGGACGCGCAGCAATTTGACTTGCAGCGTCAAACTGGTGCTGTTGATTTCGTCCAGAAAGATCGTTCCCTGATCGGCCGCTTCGAAACGTCCCTGGCGAGTGGCGACCGCCCCGGTGTAGGCTCCACGGACGTGGCCGAACAACTCGCTTTCGAGCAAACTTTCGCTCAGCGCCCCGCAGTTGACTTTCACCAGCGGGCCGCTCCGCCGATGGCTCAAGCGGTGCACCGCACCGGCGATCAATTCCTTGCCGACGCCGGTCTCGCCGAGGATCAGAACCGAGGCGTTGCTGGTGGCCACGCGGCGGGTCACTCGATACACCTCCTGCATCGCCGGCGAAGCACCGATGATTCCGGGGACCGGCGGACCGGCCTGACTCTCTGCAGGAGTACCGAAAGCGGGCATGCTGGACTTGACGACTGGGGGCGTACGGCCTCAATGGGGTTCCGAGCCGGACGCTGCCTCCTCGACCGATTCGCTCGGCACCGTAGGGGTTGCCGAGGGGGCGACGCGACTCTCCATGACATCGAGCACCGTGCCCAGCACCTGCCGGGACTCGGGATCGGTGGCCTGATTATAGCGTCGATACTGCAGCGCGACCTGCTCGCGGCTCAGCCGTGTTCCAAACCGCTGAACCGAGCGGGCAAACCCGTCCGCCGCCTGCACGCGAAGTGGCATCGCCAGGGCGGACGCGGCGGCCAGATCCGTCAACGCAGCTTGAGAGGAAGGGGTACCCAGGCCAGACAATACCGCGATTTGCGAGGCTCTTGAACCCGACGTCGCCGAAGCCATCGCCGCGGCGATGCCGCCGCTGCGCAGATCGTAAAACTGCAGCGCCGGATCGGCCGCCACGGCCGCTAGGATTTCCCAGGCCCGGTCGCGATACCACTGACGCTCGTCCACGTCCAAAGGCGGCAGGGCCGCCGCATCGATGATCTCCTGCATGTGCGAACCAAACGAGGCGGCCGGTTCGATCGACGCCCGGCGGCGAATCACCGGCGCAAACCGCGCGTCCCCCAAGCCCGACGCGGAAGAACCCAGCCCCGACGTGGAAGAACCCAGCCCCGAGGTGGCATGGCCGTAGATGAAGATCGGCAGCTCCGACCCTCGCCGATGCAGCCGAATCCGCTCGACCAGCTCCGCGGCACTCCCCTCGATCGCCCGGGCCGGAAGAAACAAGAAGTGCACCGGACGGCGCTCCTCCAAACGCCGCATCAACCCCGCCTCGTCGCCGACGCTCTCATAAACAAAACTCAGCGATTCAAACAATTCCTGCAGCTGCTGGTCCTCGACCGCGGCATCGGGCGTGAGCGCCACGGCGACGGGACTCTCGCCCAGATCCAGTAACCCACCGAGAAAACGAACGCTGCGTTGGTCCGCGCCCTGACGCTGCTCGGCCCGCACCAGATCCAGGGCGGCGTTGTACCGCGTTTGGTGCTGGAAGAAACCTTCCTCGCCAGGACTTTCAGGAACGCGGATCGGCGGGGCATGCAGCACGAACCGCAAATCCTCCGACAACGTCTGCAGGGCGTCGGCCAGCACTCGGTAGCGCTCCTGCGCGATGGTTGGCCGCGGTGGGTTCACCCGCCGCACCGGCGCCGCCCAGCGAGAACCGTCAAGACCGGCCAAGCCATCGGTCAGGGGGCCGTAGAAAATGATCGGGACGTGCCGCCCGAGCGATTGGCGGCGGATCCGGTCGACCAATTCGATCGGCGGCAGGTCCGGCAACTGGGTCGTGGCGACGATCACCTGAACGTCGCCCCCTTGGCTGACCCGCCGGACGGCTTCGCGGACACTGCGAATCGCTTCCACGCGGTAGCCATACGACGCGATCTCGGCATTCAAGCGGTCCGCAGCGCCGGCTCGTGGTTCGACCACCAGCGCCGTCGGCCGGTCCTTCAACTGGCTCATCGCCACCCAGCGATCCAGGACGTAACTGCTGCCGGCATAGGGTTGGTCGACGCCGGTACGAGCCACCGCCAAAGCGGCTTCGTATCGCACCCGCGGCTCGCCGTGCAGCGTCGCCGCGACCAACGCCGTGGGCTCGCTGGCGTAGGAGGTCACCAGAACCGGGTCCGGTGGCAACATCCGCAGCACGCCGATCGTCGCCGCCACGCGGTCCTGCTCCAGCGCGGCTTCTAACCACTGCATCAGCCGCTGGCCGGCGATCGCGTCTTCACCCCATGCCGCGCGCACCGACTGGATGTCCTCCGGCGAACCGAACATCGGATCCAGCTGGACGCGGTAGTCCAGATCGCTGACCACCGCCGCGGCCAGCGCCTCACGTCCCAGGACCGGCAAACGTTGCAAGCGTCCCGCCGCGATGGCCGCAGCCTGCACGGCCGCCAGGCGGGCCGTGGTTCGCTGGGGCGCGACCGCCGTGCGATCTTCGGTAATCGCCCAGGTCGTGGCCACCGCCGCCGGTGCGCCGGCGGCCGGTGCGCCCGACTCCGGTGCGCCCGCCTGCGGCGTTCGGGTCGCCGGGGTTTGCGCGGCCACGCGATCCGCCGCGTTCAACTTCCGCACCAGATAGGTTTCGGTCTCGCTCAGGGAGGGCAGACTGGGATACAGCGGAGCAAGAAAACGCACCGCGGTGGCGCGTTCCGCGTCCGTCGCGTCCTCGGCATGCAGGGCGGCGACCAAATCTTCCACCGCTTCGGTGGGATCGAGCAGGGCCAGCGTTTCCAGGGCACCGGCCCGCTGGGCATCGGCGCCGTACAGAGCCAATTGGCGCAGGGCCGCCGGGGCACCGCGTCCGAGTTGTTTCAGCACCGCGGCGATGCTGCGCCGCGCGGCCGGCGGGTCGGGCAGGGCAGCCGCCGCAGCCAACCGGGCGATCGCCACGTCGCCGCCGGAGAGCAGTGTGCGGAAGGCGCCGGCACGCCGATCGACGTCCGGCGAATCGATCTGGGCGATGGCCGCGTCGATGCGTCCGACGTCCTCAGCCGCGGCTCGCGCGGCCGCCCGCAGGGCGTCGATCTGTTGCTGGGACGCCGCGCTCAGTTCCGGACGCGACTTCAGCCGCGCCAGCAGCGATCCGCCGACCGTGGCCGCAGCCTGGGCCAGCGCCGCCTGCGATGGTTTGCGTTCTGCCAGGATCGCCAGGTAGTCATTCACCTCGTTCCAGTCGCCGATCCGGGTCGCGCCGCGGATCGCCAGCGCCAATTGGCGAGTGCTGCCCTGTGCGTAGCGTCGCAGCTCCGCGACGACCGGGCTGGGCGGGGCCGCCTCTGCGGGAGCCACAGCCCCCGCGGCCGCCGCCGGACCGCCGAACGGCTCGCCGGCAGCGCCAGGAGCACCGAAGGGGTTGGCGCCCGGGTCCGCGTCGTCGCCGGCCGCGCCGAAGACGTCGCCGGTCCCAAACGCGTCGTCCGCCGGCGCGGCAAAGGGATCCTCGGCCGCCGCCGGAGCGAATGGGTCGATGGGCTGGTCCTGGGCAAGGGCCGTTCCGTCGGCTGCCAGCAACCCTCCGAGCAGGACCGGCACAGCGACGAACGGGAAAAGTGGTCTACGCAGCTTCATCCAATCAAATCCAGCAGAATGCGGGGGTCGGTGGCCTCGAGCAACAGCGGCCCGCCCGAGCGACCGGGGTAATTCGCCCGGGCGATCGGCATAATCCATCCAGGTGATCGGGGCGATTCGCCCAGACGATAGGCTCGATTCCATTTTAATTCGCCTGGACGGCCTTTGTTCGCGACCCGGCGGCTTCTTCCCCCAAAAACCATCGGCTTCGCGGCCGAAAATAGGGATATGACTGTGGCGATGGCTGAAGTCGTCAGACGCTCGACCCTTTCGCCGCCTCGGTTCGATCGCTGGGGAGATCGGCTAACGCCAGAACCAAACCAGGACGCGGCGCTAGAACCAGGACGCGGCACTAGGTCGTCACTTCGATGCGGCGCCAGGAATCGACCGCCAGATGCCGGTCGTCGCGTCCGGTCTCGGGGTAGGTCCAACGCGACGGGCAGTACACGGCGGCTCCGGGATCCTGGATCAGGTACGCGCCCCACCAGCTGAACGTGCTGTTGGCGATGATCGCGAACCGGCACCGCGACATCAGGTACAGGTCTTCCTGGCATGTGGCCGCGGTGTTGTGGTCGACGATCTCCAGCGGCGTCCCCAGATCCAGGTGCTCGTGACACCAGGCCGGATCATTGGTGAAGACAAACGCCTGCAGGCCGGGGACTTGTTGCTGTAGCGCCGTGAGCGCCTGCCGGTAGTAGTCGCGGTCCATCTGCAGGTAGACGCGGCGGGCGGCCGGGTCGGTCACGTAATCGCCACGGCGCACGTGCAGAAAAACGCTGGGACGGCGGCCGATCTGCTCGGCGACCCGCCGCGTCGCAGCGCTCAGACGCGATTCGTCAAACGCGAAATCCCGCAGGATCCGTTCGCGATGCCCCGGAAAGAACCGTTCGCTCTGCCAGTACCCCCACAGATAACTGTTGGGCGCTGCCCGCAGGTATCGCGGGTCAAAACCGAACGGCCGTTCGCGCACCAACCGCAAGCGACGGCGCAGAGGCCGAGGCACCAGGGCCGCCGCGCGAACTCGCCATCCGCTGAACGCCCGCGGACAGCGGTCGGCCAGTTCGCTGGGCAGCGGCAGGCCGCGGTGGGGAAAATAATCCAACTGGTAGGCGTGCAGATCGTAATCGGCAAAGTGGCGCAGATCCAAATAAAACGGCTGGTCCAATCGATCCGCCAGATAGCGCCCGAAGGCGTACTGAAACATCTGATTTCCCAAGCCACCCAACACATGACTGACGATCATTCTGCGTTCTACCTCGTTGTCGGCGCGACCGGTCGCGGGCCCCGTCCCCGCGAAACCGCCGCCCACCATAGCAGGGGCTTGCGGACTGCGAATCGACCAATTGCCCAGAATCGTCCTATCGCCGCCGAGCTGGTTTCGCTATGTTGGGTGCCCAACGAGAGCCCTCGAAGTCTCTATTGTTACGACACCGATGTGTGTTTAGCGGCCTTTTAATTTAGGCTGACGTCCCGTGGCGATTTTGCTCGCCCGAGGACGAACCATGGCCGACTGGCGAATGCCGGTCGCCTTAGGAGAGCTGGCTATCTGGAGCGATGCTAACGCGTTAAAGCGAGCGTCTTCCGGGCCGGGCACGAAGGCTTTCAGAACCCTCCAAGCGGTACGCCTTGCGTTTTTTATCGCAAGACAATCGGAAGGTTCTTTACATAACCTGGATTTTTTGGACCCGCCGCGCAAGCCTGCTTGCGGTCGGTCCCCAGGTCGGGTGCCGCTTACCCCATTGCCCTTTCGTTCCCACCTCTAACCCCCACGCCAGCCGGCGGGCCCCGCGTGCCCAGCCTCGCTAGCGATGCCACGTCCGTCTCGACACTCTCCACATCGATCGACCGCTGCACCGCCGCGCGCCTGCCTGGGCAGGACCGCGCCGGCCGAGGCTAGTGGTCTGTCTACCCCTGCTTTCCCATTTCTGTTTCCAGAAGATTGAACGAGTCTATGCACGGCAATAACTGCCCCCCCAACGATTCTTGCTCCACGTCCGTTGCCACGATCAGTGACACCACCGGTGACGCAGACAGCGACACCGTCAGCGAAGCGACCGCCGCCCCGGGCGGCGCCCTGGTCGAGACCCGCCCGCCGGTGGATACCGACCAATCCCTCGAGGCTGGCCCGTCGATCGAGACCCGCCCGCCCGTGGCCACCGACCCGGTCGCCGAACCACAACCCGCCGCCGAAACCCAATCCGCCACCGAAACACAGCCGGTCGCCGAAACCCAACCGGTCGCCGAAACACAGCCGGTCGCCGAAACACAGCCAACCGCCGAAACCCAATCCGCTGTAGCAACCCGGCCAACCGCCGAAACCGAGCCGGCCGCCGAGACACAGCCGGCCGCCGAGACCGAGCCGGTCGCCGAGACACAGCCAGTCGCCGAGACCGAGCCGGTTGCCGAGCCCAGCGCCAAGGGCTTTCATGCCCTGGACCTGCTGCCGGCCATCGCCGAAACGGTGACGTCGGCCGGGTATGCAGACCCCACCGACATCCAGGCGCGGATCATCCCGCACATGCTCGAAGGTCGCGACGTCTTGGCCCAGTCGCAGACCGGCACCGGCAAGACCGCCGCCTTCGCCCTGCCGATCCTCAGCACGATCGATGCTTCCCGAGCCGCCCCGCAAACCCTGGTCCTGGCCCCGACGCGAGAGCTGGCCGTCCAGGTGGCCCAGTCCTTCTCGACTTACGGCAAACAGGTCCCGGGCTTTCGCACCCTGGCCATCTACGGCGGCCAGGACTACGAAGTCCAATTCCGCGCCCTCAGGCGCGGCCCGCAGGTCGTCGTCGGCACGCCGGGCCGGGTTATCGACCACATCAAACGCGGCACGTTGGACCTGAGCCAGATCCGCTGCCTGGTACTGGACGAAGCGGACGAGATGCTGAACATGGGCTTTCTGGAGGACGTTCAGTTCGTCCTGGACCGCTTGCCCGAACAGCGTCAGATCGCGTTGTTCTCGGCGACCTTGCCGCCGGCGATCCGCAACATCGCCCAGCGTCATCTGAACGATCCGGTCAAGATCGCGATCAAGAACAAGACCGTGACCGCCGCTTCGATCCGGCAACGAGCCGTTTTCGTAGCCGGCCATGAAAAGATCGACGTGCTGAAGCGGACGCTGGAAATCGAACCCACCGACGGCGTGATCATCTTTACCAAAACGCGGGAAGCCACCGTGACGGTCGCCGAGGCGCTCGGCCGCGAAGGGCTGTCGGCCGCCGCCCTCAATGGCGACATGCCTCAAAAGGTCCGCCAACGCACCGTCGACCAACTGAAACAAGGTCACCTGAATATCCTGGTGGCAACCGACGTGGCTGCCCGAGGACTGGACGTGGCTCGCATCAGTCACGTGATCAATTTCGACCTGCCGCACGACAGCGAATCCTACGTGCACCGCATCGGCCGCACCGGACGCGCGGGCCGGGCGGGCGAAGCCTTGATCTTTCTGTCCCGCTCGCAGCGCCATCGCCTGCGAATCATCGAACGGACCACCGGCCAGCCCATCGAGGTGATCCAGCCGCCGACCACGGCCCAGATCAACGACGCCCGACTGGCCAAATTCAAGCAGCAGATCACCGACGTCACGGCCGAGAAAGACGTCTCGATGTTCAAGCAGATCCTTGGCGAGTACGCCGAGGAAAGCGGCAAGCCGATGGAGATGATCGCGGCGGCTCTAGCGGAAATCGCTCAACAAGGCCGCCCCTTCCTGCTGAAAGACCAACCCCGAGCTGCCAAGGCGGAGCGTCGCCAGCGACACGAAAACCATCGCGACTCGCATCGCGAAGACGGCTCCGAGGGCGGCCCCCACGGCGGCCGCCGCAGCCCTGGGCGACGCCTGGGACCACCGGCCCCGGGCATGAAGCGTTATCGCATCGAAGTCGGTCGCCGGGACGGCGTGGCCCCAGGCAATATCGTGGGCGCAATCGCCAACGAAGCCGGCATCGAAGGCAACTTCATCGGGCCGATTTCGATTCAGGAATCGTTCAGCATCGTCGACCTGCCCGAGGGAATGCCCCGCGATATCTACCAGACCCTCCGCAATACTTGGGTCAGCGGCCGGCAACTGCGAATCCGTTACCTGGCCGACGACCATCGCAGTGGTGGACCGCGGCGCGGTCCCGCCCAGAAGTATCGCGACGCCGGCGGCAAGCCGCGGCGCAAACCCCGCAAAGGCCCCGGCGGCGTACGCGGCAGCGAAACCCGCAAGCGACGCAGCAAACAAAGCTAAGCCAGCGTCGCAACCTTGAATTCGGCATCACCCTCCCGCTGCGCGGGAGGGTGTTGTCGCGGGGTTTCACCGAAAGATTCATGCCGACGTGCTTAAGCCAGCGCCGCAACCTTGAATTCGGCATCACTCTCCCTCTGGGAGAGTCGGGCTCTCAGGCCCGGAGAGGGTTTTCGTAGGGCCCTCCCCGGGCCTAAGAGC
>NZ_WIAD01000059.1 GCF_009618275.1 Roseimaritima sediminicola
CTTAGGCGCTGTCCAGGTCCCCACCAGGTTCGTCGGACAGAGCCTAGTCGTCCAACCGAGCAAGAAGAAGGATTTTCGCGATGCGTGCATTCGAAGCGGTTCAGTACTTTTTCGATCAAGCCGCGGAAATCCTGGAATTGACTCCGGACATGCGCAACATGCTGTTGATGGCCAATCGCGAAGTCACCGTGCAGGTGACTTTGGAACGCGACAACGGCGAACTGGCGTCCTACCTGGGCTTTCGCGTCCAGCACAACAATAGTCGCGGTCCGATGAAGGGCGGCCTGCGTTATCATCACGAAGTCAATCTGGACGAGGTCCGCTCGCTGGCCAGTTTGATGACCTGGAAGACCGCCGTGGTGGACCTGCCCTATGGCGGCGCGAAAGGCGGCATCGGCGTCGATCCCCGCAAGCTCAGTCTGCGTGAGAAAGAAAATCTCACCCGTGCGTTCGTCGACAAGATCCAGGACATCGTCGGCCCCGATAGTGATATTCCCGCACCCGATATGGGAACCGACTATCGGGTGATGAGCTGGTTTCGAAACCAGTGGGAGAAGTATCACGGCTTCAATCCCGCGGTGATCACCGGCAAACCGGTCGAGGAATACGGGGCCAAGGGACGTGAAGAAGCGACCGGGCGAGGCGTCGGCATCCTGACGATGAAACTGATCGGGCGGCTCGGACGCAAGGCCGAGAAGAGCCGCGTCGCGATCCAGGGCTTTGGCAACGTCGGCTCGCACGCCGCTAAATTCCTGCACGATGCCCAGTTTCCGATCGTCGCGGTCAGTGATATCTCGGGAACCTACTACGACCCCGAAGGCCTGAACATCCCGGACATGCTGCGCTACATCCTGGACCATCCCACGGGCCAGCTCCGCGGCTACAGTCACTGCGAAAAACTGCCGGGCAACGCGCTGTTGGAGCTGGATGATGTGGATATTCTGATCCCGGCAGCCCTGGGCGGTGTGATCACCGCGGAGAACGCCGATCAGGTCCAGGCGCCGATCATCATCGAAGCGGCCAACGGCCCGATCTTTCCGTTGGCCGACAAGATGCTTCACGATCGCGGCACGATCGTCCTGCCCGACATCCTCGCCAATGCCGGCGGTGTGACGGTCAGCTACTTTGAATGGGTGCAGAACCGCCAACACTATCGCTGGAGCCTCGATCGTGTCCGCCGCGAGCTGGAACACACCCTGGTCGAAGCCTTCGAGAGCGTCTGGGAGACCAGTCAACAGAAGGACGTCTCGCTGCGCACCGCCGCCTTCATGATCGCCATCGAACGGGTGCGCCGCGCCGCCGAGCTGTCCGGCGGCTACAGTTAGAACCCGGGTACAGCTAGAAACCGGGCACGGGCCAAACACCTGGGTGAGCCGTTTGGGCGATAGCCCCGGTTCTGCACTGACGAAATCGCGGCTATCACCGAAGCGGAATAATAAATCAACAGCTCGTCCCCCTGACCGGCCGCCCGCGGTTTTGGCGTTTGCAGGGCAATCGGTTATCCTGGAACCTGTCGCGCGACCCTTTTCTTCTGCTCTTCTTGTTTCCAAGGCAACGCTGATGCCCGCCTGCCCTGTCTGCAACGCTTCACTGCTGAGCGCCGGCGGTACGTGTCCGGCCTGCGGCAGTGTCATGCCGCCGCGAGAAACGGCCGCATCTCGGCAGGTCGCCGGTGGAACGCGGGTTGCCACGGCCGGAGCTGGCGCCCCACCGCGGACGGCGATCGAAGTCTTTCCCGAAGACCCGGCCGGCCGGTCCGGGCGAAACCTGCGGCGACAAGACGAGGCCAAGGAGACGATGCTCGAGCCGGTTCCGCACTCGGTTCGCCCGCCGCGGGAACCACTGGAACCGCTGGAGCCCGATACGACGCCCATCTTCCGCCCGCACCGCCGCCCGCCCGTGCCGCGGCTGGTCGCCCTGGACGACGGCCAATTGCTCGAGGGTGAGGTCTGGCGGGTGCGGCGAGCGAGAACCATCATCGGCCGCGTCGAAGGAACGATCGTCATCCCCAACGATCCCGATATTTCCGCCAAGCACTTGGAGATCGCGTCGGTTCGTGTCGAAGGCGAGACGCGTTGGCGATTGGTCGACCTGAACAGCACCAACGGAACATTCGTTCGCGTCAATCGGGCCCCGCTGGCCGATGGAAAAGAATTGATTCTGGCTAGCCATCGCTATCGCGTCAGGCTGACGTCGCCTCCCGGCCCCGCCGATCAAGACATCCGGTCGACGCGTTCCTTTCATGGCGAATCCAGCCCGACTTGCCCAACCCTCTACTTGGAACTGTTGACGCCCGAACGGCAGCCGCAATTCCGCATCGGCTCCGGCGGTGCGACCATCGGAGCCGATGCTTCGCAGTGCGACCTGGTACCCACCGACGATCCGTATCTCAGTCCGCTGCACGCCCGGGTTTCCTGCGTCGGCGACCGCTGGCAAATCGAAGATGCGGGCAGCGTCAATGGAACCTGGGTCCGCATCGACCGAGTTACCTTGGACCAGGATGCCGAATTCCAGATCGGCGAGCAACGTTTTCGATTCCTTCTCTCGCGCGACGATAACGCTGGGTTGTAGGCACGCCGGTATGATCGATCAACAGTGGCTGATCGGATCGGCCGAAGACTGCGACCTGCTGATCGACGCGCCCAAGGTGTCGGCGCACCACTGCAGGATCGATCGCGTCGCCGACCGCTATTACCTGGAAGACTGCGGCAGTACCAATGGAACCTTTCTCGACGGCCAGCGGATCACCGAACGGACGGAGCTGGGCGCCGACGCAAAGATCACGCTGGGGCGATCCTTGCGGCTGGTCTGGCCGGATAGCAAGGCGGCGGAAAAGATTCTTTTCATCGGCCGCGCCGCCGAGAACGATGTCTGCCTGAAACACGCCAGCGTCTCCGCCCTGCACGCTCGCTTTCTGGTCGGCCCCGAAGCCACCTGGATCGTCGAAGATCTGGACAGCACCAACGGCGTGTCCATCGACCTGCGAGGCGTGCGGCACCGTATTCGCCGCGCCGTCGCGGTCCAGCCCGAACAGAGCGTGTACTTCGGTTCGGCCAAAGTGCCCGTGAGCGACTTGCTCGCCGCGGCCGGAGTCGAGCTGCCGCCGGAACGAGACGACGGCGGCGCAGGCCCTGGTGAGAGGTTCGTCGCTGAGGAGGAAGCTCGGGCGGAAGTGCAGGCTTCCAGCGACGCGGCTGCCACGCCGGAGTCGGCCGACGCACAGCGGCTCCGCGAAGCCAAGGCGATGGCCGCGTTGCGACAGTATGAGAACGCCGCCTTTTCCCAAACCTCATCCGGCGGATACCAGGTCGACAGTCTGCGGTGGGGACTGTGGTTTGGCATCGGCGCCGTACTGGCGGTTATCCTGGTCGTGGCGATTAGTTTGCTGGGCGATTCCGCGCCGGCTCGGCCCGCCCCGTCTCCTCTGGAACGTTCCCAGCCCGCCCGCTGAGCCGGTCGGCAGCAAGCTTTGGCGGGCAACGCGCTCAGCCTTCCAGCATCCGCGCTTGGGCCATCGCATCCTCGGCCAGTTGAATGTAACGCTGGTCCTGCGTACCGGCCCAGGCGCGTTGGTACGTCACGCTCATGGCCGTGAAGTTGAACGCATCGTTCGGTTCCAGCTCGCAGGCCTTCTGGCCGTGCTCGATCGCTTCGACGTGCTGACCGGTCTTGGTGTACACCCGCGCCAGGGCAAGGTGGGCGAGAACGAAGGAGTCGTCTTGTTGGACGATCTCTTTCAGACGCGGGATGGCCTCTTCGTACTGTTCGGCATCGATCAGTTTTTCGACTTCGTTGTAGGCGGCGTGGACGTCCGACATGGGTACTGGGCTCGCAGTGGATGGTGGGGAAAGCATTTTGCAGGCAAGGCCACGACTCGCGGCGGGTGCCGGCGAGCGTGGCCTTGTCGTGGATTCGCCGTAGCTAGGGAAACCTAGCTACGAGAGTTACTTCTTGGCGTTCAAAGCCGCCTGAGCCGCCGCCAGACGGGCGATCGGCACGCGGAAGGGACTGCAGCTGACGTAGTCCAGTCCGACGCGGTTGCAGAACTCGATCGAAGCGGGATCACCACCGTGTTCGCCACAGATGCCAACTTTCAACTTCTTCTTGACGCTGCGGCCTTTCTCGACGCCCATTTCGACCAACTGGCCGACACCGGTCGTATCGAGCGACTGGAAGGGGTCGACGTGCAACAAGTCGTTGTCCAGGTAATCGGGCAGGAACGTGTTGACGTCGTCGCGGCTGTAGCCGAACGTCATCTGCGTCAGGTCGTTGGTGCCGAAGCTGAAGAAGTCGGCGTGCTCGGCGACTTCGTCGGCGGTCAGCGCGGCGCGAGGAATTTCGATCATGGTGCCGATCAGGATGTCCAGCTTGCCATCGAATTTCTTCTGCGCGACCACTTCTTCGATCACCTCCTCGACACGGGTCCGCAATGTTTGCAATTCGGCTGCGGTACCGATCAAGGGGATCATGATCTCCGGCCGGGCGTCGATGTTCTTGTTAGCACAGCGGATCGCTGCTTCGACAATGGCCCGCACCTGCATCTCGAGGATTTCCGGGTAGGTCACGCTCAAGCGGCAACCGCGATGGCCCAGCATCGGGTTGGACTCGTGCAGGGACTCGGTGCGCGCTTTGACTTCCGAGGGTTTGACGCCCAGTTCCTTGGCCATCTCCTTCTGGGCTTTGTCTTCGTGCGGCAGGAACTCGTGCAGCGGCGGATCCAGCAGGCGGACCGTCACGGGCAGGCCGTTCATGGCTTTGAAGATGCCTTCGAAGTCTTTGCGCTGGAAGGGCAGCAGTTTCTTCAGCGCCGCCCGGCGGTCGGCTTCGTTGTCGGCCAGGATCATCGCCCGCATGTGCGTGATCCGGTCGCCTTCGAAGAACATGTGTTCGGTGCGGCACAGGCCGATGCCTTCGGCGCCGAAGTCACGGGCCCGCTTGCTGTCGGCGGGCGAGTCGGCGTTGGTGCGCACTTGCAGGCGACGGAACTGGTCGGCCCAGCCCATCAGTTTGCTGAAGTCGCCGGCCAGCGTCGGCTCTTGGGTTTCGACTTCGCCAGCCATCACTTCGCCGGTCGTGCCGTCCAGGCTGATCACGTCTTTGACGCCGAAGGTGCGGCCGTCGACCGTGATCTTTTTGGTCTTCTCGTTGATCTTCACGTCGCCGGCTCCGGCCACGCAGCACTTGCCCCAGCCGCGTGCGACCACGGCGGCGTGGGAGGTCATCCCGCCGGTGCTGGTCAGGATGCCCGCCGCGGCGTGCATGCCGTCGACGTCTTCGGGGCTGGTTTCTTTACGAACCAGAATCACCTTTTCGCCGGCGTCGGCTCGTTCCCGAGCGTCTTCGGCGCTGAAGGACAACTTGCCGACGGCGGCACCGGGCGAAGCGGGCAAGCCGCGAGCCAGGACGTCGGCGGCGTTGCGAGCGGTGGTCTTGAAACTGGGCAACAGCAACTGCGTCAGGTCGTTGGCCGGAACTCGCAGCACGGCGTCTTTCTGCGTGATCAGTTTTTCTTTGACCATGTCGCAGGCGATCTTGACGGCTGCCAAACCGGTCCGTTTGCCGGTCCGGGTTTGCAGCATGTACAAGGTGCCCTTTTCGATCGTGAACTCGATGTCCTGCATCTCTTTGTAATGCGTCTCGAGCGTCTGCTTGATCTCCAGCAGTTGCTTGTGGACAGCCTTGTTCCACTTGGGCATCTCCGCGACCGGTTGCGGCGTGCGGATACCGGCCACGACGTCTTCGCCCTGAGCGTTGATCAGGAATTCGCCGAAGAACTTGTTTTCGCCGGTGTTGGGGTTACGGGTGAAGGCCACGCCGGTACCCGAATCCTCGCCCATGTTGCCGTAGACCATCGACTGGACGTTGACGGCCGTGCCCAGCAGTCCGCGGATGTTTTCCAGTTGGCGGTAGCTGACCGCTCGCGGCGTGTTCCAAGAACCGAAGACCGCTTCGATCGCCAGTTCCAGCTGCTTGAAGGGGTCTTGGGGGAATTCTTCGCCGGTGTGCTTCTTGTACACGGCTTTGTAGGCGTCGCACAGATCTTTCAAGCCGTCGGCCGGGACGTCGGTGTCCTCGGTGACCTTGTACTTCTTCTTGATCTTGTCGAAGGCGGTTTCGAACGTGTGGTGCTCCATGCCCATCACCACGTCGCCGAACATGTTGATCAGGCGGCGGTAGGCGTCGTAGGCGAAGCGGGGATTGTTGGTGGCCTTGGCCAAGCCTTCGGTGGCCGCGTCGTTCAAGCCCAGGTTCAGGATCGTGTTCATCATCCCGGGCATACTAACGGCTGCACCGGAGCGGACCGAAACCAGCAGGGGGTTGGAGTCGTCGCCGAACTTCTTCTTCAGTTCCTTCTCCATGATCGAAACGGCTTTGCCGACTTCGTCCATCAAGCCGGCGGGGACTTTTTCGCCGTTCTTGTAGTAGCGATCGCAGACGTCGGTGGTGATCGTAAAGCCGGGGGGCACCGGCAGGCCGATCGCGGTCATCTCGGCCAGGTTCAATCCTTTACCGCCCAGCAGGGCCTTGGATTTGCCGCGACCTTCGGTCTTGGTCTTGCCGAAGTAGTAAACCATCTTGCCTGACGGAGACGCTTTCTTAGCCATGTTGTCCTCAAAATGAATGGAAGTGTTACCGCCGACAAGGGAGAAATCGTAACCAACAACGTCCGGCAGTTTGGCACGAATGTAGAAAGCGGCACCCAAATCGTCAATGATATGCAAAACAAAAGACTCGTCTCGGCCACCGTGCCGAGGCGAGTCTCAAGAGGTGGTCAAATAGGGCCGACAGGAATCGAACCTGCACTCCCGAAGGAACTAGATCCTAAATCTAGCGCGTCTGCCAGTTCCGCCACGGCCCCCACGCGGGCTCGTTAGCGTACGGCCGCCTGTTCTTCGGCGCTGACCGTCGGCACGACCCAGACCTTCAGTTCCGCGTCGACTTCGGCGTGCAGGTGGATCTTGACGGTGTACAGTCCCAGTTCCTTCAGCGGGCCCTGCAGGCGGATCTGATCCTGCGGCACGGTGATGCCCACGCCCTTGAGGGCATCGGCGATGTCGCTGGCGCCGACACTGCCGTACAGCAGGCCTTCGTCGTTGGCGTTGGCTTCGATGGTGATCGACTGGCGGCTGATTTCGGCCGCCCGCGAGCGGTACTCGACCAGCTTTTCCAGTTCCAGCTGGCGCAGTTTCTCGCGGTGCTTCTCGACCATCCGTTTGTGGTGATCGGTGGCCACGGTCGCCAAGCCTTGAGGCAGCAGAAAGTTGTTGGCGTAGCCGGGTTTGACTTCGACGATATCGCCCTGCTTGCCGAGGTGTTCGACGTTGTGGATCAGCAGCAAGCGGATGCCGCCCTGGTCGCCCTTGGGCAAGCGGTTGAAAAGGTTTTTGCGGCGGTTTTTGCTTTTCGGCATGATTTCGAACCTCGCAGTCGGCCGCGGGGCCGAGGCGTCAATAGAAATGATTGGAGAAAATGGACGGGGATCAGAACGGGATGTTCGGGTCGTCGTAGCCGCTGCCGCCGGTGGGCTGGGCTTCGCGGTTGCCCGGAGGGGCCTGGTAGTCGTTGCTGCTGTTGCTGCTGCTGTGGTTGCTGGCGCCGCTGTTGTAGCCGCCGCCGCCGCCGCTGTCGCTGCGGCCGCCGAGCATCTGCATCCGTTCGCAGACGACGCGGAGCTTGGATTTCTTTTGGCCGTCGGTTTCCCAGGTATCCAGCTTCAGCCGTCCTTCGATCAGGACAGGCGAGCCCTTGCCCAGGTATTCGCTGGCGACTTCGGCGGTCCGGCCCCACATCACGACGTCCACAAACGTGACCTCTTCGACCCATTCGCCCGACTGGCTTTTGCGGCGATCGTTGACCGCCAGGCCCGCATCGGTCACCGCGGTCCCGCCCGGGGTGTGCCGCAGTTCGATGTCACGCGTCAGGTTGCCGACCAGGATCACGCGGTTGTAGCTGGCCATGGGGTGGGTCCTCGCAGGGTCAGTAAAAAAGGGACGGTGCGGCCGCCGAGCGTTGCTCGCTGGGCGAACGTCATTCAGCAGCCGAGGTGGCTGGTTCGGACGATTCGGCCGCGGCGGTTTCTTCTTCGCCGGCTTCCTCGTCCCGGTGGTATTCGCCGCGGGCGTTGGCCAGCATCGGCTCGACCAGTCGCGGATCGATCCGCAGGGTCATCTCGCGAATGATGCCGTCGTGCAGGGTGAAGGCCCGGTCCAGTTCGGTCAGGCGGCGGCCTTCGGCTTCGAAGTACAGCAACCAGTAGGTACCTTTCTGGTGGCCATCCATGGGATAGGCCAAGCGTTGCTCCATCCACAAACGGCTGGCCAAGACCGTGCCGTCGATGTCTTCGATCAACTTATTCAGGGCTTCGGCCACGCCACCGGGGTCGCGGGCGTATTTGTTGCTGTCCAGAATCAACAGCGTTTCGTAAACGTTCTTTGCCACGGTGGCCACTGCCTCCATTGGGAATGGAATGAAATCAATACGAGGTTGTCAATCGGTTCGGACCGGCTCGGCTTAAGCGCGGCGAGTCGGTACGAAACCGGTCAGTCGTGTGCGGAGGATCCGGCGTAATGCGGAACAAGTACCGGAGGGTTACTGCGTCGTAGGGCTGCCATTGTAGCGATTCATGCAGTAATCCACACCGTGTTCGGCCCAATCGGCGGCGGCAATCGCAGCCCGTCCGATCGCGTCGTCGATGGTGTTCTGTTCGCCAGGCTTGAACTTGCTGAGGACATAGTCCGGGACGGCCCAGCCTGGCGGAGCCGGGTCGATTCCGACCCGCAGTCTCGGCACCGCTTCGGTGCCCAGGTGGCGGATGATATCGGCAAGTCCTTTTTGGCCACCAGCCGAACCGCTGGGGCGGATGCGAAGCCGGCCCAGGGGCAGGTTCAGGTCATCGCATACGACCAGGATATCAGCTGGGTCCAGTTTGTAAAAATCAACGGCTTTGCGTACGCTCTGGCCGCTGGCGTTCATGTAGGTTGTCGGGCAGAGGACACCGACGCGGGTGCCGGCGATCGAGCCTTCGGCGAATTCACCGGAGAAGCGAACCTTTGGCGAGTCCCCGCCGGCGATCTTCGCGACTTCGGCCGCCACCACGAAACCCACATTGTGACGGGTTTGTTGGTAGCGACGGCCGGGATTGCCGAGGCCGATCACCAGTTTCATTGCGTTGTCCGGTCACCGTGCATCGCAGGGGCCAGGCGGGCTTATTCGCCCTCGCCTTCCTCTTGTTCTTCCTTCTTGCCGATCACTTCCGGTTCGTCGCTGGCCGCAGCTTCCTCGGCCGGCACCTCTTCGCGAGGCGTTTCGACGCGGGCAACGACCGTTTCCGGGTCGGTGATCAGCTCGACGCCCGAAGGCAATTCCACATCTCCGGCCACGGCGTGTTGGTCGAGTTGCAGTTCCGAAACGTTCAGGTCCAACGATTCGGGGATGCTGCCGGCCGCACAGCGGATTTCGATTTCGTGCAGGTTTTCGATCAAAATGCCGCCCTCGCGGGTCCCGGCGGCTTCACCCACCAGGCGAATCGCGACGGCCACTTCGACCTCTTCCTTCAAATTGACGCGCAACAGGTCCAGGTGCAGCACCTCGATACCCAACGCGTCCCACTGGACATCGTTGACCATCGCGGTGTCGGTCACCGAACCCTGCAGTTCGACAGCGCGTCCGTGGTGGCGGATCAACGCGTCGACTTCGCTACGCGAGATCGACAGGTGTTCGTTGTCTTTTCCATGTCCGTACAATACGGCAGGAACCCGACCACTGCGGCGGATCCGCGTGGTTGCAGCCGAACCCATTTGTTCGCGTTTTTCGACGTGTAGAACCTCAGCCATCGTCTTCTATTATCCTTCGACTGTCCAATCACTATGGAAAACGGGCTAGTATGCCAGTAATCGACGCCCTTGCAAGCCCAACCCGAGCCGATGAGTAGGAAAGCGAACAATTCGGGGCCTCGCAATCCCGAAATTTTTAATTGACGGGCGATCCCCCATCAAGGGATGGCATGATCGCTCGCTGTGACCCTCCTCGTGCCCGGATACCCTTCGACCATGCTCGACGCCGACGACCAAGTGTCCCTCGAGTCGCTGCTGCAGCCCCACCGCTCTGAAAACACCGGATCCGCGGGGGGCACGCCAGCGCAGGATGCGGCCGCGGCGGTCGCGATCGCGGCGCAGTTGCTGCGCCGCTCGCGAAAACTGCTTACGGCCGAGGAACGCGCCCAACAGGCGGAACTGGACCGCATGCTCGCCCGGATCGAGGACAAGGCCACCCTGGTGGCCATGACCGACCAGGCGTTTCGAACGCGTACCCCCGCCCGCGTGGCCGA
Source organism: Roseimaritima sediminicola (assembly GCF_009618275.1). Lineage (GTDB taxonomy): Bacteria > Planctomycetota > Planctomycetia > Pirellulales > Pirellulaceae > Roseimaritima > Roseimaritima sediminicola. The sequence goes on from NZ_WIAD01000059.1 coordinate 10,328, forward strand.
CCAGTTGACCCATATCCTGGACCTGCAGGGCGTGCCGCGCTTCTTCAGTCCGTTGGATCGCACGCTGCTGCGCGGCTTTCAATCCTTTGGCAGTTACCTGCCCGGCGTGGCGATCCCCCTGGTCAAAGAGAAAATGCGCCGCGAAACGGCCAACGTGATCCTGCCGGCCGAGCGGGAGATGTTGGTGCAGCACCTCCGCCTGCGCTACGCCGAAGGGGTGCGGATGAATGTGAATTTTTTGGGCGAAGCCCTGCTGGGCGAACGCGAGGCTCGGCGGCGGTTGAAGATGTATCTCGACGCCCTGGCCGATCCGGACATCGAGTGCGTCTCGGTAAAAATCTCCACGATCTACTCGCAAATCTCGCCGCTGGCCCACCAGCATACGGTCGACGTGGTGGCCGATCGGCTGGAATTGCTGTACCGCGCTGCGGCCCGGCATCGATACCGCCGCCCCGACGGCGTGGAGACCTCCAAATTCGTCTACCTGGACATGGAGGAATACCGCGACCTGCACCTGACGGTGCGCTGCCTGCAACAGGCGCTCGACCGCGAGGGATTGCTCGGCGCCCGGGCCGGGGTGGCCCTGCAGGCCTATGTTCCCGATTCCTATGGCGCGCTCGAACAACTGGTGCAGTGGGCCAAAGGCCGCGTTGCCAACGGCGGGCAACCGCTGACCGTCCGCGTGGTGAAAGGGGCCAATATGGAGATGGAGCGGGTCGAGGCCGCGCTGGCCGGTTGGCCCCAGGCACCCTATGAACGCAAACGCGACACCGACGCGAACTTCAAACGCATGCTCCGTCTGTTGATGCAGCCCGACAACGCGGCCGCGGTGCGCATCGGCGTCGCCTCGCACAACCTGTTCGATGTCGCACTGGCCCTGCTGTGGGCCGATCGCCAAGGGGTGCTGCAGCAGGTTCAGTTCGAAATGCTCGAAGGCATGGCCAATCACCAAAGGCGAGCGCTGTTCGAAGCCGCCGGAGAGATGCTGTTGTACGCGCCGGCCTGTCGGCGGGACGAGTTCCTGTATGCCATCGGGTACCTGATCCGGCGCTTGGACGAGAATACCGGCGCGGAAAACTTTCTGCGGCACACCTTTCGTCTGGAAGTGGATTCGCCGCAGTGGCAGCAACTGGTCGAAGGTTTTCGGACGTCCTTCGATGCGATCGATTCGGTATCGGTCGCGCCACGACGCACTCAGGACCGTCGCCAGGACCCGCCGGCGGTGCCCGCGGCGGCACACTGGCGCGAATTCGTCAACGATCCCGATACCGACTGGTCGCTGCCTCACAACGCGGAGTGGATCGGGCGGGTGCTGGACGATTGGAAGGGGCGATGTGACGGGCGAGCCAGCGAGGCGGCTGTGGTGGTGGGCGATCAAATGATTGGGCCGCCCGAGGCTCAGGCGGCAGGGCTGGGCGTGCGAGAATCCTTTGACCCCTCGCGCCCCGGCGTGGTTTCCTGCCGCTATGTCGAAGCGGGCCAGAGCGAGATCCGGCGGGCGGTGCAGACGGCCGTCGACGATCCCAGCCGCTGGCGCGAACGTTCGCCACAGCAGCGACACGAGATCCTGCGCAGAGCCGCTGCGTTGATGCGACAGCGACGCGGCGACCTGATCGCCGCGGCGGTGGCCGACGGTGGCAAGACGGTCCTGGAGGTGGATCCGGAGGTCAGCGAGGCCATCGACTTCACCGAGTTCTATCCGCTGGCCGCAGCCGAGTTCCAGGATCCGGCGATCGGTTCGCGACCTCGCGGCGTGGTCGCGGTGATCAGTCCCTGGAACTTTCCCGTCGCCATTCCCTGTGGCGGTGTGGTCGCCGGCTTGGCCGCCGGCAATACGGTCCTGCTGAAACCGGCCAGCGACACGGTTCTGCCGGCCTTCCTAGTTTGCCAATGCCTGTGGGAGGCCGGCGTTCCGGCCGAGGCGCTACAGTTTCTGCCCTGCCGAGGCGCCGATGCCGGGCGGTTTCTGATCTCCGACGATCGTCTGAGTTGCGTGGTTTTGACCGGGGGGACGGCCACCGCGAAATCCATGCTCCGCCAGCGGCCCGATCTGGAGCTGATGGCCGAGACCGGCGGCAAGAACGCCACGATCGTCACGGCGCTCAGCGATCGCGACTTGGCCGTGAAACACGTCTTGCATTCGGCCTTCAGCAACGGCGGCCAGAAATGCAGCGCCACGTCGCTGTTGTTGCTCGAACAGGAGGTCTATGAGGACCGTTCGTTTCGCAACCTGTTGGTCGACGCCGTGCAAAGCCTTCGCGTGGGCAGTGCCTGGGACGTCGCCAACCGGATCGGCCCTCTGATCCGGCCGCCCAGTGACGAACTGGCTCGCGGCCTGAAAGAACTGGAGCCGGGAGAGAGTTGGGCGGTGCTTCCCGAACACGTTGGCGACAATCCCAACCTGTATCGACCAGGCGTCAAATGGAATGTGCAACCGGGCAGTTTTACCCATCGCACCGAACTGTTCGGCCCCGTGCTGGGGGTCATGCCCTACCGCACGCTGGACGAAGCCGTCGGAATCGTCAATGCCACCGGATACGGCTTGACCAGCGGACTGGAGTCGCTGGACGACCGCGAGCAACAGCTGTGGCGCGAAACCATTCGCGCAGGCAATCTGTATATCAACCGCCCGACGACCGGAGCGATCGTCCTGCGGCAACCCTTCGGCGGGATGGGGGCCAGCGCTCTGGGGGCCGGTCTGAAAGCCGGCGGACCGAACTACGTGGCCGGGCTGATGACGCACCGAAAACTGGACGAGACGCGGCCGACCGGCGCGGCCGAAACAGCAGACCCGGACCAGGCAGGCAAACCGGACGAAACGAAACTTTCAGACGTGGTGGCCGCGGGCGTTCAGACCGTGCGGCAATTGGCCGCCGCCGGTGAACTGGGCGAAGCGGAACTGGCAACCTTCCGGGCGGCCGCCACCTCGATCGATCGAGCGGTCGAAAGCGAATTCGGGCGCTGCTACGACCCCCTGAAGTTGCTCGGTCAGGATAACCTTCGCCGCTACCTGCCCGTGCCGCACTTGAGGATCCGTTTGCAGGCCGAGGTCCCTTTGGTCGACGTGCTGGTGGCCGCCGTCGCCGCCGCGGCCGTCGGATGCCGTGCGGTGTTTTCGTATCGGCCCGGCGAATGCGAGCCAGTCGCCAAGGGTTTGCAGCGGTTGATCGACGCCTGGTCGGGACGGATCGAACGGTTACCCGAAAGCGACGAAGAGCTGGTCGCGGCGATCAACGAAGGAGCTGTCGACCGTTTGCGAATCCTGTCGTCCGAGCCGCTGGCGGCAGTGATTCAAGAAGCGTGTGCCGAACAGTTCGTATCGATTATTCGCCGCCGTGTCGCTGCCGAAGGACGCGTTGAATTGCTGTGGTACCTTCGCGAACAAGCCATTTCGCATGACTACCACCGCTACGGAAACCTCGGCGATCGAGCGGTCACGTCGGCGTGACCTAGGTCGTGCCTTCGCGCTGCAGCGTCAACGAGCGCTGGACGGTTTTGCCGCGGAAGAAATTCGTGGGCACGAAACTGTTGCTGTCCAGCGGTACGCGAATCTGCACCGAGACGTCGCGATCGGCCTCGGTGATCGTCGAAGGCGTGACCGTGATGCGGGCGTTGTCGACGCCGATGGTCGCGAGGATTTGACGAGCGGTCGCCGAGACGTCTGCGGCGGTGCCGCCGGGGATGATGCCGCGCCGGCAACCCTCGTACACCGCGTTGTCGACCGTGTGACGGATCATCGCCACGCGGCAGAATTCAAAGGCGGCAAAAAAGAACACGAACGCGATCGTCGCTACGAACACGAATTCCACGGCCGTCACGCCGGCTCGTGCCGGTTTGCCCAGCGGACGACGAAGGCAGCGGCGGTGGGGGGCTGTAACAGAAGTCTTCATCGGATTGCGGTGGTTCGAGTTACTCGGTGATCATGGTGCTGAGCGTCAGCGCGATTTCTTGGTAGATGTCGCGGAGCTGCAAACCGTTGTCGGCGTGGTAGTGGCGACCGCGTCCGATCGCGGCGACCTCTTGCATCCGCGGCCGATCGGCGTCGGCCCCGAAGGTGATGGTGTGGATGACCACGCCCTCGGCGGCCAAGCGACTGGCCACCTCGCGGGGTTCCGGACCGCGATTGTGCCGCCCGTCGGTCATCACGATCATGGTGCGTTCGACGAACTCGCGAGAGCGACCGTCGACGATGATGCGCGCCCCGGCGGCCATGCCTCGCGAGATGCTGGTAAAGCCGCCGGGGGTCAGCCGGTTCATGCCGGCGGAGAGCGCGGACAGGTCGCCGGTCAATGCGACGTCGGCGGTCGCCCGGTCGCTGTACGAGGCCAGTCCCACCTGTTCTTCGACGGGCGTGCTGCCGAGCGTCTCGGCAAACACGCCGATGGCCAACTGCAGGTCGCTGAATTTAGTTCCCTTCATCGAACCGCTGCGATCGACCACCAGCACGATGTCGCGTTCGATGTAGGTCGCTACGGCTTGCTGTTGAGGTTCAAAGTAGTCGCGTTCGAACAGGCCTCCGAACATCAACGGAACCGCGCCCGACGCGCTGTCGGCCGACCGCTGGCCGACGACCCGCACGCTGTTGCGTGGCCGGCCGGCCGGATCCAGGACAAAGCGACCGGTGTCGGCGTCCTGTTCAGAGCGACCGAAGACGAAGTCGTCCGCCCGCAGACGCAGGGGAACACCATGGACGTGATTGGCCGCGGCGATCTCGGTGCCGCGAGCCACCGCGGCATCGATATCCTGAGTGCGTGACAAGGCTTCCGCGGCCGCTTTGGCCGCCGCGTCGGTGGCCGTTCGCAGTTCGGTTCGGGCCAGATGCATCCGCGCCAGGTCGATTCCCAGCGCCGCAGTGATCATGAACAGGATCATGGCGGCGGCCAGCAGAATCAGCATGGCCCCGCGGCGGCGACGGCAGGAACGCGGAAGTCCAGCGCCCAAAGTCACTCGCGGCGAAGCGGGCCGCGGCGAAGCGGGCCGGCCCGAAGCACGGTGCCGCTTGCGCGGGGCGATCGAGGGTGTCCGGTGGGATTGCATCTGCATTACTCCTTGACCATCACGACGCGAGCCGTCAGGTCGCGGTTATCGATGAATTGTCCGGCCAGCGGGCTGTTGGCACGCGTCGGGGCGAGGACTTCCAGGACCACCGGCTCGCCGCGCCCGACGGCGCTGACATCGCCGCTGACAAAACGCACGCGAGCGTCGTGGACGTTGCGTGCCTCGAGGATGGCGACGGCTTTGGATTCGGCTTCGGCATTGGTGCCCGAAGCGCGAATCGCGGCTCGACAGCCTTCGTAGGCGGCGACATTCAGGGACTGTTTCAGGAAAATAAAACTGGCCGCTTCGATCGCGCCGAAGACCAGCAGGATCAACACCGGCAGGCAGACCGCGAATTCGACCGCGGCGACTCCGCGACGTCCTCTGGCCGCAGCCCGCGTGGGACGTGATTGAGGTGTCATCGCGAGGGTCCTACGAGGCGTCGGAATCGGAAGCGGAACGATCGGAGCCGGCTTTCGCACAGACCACGGCGTTGAAATCGTCGGCCAGCTCCTGCCAGAAATCGCCGCCGCGAAACTTCAGCGGAGCGACGCTGCGGCCCTCCGAAGCGGCCGACAGGGCGCTGCGCAGACGCATGATCGGACCGGCAAAACGATTGGTCAGCTGCAACGTGTCCCAGATAAAGGCGGGGATCAGGGCGAGGCTGATCACGTAGAACGGCAGGAACCGTCGCAGGCTCTCCAGCATCGTTTCGCCCCAACCGCTTTCGGGCTGCTCGAACATCCGGATCCAAATCATCAAAGCCAGCGTGTTGGCCAGAAAGAATACGCCCCAGTGCAGGGCCAGTTTCCGCAGCAGGCTTCCCTGCACTTCGGTGTCGACCAAAGATTGCCGGCGGCGCCGTTGGTTTTGCTGTGTCATCGAGGTATCCCTGACAGGTACGGGCGAAGGTCCGTCGTAAACCGGACTGTCAGAAGCTACGTCACGCGGCGCCGGCGAGCGGTGTGGAGGCGGCGGTTTCCGCTGCGGGGAAGAGGAAGATAAACCGCAGGTAACGGTCGTAGGGGCGGCGACACTTGCAGGAGACCACTTTCGGCGGAGCGAAAGGCGACACCGCGACTACTTTCGGCGGAGCGAAAGGCGACACTGAGACCACTTTCGGCGGAGCGAAAGGCGACACTTATAGAATCAGCGTCTTGGCGGTCGTGGCGGTGTGCCGGCGGCGAGCCTTGATGCGCACGTACGGGGCGACGAAGCGGGCGCGGGCGGCGAAACTGCCGGGCACACTGTCCGCTTTGGCGTGCACCGGTTCGACCAGGTCTTCGATCACGAACCCCTGGCGACACATGCCGCCGACGAGCTGTTCCCAGCGATGCAGGTACTCCACCGCGTCGGGTTCGCGCAGCCGCGCCGTCACCTGATTGTCTCGGGGCGGAGCCGGAACCGGTTGATCGGTGTAATAGGGATGCTGCAGTTGGTATCCGCCGCCCAGCGGCGCGTGCGAGGCCTGCAGGCTGACCGGTTGTTTGTGCTGGCTGATGTACAGCCCGCCGGGGCGAAGCACACGGGCGACTTCGGCGAACACCGTTTGCACGTCGGGCAGGTAACAGCTGCTGACCGGATGAATCACCGCATCGAACTGCTCGTCGTCCAACATCGGCAGCGCATCCATCGAAGCTTCGATGACGCGAATCGCCAGTCCCCGCTGGGCCGCCTGCTGGCGATCCAGTTCCAACATCGCGGGACTCAGGTCCACGACCGTCACGCTGGCACCGGCCGTGGCGTACAGCACGCTGTGTTTTCCGCCGCCGGCGGCCAGGCACAGCACGTTCCAGCCCGCGATCGAACCTCCCAACCAACCCAGCGGATCGACCGTCCGTAGCGGATCCACCAGATCCTTGTCGTCCACCGGGCGGCACAGCGGTTCGCCATCGGCGGCCATCCGGTCGTAGACCCGGCGATTCTGCTGCAAGGCTTGCTCGCGCAGCCGCTGCAGCTCGGGCGTCGATGGTTGGGTCATGGTTAGCCGAACTTACTTGGCGTGCAGGTAATCTTCGCCGGCGGACGGGTCGTTGATAAAGTCGATCAGCATCCGCAGTCGTCCCAGGGCTCGGCGATCAAAGTGGAAGACCAAGCGGGGCAGGTCGGCCAGTTCGGGTTCGGAGCTTTCCTCGGGCAGAGCGTCTCGCTGTTCGAAGCGGCCTTCGACCAGGATATCGGAAAACCGCGAATTGATTTGTTCCAAGAGTGCATCGCTGAGCGGTGTTTTCAAGCGAAGCACCAGCTGGTTGCGGACGTAGCGGAGGCTGTGATAGACGCGGTAAAACCGCAACACTTCCTCGACCGCCTCGTCGACGGAATCGGTGATTTTGTACAGCCGAATATCCTCGGCACTGATCATCCCACCTTCCATCAGGTGGTTGTTCATAAAGGTGCCCAGGTCGCGCCAGTACGTGCCGCCGGGTTCGTCCAACAGGATCAGCGGCATCATGGTTTGTTTGCCGGTTTGCAGCAGCGTGATCGTTTCGAAGGTTTCGTCCAGCGTGCCAAAACCACCGGGACAGCAAACGATCGCACTGGTTTCCTTGACGAACATTAATTTTCGCGTGAAGAAATACTTCAGCGTGACCAGTTTGGGATCCCCGTCGATGTAGGGATTGGAATGTTGTTCGAAGGGCAGCATGATGTTCAGACCCATCGAAGCTTCGCGGCCCGCCCCCTTGTGGCCGGCTTCCATGATCCCGCCGCCGGCGCCGGTGATGACCATCCAGCCGTGCTTGGCCATGGCCCGCGCCATCTTTTCGGCGGTCTGAAACTGCGGGTGTTCCGGATCGGTGCGAGCCGAGCCGAAGATCGTGACTTTGCGGCGACGCCGGTAGGGCCGAAAGACTTTGAAGGCGTAGCGCAGCTCGCGCAGGGTGCGGGACAGGATTTTCAGGTCGCCGACGGCCGTGCGGTCGCGTTCCAGCCGGTTGATCGTGCTCCGCATCACCTTCAGCAGGTCGCCGCCGGCGTAGCTGCGCAGCGGTTCGTCGGCCGGTTGCGGACGTTCCAGCTCGTCCTCGCCAATGGCCTCCTCAGGCAATTCCTGTTCTTCGCGGGGGTCCCGTTCTTTCATCGCGTTAGTCTTGTCCTGAAAAGGTCTTGGTATTCGGTATTCGGTATTCGGTTTATTTCTAAATCTCGGCTTTACCAACCGTCCCCACGACACCGCTCGGCAACCGCGGCTTCTTCGGGGCAACCGCTGTTGCTCAGGGGCTGACGCCCATGTCCGCCATCATCATCTGCAGGTCTTGCCAGGCAAACCGCTTGGCCGAGACGTTGCGCAGCAGGTAGGAAGGGTGGTAGGTCACCAACACCTTGCTGCCCTGGTAGTCGTGGAAACGGCCGCGCAGCCGGCCCACCGACAGCTTCGACCGCAGCAGGCTCTGGGCGGCGAACAAGCCCAGGCAAACAATGTACTCGGGCTGGATCACGTCCAGTTGCGCTTCGAAGTAGGGGCGGCAGTTATCCAGTTCGTCGGGCAGCGGGTTGCGGTTGTTGGGGGGGCGACATTTCAGGGTGTTCAGCAGGTAGACGTCCTCGCGCCGCAGCGTGCAGGCTTCGATCATCTTGTCCAGCAACTGCCCCGCTCGGCCGACAAAGGGACGGCCCTGTTGGTCCTCCTCGGCACCGGGAGCTTCGCCAAAGAACACCACCCGCGCCTCGGCACTGCCTTCGCCAAAGACGGTTTGGCGCCGGCTGGCAACCAATTCTGCGCAGCGCGTGCAGGCGGCCACCTGGGCGGCCATCTGCTGTAGCTGGGTCTGACGCTCGGCCAGCGGCAGGGCCAGGGGGTAGGATTTATGGGGCGTGTTTTCTGCCGCCGGGGGCGCAGCCGAAGCCGGCGGGGTCGCGATAGGCGGGGCCGCGTTCGGCGTGGCCGGAGCCGCCGCGGCGGGAGGCGGCACAGCGGCGGCCGCCGGCGGGGGCGACTCGGCCGCCGCGGGGCTGGGCAAGTACTGGGCCAGCCACCGGGCGCCGGCCTGGACGTCGCCATGCGGCAGGTGCGTCACACCGATCCGCCGCAGGTGTTCGGTGGCGGCCGCCAACGCATGCGCCAGCTGGGCTTGGGTCAGCCCGGCAGAGGAGTCGTTCGTGGCATGTGGATCGTTCACGGCATCAATCTATCGGCAAGCCGAGTTCGGGATCAAGCTGGCTCTACCCGCTTAGCGAAAATCGCGAGAACGCACCTGTAGGCCGTCGACGTGCCCGGCCAGATCTTCCAGGCCGCCGACCACGACGTGGATCACCCCTTGCCGGTTTTCCAGCGTCCCGGCGACCAGCCAGGCGTTGCTGGTCTTGGCGATTTTGTAGTATCGCTGCCAGACCTGCGAAAAAATCACCAGATTGACGCTGCCCGTCTCGTCTTCCAGCGTCACAAACGTGATCCCCTTGGCCGTCGAGGGTCGCTGCCGCAGCAGGACCAGACCGGCCACGCGGACCCGGCGGCCGTGACGCAGCGTCGCCAGACGGGCGGCCGACACACAGTCCAGCGAGTCCAGTTCCTCTCGGCAAAACTGCAGCGGATGGCCGCGGAGGCTGACGCCCGTCGTGTTGTAGTCCGCATACACCTGTTCCAGGGGCGACGGGGGCAACAGACGCTCCGGCGGTTCCTCGTCGCCGCCGTCTTGCAATTCGGCAAACAGGGGCCGCCGGTCCTGACTGTCGTCCTGGGCCAGCGCCTCCCACAGGGCCGCGCGCCGGTTGCTCGTGATGCTGCCCAACGCATCGGCGTCGGCCAACAGCCCCAAGGCGGCCTTCCCCAGCGCTACGCGGCGGTTGAGGTCTGACAGGTCCTGGTACGGACCGCCGGCCTCACGCTGCTCCAGCAATCGTTCGGCCACGCCTGTGGGCAAGCTACGGATCATTCGCAGCCCCAATCGCACCGGCTTGCCGGTGCGCTCGGTGGATTCCGACGCGGATTCCAACGTGCAGTCCCACTGGCTGTGGTTGACGTCCGGCGGCAAAACCTGCACGCCGTGCTGCCGCGCATCGGCGATCAGCTGGGCCGGAGCGTAAAAGCCCATGGGTTGGCTGTTGAGAATCGCCGCGCAGAACGCGTCCGGGTAATGACATTTGACGTAACTGGATGCGTACACCAACAACGCAAAACTGGCGGCGTGCGATTCGGGAAACCCGTACTCGCCAAAACCCTTGATCTGATGAAAGACCTGTTCGGCAAACTCGCCCCTCAATCCGTTGCGGCGCATGCCTTCCATCAATTTGATGCGAAACTGGTCGATCACTCCGGGCCGTCGCCAGGCCGCCATCGCACGCCGCAACTGATCGGCTTCGCCCGGCGTGAAACCGGCTGCGACCACGGCCAATCGCATCGCTTGTTCCTGAAAGATCGGCACGCCCAGCGTTCGCTCGAGCACCTGGCGAATCGCCTCGTTGGGGTACCGGACCGCTTGTGGGTTCTGGCGAGCTTTCAAGAACGGATGCACCATATTGCCCTGGATCGGGCCGGGACGCACGATCGCTACTTCGACAACCAGGTCGTAGTAACAGCGTGGGCGCAGCCGCGGCAGCATGCTCATCTGCGCCCGGCTTTCGATCTGGAACACGCCCACCGTGTCGGCTCGGCAGATCATGTCGTAGGTCGCCGTGTCGTTGGGCGGGATGTTAGCCAGCGACAGCGGCCGGTCGTGGTGCTGGGCGATCAGGGCGAAACTGCGCCGCAAGGCCGACAGCATTCCCAGCGCCAACACGTCGACCTTCAGGATTCCCAGTTCCTCCAGGTCGTCCTTGTCCCACTGGATCACGGTCCGCCCGGCCATCGCGGCGTTTTCGATCGGACACAGCTCGCACAGGTCGCCGCGGGTCATCACCATCCCGCCGACGTGCTGGGAAAGATGCCGCGGGAATCCCATCAACGTCGTGGTCAGGTAGACGAACCGTTTGCCGGTGTCGGAGGTGGTGTCCAGGCCGCATTCTTCGAAACGCTGGATGACGTCGTCACCGCCGCTGCGACCATCGGCGTACTTGGCCAGCGTATCGATCGTGTCGGCCGATAACCCCATGGCTTTGCCCACCTCGCGGACGGCGCTCCGCAGCCGATAGGTCACCACGGTCGCCGTCAAACCGGCTCGCTCGCGTCCGTATTTCTGATACAGATACTGCAGCACCTCCTCGCGCCGCTGGTGTTCAAAGTCGACGTCGATGTCCGGGGCCTCGTTGCGTTCGCGGCTGATGAACCGTTCGAACAGCAGGTCGGTGCGGCTGGGATCGACATTGGTGATTCCCAGGCAATAACAGGCGACCGAGTTGGCAGCCGAACCACGGCCCTGGCACAGGATCTGTTGGCTCTTGGCAAAGCGTACTAAATCCCACACCGTCAAAAAGTACGCTTCATAACGCAGTTCTTGGATCAACTGCATCTCGTGCTTCAACGCCTTGATGATCCGCTGGGGAACGCCACCGGGCCAACGCTGCTGGGCCCCCTCCCAAACCAATCGCTTCAGGTGTTCCAGCGGGGTGACGCCTGCCGGAGCCAATTCCTCGGGATACTCATACCGCAGCTCGTCCAGCTGAAACGCACAGCGCCCGGCGACCTCCAGCGTCCGCTCCAAGGCCCCCGGAACCCGTCGATATACCTGCTGCAGCTCGGGCAAACTGCGCAGATGCCGCTGGCTGTTGGCGAAGCGCTGGGCGTGAACCTGATCGATCGTGGTACCGTTGCGAATCGCCGTGACGCAATCGTGCAGAATCATCCGCTGGCTGCAGTGGTAGTGGACGTCGCCGGCGGCCACCAGCGGCAAGCCGGTCGCGCGGCTCCGCTGCTCCAGTTGTTCGGCCCACGGGACGTCGTCGACGCCGCGGTGCAGCTCGCACAACAGGTACGCGCGGTCGCCGAACAATTCCTTGACGCGCGAGAGTGCCTTGCGGCCGGGCAGTTGACGTTCCTGGGCGGTCAGCGGGCAAAACACTCCGGCCAATAGCCCCTCCTGCAGTTCCGCTACGTCGTCCCAGCGCAGCGAACACGTACCCTTCTCGCCACGCATCCGGCCCCGCGACAGCAACCGGCACAGCCGCCCGTACGCGGCGCGGTCGCGAGGCCAAAGCACCAGCGGAGGCGCGTCCTCGGGATAGACCTCCGCGCCGACCAGCAGACGAAAGTTCAAATCCCGAGCGTGTCCGAAGGCGCGGACCACCCCGGCCAGGGACGCCTGGTCGGTCAGAGCCAACGCGTCGTAACCCAGCTCCGAGGCCCGCTGGACCAATTCGTCGGGATGCGAAGCCCCGTGCAGGAACGAAAAGTTCGAGCGGCAGTGCAGTTCGGCGTAACGAGCGGGTGGCGTGGACATGCGTTTAGTGTAGCCGGTTGGCGAGCGATGGTGCCAGGACCCCACCGGCGATGCCGGTCAACTAGAATGACTCGCGTCGTCGGCCGGGCAGCGTCCTGAAAGCTTTCCTGCCGATTTCCGCATGCTTCGAACCTTTTAGGACTTCTTGAAACACCATGTCGCGTACCTACCTTTGTTTGTTCGCCTTGCTGCTGTTGGCGATTCCGGCCTGGCAATCGGCCGGAGCGGCGGAGAAAAACATTATCTTCTTCGTCACCGATGACGAGAGTCCGACGCTGGGCTGCTACGGCGACCCGGTAGCGAAAACGCCGGCGATCGATGCCTTGGCCGCCGATGGCGTGCTGTTTCGCAACGCCTTTGCCACCACCGCTTCGTGCAGCGCCAGTCGCTCGGTGATCATGTCGGGGTTGCACAATCACAAGAACGGTCAATACGGCCACACGCATCACTTCCACAAGTTCAACTCGTACCACAACGTGGTCTCGCTGGCCCTGCCACGGGTGCTGGCTCGCGAAGGTTACCGGACGGGCCAGATCGGCAAGTACCACGTCGCGCCGGAGACGGTTTTTCACTTCGAGACCTACATGCAAGGCCGCACGCGAAACGCCGTGCAAATGGCCGAGCAGAGCCGCGAGTTCATCACCGCTGACGACGAACGACCGTTCTTCTTGTACTTTGGGACGTCGGATCCCCACCGAGGTGGCGGGATCGACCAGACGTCGTCGCTGGAGTTGAAACCGAATCTGTTCGGCAACCGGCCCGAGCGGGGCTCACACCAAGGCGTCGACGAGGTGTTCTACGATCCGGCCGACGTGGTCGTGCCGCCGTTTCTGACCGATACGCCGGAAACCCGCGAGGAGCTGGCGCAGTACTATCAGTCGTGTTCTCGCATCGACCGTGGCTTGGCCCGGTTGGTCGAGATCCTGAAGGAGAACGATCTGTACGACAAAACCCTGATCGTCTTCACGTCGGATCATGGGATGGCCTTTGCCGGTGGCAAGACGACCGTCTACGAAGCGGGTTTGCGCGTACCGTTTGTGGTCCGCAATCCTTACGTGGAACAGCGCGGAATCGAAACCGATGCCTTGATCAGCCACATCGATATCACGCCTTCACTGGTCGACTTTGCCGGCGGTTTGGATCCGCAGACCAATGGTCCCAAGAAGTGGATCAATCCGGATCAGTTCTGGAAGGAGCGTGGTGAGGCGGTCAAGGAGAACCGCAGTGGCGGCAACCAGTTCCGCAGCTACCACGGCAAGTCCTGGTTGCATCTGCTGGAAAACCCTCAGGCGGAACACTGGGAGACGTTGTTCGCCTCGCACACCTTCCACGAGATCACGATGTACTACCCGATGCGGGTCGTGCGCGACAAGCAGTACAAGCTGATCTGGAACATCGCCCACGGCTTGCCCTATCCGTTTGCTTCGGACCTCTGGGCGGCCAGCAGTTGGCAGGCTCAGTACCAGAAAGGCCCCGACGCAGCGTACGGTTTGAAGACGGTGGACCAGTACATCAACCGTCCGGCATTCGAGCTGTACGACGTCCAAACCGATCCGCACGAAGCCAATAACCTGGCCGCGGATCCAGCCTACGACAAGGTTCTGCAGGAGTACCAGCAGAAGCTGAAAAAGCTGCAGAAGAAGTTCGAAGATCCCTGGATCATGAAGTGGGACTACGAGTAGCGGAATGAGGGCAACCAAAAAGGTCCCTCCGGGTTCGTCGCGGGAAAGCCAAGGATGGTGAATGTTCGGAGGCACCCGCGGTGGTGGCCGAATGATTTGCGTGAGGAGTCTCCATCCTTTCTCTTCGGACACCACCGTTATGCCTGAAAAAATCCCGCTGTCTGGATGAAACCACGAGAATCCCGGATGGAGGTTCCTTAGTCGACAGAGCGGATCAATGGTGAGCGGCAAGGCACTAGCCGCCGGTCTTGGCCGCTCGTGGTGGATCCGCCCCGTCAGGGGAAACTTTAGCCCGAAGGGCGACACAGGGTACGTCGTGTCGACCCTCCAGTGCTTTTTGTTGTTTGGAGGCTACGGGCCAGCGGTTGACCGGCTTGCCGATTAAATGAGCCGTTTAGGCGATAGCCTCGGTTTCGTCACCGCAAAACCGGGGCTCTCGCCCAAACGGCTCACATTAGCAATGAGTTTTCAAATAACTCGATAGGCCGTGGACTTCGTATAAGGTATCAGCACTCTTTTTCGCTCGACGCCGTGCTCACCAAGCTGGCCGCGACCACGGCCACTGGCGGTGCGGCCGTTACTCTGGATGCGGATGCTCCGGGAAGTGCGCGCGTCAGCATCAGTGCTGAGAGCGAAGTCCGCTTCAGTATCAGCGATGCGGCTGGCCGCAGTGTGATGACCGGCAGCGTGTATAATAACGGAGTCAGTGAAACGCGAGCTTACAACACCGACAACACGCTGGCCAGCATCAACTACAGCGGGGCTGCAATCGGCACCTACAGCTACGGCTGCCCGCGCCAACAAGAACAAGACGAGTGAGACGATCACCGGTACGATGAGCAATTACGGCTTCACGGTTCCGACGAGCGGCTATGACGATGAAGATCGTCTGGTGGGCTGGAACCGCGCCGACAGCAACCTCGACCAGTCTTGGAACCTCAGCCTGGTGGGTGACTGGGACAGCTTTACGGAGAACAGCACGACGCAGAACCGCACGCACGGGGATGCTCACGAGATCCTTACGGCCGACAGTCAAGCTGTCACCCACGACGCCAAAGGCAATCAAACCGGATTGCCGTCGAACCTGACGACGTCGACCTCGGGGCTAACGCTCGAGTGGGACTTCGAGAACAAGCTACATGCGGCGGATGTCGACGGCACATCGGGTGCGGACATCTTGCAAAAGTTCGATGCCCTTGGTCGGCGGATCTCCCGAGACGACGGCACGACCACAACCGTCTTTGTGCCGAGCGGTCAGCAGACGATCGCCGACTACACCGCCGGCACAGCGGCGAGCAGTCCGACCTATCGCTACGTCTACGCCAGCTACATCGACGAACCCGTCATGCGAGCCGGCAGTACATCCACGGCCAAGCTCTACTATCACCGCAACCAGCAGTACAGCGTCACCGCCCTGACGGATACGACCGGCTCGATCGCGGAGCGGTATGCCTACGA
Source organism: Roseimaritima sediminicola (assembly GCF_009618275.1). Taxonomy (GTDB): domain Bacteria; phylum Planctomycetota; class Planctomycetia; order Pirellulales; family Pirellulaceae; genus Roseimaritima; species Roseimaritima sediminicola. The sequence continues at coordinate 25,815 of NZ_WIAD01000059.1, forward strand.
TGCCTACGGCAAACTGACGGTGACGGATGGTAGCGGGAATTCGATTAGTGGTTCGGCGTACGGCAACCGGTACACCTATACCGGGCGTGAGTGGGACGGCGAGCTTGGGCTGTACTACTTCCGCGCGCGGATGTACTCGCCGGAGAGCGGTAGGTTCGTGTCACGTGACCCCATTGGGTATGAAGACGGTCAAAATCTATACGAGAATTCCTTCCGATTGGTAGGAGTTGATCCTACGGGGCTACTTGTTGACACCGTCACTCAGGCTGCGAGGGTATGTGCCAACGACCACAACAAACGTGCTTGCATGGAAACCTTGCTCGGAAGGCCGCTCAAGCCGGACGAAGTGGCGAAATTTTTTCCGAAGCAGGCGCCTCCACCATCTCCACAGCCTCGTGTTGACGTGGAACAGGCCGTCATGGTCGGTATTTCACTGTACTGCATAAAGAAAGCGCTTGATGTCATTCGACCGCGTCCTCAGAACAACAATGATGAGTGTGTCGAACAGTGGGAAAGTGACCAGCGTTGGTGTTCGCGTAAATATCGAAATGATCCGGACAACTACCGTGCATGTCTAGAGTGGGCACGGTGGCAATACTTAGCTTGCGTAGATGACAAGCCTCGTAAACCATTTGCGGAACCATATTGATCGGAATGAATGATTCTTTAGAACGAAAAGCGGTGCGATTGCTTGCTGGCGGGAATCCCCAGGGGGCTAGGGAAATTTTCTTGTCTGCGGCGGAAATGACACCGGACCGGTATTCGTACTATCTGTGCTGGGCCGCCCATGCATCGCTTAAGGCCGGCCGTCGAGAAGTTGCAATTGCGGAATTTCAGCAAGCAATTCAAAATGATCAAACGATCTTTTCATTGCTCAGTTATGCGCAGCACCTGATTGATGCTGGCAAGTATGCAGCTGCGAAAGATCAACTGGATATTGCTCGCGGCACCAATCGCCATCTGCTGGACACCACTCCAGGTGAACAATACGAGTCCCGGCTATTTCGTGAGGTAGAAACGCATTTGAGCGAAGCGACGGGACGGGCGCAATAGAAAGATGCGGACTGGGTGTGGCGATGGGGGCCAGTAGCATCCTCCGGTGTCACTCGGTTTGTTGGCTGCTGACTACCGACATTGCTGAAAACGACATATATGGGGGAGTGAGCGGTTTTAAGTCATGCGATAGGCCAGTAGACTCGACAGAAAAAGAGTGAGTAGCTCGGCCGATGGGGACGAATAGGGCCCTCGGATCTCATTTGCTTCGTTGACCGCTGACTGCGTGGTTAGCAGCGGCGGCGTGTAAGAGGTAGCGAGCAGTTTTGGCTCACGCGAAGTGCCGCACGATTGAATGCGAACGTTGCTTGGCCGCGCGATCGCACGGCAAGCCGCCGAGTTACAGGGCTTTGCATCGCGTTTTGGCGCTTTTGGCTGTCTGACTGCGCAGCGGTCAGTTCGCCGGTGTGATGGCCGATCGGTTGGCAACGACGATTTGCTTTGCGAACCTGTCTCGCGATCATGGCGGGGGATGCTCCGGAATTGACTCCGTCGCCTGCTGCTGGCGACGCTGTTCGGCTTTCAATTCGGCCGCGACGAAGGCTCGCAGGTGGTCCGGAACCAGCAAGGGAACCTTCTCGGGCGGACCGTCCGTCTTGCCACTGAGCCAAGCGATCAACTGCACGAGGTACGGCAAGATCCGTAGGGTCAGTCGGCCATCGATCTGCTCGAGTGGCTGCATCGGTCGTTTGCACATCCGGCAACGCGCCGGGTAGCTGCCGCGATGCTTGTTGTCTTCACCGGTGAATAATGCACGACGTTCGTCCTCGGGAGATAAGGTGTCGGTAAGTAACTGGTCAGCTGGTGCAGGGGCGGACTGGTCTTGCGATGCGTCACCGGCGTGTTTGTGCAGGGCGATCAGCCTCCGGCAAGCTTTCAAACGCTCGTGGCGGCCCTTGGGTGCGAACAGGCCCACGTAGCGAATGCGGCGGCTGTGCCGCGGAAGGATGTGTGAGGCGAATCGCTCGACGAACTCCGCACCCGGCATCGTTTCCGTCGTTCGCTCGCCCGTGCGATAATCTTTTAGCTTGATGGTGACGCCGCTGTCGTCATCGGAGACCATCCGGTGGTCGCTGATCGCGGTGCCGGCCACGTACGATGCCAGGTAATTGACGATGCCCTCGCTGCCGGACCACTGGGCCGGCGAGGCCTGTAGGTCGACGATCCACGACTTGTCCATCAGTCGCTTCGTCAACTCGCCTGCAGCCAACTGCTGCGCCGGTTCATCCGTCGGCTCTACGCCCGGCATGCGGATCTTTCTGGCTTTTACCCGGCGCCTAAAACGATCCGTGTACTGACTGCGATAGACCGTGGCAAGCTCTTCCCGCAGTGACCGCAGCGAGGCTTCATCGATCGGCAGGGACACCCACCGGTCGCTCTCCACACTCGTTTCTTTCCTACTGCCCGAGTCCGTCCCAATCCCGCCGGCGATCAACACCACGTGTAAGTGAACATGCCGGTTCAGGCGTTGTCCCCAGGTGTGCAGCGTCATCACCGCACCCACATCATCGATACCGCGTGCTGCCAGCACGCTCTTCAGCGACGTGATCGCACTATCGAACAGCAGCCGAATCAGCTCGTGGTCGTTACTGGTGGTCTTCGGCGGCGGAGGCCCGAGGAGGTCATGGGTAGCCGGTGTTGGCTTGATCGGCAGCGACCGCGTTCCCGGCAAGTCATGTACGGCATTGAGCTCATGCGGCGTGGTGAACACCACGTGAAGGTACGGCACGTCCAAAGCGATTTCGGACATCCGCACCTTCCAGCCATCGCGGCGACCATCGCCGCAGCAGGGGCAGTGCCGGTTGCCACAGGAGTTCAGCGTGACGTGCCCGTGATCGCACGCGGCGCAGCCGTGTGAACGGCTGCCGTAGCTGCCGCGGCGACAGCCGCTCAGCTGCCGCAGCACACGTCGCTGCCGAGTGGATAGCCGCGGTAGGCTGTCGACCAGATGCCGCCGCAGGACGTTGACGACGCGTGGCCGGGCGTGAACGGTCGCCTGCCGAGAAGCAACGGCGGGCGCGTTCGGCATTGGTTGATCGTCCAGGTGTTGAGGAAGCCGCCGCATGAGGCTGACTGCCCGGTGGCCCGCACAACTTAACACTTCGCGAGAGAGTTTTCTGTCATTCCCACTGGTTTACCCCTTTCACGCTAGCTATTTGGCGAGACATATTCGGCCGATCGACCAACGCGTATCGACTGCCGCCTGTGCGTGACGAGCCGTGACCGTTTGAAGAATCGATTGACTGGCCGAATATGGCAGCGCCAAAAGGTGGCCACTTCGATCGACGTTCGCGATCGCACTGCGTTCTTCGTCCGCTCCAGGGTGTAGCTGAAGTCGCCAGACTTTGGACGTTCCGGTGGAGCACCCAGTCCCCAAACTCTGGCGAGTTCAGCTACCAGAGACGCGGTATTACCTGTCAGGAAAAGCGTCCCATGAACGATCCACACTTCCTGCAGCAGCTCCTTGACGCGCCGCTGCAGACGGTCGCCACGTATTACGCGAACTGCCTGGCAGGCAACCGCCGCGCGATCGAGTTCATCGTCGAACATCGAAAGCTAACGCCCGAGCAGGCGGCCTCGCAGAACCTCGGGTTCGCCGATCGCACGCTGGGCAAACAGATCCCCAGTCGCCGCGTCAACCTCGGTCGAAAGGTCCGCGACCGGCTCGTCGAGTGCGGGCTCTACAAACCCAACGGCCGCGAAACGCTCCGTGGCCGTGTTACCGAACCGGTCCTCGACGACGAAGGCAATCTCATCGGGCTGCGCGGCTACAAGATCGACGCGGCCGCCGAAGGCGAGTCCGTGATCGAATGTGGCATAGGCTTCCAGCCTGTGAAGACGGACGTATGTGGCATAGGCTTCCAGTCTGTGAAGACGGACGAACCCGCAGCCGAGTCGGCTGCGGTTCAGGAGCCATCCGAGACGCCAGCCGAACCCAACGAACCGACTGAACCCCACGTCAACGATTCTTCCGACCTCACCATCGCAGACGACAGCCTGCACTTCACGCGCGACGATCGTCACTACCGCGTCCGCGGCTTGGAGAAAAACCGTTCGGCCTGCACGCTGAAGGTCAACTTGATGGTCAGCCGTGACTCCCTGGTGCATCTCGATTCACTGGATCTGGTTAAAGCCCGCTCACGTGCCTCGTTCATCAAGGCCGCTGCAACCGAACTGTACGTCGACGCAGGGATCATCAAGAAAGACATCGGCCAGTTGCTACTGAAGCTAGAGACGCATCAAGCCCAACGGATCGCCGAGCTGAAAGCGCCGCAGAAACCCGCCGCTGTGACGCTCAGCGACGAGGATCGAGCGGCCGCCCTGGAACTGCTGCGAGCCCCCAATCTACTTGAGCGAATCGTCACCGACATGGACGCTTGCGGGATCGTGGGCGAGTCGACCAACAAGCTGGCCGGCTACCTGGCGGCGACCAGCCGCAAGCTCGCCAAGCCGTTGGCCGTCGTGATCCAGTCCTCATCTTCGGCCGGCAAAACGTCGCTGATGGACGCCGTGCTGTCGATGATGCCAAGTGAAGACGTGCAACGTTTCAGTGGCATGACCGGGCAATCGCTGTTCTATCTGAACAGCGACCAAATCCGTCACAAGATCCTAGCGATCGCCGAAGACGAAGGCATCCAGCAGGCCACCTACGCCCTGAAGCTGTTGCAGAGCGAGGGCCAGCTACGGCACGCCACCGTGGGACGCGGCGAGAACGGTCGCAGCCAAACCCAAGAACATCACGTCCAGGGCCCGGTACAAATCTTTCTCACCACCACGGCCATGGACATCGACGAAGAACTGGTCAACCGCTGCTTCGTGCTATCAGTCGACGAGACCAAGAACCAAACGAATGCCATCCAACTGAAGCAACGTGAGACATTTACCAACGAATTCACTCATGCCATGTCCTTCGCTGACAGCTTACGCACGCTGCATCAGAACGCGCAACGTCTTCTACGCCCACTGGATGTCTTCAATCCCTACGCCCCACAACTGACCTTCCCCGATCACAAAACCCGGATGCGGCGCGATCACATCAAGTATCTCACTCTGATCCACACGATCACCTTCCTGCATCAACACCAACGCACCATCCATCAAGCCACCCATGCAGGGAAAGCTGACGAATACATCAACGTTGAACCGTGCGACATCGCCGTGGCCAACGGGTTGGCAGGCGAAGTCCTGGGACGCAGTCTGGACGAACTCTCCCCTCAAACCAGGGCTTTACTGGGCAAGCTTCACGAACACGTTGACGTTGAAACTCAGGTCCAGGGCGTGCCACGCAACGCGTATCGGTTTACCCGTCGCGATGTTCGTGAGTCGATCCATTGGAGTGATTCACAGATCCGAAAACATCTGAGCCGCCTGGTCGAGCTGGAATATGTCCTGGTTCATCGCGGTCGCAACGGTCAGCGTTACGTCTATGAGTTGTTGTACAGCGGCGAAGGCCAAGAAGGGCAGCCGTTCCTGATGGGCTTGATCGATCCGGCGAAGCTAAAATCGCCTGCCTCTATGACCCAAACCTTGCCCCCCTCGGCACCAACCTTGACCCCCTGAGCAGGCAAGCTCAACCCCGGCTTGCACCCCGCTTGCCCGCCCCAAAACCCCGGCTTGCAAGCAGCTAAGATCGACGCAATCCATTCTCTACAAGCGACTACCGACGCAAGCCTCCAAACTTCGCTTCCAAACCTCGCAAGGCCCCCTGTAAAAACGCCTTGTCATAAGCGCATAAGCGCCTCTTCACTGAGGTGGCTTGCTCCTTGAGCTCGATCACTCTGATCGGGCTTTTTCTTTACCCCCGTTGGCACGAACTGTCTGGCAGTCCGCGCCGACCCTGTTCTTGAAGGAAGTTTGTCATGTCCAAGCAAGAAAAAACTCCGTCCCTGGCAGCCCTGCTGGCCCGCTACTTCGTCGACCTTCGCGTGTACAACTGGTCGCCGCGAACGATCGACCGTCGCTCGCACAGCCTGGGTCAATTCATCGCGTGGTGCGAGCAGCGCGGCATCGACGGCGCGGCCGAGATCACGACCGAAGCGATCGAAGCCTACCGCCGGCACCTGTTCCATCGACGCAACGAGCGGACCGGCAAACCGCTGACGTTCTGTACCCAGGCCAGTTACCTGTCGGCCATCCGTCACTGGCTCACCTGGATGGTCGAGCAGAAGTTCTTGCAGGCCAACCCGGCTCGAGATATGGCCCTGCCCAAGCTGCCTCGTCGCCTGCCGGCTTCGCACCTGAGCATCAGCGAAGTCGAGGCGTTGCTAAACGCCGTCGAGCTCAGCACACCATCGGGACTCCGCGACCGAGCGATCCTGGAAACGTTTTATGCGACCGGGATGCGTCGTGCCGAGCTGATCGGGTTGAAGCTGGAAGACCTGAACGTCGACAGCCGCGTACTGATGATCCGCGAAGGCAAAGGCGGCAAGGACCGCGTCGTCCCGATCGGCCGCCGCACGCTGGAGTGGATCGAGAAGTACCTGCACGATGGTCGAGACGCACTGGCCGGCGACAACCGCGACGTCCTGTTCGTCACAGCTCTCGGCAACGCCTTCCATCCCAACAACCTGTCGGCTCTGGTCCGCGAGTACTTGGTCGCCGCAGGGATCACCAAACGCGGCAGCTGCCATCTTCTTCGGCACACGGCAGCAACGCTGATGCTCGAGCGAGGTGCGGACGTGCGGACGATCCAGACGCTGCTGGGGCACGAAAGCCTCAACACGACACAGATCTACCTGCACGTCACGATCCAGCAGCTGCGCGACGTGCATGAAAGGACGCATCCGGCCGCCCAAGATCGGCCAGCCGGCGAGCCGCCCGAGGACACCCCGCAAAGCCGCAATACATAGCGCAGCGGGACCGGTGAACCAGTACAATGGCGAGATGCTCTGCCCGTCATCATCTCGTCGTTGTCCGCCTCGAAACTTGCGCGCACCACTGCGCGGGAGCAGGCAACCGGCACGCAGCGGAACAATGCGAAACCGTAGGCACGCAGCGCTCCGCGAGTCCTCGCGATGCCCCAGCAAAACGCCAGCTAAACGCGTCTGTGCCAAAGAAAACCGCATGCGGTGTTACCAAAGCAACCAACAGTACAGCGTCACCGCACTGACCGATACGACCGGGGCGATCATGGAACGCTACGCCTACGACGCCTATGGCAAGCTGACGGTGACCGATGGCAGCGGGACGACGCTGGCTGGTTCGGCGTACGGGAATCGGTACACCTACACCGGTCGCGAGTGGGACGGTGAGCTTGGGCTGTATCACTACCGGGCGCGGATGTACTCACCAGACACAGGGCGGTTCGTGTCCCGCGATCCGATTGGGTACATCAGTGGTATGATTCTCTACGGGAACTATTTCGGGCTGTTTAGAGTCGATCCAACCGGGCTCCAAGTAGCAGCGGTGCCAGGGATGATTGAAGCTGATCAAATCCCCGATTTAGAGGAATCGGTGGTGCCTACAGTGGCTCCCAACCAAATCGAAGTCCTTATTCAACAACTCCGCGAGGAAATCGAACGGTTAACCATCGAGCAATGTGGTGAACTTTGTCGTCGATGGGTTGAGAAGGAAAAAACTAAGGATCAAACGTGGCGTAAAAAACTTAAAAAGTGCCCGTGCAACCAAGAAAACGCGAGTTTCCCAGCCTTTGTCGAGTCCCCAGCAGATGTCAACACCCATCCTGGATGTGCGACTTGCTTTCGTTCTTTTGAAGTTCTGCCAATGAGTGCTGGTCAGCAATGTTGCTATGACCAAAGCGGTTCGTTGATAACGAGCGGCACCGGTGGCGGTACTGTTGATCGCATTACGCCCTTTAATCCCCTCGGCCATTTCATCCACGACGTGTTTCCTTACCTAGTTTGTAAGAAGGCGAGCATGCTGGACGACTATGAGATATTACGTCCCATCGACCAAGGTATTGATCCGAACGGAAAACCATGCACACAAAACCCTACTCCGCCGCTTCAGAAATAAGTTCAATCGCGGTGTCTTTTCTTTGTTCCTTCGCGGCTGCTTTAATTTGCACCGGCCAGATAACGGCGCAGGACACTGTCAGCCGTGCGGATTTGGCAATGCTTTCGAAG
>NZ_WIAD01000005.1 GCF_009618275.1 Roseimaritima sediminicola
ACATCGAAGAAGCCGAATTCGGCCACCGAATCCGCTGTACGGAACAAGAGCTTCACAACCCGGTGCGGTGTCTGCAGCGAATCGCGTCAGGACTCGATATCCTGGTTCGCCCGGAGCGCTTAGCCGCGGCCAGCGAGTTTCTTCAGAGGGTGCTTCGAAAGTAAGTGTCGTTGGCAAATTGATGGCTCACCGGCCGGAGTTGTGCCAGTCAGTGAATTGCCTTCGCTCCGTGATTTGGGAACTTCCGTTCTCATACATCGAATCCGCCGGAGTCAGAAAGTCTGCAATTTGCAATCTCTATCCGCCGCGCCGTCTCTCGATCGCCTCAAGGCTCGATTCCCGCGTCCAAACTCTGGCGGGCAGGGCTACTGGGAGTCCAGGAAGCGATCGAGGTTTCGGGCGAAGCGGCCCAGGTCGGCGGCGACGTACTGGCGAAAGTCTGCTAAGCGCTGCGCGGGGGTGTAAACGCGAAACGGAGGTCGGCCCGCGGTGTGCTTCAGCAGTCGCGCAAACGCTTCGGGGCGACGCTCGGCCAAGTAGAACATCATCGCCCAGCTGAGGCAGTAGGCGTCGTCGATGCGCCGAGAATCTTGGAACAGGCTGTCGTCGACGATTAATTGTCGCAAATCTGTCGCCAGCGACTCGCTGTCCCGGTACCGCGCTCGAAAGCGTTCGAGGTGGCTCGCGCTGAGGCGGTTGCGGCCCGCCCGACCCGCCGCCTGTGACTGCATGCCCTCGGGTTCAAACAGCGTGCCGATCCCTTCGACGATCCAGCGCGGCGTTTCGTTCACGCGGCTGTGAATGCCCGTGTTGTAAGCGGTTTGATGCGCCGTTTCGTGACGCACCGTTTCGGCCACGTAATCGGCGTGGCCCTGGTCGTGCAGGATCACCCGGTTCGAGGGCAGGTGGTAGACGCCGGCGACGCGGGAGACTTGAATGCCCAGCCGAGCGAACTCGGCCTGCATCGCCGCTTGATCGGGCAGGACGACGGCGACCAGAGGGAACCGGCCTTGCCGCACGGTCGCGCCCCGGATCTGCATGTAGTGCACGAAATGCCGGTGCAGCGATTCGAACAGGCGAGGCCAGCGATCGCCGCGGCCCCGCGGCTGGACCACCAGGTAATGCGTGGTCGAAACGACTTCGAAGTCGCGCCCGTATTCTTCGCTCAACCGGGAGCGCATCTCCGCCCGCGAGGTCACGCGGAATCGCTCCTCGGTCTCGCCCAGAACCCGTGGCTGGACGCCATCGATCGTGTCGTGCAACCAACCGTCGCGGCCCAGAATCACGGTCCGCTGAGGCACACGGATCAGTTGCAGGCCCCGCTCGGGACGTTCATGTTGCTGGGAAACGGCGAATTCCACGACCGGAGGCGAGGTGGCCGCGGCGCTCGGGGCACACAGCAGGACGGTCAGGACGGTGGGCAAACGCAACATCGAGCAGGCTTTCCGGGAGAGAAGATTCGGTCCGCACTACAAAGATAGGTTAGAATCGATTCCGTCCCCGGCGCCGCGGAGAGGAGTGTCGGGGTGAGCGTCAGAAAAGCGATGGCACCTAGCCTGTTGTGCGGATTTCTCCAGCCGGGAAGTGAGCGAAAATGCGAACCTTTGCCTTGACTTGTTTGCTTTGCTGCAGCGCAGCGCTGGGAAGCTTGTTTGCGCAGCCGATCCAGCCCCCCGCTGCGGATCCTTCCGCTGCCGAAGCGGCTCCCGCGGACGAGTCGGCTCCCGCTGACGAGGCGGCTCCCGCTGACGAGGCGGACTTCGAAGCCGACGTGCGCGACCTTGTCGACCAACTGGACGCCGCTCAGTTGGTCAAGCGACAGGGCGCCGAACGCGAGTTGATCGAAAAGGGTCCTGAGGCTTTGCGGTATCTGCCCACCGAGCGCAGTTCGTTGTCGGCCGAAGCCCGGATGCGGCTCTCGCGCGTGCGACTGGCACTGGAAAAAGAGAAGGCCAGGGTCGCGACCGAAGCCGTCACGGTGCGGTTGGCCGGCGCGTCGACGCTGGGCGAGGCGCTGGAGCGAATCAGTGCGGCCAGCGGTGTGGAATTCGAACACGACGTGGCTGACAGCACGCCGGTGCAGTTGGGCAAGGTCGGCGCGTTGTCGTTTTGGCCAGCGGTGGATACGGTCTTGGACGCCGCGTCGCTGGACATCGATTTCTATGGCGGTGAAGAGGGCGTTTTGGCACTGGTGCCGCGGGCATCGCAGCGGCCGGACCGGATCGATTCAGCAGCCTATGCCGGCGTGTACCGTTTAGAGCCGACCACGGTGGTGGCTCGCCGCGTGCTGAACCGGCCCGCGCAGAGCGGTTTAAATATTGCGGTCGAGATCGCTTGGGAGCCTCGCTTGACGCCGATCGGGCTGACGCTGCCGCTGGATCAATTGCATGCCACCTTGGATAACCAGGTGACGTTGATCCCCGAGTCGGTCGAAGGCGACATCAATGTGACCAGCAACGCCGGCCTGGCTTTCTCAGAAATTCACCTGCCGCTGCAGCTGCCCGAAGGACGTCCTCACAAGATCGAAACGCTGACCGGATTGATCCGTGCGCTGATCCCGGGACCCAGCGCGACGTTCGATTTCCCGCTGGCCAAAGGTGCCGATGAAGCTCGCAACGGCGCGGTCACCGTAAAACTGGAAGCGATCCGGCCGAACGGTCCCTTGCACGAAATCCGCGTGCTGATGGCGATGGAAAACGCCGATCGTTCGCTGGAGAGTCATCGCCAGTGGGTCTTTGAGAATCCGGCTTACGTGACCGCCGCCGATGGCACGCGAAGCGAACACTTGGGGTACCAGGTCTATCGCCAGACCAGCAGCGAAGTCGGCGTGGGCTACCTGTTCGATCTGGGCGGCAAGGTCGAGGATTACTCGTTCCACTACGAAACGCCCACCGGCGTGGTCCCCAGCGAAGTCGAGTTCGTGATCACCGACGTACTGTTGCCCTAACCCTTTTCCCGTAGCTGAACGGGCTGTCGATTTATTGAGCCGTTTAGGCGATAGCCTCGGTTTGGTCACCGCAAAACCGGGGCTAACGCCCAAACGGCTCACATTAGCAATGCGTTTTCGAGTAAATCGACAGCCCGTGAAGTCGCCAGACTTTGGGGGGGCGGCCGCTGAGCGTTCTCAATGCCGTCCAAACTCTGGCGAGTTCAGCTACGCCCAAACTCTGGCGAGGAGTAGCTACGGGAGTGCAGCTACGGCGACTAGTTCAAGTCGGCCGGTCCGCCTTCGTCGCCGCTGAGGTGGCGCTGGAGATAGTTGGCTCGCTGGACGTTGCGGTCGGAGGAGCCCAGCAAGCGGCCGTGCAGTTTTTGAAGATGAGCTGGTTGGGTGTGGATGAACAGCTCGTTGATCTTCTTGACCGCGACGCTTTCGATCAGCCCCAGGTTGACGCCCATGCGAACCTTCGACAGGTAGTGCATGGTTTCTTCGCTGCTGATCTTCTTGGCCGTGCAGAGGATGCCCAGGGCGCGGCTGACGTCGTCGTGAAGGTCCTGTTCGCTCTGGTCGACCAGGAACTGGCGGGCGCGGCGTTCGTAATCGATCAACACCGGCACGACTTCGCCCACCTGTTCGACCAGTTCGGTTTCGCTCTTGCCGAGGGTGATCTGGTTGCTGACCTGATAGAAGTCGCCGGTGAACTGGCTGCCTTCGCCGTACAGGCCGCGAACCGTTACGCTGATCTTCTGCAGGCTGCGGAAGACCTTGTCGATCTGGCGGGTGATGACCAGGGCCGGCAGGTGCATCATCACGCTGACTCGCAGGCCCGTGCCCACGTTGGTCGGACAGGCGGTCAGGTAGCCGTACTTGGGATGGTAGGCGTAGGTGATCGCCCCTTCGATCAAATCATCCAGATGATTGATCTGTTCCCAAGCTTTGGTCAGGTCCAGGCCGCTGTGCATGACCTGCAGCCGCAGATGATCCTCTTCGTTGATCATCACGCTGAACTGTTCGCTGGGATCGATCGCCACGGCTCGAGCCCCTTCGGTCTCGGACAGCTCGCGGCTGATCAATTGCCGTTCGACCAGGAATTGGCGGTCGACCTCGGACAACCCGCCGACGTTGATGTAGCGGACGTCGTTCCATTCCTCCAGCTTGTTCAGCCGTGCGGCCACGGTGCGTTCGATAGCCAGCCGATCCTCTTCGCTGCAGCGGCGGATGAACGGATAATCGCTCAGATTGCGAGCCAAGCGGATGCGGCTGCTGATCACGATGTCCGATTCCGGGCCCGTGCCGCGCAACCATTCGCCACAGCGGCCGGCCAGTTCATCCAGTTTTTCGGTCGGCTGCATGATCAAGCATCCTCCGCTTGCGAAGGAGGCTCCGGCGGGTCAGAGGGTTTGGATGATTTTGGCGGTTTGGGTCGCTTGGAGGGCTTCGACGGCGAGGAAGATTTCGACGCCTTCTTCGACTGTGCCGACGGTTGGTCGGCAGCATCGGAGCCGGCCTCGTCCTTGCTCGCTTCGTCTTTGCCCGCTTCGAGGGCTCGCAGCTGGTCGCGGATCTCCGAGGCTCGCTCGTAATCCTCTCGCTCGACCGCTTCGTCCATTTCCCGTCGCAGCTGGATGGCCTGGGCCTGCAGGTCGGCGGTCGGGGCGCTGCGTTGGGGCCGTTTGCCGTGGTGTTCGAGCGAATCGTGGATATTGCTCAACAGCGGCTCGAGGTCCTTTTGGAAGTGGGTGTAGTCGTAGGGGCACCCCAGGCGGCCGGCATTGCGGAATTCGTAGAACGTGATCCCGCACACCGGGCAGGCCTTGCGATCCAGCTCCGCGAGTTCTTCCTTGGTCTGTCCCAGTTTCAGTTGTTTGGCCAGCGCACTGGCGACCGAGGCCACCGGCGTGGGTGACTCCTGGGAGAGGAACCCGCGAGCGTGCTCTTCGCACAGATGCATCACCTTGGGGCCATCCGGGTCGGTCAGTTCCGTGATATGGAACGTCGCTGGTTTTTCGCAGTGCTGGCACTTCACGGGTTGGTCTCGATAGGGAGTTCAACAAAGCGGGCGAAGCGCGGCGTGGAGGGAACCATCGAGGGCGGTTCCCCGGCGAAACTACTTCGTCGCTTTGGCTTTTTTGATCAGGTGCTGCAGGCGGCTTTTCGTGCGAGCGGCGGCATTGCGGTGAATCACGCCCTTGGCGCCGGCTCGATCGAGGTGCTTGGCAGCCACGCGAGCTTCGGTTTCGGCCGAGTCCAATTCTCCCGATTCGACCGCTTCGCGGACTTTACGGATCTGCGTGCGCATGGCACTCTTGACCGCACGGTTGGCAGCACGACGTTTTTCGTTCTGACGCAGTCGCTTCTTGGCACTAGCTGAGTTAGGCATACTGGTTGTTTAGTAGGGTAAGGCTATCTTGGTCACACTAACGAACCTCAAAGTATGCCGCTGGGCGGCGATTCTGTCCAGAGCTACCTTTTGCCGGCCAGGAAAGCTGGAGCAATTTGCCCAGCGTCCCGCGTTTAACTGTTGTATTTTACCGCCAAGGGCCCCGACAAATTGAATTCAGCTCAGGTTTATCTTATCGGTGCCGGCCCGGGTGACCCGGGACTTCTGACCCTGCGGGGGGCGGCCTGCCTCGAGGCGGCCGATGTCGTGTTGTACGACGGGCTGAGCAATGCGGCGCTGTTGTCGCACGCGCCGGCCGCCGAGCACATCTGTGTGGGCAAGCACGGCCGCAGCCGGATCTGGACGCAGGACGAAATTATCGAGGAGATGCTGCGGCACGTCCGCGCGGGCCGCATCGTCGCGCGGCTGAAAGGCGGCGATCCGGCGGTGTTTGCGCGCACGGCCGAAGAAGCCGAGGCCCTGCGCGATGCGGGAATTCGCTTTGAAATCATCCCCGGCATCACCGCCGCCCTGGCCGCTAGCAGCTACGCCGGGATCCCGGTCACGCACCGCAAACTGGCCTCGGCCGTCGCCCTGGTGACCGGGCACGAGGAACCCGGCAAGCCGAAATCGGCCCTGGACTGGGAGGCGTTGGCACGGTTTCCCGGCACGCTGGTGATCTACATGGGCGTGACCACCGTCAAAACCTGGACCCAGGCGCTGTTGGATGCCGGCAAGCCTGCCGACACGCCGGCCGCCATCCTCCGCCGCTGCAGCCTGCCGGATCAGCAGAGTTTGCACTGCCGGCTGGACGAAGTCGTGGGGCATCTGACGCCGGCCAGCAAGTTTCGGCCGCCGGTGATCGTGATCCTGGGCCCGGTAACCCAGTTGGCCGCGACCTTCGGCTGGTTCGATCTGCGACCTCTGTTTGGCCAGCGCGTGTTGGTCTGTCGACCGCAGCAGCAGGCCGAAGAGCTGGCCGAACCACTACGATCTCGTGGGGCGGAAGTGTTGTTGCAGCCGGCAATCGAAATCGCGCCCCCGGCCGATTGGGCTCCGCTGGACGAAGCGATCGGCCAGCTGACGTCCGGCGAGACGCTGGTCTTCGCCAGCCGTAACGGTGTGGAATATTTCTTCGATCGCTTGACGACACTTGGCAAGGACGCCCGGCGATTGGCGGGGGTGCGAGTTGCCGCGGTGGGGAGCCGAACGGCCGAGGCCCTCGGCCGGCGAGGCGTGCGAGCGGACGTGGTGCCGGAGCGCTTCGATGCCGAAGGCCTGGCCGAAGTGCTGGCCGGCCGCGCGGCCGGTCGGCGGTTCTGGTTGATCCGCGCCAGCCGCGGACGCGATACGCTCGATACCCTGCTGGCCGACGCCGGAGGCGAGGTTCGGCGCGTCGTCGCCTACCAGAACCGAGACGTCGCCGAGGCCGACCCGCAGCTGGCCGCTCGCCTCACAGCCGGCGAGGTGGACTGGATCGCGGTCACCAGCAGCGCGATCGCCGATTCGCTGGTCCGCCTGTTCGGTGATTCCCTGCGCAACGCCAAACTGGCCAGTATCAGTCCGACCACCACGGCCACCCTGGCTCGCCACGGTCTCGAGGCAAGCGTCGAAGCCCAGCCGTACACGATGCAGGCCCTGGTAGACGCCATCACGGAATTCCAGCAAAGCCAAAGTCAGAATTCAGATCCAAGTTAACAACGCTAGAAAAATCAATAACGCTAGAAAACCTGTTATGGATGCTTCGGTTAGCGCTTCGACACGTGTGATTATCGTCGGGGCAGGGCCCATCGGATTGGAATTGGCCGTGGCCCTGCGGCGACGCCGTATCCCGTTCGAGATCGTCGACGCCGGAGCGATCGGGCAGACGATCTCCTGGTGGGCGCCCCAGACTCGTTGGTTCAGCAGCAATGAACGCATCGCCATCGCGGGCGTGCCCTTGGTGACGCCGGATCAGGCCAAAGCCACTCGCGAACAGTACCTGGCGTACCTGCGCGGCGTCGTCGCCCAGTTCGATATCCCGGTGCGTACCTATCAACGCGTGGTCGACATCCAGCGGCGTGAGTCGGACGGGCAGGGTGGCCCGGACGGCGAGACTCGCTTTCGCGTGATCACCGAAGGCCGCGGCACGCGCACCGCGCTGGACTGCCAGAACGTCGTCCTGGCCTGTGGCGGCACGGATCGGCCACGCCGCTTGGGGGTCCCCGGCGAAGACCTGCCGCACGTCGACGGCTACCTGCGCGAGCCGCACCGCTATGTGGGCCGGCGGGTCTTGATCGTGGGCGGGCGAAACAGTGCGGTCGAAGCGGCCCTGCGTCTGCATCACGCCGGGGCCGAGGTCAGCCTCAGCTATCGCGGCGCGACGCTGCCCGAGGACGGGATCAAGTACTGGTTGTTGCCCGAGATCCGGGGCCTGTGCGCGGCCGGCCGAATCCGCGCTTACTTCGGCACCCGGCCCGCCGCCATCCACGGCGACCACGTGGTGTTGGAACCGGTAAAGGGGCACGGATCGGTCGGCGAAAGCGGAGCCGAAGCGGCGACGCAGCGCGTGGCGGTGGACGACGTGCTGAAGTTGATCGGTTACGAGCAGGACAAGCGGCTGTTCGAGATGGCGGGGGTTGAATTGATCGAGGACAGCCTCCGGCCGCAGATCGACGAGCAAACGATGCAGAGCAACGCGGCCGGCATCTACGTCGCCGGCACCGCGGTGGCGGGTTCGCAGAGCAGCCGCTACAAGATTTTTCTGGAGAACTGCCACGAGCACGTGGATCGCATCGTGGCGGATCTAACGGGCCAAACGGTCCGTCATCAGGACGCCCGGTTCGCCGCCGAAATCGCCGCCCAGCCCGAGAGTTGAATCCGTGGCAGAGTAGCTCGGCTGTCCCAGCCGAGAGGGAGTTTTTCACGGCTGAAACAGCCGTGCTACTTTCACAGGCTGGAAGCCTATGCCACTGGTTAGGCTTTGTCCGGTGGCGGGGCGTTGACCGTGTGGCCGATCGCGTAGGCCAGGCGGCCGATCATCGAAAAGTACACGAACAACGCGGCGATCGTGGCAAAGTAGACCATCACCACGGCCATCAGCGGCGGCATCATGAAACACACGATGTAGAAGAAGAACATGCCGAAGAACAGCACGCCCGAGGTCAGGTACAGCACGCCCCACTGGTCCTGACAGCGCGTGATGCTCTTGGTCACGTCGGCCGAGAACGGCGTGAACACGCTGTCCGAATCCAAGATCGAAATCAACACATAGGGAAACATCAGGAACAGCGAGAACATCGTGATCATCACCGTGATCGGATGCAGGCCGAATACCAAGCCGCCCACGATCGCGGGCGGGCCGATGCAGATCGCCGCGGCGGTCCCCACCACGGCCAGTTCGTTGAACCATTCGGTCGGATCCATGTAGGGCCAGCTCTTCACGCTGCGGGCATTGTTCGAAACCGACTCCATGATCGAAAACCCGCAGGAGAACACGAACGACCAGAAGAGCAAGTTCAGCAGGGCGGTCGGAATGACACCGACGAAGGCCAGGATCACCGAAGCGGCACCCACGGCCGTGCCCAGGATCGACAGCAACAACCAGTGTATGGGGACCTGGGGGTCCAAGAAGATTTTGAAAACGCCGATCGCCCAGTTGCGAACGTCCGGGTTCTCGTAATCGTCCTCTTCTTCGCTGTCCGCCTCCTCGGCTTCTCGCAAGTATTCCTCGGCGCGCTTGCGATAGGGCAGCTCGTACTGCGGCGCCTCTTCGCCGGCGTCGCTGAAGTCGAAGACTTCGGCCTTCTCCAGATCCGGGCGATACACCGATTTGGGTTTCGGCGGGGCCGGGACCGTGATCTTGGTAAAGCAATCGTGGCACTTGACCTGTTTGCCAACCTGGTCGCGGCGGGCGTAGGTGATCGAGCCGCAGATCGGACAATTCACGCGGAACTCGTCGGGGCCTTCCTCGGCGGTCGCGGCCAAGGGAGCGGCCGGCGGCGGGGTCGCGTCGGCGGCCGGCAGATCGGGCAGGGTAGGGAAGTCACCGCCGAACAGATCGAAGTCGCCGCCGCCGGATTCGCCGCTGGGAAAGTCGCCGCTGGGAAAGTCGCCATCGGGAAAGTCAGCAGCCGGAAAATCGCCATCGGGAAAGTCGCTGCTGGGACCTGGGCCCATCGGTGCGGCGGCCGAGGGGCCTCGAGGCGGAGCACTGGCGGCCGAACCGGTCGATGCCGGCTTGCTCGCAGCTGATGCCGGTTTGCTCGCAGCTGGTGCCCGTTTGTTCGCACCTGGTGACGGTTTTCGCGCAGGTGGTGACGGTTTTCTTGCAGACGGGGACGGGGCCGCGGATTTGCCTGCCCCGGGCGGCTTTGCTGCAGCGGCGTCCTGCTTGTCCTGTGGGCCAGCCGCCGGCGGCAGGGGCTGGTCGAGGTTCAGCCAGTCGTCGTCATCGTTGCGGGCGGCGGCCACGCCGGGGACTTTGAAGTCCGCCGAACAGCGAGGGCAGCGCACCCGTTGGCCGACCGCAGAGGTCCGCACGCGCACGCTGCCCTGACACTTGGGGCAATTCAGCCGTAACGTTTCAGTCTCGCTCAATGCCTGGCTCGCCAACGGTTAGGCGGCCACCGAACTCGCCCTACTGTTCAAGAACTTCGGCTTCCCTCGCCTTGGCTGCTTCGGTGACCTGGGCTTCGTATTTCTTGGTCAGCTCTTGAACGTCTTCTTTCAGTTTATCTCGATCGTCTTCGGAGAGGGTTTTTTCTTTTTCCGCCGCATCGGCGGCTTTGTTGGCATCGCGGCGGATGTTACGGATCGAGATCTTGGCGTCTTCGGCCAGTTCCTTGATTCGGGCGACCATTTTTTTGCGAACTTCGGTCGACAGCGGGGGGACGTTCAGGCGGATCAGCCGCCCATCGCTTTGCGGGTTCAGGCCCAGGTCGCCGGCGACGATCGCTTTCTCGATCTCTTTGATCGTGCCGGTATCGTAGGGCCGGATCACGATCTGCTGGGGTTCGGGCGTGCCGATCGAGGCCAATTGTTTCAGCGGGGTCTGCGACCCATAGACTTCGACGCGCAGCGAATCGACCAGTCCCGCGTTGGCTCGGCCCGTGCGGATTCCGGCCAGGTTCTGCGTCAGAACGTTGACGGCTTTCTCCATCCGTTCTTCGGAATCCATCAGGATTTCATCGGTGGACATCGACATAGGTGTCTTCCTTCTATTGACCAGAGGGTGGTGAATTACTGAGCGGGTTTGGGGCCGATCCAGGTACCGACGCTCTCGCCGGCAACCGCTTTGACGATATTGCCGGTTTTGTTGAAATTGAATACCAGGATCGGCGTGCCGTGTTCGCGGCACAGGGCGATCGCGGTCGCATCCATGACGCGGAGATTCTTCTCGATGACTTCCGCATAGTCCAGCGTTTCGTACATCACCGCGTGCGGGTTTTTCTCGGGGTCTTCGCTGTACACGCCATCGACCCGGGTGGCTTTGAGGACGACATCGGCGTTCAATTCTAACGCACGCTGGGCCGCTGCGGTGTCGGTCGTGACGAAGGGGCTGCCGATGCCGGCGGCCAGGATCACCACCCGCCCCTTGCTCAGATGCCGATCGGCGCGGCGGCGGATGAACCGTTCGCAGATCGTGTCCATGCTGAGCGCCGACATCACCCGCGTCTGGCAACCGGCCGCTTCCAGGGCGTCCTGCAGGGCCAGGGCGTTGATCGTCGTGGCCAGCATGCCCATGTAGTGTGCGGTGGCTTCCTGGACGCTGTTGGTGCGTCCCGAGAACTGGGCGCCGCGAAGGATATTGCCGCCGCCGATCACCACGGCGATCTCGCAGCCGCTGTCCATCGCGGCGCGGATCTGAGAAGCGATCTGCGCGACCTCGTCGCCGCTGATCCCGCGGTCGCCCGCCGCCGAAAGGGTCTCGCCGCTGAGCTTCAGGACGACGCGGCGGTATCGCAGTGGAAGCGGGCTCGAAGGATCCGAATCAGCCGACTGGGACATGTGGGGCTCGGGCAGCAGGGGAGAACTGGCAAGGAACGAAGGGTCGGCCGGTATGTTAAGCCAAACGCCCAGCCGCTCCCAGGTCCCACCCCCGATCGTACCAGCCGCCGGGACGCGAGGGTACGGTTCCTGCAGGCCCGCCAGGAAGAACCGTGGGCTAGTGCCCAATGCCACTTCCTTTGTAGCGGAACGGCGCGAGCCGTCCGGTTTTGCGGTGCGAACCTTCACACACCGGGCGGCTTGCGCCGCTCCGCTAACGCTTCAATCGCAAGCGATGGTGAAAGTAGATGGCATTGGGCTTGCGCCCTGCGGCTGATGTGTCTATTAGCCGCTGGCGCGCTAGCGTCCGGTTCTGTGCTCTGGCGCCTGCCGCAACGCGCTGAATCGCGAAGCGATGGCAGTTGATAGCCTCGGATGCCAATCCGAGGTAGGAGCCCCCCAAGATACGTCGGGAGTCGCGGAGCGACGGCAGTCGTTTGTGCTCGTGCCTTACAGCGTCCATCGAAGAATTGCGTCGCGCAAGCCAAAGGTCGTCGCTTCGCGACTATCCATGGGGTGGGGTGTGGCCGACCTGGGATTAGCATCCCAGGCTATCGACGGTCGTTGCTTCGCAACTGGCGATTCTCTTGCGATCCCCCAATAGTAGCTCGGCTGTCCTCAGCCGAGTCACGATCGAACCGTGGGCTAGCGTCCGGTTCTGTGGTCTGTCGCCTGCCGCAACGCGCTGAATCGCGAAGCGATGGCGGTTGATAGCCTCGGATGCCAATCCGAGGTAGGAGCCCCCCAAGATACGTCGGGAGTCGCGGAGCGACGGCAGTCGTTTGTGCCCGTGCCTTACAGCGTCCATCGAAGAATTGCGTCGCGCAAGCCAAAGGTCGTCGCTTCGCGACTATCCATGGGGTGGGGTGTGGCCGACCTGGGATTAGCATCCCAGGCTATCGACGGTCGTTGCTTCGCAACTGGCGATCCTCTTGCGAGCCCCCAATAGTAGCTCGGCTGTCCTCAGCCGAGTCACGATCGAACCGTGGGCTAGCGTCCAATGCCACTTCCTTTGTAGCGGAACGGCGCGAGCCGTCCGGTTTTGCGGTGCGAACCTTCACACACCGGGCGGCTTGCGCCGCTCCGCTAACGCTTCAATCGCAAGCGATGGTGAAAGTAGATGGCATTGGGCTCGCGCCCTGCGGCTGATCGAACCGAGGGCTTGCGCCCTGCGGCTAATAACCGGGGGCTACTCCATCGGGCGCAGGCAATACCGATTGGCCATGCTGATTCCGGAAACGATCGCGCCGACGATGCCCACGAAACCCTGGTCGGTGCCGCATAGGTACAGGTTGTCGACGTGGGTGGTGCCGTCGAGTTGCTTCTCCGGTGCTCCGTAGACGGCGCCGTTGTCGTGCCAGGTGAAGCGGCGGATGGTTTTGGGCGTGAACACGTCGGCATCGATTACGTGCCGCCGGAAGTCCGGCATGAAGCGAATCGCCGACTCGATCGCCGCGTCCTGCTGGACCACCTTTTCGGCCCGGTACGCTTTGTCCGACAGCGCGCACCAACGGTCGTGGTCGGCCAGGGTGGTGATGCGAATGATGCCGTCGGGCAGGCTGCCTTCGTCCGGCGCGTAGGCATAGTTGTTGGGCGAGCAGACGACGCCGGTGCGGACATCGCACAGCCCGGTTTCGGGCCGCTGCCAGTGAAACCGCTCGCTGTCGTTGTAGAACAGGATCGTGCGATCGAAGCCCAGTTGCTGGGGTTGTTTGTCGAGGATCGAAATCGATTCGATAAAGGACAGCTGCCCCGCTTTGGCGACTTCCGCCTCGGTGATGTCGTCGCACAGCCGCAAGGTTTCGATCGCGCCGGCCGAAGACAGGATTCGGCGGCCCTCCAGTTCGGTGCCATCGTCCAGGACGACGCCGGTGGCGTGGCCATCTTCGACGTGGATCCGCGAGACACCGCTGCGGAGTTTCAGTTCGCCGCCCAGGCCGCGGAACTTGCGAACCAGGTTTTTCAAGATCAGCCGCACGCCCTTGAACGGCCGGGCGAACCCTTCCAGGTAGCAGGCGCGGAACATGATGCAGAACTGGCCAAAGTCCATGTCGTTCTGCCGCGCATTGCCGTACCACATCAGCGGGCACAGCAGCATTTCCACCAGCAACGGTTCGCTGATGCATTCGGCCAAGACCTCCCGCGAGGAACGCAGAAAGTCCGGGTTGTCGCCGTCGAGGTCGTCGTAATCCAGCAGGCGGCCGACCACGCGGTCGTAACCGTCGACCTGATCCGGGAAGTGTTCGGCGATCTCGCTGCGGAGCAGTTCGGCGTCGTTGCCGAACTGCAGCGAGACGCCGGGGAAGCGGATCTCCGAACCGAGCTGTTCGGCCAGTTGAAAATCGTCCCACCGCAGCCGCAGTTGACGCAGCAGTTTCGGCAGCGGGCCGGTCTTGGTGCCTTTGCGCGAAAAGTTCGTCATCGCATGCAAGCCGACGTCGTAGTCGCGGCCGTTCATGCGATAGAACGAGTTGAGGCCTCCGATCGTGTAGTGGCGCTCGAGGATGCAGACGCGTTGGTCGAAGTGAGCCAGCCGGATTCCGGCCGCCAACCCGCTCATCCCCGCGCCGATGATGATCGTGTCGTACATCGTCAGTTCTTGACGATGTCACGCATCTTGGGTTCCAGGTAGGCAACCGTGCTGGCCATGCTGGCCAGTTGCGGATAATCCTCCTCGGGGACCTGGACGCGGTGCCGCTTGCGCAGTTCCATCACGATGTCCAGGAAGTCCATGCTGTCCAGTTCCAGCTGGTCGCGGAACGATTTCTCGTCGTCCAGGTCGCCCAGGTCTTCATCGGGAGCGATGTCTTCGAGAATGTCGATGATCTCTTCGCGAATTTCGTCGTTGGTCATTGTGTTTGTGCCGCGTCTCAGAAAACGCGTTACTGGTTCAAGGGGAAAGGGAAACGGGTGTTGAACATTAATAACGGCGGATGATGACGACCGAATTGATCCCCAGCATGCCGAACGAATTGTTCAGGATGTATTCGACCCCGCCAAGCTCCTGCGGCTCGTTCAGGACCAGTCCGTCGAGGGCGCAGTCGGGATCCAGATTGTCGACGTTGATCGTCGGATGGCAAACCCCATCCTTGAAGGCGGGCAGGTTGCCGGCCAATTCCAGAGCTCCGGCCGCGCCCATCGCGTGCCCGATGTAGCTCTTGGTGTTGTTGAAGTGGACACGTTTGCAGCCGGCAAACACTTCCCGCAGGGCCTGGCATTCCTGGGCGTCGCCGCTGGTGGTGCCCGTGGCATGGGTGCTGACGATGTCCATCTGGCCGGCCTCGAGCCCGGCTCGCCGCAGGGCCAAGCGCACGCACTGGGCTTGCCGCTCGGGGTTGGGCAGCACGAAGTCGGTGGCGTCGGTGTTGATCGCGTATCCGACCAGTTCGCCGTAGATCTCCGCGCCGCGCGCCTTGGCATCGCTCAGCCGTTCCAGGACGTACACACAGCCGCCTTCGGCCACGACGATCCCGTTGCGCTCCGTGTCGAACGGCCGCGACGCCTCGGCCGGGTTGTCGTGCACGGCCAACGCACCCTGGCTGTTGAAGCTGGCGAAGATGCCAAAGGTGTGGATCGATTCGCTGGTTCCCCCGGCCAGGGCCACGTCGCATTCGTCCAGCCGCAGCATCTGGGCGCCCTGGATCAAGCCCGCGTTGCCGGCGGCACAGGCGGCCCCGATCGTGTAGTGCGGCCCGGTGATGCCCATGTTCAGAGCGATCTCGCCGGCGGGGTTGTTGGCCACGGTGCGGGGGTTGTGGTGGTGCGACCAGTAGTCCGTGTTGTAGTCGTAACCCTTGATCTCGTGGATCTCGTTTTCGGTTTCGACGTTGCCGTGTTCGGTGACGCCGATATAGATCCCGACCCGCGAGCGATCGACGTTGTCCCAGTCCAGGCCGCTGTGCCCGACCGCTTCGCCGGCGGCGTAAACCCCGACGCTGCCGGCTCGAGTCCCGCGGCGGATCTCTTTGCGAGTCTGGTACTTGCGCGTGTCGTAGTCGCAGATTCCGGCCAGGGTCTTGCCGAAATAACGGATCTCATACGGCTGCACGCCACTGCGGCCTTCCAGCAGCGCAGCGCGATACGACGCCCAGTCGTTGCCGTTGGGGGCCGTCAATCCGACGCCCGTAATCACGACTCGTTGTTGGTCCGGCAATTGGTGCGACGAGGGCAGGGACGAAGGATCCGGTGCGATCACAGGGACCTTTGGAGGGGAAAGAAAGGAAAGCTGCGAGCCAAAAAAACCAAAAACAATCAGCCGCAAAGCTACAAGGTTTATACCGAATTGACAACCAGCAGGCGCGCAGCCGCAGTCGGGCCGCCGGAGACACGCCCGTAAGGCGATAGAGAGCGGAGCGGGAGAGGGAACGGAGCGGGAGATTGCAAATTGCACACTGCAAATTTCAAATTTCAAATTTGCAGTGTTCAATTTGCAATTTGCAATCCCCGCCCTCGCCAGGAGGTTGGATCTGAAATCTGCCGGCTCTAACGGATTCTATGGTTGGGAACGAATGTTCCCAAATCGCGGAGCGATTGATTGTGGTAGCCCCAAAGCGCGAGCCCGGGGAAACCGGAATGAACGTAAGCGAAAGCCCTGGAAGGGCGACATGAAGGATCGCATCAGATTTCATGCCGTCCCTCTGGGACTGGCGCGCGGTTGTGGGGGCGGCACCCCAGGCTCGCGCCTGGGGCTACCACATGTCGCCACTGCCGTGGCTGCTGCGCCCCGAGCTTCGCACGCCATGCATAGATTCCGCCGGAGTCAGCAAATCTCAAATCTAGCACCGTCCGAACTCGCCACTCGCCACTAACAACCATCAACCATCAACCATCAACCAACCCCCCCCTCCCACGCTTTCCGCAGCCGCTCGAGGCCTTCGGCGTTGCTGACCGCCGGCTGGTACCCCAGCCTTTGGCGGGCGGCGGAGATGTCGAAGTAGTGGTCCTTGGCCAGCTGGGCTGCTAGGAAACGCGTCATCGGCGGCTCGCTCTTGCGCCCCGTGGCCCGGTACAGGCCTTCTAGGACCGCGCCCGCTCGCCACGCCGCGGCGAAACCGATCCGCCGGCGCGGTGGTTCGACGCCGGCCGCTTGCAGCACGTCGGCGATCCATTTCCAGCAGGGCACCGGTTCGTCCTGGGTAATGAAATAGGCGCGTCCGCCCGCCGGGCTGTTCGCATCTTCGTCCAACCGGTCCAGGGCGCAGAGGTGAGCGGCTGCGGCGTTTTCCACGTGCACCGTGTCGATCCGGTTTTGCCCATCGCCGACGATGCGCAGCCGCCCCGAACGAGCGCGGGCGATCAGCCGTGGGAAGAGATGCGGGTCCTGTTCGCCCCAAATCAAATGCGGACGCAGCGAAGCGGTTTGCAGCGAGCCCGGCCGATGAGCCGCCAGGACCGCTTGTTCGCCCAGCGCTTTGGTGTGCGGGTAATGGCACAGCCACCGAGTCGGGTAGGGGGCCGATTCATCGATGCCCGATTGATCCTGGCCATCGAACGTCACGCTGGGGCTGCTCGTATAGACCAACGCCTTAACGCCCTCGGCCTCGCAGCCGCGGAGCACGTTCTCGGTGCCCAGCGTGTTGATCTCGTAGTACGACTTCCAGCTGCCCCACACCCCGGCCTTGGCGGCCGTGTGCACGACGGCGTCGACGCCGCGGCAAGCCTCCCGCACGGTGGTCGCATCGCGAACGTCACCCTGGTGCAGCTGCATCCCGGCGTCGGTCAGCTGTGGGTACTCGCGGCGGCCCAGCCCACGAACGCTGTCGCCGCGGCGGAGCAGTTGACGGACGATTTCCGAGCCGAGGAAGCCACCGCATCCGGTTACCAATACATGCATTGTAGGATTGTCTCGTCGCTAGTTTTTAGGCAGATCGATCACGCCGTCCCAGCCCGGCGGAGCGACGCGGCCGTGACGAGCGATCGTGGCGGTTAGGAAATCCTTGGCACGATCGGCCGTGGGCACTTCGTGCAGGGCGGCGAACGCTTCGTCCCAGCGGCCCAGGATCAGGGCATCCAGCGCGGCTTCGTACTGCCCCAGATCCTCGTCGCTCAGCGGCGACTGAGGCCCGGCCGGCGGCAGCAATTGGCAGACGTCGATGGCCGACTGGAAGCCTGCCGGGCGCACGCGCAGCAAGCGGCGGACGCGAGCGACCGTGGGCGGGACGCTGTGGCGGACAAACGTGGCGGTCGGTTCGTCGATCAGGATCTCGGCGGCCAGGGGACGCGTCATGCCTTCCAGCCGGCTGGCCAGGTTCACCACCGGTCCGAACGCCGTCACCTTGACCTGGTCGATCGTGCCGATGCGGCCGGCTACGGCGCGGCCCGTGGCGATGCCGATCCCGCAGCGAAACCCGCTCATCGGGCGATTGGCCCCGGTCGCCGCGGTGAGGAATTCATCGTTGATCGCCAGCGCCGCCCGGCAAGCTCGTCCCGGGGCGTCGGCCTGGTCCAGCGGCCAACCCCAAAAGCCCATCGCCGCGTCGCCGTGGAAGTCGCCGACCACGCCGTCGCGGTCCAGGATGTGCCGCGTCATCACGCCCAGAGCTTCGCTGACGCGCGTCAGCAGGTCCAGCAGCTGGTCCGACGCCTGTTCGCTGCGGCGCGAGAAACCGCGGAGGTCGCAGAACAGCACCGACACGTCGGCCTCACGCGGCTCGAGCACTTCGTCGGCGTCGCGGGTCGCCAGGGCGTCCATCACGACCGGAGCGAAGAACCGCCGCAGCCCGGCTTGCCGCCGCTGCAGCGAACGGACTTGGCGCAAGTTGCCCAGCGTCGTGGCGACCAGTTCGGTGAATTTGACGTCGTCCTGCAGATCGGTCGGGGCGGCTTGCAGCGATTGTTCCAGCCGCACCCCACCGTGCACGCCCAGCTGTCCCGTCACGTACAGGGCCCAGCCGCGACAGGCGTCCGAGGGGATCGGCACACAGAACGCCCAGTCGACATCTTCGCTGGCCGTGTAAGCGGTCCCGGCCGGGGCGTCGTCCTTTCGCGAGCGGCCGCTCCACAGGTGCAGCACGCTCTCGCCCGCACGCACCGCTCGGCGAGCCAACCGCGCACTGGGGCTCGGGCCCGGCCGGTCGGCCAGTCGCGTGTCGTAGTGCAGCACCCGCACCTCGTCTCCGGCGGTCGAAGACACATCGTCTTGGTCGCTCTTTGATTCGTCCCCGTCATCCGGGGCGTTTGGGGGTGTCGTCGGCGGGGCCGTCTTATTCTGGACGACCTGCAGAATGGCCACGGCCGAGGCATCCGGCGTGGCCTGCAGCAGCACGCCGGCGACCCGCACCAACAATTCGTTGTCGTTGCTGCTGCCGGCGATCAAGTCGGGAAGCCGGCCCAGCACATCGATTCGGCGGGGCGCATCGCGGAAGCCTTGTCGCCGCAGCATCGCGCGGTCGTACGCGTGTTCGGTGACGCCCACGGCATCGTCGGAATCGGAGCTGACGGCCGGCCGGTTGGCCAGGGTGAACGTGGTGCGTCCGATGACAAAATGTTCGCCGGCAGCCAGCACAAAACGGTCGCTGCGTTGGCCGAAGTGAAAGATCGGATTGCGGCCCGAAGGCAGCCGCTGGACCAGCACGCGGCCATCGCTTTGCAGCGTCACTCGCGCGTGCTCGCGCGAGATCCGGTCATCCCATTCGACCTGCCAGGTACCTTCGACGCGGCCGATGCAAACGCTGGGCGCAGGCCCATCGCCATCGCCACCAGCGGGCAGCGTCCGCCGCCACCGGTCGCTCATCCGAGGCCCCTGGGCGATCAAGTCAGGCATCGAGTCAGCCGGCAAAGAAGAGAAGAATGACGAGACAGCCGCGGTATTGTAACGGCAGACGGCCAAGGGCAAACGGAGGGAGAGGGAAGCGTGGGTTGGTTGTTGGTTGTTGGTTGTTGGTTGTTGGTTGTTGGTTGTTGGTTGTTGGTTGTTGGTTGTTGGTTGTTGGTTGATGGTTGATGGTTGATGGTTGATGGTTGATGAGCCCCGTAGCTGAACTCGCCAGAGTTTGGTTGTTCGTGGCGAGTGGCGAGTGGCGAGTGGCGAGTGGCGAGTGGCGAGTGGCGAGTTGCGAGTTGCGAGTTGCGAGTTGCGAGTTGCGAGTTGCGAGTTCGGATGGTGCTCGATTTGAGATTTTCAGATTTCCTAACTCTACCGGATTCTATGTACGCGAATTTTCATTCGTAACTCGTGTTTTAGTCCCGCAGGGACGGCAGGATGTAGCCACGGGCGCGAGGTGCGTGGTACGAGAACGACACGATTACGCTAGTCCCGAAGGGACGACAGGAGATGCATTCCTGTCGTCCCTTCGGGACTAAATGCCGTTGGGGGCACCCATACCATGGGCTGACGCCCATGGCTACATTCTGTCGCCACTGGCGTGGCTGCTGCGACCGAGCTTCGCACGCCATACATAGATTCCGTTAGAATCAGCAGATTTCAGATTTCCATCTCCCCCGCGGCGCTGCCGGCGACGTGGCCGGTGCTGAAGGCGCTTTGGAAGTTGTAGCCGCCGATCCAGCCGTCCAGGTCCAGGATCTCGCCGGCGATGTATAAACCCGGCACCAGGCGGCTCTGCATCGTCCGCGGATCCACCTCGCTCAGCCGCACGCCGCCGGCGGTGACTTCGGCTTTCTCAAATCCGCGCGAACCGTGCACGTGCAGCTCGCAGCGCTTGACGCTCTCGACCAATCGCCGCAGCGCCGCGTCGCTGTGGCCGGCCAGCGGCTGAGCGGCCGCGTCGCCAGCGGCTTGCTGGACCAGCTCGGCGGCCAGTCGCCGCGGCAGCCGCTGGGCGAGCAGTCCGGCGACGTTCTGCCCGCCGGCTCGCTGCCGCTGGGCGGTGAGCCAGTCGAGCAACTGTCCGTCGCTGGTGTCCGGCAAGAAGTCGGCACGCAGCCGCCGCTGCTCGGGACCTTTCGGGATGGTCAGTTCGCGGCTGACGTCCATCACGGCCGGGCCGGAGAAGCCTTGGTGGGTGAACAGGAATCCGCCCCGGCGCAGGCACTCGGGTTTGGCTTTGCGGCGAGCTTTCTTGGCCGTCGCTCCGGCCGCTTCCGGCCGCTGCCAGACGCCCAGCTGGACGTCGTCCAGGGTGACGCCGCTGAGCTGCCGGGACCAGGCCGCGCCGCCGGTCAGCGGTACCAGGGCCGGGCGCGTCGGTTCGATCGTGTGTCCGAGCCGCTCCAGCCAGCCGTAGCCGTCGCCGGTGGTGCCGCAGCCGGGCCAGCTGCGGCCGCCGGAGGTGACGATCACGCGGCGGGCCGACAGCGGTCCGGCGGCCGTATCGAGCCGGAAGCCGTCCGCGCACCGATGCAGCTCGCGCACGCCGGCTTCGGTTCGCAGGCGAACGCCGCGGCGCAGCACGTCGGCGAGCAGGGCATCGCGAACCTCGACCGCGCGGTCATTCTGCGGAAACACCTTGCCGGTCGCTTCGACTTTCGTTGCCACGCCCAGCCGGTTGAACATCGCCACGGTGTCGCGAGGCGTTAACTCCTGGAGGGCCTGACGCAGGAATCGCCCGGGGCGTCCGAAGGCTGCGAGGATGCCTTCGGCGTCGCAGTCGTGGGTCAGATTGCAGCGCGTGCCGCCGCTCATCAGGATTTTGGCACCCGTTTTGCGGTTCTTCTCCAGCAGCACGATTCGCCGGCCGTCGGCTCGCTCGGCGGCTCGGGCTGCCGCCACCAAACCGGCCGCTCCGGCCCCCACGATCGCGATGTCGAAATCCGGCAAAAAAGTGTCCCGTTAACAAGGGGAATGCGATGATCTTACTGATGGCGAAACACCGGCCAACACGTAACATTTTTCTCGCCGGTCCGCTTAGGAGGATAGCCCACCACACAGGAGAAAAATTATGCCTGACGGACAACGCAAACGCCGACACAGTGACAACCTAGCCAAACGCCGCTGGTACGCCCACTACCGTTCGCTGCGGTTTACCCGCCGGTTTGGTTTGGCCGGTTAGTGGTGTATCAGCATTTGATTCTAGAATCTGGCCGTAGCTGAAGTCGCCAGACTTTGGACCGCCTCGCCGCTTCCTAGCCGAAGCTTGAACATTAGTCCTGCCGCCTCAGATCCACGCACACGCAGGCTTCGTCATTGCGGACGAAGACGCACCCACCCGCCCAAGCCGGAGCCGACCAGACGACTCGCCGCCCATACGCCGTCGCCGTGGGAGCGATGATTTTTGTCCGGTCGATTTCTTGATAACCCTCCGGCGATAGTCGCGTGATCACCAGCTCGCCGCCTTCGGTGAACATCCACACGTGGTCCTTGTGCCGGACCATAAACGCGGTCCCGACTTTCTGTGGTCGCTCGCTCTGGAGCGGAGCGGTCGATTCCCACAGCCGCTGGCCGCTGGCGAAATCCACCGCGTACAGCACCCCGTCCTGGCTCATGCCGTACATCGTGCCGGCCTCGACAAACGGTTGGACGTTCACCGGCGAGAGAGCCGCCCGGCGCACATCCCGCCACAGCACGGTGGCCGCCGGCCGGTCTTGATCCAGTTCCACCAACAGGTTGCGGCGGCTGAATCCGCCGGCGAACAGCAGTCCCTCGTGGTAAACGGGCGTCATGATCACCGAGCCGTTGTCCGCCTCGTAGGGCACCGACCAGTAGGCTTGGCCCGTTTCCGGATCGACCGATTCCAAGGCTCCGGCGTGCAGCAGAATTAATTGCCGGACGCCCGCCGCCCGAATGATCGTCGGCGGGCAGTATCCCTGTTCGGGACTGGTGCCCTGCCGCCAGATCTCTTCGCCGCTGTGTTTGTCGAGCGCCACGGCATGGCTGCCCGGCCCGCCGGCGACCACGATCAAGCGAGGTCCGTCGACCAGCGGATGCCCGGCGTATCCCCACAGCGGCGTTTTCGCACCGTAGGCCTTCGGCAGATTCTTCGACCAGAGGACTCGCCCGTCGGCGGTGGCCAAGCAGTGCAGGTGGCCCTCGGCGCCCAGCGTGTACACGCGGTCTTCGTCGACCGTGGGCGTGCAGCGAGGGCCGTTGGGGTAGGAGATGTCGTAGTGCACCGGGTAGGCGTGCTGCCACAGCACGCGGCCATCGTTCTGATCCAGGCACAGCACGCGTTCCAGGCCCGTCGCGTTCTCCGGCAGCGACTCGTCCAATTTGTCGGCGGTCCGGTAATCGGTCAGGAAGACGCGGCCATCGGCCACGGCCGGACCGCTGTAGCCGTTGGCGACCGGCGTTTTCCAGCGGACCGGCGGACCGGCCTCGGGAAAGGTGTCGACGATTCCCTGCTCGCGCCACACGTTGTCACGCTCCGGGCCCATCCACTGGGGCCAGTCGTCACCGCGAACCGAAGTCGCCGCGAGGCAGGAAAGAGACAGAGCAAGCCAGGCGGCACAGACGCCGCGTTGAAGGGTGCGTCGCATGATGATGGGAAGCAAAGGAGGGAAGGGGGCAGGGGCCACAGAGTAGCTCGGCTGTCCCAGCCGAGACCAGGCAGGTTCACAGGCTGGAAGCCTATGCCACTGCTTTCACAGGCTGGAAGCCTATGCCACTGTTCACAGGCTGGAAGCCTATGCCACTGTTCACAGGCTGGAAGCCTATGCCACTGTTCACAGGCTGGAAGCCTATGCCACTATTGATCGCCCAGGCCTACCATTTCCAGCAGGCGCAGGGCGTTGGTCGTGGGCGTCACGCCTTGTCGCATCACGTAGTCGAAAGTCATCGTGTCGCGACCCTCGGCGTCTTGTTCGATCGTTTCGCGGAAGTGTACCGGATGGGCGACGCTTTTCAGCAGCGGATCGTCGGCCAGGTCCAGGTCGTGGGTGCTGATCGCGCCGATCGCTCCGGAGTCGATCAGATGTCCCAGCACGCGAGCGACCGCGATCTGGCGTTCGCGGTTATTGGTGCCCTGCAGGATTTCGTCCAGCAGGTACAGCACGCGGCGGTCCTGGCTCGCGCGACGTTGGCGAGCGTGCTGGACGACGGCGCGGAGCCGTTTCAGTTCGGCCATGTAAAACGAGACGCCTTCGCGAACACTGTCGCGAACGCGAATGCTGGTCGAAAGCTCCAGCGACGGCAGCGCCAGTTCGGCCGCGCACACCGGACCGCCGGCCGCGGCCAGCATGGCGTTCAGGCCCACCGAGCGGAGCATGGTGCTTTTGCCCGACATGTTCGACCCGGTCACCAACAGCACGCTCCCCGGCGGACCGATCACCACGTCGTTGGACACGCGCTCGGAATCGGCAAGCAGCGGATGGCCCAGCTGTTTGGCCGCCAGCGTGCAGTCGTCGGCGGGCGTCGTCCAAGTGGCTTCGGCCCAGGCCGGGTATTCATCGCGCAGGGCGGCCAGCGACATAAAGGCTTCGAGCGAACCGAGGGCGTCGAACCAGTCGGCGACGTTGCCGCCGTGTTTACGCTGCCACTTCTCCAGCGCCACCAACACATGCACGTCCCACAACGCGACCGCCTGCAGGACCACGTACACCAGAAACAACAGTCCCGAATGACGCAGCGACGCCATCGCGGCGGCCGTCTGCAACTGGGAAAGCGCCGCGACGGCGGACCCGTCGGGATCGTCGACCAACCGGCGCTTGATGTCGGCCAGCGTATCGGGTTGGTCGGGCAGGTGTTCGGCGGTGGCAAACAGGCGAGTGTAACCGTCGACGTCGCCGCGGCCGCTGAGCGCGACCGAAAAGATGTCGTGGATCGGTCCCAGGTGCAGCACGGTCAGCAGGACGTTGAAGGTCACCACGCCGCCGACAGCGGCCAGCAGGATCGGGACGCTGGTCATGACGATCCCGAGGATCACGCCCAGGACCAGCACGATGGGCGAGAGCCGCGCCCAGATGCGCAGCCAGTCGCGACCGTCCAGGTAGGTTTTGCTGCCGGCCCACTCGACAAAGCGGTCCGGTTCGGCGGTCCCATCGGCGACGCGTTTGGCCAGCAGGTAGAACGCTTCGCGGCTATCGCGATGCGGGGCCAACGCGGCGACGGCGGCCGCGCGGGCGGCCGCCGGTTCGGCCAGCGCCGGCCCGCCCAGCCAACGGGCCAGGGTTCTCAGTCCCGGGCCGGTCGAAGCCATCGACGCCAATTGAAACAGCGATCCGCGGCCGAACAGATCCAGGTCGTCGGCGACGTCGGCCGAGACTTCGTTCTCGTCCATCCAGGCCTCGGTGGGGTGCCACAGCGGCAAGCGATCCCAGCGGCGTTCGAGCCGTGCCACCAGCCGCCGCTGCACCGCGCGGGCGCGGCGAATCTCTTCCAGTTGATCGCGGACGCGTTGGTGCAGCGTGATGGCGACCAGGAAGGCCACCGCGGCGATCCAGCCCAGGTAAACCAATCCGCCCAGGCCCGGGCTGAGGTAGCCGAACAGCAGGCTGGCCCCGCCCACCAGAAAGGCTGTCATGCGGAGGACGTGCCAGCGGCGATCGACCTGCTTGAGCTGTTCACGCTGCTCGGCCAGTGCCGTGAGGTTCCTCCTGTATCGATGCAGGGCCGTCTGGCAGCCGTCGGCTGCGGCCGGAACCGCCGGTCCGGCGTCCGCGCCGGCAGAGGTTGTCGGATCGCCGTCTGTCGCGGTCGAATCCGGTTGCGCAGGGGAGGGAGCGTTTTCGGGGAGCCGCATCTAGGCCGCCTCGGTCTGGGAGTTGGAGGCCCGGCGCGAGCTGGGCAGCGAGCCGCCGCCGATGACTTTCAGGGCCACGCGGTCCTCGAGGTTGGGCCGAAAGATGGTCAATAACAACAGGGGCAGGAACCAGGCAATGTACAGGCCGCCGCCGTAGCCGTGCCAGAACTGGGCCGCCACCATCAAGGACGCCGAACAACTGATCAACGTCCCCAGGTTCTTCTGAGCGGGCCAGATCGAATAGAAACCGGCCAACAGCAGAAAGGCGACCAGCACCGGAAGCCGCCAAATGGCGAACCAGCCCAGGCCCCAGACGCCTTCCAAATTCTGGCTCCGCGGCAACCACAGGCCGAACATCTGCCGCAGCCGGTCGCCGAATTCCTCCCAACCGCCCAGCGTCAGCAGCAGCATCAACGTGCCGATCGTGATCAGGACACCAAAATTAAATCGCTTCAAACCACGCTGCCAGTAGAAACTGATCCACAGCGGCAGCAGGAACAGCGGGTAATAGACCAAGCCAGCGGCCAGCCCCAAAAAGATGCCGGCGACCAGCGGCCGGCGATACATCAGGACGGCCCAGACCAGCATCGCCGCAGGCAGCACATGGTCGACCCGGCCTGTCATCTGAGCCGTGTAGGGCAGCAGCAGGTACAGCAGCGCACAACCCGCTCCGGCTCGCAGATTGCCGAAGTGGCGGTAGCCAATCAAGACGATCCCCACCAACACCGACACGTGTGCGGCGATGACCAGGATCCTCGCGATCACCGCCCCGGCGCGTCCCGGAGCGGCCTCGGCGGGAAGGGTGTCGGCGGGAAGGGTGTCGGCGGGAAGAGCGCGAACCGTCGTCGGGCGGAGGCTCTCGTAGGATTCGGTTCGCGTGGGCAGGGTGGGCAGAGCTTGCATCAGCGGATAGCCCGCTCGGCTCAGTTCCGGACCCTGTTCCAGTTGTTGGCGAGCGGTGCTGCCGATGACGTTGGCCATCAGAAAGATGGCCAGCGAGGCACCGATGAAAAACAGCCCGCCGGTGGTCAGGTTGGGAGCCAGCAGCGGACGGCGAACCATGGCGGCGTCGAGCAACAATCGCAGGAGGATCAGGATCTGGATCGCCAGCAACCAGACAAACCCGCGCAGCTGCAGGCGGCGAGCGCCCTCGATGGCGCCGATCGCTTCGAGCCGCTGGCTGAGCGCGCCGGTCAGCTCGGGGCCGATCGCGGTGAGTCCTTCGGAGCGAGCGTCATCGGAACCGGTCGAGTCCGCTTCGGCCGCTTGCAGGGCGGTCAAGACGGCGGCTTCGGCCTCCGCGGCGGCGCTGTTCGGGGTCGCGCTGTTCGGGGTCGAGCTGTTCGGGGTCGCGCTGTTCGGGGGCGAGTTGTCCGCGGCAGCGAGCAGGGCGGCGGTCTGTTCGGACAAGCGGGACAGGTCCAGGTCCGACGGCAATTCCGCTTCGGCGACCGCTTTCCGTTCGCGAGCCTGGAATTCGTCGCGACGGCCGTTGTGGACCATCAACAGGCCCGGCGCCAGCAGCAGCAGCAGCACGATGTCCAGGTTCCGGATGCTCCAAAAGCGATGGAACACGAAGAACAGCCCGATCGTCAGGAACGACGACAGGTAGACCCAGGTCGCCGGGTCGGGCCGCTTGTAGTGAAACAGGATTTCGCTCATCGCACCGCTGTTGGACCGAGAGACGCCCACCTGGCGAAGGACGTCAACCCCATGCCGGCATCCCAATTCGCGCAAAAAACTTGACAGGCCCATAACTTGACAGGCCCAGGACCTGGCAAACCCGCTCGCTAAGATAAACCGCGGCGGCTCGCAGGGGAAGCGAGCGGCTCGCCGGGGGGCGAGCAGGTCGCAGGGGAGGCAATCAGGCGGTTTCGGCCATGTCGCGAGCGTGGTAGCTGCTGCGGACGAACGGCCCGCTGGCCACTTTCTTGAAACCCATCTGCCGTGCGATCTCGCCCAGCTCGTCAAATTCTTCGGGGGGAACATAGCGTACCACGGGCAGGTACTTCTCGCCCGGCTGCAGGTACTGGCCCAGGGTCAAGAAGTCCACATTGTGGCTGCGAAGATCGGCCAGGGCCTCGAGCAATTCGTCGCGGGTCTCGCCCAGGCCCAGCATCAGGCCGCTTTTGGTCTTCACCTTGGGGTTCATCTCCTGGACGCGGCGAAGCATTTCCAGGGTCCAGCTGTAATCGCTCTTGGGACCCCGCACGCGGCGATACAGGCGGCCGACCGTTTCCATGTTGTGGTTGAAAACTTCGGGTTCCGCTTCGATCACTCGCGCAAGCGCGTCTTTGCACTGCACAAAGTCGGGGGTCAGCACTTCCACGCTGGCCCCGGTCCGCTCGCGAACGGCCAGGATGCACCGGTAGAAATGGTCGGCGCCTCCGTCGGGCAGGTCGTCCCGCGTGACGCTGGTGATGACCACGTGTTTCAGCCCCAGTCGGGCGGCCGCTTCGGCCACCCGCTGCGGTTCGTCGGCTGCGGGCAACTCGGGCGGCCGGCCACGATGCACCGCGCAAAAGCCACAGGGCCGTGTGCAGACGGCGCCCAAAATCATAAAGGTGGCCGTTTGTTGGCTGTAGCACTCCATGCGGTTGGGGCATTTGGCGTTGTCACACACCGTCTCCAAGCCCAGTTCTTCCAGCAGACCGGCCGTCTTGTGGTTGACATTGCCCTTGGGAACCGGGCGTTTGAGCCAGCGCGGCAAGCGACCACTGGCCGTCGTGGCGGTTCCGGTGGGCATTTCGGGTTCGGCAACGACGGGCAAACGAAAAGCCATTGCGGTCTCGACAAACAGGGGGGAGAAACAGGAATCGAGCCGTGAAACTCGATCCTACGCATTGTAGTAAACAAAGCCGTTTTACGTTAGGACGTCCGCCGGGCGGCGAAAGAAAACGAACCAAAGCCGAAGCGGACACGAAGAACGGGTTCGGCGTCGGGGCGACGGGGGCTACAATCGCCAAACCAAGTAAGTCACAAGGTCAAGCACCTCGCGCCTTTGCCACCGTTCGCCTTTCCGCTCGCCGATGCCCAAGAAAAACAAAAAATCCAGCAAGTCCGACAAAGGCAAAAAGGGCAAGAAGGGCGGCAAAGCCCAACCGCCCGTCATGACCATGGTGTCGGAGAACCGCAAGGCCCGGCACCGGTACGAAGTCCTGGACACGCTCGAATGCGGCATGATGCTGATGGGCAGCGAGGTCAAGGCGATGCGCGAGGGCAAACTGTCTCTGGACGAAGCCTATATCCGCTTTCAGAACAACGAACTGTGGTTGATCGGAGCCGACATCAGTCACTACGCCAACGCCGGGATGTGGAACCACGACCCGCGGCGACCGCGGAAACTGTTGGTCCATCAACGGGAACTGGACGCCTTTGGGATGAAAGCCAAACAGCGTGGACTGACCCTCATTCCTTTGCGGGTGTATTTCAACAACCGCGGCATTGCGAAATGCGTGATGGGATTGGTGAAAGGAAAACAATTGCACGATAAACGCCAAACACTGAAAGATCGCGACACCCAACGCGGTCTGCAGCGAGCGATGAGAGGCCGACGATGAATTCTGGAGCTTTGTTACGCATCCGCGATCTGAAAAAGACGTTCGCCCAGCCCGGCGGCGGACGGCTGACCGTCCTGGAGGTGCCGCAGTTCGAACTGGCGGCCGGCGAACAAGCCGTGCTGATCGGACGCAGCGGCGGCGGCAAGACGACGCTGCTGCATTTGATCGCCGGACTGACTAGCCCCGACGAGGGGTCGATCCGCGTCGGCGACATCGAACTGACCGGCCTGAGCGAATCGGGGCGGGATCGCTACCGCGCGGCCACGCTCGGGTACGTGTTTCAGACGTTTAATCTTCTGCCGGGTTTTTCGGCCCTGGAAAACGTGCGGCTGGGGATGAGCTTTGCCAGCGGACGACACGACATCCAGCGAGCTCGCGAATTGCTCGACCGCGTGGGCTTGGCCGAACGCGCCGATTACCGCCCCTCACAGCTCTCGGTCGGACAGCAGCAGCGGGTGGCGATCGCCCGCGCCCTGGCTTCGCGGCCGCGGTTGTTGTTGGCCGACGAACCGACGGCCAATGTCGACCCGGCCAGCCAACAGCAAGTGATCGACTTGATCCGTGAAACCTGCCGCGACGAACAGGTCGCGCTGCTGTTGGTGACCCACACGATGGACGTGGCCGACCAGTTCGACCGCGTGGAAAACCTAGCTGATATCAATCTGGCGTTCAAAGCCGCCGCGGGAATGACGCACTGATGAATACCCTTCAAATCGCTTGGCGCAACTTCCAACAACGGTCGCTCGCCAGCATCCTGACCACCCTGTCCCTGGCCCTGGGTGTGGCCCTGACCGTGGCCGTGCTGTCGGTCTACGGGATCGTCAAAGACGCTTTCGAACGCAATGCCTCGGTCGGCTACAACCTGGTCGTCGGGCCCAAGGGCAGCCCCCTGCAGCTGACCCTTAACAGCGTCTACTACCTCAGCCAACCGATCGAGAACCTGCCCTACACGCAGTACATGGAGTTCATGACCAAGGAGCAGCGGGCCGAGCAGGTGCGTCGCTTTGGCGGTCCGGCGGAACTGGCCGAGCGGGAGGGTGCCTACAGCGCTTACATCCGCGGCGGCTTTGCGATCCCCTTGGCGCTGGGCGATTTCTTCGGTCCCTTTCGCGTCGTCGGCACCACGCCCGACTTCTTCGAACTGCTCCGCTACGGCCCCGATGTCGACCAGCCCTTCGAAATCGCCGAGGGCCGTTTCTTTGAAGAACATTCCGACCAGTACGGTTACTTCGAAGCCGTCGTGGGATCACGCGTGGCCCAGGAAATGAACGTCGGCGTGGGCGACGAATTCTTCCCCACCCACGGCGACCCCACCGGCCACGGCCACGATCTGGGCTTTACGATCGTCGGCGTGATGAAGCCCACCGGAACGCCCAACGACCGCGTGGCAATCGTCAACCTGGAAGGGTTTTATTTGATGGGCGGCCACGCCAAACCCATCGATGAAGAAGACCTCAGCGAAGAAGAAAAGGCGGCCTTGGCCGAAGCCGAAACGGCCGAAGCCGAGGACGGTGAAGCCGGTGGGGCGGCGAAGTTCAAACCGCTGATGATCCGGCAACGCGAAGTCACCAGCATCCTGGTCCGCACCGGCAATCCCTTGTTCGGCCCGCAGATTCAGAACGTCGTCAACGAAGACATCTACGCACAGGCCGCCGCGCCGGTGCTGGAGATCAACAAACTGATGAACCTGATCGTCGTGCCGCTGTTGACCGCCTTGATGGTCATCACGGTCATCACCTGTGTGGTCGCCGCCGTGGGGATCCTGGTCAGCATCTACAACTCGATGAGCGACCGCCGGCGCGACATCGCCGTGATGCGCGCCCTGGGGGCCCGCCGCGATACCGTGACCACCGTGATCCTGCTGGAGAGCCTATTGATCGCGGTGATCGGCGGTGTGAGCGGGTGGTTACTGGCTCACGGAGCGATCTGGTTGGCCGGCGGGTACATCGAAGCGCAGACCGGGATTCGGCCGGGATTGTTTTCCACCTCGCAGTACGAACTGGTCATCCTGCCCCTGGTGTTGGCCCTGGCCGCCCTGGCTGGACTGCTGCCGGCCATGGTGGCCTACCGGACCGACGTGACCAAGAATCTCAGCGCGTAGACTCGTGCTGCGTCATCGCGTTGCCTTGGGATAGGACCGTAGCTGAAGTCGCCAGACTTTGGGCGCTTGACACCGCCACGGTCCAATCGGAGGGGGGAGTAAACGCTCGCCGGAATAGATTCCGTTAGCGTCGGAAAATCCTAAAAAGACTTTGCCGGAGCTGCTGGCGAACCGGCTTTTGGAAGAGTCTCCTCTGGGAGCGTCGGGCTCTCAGGCCTAATCGTTTTAATAGTTTCCGTTCTGCGGCCACGCCGGGCCGGCTTGCTGCGGCGCCTGGTTGCTGGGCGCCTGGTTGCTGGGTGCGGGCCAGGGGTTTGCCGCCGGCGAATAGGCGGCCGGAGCGTTGTAGCTGCCGCCTTGCGGATACGGGCCTTGAGAATACTGACCCTGCGGGTACTGTGCCGGCGGATAGGGGCCTTGAGCGGGCGGAGCTTGGGACGGAGCGGTGCCGGAGGTCTGAGCCCAGGGCGGGGTGGCTGGGGGAGCCGATGGCGAGTTCCAGGGGCCGGCCGTGGTGTTCCAAGGGTTGTCCGGTTGGCCGCCGTGCTGTTGGCCGAATTGTTGCTGTTGCTGTTGCTGCTGAGCTTGCTGCAGGCGTCGTTGTTCGAGGTATTCCTTGCCGCGATCGACCGCGTTGGCCGCGTCTTTGCGAATTTCGTCGCGGTTGATCTCCAGGGTCGTGCGGCCTTCTTCGCGGTTGATCGTGAACCAACCGGCCATGAAGGCGACCGCCCCGAACATTGCAAAGATCATCAAACTACGCACCATGACACCCACCGTCCTCTTGAGTTGAATCCAGGTTCCTGAAGCCAGGGAGTTTTTCAGAAAAGGGGGCGCGGGGGGAAGAGCGATCTGCCGTTTTTGCGATTGTGAGCCGTTTGGGCGATAGCCCCGATTCCTGCACGCGGCCACTATCAATACCGGAGCTATCGCTCAAACGGCTCAACGGT
The DNA here is from genome assembly GCF_009618275.1 of Roseimaritima sediminicola. Classification (GTDB taxonomy): domain Bacteria; phylum Planctomycetota; class Planctomycetia; order Pirellulales; family Pirellulaceae; genus Roseimaritima; species Roseimaritima sediminicola. The sequence continues at coordinate 31,531 of NZ_WIAD01000005.1, forward strand.
CGAAACACGCCTACCCAGCAGCACCGGCAGCAGCGTCAGGTTGGCCAACATCCCCAGGGCCATCGCGGCGGAAAGCAGCCAGCCGAAGGTGGCCGTCGGCACGAACTCGCTGGCCGCCAGCACGCTGAAGCCCGCGACCAACGCCAGCGTGGAGAGCAGGATGGCCAGTCCCACGCGGCCTTGGGCCTTCAGGGCCGCTTGCCGGGCGGTCCGCCCGTAGCGCTTGCGCGAGCGGCGGTAGGAGGCCAGAAAATGAATCGTGCCGTCGATCGTCAGTCCGACGGAAACGGCGGCGATCATCGCTCCGCCCATGTTCATCGGAATGCCCAGCCAGCCCAGCATCGCCAAGGTCACCAGGACGGGCAACAGGTTCGGCACCATCGCCAGGGCCGCCCAGCGAAGGTTCCGAGCGGCTACGGCCAGCACCACAAACACAGCGGTGGCGGCCAGCAGCAGACAGGTCCACTGGTCGGCCAGCAGACGATCGACCAGGCGGGCCAACAGGACGTAGTAGCCGGTGACTCGGGACCGGCTGGCGGCCGCGGCCGGTTCTCCGTCCATCAGCTGCTGCCAGGGGTCGCTCTGCGTGTGCTCGGCGACGACCCGCTCGACCGCAGCAATTAATTCTGTCTTGGCCTCGGTCGACAAGTCTTCGGGACTGCGCAGCATGATCCGCAGGTAACGCTCCTCCCGCGCACTGGGCGGCATCAACAGGGCGCGGGTGAAGTTCGGCAGCACGCCTCGCATGCGGGTGATCCGGATGTCGGGCGTGGCCAACCGAACCAGCGGGTTGGAGGACAGCTGCGCGGCGGCGTCGACCTTGGCGATGCTGAGAGTGTGCAGAACCCGAGCCTCCGGGTGGGCTTCCAGACGGATGTCTCTTAAATGCTGTTCCAGCTGCCGGACGGAGCGCATGTAGGTGCGGTCGATCGAACGGCTCGGCGCCGGCACCAGCACGTCCCATACGCCGGCGCCGCCGAAGCGTTCTTCGACCAACCGGTACGCCGTGGTGATTTCGCTGGTCGAACGAAAGTTGCGCAGGAAGTTGGTTTCCGCCTGCAGACGAACCAGCCCGCCGGCGGTCGCCACCGAGAGCAGCACGACGATGCCGATCACCCAGCGGCGCCGTCGCAGCAGCGCCGCGGTCATCCGTACGATGCCGCGATGCAGCCGGCGTTCGAGCGCGTTGGCGGCGCGGAGCAGTCGCCAGCGGCCGCCGGACCGCTTGTTTGACCCGTTGGGACCTGTTTGCCGGGCAGGTAGGGGGCGTGTGGGCACCGACAAGGGCAACGATAACGCGGCGGGCAGGATCAGGATCAGCGCCAGCAGGACCGCGGCGGCGCCGATGGCCATCAGCAGACCGAAGTCGCGAACCGGGCCCACGTTCGATGCCAGCAGCGCCGCGAACCCGGCCGCGTCGGTGATGACGGCCCACAGGATCGGCGGGGACAGACGCGACAGCGTTCGCACGCTCGCTTCATGCAAGCTGTCCCCGCGGCGGCGTCGTTGTTGCCAGCCAATGGCGACGTGGATGATCGCCGCGACGGCAACCACCGTCAGGATCGCGGCGAGCATCGACGAGACCAGCGACAGTTGCAGCCCAGCGGTGACCGCGGTGGCCCGCGTCACGGTGGTCGACCAGTGGATCACCGCCCAGGCGACCAGCACCCAGCGGACGGTGCGAAACAGGATCAGCAAAACGGCTGACAGCAACCACAGGGTGGTCGTGCCAAGCCGCCGGCCATCGCGGACGATCAACGAGTAGCCTTCGGTGACCAGCACCGGCTGGCCAACCAGGACGGCGTCTTCGAGCGGCTGGGGCAGGTCGGCGGCGATTTCGCGAAGCCGAGCGATCGCTTCGCTGTAGCTTTCGCTGGCATCGGTGGGCTCGAGCATCACGACGACGGCCCCGTAATCGCCGTCGCGGTTGTGCGTGTAGCCGGCGAACAGCTGACGAAAGGCGTGCGTGACGCGGTTCGAATCCAGCACCGCCGGCGGTCGCTCGCCGCCGAACAGACGCAGCGGCCGCAGTTCCTCTAGCGCGGCCGAAACATGCGATACGGTCACGGCCGCTCGCACGCCCGGAACCTCGGCGACGCGGCTGCCCAGCTGTTCCGCGCGTTCGATCCCGGCGGGGGTAAATAAATCGGCGTCCGCGTACACCATCAACACGATGGCATTGCCGCCAAAGTTTTCCCGCAGATAGTGGTAGGCATCGACCGAGGGGTCGGCCGCCGGGAACAGCTGGTCGATGCGGCGGTCGATCTGCATCTCGGCCGCGCGGGGGCGAGCCCACAGCAGCACTCCGGCGGCCACGGCCACCAGGAACCAGCGGCTGACGTACAGCAGACTAGCAACCCGAGAAGGCCGAGGGCCGGGCGAGGACAGGCGATACACCGGCGGCGTCCTTCACAATCGGTTGCTGAAAAAAGCGACTAGCTACCGTCACTTTCGCGCATCCGTAGCCCCTTCGCAAGCCCGCAGGGCGTCCGCGGCGAAACAGGGATAAGATGTGTGGCATAGGCTTCCAGCCTGTGAAGAAAAAGGGATCCACAGGCCGGAAGCCTATGCCGCATTTTCCCCGCAACGATTCTCCCCAAGCCGATATGTCTTCCGCCGCCAATCCGCCCCGATCCTCCTTCACGCTGCCTGCTGGCTTTTGGCGGTACGGGATCCTGCTGTTGTTGATCGCGGCGGTCGTTCGCGGCTTGGTCCTTTGGCAGCTGGCCGACCGCATTGCGATCGACGTGGACGCCTACCGGCGATTGGCAGAAGGGTTTGCGGCCACGGGAGTCTTCGGCGGGCTGGGCGAACAGGGCGATGTGCATCCGACCGCCTTTCGGCCGCCGCTGTACCCAATCCTATTGTCGGCGTTTGTCTCCGAGGGCCGGTGGAACGATTCCGCGGTGTTATGGATGCACCTGGCGTTGGGATTGTTCTCGGTGCTGGGAACGTATCGGCTGGGCGCGAGCTTGTTGCCCTTGCGAGCAGCATGGGCGGCGGGCTTGGTCGTGGCCGTCGACCCGATCCTGTTGGTGCATTCCGCCAGTGTCATGACGGAAACGCTGGCCGTGGCGCTGGTGGTGTTGTCGTGGAACCTCTGGCATCGAGCGGTCTCGGCAGAAGAAGGGCAGGGCGGGGGACCGGTTCGTCGCTGGGCCTGGTCGCTGGCGCTGTCGCTGTCTTTGGTGGCCGCCTTTTTTTGTCGGCCCACTTTCCTGGTCTGGGCCGGATTGTTGGTCGCGTATCTGTTGTGGCGAGCTCGTCGAGCACCCCGCCGTGGCGCTTTGATCACTGCGGGCACTGTTTTCGTGGCCTTGGCCGTGGCGGTCGGTTTTTGGACGCTTCGCAACCAGCGTCACTTCGGGGCACCGATATGGGCAACCTCGCACGGCGGCTACACCTTATTACTAGGCAATAACCCGTTGTTCTATCAGTACCTGCGTGAGGGCCGGTTCGGCACAGCGTGGGACGCCGAGCCGTTTCACCGGGCGTGGACGCAGCGATACGAGGACGACCCGACCGAGCCCGGATTCTGGCAGCGGAACGCGGAGGCGGATTTGACGCCGGTGGGTGTGGTAGATGAAGTGGCCGACGACGCGTTGGCCTATGAAGCGGCCAAAGCCACGATCCGCCGCCAGCCCGCGATGTTCCTGTGGTCCTCGGTGGTGCGCCTGGGCCGGCTCTGGTCTCCGTTACCGCTGGCCACGGCCGAGCGTCAGGGAGCGGCCAGGTGGATCGTCGCGCTCTGGTACATCGCCGTTCTGCTAGCAGCGTTATGGGGTTTATGGAGGTTATGGGGTCGGGGCCGCGGGGTATGGCACCCGACATGGTTGGCCGGCGTATTGTTATGCGTCGCACTCAGCGGCGTGCACGCGGTGTACTGGAGCAATCTAAGGATGCGAGCCCCAGCGATGCCCGTAATTGCGTTGCTAGCAGCCAGCGTTCTTGCTCGCTCCAAAACCCCCTAACCCGCCGCGCCCCGTCACGATTTTCGACCTCACCCACCGCGGCGAATCCATCTTGTGCGGCCCGGGCCCGCGGCTTGCGCCGTCGGCTCAGCGGGAGGATGCCCGCGATTGGGTGCGGTGCCGGCGCCTGGGTTAGGCGGTGCTCGCAGCCAGTACCACACCTGCGCTGTCCCGGTTCGTTCTCTCAACCCCGCGCGGCATCTCAGGTCTTATCTTGGGGTCCGGCTATAATTGTCTTGTGAGCCCTTGGACAGCGTCAACGACTTTGGGTTTACTTCAATGCAACATGGCACATTCCCGAACATAAACGTCGGTGGCGTCGCATGAACATGAATTCTCCGCTCCGAAAGACTTTCGTGCCTGAGACCTTCATCAACCGGTGTGTTGGTTTGCTTGCAATGGCCTTTACGCTGTGCACTCCTAATGCGGCTAGGTGCGAATCCGCAGATGCGATCCGAGATGTCGTTCTGGCGGGATGGCTTCAAAATCGCGACCGATTGGGAAGCGAATTTGCTTGCCGATTTACCGTTGAAACGTTTGACAATACGGACTCAGAGAACCCTCGGTTGCTGTTTGCTAGAGAGGGTGTCTGGGCCGTGTCCGGCACTGATGAGCGTTTCTCCCTTGAGTGTGACGATGAGCAGTTGGTCCAAGTTCCGCAAGGCGAGGTTTCAGGGCGAGGTTTGCTGCCTTGCGCTTCCGAACATGTGCTGCAAACAGAAACGTCGTTATTGCGTTATGCACCCGTGATGAACGTGGTAAATGTTCATTCAGCAAAAAGTGCTGGCTTGGGTATTTCAATAACGCCGCTGTGCTACGGCGTTATGGGGAGAAATGAGTCGCGAAGTCTAGCCAGGATCCTGGAGGACCATCCGTTAGAAACGGATTCTGACTCTGACGTCGAGGTTTTATCCCCGGGGGGTGACGGCAACTTGATTCGGTTGCGGACCATTCGAGATGAGCGGAGCGGGACCGGACAGTGGCGGAACATCATGCAGTGGAGTGTGGATCCGGATGCCGGTTTTTTACCGGTGGAAGTTGTCGTCTTCGACGACCCACAAACATGGTCATCGAAGACCGTCGTTACAGAAACCAAAACCCTTGCTGATGGCGGTACTTGGCCTTGGGTGTCTGAGACCGTTTCTAACCCGGAAACTAGCCCGATGCCACGGCTTTATCGAATTGAGACGCAATCTCTCGAGTTCGATCGGGCGAAGGTTCGAGATGCTCTGAGTTTGCCGATCTCCCACCCTGCCACCATTGTTAACCCTGCGAACATGCGGTCCGTATTTCCTGCGGAACAGAAGAGTATCGCGCCACACGACATTCGAGCGTTGCTCGCAAAAAGCGAAGCAGTCCTTGCCGTACGTGGCCCCGAACCCAGAGAAAGCATTTCGGATCGGCCTTCGGCCAGATTTGCCAAGCCGTTTCTCGTGATCGCGCTCGGTTCCGTGGTGGCTGGCTTACTCTTGTTTATCGCCGATTCAAGGCGGAAACGACGCCGGAAGCCAAGCGGAACGGGGAGCGACCGGGGACAGTGCACGCACAGCCGTGCGGGGAGCGACCGGGGACAGTGCTCGCACGGCCGTGCGGGTGCTAGCAGCTAGCAGGAGGAGCGGGGGACGGCGAGCGGGGGACGGCGAGCGGGGGACAGAGCACGCAGGATTGAGCTGCGATCGCGGAGTGCGCCAGCACATGGGCAAAGCGGTGCTATCAGCTAGCAACTGGATGAGAGGGGATTGGACGGTCCATCAGCTCGGCGCGTCCCGGCCTCTTTTTGTGGCTCAATTTCGATGCGAGCTATTTCGGAGGGAGCCAACCGGGGACAGTGCTTGCATCGCAACATCGACCGGGGACAGTGCAGCCGCGTTGCTAGCAGCTAGCACCGTCCGGGGACAGTGTATGCACGTGCTAGCAGCTAGCACATGACTCGGCCGGGGACAGTGCATGCCCATGGGACTGCCGTCGGGGACAGTGCATGCGCATGGACGTGGCGGTGCTAGCAGCTAGCAACTGGAGGGGAAAAGGTTGGACGGATTCGTCGCCTCGTCCACTGCCCGGATCGAGCGGCGATGGCGGTTCTGATCGGTCAATCGGCTCGGCGCGTTCCGGCTTCTTTTTGCGGCTCAATTTGGTTGCCGCCGATTTCACGCCGATTTTACGCTTGTGGGCAATCTTTCTTGATCCCTATACTCCGCCGCGAATCGATCCCGGCTCGGCTGCGCCTCTGCTTTCTCTCAGTGATCAGACGGCGTGCCGGGCAGCGAAGCAAGGAAGCGCGTAGGGTTGTCGTCCAAACCGGTCTATTGTCTGACTCGTGCGGAGTCCCGCTCGGGCGGAGCTGTGGTGGCTCTGCTCCGAGGTGCTGCGCGCCGGTTCGGTATGGGCGAAGGCCCGCGCGGTGTCGGCGGAGGCTCGTTCGCCGCAGCGGTGTTTGCTGCGGTGGCCGGGGGCCTGTTCTTATGGGTCGCCCTGGTTGTGACCGCGGCCCAGGCCGTTGCTCAAGACAACAGCTCGGAAGCGGCCGAAATGCGGGTGCAGGCCCAGTCGGTGTGGCGCTGGCGCGAGGGTGCCGATGACCTGTATCTGCTGCAAGGCGACTGCCAGAGTCGGTTCAACCAACGAGAAATCTTTTCAAGCCAGTTGCTTTTAAAAGTCCGCCGAGATGGCGATGCGATCCTGGTGGATGTGCTGGCCGACGGCGATGTGCAAGTCGACGGACAGCCTGGGACGCAGTGGAACGAGCGTCTGCGGCTGGATGCTCGTCCGCGAATCGATGCCCGTCGCTATCGCGGCCGACCGCCGCAGCGTCCCGAATTACTGACACAACTGCAGCGGCGCAGCGGCACCGTGGCCACCGTGGCGATGGCTGCGGCCGCCGAGCCAGCAGGCTCCGGCGGTGGTGCCGCAGTCGTGCCCGCTCAGTTCCAGTCGCCGGTCGCCCCCGCCCAGCTGCCGCCGGGAGGCGCCGTCGCTCCACCGCTGGGAGCCCCCGAAGCGTTGCCGCCGGGGGTGCCGCAGCTTGCCCCCGGAACCGTACCGCCGGGGACCGTGGTGCCCGATGGATTGCCGGCCGTACAGCCGGTACCGCCCGAGACGCCCGGGCCCCGCGAGGGTCCGCTGGGCGAGAATAATTTTCGCTTTCTGGTCGGCGGCGGTGCCCAAGCGGTCGAAGTCCTGCCGCGAAACGCGTCGATCCCGCCGCAGATCAGCTTCCGCGAGCACGTCAATCCGAACAATTTGCAGAGCGAGTCGGTCATCGTCGCTCGCGGTGGCGTGACGGTGGTCGTCCGCGATGCGCAGGCCCAGCTGGACGATCAACTGTTCGACGTCGGTGCGGTGGCGTTATCTGCCGATCGCATCGTCGGCTGGATGCCCAGCGTCAGCGGCATGCTGAGCGGTTCGGCGGCGCCGGGCGTCGGAGACGGCGAGCTGTACCTGGAAGGCGACATCGTGTTTCGCCAGGGCGACCGGGTGATTTATGCCGATCGGATGTACTACAACGTGGCCCAGCAGTACGGCATGGTCCTCGAGGCCGAAGTGCTGACGTCGATCCCACAGTATGAAGGCCTGGTGAGGCTGAAGGCCGACGTGTTGCAGCAGGTCGCCGCCGGCCAGTTCGTGGCCTTCGATGCCGCCGTGACGACCAGCCGCATGGGCGTGCCGCGGTACTGGTTGCAGAGCGATCAACTACAGATGACGACGCGCGAAGAAATGGTGGTCGATCCGCACACCGGTTTGGCCACGCCTACCCGCCGCAACCTGCTGAGCAGCACCAGCAACTACGTCTACGTGGCCGGCGTGCCCGTCCTGTATTGGCCCGTATTTACGACCGATCTGAAACATTCGAATTTCTATCTGACCGACATCGACGTGAAGACCGACAGCATCTTCGGCGAACAGTTGTTGTTGGATTTTGATCTGTTCCAGGTGCTGGGAATCGCCGAACCGCCCGACGGCGTCGAATGGACGCTGTCGACGGACTATCTGGGCGACCGCGGTCCGGCCCTGGGCACCCAGCTGGAATACGAGGTCCTGAGCGCGTTCGGCTTGCCCGGCCCGGTCAAAGGTTTCGCCGATGTGTGGGCGATCGACGACGACGGCACGGACTTCCTGGGCGTCGGCCGACGAAACCTTCCACCGGAGGAAGACATTCGCGGACGGGCTCTGCTGCGCCATCGCCACTACCTGCCCAACGATTATGAGTTCATCGCCGAGGTGGGGTTGTTGAGCGACCGCAATTTTCTGGAGCAGTATCTGGAGAACGAGTGGGATCGCGATAAGGATCACGACACCTCGCTGCGGCTGCGAAAATATTATCTGAACAACCTGTTCGACTTGAACGTCGGCGTGCGGCTGAACGAGTTCTACACCGATACGAATCAATTGCCCCGCTTTGATCACTACGGACTGGGCGGGTCGGTGCTGGGCGATCACTTGACGTGGTCGATGCACAACCAGATCGGCTACGCGGACCTGGAAGTCGCCAACGCACCGGTCAATCCGGTCGAAGCCGCCAAGTTCACGACGCTTCCCGGCGAGACGGATGCCGAAGGCGTGATCGCGGCGACGCGACAAGAGCTGGCCGCGCCGATCGACGCGCGGATCATGAAGATCGTGCCCTACGTGTCGGGCGAAGCGGCGTTCTTTGGCGAGGACGCCAGCGGCCAAGAACGCACTCGCCTGCTGGGCCAAGCCGGCGTGCGGTCGACGATTCCGATGTGGAAGCACTACCCGACGGTGCAGAGCAATCTGCTGAATATCCGCTCGCTGGCGCACAAGATGGAATGGCACGGCGACTTCTTCTACGCCGACAGCGACGCCGACCTGGACGACATCCCGCTGTATGATCCGCTGGACGATGACGCTCAGGAACAGTTTCGTCGGCGGTTGATCTTCGACACCTTCGGCGGGCCACCGCTGCCGCCGCAGTACGACCCGCGTGTGTATGCTTTTCGCCAAGGCATGCAGGAGAACGTTACCGCGCCCAGCCTGCCGATCGCCGACGACCTGATGCAGGCCCGCTTGGGATTGAACCAGCGGTGGCAGACCAAACGCGGGCTGGCCGGCGCCGAGCGGATCGTCGATCTGGTGCGGTTGGACATGGACATTCTGTTGTTTCCCAAAGACGAACGCGACAACTTTGGTGAGTACCTCGGACCGGCGCGATACGATTTCCGTTACCACGCCGGCGACCGCGTGACTTTTCTGTCCGATGGCTACTTCGATTTCTTCGACGAAGGTTTGCGAAGTATCAGTGCGGGAGTGATGAGCAGCCGGCCGGGGCTGGGCGATGTGTACCTGGGCGTCCTGTCGCTGGAAGGACCGATCAGTGCGAACGTGTTGCGAGGCGCGATCGATTACCGTTTGAACGAGAAATGGATCGTCGGCGCCGGAGCCACGGTCGACTTGGGGGCGGTGGGCAACGTGGGCCAGAACCTGTCGCTGATTCGGATCGGCGAGTCGGGGCTGTTCCGCATCGGCGTGAACGTCGACTCCGGACGCGACAACGTCGGTTTGGCGTTTTCGTTCGAGCCGCGTTTTTGGCCTAAACGCAAACTCGGCAACTTGGGCGGCCAGCTGATTCCGCCGCCGGGCGTCGAGGGACTGGAGTAGGACGGCTTCTTCCACGGGACCAGTCAATCGGAACCACGTCATGGGCCACTGGATCGCGAAATTTCGCTACGCCGCCGGCGGCCTTCGCCACGGTCTGGCGACGCACAGTAGTTTCGCGGTGCATATTCCCGTCGCGGTCTTGGTGTTGGCCGTGGCCGCTTGGTTGAAGCTGACGTCCTGGCGCTGGGCGGTGCTGGTGTTGTGCATCGCGTTGGTCGTGTGTCTGGAGCTGGTCAATACGGCGATCGAACGGCTGGTGCAGGCAGTGCATCCCGAGCGAGATGAGCGTATCGGTCACGCTCTGGACTTGGCCGCGGCGGCCGTGTTGGTCGCCGCCTTGGCTGCCGTCTTGGTAGGCCTGATCGTACTGCTTCCGCCGTTGTGGGACCGGCTGGCAGACTAAGCCGTAGCTGAAGTCGCCAGGCTTTAGCCGCCCGGAAGCGCAGCCCGGATCGCCTAAAGGCTAGACTCCAGCGGTCCAAACTCTGGCGAGTTCGTCTACGGTGAGTTCGGCGGCGGCCGTGCCCGTATCCGGCAATCCCGGGCTACAATACATCTTTGTGTTTGCTTTTTATCCGGCGCCGACTCTGTTTCTCGACTGCATCTCTTGCCATGGTCACCATCATGTCTACCGTTCGATTGAGCTCCCACTGGATGTTTCTCGCTTGTCTGGTTCTGGCGATCGCCGGCCAGGGTGGGGCAGCCGTGGCGGCGGAGTCGTCGGAGTCCCAGCGGCCGAACATCCTGTTCATCATCGTCGACGACCAGTCACCGTTTGATCTGCCGATCTACAACACCGACTCCAAGCTGGACGTACCCAACATCGAGCGGCTGGCCCGTGAGGGCATGACCATCGACGGCGCCTACCACATGGGCTCGTTTTCCGGGGCCGTCTGCACGCCTTCGCGGCACATGGTGATGACCGGTCGTACGCTGTGGCATCTGCCGATCGGTCCCGGAGACCAACGACATTGTCCGCCGGACGTCGTCGAAAAGACTCTGGCCGCCGTGTTCAATCAGGCGGGTTACGACACGATGCGAACTTGCAAACGCGGCAACAGCTACGAAGGTGCCAACGCCCAGTTCACGGTCCGTCGCGACGCTACCAAACGCGGCGGCACGGCCGAAACCGGCAGCGCCTGGCATGGCGAGCAGGTGCTGGAGTACCTGGACCAGCGGCAAGCCGCCTCGGACCGCGACCCTTTTCTGATCTATTTTGGCTTCTCGCATCCGCACGACACTCGCGACGGCACGCCGGAGTTGCTCGAGAAATACGGCGCGATCAATCACACCGATGCCGCAGAGCCACCGGCGACCGATCCTCGCCAGCCGCAGCTGCCGCCGAACTACCTGCCCGAACATCCGTTCCCCCACGGACACCCGGGACTTCGCGACGAGGTCGCCGTCAGCGGCGTGTGGAAGCGTCGTGATCCCGGCACGATCCGCAACGAACTGGGCCGCGAGTTCGCCTGCAGCGAGAACATCGACATTCAAATCGGCCGCGTGCTGAGTCGGCTCGACGCGATGGGCGAGCTGGACAATACCTACATCGTTTACACCTCCGACCACGGGATGGCGATCGGACGTCACGGTCTACAGGGCAAGCAGAACCTGTACGAGCACACGTGGCGGGTGCCGTTGATCGTCAAAGGGCCGGGCATCGCTGCCGGATCGCGAGCCACCGGCAACACCTACTTGCTGGACATGCTGCCCACGCTGTGCGATCTGGCGGGCATCGATGCGCCCGATTCGGTCGAGGGCAAGAGCCTCAAGCCAGTGCTGGAAGGCCGGCGGGATCAGCTCCGCGAAACCCTGTACGGCGCCTACAGCGGCGGCACCAAGCCCGGCATGCGCTGCGTGCGAAAGGGCGACTGGAAATTGATCAAGTACGACGTGCTGGACGGTCAAGTGCAGCAGACCCAGCTATTTAATCTGGCCGACAATCCCCACGAGTTCCTGCCGCAGCATCACGCCGCCGACGTCATCGCCCTGACCGGTATCGAGCCGCGGCCGCAGCAAACCAATCTGGCTGGCGACCCCCAGTACGCGGAAAAGCTGGCCGAGATGGAACGGTTGCTGCTTGCCGAGATGCGGCGTTTGGACGACCCGTATCGCTTGTGGGACCAGCCCGACGACGGATTGCAGCCTCCGCCAGAGAACAAACGCCGGCGCGGCCGCCGCGCCGGTAACGCGCCGGTAACGCAATGACCGGTCGCGGCAAAGGCCTTGCGATGCTGCTGCTGTGGAGCGCAGCGATCGCCGTGGTGTGGTTGGTCGTGTTGCCCTACCGGGCCCGCCAGCCGGCGATGCGCGAGCACCTGCAGTGGCTGGATGACAAGGGGATCGACCCCAGCGCGATGTACTACACCGAGCTGGAGGTGATGGAAGAAATCCTGCAGCGACAGCGACAAGCTCGCCGAGCCGCCTCAGGGACGCGGACCGCCGAGTAGGCTGGTGCGGTCCGCGGCCTTACCGGCTCGGATTGTCGACCATGCGGTGTCGCCAACGTTCGGGATCCGAAGACGAATGAAAACACCCACCGAAGAAAAGAGTAGAGTCCGTCGCCCGAAACACAATCACATACGGAAACTTAGCTAACATCGCTCCACGCGAAGGTCGGCGGGTATAGCCGAAGGACTCTGGACGCTTTCGTACGGATACTAAAGCTTCTCTAAGCGCTGCACGGAAACGATTGCCAAGGTCGATCGAGATCTTGTCATAGTGGGCAGTTGCCTCGATAACATCGATCGCAAAATCGGGGTCAAAGCGTTCGACGCGCGTCATCGGCCTCTTGCCACATCTGCTCTTCGGTCAGGCCAATACTCGAATTACGTTCTAAACGATCAAAGCGTCGCTCCGCTTCATCATGAACCCATTCCGGAAGCTGCGGAGGTTCAGGCTGTGCCGCAATTTGATCCCAAAGTTCCGTGATAAGTTGAATCTTCAAATCCGTTGGAAGATCGGCGAGTTCAGACGCGTTGATCATTGCTTACCTGTCGGATGAAAGTGGGACCATCTACTGTAGCACACGTAGCAGTTCGGGTCGATTCATAGTTTGGTACGAACCCCTCACTCCACGGTCAACTCCAGACTCTCGGAGTGGCTGTTGAACTCGGGAGCGTACATGCACTGGATGCTGGCGAAGCCGGTTTGGTACTCGCCTCGTAGCTGTACCCGGGTGGAGTACTCGAACACGTACGTACCCTTGGGCAGGTAATCGATGAAGAAGTGGCTGGCCGTATCGCGGGTCGATTCGTAATAAGCCAGGCCATCTTGGTATCGATAACGCGAGAGCACGTTGACCGGTTCGGTCCCGCTGCCGCGATAATCCTTCAAGTGCAGGTACTCCATGTCCCGGTCGCTGCGCAAGACCACACGGACGACCAATTCGTCGCCCACTTCCACCGGTCCGTCGACGGCCGAGAGTGTCGGTCCGTCGGCGGTGTTCCGTTTGACGTACAACCGCTTGGTCAATTGCAGGGGCGTGCCCTCGTAGGCGGTGACCTTGGTCATGTCTTCGAGGTACTGCCAGTGGACGCTGCCCCAGGCCACGCCCTCGTCGACTTTGCGGACCGTGATCTGACCCTGCTCGGGGCGGATCTCGCCACCGTAGAAACGCTCTTGATAGAAACCGGTGCCGGGTTCGACATTGTCGGGCCGCACGACTTCGCCGCCCAGCGAAACTTCGACCAGGGCGTCGGAAGCCAACTGGCTGGTGCCGCGCAGCAGCAGGGCGTAGACCGCATCGGCCGTGGCCTTGGTGGTCTTCCAGTTCTGCGTCTGTTTCTGTTTCAGCAGCCAGACCTTACAGTCCTCGACAGCTTGTTGGTCGTTCATGACTTCGTCAAACGCTTCGATCATCACCGCCTGCGATTCGATCGGAGCGTGGTACCACCACCAGGAGTGTTCTTCATCGCGCCAGAACATGCCCAGTTCTTCGTCGCTGACCGAACGCTCCTTGATCGAAGCCATGATGCTCGCGGCCGTCTGAGAATCCCCCAATCGTTTCAGGGCCAACGCCAGGTGGCCTTGGGATTGACGATTGGCCAGCTTCAACCAGTGGGTGCGAGCCTGCTGTTGCCAGTACTCGAACGCTTGCCGGTGTTCCGGGGCAACCGGAGCGTCGTCCAGGAAGAAGCTGCGGCCGTACAGGTACAGGGCCACGGTCGGCGAGAGATGATTCTCCTCGCGGTTGGTGATCCGCTCGTAACGCTTGGTCATCCAGGCATCGAGGCCTTGCAGCGAGCGGACGGCCGGGGTGACGTCGGTCTCGACCCCCAGGTGCCGCAGGCGGCCGTAACCGGTGGCGATGTACAGTGTGATGTACTCGTTCTGCGGACCACCCGGGAACCAGGGCCACATCCCGTCGTCCCGTTGCATCTGCACCAGTTCCTGTTGGGCTCGGCCCAGTTCGTCGCGCAGACGGTTCTGGTCGAACAGGATGCCGATGTTGCGACGGGCCTGCGATTCGTTGTTGGCGTCGCGCAGCCACGGCGTTTCCTCCAGCAGGACGCTCTTGAGGTCTTCGTTCTGCGCCAGCGGACTGTCCAGTGCCGGCGTGCCACGCCACTGGGCCAGCACACGGTCGATCTTGGGATCCGACGTGGCGATCTTCTGTGCCAGGGCGTTGGCGTACAAGCGGTTGAACACCTGTTCGGCGCACTGGTGCGGGTATTCCATCAGGTAGGGCAGGGCCATCACCGCGTACCAGGACGGGTTCGACGCCATCTGCACGGTCAGCGTTTTGTTTTCCAGCGAGTCGGACTGACCGGCTTGCTGCAAGCGTTCGAACTGGAACTGCTTGGTTTCCGGTCCGCGGATCGGCAGGGTGATCGATTCGGTGACCAGGACTTTGCGCGACAGCACGGGCAGGTAACCCTCTTCGCCATCGGACAAGCGGCCCGTGGAACCGACGGCTTTGTAGATCTGGAAACCTAGGCCATCGGGTACGCGGATCCGCCAGGCCACCGTCTGTGACTGGCCGGCCGGGATGTCGAAGGATTTGTCGCCGTCGGTGTTATCGAGTTTCGCGTCGCTGGATTGACCGCTGGCCGCGTCCTGGAAGGACAGCCGAACGCGACCGGTCTGCCGCGTCGGCGACTGGTTGCTGACCTTCACGGTAAATTCCAGCTCGTCGCCTTCGCGAACGAAGCGTGGCGGGTTGGGCTGGACCATCAGGTCTTTGGCCGTGACGGTGGTGCTGGTCAGCAGGCCGCTGCGCAGTTTTTGATCGTGGGCAAACCCGAAGAACTTCCATTCGGTCAACGCTTCGGGCATGGTGAACTGCAGTTCGACCTTGCCGTCATCGCGGGCGACCAAGTGGGGAAAGAAGAAGGCGGTTTCGTTCAGGTTCTTGCGAGCCGAAACATTGGAAAGATCCACTTCCGGTTCGGTTTGCCCGCCGCCGCCCGCTTTGTCGTCCGACTCCGCCGCATCCGCCAAGCCTCCTCCCATGCCACCCAGTCCGCGGGCTTCGGCTTGGGGTACTGCGGCGGCGAACGAGTCGGCCTGGGCACCGTCCATGGCCATCGCAGCCTCCGGTGCTGGAGCCCCATACGCCATGTTCTTGCTGAGCATGCGTCGTTGGTGGGGGAATCCATAGCCGGTGATCTGGGCCACGATACTGGGCGGTAAATGCCAGTAGGTCAGCGTGGCGTCACGACGGTCTCGCGACCAATTGTGGTAGATGGTCTGGAGGTGTTTGACGTTGTTTTCGAACTGGATGCTCAGGTGCGAATAATCCTGGCGGAAAACGCCAAAGGTGTCGGCCCACTGGTGCGGGTAGTAGGCATCCAGCGAGGCGTCGTACAGCGTCGCGACCATTTCGGCGGCCGTGGGCTCCGCGTCGGGGCCGCTGATAATCGCCGTCCAGCGATCTTCTTGGCCGGGTTTCAGCTTGGAAACGAAGTGTTCCCATTTCACGTCCAGTCGCTTGTTCGACCAGGGCACCGTGATGCGGTGCGTTTCCAGGTAAGCTCGGTTTTCGCGGACCATGGTACTGCGGACCGTGAACCCGCCGCGCATCGATTCGTCGACGCGTTGACGGATGGCGAGCTGGGTTTGGCCGGGTTCGGTCCAGAAGCTTTGCAGCAGCCGGCCGCGGTGTTCGACTTCGATGAACGCTCGAGCCGACTCGTAACCGCTGCCCCAGACGGCCAACAGTTCCTCACCCGGCTCCAGCGTGTCGGCTCGGACCACGAACAGGTTGGGGATGCGAATCGGCAGCTCGCCGGCGTCGGGATCCAGCACGGTGATCTGCAGCATGGCCGTCACGGTTTTTCCGTACGCGTCCTGGACGTTCAGGATCGCGCGGTAGATGCCGGCCGCGAGATCGACTTTGGCGGTGGCGTTGCCGCCGGCGTCGGTTTCGATGTCCTTTTCGGCTACGACTTCGGCCAGTTCCCAGGAGGCGGGATTAGCCGGATCGGGTTCGGCCGGTTCGCCCCCTGCTTGCCCGCCGGTTGATCGGTCGACCGGGCGCGGAAATCGTGGACGACCTTCCAGGTCGCCGCGATGGACTCGGTCGGGCTGCTTGAGCGCGTACACCTTCAACGTACCGGTGGCCGCTTGGCCTTCGCCGTCCAGGGTCGTGGTGCGGACGTTGATCACAACGGGCTCATCAGCGGTCTGCCAGTCATCGGCCGTGATCGCGCTTTTGAGGGCCGCGTAGCCCAGGTTGATAGTCCGCTGGTCGGAGCGTGTTTCGCCGGTCTGATCGGTCACGTCGGCGTAGACGGTGAACTGGAACGTCGGTTCGCTGTCTTTGCTGACCGACTCATCGGGTCGCGCGGTGAAAGCGATTTCAAAGCGGCCATCAGGGCCGGTCGTCGCCTGGCCGTGAGCGATCTCCTGGCTGGTGTCCTGACCCGGCGGCATCCACCAACAGCGCCAGTACCACCACGGCGGAAAGCGGACTTCGCGGACCACGCGGTACTGCACCTGGGCGCCGCCGATGGGCGAACCGGTGTAAGCCTTGGCTTGGCCCTTGACGACGACCTCTTCGCCCAACCTGGCCGGTTCGGCCGGCGGCTCGACTGTCACTTGGAATTTCGGCCGTTTGTATTCTTCGACACGAATCGCGGTCGAACCCTGCGGCGCTCCGTCGACCATCAGGTTCATCATGCCGGTCAAGCGACCGCGCGGGGCGGTGACGCTGCCGTTAAAGCTGCCGTAGTCGTTGGTGCGGTGCTGGACCCGCGAGACCTCTTCGCCGTTGACATCCCGCAGGACGACCGTCAGGGTCCGGCCGGCCAGGGTTTCGTAATCGTCGCGGCTGTGGTCGTAGGCCAGGCAGATGCCTTTGTAGCGGATCGTCTGGCCGGGCCGGTACAGCGCGCGGTCGGTGAAGAACCGCGTCTGTTCCACACGGTGCGGGTCGCGGCGATTGTTGTGTGTGTTGATGAAGGTGCTGGAGGAAAGCTGTTGGCCAGCGTGCGAGGCCAGCAGCAACAGACCCTGGGGCGCGGGGCGGGTGAACCGGAACCGTCCCTGCCGGTCGGTCGTGACCGAGGGAACGGCTTGCAGTCGGTTGCCGCGTCCGCGTCCCTGCCCGCGCTGCCAAGCCTGAACCCGAGCCCCGGCGATCGGTTGGCCGCTGTTGGCCTGCAGAACAAACCCTTCGGTGATACCCTCGCCATGACGATTACGAATCACCAGCGCCAATTCGCTGACCCAGACCTGGGTAATCGAAATCTGGTTGTCGGTGGCGCTAAAGTCGGCGTTGTGGCTGGACAGTAAATAATAAGCGCCAGGGGCGACGTCCAGCGGCGCCGGCACGGCATGTTGCCGCTGGGCGTAATCCGGCGTCGGCGGCAGGCCCGCTGACCAGGCTTTCGTTGCCGAGCGGCGCAGCAGGGATTCACGCTGCTGCCCGTTCAGTTGCTCGGGTTGCCAGCGAATGGGACCGGAAACGAATTCGTCAAAGTCGAATGTGACCAGGCGAAAGTAGACTTTGTCGACATTGCGGTAGGTGACTTCGATATCCGGCGCGGGCTGGTTCCAGACGCGTTCGGTGTTGATCTGAACTTCGCGAGCTTCGATTTCCTGGATCAGGTTGTAACAGCGTCGTCCGCCCACGCTGTCCGGGAAACGTCGGAGGCCCAGCGAGGCTTTGGCGTGGGCATCGACCAGTTCGCCCTGTTGCTGAAGCGTCGTGGCCCACTGGTGCAGGGCACGGGCGGAGATCGGGTGCTGGGTGTGAGCGCCGACAAAGCGTTCCAAGGCCGACAAGTAACGCTGGGTTTTATTTTCGCCAAGCGCTTCGTTGTGTCCGAACCGCAGCCGCGACAGGTTCGCGTCCAGAAAGGCCGCCGGGTCGTCGTCGTCTTGGTGGAAGCGCAGCAGGTCCTGGTAGATCGCGATCGCTTTCAGCAGCCGCGCGTCTTCTTCCGGCGTGTCGGGTTGCCAGGCGAGGAAAGCGGGGACATCGTCAAAGATGGGGCTGTCGGCCTCGATGTCGAAGGAATCCTGACGGCGGGAACCGGCTTGTTCGCCCGCCGTGTAGAACTCCAGGGCGTTGAACGCCAGGACGTCGTACAACGTCGGCCGCAGTGTGTCTCCGGAGTTACCCGCTTCGAGCAGGGCGGAGTACTGCTGGACGGGGATCTGTTGCAGCCGATCGGCGGCGGCCAGCACCTGCTGGAATTGATCGTCGATATGCGCGAGGATGCGGGGCAGGGACCAGGTGGTAAAGTCGTCGCTAGGGGCCGCTTCGGTCTGGGTGCGTTGGAGGAACCGCCAGCGGTTCTGTTGGAAGTAGTGCCAGTACCAGTTGGCCAGAATCGCCCGCAGGACGGGTTTGATCGGTTCCGGAGCCGCCTCGATCTCGGCCTCCATGCGGGTCACTTTCTCGGCTGGCTGGTTGCCTTGGATGGTGCCCTCGAGGGTGACTCGCAGCCCGATCGCTTTGACCGCTTCGGCATAGGCTTCCTCGGCCAGCGACTGCGTGATAATCGGCTCCAGACGCTCGATGGCCGTCTTGGGCAGGCCCTCGGCCATCGCCTGGTCGACTTGTTTCCACATGGCATCCCGACTTTGAGCAAACGCGGCCGCCGGCAACAGGGCCAGGCAGAGAACGAATCCAAAACGCCACAGGTACCACATATCGAGACCATCGGGGAAGCAAAGGGAGAAGATGCAAGGAACGTGTGGGGGTAGACGCAGGGGGAGGGGCCGCGGTTTCCGAAAAAGCAGAAGTTTTGCGGGAAGGGCGGGGGAATGGCAAATGGAACAAGGCAGAGTTGAGATTTGCTGGCTCCGGCGGATTCTATTTATGAGAAGGATCGTTTTCTCCCCTCTCCCCCGCGGCGCCGCGAGCGTCAGCGAGTGAAGCAGTGGTGGGAGAGGGGCCGGGGGTGAGGGGGCTCAGGTGCAACGGAATGACTCATGACGTACGATCCCCAGGGCCGTGCACCGCATCGAGATACGGCCATGGTGCTGCTGCTCTGCATTCCCCCTCACCCCCGACCCCTCTCCCCCGAAGCCTGGCTCGCTTAGGCTCGCCAGGCTTCGGGGGAGAGGGGAGAAATCTTTTCTTATCGTACATAGATTCCGCCGGAGTCAGCAGAGTTGAGATTTCACCCCCCCAACCCCCAACAAAAAAAACGGGTGCGAACCCGGTTGGTTCGCACCCGTCAGTTGTGACGTGGAGTTGTGGCAGTGGGTCGACCGTTAGTAGTCGATCGACACGCCCAGATCGATGCCCTGGACGAAGAAGCCACGATCTTCAAACTTGCGGGCCGGGCTGGCCACGGTGGCCGCATCGGTCAGCAGTCCGGTGGGGTCGACGTTGCGATCGATCTGGTCGCCGGCCAGGGCCACGCGGTTCCAGTAGATGAACGAGTAGCCCAGGCTGAAGGTGACGTAGTTCCGCATCCGGTAGTTCAGCTTGACGTTGGCTTCGGGAGCAAAGGCGAACACGTTGCGACGCTGCACGCCCTGGTTGTCCTGGGCGAAGATGCCGCCGTTGAAGCGTTCGACGTTGGGATTGCCGGCGAAGAACCGTTGGCTGGCTCCGTTGATGGCCACACGCTGACGCATGTTACCGAGGTGGACTTTGGTCAGCGTTCGCATGCTGAAGCGGCCGCGTCGAACCACGTTCTCGAAACCGATCTGGCCACCATGGAAGTTGTTGGTGGTGCTGAAGCGGTCTTGGAAGTTACGCGTCAGGCCGTCGGCGGGATTCGCCACGCGGACGGTCGAAACGTTCAGGGCCAAATCGTCTTCGATGTTGAAGTACGAGTAACCGCCGAGGAAGTCGACGCGGTAGTCCTGGCAGTCCAGGACCGCCAGCCGCCCGTAGAACTCGCTGGCCGCGATGCTCAGTTCGGTGGCGATGTCGAGGGTACCGTTCAGCACGGTGCCGCCGCCGACATTGGGATCGAATCCGACCAACAGGCCGCCTTCGGCACCAAAGGCGGTATCAAAGAACGGCACACCGAGGCTGACCGTGCCGTCGCTCGACGCCGAGTAGCCTTCGGTGGCGTCGCTCAGGAACCACAGTCGAGCGCCCAGGCCCAGTTGGCCGTCGGCGAAGTACTTGCCGACGTCGGCGCGAAAGCCCGTTTCCATTCCCGAGCTCGTGCGGCCGCCAAACTGAGGCGTGAAGCCGGGTTGTCCGACCACCGGCAGGCCGCCCGGTTGGGCGTTGGTGCCGGCCAACAGGGGCGAGGTGCGCGACTGCGGGAACCACAGCAGCAGCTCGGCTCGCAACCAAGTGTCCGGGTCGCAGCTTCCGCCGCTGAGGCCACCGCGCGAGCCGCCGCGCTGGGGGCGGCAACCGCCACCACAGCTGGAGCTGTAGCAGTCGTTGCAGGCGTCGTAGCCGGTTCGCGATCGCAGCCGCTTCAGCGGGCTGCGGTGACCGGCCGGTTGGACCGCCGCGACCGCCGCCTGCGGGGCGTACATCTGATCGCCGATCGACCGGGTCATCGACTCGCCGGGCATGGCGGGGCTGGCCGACTGCGGCAGGTCGCCCACGCGCTTGGTCTGTTGGGCGTCGGCCGCGGTCGTGGTGAAGCCCACGAGGCTCGCCGCCATGGTCAGGACTCGGAATATTCGTTTCATGGTTAGGCTCTAAATCTACAGTCCGGGAACACTGTCACAACTTGTAGATCAGGATCGACGAGTTCGACCAGCAAATTCAGCACAGCCCGAAGCCGGCGTAAACTTGTCGTAGCTTGCCCAGTTTCATGCGGAAAACCGCGTTTTCGCCGTCTCTCTCGGCTGCCGCTCGCGGTAGAATAAGGCCATTGTTCGTAAACGCTGGAAAAATATGTCCGCTAGCAACCCTGCAAATCCTCCAAGCCCTGCAAAGTCGTCGGCCCCCGCAACCGGTCCGGCGGCTGACGATCCCGCGGCCGTGGGCCACCAGCCGCCGACGCCCCGGCAGGACTCCGGTTCGCAACCAGCTGTCCGAGAGACGCCTGCCGAAGAGCCGGCGGAGCCCGCCGCTCCGGCCCTGTCCGATGGTCGCGATGGAGCCTCGCGAGGCGTCGGCTCGTTGTTTGCCACCGGCGCTTCGCCGCGGATGCTGCGTTGGCGGCGACAGCTGCAGCGGATCAACGACCTGGAACCGGAAATCCGCGCCGAGGACGGTCCGGCGCTGCGCAAGCGATCCCTGGCCCTGCGCTACCGGGCCAAGGCCGGCGAACGGCTGGGCAGTTTGTTGCCCGAAGCCTATGCGTTGGTTCGAGAAGCCGGGCGGCGGGCGCTGAACATGCGTCACTACGACGTGCAGATGATCGGCGGTATCTGCCTGTTCGAAGGTTGCATCGCCGAGATGCAAACCGGTGAAGGAAAAACGTTGACCGCGACGCTACCGCTGTACCTGCATTCGTTGGTCGGCAAAGGGGCTCACCTGGCCACCGTCAACGATTACTTGGCCAAACGCGATGCGGAGTGGATGACGCCGCTGTTCAATCTGTTGGGGCTGGGCGTCGGGATCATTCAAACGGCCGACGACCAACCTGCCCGTCGCAAGTCCTACGCCGCTTCGGTGACTTACGGCACGGCCAAGGAATTCGGCTTTGATTTCCTGCGCGATCGTCTGCTGCTGCGCGCTCAGAACCGCTTGCAGACCGAGATGTTGGGCGAGGGCGAGGACGGCTTCAGCGGCAGCGGCGACCAACCGGTGATGCGGGGCATGCATTTCTGTTTGGTCGACGAAGCGGACAGCATCCTGATCGACGAAGCCCGTACGCCACTGATCATCGGCAGCATCGAAGACACGGTCCGCGACCAGATCGTCGAAACCTACCGCTGGGCCGCCGAGCACGCCGCCGCCTACGAACAGGAAGACCACTTCACGATCGACGACGACACCAAGCGATACGAGTTGACCGCGCGGGGCCGTCAGAAAGTCCGCTCGCTGCCCAAGAGCGACCTGGTGCGCACGGTCGGTCTGGTGGACCTGTACGAATTTACCGAGCGGGCGATCAAGGTGCACCGCGAGTTCCTGCTGGACCGGCAATACGTGGTCCGCCCCGGCGACCAGGGCAAAGACGAGATTGTGATCGTCGACGAATTCACCGGTCGCTTGGCCGAGGGCCGCAAATGGCGCGACGGCATCCACCAAGCGATCGAGGCCAAGGAGGATTTGGAGATCAGCGTGCCGACCGGGCAAGCCGCCCGGATCACGATCCAGGACCTGTTCCTTCGCTACCCGCATCTGGCGGGCATGACCGGTACGGCGGCCACCAGCGCGCGGGAGCTGCGCAAGATCTACCGCACGCCCGTGATCCGCGTCCCCACCAACCGGCCGCCCCGACGCGTGCAGTTGCCCGATACGGTGCACGGGACGATGGAGAAAAAATTCGAAGCCATCGTCGAGGAAACCGTGGAAATGAACCGCGTGGGGCGGCCTGTCCTGATCGGTACGCGCTCGATCGATAAATCGGTGATCCTCTCGCAGATGCTGGCCGAGCGAAACATCGAACACCAAGTGCTGAACGCCAACAATGTGGAGGCCGAAGCGGAAATCGTCGAAGGGGCCGGCGGCAGAGGCAAAGTGACCGTGGCAACCAACATGGCGGGCCGCGGAACGGACGTGAAACTGGCTCCCGGCGTCGAAGGCATGGGCGGGATGCACGTGATCTGTACCGAACTGCACGACGCCGCCCGGGTCGACCGCCAATTGATCGGCCGCTGCGGCCGGCAGGGCGACCGCGGTTCCTACCGGCAATACCTGTCCCTCGACGACGACATCCTCAAGGGCGGTTTCGGTCCCGACCGCGCCGAACGGCTGAAGACCATCGGCCAGCGCGCCGAAGGGCCGCTGCCGCGCTACGCCCCGATGTTCCGCAAAGCCCAGCGCAAAGTCGAACGCAAGCATTTTCGCGACCGCATGGTTCTGCTGCATCACGAACGCGAACGAAAAAAAATCCAGCGCGAAATCGGCCAGGATCCCTATCTGGACACTCCCGACTGATCACAAGCCGCTCGGCTGTCCCAGCCGAGACAGGACAAGCAAGCCGCTCGGCGGTCCCGGCCCGAGAGCGCAAAGCGAAGCCGCCCGAGCTACTTTGCCGGCCGCATTGGCCTACAATGAACGCACGCCACCGAGCGGATGGCGTCGCAGTTCTTATTTCGTTTGACGAAGTTGATATGAAGTATCCAGCTCTGGCGGCTGCGGCCGCTTTGCCCGCCTCGGAACCATCGGGGCTCCGGGGGCGGTCGGTGACTTGGTTTTTGGCGGTTTGGATCCTGGGGTGCGCCGCGGCCACCGAGGCCGGAGCCCAGGTGTTTCGCAATTTTGTGCCCGATCTGGCCGGCAACTTCATCGAACCGCCGCGGGCCATTCGCCAGCAACTGGAATTGGCCGAACAGGCGATCGCCCAAGAGCGTTACAGCGAGGCCGTGCTGGGGCTGGGCAAACTATTGCAGCGGGCCTCCGACGTCCAACGCGGCGACGGGACCGACGCCCAGGACTTCTTTCTCGACGCCGGGCAGGAGAATCTGGATGCGATCGCCGCGGAGAGCCTGCTGCGGCGCGCCGAGAACTTGCTCGGGGCCCTGCCCGAGAAGGGCTTGGAGGTGTATGAGTTGAATTACGGGCCGGCGGCCCAGAAAGCGCTTCAGGCGGCGACCGACCGGCGCGACCCGGCCGCCCTGAAAGAAGTGATGCGGCGGTATTTCCATACCCAAGCCGGTTACCAAGCGGCTTATCTGTGGGCGTATCACCAGTTGCAGAGCGGGCGTCCGCTGGCCGCTTCGATCCTGCTCGAGCGCCTGGCTGCTCAGCCGCGGGCGGCCCGCCAAATGGGCGCCCAGTTAGACGTCGCGCTGGCCCTCGCATTAAAACTTTCGCAGCGCAGCGAAGCTCAGGTGCAGGCGGCCCTGCAACCGGACGAGAACGCTGCGGCCGGCGGCGCCGCGGCGGTTCGCTTGGCGGATTCCCAGGTGCCGGTCCCCGAAATCGGCGAAGAGGCCGCATGGTTCGAGCAGCACTTCGGTTCTTTGCAGCGAGCCGCCCCGCCGGTGCCCCAGTCCTATCCGGTGGCCGGCGGCGATCCCAGCCGGTCGCTCAGCGAAGGCGGCCAGCAACCGCTCAGCGATCTGCGCTGGAAACTGGAAACCACCTCCGCGGCCAGCGAAACCGTGCGGCTGGAGGACACCATGCAATCGTTGGCTTCGCAGGGCGAACTGCCGCCGCCCACCTGGTTGCCGCTGTTGGTCGGCGACCAGTTGCTGATGCGCACCACCGAACGATTGATGGGCGTCGATTTTGAAACCGGCAAACGTGTCTGGGAGTTTCCCTGGGGCAGTTCGAACGAGACGCAGCCGGCCGTGCCCTACAGCATGGAGGTCAGCTCCGAGGAAAATCTCCTGCACCAACGCGTCTGGTACGACCTGCCCTACGGACGGATCAGCAGTGACGGCCAGAGCGTTTACCTGCTGGACGATTTGGCCGAGGTCGAAAACAATCCTCGCTACACCCCGTTTGGTGTCCGCGCGATCCAACGCGGCATCAACGACCGTCAAAACGATGGTGCCAACACGCTGGTCGCCCTGGATCTGGCCTCCGAAGGCAAGCTGCTGTGGCGCATCGGCGTGGGCGAGGAAACTCCAACGGTGTTTACCGACGCCTTCTTTCTCGGGCCACCGCTGCCGATTGACGGACGGTTGTACGTGGTGGCCGAATTGGCCGGCGACGTATACCTGCTGTGCCTGGACCCGGCCACCGGCGGCGAGCTGTGGCGACAACAATTATTGGCCATCGAGATCGGCAACATCGAAACCGATATCGTGCGCCGCGTTTCCGGGGCCATGCCGGCCTATCAGGACGGCGTCCTGGTGTGTCCGACCGGTGCCGGCGCGCTGGTCGCCATCGACCTGGCCACGCGCAGTTTGCTGTGGGGCATGAAGTACCCGCGCAGCAGCGAACTGGATGGGCTGGGGACCGGCCGCGGTGGGCTGGAGCCCACGCGGCTGATGCAGCGTTGGCACGATTCGACCCCCCTCATCCATCAGGGCGCGGTGTACGTGACCCCGATCGAATCGGATCGTCTGTACGGATTTGATCTGGTCACCGGCAAGCCGCTGTTTCCGGAAATCGTGCGTTCCAACCTGCGATACCTGGCTGGCGTACGCGACGACCAGTTGATCGTCGTCGGCAGCCACGAGGTCCATGCCTATGATCGTCTGAGCGGACGTCAGAAGTGGACCACAGCGGTCAACGAAGAGGTTCAGAACGCTCAGGTTTGCGGCACCGGTGTGTTTGGCGGCGACCTGTTCTTCGTCCCCTTGAGCAATCGACAAATCGTCGCCATCAACGTGACCGACGGCAAAATCGTCAGCCGCCAGGACATGGATTTCGCGCTGGGCAACCTGGTGCAAGCCGGCGGCCAGCTGATCAGCCAAAGCCCCACCGAGGTGGCCGTCGCCTATGGCCAACAATGGCTGCGGCCCACGGTCGAGGCTCGGCTGGAAGCGGACCCGCAGGATCCCTGGGCCATCAAACGCAAAGCCCAGCTGTTGATCGAGGACGGCCGGCGCGACGAAGCCCTCCAGTGGTTGCCACGAGCTCTGGAGCTGGATCCCGAAGACGAGGAAGCGCGGACGCTGTATGTGTCGGCCATGTTGGGAGCCCTGCGGGATGATTTCGATGCCCACGTCGACCTGCTGCCGCGGCTGGAACAACTGGTCCAGTTCCCCCAGCGGCGGGCCGAGCTGCTGGCGTTGATGGCCCGCGGTAGGCTGCAAAACGACCAGCCCATCGAAGCGCAAAATTACTTGTCCGAACTGTCCGCCCTGGTCGCTTCGGCCAACGGTTGGGGCACCGAGATCCAGCCCCTGCGTTCCCGTGGCGTTGCCGCCCGGCCGTCGCTGGATCAGTGGATCGCCGGCCAGAGCCAGCAGGTGTACGCCGCGGCCAATCCGCAGCAGCGCCAGCAGCTGGACCGCGCCATCGCCGAACACCTCCAACGCTGGCACGCCCTGCCGACGCGGACGCTGAAACGATTGAGCGAACATTTTTCCGGCCCCGGTGCCGATGCCATCACGGCCCTGGCGATCGAACGGTTCATGGACGAGGAATCCTGGCTGGCGGCCGAACGCATGGCCCTGGCGGCGATCGATCAGGCCGGCGAGGACGCCTCCCGAGCGGCGCCGTTTCGACTGCTGCTGGCACGCATCTACGACAAGGTTGGGTTCACCGCGGACAAGCGGGCCCAGCTGGCGGTCCTGGTCGGCGAAGCGGCGACCAGCCCCGACCCGGCTGAGGCAGAACCGGCTGAGGCAGAACCGGCTGAGGCAGAACCGGCTGAGCCGGAACCGGCTGAGTCGGAACCGGCTGAGTCAGAACCGGCTGAGTCAGAACCGGCTGAGTCAGGACCGGCTGGGGCAGCCGCGGCTGAAGTTTCGGGGCTGGACGCATCCCAGCGGCAGATCCTGAGCGATTTGCTCGCCGGCCTGCCGGCGGCACAGCCCGCGGCCTGGCCGCCCTACGTGGTCACCAATTGGAATACGCCCCAGGGTCAACGGCTGCGGGCGACACCGGTTCCGGACGTTCTGGAAGTCCTGGCTCGCCGCGGCCGACACCTGCAGGGTTGGCAGGTGATCAGTGAAAGCGGCCGAACGATTTCGCTGCGCGATCCCTATGGCAACGTTTCGTCGATCCCCATGTCGTTGCCCGATGCCCGCAACGAGGGCACTCGCAGCGCGCTGATCGACGGCGGCATTCTGGTGGCGGTGATGCCCTCGGAACTGGTGGCCGTCGACCTGTTGCGAGCGGCCGGTGGCGGCCGCGATGTGACGCTGTGGCGACATCCCTGGCGGAGCGAGCTGGGCGGCCGCATGGCCCGGGCCCGCAGCGTGGCAACACCCTTTGGCGATAATCACAAGACCTACGACATCGTCGATCCGCTGCGCCGCAGCCCGCCGGGTGAGTTCCGCGTCGGTCCGGTCGACGGCACGTGTTTGTACATTCTAAACGGTGCCGAACTACAGGCTTTGGAGGTGACCACCGGTGAGCCGCGGTGGGCCACGTCGGCCGCCCCGCCGCAAGGTCACGTCGTGGCCGGCGACGGCCGCGTTGCCGTGGCATCTCCGGCGGCCGGCTCGGGACGCGTCGATATCTTTTCCGCCGTCGATGGCCGCCGGTTGGAATCCCGTCCCTGGCCCGAGAAGGAATCGATCTGGTTCGCCTGCGGCCGGCACCTGCTGACCTACGAAGTCGCCGAGGGCAATCTTCCCACCGTGGTCCGCCTGCGTGACGTTTTCGAAGATCGGGTCGTGCTCAGTTATCGCCTGCAGACGCCCGAAGACCCCAGCGTCTCGGTCAAGGGACACATCGCCGAAGCCCGCTGGCTCAGTCTGCTGCAGCCCGGCGGCCAGGTCGTGCTGTGGGATCTGCGCGAGGGACGCCAGGTCGGGACGCATCAATTGCAGCCGATCGAGAAACTGAATGGACTGCAGACGGTTGTTCGCGACGACACCATCATCCTGTTGCCCGAAACCAGCCAACGCACCCAACGCGAACCCAATACCATTCCCAATATCGCTCAGTCGCGAGTGCATTACCGCGTCGATGGGCCTGTCCTGTGCATGGACCTGGGCGACGGAGCCGTCCGCTGGGAAACGGCTCTGGAAGATGGACCCTGGGGCTGCACGATCGGCCAAGCCACCGGTTCACCCCTGTTGATCTTCAGCCGCGCCCTGACCATCCATTCAATGACCGCTTCGCGCTCCCGCGAGCAGAAGCTGTCGATGATGGCCCTGGACATCGAAACGGGCCGACAGGTGGTCAACCGTGGCGGTTTGAAATTGCCCAGCTTCAACAGCAGCATCGTGACCGATCTGAACATCGACCCCGAGCAACAGATGATCGCGGCGATGGTCGGCTCGTCGTTCATGCAGTTCGCCTTTACCGACCAGAAACCCCCGGCGCCCAGTGAACCGGAGGACGCGTCCGAAGCAGAGGGGGCTGAGGGCGAAAAGTCAGGAAGTGCGCGAGCGGAACGTGGTTCGCCCGCCCAAAAACCAGCCATGGCGAAAGACAGGGCGGCCATCGACGAGCTCTTCGAACGCGATTTTTTCGGAGGCGGGCAAGAAAAACTCGCCCCCGGCGGCGCTGCCAAAGCCGCGGACCGCCCCAAAGCCGAGGGCGGTGACCAAGCCGGTGGCGGTGACCAAGCCGGTGGCGGTGACCAAGTCGAGGAAGACCAACCCTTCGATCTTTTCGATCCATAGGCACTGCGGGATGTCGTTGTTACATTGATCGGCACAGCCCTGTCATGTAACTCGTCTCTGCTGAGGTGCTTCGATGTCCACACCGTCCGATGGCTTTGGCCCCAACCCCGATGGCTTTGGCCCCAACCCCAACGTCCCGCCGCCCGACTCCGGAGGCTCGTCCAGTGCGGTGAAATGGGTGTTGGGCATTCTGGGCGGTCTGGCCGTGGTGATGCTGCTGTGCTGCGGCGGATGCTTTCTGTTGGCCAAGTTCGGATTGGACCAAGTGGGCAACCAAGTGGCCAGTCAGGTCCGCAATGATCCGGTGGTCGTCGAACACATCGGCCAGGTCGAATCGGTGGAGATGGACTTTATGGAGACCAGCCGCTATCAGCAGGAAACCGGCGATTCCGATGCCGTGGTGTTCACGATCACCGGCGACAAGGGCACCGGAGTGCTGAAAGGTTCCCAAGTCGGCCCCAATCAGATGGGCGATTTCATCTTGGAAACCGGCGGCGAAAGTTACCCGCTGGAGCAGTCCACGTCCGAGACGCCAACGATCGAGGTGGGGGAGCCCCAGCCGCCAGCAGCTGATCCGCAGGCGTCCGAGCCGGTGACTCCCGAGCCGTAGCCGTCGCGCGTGACGGCCGGGCCACGCGGCGGCGCCTGACGACGCTCGCCGCACCGCTCCTTGCCTTCCCTAATTTATTTTTCTCTAACGAGTACGTACTGCTGACATGAAAGTTGCAACTTTTGATACCGAGCGTGGGACGATCCGCATCGAACTGCACGACGACAAGACGCCCAAGACTGTGGGCAACTTTGTCAAACTGGTCGAGGACGGTTTCTACGACGGGCTGACCTTCCACCGCGTCATTCCGGACTTCATGGTCCAGGGCGGATGCCCGCAGGGTACCGGAACCGGTGGCCCGGGCTACCAGTTTGAAGACGAGTTCCATCCGGACCTCAAGCACGATTCCTCGGGCGTCCTGTCGATGGCCAACGCCGGTCCCAACACCAACGGGTCGCAGTTCTTCATCACCCATGTTGAAACGCCGTGGCTGGACAACAAGCACAGCGTGTTCGGCCGCGTGATCGAAGGGCAGGACGTGGTCGACAGCATCCAGCAGGGCGACAAGATCAACAAGATCACGATCGGCGACGAGTAATCGCGCCGCTTCAGTGGCGATGGGTCCAGGCCGCGGTCGCGTAACGCTGCCGGGCCAGGTCGCCGGTCAGCCGCTCGGGAATCGTTTCCAGCGGTGCTTCGGCGGCGAACACGCGGGCCAGTTCCTCGGCCAAGCGTTCTGGGCAGGCCGGTAGATTGGTGATGAACTGGCGGTGCGAGCGGCCCTGGCGGTAATCGGGTTGCCGCGGCGCGGTGGCCAGACAGCCCGCCACCAGGTCCAGGTCCGCATCCAGTAGCAGCGTGCCGTGATACAGCGAATGGTTTCGAGCCATCCGCAGGCTGTTGCCCGAGAACTTGCAATCGTCCAGCGTCAGGTCGCAGGTACCTTGAAACCGCAGCCGCTCCGCCGCGATCTCCGGCAGGCTTCGCTGCACCGCCAGCAGCACTCGCTGCATGACATAGGGGTGCACGTTATCGAGTTTGCGGAGCTGGGGTTGGGCGCGCAGATCGATCACCAGGCTGTACATCAAACACGTCGGCCCACCCACCACGCTCGCTCCGCCGCTGCAGCGTCGCAGCACCGGGATGCCGTGTTGTTGGCAGAACGTCAGGTCGACTTCATCGGCGATGCGCGAGCCGCGTCCCAGAATGACCGTGGGCGTCCGGAACTGCCACAGCCGCAGCACGGGCGGACCCTCATCGGCTTCGGCCGTCATCAATAAAGCCTCGTCCAGGGCCAGGTTCTCGGCCGGTTTCTCCAGGGTGTGACGCAACAGGTGAGGCATAAGGACGGGGGAGGGCAGGGGCAGTGGGTGTTGTGGAAAGGCAACGGTTGTAGCGTCGATTAAACAGGGCCGGGAAGATGGGGCAAGCTTGCCGGGGGTGGGCTTGCGAAAGTGCCGTTTTTACTAGGTTTTTTTCAATTTTCCCTAAGCGCTTGAAGCTACATTAGTTGGAGAGCGGTACGGGGTATGCATGGATTTGCATAAGTGTCGCCGGGTAACCAAACTTAGTAGGTACCGCGGCGTTTGCAGACCACGGCCCGGAAAGCGGAAACGGATCGGAGGCGGACCGGCGGGACCCGTGGCGGACGGATTAGAAATCGAATGCGAGAATACACAGTGAGACAATCCATGGAATATCGATCTCTGCGAGTGTTGCCGTTGGCTGTGGCGTCCGTGATCGCGGCCGGTACCTCCAGCGGTCACGCTAACGCTCAAGACGCCTGTTGTTTTCAGCCGGCTTATAACCTGCAGTGCGAAACCGTGCTCGAGCCGCAGACGGTGGCTCGGTATCGCCTGGAGTATCAAACGCAGTACGAGGAACAGGAAGTGGTCAGTTATCGACCGGTCCTGAAAAAACGCACCGAGCAGCGAACGCACCGCGTCGCCAAACCGATCACCAAAACCACCTACCGCGAAGAACGTTACTACGTCCAGCGGCCGGTTCTGGAAACCAGTTATCGCGACGAAACGGTTACACAGACGCGCTATGTGACCGAGACGGCCGAGCGTGAAGAGCAGGTCACCAGTTACCGGCCCGTCACCGAGACGCAGTATCGCGAAGAACAGTACAGTGTCCAGCGGCCCGTGGTCGAAACCCAGTACCGCGACCAACAGTACATGGTCCAGCGTCCGGTCACCGAGACCCAGTATCAAACCCAGCAGGTCACCGCCCTGCGGCCCGTAACAACGTATCGTCCGCAGGTCGTCGACCAGGGCGGCTACGTCCAGCAGCAGGTCGTCCAACCCGGGGCCTTGCAGTACGGCGTTGGGTACCAGCCCGACGTTTATCGTCCCGGTCCGTTCGGTTTGTTTGCGCGGCGCGTCGCCGGCGGGCCCGTCCTGGTGCCGCAGGTCACCCCGCCCACGGTGCAGACCCAGTTGGCGTACCGGCCCAATTACGTGACCCAGCAGGTCGCGGAAACCTCCTACGTGCCGCAGACCATCCAGCAACAGGTGCCCGTACAGGTCCAGCGGATGCAGACCGAGATGGTCACGCAAAAGGTTCCCGTGCAGGTCCAGCGGATGGAAACCGAAGTGCTGACCCGCAAGGTGCCCGTCGAAGTGACTCGCTACCAACCGGTCACCGAGGTCCGCAAGATTCCCTATCAGGTTCAAAAGCCCGTCACCGAAACGCTGACCCGCAAGGTTCCCGAGCAAAAGTATCGCTGGGTCACCGAAGAGAAAGTCCGCAAGGTTCCCGTGACGACGCAAGAAACCGTTTACGAGACCTCCACGCAGAACGTCGAGGTGCCGTACTACGAGTACGAGCGGGTGGTGAAGAAGGTCCAGGTGCCCAAGCAGGTTCCGGTATGGGTGCGTGTCGAAGAGCAGCGGATGGTGCCCAAGCAGGTCGTCCAGCGGATCCCGTTTGGTTACAGCGATCCGTTTGCCGCTCCGATCATGCAGGGTCACTCGTCCTTCGGCGACAGCATCGTCCAGCCACCGGCCACGACCGAATCGTTCAAGCCCGAGACTCAGCTGAAGTCGGTCGACATCGGTTCGGCCGATGAACAGGATTCGGATCAGCAGGACGACGGCAACGACGCCATCTTCGATGCCCCGGCCGAGGAGCCCAGCGAGTCGGCAGACAGTGCCGTCAGCGAAGTTACCGAGGACGCGGGCGAGGCATCGCTGCAGGGTCCGGATAACGGTGCCGGTGAGGACCAGCCCAGTGGCAACGGGGGCGACAGCGCTTCGCCCAGCGACCTGGACGACTTGGAAGCTCCTTCGTTGAATTCTCCGGCCGTGCACCGGATCCGCATCCTCCGCCCCACCAATCGCCAACCCCGCGAAGCCTAACCCGCACCAAACACGTAGCCGAACTCGCCAGAGTTTGGGACAACAGTGGCATAGGCTTCCAGCCTGTGAATCGCGGCACCCCCGTAGCCGAACTCGCCAGAGTTTGGGACAACAGTGGCATAGGCTTCCAGCCTGTGAGTCGCGGCACCCCCGTAGCCGAACTCGCCAGAGTTTGGGACAACAGTGGCATAGGCTTCCAGCCTGTGAATCGCGGCACCCCCGTAGCCGAACTCGCCAGAGTTTGGGCGCGCGGGCGCTGAGCAGAATGTTTGACCACTAATCTCCACTAATCCGAGTCGGCTGTTGGGATTAAGCACGTCGGCATGAATCTTTCGGTGAAACCCCGCGACAACACCCTCCCGCGCAGCGGGAGAGTGATGCCGAATTAAAGGTTGCGACGTGCTTAGTGTGCGATTAGTGCGGATTAGTGGTCCCAAAGTCTGGCGTCTTCTTTGATTTACCTCTCTTGCGGAACCCCTCATGAACGCCGCTGAACCGCTGCCCATCGAGATCGATGTCCATCAGGTCGCGCAACTGCGCCGCTCCGGCGAGCCCTTCGTGCTATTGGACGTTCGCGAGCAGGACGAGTGGGAGACGGCACGGATCGAGGGTGCCGAGCTGCTGCCGCTGAGCGAGCTGCAGGCGCGGGCCGGGGAGTTGCAGCCGCACCAGGGCCAGCGGGTGGTCGTGTACTGCCACCACGGAGCTCGGTCCTTGCAGGTCGTCAACCTGATGCGGAGCAGCGGTTTCGAGCAGGCGCAGAACATGACCGGGGGCATCGATCAGTGGAGTCAGGAGATCGACGCGGACGTGCCGCGGTACTAGGGTCGGGAAGGGCAGGGAAAACTTAACCGAACCCAGGCAAAAGGGCACTTGTCACAAACCCTGAGGATCGTTAATTTCTTAGCCGTACCACAACACAAGCGGATGTGGCGGAATTGGCAGACGCGCTAGATTCAGGTTCTAGTGCCCTTTACGGGCGTGGAGGTTCAAGTCCTCTCATCCGCACTAGCAAAAAACGGGGTTTTCGCGCCAGCCGCGAAGGCCCCGTTTCTTTTTGGCCTCACATTCCGAAAAGGAACGGGACGGCGGCGTTGAAGGCCAACGCATCAGCGGGCGATCAGGACGCTGCAGGGGCCGTGCCGGAGGACGTGTCGCGAGGTGCTGCCCAGCAGGACTCGCTGGACCATGCTCTGGCGCTGGTCGCCCACAATGATCAAGTCCGTGGCCTGCTTCCGAGCGTGCTCCGCCAAGGCCGCCCCGATATGCGGCGCTTCGACCAGTTCCGCTTCGACGCGGTGACCGGCCGCCGTCAGCGTCTCGGTCACCGTTTCAATGTGCTCGGCGGCCACGCTACGGAC
The DNA here is from genome assembly GCF_009618275.1 of Roseimaritima sediminicola. GTDB lineage: Bacteria > Planctomycetota > Planctomycetia > Pirellulales > Pirellulaceae > Roseimaritima > Roseimaritima sediminicola. Next base: position 65,078 of record NZ_WIAD01000005.1, read on the forward strand.
CTCTTTCCAGTAGGCGGAGGCGCTGCGCAACAGATCCAGTTCGTACTCCGGTCGCTTTTCCATGACGTATACCAAGTCGACTTGGGTTTCCGGGGCCAGCCGCAACCGTTCGATCCAATCGGTCAGGCGGCCGTCGGTCTCGGCATTGCCGATCCCGACCAGCACGCGCTGGGGCAGCATCGGGCTGGGCGGCTGAGCTTCGGGTGACGCTGCGACGCTCGAGAAGTCTTCGGGCGGGCGGACCACCAGCACCGAGCAGTCGGCGCTGGTGGCGACGTAATCGGAGACGCTGCCCAACAGGACGCGGGCGATAGCCGACCGGCCGATCGCCCCGCAGATGACTAAATCCGGAGGATGTTCGCTGGCAAATTTGACGATTTCCACGCCGGGTGCACCATTGAGAAGGTGGGTGCGGACGCTACGAAAATCCGCCCGGACCTTGTCCGCAATCTTTTCCAAGCGGCGACCGTCCGCGGCTCGTTGCGGTTCGATCAGTTGGGTGCCGTACTGAGCGTGGTTGGTCGCGACCCAAGCGGCCATCGACGAAAAGACGGTCACCGTGACCAGTGACAGATCGACGCGTTCGCGATGCGGCAGACGCCTCAAGGCTTCGATCGCATAGTCGGAATATGGCGATCCATCGTATGCGGCTAGGATGTGCACGACGGTCCTTCTTTCTATGGAAATGGCAGGGTGCGGAACACGGCCCCGTCGGGCTGTGCTGTTCCTCAAAGCATATCAGAGCCCGCGGTGTGAGTCAGACTCTCGGCATCGCTCGTTGTGGACCGCGCCTGGGCTTGGCAAGGCATGGGGGCCGCAAACGCCAGTTCGATGGCTCGGTCCAGTCGCTCGCGAAGTTGTTGCATTTGGTCGACGCTCCAACTCTGGCCCACCAGGCTGGCGAGGTGCAGTCCGAAGATGATCGAGGCACCGGCCGGCAGTGCCAACAAACCCCACGGGCTGCGGCCAAACATCCACTGGACGTAGCCGTAGATGGTCGCGGCGAACATCAGGATCAGCATCACGCCGTAGATCGCCATGAACATCGTCCAGATTTCCGGCCGTGGGCTGTAGCGAGCGTGCAGGCGACTGCCGTCGCCATGGGGTTCCACTTGGACGGAAAGTCGGGGTGACCAAAACCGTTGCTCCGTCGCCACGACCGGGAATTCCAAACACGTGCCAACGGCCATCACGTGCGCGCAAAGTTCATCGCTACGCGCGGCCGTCCGCAACCGTGCCGCCGCCTGCGGGGCGTCCAGCGGCAGGTCGATCGTAAAGGTCGGCTGCATTCTCAGAGGGTTCATGGCTGCGGCCTCGGCAAGCGGATCGTCGGTACGGACCGTGGGTGGATGGCCGCCATCAGTAGGCGGCTACCAATAGGTCGATGCCGGGCTGCATCGCCGCTCGCCACTGCTGTTCGGTTTCCGCCGTGTATTCCGGGTCGTGCTCTCGTACCGCCTGGCAAAGGGCATCGAGCCAGAGGGCGTACAGCGGCGGCGCGACGTCGACATGCTTCCGGTCGTGTCGCCGAGCCAGCTTTCGCAGTTCGCCGCGGACGCCTTCGTTACCCAGGCTGAGCATGATCATCATCAACAGCGACTCCCGGAGGGCGAGTTTCTGATGCGCAAAATCCGTGTGCGCGAACTTGTCGCGGACCGCGGGCGAGCTGCTGAGGAAGCCGTTGTAGAACGTGTCCAGGAAACCGTCGCCGTGCATACAGCGATGGTAGCTGGCGGTTACGGGATCGATATCGTCGGGAATCATGGCAAGCTCCTTCGAAGGGCCGGCTATTGAAATTGTACCACAGGGCTGGAGGCTGCGGAGCGACCGAGAGAGCTGCGAGATTGAGTCAAGGATGATTGCCGGCCGCGGTCGGGCTATCATGGGGCGTCACCGAAGACGATCCTCTGGCCTGTGTAGGAAACCACCAACAATGCAATCAACAATCACGAACCGCGACGATGCCACGGTGAGCTTGCGCGGGCGCGGATTCGGTGTGCTCGCTATCGGGATCGGCTTGATCGGTCTGGCGATTGGGTACGCCTCCACACTACCGGCGACGGCCCAGCAAACCGGAGCCGCAAACGCCGCGGAAAGTTCGGCGGCCGGCTCGGTGCGGCTGGCCCGCGGACCCTACCTGCAGTTGTCCACGCCGCAGTCGATTTCGATCCTGTGGCGGACCATCGGTACGGCATCGCCGCGAGTTGTCGTCGGACGCCGGCCCGATCAACTGGACCAAACCGTTGCGATGTCCTCGATCGAGGTGCGGACGACCGAGCAGGAGGAAGCGTCGGCTGATTCCGCCGGCGCGGTCGGCGGGCCGCCGCTGCACTCGGCACCGGCCGGAACCGTTCAGTACGAAGCGGTCGTGGATGGCTTGCAGCCCGATACTCGCTACTACTATGCCGTCTACGCCGGCGACCAACTGTTGGCCGGTGGCGAGAAGTTCTTCTTTCGAACGCATCCGCAGGTCGGCACTGCGCAGCCGGTGCGGATCTGGGTCGTCGGCGATTCCGGCACCGGCGACTCGCGCCAACGTTCCGTCTACCGGGCCATGCAATCGTTTGTGGATCGCCAGCAGAAACCGCTGGACCTGTTCCTGCACGTCGGCGATATGGCTTATCCGTCGGGGACCGACGACGAGTTCCAAAAGAAGTTTTTCGAAGTCTATCAGCCGACGCTGCAGCAGACCGTCTGCTGGGCGGCCATGGGCAATCACGAAGGCAAAACGTCCAAGGGCATGTTGGGCGTGGGGCCCTACTACGACGCCTACCGCTGTCCTCGGCGGGCCGAAGCCGGCGGTTTGGCGTCCGGCAGCGAAGCCTACTACTCGTTCGACTACGCCAATATCCACTTTATCTGTTTGGACTCGCACGATCTGGACCGGACGCCGGCCGGAGTGATGTCGCAGTGGTTGCGAGCCGACTTGGAAGCGACCCAGCAGGACTGGATCGTCGCCTTCTGGCATCATCCGCCCTACACCAAGGGATCGCACGACAGCGACAAGGAACAGCATCTGATTGAGATGCGCGAGTTGATCATGCCGGTGTTGGAAGCCGGCGGCGTCGATCTGGTGCTGACCGGTCACTCGCACATCTACGAACGTTCGATGTTGATCGACGGGGCGTATCAGACGCCGACCACGGCCGAGGGCGTCGTGCTGGATGACGGCGACGGCGACCCGCAGGGCGACGGAGCGTATCGCAAAAGCCAGGGTCTGCATCCTCATCAGGGAACCGTGCAGGTGGTCGCCGGCCATGGCGGGGCACGCGTATCTCGGCGGGGCACGTCGCCGGTGATGAAACGGGTGATCGTCGAGAACGGTTCCACGCTGGTCGATGTCCAGGGCGATACCCTGACCGGCATCATGGTCGACAGCGCGGGCCAACAGCGAGACCTGTTTTCGATCGTCAAACGCGGCACCGTCGAACCGAAAATCGTCGCGTCGCCCCGCACCCTGCCGCCTTATAGCGTGTCGGTCGACAAGCGGCCGCGCGGCTACAGCGACGCCACGCCGTTTCCGCCCAAATCGGACACGTTGATTCCGCCCAATGCCCAGTGGGAGTACCTGGCGGGAAAGCACCCCGCCGATAACTGGACGGCCATCGATGCGATTCCCGAAGCCAAAGATGGCTGGAAAGTCGGCCGAGTGAGTATCGGCTATGGCGACAACGACGACATCACCGAGCTGAAGGACATGCGGGGCAACTACACGGTCGTGTACGCGCGCACCGAGTTCGAACTGGCACCGGGACAGAAAGAGAACATCGCCGAACTGGGATTGGCGATCAGCTACGACGACGGCTTCATCGCTTACCTCAACGGCCAGGAAGTGCTGCGAGTCGGTGTGGGCGAAGGCCGCGGCGCTTCGGCCGGCGATGTGGACAGTCACGAAGCCGGACCGTACGAGTACTTTCCGCTGCCCGGGGCGACCGAGTTGTTGGTCGACGACGATAATATCCTTTCGATCGAAGGGCATAACACGAGCCGGGGCAGCAGCGATTTGACGATCGACCCGTACCTGTTGGCCGTGCCGAAAGAATGAGCTTTGTCGACAAACCTTTTTGCCGTTTTGCGATGCGACATCTCGCGGTTGTCGCGGGGCTGTGTCTGCTGGGCGGTGCCGGATCGGCTGCTGCACACGAAGGGCCCGAGCGGGTGCTGGAGCGTTTGAACCGCCAGATGGACCAGCAGGGTGTATCGGCCGACGTGTTGTTCCGCCGGGCGAGTATCTATCGTTCGCAGCGGCAGTACCAGTCGGCGGCCGCCGAGCTGAAGCGGGCTTTAGAGCTGGAGCCGGAGGCGGAGCTGATTCGGCTGGAGCTGTTGCGGATTCGGCTGAAGCAGTTCGAAAGGGTTCTGGTCGCCGCCGGGGATCGAGCCGGCATGCGGACGATGGCCGCGGGACTGCTCGAGCGCAGCGAAGCGTTGCTTTCCAGCCGGGACGCGGGCGTGCGAGCGGCCACACTGGCGGTCCGCGGCCAGCTGTACCGGCACCTCCAACAACCGCTCGAGGCCGCCACCGCTTTCGAGGCCGCGCTGCAGATCCAGCCCGATCACGTCCAGTGGGTGCTGTGGCGAGCCGAAGCACAGCAGCGGCTGGACCGCCACGGTGAGGCCGTCGAAGGGCTCGGGGCGACGGTGCAGCGGACGGGGCATCCGGTCCTGGAGGCCGCCCTGTGTGACGCGTTATTAACTTGGGCCGAGCGGGATGACCGGGCGTCCGAGGCGAGCCTGCGGCAGGCGAATCGCATCATCGACCATCGTCTGGCAGCCAGTCGGCTGAAGAGCGGCTGGCAGATTCGCAAAGCCCGAGGGCTGATCATCGCGGGACGGCATCAGGAGGCGGCCCCGCTGCTGCAAGCCGCCACGGCGGAGTTGGACCTGCGGATCAACGACACGCGGCCCGATCCAGAGCTGCTGCGGCGGCGAGCCGAAGTGAACGGGTTATTGGCGAAAACCCACCGCTAAGCTTGATTTGTCGACCCACCCGACGACCATAGAACCCAGCGGCTGTCGAACGACGTGAGGCGGCCCGAGTGTTCATACATCGCACGCATGGCAGGAAAGGGTGGCCAAATGACGCGTTTGCAAAATACCGCACTGGGAGGATGTTTCCTGGCGATCGTCCTGACCGCAACCACGGCGGCAGCCGTCGAGGTGGGTGACTGGGTGGCCGTGCAAAAGGACGCTTCGCTGGTCGCCTCGGGCCGGCCGGTCGATCGCTTGTTGCCCGGCCAGGTGTTGCAGGTTTTGGTGGTCGATCAGGGCCGGATCTGGGTCAGCCGTGGCCGACCGGGTTGGCTGGACGCGGGCAACGTGGTCCCGATCGCCCAGGCCGAACAGTTCTTCACCCAGTCCCTGGGAATCCGGCAGGGACCGCGAGGTTATCTGGCCCGCGGCCGCGTTCGGCTGGCCACCGGCAAGGTTGCCGAGGCCATGGGCGACCTGCGGCGGGCCGCTGAGTTGTCGGGACGTGATGCGGAGTTCCTGCAATCGTTGGGCTTCGGCTACCTGGCCAGCGGCGACCAGGCCGCGGCAATCCGTCAGTTCAGTGCCGCGATCGCCAAGCAGCCGAAGTCGCCGCTGGGTTGGATGGGGCGCGGTTTTGCATACGCGGAATCCGGACAGGTGCAGCGCGCCCAAGCGGATTACAACAAAGCGATCTCGCTGGACCCTCGGCACGCCTTCCCCCGCAAACATTTGGCCGTCCTGTTTCACGAAGCCGGTCGTCCCGAGGACGCCCGCAAGATGCTGGAGAAAGCGATCGAGCTGGACACACACGACGGCTTTGCCCGCAAGGCCATGGGACGCGTGCTATTCGATCTGGGCCAGCTCAACGCCGCCCGCGACTCGTTCACGATCGCACTGCAGCTGGATTCGGATGACCGCGAAGCTCTAACCGGTCGAGGCGTCGTGCGGCACGCGATCGGCGATCTTCCGGGAGCGATCGCCGATTACACGGCCGCCGCGGACGACGCACCCGAGACGGCCGACAACGCGTTTTTGTGGAGCAATCTGGGGCAGGCACAAATGGAAGCCGGGCAGTTGCAGGCCGCCCTGGTGCATCTCGACCGAGCGGTCGGTTTGGACCCGAAATTCACCGACGCACGGGCGCACCGCGCCCTGCTTTTCGCGACCCACCCCGAAGTCGCCGGATCGGCTGGCGAAGCGATCCAGCGGGCGGCCGCCGACGCCGCCGCGATCACCGCGGTCGCGCCACCAGAATCGTTCTGGGCCTTGCGTGCGTTGGCCGCCGTGCGAGCCGCCGAGGGTGACCAAGCCGCCGCCGTGGAGCTGCAGCAACAAGCGGTCGAGGAAGTCAAGCGATCCGGCCCGGCACGGTTCGTCCAGCCCGCCAGCGACGCGCTGAAACGTTATCAAGGGGAGTAGAAACTGCAGCACGGCGCGCGTAGCTGAAGTCGCCAGACTTTGGGCCGGTTCGCCCCCTTGCTCCTCTTAGCCCGGAGGGCGGCATAGCCCCTGCCGGGGACGTGAGTCCCCGGATCCGGGCCCTCAAAAACATGCTTAGCCCGGAGGGCGGCACAGGTGCAGACTGTCTGTATCGCCCCTCCGGGGCTTTTGTTTGTTCGCGGGGGCGTGCACCGGCGGTTGACACCGCCGGCAAGGGCTGTGTCGTCCTTCGGACTGCAGCGCGGCAAGAGTAGCTGAAGTCGCCAGACCTTGGACTGCAGCGCGGCGCGCGTAGCTGAAGTCGCCAGACTTTGGGCCGGTTCGCCCCCTCGCTCCTCTTAGCCCGGAGGGCGGCATAGCTCCTGCCGGGGACGTGAGTCCCCGGATCCGGGCCCTCAGAAACATGCTTAGCCCGGAGGGCGGCACAGGTGCAGACTGTCTGTATCGCCCCTCCGGGGCTTTTGTTTGTTTGGGGTGCTGTGGACAGGCCGTGACACCGCCGGCAAGGGCTGTGTCGTCCTTCGGACTAAAAAGGCCCGACGCTCGCTCGGCCATGGGCTTGGGGCCTACAAACCGAACGGGTTGTCGTCTTCGATTGGGGCTGCGGGCAGGTCGGCTGGTGCGGCCGGTGCGGGGTCGGCTTGCGGCGGTACGTAATAACTGTCGTTGGACGTCGAGGCGGGCGTCTGCGGCTCCGGCTGCCGACGATAGGACCCGCTCATCTTGCGGTCCTCTTTGCCTTCGCCCGCTTCGATCACAATCGCCGAGGCGTCGAGCAACCCTTCGGCTTTGACGTTGATCGCCACGCAGCGCGTCTGGCACAGCCCACAGCCGACACATTTGTCGGCCAGCACGACCGGGGCGGCCATGCCGGTGCCGGCGATGGGTTGGCCGTCGGCGCCGATCTCGGTGCCAACTTGCTTGAATTCGATCGCTCGATAGCCAGCCGCATTGCATTCCTGCACACACAGGTCGCACTCCCCGCGTCCGGCAAAGGGCAGGCAAGTCGACTCGTTGACGATCGCCAAACCCATCCGGGCCGCTTTCTTCTCTTCCAGCGGCAGCTGGCGGATCGCGCCGGTCGGGCAGACTTGCCCGCAGGCGTTGCAGCTGGATTCGCATCCCGCCCAGTCCGCGTTGACCAGCGGTGTCCACAGTCCTTCCAGCCCTTGCTGGAACCCTTCGGGCTGCAGCACGTGGTTCGGACAGGCTTTGAAACACTCGCCACAGCGGATGCACATCTCCAGAAACTCTTTCTCGGGCACGCTGCCCGGCGGCCGCACCGGACGAAAGGCGTCGGGGTCGTCCACGTTCGCACCCCAAGCCTTGGTCACACCGACCGCCACCGACGCGCCGCCCACAGCCGCCGCCGTGCCCGCGGCCAAGGACAGAAAGCCGCGTCGTCCCAAGGCGGTCTCACCGGTCGGCGGCTGGTTCGGCGCTTTTAATTCCACCACGTTCCAGCGGTCGACAAATTTGATCGCGTGCGTCGGACACACCCCGGCGCAGGATTGGCACAGCGTGCAGTCGTTGGTGCGGGTTGTGAAGTCGGGTTTGATCGCATCGAACGGACAGATCTCCACGCATTTATTACAGTGGATGCAGGACGATTCGACCTTCCGCTCGCTGACTCGAAACAGATTGCCCAGCGAGAACACCGCCCCGCTGGGACAAACGTACTTGCACCAAAACCGCGGACGCAGCAGTCCCAGACTGAGCACGGCCAGAAAAAGTCCGATCGAAATCCATTGACCCAGGTTTACCGGCGGCACCTGGTGCCAGCCGCGGGCGATGCCGGTTTGCAGCGGATCGAAGACGAACAACATACCGCGAGTGATCACCGGGATCGCCGCAACGAACCCCGAAACCAAGACGCCAAACACCGCGCACAGCAGCGTGCCTGCCAACAGGTAGTACTTGATGTGGACCCACCAGCCGTCGCCGGCTACGCGAAAGCGTTGGATCCGCCGGCCCACGGCCCAGTCGAACAGATCGATCGTCGTACCCAGCGGGCACAGGTACCCACAGAAGCCGCGGGGCACCAAGACGCAAATCAACAGAATGACCGCGGCCGAGGTCAGCGACCACACCCAGCTGCGAGAGGCGATCGCCGTGGATAGGCTGACCAACGGATCGATCACCAAAAACGTCTCGGCCGGAATCCACTGCTTGCCCGCCACGTTGTCGGCCAGATGGCTGGGCCAACGCTGGGGGTCTCGCTCGCTGAGCGTCCAGGTACCGGTCGACATCATGAAGGTGTCGAACAGGTCGGCGCCATAGTCCTCGGCCGGAGCCAACCGCACTTCGTCGTCGGTGGCCGAAACAAAGGAGAACGCTTCGACCACCGGATCGGGAATGGCCGCCGAGGCCGGTTCGGAAACGTAAACGGTCTGGCCAGCGGCCGGTTGCCAGGGCAGGGCGGTGCGTCCCTGAAACGTGAAGTCGCCGCTCGCCTGGTCGACGGCTTGAAACGTCCAGTCGGCACTGCGCTCGCCCGGTGGTGCGGGGCGGGCGTCGTAGGGCCACAGAACATAGAAGAACAAAATCAGAAACGTCAGCAGCGAGACGCTCTGTACCAACCGCCGGACCGGAGCCGACGACCACGACAGGCCCAGCCACCTGAGGCCGCGGCGCAGCGGTCCGCGGCGTTTGGTTGTCCAGTCCGACTGTAACCGCCCGGGCACCACGCGCCGCACCAGTCGGCCCAGGGCCGACCGCGAAGCCGTCTGGCCGCCACGCAAACGTTTGATCGCCGGCAGGAAACAATCCCAGCGGAACAGGGCGGCCGTGCGGCGATCGAAGTGAGCCAGCACCATCGCGGCCGCGACGACCAACAACACCCCGGCCAGCGTCCCCCGCAGCAGTTGCGAGGGCGTCAGGTCGGCAAACCACGGCAACGTGGAAGCCGCCGGCGAGGGTTGGGCAATCGCGGAACCTCCCGCCATCAAGACCGCCGCGGCCAACAGCGACAGGGCGAGCGCAACAGCCAGACGTCTCATTGGTTTCCTTCAGCCAGAGCTTGAGCCGTGGCGTTGACGATGGCCTGCGCGGTGATCGTCGCGCCGGTGGTGCCGTCGATCCCGCGGACGCTCTGTTTCTCGAGCAACTGAGCCGGTGTGTCGGTGAGCGCCGAGTAGAATTGTTTTTCCTTATGAGCGACCACTTTCACCGCTTCCAGTCGCCCGTCGGCCACGGTGGCCGCAACGGTCAGCTTGCCGTTGTATCCCGTGCTGCTGCCGCGATAGGTGCCGTCGGCGACTTGCGAGACGTCGGCCTGTTCGTACAGGCGAATGGTTTCCATGCTCTCGCGAGCCCGAGCCAGGAATCGTTGCTTGTAGTCTTCGTTGCGAAAGTTCTTGGAATCCAGGACGCGTTGGTAGTAATCGAGAGCTTCATCCAGTCGGCCGGCGCCGCGCAGGGCATCCGCCGCCAGGATGTTGGCTTGGTAGTCGAAGTTCGTGTTTTGGTAACGCTCGGTCAACCGCAGTGCCCAGGCCAGTTCGCCCATGTCGCCCAGCAACTTGATCGCGCCAATGTTGACCGGCCCTCGCCGCAACCGCTTGAGGGCCATCTCGCGATTGCCCAGTCGCCAATAGCACTCGGCCAACTGGATGCCATCGCGAGTGGTCATGTCCGGTCGGCCCTGCTGGTACCAGAAGGCCGCCCGAGCGTAGTCCTGCATCAAGCGGAAGTAGGCCGAACCCAAGGCGTTCATGTCGCGTTTCAAGAGCACCGGATCGTCCTGGTGCAGCGAGACGCAGTGGTGGATCAGTTTGATGCCCGAACGCCAACGCGGCGGGTTCTCGTTGATCACCGACCAGATGTACTGGCCCATGTTCTTGTGACTCTTCCAGCCGGGCGTCGGCGGTTTCAGCGGCCAGGATAGGTCCAGCGTTTTCGGGTAGTCCAGCGGCGTCGATTCAAACCAGTCGGGCGGCGTGGCGCCGGCGGCCGCGATCAGGGCTTTGACCTCCGCTTCGCTGCGCCCCTCTGAACCCTCCGCGGCGGCGTCCGCGGCGACCTTGGGAGTCAGTTCAAAGCGGTTGCCGCGATAGGTCACCGCGTGAACTTTGTTGAACGGGAACACCCGGGTGAACGTGCGGCCGCCCACGTTCATTTCGAAATCGAACTCGCGGTCCGCCTTGCGAATCGATTTGACCGTGCCGGTGGCCGTCGATCCGTTCAGGAACTCGATCAAGTCTTCGGCAGCGGCGGTGCTGGTGCAGACACAGCAAACCAGTGCCAGGGCCCCCAAACCGTCGCGGTACAGTCGTCTCATTGGGTCTTTGTCTCTGGGCGGGAAAAGCACGCGGCGAGCTCGCCGCAGCGGGTGGCTTGTACCAGCATATACATGTTTCGCAAGAACCGGCAACTTTTCGGGGCTCGGATGTGGCATAGGCTTCTAGCCTGTGGGGCGCAATCACAGGCTAAGCACGTCGCAACTTGTATTTCGGTATTACTCTCCCTCTGGGAGAGTCGGGCTCTCAGGCCCGGAGAGGGTTTTTACGCTACGCAGGCCCTTCCCGGGCCTACGAGCCCGACCCGCCCGCTGCGCGGGAAGGTGTTGTCGCTGGGGTTTTCGCCGAAAGATTTGTGCCGACGTGCTTAGTTGCCTATGCCACAGCAAGCGACGCTCACTTGACGATTCGCCAGCAGCGATGGATCCGCTTGTTGCGGTAGTCCTCCGGAACGGTTTGCTTGGAGATCTCGCGGATCTCGCTGGCGGGCACCGCAGCGGGATCGAACTTGAAGCGGCGGAAGTTGTTGGAAAAGTAGATCACGCCCCCGCTGCGGACCAACGGCAGCAATTGATTCAGCAGCGGCACGGCGTCGCGCTGCACGTCCCAATCCTCTTCGGTACGTTTGCTGTTGGAGAACGTGGGCGGGTCGTAGACCACCAGATCGTAGGCTTCGCCCGCCGGATGCTCGGCGATGAAACTGCCGACGTCCTGAGCGACGAAGCGGTGCTGTTCGCCGGCGAAGCCGTTCAGCCGCATATTGTCGGCGGCCCACTCGAGGTAGTTTCGCGACAGGTCCACGGTAACGGTCCGCCGGGCACCGCCGGCCGCCGCGTACACGGTGAACGATCCGGTGTAGGCAAAGAGATTCAGGAACGCTTTGCCCTCGGCTTCCTCGCGGACCATCTGGCGGGTCTGGCGATGGTCGAGGAACAGGCCCGTGTCGACGTAGTCGGTCAGGTTGATGATGAACTTCAAACCGCCTTCGCCGACCACGATCCGCTGATGCTCGTTGGCGATTTTTGTGTGCTGGGTCTTGCCACGCTGGCGCTCGCGACGTTTCAGGTAGACATGGTTCTTGGGAAGTTCAAGCGCCTCGGCCGCCGTGTCGGCCATCAGGTCCAGCCAATTGGCGTGTTGAGCGGGATCGCGGTCGTGGGGCCGTTCGTATTCGGTGATGTGCAGGTAGTCCTCGTAGCGATCGACGACCAACGGGATCTCGGGGATGTCGCGTTCGTACAGCCGAAAGCAGGTGATCCCGCGCCGCGTGGGCCAGCGGCGAAGATGCTTGGCCCGCTTCTTCAGCCGAGCGGTAAACAGGGCGGCCTGCTCGTAAGCCTTCTCGCCCAGATGTCCAAAGGCCGCCGGGCCGACCGCGTGCACGTAGGGTTTGGCCGCCGCAGGGTCGCTGGCCGCTGCGGCCGTCGCCTCCCGTTGAGCTGGCTCGTCCCGTTGAGCGGGCTCGTCCGGTTGAGCGGGCTCGTCCGGTTGAGCGGGCTCGCCCGAGCGGCCCCAGGGATTGGCGGCGGGCGGGACACCAGAAACGGCGGAAGCGTCGGAGCCGGCCGATGGGCTGGTCCCGGCGGCGGCGTCGAACTCGGCGGCGGCGTCGGGACGTTCACCGCGCACCGGTTTGGGGCCGTGGAACTGGTAGTAGGTGCACTCGATCCGGCCGTTGTACAGTTTGCGGCGGCGGTCCGCGCGGCGGCCGACGACCCGTTCAAAACCGGGGTAGGCGGTCAGGAAGTAATGCGACCAGGTGGTGAAGCCTCGCAGGGTGTCGGGCAGGGCGTGATACAGGTGGTCCAGCTGGCGCGCCTGTTCGCGATCCTGGCTGCCGATCCGTTGGCCGTAGGGCGGGTTGGTGATCAGGCATCCGAAGCGGCGGCTGCTCGATGCCTGGTCGACCGCTTGGACCTGAAAGTGGATGTCTTCGGCGACGCCCGCCCGGAGGGCGTTGTCGCGCGCTGCGGCGATCGCCCGGCCATCGATGTCGCTGCCCACCAGCCGCTCCTGGAGGGCCGGCAGCGCGGCCGCATCGGCGCGCTCGCGGGCCTCCTGCCACAGCGCTGCCGGAAACGCAGGCCAGGCTTCGCAGGCAAAGTTTCGCTCGCGGCCCGGAGCCAGGTTGCGACCCAGGCGAGCCGCTTCGATGGGGATCGTGCCACTGCCACAGAACGGGTCGAGCAACGGTTTGCCGGCCCGCCAGAAACTGAGCATCACCAGGGCGGCGGCCAGGGTTTCTTTCAGCGGGGCTTCGGTGATGTGGGTGCGATAGCCGCGGCGATGCAGGCTGCGGCCGGTGGTGTCGATCGTCAGCGTCGCCACGTCCTTCAGGATCGCCACGTCCAGCTTGTACTCGCTGCCGGTTTCGGGCAGGGTTTCGGTGGCGTGATCGCGGCGCAGGGCGTCGACGACCGCGCGTTTGACGGCTCGCTGGCAAGCCGGCACGCTGGTCAGGGTCGACTTGGCCGAGCGGCCGGTGACCGGAAAGCGGGCGTCGGCCGGCAGCAGTTCGCCCCAGTGAATGTCGCGGGTGGTTTCGAACAGGGCGTCGAAGTCGCCGGCGGGAAATTCCGCGACCCGGATCAGCACGCGATCCGCGCAGCGCAGCCACAGATTCGTTTGGCAGATCGTCTCGGCGGTGCCGCGAAAGTGCACGCGGCCGCTGTTGCCGATCCGAGCTTCGATCCCCAGCCCCTCGAGTTCGCGGCGCACGACCGCCTCGAGTCCAAACGCACAGGCGGCAATTAAATCAAACGAGGAACCGTTCACAACAAACAAACCGATGGGGGGCGAGGAGACGAGCGAGCACAGATCCGCAACCATAACCCGTGCACCGCCCCTTGGGTACGGTCCATTGATGGCGAGGGTAGGGTCCGATGGTGGCGCGTTGATGCGTGGGCGGAAAACATAAGGCCTCGCCTGGGCCTGTCCTGGCTATGGTCGATTCCGCATGTGTGGTAAGAACATTTGCGGAACGGTTGGTCGGGTCGCGACGAGAGCGGGCGTATGGAGTTGGTAGAGGGTCTGTGAAGTTCATCAATCGCATCATCGATGCTCTGGATATCCGCTCGTCGGGGCGGTGGTTTTTCTATTCCGCGTTGGTGGGGGTCGCGGCCGGGGTTGGGGCGATCGCGTTTTACCTGCTCAGCCAACTGGTCATTCGCTTTGCGCTCGCCCAGTTTGCCGGATACACCCCGCCGATGCCGGCCGGGGAACAGCCGCTGTTCCCGCCGGCCGAGACGCCCTTGATGCCCTGGATGATCGTCGTCGTGATGACCCTGGGCGGACTGGTCTCCGGGACGTTGGTCTACTGGCTGGCCCCCGAAGCGGATGGTGCCGGGGGAAATACGGCGATCGATGCGTTTCACAATGGACGCGGCGATATTCGCGGGCGCGTGCCGCTGGTGAAAATGGTCGCTTCGGCGGTGACCCTCGGTACCGGCGGCTCGGGCGGTCAAGAAGGCCCGATCGCGCTGATCGGTGCGGGCATCGGGTCGTGGCTGGGCGCCCGGCTGAAACTATCGCATCGCGATCGCCGGATCCTGTTGGCCGCCGGAATGGGCGCGGGCGTCGGCGCGATCTTTCGCGCTCCCCTGGCCGGCGCCATCTTTGCCGGCGAGATCCTGTACAGCGACGCGGATCTGGAAGCGGACGTGATCGTGCCGGCGGCGACCGCTTCGATCGTCGCCTACAGCGTGTTCACCCAGGCGCTGCCGGCCGAGACGCGATTTTTGCCCCTGTTCGGCGAGAACCTGTACCACTCGTTCTCCTCGCCCGTGGAACTGTTGCCCTATAGCGCGCTGGCCGCGGTGCTGATCGCCGGAGGCATCCTGTACGTCAGCAGTTTCGATCTGGTCGGGCGACTGTTCGGACGGCTGCCCGTCGTGCGGCATCTGCGACCGGCCATCGGCGCGTTGCTGGCCGGGTTGGTCGGCATCGGTTTGTGGTACGTCTTCGCCGGCGATATGCGAGCTCTGGCCGTGCTTGGGATCGGCTACGGAACCCTCCACGAGACCTTGAACGCGGCCTCGGGCCTGGGCATTCCGCTGCTGTTGGCCATCGCGCTGACAAAGATTCTGACCACGTCGCTGACCATCGGTTCGGGAGGCAGCGGTGGGGTATTCGGTCCGTCGATGGTGATCGGCGGATGTTTGGGAGCGGCCGTGGGGCTGGTCTTTCAAGCGGCGATGCCGGCGCTGGCGATCGAGCCCGAGGCGTTTGCCGTGGTCGGCATGGCCGGCTTCTTTGCCGGAGTCGCCCGGGCGCCGATTTCGACGATCATCATGGTCCGTGCACTGACCGGCGACTTCGGGCTGTTGGTGCCCACGATGTTGGTCAGCACGTTGACGTTCATCACCTGCAACCGCTGGAAACTGTATCGCATGCAGGTGCCGACGCGGATGGATTCCAAAGCCCACCGCGGCGACTTCCTGGTGGATGTCCTCGAAGGGCTCCGGGTCCGCGACGTGTGCCAGAGCGCCCAGCACACGCTGTTGATCGATGAATCGATGACGCTGGACGAGATCGTGCATCTGTTGGCCGAGAACCAACAGCACTACTTTCCGGTGGTCGACCGCCAACAGAACATGGTGGGCATCTTTACCGACGACGACGTTCGCTCCTACCTCTACAACGACGCGATCTGGCGGCTGGCGGTCGCCGGGGACGTGATGACCAGCCCCTTCGTCAGCGTCGCTCCCGAGGACGACCTCAATACGGCGCTCAAACGGTTCACTTCGCTGAACGTCGACGAGCTGCCGGTGATCGATCCCGAAAAACCCCGCCAGTTGATCGGGATGCTGCGCCGAAAAGAAACCATCGCCGCCTACAACCAACGCCTGATGGAACACAAGCAAGCCGCCGCGGACGCCTGATTCCAGGTAACGCGTGGCTCAGAAATCCACTTGGGCCCGCAGCGCCGTGATGTCCGCAACGCTATGGGTGCCGGTGGGATCGTCGAGGGCGGCGCGGATGTAGTTGAACTGGAACTTGGTGTAGGGATTCAGGTACCAGTTCACGCCCAGCGTGACGTTGTTCAGCCGTCCGCCGCGGATGTTCTGGTCGGTCAGGTCCAGGTAGGACCAGCGTGCGGCCAGTTCCCAGGCGCCGATGCCTCCCTCTTTGCCGACGCTGCGCTGCGGGCGGACGCGTCCGAAGACACCCTTGTCGGTCTTGTAGGGGTGGTGTTCGCCGGTCAGGGTGTAGGCGACTTGAGCATATCCCGAGGGCAGGGTCACCGTGGGGCCGGCTAATTGGTCGATCACGCTGTAGAACATTTCCGACTGGGCGTACCACGCTCCGTGCGAGGCGGCCAGTTCGACGTTGAACTGGTTGATGTCGGCCGTGGGGACGACGCCCGTGTCGACAAAGACGGGAACCGTGCTGGGCACGCCAAGTGGCACGGCGCTGCCGGATTCGCTGACCGAGATCTCGGGTTGGCTGCGATAGCGGACCGCGTCGTTGGCTGGATCGATGTAGCTGTAGCCGCCGCCCAGGTGCAGGACGCCTTGGCCGTCGCCGTGGTTGATCAGCAGCGTGGTCCCGCGAGCGGCCAAGCCGTAGCCGCCGTTGTCGCCGATGTTGCCGGCGTAGGGGCCGGTGGGAAAGCGAAAGGCGGACACGGCCCAGGTGCCGACTTCCTCGTCGCTGCTGCCGTACAGCATCAACCCCGTCTGCCGAAACGGCAGGATGGCAAAGGGCAGGGCACGCTCCAGGAAACGCAGTTCCTTGATACTGGTTTGCCCGTCCATCCCGAACGGTTGCCGAAAGTATCCCACGCGCAGGTTACTGGAACCGACCACCTGGTCGATGTCCAACCAGTTATCCATAAAGGTCGGCCGGCCACCGAGCCCAAAGTCCATCTCCAGAAGGTACCGCACGTTGTCCCAGGCTCGCCCGGTGGCGCCGATGCGAGCTCGGCGGATGTCAATCCCGTCCTGGATGTCTCCCAGGGGCGACCCGTTCACGATCGCGTTGCGGTTGGCCGCGTCCTGATGAAACCAAGCCACGTCGGCTTGGATCAGCCCGGTGATCCGAACCGTCGGATACTCGGGCTCCTTCTTCGGCGGCGGACAGTAGACCACCGTGGATGGGGACTGCTGGGTCGCCTGAACCTCTGTTTCCAGTCGGTCGATTTGCTGCTGCATCTGCTGGAGCCGATCTTGGACATCGACAAAGATGTCTGGCGACTGCCCGCGGGCCGGGTCCAAGGAGTAAAGCGAGACGGCTATTGCCACCAAGAGCAACCGCAGCGGTGGAGTTGGACGGGCGACCGTGCGGCAGTTCGGGTGGCAATCCATCGCCTTGATCTTTCGGAGCTTGTCGAAGCGAGCCGGCAGCGTGCCTTCCCTGGCGACGCCAATACGATAGAGATAATTCGGTCGCTGCCGGACCCCGGGGCCAACAGCCCGCTGCTGCGCCGCACAATCGTAGCATCCGGCAGGTTCGCGCCCTACAAGCGGAATGGATGTTAGATGGGCCCCGTAGCTGGACTCGCTAGAGTTTGGCGTGCGAAGCTCGGGTGCAGCAGCCACTCCGTGGCTACTCGCCGATAGGAAGGCTCCGACGGCCCTCGCCGATCCCCAGCCCGAATGGAACCGGCATGGGGCTGGCGCTGTGCGACAAGATCGTTCGTCAGCACGACGGCAGCATCTCTTTTTCGCAGCGACGGCGAGGGCACCGAGTTCACTGTTCTGCTGCCCCTCCCTTGAACCGGCGGAAAACTTTAGGGTGAGTGCCGATTACTCGCGTCCCAGCCATTTGCGTCCCAGCCATTTGGAGCATGCACGATGTCATCCGATCCGCCCGCCGAAGACGCCGCGTCTGGGGAAACCGCTGTGGCGTCGCAGCGGCCCTGGGAGCAGGTGCTGCGGCTGTCCCTGGAAAACCGTCCGCAAGAATTGATTTCGCGGCTCGACGAGCTGTCGACGGCGGACCAGGCCCTGGTGCTGAGCCGACTGGATGAGCGGCAACGTCAGCAGGTGCTCGAAGCCCTGCCGCCGGACGGAGCGGCCGAATGGATCCAGAACCTGAATGAAGCCCAGGCTGCGGACGTGATCGGGACGCTCGAGGCCAGCACGGCCGCGGCGATTGTTCACAGCCTGCCCAGCGATGATCAGGCCGATGTGCTGGGCGACCTCTCGGCCGAACAGGCCGAAGCGATCCTGGATGCTTTGCCGCAGGACGAAGCTCTGGCCGTTCGCGAGCTGACTTCATTCGCCGACGACGTGGCCGGCGGCTTGATGATCCGCGAAGTGCTTCGCTTTGACGTCCAGATGACCGTCGCCGAGGTCATCGAGCAACTGCTTGCCAACGAGGAAGAGTACCGCGATCTGGATGTCTGGTACGGCTATGTTTGCGATGGCACCGGCCGGCTGATCGGTGTCCTGCCGATGCGCAACCTGTTGTTCGTCAACCGTTCGGCCGCCGTCCGGGACGTGATGATCGCCGATCCCTTGGCCCTGCCCGAAACGGCGCCCCTGGAGGAACTGGTCGAGTTCTTCGACACGCACGCGTTTCTGGGCGTGCCAGTGGTCGACAGCCGCGGCATACTCAAAGGCGTCGTCCACCGCGAGGCGGTGGATCACGAGTCGGTGCGAGCGGCCGAGAGCGATTATTTGAAAAGTCAGGGGATCGTCGGCGGCGAGGAACTGCGGACGATGCCGGTCTGGCTGCGAGCTCGCCGGCGACTCAGCTGGCTCAGCATCAACGTCCTACTGAATATCGGCGCCGCAGCCGTGATTGCGCTGTTCCAGGATACCCTGCAAGCGGTGATCGCCCTGGCCGTGTTCCTGCCGATCATCAGCGACATGAGCGGCTGCAGTGGCAATCAAGCGGTCGCCGTGACCATGCGCGAGCTGTCGATGGGCTTGATTCGTCCGGCGGAGCTGCTGCGCGTCTGGGGGCAGGAGTTAAGCGTGGGGCTGATCAACGGAACGGCCCTCGGGGCCCTGGTCGCGGCGGTCGCCGTGGTATTCAAGGGCAATCCGTATCTGGGGGTCGTCGTGGGGGTAGCTCTGTTCGCCAATACGATCATCGCCGTCTCGATCGGCGGTACCGTCCCGATGGTCCTGAAACGCTTCGGCTTCGACCCGGCCGTGGCCAGTGGCCCGTTGCTGACCACGGTCACCGACATGTGCGGTTTCTTTTTGGTGCTGGGCTTGGCCACGATGATGCTAGCCCAGCTGACCTAACGGCCGCATCCCCATTGGACCGTCGCGCAAGGACGTAGCTGATATCGCCAGACTTTGGACCTGGTTCGCCGCCTCGGTCCAACCGCTCGGTCCAATCTCTGGCGAGATCGGCCCTCCCCAAACGCCGCGACAGGCGACAGCAAGCGTAACCCGCGATAGCTTGCGTCGCTGCCGTTTCGAACGCCAGCAAGGATACCCCTCTAGGCGGCATCCTGGGCGTGATTCTTCAGTCCGGCTTGCCGCTTGCTGGCAGGAGCCTGGTTGATTGCACCCTGTTCGCGGGCGGCTTTGTCGAGCGGTTCCAAATCACCGCGGCGAATCGCCACTTCCTGAGGTGCTTCGATACCGATCTGCACGCGTCCGCCACGAATGTTTGTGACTTTGATGACGACGTCCGAGCCGATCTGGATCGTTTCACCTGCTTTGCGACTGAGAATCAACATGGTTCCATCCGTGTGTTTTGAGGACAAGTAAGACTCAAGTATTGGCCGTTGCCAGGGATCCGGCACCGCAGTGCCGCGATCTGGCTCGCCAAGTCAAGCAAGTGGTGGGCCAAACTGGCAGCAAAATTGCTAGAGTTTGCGAAACCTTAGACAAACCGGCGTTTTTTGCCGATTTTCGCAGGGTGCGGACGTGAGCCAGCGAATGCTAGCGTAAACCCAGGTGGTCGCTGACTGGTCGAGAAATTTTCAGCTTGGACGAATGGCGACCATTGGGGATGGCCCATTTGCCGTCATCTCCTTGTTCTACGCGGTCGACGCGACTTGCCCGAATCCAAGCGGCAGGCCCCGCCGACCCCCTTCCTGATTGGACGTTTTATGCAGCCGGAAATTGATGTCAGTGCCTTTGAATCCGAAGTGGTCGTGCGGCCGATGCGGCTGGAGGACTACCCGGAACTGGTGGCCCTGCAGCACAAGTGTTTTGCCGACATGGAACCCTGGGGACGCGATCAGATCGAGAGCCAGCTGGAACACTTTCCCGAGGGTCAGGCGGTGATCGAGTTCGACGGGCATGTCGTCGCCAGCAGCAGCAGTTTGCTGCTGAACTACGACGACGACCTCGAGTGGCACGACTGGAAGAAGACCGCCGATGGCGGCTACATCCGCAACCATCGCAGCGATGGCGACACGATGTACGGGATCGAAATGATGGTCGATCCGCAGTACCGGGGGATGCGGCTGTCGCGGCGCTTGTACGACTATCGCAAAGACCTGTGCCGCCGGCTGGGCATCCGCCGGATGATCATCGGCGGCCGGATCCCGGGTTACCACAAGCACGCCGACCAGCTGAAACCGACCGAGTACGTCGAGCGGGTGATCAACAAGTCACTGTACGACCCGGTCCTGACCGCTCAGATCGCCAACGGCTTTGCCCTGCAGGGATTGATCCCCAACTACCTGCCCTCGGACGTGCAGAGTTGCGGGTATGCGACGTTTCTGGAGTGGAAGAATCTGGACGTCAGTCTGGTCAAGGGACGGCGCTTCCGCCGCAACGTCCAGCCGGTGCGGATCGGCGCGGTGCAGTACCAGATGCGGCCCGTAGCGAACTTTGACGAGTTCGCCAAACAGGCTCGCTACTTTGTCGACGTCGCCGGCGACTACAAGTGCGACTTTCTGCTATTCCCCGAGCTGTTTACGACCCAGTTGCTGTCGTGCCTGCCCGCCCAGCGGCCGGGGATGGCCGCTCGCACCCTGGCCGAGTTCACGCCGCAGTACCTGGAGCTGTTCGCCGAACTGGCCGTCACGTTTGACTGCAACCTGATCGGCGGTTCGCAGTTCGTCGTCGAAGAGGACCGGCTGTACAACGTGTCCTTTCTGTTTCGCCGCGACGGCAGCATCGAGAAACAGTACAAACTGCACATCACCCCCAGCGAACGGCGTTGGTGGGGAGTGATGGGAGGCAGTGCGATCGAGGTGTTCGACACCGACTGCGGGCCGATCTCGATCCAGGTCTGTTACGACATCGAGTTCCCGGAGCTGAGCCGCATCGCAGCCGACAAGGGCGCGAACATCCTGTTCGTACCCTTCAACACCGATACGCGTCACGGGTACGTGCGAGTCCGAACCTGTGCTCAGGCGCGCTGTATCGAGAACCATGTCTACGTGGCGATCGCCGGATGCACGGGCAATCTGCCGTTTGTTGAAAACGCCGACATCCACTACGCCCAGACCGCTGTGTTTACTCCGGCCGATGTGGTGTTTCCCCGCGACGGGATCGGTGCCGAGGCGAATCCCAACATCGAAACGGTGATCATCCACGACGTCGATCTGGAGGTGCTGCGGCGGCACCGGCAGACCGGGGCGGTGCAGAACTGGCGCGACCGCCGCGGCGATCTGTACGGCGTCACCTACCGCGACGGCCAGCAGGACCGCCGGGTGTGAGGCGAGCATGGAGGTCGCCTCAGGCAGCCGAGTTTGCCGGCGGGCGATCGCAAGCGATTGCCAGTTGCGAAGCAACGACCGTCGATAGCCTGGGATGCAAATCCCAGGTCGGCGACACCCCACCCATTGAAAGTCGCGGAGCGACGACATGTGGTAGCCCCGGGTGCGAACCCGGGGTAGCGGGGACTGTTGCGCCTCCAAGCCTCCCGTCTTACACAACCTCGCCTTACAGCGTGCTGCGCAAGGCGTCGTTGTCGGCCCAGTCCAGCAGCAGTTCGTCCTCGTCTTCGTCGTCGGCGAAGACCGCGTCGACGGCTGCGGCGTAGCTGGCGGCCGTTCCCACAGCGGCTTCCGCTTGACCGCCCTCGCCCTGGCCGCCGCGACTGCGGCGATTCAGGTCGTTGATGATCTGCAGCACATCGGTCGGATCGATCCGGCGGTTGCCGTCGACGTCCAAGAAGTGACCGTCGAAGGCCTGCTGGACGCGCAGGGCCTGGGAGGGCTGGGCGGAGGTGATTCCGCGGTTCAGCGCGTTGACGACCAACAGGGCGTCGTAGGGCGTCACGTCGCCGCTGCCGTCGACGTCCAGCGGATTGTCCAGGTTGGTGAACCAACCGGTCGTGTCCAGCGGGGTGACGTCGCCGACCGGCGGGTCGAAATTGCCCAGGATCGGCAGGGCGAATTCGTCGCCGAACTGCGAGATCAGGTCGTTGCCCAGCGGGGCCGGGCTGTAGTCGTCGAACACGTCGCTGGGCAGGGCGTTGACCG
Organism: Roseimaritima sediminicola; assembly: GCF_009618275.1. Taxonomy (GTDB): domain Bacteria; phylum Planctomycetota; class Planctomycetia; order Pirellulales; family Pirellulaceae; genus Roseimaritima; species Roseimaritima sediminicola. Next base: position 87,077 of record NZ_WIAD01000005.1, read on the forward strand.
CCGGCGGCATGACGGGCAGGGCACCGAAGGCGGGCGGATTGTCCGAGGCCAGGAAGTGGAACTCGCCCGATTGCTGGGGCAGTTGACCGTCGCGGTTGGGAACCCACAGAACGATGTCGTCGATGCCGTCCAGGTTGACGTCGCCGGCGACCGGCTTTTCGCCAAAACCGCTGAAGAAGAACGATAGCGTGTCGTCGACGGTGCCGTCGCGATCCAGGTCGAACTGGAACTGGCCGGTGTCGTTGTTGAACGTGGCCAGATCGTCGTTGCCGTCGCCGTTGAAGTCGCCGACCACGGGGATCCCACGCAGCTCCGTAGCAAAACGCTCGGTGCCGTCGATCATGTTGTCGCCGTTGACGTCCAGGTACCAGTTCTGGCCGTCGAAGCCGCCGATTTCGTCGCCGGGATGCGCGGGATCGAAATCGCCAGCGACCGGCAGCACGTTGACCTGGAAGAACATCGCGCCGACGGTGTCGCCGATGCCGTCGTCGTCGGTATCGATGAAGAACTCGTACTGGCCGTTAAAGCGACCGAAGGTTCCCATCTTGTCAAAGCCGCTGGCCGTCGCCGCACCGGCGGCGGCAAAGTTGCCGGCGAAGTAGGCGTCGGTCGTGGTGCCGAAGTGATAGATAAAGTCGCGGTTGGTTGCGTCGTTGTCTTCTCCTTCCGGATCCCAGACCATGTTGCCGTTGATGTCGACGTACACCAATTCCTGGCTCCACACGCCGACTTCCGGACGGCTGTCGACGGTAAAGCGAGCGACGAAGTCACCCCCGGCCAAGCCGTCGCCGGAAGGAAACAGCGGCGTGCCGACCGGTTCGGCGGCGTTGGATTCGCCGTCCAGAGCGTTGCCGGCCGGGTCGATGATGCTGTCGAGAAGCGTCAACGTGAAACGATCGTCGGGCAGCGGCTGGGCGAACTGCATGGTGATAAATCCGGTGGCCGGATTACCCGGCACCAGCGGCTGGACACCGGGCGCGTTCAAATCGCCATCGGAGGTGAACGTGACGCTGGTGGCCGCAATGACGCCCGAATGGTCGCCGACCAACGTCACCAGGCCCAGCGGAAGGACGTTGGGAACGACGGCCAGATTGGAAATCGCCGGGTACAGGAATGCGGCTACGCGGTCTGGCAGATCCTGGACGTTGATCGTCAGGCTGTCCACACGCGGCGTCGGTTCGGGCGAATCGGGCTTGAGCGTAAAGATGTCGAAGTCCGGCCGATCGGTGATGAACACGTCGGTGACCTGCGGGCCGCGGGTATCGATAAAGATGTCCAGTTCAAACGCCAAGCCGTTGCCGGACAGGTTGCCGGCCTGGTCTTCCGCCTGCACCAGGATCTTGCGGTCGCCGTCCACGCCCAGAACGCCCAAGCGATTCGGGTCGTTCATGTTGACCGTGCTGGTGATCTGCCACTCGCCATTGGGCGACTGGTTGGTGCCATCGGTCGGGACGGCCACCGTCTGGCCGATCAACACATCGGGCGGGCTGATCACACTGTTGCCGTCGATGTCGACGTACAGTCGGACGATCGAGTTGGCTTCGGCGCGGCCGAAGAAGGTGGGCGTGGTGTCGTTGGTGATCCGGTCGACCAGGGTGGCGGGCAGGGCCGCATCGCCGCTGTCGCTGTCGGGATGTAGGCCATCGCCGGCGACCGCCGCGTCGCCGAAGGAGACCGGCGGCGTGGCGGTGTCGACGATGATCTCCATCGACACACTGCGCGGTCCGAATCCGGTGGCCGGCGTCGTGGTGCCGTTGTCGGCATCGTTGTCCGCCGGGTCGATCATCTGCACGCGGCTGCTGATGAAATGGCTGCCCTCGGCCAGCGGCGTGGTAAAGGTAAAGGAGTAGACACCGTTGAGGCCGGCGATCGGCTGGGCGAAGCCCAACAGGACCGGGTTGTGGGTGTCGGTCTCGTCGTAGATCGCTACGCGGTAGCCCGCGGGCAGACCCACCGGACTGGCGGCCGTGGAGGCGATGTGGGGAATCGAAATCACTTCGTCCGGCGGAGCGGCACCGGGCGTGCCCGCGGCATTGCCCGGCAGGTCGTTCAGCAGCAGAGCGTCGTCCAGCCGCAGGAGGATCGTGGGCGTATTGTCCTGAGTGACGTTGTCGAACTGGCTGCGGCCGCTGTCGCTGACGCCCAGCACGTTCTGGATCGCGATCTGGCCGCGGACTTCGCCGCCGGGGTTGGCCGTGCTGTGCACGTTGATGTACGTGTCGCCGGCCAGCAAGGCCGCGATGTCGGCCGCGGCGCCCGAGAACGGTGCGTCGTCCAGCCGCAGCCGGATGCCGGAGGGTTCTTGAACCCAGCCGCCGACCCCGGCCGAAAGGGTCACGATAACCGGGCCGTTCGCGCCGACCGCACCGCGGTGGATGTGAGCGAACAGCAGTTCGGGGTCGTCCGTCGTGTCGGCCAGTTCCAGGCCGGCGACAAACAGGTCCAGATCAAAGGTGTTGGCCGCCGCGTCGTACTGGAAGTTGGCCGTGCCGTTGGCGTTGGTCGCCACCGCGGGGACTTCCTGGTCGCCGGTCAGGATCGTCAGGTTGTCGGCCAGTTCCAGGTCGAACGGTGTGGCCGGGGCATCGTTGACGACCGAAACGTTGTAGGCGTTGATCGCTCCGCTGGCGTTCAGGTTATCGCCAGCGGGCAGGCCGGCTCCGACCACTCGCAGATAATACGTCTGGCCCGCGACCGCGGGGATCCGCACCCGTTCGTCGTCGTCGGTGTCGTTGGTGCCAAAGGCGCCGCTGCCGGCGATTGCCAGCGGGACACCATTGACCAGGCCGTCGGCATCGAACACGGCGATGTCCAGGTCGCCGGCGCCGGGCAGGCCCGCGCGGCCGTTGGCCAGGGCACCTTGCTGGTGGAAGTAGACCTGGAAATCCAGCGTGCCGGTCCGCTCGGCCACCACGCGGTACCAGTCCTCGTCGCCGGGGGTGCCGAATTCGGCATCGACGCCGGGATCGATGTTGGGATCCAGGTTCAGGGCGCTGTCGGCACCGAGGAAGGTCGCCGTCGGCAGGGATTGATTCTGTTCGAAGGGATCGTACTTGAACACGAACAGGCGGCCATTGCCATCGTCGCCCGTGCCGCCGGTGACCGGCAGGACCGGATGCAAGCTGGCGTATTCGACGTCGCTGTACACGACCGGTGGCAGCGGGATGATGGGGTTGGCCGGGTTGCCGCCTTGGTAGGCGTACATCGTGAAGGAGCCTTCGCCATCGGTTTGGCCGAGGCGTTGGACCGTGGTGTCGCCGTCGCCATCGTCGACGACGGTCAGCCGATCGCTGGCCCCGGGAGCTCCGCCCTCGACGGTGATCCGCAGCATGTCGGCCGCCACCCCGGCGGCGACCAGGGCGTCATCGTGAGCGACGCGAATCGTATCGTCGCCTTCACCGGCGACGATGCGAACCTGTTCGACGGTGTTGATCACCAGCGTGTCGGTTTCCGTTCCGCCGCCACCCAGGACGCCATCGAAACCGTTGATCGTATTGCCGACTTCGTGCCGCAAGGTGGTCGCATCGTCCTGCCGCACGTCGATGCGATCATCCGAAGCGAAGCCTTCGACCAGGATGGTGTCGAAGCCCATGCCGCCGTCGAAGGTGTCTGCGCCCGGGCCGCCGACCATGGTGTCTTCACCGGTACCGCCGAAGAACAGTTGGTCGCCGGTCGAACCGCGGAGGAAGTCGTCGCCGTCGCCACCATCGGCCGTGTTGAACGCACCGCTGAGGTGGTCGTCGCCCAGGCCGCCTTCGAGCGTGGTGACGATGACCGCTTCGACACCGTCTTCGACTTCGATCAGGTCATCGCCTTGGTTGCCGTCGACGGTCAGGCTATCCGCATCGGTCGTGTTGCTGCGCAGGATGTTGACGTCGTACTGCAGTCCGGTGACTTTGATCGGACCCGAGAGGGCGACCGCTCCCACGCCACCGGCTCCGCCGCCCAGGGCGGTGATCAGCTCGTCGGTGGTCGTGAACTGGAAGGCCGCCGGATCGATGATCTGCAAGTTGGGCAGGCTGGATCCGGTACCCACGCCATAGGCTTTGATGTTTACACCCATGCCGCTCAGCGTGGCGACTTCATCCGCGGTTCCTCCGCCGCCATCACCGTCGGACAGGAAGATCATGTTGCCGTTGCCCGGCGTCGTTCCCAGCGTCGTAAAGGTACTGATCGCAGCATCGAGGGCATTCTCAAAATCGGTGCCGCCACCACTGACCAGGCCGCTGAGGGCTTGTTCGACGTCCAGCACGCCATCGGCATCCGCGTCGGCACTGGGCGTGGTAGATGTCTGCACGCCGGGGGCGACGGGATCGAGATCGATGGCCGTTCCCGTACTGTTAAAGGCCACGATGGACACATCCGCGACCGTTCCCAAGCCGCGAGCGATCAACTCTTGGTTCAGCCGGATGAAGCCGGCGATTTCCGCGTCCAGAATCGTATCGGACGTACCGTCGCCATTGAGGTCGCCGACGGGCGTGCCGGCAAAGCCACTGCTGGTGCTGCCCGAAACGTCGATCACGAACACCACATCGGGCTGGTTGCCCAGGATCAGTCCGCCCGGTTGGCCGATCACGGCCAAGTCATCGGCGATCCCGCGTCCTTCGACGCGGATCGATTCCGTATCCCCGTCCGGGCCGTTGTCGACGTTCAGGATCTGCAGATCGGTGTGGGTCAGTTCATTGACCTGGACGTTCTCGACGCCCGTACCACCGACGATATCGATCTGTTCGACGCTGCCGATGTCCAGCTGCACGCCGCCTTGGGTGCGATCGAGCAGGATGCGAACGCTGTCCAGGGCAGGGGTTTGAGCACTGAGCGTAAAGTCCTCAACAGCCACTTCGGCCGCGGTGGCTCCGTTGAAGACGACCACGTCATTGCCGGTACCGCCTTCGTTCAGGTCGCTGCCGTCGCCCTGATTCCAGATCAATCGGTCGGCGTCCGCGCCGCCGAACACACGGTCGCTGCCCGTGCCGCCGGTGATCGTATCGTTGCCGTCGCCGCCATCGATCGTGTCGTCGCCGCCGAGCCCGGAGATCGTGTCGTTGCCGCTGCCGCCGAAGATCAGGTCGGCCAGCGGGCTGCCCACGAGGATGTCGTCGCCCAGGCCGCCGAAGATCGTCGCGTCCTGCATGGCCGACGCGTCGACGTTGTCATCCCCGGCACCCGCATCGATGACCTTGCGGACGCCCGCCAAGTCCAGTGCCAGCGTGATGCTGTCGTTGCCGCCGAGCGATTCGACGCGGACTTCGGCAAAGCCCGTGTCGCCGGCCGTCACGTCGATGCCGTCCAGGGTGATCGTGTCGGTGTCCGAGGTGAAGCTGTCGTCCGCTTCGGTGCCGACGACGCACAGCACATCCTGGCTGTTGCCCGCGGACCGTACGATCAATTCGTTGTCCAAGCCGACCAGATTGGTCGGGTGGATGCTGAACACATCACTGCCGAAGCCGTTGTCGAGCGTGACGTCGTTGAAGCCAACAAAGTCGATGGATTCGCGGTCGTCGATTTGAATGCGGTCGCCAAAGATCGGTCCCGCATCGACCGTCCACTGGTTGTCCGATGCGTCCTCATTGACGGTCAAGTTATCGGTGTCGCCGCCATTGGCTTGCAGGAGCACGTGTTCGATGCCGACGTAGGGAATCGCCAATGCGCCGCCGCCGGCGACATCGACTTGTCCGTCACCGCGATCGAAGGCCGGGGTGACCGTGAATTCCTCATCCGTGCCGGCTGCGCCCACCACCGTCAACACGTCACTGCCGCCGGGGCCACCGCCGAACACGTCGACCCCCGCGTAGGGCTGCGGAGCGTTGATGTTGAAGCGGTCATTGCCATCGAGGCCGTCGAGCTTCAGATTTTCAACGCCGGTCTGGGTCAGCGCCAGGAAAGTGGTCGAGGGCGTGACCAGCGAGATCGCTCCGCTGGTCGCGGCCACGTCGAACACATCGTCCGAGGCGGTGCCGTGAGCCACCAAATTGTCCGTGCCTCCGGTGTCCGACACCGTCAACGCAGCGCCGCTGCCCAGGTTTTGATAGTGGACGGCCAGGGTCGTGTTGACCCGCAGCGAACCCTCGTCGAATCCGTTGCCAGGCGTATGAGTGATCGTATCGTCACCGGCCGGGGCTACGATTGAGAAGCTGTCGCCGGCCGCTTCGCCGTCGTACTCCAGTCGCTCGACACCGCCGGGATCGGACGTGTAATCCAGTCCCGGGCAGACCACGTTGAAGGGGCCGATGGTGATCAACGAGTCCGCACCGCCGTTGACGCCATCGTCCAGGCCGTCGTTGTTGTCGTCGATCAGCAGCGTTCCGGTATCGCTGCCGGTGGGGGTGTAGAGGATCGTGTCGGTGCCGGGGGTTTCCAGCACCAGCCGATCGCCGTCACCGGGTTCGCCGTCGGAGGGCGCGCCACCGGCGACGTACACATCGACGTCCCAGGAAGCGTCGTTGGGGGCGGGGGTTCGCAGCACGATGTCGTCGTCGCCGGCAGCCGCATCGACGTACAGCTCCGGAGTGTCCAAGAACAGTACCATCGGTCCGGCGTTCACCGATACCGTAAAGTCCTGGACGCCGTCGGCGAGCGCGTACGTCGACGCGTCGCGGGCGATGACGGTGATGTCGTCGTCGGCGTTGGTGCCGAGGATCAGGGCCTTCATCGCGGCGACCGCTGCCAGAGCTTCGATGTGGTCGTAGCTGATCCGGGCCGAACCGGCGACCAGGATGCCGCCTTCGTCGTTCTCTGGTCCCGATTCGAGCGTCACCGCGGCACCGCCTGCGTCGACGTTGATCGTGTCGCCGGCCGAGCTGCCGACGGGATCGCCGCCGTCGATAAATACCGGAATTTGGCCCGGCGTGACGTCGAAGGTGTCGTCGCCTTCGAGGCCAAAGACGCCTAGCGATTCGTTGTTGACGTAGGTGACCGTGCCGTCGTTGCCGGCCAGCGGAGCGTCATCGATGGCGACCGTGCCGGTCGTGACATCGACGTCGAACGTCTGCGCCAGGGCGTTGCCGACCACGTTCAGGGTGTCCTCGCCGCCGGCGAGGTCGACGTTGATCGCGCTAGCGCCGGTGTTGGTGTAACGGACCAGCGGTGCGGCTGGGTCGGCCAGCGGTTGGCCCAAGCGGTTCATGGTGTAGCCGTGTTCGAGGCGGCCGCTGTTTGCATCCAGTACGGTCACCGTCACGTCGTCGTCTTCGCCGGTGGCCACCACGTTCAGACCCACGCCGCCGGCGTCGGCATTGAGGGTTTCGATGCCGCTGTAGGCCACCGCGCCGAATCCGGCTTCGGCAACCGTTTGCAGCCCCAGATCGACCGTCACGGTCGCCCCGGCGCCGGTGAAGTTCAACACATCGCTGCCGCTGCCGGGATTGCCACCTTCGACAAGGATGCCGGGACCGCCAAACACGCCTGGGAAGAGATGGTCGCCGGGAATATTGAAAAGATCGTCGCCGCTGAGCCCATGCAGCAACACGGCGCCGCTGGCCGAAAGGTCGATGGGAACCGTATGCCGATTGGCATCGGAATCGGTAATGACCAGCACGCCCGAAGCGGCGAGGTCGAAGACGTCGTTGTCGCTGGTGCCACGGATCTCCACGGAGTCGTTGCGTCCGCCACCAGCGTCGAGAATCGTTACCAAACCGTCGGCATCCAGGCCGGCAAACGCCAGCGGCATGAAGCTGACGAAGGGAACGCCTGCTTGGGAATGCCCACGGATCGTGCCCGCATCGGGCGTCGCTGCGGGCTGGTACACCAGGTTGTCACCACCTGCCGGCGAAGTGTAGGTCAGAATGTCGCCGTCCCCCTGACCATCGATGAGGGCCGATTCGATCGTGTCCAGCGTGATGGCGACGGGGCCTGCGCCGGTAATGATCGCGTCGTTGTCGCTGCTGGGAGCGAAATCGATCACGTCCGGCCCCGTGGTTCCGCTGACGATGACCCGATCGCTGCCGCTGGTCGGATCACCGCCGTTGACCGTGATGCCGGTCAAGCCGGTCGGGGTGGCCGGATTGTTCAGGCTGATCGCATCATCACCGGCCCCGGCGTTGATCGTCAGCGTCGTCTTGTTGGCGAACTCGATCGATTCGAGCCGATCGATCGTGACTCGGCCCCAAGCCGCATTGTTGGGGCTTTGGTCGTAGGTGATCGCGTTGTCGGCTGGGTTGGCATTGACGACCAAGGGACCACCAACCAGGTCGATCACCGGTTCGAGTCCGGTGAACGAGACCGTTTGCGTGACGCCGCCGATCGTGATTTCGCTGAGGCCCTGGCCGGGATTGGGGCCGGGCGAATAGGTCGACGAGGTCGCCATGCCGCCGAGGAGGGTGAGGGCATCGAAGTCCTGGTCGCCGTCGTAGTGGATTGCAATCGGGATCGCTCCATTGACACTGTCGACGGTCAACGTGTCGTCACCGAGGCCGCCTTCGACGACGATACGGTCGATCCCCGACGTGTCGATCGATCCGCCGACAAAGTCGGTGTAAACGGTGGTGTCGCCGTTGACGGTGACGACCAAATGACCGGCCGGGTTCAAGCTGATGTCGATCGCATCATCGCCGGGCGTGCCCGGCACGTGGATCGCATCGCCGATCATTCCGGCCCCGGCACCCACGGCGTCGGTGCCGCCGTTGCCGATGAAGCTGTCGTCGCCATCGCCGCCGTCCATCGACTGGTCGATCGGTGCCCCGACGAACGCATCGTTACCATCCTCACCGCTCGCCCTGTTGAACCAGCCGCTCAGCGTGTCATCACCGGCGCCGGCGAACAGTTCGGTCGTGATCAGGGTTTCAACGCCTTGGTTGACATGGATCGTGTCGCCACCGGCGTTGCTGGCGATGGTCAACCGGTCGGCGGTGGTGGCGTCATCGAGCGCGACGTCATAGGACAGGCCTTGCACGCTCAGACGAGTTCCGTCGGGCGTGACTTGCAGCGTGTCGGCGGTGTGGCGGCCTTCGATCCTGACGGCTTCGGCGTCTGCTCCATCCAGATCGATTCGAACGTTGATCACTTCGGTTGTGAACAGGTCGCCGACCAGATAGCTGTCCGTGCCGCCGCGACCTTGAACGATCACGTCCTCGACGCCATGGTTGTCGATCAGCGTGCCGCCGATGAAGGCATTGAAGTGGGTGGGCGTACCGCCGGGGACCAGTCGGAACGCGTTGGCGCCTGCGCTACCGAAGAAGCGGAAGACGTCGGCGCCGTCGTTGCCGCCCTGATTGAAGTCAGTGCCGTCGCCTGGTTCCCAGATAAAGTTGTCGTCGCCCGCGCCGCCGAAGTTGTAATCGGTGCCGGGATCATCGGCCACACCGTTCGGAGCCAGTCCGGGGTTACCGAAGATGTCGCGGCCGTCTTCGCCGTGCTGGGTATCGCTTCCCAGACCGCCCATCAGGATGTCGTTACCGGCGCCGCCGTAGATGACGTCGTCCAGGTCGGAACCGCGGACCGTATCGTTGCCGATCCCCGCATGGATCTCGACATTCATGGCCGCACCGCCGTTGGTGAAGCCCGTCAAGTTGATGTCGTCGTCGCCGCCCAGGGTGTGCAGTTTCAAGGCTTCCAGGCCAGCGCCCAGCGTGACCGTGCTGCCATCGATGGTGATCGTCGAAGCGGTTGCGGTGACGGTGTCGACCACTTCGTCACCGTGCAGTTCGATCGTATCGGTACCGCCGCCGCCGGCCACGTCGGCAAAGTTGACCGTGGTCGCGCCGTCGTAAGTGAAAGCGATGCCCGGCGAGAGATTGTGCGTAAAGCGGCCATCGTTGCCGGCGCCCAGCGGGGTGACGGAGAAGATGTCGTTATCGGCGGTGCCCGTCACGGCAAAGGCCCCGCCGGCGGTGTCGACGTTGACGTGTTCGATGCCCGTGTAGGCAACCGCGCCCAAACCGGCTTCGGTCAGGGTTTTGGCGGTTAGGTCCAATGTGACCGCTCCGCCGGTCCCGGCGAAGTCCAGCGTATCGCTGCCGGTGCCGTTGTCGCCGCCGATGACGGTGACCGCTAGGGCGCTCGGCGCCACCGTGATCGCGTCATCGCCGCCGAGCGCATTGATGACGATGGCGGTAAAGGCCGAGACGTCCACCGTATTGGCAAAGCCCAGTTCGTTGGTGACCGTAACGATTCCCGCGGCACTGACGTCGATCGTATCGTCTTCGGCCGTGCCCTGAATGACCGCGGTTGTGCCCGTGACGGTGGCCGCTTCCATGCCCGCATACGTGGCCGACAGCAACGGCTCGCCGATCGCGGAAACGGGGTCGACGACTCCTGTACCTGGATCGCTGCCCGGCGTGATCGTGGCATTGGTGGTGGTCACGGTCATCGCATCGGAGGCGGCTTGCCCGACTCCATCCATCGCCAGCGATTCCACGTCCGACAGCAGATAGGCCATGGCGATCGCGCCGCCTTGTGTGACGATCCCACCGTTGGCAGCGGTGGGCGTGTAGGCAAACGTGTCGTCCGCCGGGGTGCCGATGATCTCGACCGAGTCGCTGCCTGCCGAGGGGGCACCGCCATTGACCGTAATCGACGCTAGGCCCGTGGGCACGATCGAGTTGTTCAAGCTGATCTCGTCGCTGCCGCCTAGGGCATTGATGGTCAACGCCGTGGCGTTTGCAAAGTTCATTAACTCAAAGCCGTCGATGGCCACGCGGCCAAGCGTCGCTGTGGGGCCTTGCGAGTAACTGATCGCGTTGTCCGCATCGTTGGCATTGATCACCAGGTTGGCGGTATTGGCTGTCCAGGTAATCGGCTCGAGGTTCTCAAAGTCGATCAACAGCGGTGGCGCAGCTCCCGTACTGGCGACGATCTGGCCGCTTCCTTCGTCGTGGCCGATGGTGTATTCAAGCAAGCTGGCCGGAACGGTCGGCGTTCCGGAGGCATCGATGGAATCCCGGCCGCTGCCGCCGTCAAAATCGATCGAAACACCGCTCTGCTCACTCGCGAGAAAGCCCAGCAGCAAACGGTCGTCGCCGCTTCCGCCCCGGTAGTTAATGTGACGCACCGGGACGGTGTCGAAACCAGGAGTCACGTTCGACGCGGGGCCTACGAAACGCAGGTCGTCGTTGCCGTCGCCTAGATCAAAATTGACCGTTTCGATACCCGTGATAGTGCGTACTTGGTAGAGGATGGCCGAGGTATCTGCATCGAAGACACGGACGGCGGGAACAATCAGCGGATTGGTTGTATCGAAATCAACCAAAACGTTTTCATTGCCGCTGGTTTGTGGCGTCGTGCCGTCGGTGCCATGCAGCGTGACCGTGTCGGTATCGTTCAGGAACCCATCGTTGTCGTTGATCACGATATCGGTATTGCCGACGTAGTCGATGTCGACGATCAACGACCCGTCGCTGGAATTGGTGACGACGATCTCGCCGTTGTCCGGACCCGAAGGTTTGACTTCGATGTGTTCGCTGACCATCCCACCGACGAGGGCCGTGTTGTAGATGATCAAGTCGGTTTGGGCACCATCAACGCCCGTTGGGTTGCCTTCATCGAAGAACACGTCGATCCCCCAGCCGCGCGGGGTGTCGTCGGCGTAGGGTGTGATTTCGAAGGTGTCGATGTCGTTGCCGGCGCTGGGTGTGCCCGGCGGTGGGTTTTGGTCGTCACCGAAGGCGTTCAGGTGCGTAACATCGTTGAATAATCGCGGCGTGCTGCCGTTGATCTCCAGCGTGCCTTCGCCCGTGCCTCCATCGGCATCGCCGGGAAAGTCGATATTCCGGCCGACGACCACGAAGTTGTCGTTTTGGTCCACGGCCGGTTCGTTGTTGTCGCCCACCAGGTTCAGCTTGCCGTTGCCGGGCGTCAGCACGACTTGCTCGATCGAGCTGTCGCGGATGCCGAAGACGTCGGCGCCGAAGGTGGTGGTGACCAGCGGCGGGGTGGCTTTGTCGCTGAACACATTCAATGAGCCCGGCGAAGCAAGGGTCAGGCGGTCGCCGACGGGCAAACCGTTGGGACCGAAAGCCAATCCCGGCAGGTTGCCGTTCAGCTGGATATGGAAGTCGGGCGAGGGCAGGGCGGTAAAATCGTCGGCGACGCCATTGGGCTGAGCCATCGCTTCGTCGCCACCGTTGACGATCAGGGCCGCTCGCTGCGAACTGGTCGCCGGACCGACCTGGACAAAGCTGGCCGCTGCCAGGCGAACATCGACCAGCGGACCATTGGCATTATTGGTCACCCGCACGCCGTCGGCGATGGCGGTGTTGGTTTCGATGTCGTCAAACGCATCGCCGGCTCCGAAGCCGGGAACCAGCACGCCCGGCCCGAAGCCGAAGTAGTCCAGCGTTCCGCCGGTCATTAGGTCCATTTCGGACGCGGCGTAGACGATCGCGCGATTACCTTGTCCGACCGTCCCCGTGTTACCGGTGCCATCCAACTCGATCCCGGCCGGTCCGATGCCGTGGATCGAAAGGTCCGGGCCCGTACCACCCCCGGCCACTCCTGGAAGACTGCCCCCGATGGATTCCGGAGGAAGGCTCACGTACGGACTGCCGCCCAAAAAGACGAGTGCCGCACGATCGCTATCTCGCAGCGCGACCGTCAAATCGTCGTCCGCAGAGGTGCCTTCGATGGTAACCAGGTCGTTGTCCGGTCCCAGCGAGTTAAAGACCAGCGTCTCCATCGTACGGACCCCAACCGGGATCGAAAAACCATCGCGGAGATCCAAGTCGCCCGCGGAGCCCAGGTAGTCATAAGTAAACGACCGCGCCGCAGCACTGTCGTCGTTGATGGTTAAACGATCGCGATTCTCGGAGTCGAGGCCTGGAGCATTGCCTTCGATCATCAGGTTCGACAACGGGGAATAGCTTGCAGCGGCCGAGCCCAGTTCGGTCGTAATGTTCAGTTCAAAGCTGTCGTTGCCCTGATTGCCTTGGAACGTATTACGGCCGCTCAGGCCGTCCCCATCGATCGTAAACACCTCCTCGCCGGAGTTACCAAAAATGGTTGTGCGGCCTCCGCTGAACTCGTCCGCCCCGGTGCCCTGCACATCGATCGTGTCGCTGCCGGTTCCCAACGCCAGTTGGATGATGTTGACATCGCCGTTGGTGTCGTAGCCAATGGTCGCCGGGGCGGCACCGATGATCTCTGCGTTGGTGAACGTTACCACGTCGGCATCGGTATCGCCGGAATCATCGACGTAAAGCTCGCCCACAGTTCCAGCGTCGTCCACATTGATATCGCCGAGAATAAAGTCTAGGGTGCTGACGCCGGTATTGAATTGAGCGAACGCCGTCGCAGTGTTGCCTCCGCTTCCCACAATCGCTCCGACGATCAACAGATCCAGTGGCACGCCACTTTCCGTGTCGACGTTTGTCGTAGTGCCTGCGGGCGTGGCCGCAACACGAATCTCATCGGCCGAACTGTCGCCGTTGAGATTGATCGTGGGCGCCGTCCAGCCCGCGTCCAGGTTGATCATCGAGATCGTGTCGGCGCTGGTATTGCCGTTAACCGTCAGCGACGTGGTCGGGTTGGTGAACGAGGTGTACTCGAAGGTAGATCCATCGATCGCCGACGTATTGGCTGTGGCCAGGCCGTTACCGGGGAAGTTCGTCGCCGTATCGTCGCCTAGCAATACGTCCGGATTGACGCCGGCGGGCAGATTAAAGATCGCGTTCGCGACCGTGCCCACGTTCAGCAACACCGGTTCGAGCCCGGTGTAGGTGATCACATCGCCGTCCAGGTTGACGCTGCCATCGTTGGCATTGGTGTAACCGGAACGAATGGTCGTGAATGTGCCATCGTTAACAATCAAGGTGTCGCCGTTGGTCTGTCCGCCACCGTCGTACGTAATCCCGCCGGCAGGCATGGGATTGCCGTTGACGTAATCCACGGTCAGCGTGTCGTCCCCGCCCATCGTCTCGACATCTAAAACAATTGTGTTGGTTGCCAAGACAGGAACGACTCCGGTGCCACCATTGGTCGTTCCTTGCACGCGAGTTGCAGCGCCGGATCGATCCACACGTAGACTGTCCACGCCGTTTCCGCCGCTGACGCGAAACGTTCCAACGTCGTCAATGACTACCTCACTGGACAGCTCAAAGTTCCCAAAGGTGATCTGGGTGCTGCCATAGCTAAGCTGTCCGCCGAAGTCGGTAACTTGTGAATTGCCAAAGAAATTGGTTTGATCTACACCGCCCATGGCAAAGCCATTCGGAACGTAGTTCCCAACGGCTGCCCCCCCGGCGTCAATCGACAAGTTGTCGGTCCCGAGCATTCCGTCGACAATAATGTCCACGCCCAAATCGCCAACAATCTCGATGTTGTCATCTGAGGTACCGCCGTAAACCAGGATGGGTTTGTCCAGCGGGATGCTGTAGTTGTATGACGTGCCACCAAGGCCGGGAACGGTGATCGCCGTGGTGTAGGTGCTCTCCTCAAAGGCAGTGACGGAAACATCGGCCATCGCACCGTTTCGGGTGATGGTAATGACGTCGTGAGCGCCGGTTCCGGAGACGAAGTTGAAGTCTGGATTGGCCCCCACATTGGCATCTGCGGCTAGCTGGTCGAACGGTGTGCTTGTGCCATTTCTGGCTTCTAAGTCGTTGTAATCGACTAAGCCAGCTTGCGGTGAATTACCATCGCCACGGATAACTGGATACCGCGAAAAGGCAATCGACGAGGTCGTGCTGTTTGTGTTCAAGTAGGACATCACTTCTGAGCGATGCAGCAAGTCGGTAGCGGCAGTTCCCGACCCGTTGGTCAAAGAGTGTCGCAGGCCCAGGTTGTGCCCCGCTTCATGAGCGATGTTGTTCATTACATTAAAGTTGAATCCGCTGTTGATTCCCGTGAACACAACGGCAACATCATCGTGAGCATTGCTTGCCGCATTGAGGTCTGAGGTATCCAAGCCGTTAACTGGCGAAGTGCCGCCCCCGCTCGGTCCGTAGATCCTTTCGTTTGGACCACCAGGATCCGCGACGAACTGACCCACGAAAATGTAAGCATCTTTGAAAGCAGCATTGCCACCTCGAAGTGTGGTAACCACGTCCGCCATACCAGTGGCGGCGGCTACGTTTCGTCCATCCGCGGTGGCCTGGGCTGCGGCTGTTAGTTCAACAACCTGTACATCGAGAGGCAGGTAAGCGCGGCGCACGCTAGCCATCATGGCCTCCCGTTCTGCCGCCGTAAGCGTAGGGGCCATGATGTCCAGCGCTGTTCCGGCATTGAATCCGCTGGAATCCTCTAACTGCGGCCCGAGGATCCTGTTGCCCGGAGTGGGATCATTGGCGACGTCCCGAAATGCGCCTTGCGTTGTGGATAGCACACCGTTTGGGAAACTGTCACCGAAATCGACAAACATGTATGCCGTCAACAACCGGCGGTCTTCCAGGGTTTCGTGCCCGAGCAAACGCTGGCGGAGGGTGTTGCGGCGGGCGGCCTTGCGGGTTTCGTTGCGGCGGGAGTGCTGGTTGCGCGCGGCGCCGAAGATTTTGCGAATGCTCATGGCACGGTCCTGGTGATCAGCTTGGTGTTGGAAAGAGAAGAAAAGACGTTCGGCGGGTGATCGACCGACCGGACTTAACCGCTGTCACGCCACAAGGGCTCGACGCGTGCATGGCAACCGCAAACCAGCGTTGCCTGAGAGATATTGGGCCCGAAGGGCTTGGGCTCAGAGCGGAGCCGCAAAGAAGAAGACGGCGAAGGCCGCGCTGGCTGGTCGTCGAGCGTCCCTGTACCGGTTCGGAGGGACGCGGTGGGGCCCGGCAGGAGCGCCGGGGGGATCGTTCGGCCCGGCCACCGAACCGAGGGTTCGCTGCCAAACAACTGACGACGCTGCGTCATGTGATTCCCCCAGGTTGTAGGTCGCCTTCCAGTCTTCCGAGGTGTCAATATCGGTAGAATAGGCAACGCCTGAGGGGGTTGCAACGAATATGAGGGGGATTCACCCAGAATTCGGGAACTTTCTTGACCTTCGCTGCAGCCACGAAAAAAGGCGGCCGACTGAAAAGTCGGCCGCCTTGGCGGTTGATCAGGGAGATGATCGGAGTGAAGTGTTCGCGAAGCAGCGACTTAGAACAGCATCGTCAGCCGGGTGGTCAAGCCGCTGAAGGTGATCGTTTCGTCGACATCCAGCAGGTTGTTGCGGCGGACCGCGTCGACGTAGCCGCGAGTGCTGATCGAGTCGTACCAGCCGCTCATCAGGTAACCGATCTGGGCCCGCACGCGGCCGCCCTGCTTCTGCCAACCGAGGCCGATTTCGCCTTCCAGGATGGGCGTGGCACGGAAGTCTTCAAAGTCGTTGCCGACGCGGCCGCCACCGAACTGGTTGACTTGGCGGTAGTTGGCTTTCCATTCACCGGCCAACAAGCTGACCATGCCCTTGCCGTAGCAGAACAGGCCGGTCTCGCAGCTGTAGCGTTCGAAGTCCAAGCCGCCGGTGATGCCGAAACCGTCGAAGTCGATGTCGGTGGTGACGGTGGTCAGGCCGGTGGCCACCTGCACGGTCTGGGCGCCGATCAGGTTCTGTTCCATGTTGCCGTAGCGAACGCCGCCCGACCAGTTCAGGGCCATGGTGTTGCTGCGTTTCCAGAGGTGACGGTAGTTGACGTCCAGCGTCTGGAAGCTCATGTCGTGCTGAGCCGAAGCCTGCAGGCTGGCCGCTCCGGTGGTCAGCAGGCTGGGATGCAGGATTTGCGAATTGAGGACGTTGGTGCCGGTGGCGTTCAGCGTATCGGTGTCGCTGCCGCTCCAGTAGCTATAGCCCACGTGCAGGCTGCTGCACTGGCTGGCCGCCAGCGAAGCACCGACGCGGAAGCCGGCTTCGGCGTCCAGGTCGACGATTCCCAGCGGGCCGGTGGGCGTGTCGGCGGCCGTCGGTCCGGTGTATTCGGCGGCGTGGATGATGTCGCTGCTACCGGCGGTCAGCAGCAGGAATTCGCCGTAGGCGCTGTTGCGGTGCGCCCACCAGGGTTGCGGGCAGCGATCGGTTTCGCACAGCCCACCCAGCAGGGAACCGCTGCGCTTCGCCCGCCGCTTGAACTTGCGGCCGCCACCGCAGCCGCCATCACACACCGGCGCCCCGCAGCCGCAGCTCTCGCCGTAGTACAGGCCGACGTCGCCGGCAGGGCTCTGCGGCTCGTTGAGCACGTACCCGGCTTCGTGCGAGACCGCTTCGACGCCGCCGTACAGGTGTTGGTCGATGATCTCCTGGTATGTCTGTTCATCCAGGCGAGCGGCCGCTTCGGTTTGGCCCGGCTCGTCGGCGTGAAGAACGTCAACGGCGCAGGTGCCGCCGAGGAAAGCCAATCCTGCTGCGGCGACGCCGCGTCCCATACGTGATAGCAAGCTTCTGGACATCTTGATCGCCTTCTGTAGTTTTATGCGAACGGATCGTCTGCGGCTGTCAGCCACGATACATCTGGCATTTCCGCGACAACTGGGATACTCCCCTTTTCAGGGTTATTAGATCGACCCGCGGGGAACGAAATTCCGCGATTAATCGAACCACCCGGACGTCCTTCGCAATCGTTACAGATTCTCACTGCAGGGCGATCGTGTCCATCACGTGGTAGCTGGGCCCGTGTTTGTCCAGATAACTGGCGTAGACGCAAACCTCTCGGGCCTGCATCCAGCCCAGGTCGCGTGAGGCGTTTTCGGCCAGCCGCTGGGCCAGCTGCTCCGGATGGCGGCCGCCGCGGCGGGTACGGCCGAGCGTCAGGTGGGGCATCCAGTCGCGCGGCTCGCGCTTGAAACCCAAGGCCGCGAATTCTTCCTCGAGCTCCGCGACCAGCTGCGCAAATACTTCGCCGCCGCTCTCGATCCCGGCCCACACAACACGGGGCCGCCGAGCATCGGGAAAGCCGCCCGCGCCGACCAAGTGCAGCGGCGTGACCGGAACGTGCTGACAGCAACGACGAACCACCTGACAAACCCGAGGGATCATCGTGTTGTCGACGTCGCCCAGGAACTTCAGCGTCAGGTGCAGGTTGTCCAGCGGCACCCAGCGGACGCCGTCCCCCTGGTCTTGAAGTTTGCGAACCAGTTCCTTGGCGGCTTTCTGAACATTGGGTTCCATGGGAACCGCAATAAAGGTACGAATGTCTTTCATGCCCGTACTATTGCCGGGCCAGCCGATCCATACAAGCGCCCGCGGCCCGGCTGTTCTCTCCCTTTCGGTGACAATCCTCGCATGGCTTCGACCTCTTTCCCCGTGCCGTTTCGCCCGCCCTGGCTGTGGGCCGGCGGACACCGGCAAACGATCCTGGCGGCCCTCGAGCGACCTCCGGCGACGACCTACCGGGCGGTCGCCACGCCGCTCGAAACCCGCGACGGCGACTGGTTGGTGCTGCACGACGACCGGCCCGACCGCTGGCAACCGGGCGATCCGACGCTGTTGCTCCTGCACGGCCTGTGCGGTTGCCACGCGGCCGGCTACATGATCCGCTGGGCCGAACGCTTTACGCGGGCGGGCGTGCGCACGTTTCGGCTGGACATGCGAGGCTGTGGCGCGGCGTTCGAACGCTCCCGCCAGTTAACCCACGCCGGCCGCAGTGACGACGTGGTCGACGCCCTCGACGAGATCGCTCGGCAGACCGGGTCCGGACCGCTGTGGGCGCTGGGCGTGTCGATGGGCGGCAACCAATTGCTGCGGGCCTGCGGCCGCGGCGACGCGAGCGAGGCGAAGGCATCGAGCGGCTCGAGCAGTCCGGGACTGCAGCGACTATGCCGCGTGGCGGCAATCGCCCCCCCGATCGATCTGCCCTGCTGCAGCGAGAACATGCAGCGGATAAGCCTGCGGCCTTACAACTGGTACTTCATCCGGGCGCTGCTGCGCCGGGTGCCGCCGAAGGTGCAGGCCAGTACCGAATTTCGTCAGCTGTCGCTGGACCGGTTGCCGCGGACACTGCGTGAATTGGACGGGCGGGTCACGGCGCCGCTGGGCGGCTTTGCCGACGTCGACGATTATTACCGCACCGCCTCCTCGGCGCCCTACCTGTCGCAGCTGCGGCGGCCCACATTAATTGTCGCCGCCGAAGACGACCCGATCGTGCCGGTGGAGATGTTTCGCAGGCGGCCGTTGTCCGAGCAGGTGGTCACCACGATCACCCGCCGCGGCGGCCACGCCGCCTACATCGCCCGCGACCGCACGCGGTGGCTGGACGAGACGCTGATGACATGGTTTCAGCAGGCAGCCGTGACATAGCCCGAGGGGCGGCAGAGCCTTGGCCGAGGCCGGTCAGCCCCCGGGTATCAACCAGCAAAACAGTTCACAGCCTCGTCGAGCGATCGCAGGCGATTGCCAGTTGCGAAGCAACGACCGTCGATAGGCTGGGATGCCAATCTCAGGTCAGCGATACCCCGCGCCACCTGCCGTCGCTCCGCGACTCCCGGCATGTTCTGAGGGCGTCCTACCTCGGATTGGCATCCGAGGCTATCAACTGCCATCGCTTCGCGATTCAGCGCCGCTGGCGTGCTCGTGCTCGTGCTCGTGCTCGTGCTCGTGCTCGTGCTCGTGCTCGTACGCGTGCACCGTGACCGTTCGAGTTCGGGGGGCGGCAGAGCCTTTGCCGAGGGCGGTCAGTCCCCGGGTATCAACCAGCAAAACAGTTCACAGCCTCGTCGAGCGATCGCAGGCGATTGCCAGTTGCGAAGCAACGACCGTCGATAGCCTGGGATGCCAATCCCAGGTCAGCGATACCCCACGCCATTGAAAGTCGCGGAGCGACGGCAGGTGGCTAAGGCCACCTGCCGTCGCTCCGCGACTCTCGACATGTTTTGAGGGCGTCCTACCTCGGATTGGCATCCGAGGCTATCAACTGCCATCGCTTCGCGATTCAGCGCCGCTGGCGTCCTCGTCCTCGTACGCGTGTACCGTGACCATTCGAGTTCGGGTACCGCTGCGCTGAGTTCGAGGGGCGGCCGAGCCTTTGCCGCGGCAAAGACGCGTTCGCTCAGTGGACTTTGCCTTTGGCTTGCATCTTGCCCCAGGTGTCGCGGAGGGCGACGGTGCGGTTGAACACCGGAGCCGAGGGCTGGCTGTCGGGATCGGCACAGAAGTATCCCGTGCGCTCGAACTGGACGTTCTCCCCGGCGGCCACTTCCAGCAGCGCCGGTTCCACCTTGGCTTGCGCAGTTCGCAGCGATTCCGGATTCAAATGATCCAGGAACGAGCCTTCTTGGGATGCCACATCGGGTTTTTCAACCGTGAACAGGCGGTCGTACAGTCGCACTTCGACGTCGCCGGCGTGCTCCGCGCTGACCCAGTGAATGGTGCCTTTGCATTTGCGCTGCGAGTTGCCGCTGCCGCTGTGCGTGTCGGCGTCGTAGGTGCAGAGGATCTCGGTCACGTTGCCCTCGTCGTCCTTGATCACGTCGTGGCAATCGATGATGTAGGCATACCGCAGGCGAACCGCGCCGCCCTTCTTCAGGCGGAAGTATTTGCGGGGGGCTTCCTCACGGAAATCCTCGCGGTCGATGTACAGCGTGCCGCTGAAGGGGACCTGCCGTGTGCCGGCCGCCGGGTCTTCGGGGTTGTTGACCGCCTCCATCATTTCCACCCGACCCTCGGGCCAGTTGGTCAAAGTTAATTTCACCGGATCCAGCACGGCCATCCGTCGCGGGGCGACCTCGTTCAGGTGGGTGCGGACGGCGTTCTCCAGCTTGATCACGTCGATCGTGCTGTTGAATTTGGCGACCCCGATATCGTCGCAAAAGGCGCGGATCGATTCGGGCGTGTAGCCGCGGCGGCGGAGTCCCACCAGGGTCGGCAGCCGGGGGTCGTCCCAGCCACTGACATAGCCCTCCTGGACCAGTTGCAGCAGTTTGCGTTTGCTCATCACCGTATAGGTCATGTTCAACCGCGCGAATTCGATCTGCCGCGGGTTGTGGATGCCCAGCGTCTGGCAGAACCAGTTGTACAAGGGACGATGGTTCTCGAATTCCAGCGTGCAGATCGAAAACGAAATGTTCTCCAGCGAATCACTCTGGCCGTGCGCCCAGTCGTACATCGGGTAGATGCACCACTGGTTATCGGTGCGGTGATGCGGCGTGTGCATGATCCGGTACATGACCGGGTCGCGAAGGTTCAAGTTGGGCGACGCCATGTCGATCTTGGCCCGCAGGGTTTTCGCCCCGTCGGGAAACTCGCCGGCGCGCATCCGCTGGAACAGGTCCAGGTTCTCCTCCGGTGTGCGGTCTCGGTAGGGGCTGTTCTGGCCGGGCTCGGTCACGCTGCCGCGATAGCGCCGGGTTTCTTCGCCGTTCAGATCGCACACGTAGGCGTGCCCGCTTTGAATCAGCTGCACCGCCCACTGATACAGTTGTTCGAAGTAGTCGCTGGCAAAGTGCAGGTTGTCCCAGTCGAAGCCCAACCAGCGGATGTCGTTCTTGATCGAATCGACGTACTCGGTCTCTTCCTTGCTGGGGTTGGTGTCGTCGAAACGCAGGTTGCACGTGCCGCCGTACTTCTTGGCCAAGCCGAAATTCAAACAGATGCTTTTGGCGTGCCCGATGTGCAGGTAGCCGTTGGGCTCGGGCGGAAAGCGTGTCGCGACGCCGTCGAAGCGACCGGCCTTGAGGTCCTGCTGGATGGCCGTCTCGATGAAGTTCAGTTTCTCGGTAGCCGATTCTTTCTCGGCAGCCGGATCATGGGACGGATCGGGAGCAGTGGACATCCGTGGTTCCTGTACAGGTTGTGTTTGGAGCGGAAAGGCAGGGAAGGGTGTCGATGGGAATCCCCCTCACCCCCGACCCCTCTCCCCCGAATTCTGGCTCGCTTAGGCTCGCCAGAATTCGGGGGAGAGGGGAGAAATCGGTTGGGCTAGGTCTGGGCGTCGGCGGCGGGTTGTTCCGCCGCGGGCGGCTCGGTCGGAGCCGCTTCGGACTGGCCGGATTCGCTGTCCTTGCCCAGGAAGCGAACGAAGTTGATCAGGTGCCAGACGTCCTCTTCCTCGAATTCGCCCGGCACGTAGGTGACCGCCGGCATGGGCGTGCCGGCGATGCCGACGGTGATCCGGCGATACAGCTCTTCGGGGGCCGAGCCACCGTGGAAGACGCCTTCGGCAAAGTTTCGCGGCTGGATGTTCTTGGGTTCCAGCGCGCCGCGGGCCAGCAGCGGGATCAGGCTCTCGCGGTCCTCGGGTTTGAGGTTCACGCGGGTCGTCCAGTCCTTGGTCCAGTCGTCATAGTCGGCGGTCTGGCCGTCGCCCTTGCCCTCCTTGCCGTGGCACTTGGCGCAGGCGGCGATCTTGCCCTGAAACGCTTCGCGTCCCCGCTCGATCGACGCCAGCAGCGCGTCGGCTTGGGGTCCCTCGAGCATGGCGTTCATCTCTTCGCTGTTGGCCGGCACCGGGATGTCCTCGGGCAATTCGACTTCGACCACATCGTCCGGGGCGTCCAGCCAGTCTTCGGCGATTTCGATCGCGTACGCTTCGGCGTACTCCCAGGCCTCTTCGAAGTCTTCACGAGCTTCTTCGTCTTCGGAATTGCGTCCGGCCGGATCGATCAGCCGTTCGTCACCGGCCACGTCGATGCCTTCATTGATGACGTCGTCGATCAGCATCCGTTCCAGCTCGCCCCGCCAGGACAGATAGATCACGTAATCGACCAGGGCCTGGACCTGTTCGTCGGTGATCTGCGGCACGGCCGTCATGGTCGTACCCGGAATGCCGTCGCGAATTAATTCGGCCAGATCGTCGCGGGTGGGTTTGGCCGAACGCTTGGTGCTTTTGAATTTGAACACCCCCATGCGGTAGTCGCGAGGGTAGGGGGTCGAGAGTGTGGAGTTGATGCCGCGGCCGCTGCCGTTCTCGCCGTGACAGGTCACGCACAACTTCTCGCGGTACAGCCTCTGGCCTTCGTGCAGGCGGTCGACCGAGACGACGTCCGCCAGGTCTTCGTCCTCGGTGATAAACTCTGGCAACTTGGGATTGGCCGGCGTACCGAACATCTCGTTGACCGCCCAGTTGGCATCCTCGAGGGACTGCTGCATGGGCAGTTCCTCGGTCATCTGGTACTTGTAGGCGTGAACGTAGTTGGGTTCGAATTGCAGCTCGGCCTGCGGCTGGCGGTCGCAGCCGGTCAAAACGACTGCGGCTAGTCCGACCACAGCAAAGCGGATGCAGAGATTCATGGAAAATGTGCGTACCAGCTGGAGGAAGTCCACGGAATTACCGCGGATCCAGGGCGGCACTGCCGAGCCCGCGACCTCGCGGAATGTACTTACACATTAATATACCGAGAAAGTACAAAAAGATCAGTGGCACGGCCAAGGCAACCATGCTGGTCACATCCGCAGGCGTCAGGATCATCGAGGCCACGCAGATCACCAGGATGGCGATTCGCCAACTGCTGACATACGACTCGACCGTGAACATCCCCAGTCGCTCCAGGAACAGCATCACCAGCGGCAGCTGGAACGCCACGCCAAAGCCCAGCGGCAACAGCAGCACAAAGTTCATGTAGTAGCTGAGCCGTGGCTGGATATCGACGCTCATCCCGGCGTTGAACGTCAGCAGGAAGCTGAGCACGTAGTACAGCACGCCGAAGAACGCCAGGCACACCCCGGCGGTGAACAGGATCACGCTGACCGGCAGGTACACGTACACGTACTGCCGCTCGTGCGGGTACAGGCCGGCCGACACGAACCCCCACAGGTGGTAGAAGATCATCGGGCTGGCCAGCACCGCTCCGATCATCAAACCGGCCTTGATCCAGATCATGAAGCCCTCTTCGGACTTGTGCGAGTTCAGGCCGGCTTTGGAAGGCCGCAGCATGACTTGACGCGGCAGGTTTTCGACCGTCTGGCCGCTTTGCATCAAGGCCAACAGGTCCTGCTGCTCCTGGAGGATGTGTTCGGGCAGCTCGTAATTTTCGACTTCAAAACTCTGCGGTGCCGGCGGCTCCGCGCCGGCCAGCGGTTCGTTGGCGGCCACGTCCGGCACGACCAATTCGTCGCTCTCCTCCACGGTGCTCTCGTCGTTGTCCGCCGCGGGGGTCGGCAGGGCCGACGCGACTGCGGGAGCTTGCGGGACCAACAGAACGGTTTCGATCTCCAACGAGTTGTGGACCAGGAACTGCCGCAGCGGTTTCAGTTGTTTGGCGTCGGGCTCCAGGCCGCGGCGAGCGATCTCGCGGTCGGCTTGAAAGGTCAGGATGGCTTTGCGCAGCGGCTGCTGGACGTATTCCACCAGCGAATTGGCGAAGATTAATCCGATGCCCAAGCCGATCGCCAACCACAACACCGCACCGCGAAGCGCGCTACGCAGCTCCTCCAGGTGCTCGCCGAAAGTCATCGTCGAGTCGTCGAATAGGCTGTCCTTGGGACGCGATGGCAGTTCCACGGTGGAGCCGGTTCCTTGTGATTTCGTTGGAAAAAGGCGCCGGTATCCCGGCTGGTCTGACAGACGCGAACCAGTTTAACTACGAAGCAAGACTTTGGTGAGGTGCACCCGGCGGATTGGATGTTTCTGACGCCAAAACGACGGTTCATTCGGTGCGATTTCTGCAGGTTTTGTGATTTCTGATGGTTCTAAGGTTCCAAAGGTTCGAAGGTTCGGGAGCGTAGCATGCTGTATCCGCTGGAGTTTGTGCCGGTCATGCAGGATTACCTGTGGGGTGGGCGGCAGTTGGCCGAGGTGCTGGGCAAGCCGCTGCCGGACTCGCAGCGGGCCGCCGAGAGCTGGGAGGTGGTCGATCACGCCGAGGCGCAGAGCGTCGTGGCCTCGGGGCCGTTGGCCGGGAAAACGCTGGGAGAATTGGTTCGCCAGCACGGCCGAGATCTGCTCGGGGCGGCTGGTCAGAGCACGACCGAGCGGTTCCCGCTGCTGTTAAAGTATCTGGACTGCAACCGCGATCTCTCGGTACAGGTCCATCCCGATGATCGCTACGCCGCCACGCTCGATCCGCCGGATCTGGGCAAGACCGAAGCCTGGTACATCGTCGACGCCCAGCCCGGCAGCAAGCTGTACGCGGGGCTGAAATCGGGCGTCGATCGCGAGGCTCTGGCCGCCGCGGTCCAGGCCGGCCAGACCGACCGCGTGCTGCACGAGCTGCAGCCCCAGCCCGGCGACTGTGTCTTCATCCCCGCCGGAACCGTCCACGCCTTGGGAGCGGGCTTGCTGGTAGCCGAGATCCAGCAGGCCAGCAACACCACGTTTCGGCTGTTCGATTGGAATCGCGTGGGCCCCGACGGCCAGCCTCGTCCGCTGCACATCCAGCAGGCCCTCGAAGTCACCGATTACGACCGCGGGCCGGTGGACCGGCAAACGCCGCAAGCGGAAGAGGGCGGCTGGCAGCGGTTGGTCGACTGCGACAAATTTACGCTGCAAAAAGGACAGGGCGAAGACGCTCTGGAAGTGTCCCAGCGAGACGCGTTCTCGCTGCTGACCGTGCCCGCCGGCAAGGCCACGCTGGTCTGGCAGGGGGGCCGCACTCCGCTGGCCGCCGGGCGATCACTGCTGGTGCCGGCCGTGTGTGGCGGCTACGAAGTGCGGCTGGACCAGCCCGGGACGGTCGTGCTGCGGATCGACCCGTAGCCGAACTCGCCCGTCGCCGCATGCGCCCGTCGCCGAACTCGCCCGTCGCCGAACTCGCCCGAGTTTGGGGGAAGCGGCCCCGACGTCTCTGCTCCAAAGTCTTGCGGCTTTCGCGTGGAGCCGGCTATGAAAACCCAGGCCGTTGGCCTGGGCTGACGTAGGGTTGCCCCGTTGGGGCGAGGGAATGCTTGTGTCATTCGGGGGCGTTTCTCCCGGTCGACGGCGGAAACGTTTTGGCTAATGCTAGCAATGTGATTTGTCGATGATGGGAATCGTGGGCGGATGCTCTTGGCCTGCCGCGCCCGGTTTGGCTAGGATCCACCACGGGTTCTTGTACATACACATGTCGATTGTTCTGCGGCTGAGGATACCATGCGAAAACTTGCGTTCTGGATGTGCTGCGCCGGTTTTGCGTGTGTATCGGCCGTGTCTCTGGGTTGTCGCGGCCGTTCGCTGCTGCCGCCGCCGGGGCCGATCGATTACCAGCAGGGCAGGGCGGTGCTGCACGATCCGTTTCCGCAGAACGACATCGGCGTCGAGGAAAAAGCCGCTCGGCCGCCCTCGTACCAGAAGCCGCTGGCGGAACCGGTCCGCGATCGGCTCTACCGCGACGGGTCGCCCTGGTGGTTTTTCGGCCAATAGCGGCCTGAAGGGCAGGAGGCAAAAAACGCGGGATGTGTTAGTCTGGGCAAGCGTCTGCCGACGACTTTGTCCTTCACCACCCCCGCTAGTGCTGCACCGCTATGGCCGCTCGAAAGAAAACCTCCTCGCCCGCTCCGCTGCCTTCGGGCAAGCAGCGGGTGCAACGCGTGTTGGCTGCCGCCGGACTGGGCAGCCGCCGGCAGTGTGAGGAGTACATCACGGCCGGGCGGGTGGAAGTCGACGGCGAGGTCGTCGACCGGCTGGGTTCGACCGTCGACCCGGCGACCAGTGAAATCCGTGTCGACGGCACGCCGCTGCGGATGCCCAAGCCGGTGTATTTTCTGCTGAATAAGCCGGTCGGTGTGGTCACGACCAACCGCGATCCGATGGGGCGACCGCGAGTGATCGACCTGATCCCGCCCGAGTACCGCGTGTTTCCCGTGGGCCGGCTGGACCGCAGCAGCGAAGGGTTGATCCTGTTGACCAACGACGGCGCCCTGGCCGATCAACTGACCCATCCTCGCTACGGCGTATTGAAGGTCTACCACGTGACGGTCGCCGGCGAGGTCAGCGCGGAGACGATGCGCCAGATGCGGCAGGGCATCTTCATCGCCGAGGGACGAGTGCGCGTCGAAGGGGCCAAAATCCGCAAGGCTCGGGGCCGCGCGACCGATATGGAGATCACGCTGCGAGAAGGCAAGAACCGCGAGATCCGCCGCATCCTCGCTCGGCTCGGCCACAAAGTCCAACAGCTGCGGCGGGTCGCGATCGGTCCGCTGAAGCTGGGCCAGTTGCCCAGCGGCGCCTACCGCCAATTGAGCTTTGAAGAGGTCAAGAAGCTGAAGGCCGAAGCTGAGGCGGGTCGCGACCGAGCGGCCGGTAAAGGACCCGTGGCGGGCGGCCGACCCGCTCGCAAGACCGTCTCACGCGGCAAGCCCGGCGGCGGCAAAGCGGCGGGCAAGAGCACGGCTGGTAAAAAAAACCGGGGCGGGCCGGCGGCAACAGGATCGGACACGCGCAAAAGGGGCGGACGACCGCCAGCGGCAGGCGGCAAGCGGACGCCGCGACTGGAGTTCGATCTGTCGGCCCCGCCGCAAACCGGTGCGGTGATCGGCGACGACCAGCCCGCCGAGACGCGGCCGCGTAAAGCAAAACCGAAATCCAAGCCCCACCCTAAAACCGCACGCGGCGGCGCCAAGGGTTCGCGGCGCGGAGGCCGTTCGGCCGGCGGTTCGGCCAAACCGTCGACACGCAAACACTCCCCACGCAAGAAGAAGGGTCGATAGGATCGTGAGCAATCCGTTGCAGGCGGCGTACTATGCCGACGATGCCCAGCAGGTCGACGCAAAGATCACCGAGAACCGGTTGCTCGCCCGAGAGACATTCCTGGTGCGATTGGTTGCACCGGAGATCGCTTCGAGAGTGGTTCCAGGCCAGTTCGTGATGATTCGCATCCACGGGTTGGACGATCCGCTGATCGGTCGCGCGCTGGCCGTCTACGACGTCCACTCCGGCGCCGCCGGCGAGCCCGAAGCGATCGATCTGGTTTACATCCGCAAAGGGAAATTGACGCGTTACCTGGCCGGCGCGGCCGTGGGCAGTGTGGTGACCGTCTGGGGGCCGCTGGGCAACGGTTTTGCCCCGGATCCCTGCGAGCACTTGATCATGGTGGCCGGAGGCATCGGCCAGACGCCCTTTGTGGCGGTCGCCAAGGAGGCGCTCGGGCATCAGCGTTTCGGCCAGCGGCAAACCGGCTGGGCGAAACGCGTGTCGCTGGTCTACGGGGCTCGCAGCGCGGACTTGCTTGCCGGGCTGGATGATTTCGCCGCCGCCGGCGTCGACCTCCAGCTGTGTACCGACGACGGCACTCGTGGCCGCAAAGCGTTGGTGCCGACGGTGCTGGAAGAGGTTTTGCAGCAGTCCTTGCAGAACACTTCGGCCGCGGCGATTCGGGTCCTGTGCTGCGGCCCCGAAATCATGATGGAGAAAGCGTCGGAGGTTGCCGCCGCCTGCGGGGTGCGCTGCGAGGTGTCGATGGAGACGCCGATGGCCTGCGGGATCGGCATCTGTTTTTCGTGCGTCGCCAAGGTGCGTCAGAGCGACGGCGATTGGGATTACAAGCGGACCTGTGTTGAAGGTCCCGTGTTCCCGGCCGAAAAATTGTGCTGGGAGTAAACGCGTGCGAATCATGCAGATGACCAGCGGCGGCAACACCGTCAATGGCGCGCTGCAGTACGCCGTGGAGCTGGCGACGCGGCAGGCGGCGCGTGGTCACGAGGTGACCATGTTGGCGCCGGAGGGCAGCTGGGTGGCCCAGCAGGTCGCCGGACGCGACATCCGGCACATCCCCAGCGATCTGCGACGCTGGCCGCTGGACGAGCTTCGCCGGGTACGCGATTTTGTCGCCACCGAGGGCATCGATGTGGTGCACGGTCACAGCAGTCGCGCATTTAATTTCGGCGTGTGCTTGCGGCGATTGTACGGCGTGCCCTGTGTCTCGACCGCTCATTCCAACAAGATTCAGGTGCACTGGGCGCTGGCCGATCATGTGATCGCCGTTTCCGCCGCCACGCTTCGCTTCCACCGCCGCTGGAATTGGGTCCGTCCGTCGCGGATTTCGGTGATCCACAACCCGATCGATACCCAGCGGTTCCGGCCCCTGGACGAGGAAGACCGCCGGCGGGTGCGCCGCGAAGTCGGGCTCGGCGAGACCGCGCCGGTGCTGTTGATCGCCGGTCACGTGATTCGCCGCAAAGGGCAACGAGTTGCCGTGCGCGCGCTGCCCCGCATCCTGGCCGAAGTGCCCGAGGCCCAGTTGGTGTTGGTCGGTCACGAATCGCACGAGTACGGTTTGCAGGTGCGGGCCGAAGCGGAGCGGCTGGGGGTGCAGCGGTCGGTGCACTGGTTGGCCAGCCGCAGCGACATCGAACGCATCTTCGCAATCGCCGACGTGTGTTGGTGTCCCAGTCTGGACGAACCGTTCGGCTTGACCGCCTGCGAGGCGCTGGCGTGTGAAGTGCCGGTGATCGCTTCGCGGCTGGGCGGATTCTTGGAAACGGTCCACCCGGGGCAATCCGGCGAACTGGTGCAGCAGGGCGACGAGCGGCAGTTGGCCGAGGCGACGCTGGAGCTGTTGGCCGACCCGCCGCGGCGGCGGCGCTACGGACGTCACGGCCGCCGCTGGGTCGAGGAGAATCTGGCCAGCGACGTCCACGACGACGCCGTCGAAGCGGTGTATCGTGCGGTGGCAAGAACCGCCGGGCAATAAAAATCGTCCTACCTCGGATTGGCATCCGAGGCTATCACCTGCCGTCGCTCCGCGACTCCGGACATGTTCTGGGGGCGTCCTACCTCGGATTGGCATCCGAGGCTATCAACTGCCATCGCTTCGCGATTCAGCGCCGCTGGCGTCCTCGTGCTCGTGCTCGTGCTCGTGCTCGTCCTCGTGCTCGTGCTCGTGCTCGTGCTCGTGCTCGTGCTCGTGCTCGTGCGCCGCTGCGCGGAGTACTGGATTGCGGCATACGAATTGCTATGTGTCTTGGTTATTCGTTGTTCCGCTCGACTCGTACTCTCGGTGGATTCACCCAGGCCCGTCATGCAACTGCTGAAAGCCAACTGCCCGTACTGTTCCAAAGAAGTGGAAACCACGGTCGACCGGATCGAGGAACCGATCGTCTGCCCGGCTTGTCAGAAGCCGTTTGAGATCGAAGTGCCGACGACGCAGGTAACGTCGGTGCGGACGGTGGAGGCGGGCGGCGAGGGGGCCAACGACGCCTTGGCCGGCAGTCCGGGCGAGCAGGAATTGTTCAAGGTGCATCCGGTGGCCTTTCGCGCTCGGCCGCTGAAGACGCTGTTGCTGCTCGTTGCCATCGCGGCGTGCCTGTTTGGCTTGTGGGCCGCGTTGCTCGGGGGGCTGGTCGCCGGAGGCCCATTCAACTGGCTGTTCTGGCTGTCGTTGGCCGGGTTGGTGGTCGTGGTTGGAATCGGGGCCAGTTGGATGCTGAAGAGCGCCTTTACGACGCTGACCGTGACCGACGACCGCACGATCCTGCAAGAGGGAATCATCGCGCGCGATACTTCCGAAGTACAGCACGACGACGTTCGCAACATCCAGGTCGACCAAACGTTTCTCGAGCGCATGTTGGGCGTCGGCGACATCGGCATCTCCAGTTCCGGACAAGACGATCTGGAGATTGTCGCCGAGCGGATCCCGAATCCAGCCAGGTTGGTCGAAGTCATCCGCCGCAACCAGTGACATGCTGCCGGGGCGGGAGTAGCCGGTTTTGGAAGCGTTCGGTATCTTGAAAACCGAACCCCGTTATGAAGCCAGATTCTCCCTCCCCACCGCCGTTTAACGAGGCCATGCTGGCCGATCGGTTTGCCCTGCGCCGCCAGTGGCAGCGGATCCAGGATTCGCAGTCCCAGGGGAATTCCACGGACCAGGACCAACAGCAACGCTTCGACCAGCGGCTGGAGGCCTCGCGTCAGCGGCTTGAGCAACGCCGGCGGATGCAGCCGCGGCTGGATTGTCCCGACGAGCTGCCGATTGCCGCCCATCGCGAGAAGATCGTCGAACTGCTTCGCACCCGCCAGGTGATCGTCGTCTGTGGCGAGACCGGCAGCGGCAAGAGTACGCAGTTGCCGAAGTTCTGTTTGGAAGCCGGCCTGGGCCGGGCCGCTCTGATCGGCCACACCCAGCCTCGCCGGCTGGCCGCGCGGTCCATCGCCGGGCGGTTGAGCGATGAAATGGCTTGCCCGGGGGCCGTGGGTTTCAAAATCCGCTTCGTCGACGAGACGGCCGATACGACGCTGGTCAAATTGATGACCGACGGCGTGCTGTTGGCCGAAACCCAGTCGGATCGCTACCTCGAACGCTACGACGCGATCATCATCGACGAGGCTCACGAACGCTCGTTGAACATCGATTTTCTGTTGGGTCTGCTGCGGCGGTTGCAGGGCAAGCGGCCGGATCTGCGGATCATCATCACCAGCGCTACGATCGACGCCGAACGTTTTGCCGCTCACTTTGCCGATGAGGACGGCCCGGCGCCGATCGTCAACGTCGAAGGCCGTGGTTACCCGGTGGAGCTGCGGTACCTGCCGTGGGAAGACGTCGTCGAAGGTGGCCGCGACGACGATGCGGACAGCCGCTCGGTGGTCCGCCGCGATTCGGATCACTACGACCTGGCGCGGCACGTCGTGGCCGGCGTCGAAGAGGTCATGCAGGCCGGCCCCGGCGATGCGTTGGTGTTCCTGCCGACCGAACGCGACATCCGCGAAGTCTCACACCGTCTGTCCGGGCACTTCAAACGCCAGGGCCGCGGCAATGTCGAACTATTGCCGCTGTACGCTCGTTTGCCACAGAAAGAACAGCAGCGGATTTTTAATCCGCAGGGCAATACGCGGCGGATCGTGCTGGCGACCAACGTGGCCGAGTCATCGCTGACCGTGCCGCGAATCCACTACGTCGTCGACGCCGGCACGGCGCGAATCAGCCGCTACAGCTCGCGCAGCAAAGTCCAACGCCTGCCGATCGAAGCGATCAGCCAGGCCAGCGCCAACCAGCGGGCCGGCCGTTGTGGCCGAATCGGACCGGGCGTGTGCGTGCGGTTGTACAGCGAGGAAGATTTCGCTTCGCGGCCCGCGTTCACCACGCCGGAAATCCGCCGCACCAATCTGGCCTCGGTCATCCTGCAAACCAAGACGCTGCGGCTGGGCGCGATCGACGAGTTTCCGTTTCTCGACCCGCCGCGGCCCGAATCGGTTCGCGAAGGCCTCAAAACGCTGCACGAAATCGGGGCCCTGGACGATGACCAGCGGTTGACGACGATCGGCCGGCAGCTGGGACGCATGCCGGTGGATCCGCGTGTCGGGCGGATGCTGTTGGCCGCCGAGGAGAACGGCGTGCTGCCCGAGGTGTTGGTGATCGCCGCGGCTATCGAAGTGCAGGACCCTCGCGAACGGCCGCCGGATAAACAGCAAGCCGCCGACGAGGCGCACGAGATCTTCCGCGACGCCGATAGCGACTTCATCGGTTACCTGCGGATCTGGGACTTTTATCATCGCCAGCAGAAAGAGCTGTCGCGCAGCCGGCTGCAGAAGGCCTGCCGCAGCCGATTCCTGTCGCCGATGCGGATGCGGGAATGGACCGACGTGTATCGCCAGCTGCGAAGCCTGGTCGGCGAGCTGCCGGCGGGTGGCAAACGAACGGGCGGCAAGCGAATGGGCGGCCGGTCGGCGGGTCGGTCGCGCGGCCGAGCACGTATCGAACCGCCGCGGTTATTGCCCTCGCAAGCGGCCGACGAAGACCTGGTGCCCCAGGATCGCTACGACGCCATCCACCGCTCGCTGCTGACCGGATTGTTGTCGGGCGTGGCGATGCTGACCGACAAGAACCGCTACGCCGGCGCGGGCGGGTTACAGTTGAGCCTCTGGCCGGGTTCGGGTGTGTTCGCCAAACCGCCCAAGTGGATCGTGGCCGCGGAGCTGGTGGAAACGTCGCGAACCTACGCCCGCACCGTCGCCCGCATCCAGCCCCAGTGGCTGGAGGATTTGGCCGAGCATCTGGTCCGCCGCAGTTACAGCGATCCGCACTGGAGCAAGAAGCAGGGCGGGGCGTTCTGTTACGAGCGCGTGAACCTGTTCGGGTTGCCGATCGTGCTTCGCCGCCGCGTGCCGCTGGCACCGGTCGACCCGACCACCGCTCGCGAACTGTTGATCGAACAGGGCTTGGTGGAACGCCAGTTGCCCACTCGCGCCAAGTTCGTCACGCACAATCGCCGCCTGCGCGATCTTATCGAGGCGTTGGCGGCCAAATCGCGGCAGCGCCAGTTCGTGGTCGATCCGTTGACGATCCTGCATTTCTATCACGCCCGGCTGCCGGTCGAAGTCGTCGACCGCACGAGCCTGGAACGTTTGGACCGCCAGTGGGATGTTCCCGACTGGAGTAAACAGCTGCGGCAGGCCGAGGACCTGGATCGTTGGCTGGACGAGCCGCCGGCGATCGAGGCCAACGAGTCCGAACTGTACATGCACCCCGGGGACCTGTTGCCCGAGGCGGCCGGCGGGATTCAAAGCCAGCAGTTTCCCGATGTGCTGGACGTGGGCGGATCGCAGTTGCCCGTCGATTACCACTACGAACCGGGCTCGCCGCGCGACGGGCTGTCGGTCACCGTACCGAAGGCCGCCCTGACCCAGGTCTCGGACCACCGCCTGGGCTGGCTGGTGCCGGGACTGCTGGAAGCCAAGCTCGTCGCGATGATCAAGTCGCTGCCCAAACGGATTCGCCGCAACCTGGTGCCGGCCGCCGACGTGGCTCGCGCCGTCTGTGACGAGCTGGCCGCAGACTACGGACGCGTGCCCTTCATGCCGGCGGTTTGCCAGAGCCTCTCGCGGCGGGCGGAGATGGAAATTCGCCCCGAAGATTTTTCGGAAGACAAACTGCCCGAACATTTTCAGATGCGCGTCAACGTCGTGGACGACCAAGGCCAAACGCTGGCCAGCGGTCGCAGCGTCAGCGGGGTGATGCAGGAGTTGGGCATTCAAGACTCGGCCGCCGGAGAAGCCGCGGGCGGCAAGCCAGTGGCCACGGCATCCGAACGCGAAGGGATGACGACGTTCGATCTGGAGCGCATCGAAGCCGAGGTGGTGACCGAGCGCGGTGGCGTGCGCGTGGCTCAGTATCCGGCGTTGGTCGACGATGGCGATTCGGTTTCGCTGCGATTGTTCGCCGACGCGGCCACGGCCGCCTGGGTGCACGAGGGCGGGCTGACGCGTCTGTTCGCGATCACCGAACGCAAAGAGCTGCGTTCGCAGGTGCGTTGGTTGCCCGGCGGGGATCAAGCTCGCATGTTGTTGGCTCGCGTGCTGCCGGCGGACCAGTTCGAAGCGTCGCTGATGGATTTAATTGCCCGGATCGCTTTTGTGGACGACCAGTCGCCGGTGCGCACGCGGGAGGAGTTCGAACAGCGTCGCCAGCAGCGTGGCCAGCGGATCGCGGTGGCGACGCAGAGCGTTGCCAAGTGGTTGCCGGCTTGGGCCGACGCCTTCCAGCAAGCGCGCAGCGGGTGGGAGTCGCTGGGCGGCAGCCGTCACGGGTGGGTGCGCGAAGACATCGATCATCAAGTCCAGTGGCTGACCCGGTCGGGATTCTTGACCGTTACGCCGTGGCGCTGGCTGCAGCATTACCCGCGGTACTTTGAAGCGATCGCCTACCGGATCGACAAGCTGCGATCCGGCGGCGAAGCTCGCGATCGCGATGCCACCGACCAGCTGTGGCGGCTGGCCACACGGCTGGACGAGCAGCGTGAGGGCCAGGCCGACGGTCAGCGGTCAGCGGCCATCCAGACGCTCGACTGGATGCTGCAAGAGTTGCGGGTCAGCTTGTTTGCCCAGCCCCTGGGCACGGCCGAAAAGGTTTCCGTGCCCAGGATCGAAAAGTTGATGGCGAAGCTGTAGTTTTTAAAAATCTATGATTTTCCCGTCGTCGCGGGTGAACAGGGCTTTCAGCTTTTCTTTGTCCTCACGAGGGATCGTGAGGACCGCCCCGTCGCCGCGCGCGGCTTGGAACCCGTCGGCACGCCGCTGGGAAAGGTTGGCCGCCGGGTTTTCCATATCGATCTGCACGTCGGCGGGTTTGGTCCACGGCACGGCGGCCGCTTCGGAGGCTTCGACAATCATCAGCGTGTTGCTCAGCCCATCGGTGATATCTCGGAAGTGTAGCGGTTCTCCAGCGGGAAACATGGTTCGCTCGCCGACCGGGACCTGGTACACGGTCTGTCCCGCCGGCAGGTTCAGTCGCGGATGAGCGTAGATATCGGGCATCTGTTCGAGCAGTGCCAGGTTGTGTTCGCTGTCCCACGGTTCATCCAGATGAAACTGTTCGTACAGAGCGTGCTGTTCAATGAAAGGCAGGATCTTGACTCGCCAGCTGAGCAGCGGCGTGCCATCTTCGGCGGTGATAGGCGACGGCAGCCGTGCATAGGCATCGTGATGGTTATGCATCGCCAGAGCCAAGTTTTTCAGGTCGTTGGCGACGACCACCCTGCGAGCCGCGGTGCGGGCGGCCTGAACGGCCGGCAACAGCACCCCGATCAGGACGCCGGACGAAGCCATCTTGCCACCGGCACGCAACGTAACGCGATTGCCGGTCCGCTGGGGCCGCAGGGCGTCGCTGAACTGTTGCGAGATGCGGGCATAGTACTTCAGCGTGGCCAGTTGAATCGGGTCTTCGGGATCCACGTCACGACCCATCTGCCGACGAAACTCATCGCGGCCAAAGTCCAAGGCGCCATTGAGGGCGGCTTCCAAATTGCTGGCCGCCGCTTCGTCGGTGCACAGCGCCACGGCCATGACCTGCATATCCAGCAGTCCGCGGGGTTGAACGTTGACGACCAACGCATCGGTCCACTCGGCAAAGTCGGTCAGGTCTCGCAGCGCGGGCGGCATTTGGTCGGCGTCCTGCTTCAGCATTCCCGTGATCATCGGCCGCACCGGCTCCATCACGCTGACGACCGTGACGCCGCCTTGGTTGGGGACTCGCGTGACCAGCTTGGACAGTTGCCCCTGGGTTTCGGCGGCGGTCAGCACATCTTCCAGGTAGCCGCCGGTAGCCAGGATCCAAGTGCGGCCATCGCGGCGGTGCAGGACCGTCCCCGGAGGGCCTTCGAGAGGATACACCTCGCGGTCGTCCATCTGCAGCGGCTCGGTGTCCAGCAGCAACCGCGGGTTCAAATCGCTGATCGCGTAGTCCTGTGTGAACTGGATGATCACCGCGGCGGGCGGTCCGTTGGGGCCGGGAAGGCCGGCGACGAAAGTCACTTGTTCGATGTGCAGCGGGTCGACACCCGTTTCCGCAATCGCTTGCGCCTGGATGATCTCCACCGGCATCATCCGCAGCTCTGGCGCGGTCATGATGGCCCGAGGCGAAACAAAGCCGGCGACGGCGGCATCGGGCGGTATGAAGGCGCCGGAGAACGCGGTTCGCTGGGCCGCCGGCCGGTCCGCCGCGTTGTCTTGAGCAAGTGCCGTCGTCAGGTTCAGGGCCAGCAGGCAGAGGCCTGCGCACAGCCGGATTGGGATCCACCGCATCGATCGTCCTCGGAAAGGAGGGAGCAAAGACAAAGCGGTAGTGTAACGCGCTGGCGGCGGGGCAGGTGAACCTGGGGGGCGTTGCTACCGCACGTGGAATCCACCGGTTGCGGGATCGAAGACGTACCGCGATTGCAGCTGGCGAAAGCGAGCTTGTTCGCGGGGCGTCCGGGTGGCGATGTAGCCGGCGTCGCGCAGGGTTTCGAGGCCCGCCACCGCCGCGCCATGCTGCGCGCGGTAGGCGTGCGCCAAACTGTTCAGGGTTGCCAATTCCTGCAGAGACATCCTGTCCATCGCGGTGTCGCCGTGGTGCGACATCGGCGCGACGGTAAGGACTGTCGCGGCGGCAACGACCACAAGAATCACGACGGCTGCGACGGTTTCCAGCAGCGAGAACCCCTGGCGAGATTCACGTCTTGGCATCTATCGGCTCCGGAAAAGTCAATCAGAATCGAATCGAAAAGGCTTCAGGACGAGGGGGTCTGGAGGAAACATAGCTCGTAAACCGCCGGCGTGCCCAGATTTTTTTTAACAGTGGCATAGGCTTCTAGCCTGTGAGCAGTGGCATAGGCTTCTAGCCTGTGAGCCGTGGCATAGGCTTCGGTGCCTGGGATGGTAGGGGCACGCGCGATGGGTGTTGGGTCCGTCGGTGCCGCGGCCGGATCGATCGGGATGAGGCCCGAGGCTAGCGCCTACGGCTCACGGGCCCGGCCGGTCGGTGCAATAGCCGCAGTACGATCAGCACCAGCACGGCCAGCGACACCATCAGCAGCGACACGGCGACCGCGGCGTCCAGGTGCCCGACGCTCAATTCCAAAAACACGCTGGTCGAAAGCACTTCGGTGCGCATCCGCGTCGCGCCGGCAAACACCAGGATCGGACCGAACTCACCCATCGCACGCGCCCAGGCGATCGTCAGCGCAGCGACCAGGCCACGCGAAGCCTGCGGTAGGGCGATCATCAGAAAGGCTTGGCCTCGGGTGCAACCGAGTGTTCGCGCGACGTCTTCACAGCGAGGATCGATCTGGTCGAAGGTGACCCGCATCGTGCGCGTGGCAAACCCGCAGGCCACCACGAACTGGGCCAGCACGATCGCCGGCCAGCGATACGTGACCTCCAAGCCCAGCCGCTGCGCAAGCCAACTCTCCAGCTGCCAAGAACCCAGCGACGTGTGAAACAGGATCAACAGACTCAAACCCACCACCAGCGGCGGCAGCACCAGCGGTACGTCGACCAGGGTGTCCAGCAAGCGGTGGCCGGGAAAGCGAAACCGCGACAACAGATAGGCCAGCGGCGTCGCGACGATGACCGACAGGATGGCCGCCGCCGAACAGGTCAGCAGGGTCAGCCGCAGCGAAGCCCGGATCTCCGGTCGCTCGAGCGCGACGCGAAAATCCGCCCACGAGGTGAAGGCCAGATCGGCGGCCAGCAGCAGCACGATCAGGACCACAAAACAGGAGGCGATTCCGCCCATGATGAAGAAGAACGGCAGCTGGGATCGCTGGTGCCGCTGCAATCGTTCCGGCCCGGAGGTCGTGGGCCTGAGCGTGTCGGGCGTCATGGTTTCGGCCCCTGCAGGCTTCGAACGTCGAAACCGAATTCAGCGTAGCGCCGCCGGCCTCCGTTCTCGGCAGTCAAGAAGTCGACGAATCGGCGGGCGGCGAGCTCGTGGCGGGACGTCGTCAGCACGGCGACCGAGACGTCCGAGCGGGCGCTGCTGAGTTCCGGCAGCGCGACCGCTTGCAGGTCGGGGTAGGCGTGCAGGACGGCATCGTAGACGATCCCCGCATCGGCCGACCCGACCAGTACGTCGTTGGCAACTTCGTTGACCGTGGCCCGAAAGGCCCGGCTTGCGCGTGCTGCGCCGGACCAGCCACCGGCGCGTTCTAACGCTTGCCGCGTCAACCGGCCGATGGCCGCCGAATCGGGGTTCGCCAACACCAGGGTGACGTCGCTGCGCAGCAGGTCATCCAGGCTGTGGATGTTCTTGGGGTTGCCGCGACGAACGGCCACCACCGCCCGCATTCGGGCCACCGGATGGCTGGCGGCGACCAGAGAATCGGCGGCGGCCAAGCGGACGTAGCTGTCGTCGGCCGGCAGGAATAGGTCGCCGGCGCGGCGGATCTGCAAAGTCGACAGCAGGGCCTGCGAGGGGCCGTAGTGGATCTCCAGATCCCGGCCGGATTGCTGGCGGTAGTCCTCCCGCAATCGCTCGATCACCGCCGCATTGCTGGCCGCACAGTACAGCACCAGCGGGTCGACGCCGCGATGTCGATCGCCGTGGGCCAACAAGCCCAGCAGGATCGCCAGGGCGGTGGCCGCGGCCAGGATCATCAACAACGAGCGATGCAGAGGGCTCACGGCCGATTGGCGGCTCACGGCAGACGGGCGGCTCACGGCAGACGGCGCCTCAGAACAAGCGGTTGTATCCGTTCAGTGCGGCGACCCGGTAGGCTTCGGCCATGGTGGGATAGTTGAACGTCGTTTCCACGAAGTACTCGATGGTGTTGTGCGGCGGCGGTTGGCTCATCACGGCCTGGCCGATATGGATGATCTCCGAAGCGTTTGCGCCAAAGCAGTGCACGCCCAGCACCTCCTTGGTCTCGCGGTGAAACAGCAGTTTCAGGATGCCGACGGTGCGTCCGGTGATCTGGGCCCGGGCCAAGCTCTTAAAATTGCTTTGGCCGACTTCGTAGGGAACGCAGGCCGCGGTCAACTCCCGTTCGGTCTTTCCCACCGAACTGATCTCGGGGCTGGTATAGATGCCCGTGGGGATGTCATGCAGGCGGAGGTTGCCGTCTTTCTTGCCCAGCATGTGCATCGCCGCAGCCCGGCCCTGGGTGTAGGCGGCGCTGGCCAGCGAAGGGTAACCGATCACGTCGCCCACGGCGTAGATGTGTTCGCGTGCGGTTTGGAACTGCTCGTCGACGACCAACTGGCCGCGACTGTTGGGTTCCAGGTCCACTGCGTCCAAGCCCAGAGCATCGGTGTTGCCTTGGCGGCCGTTGGCCCACAGCACCATGTCGGTTTTCAGCAGCTTGCCGCTTTTCAGCCGCATCACCGCTCCGTTGTCGCCCGGACAACCTTCCAGCGACTCGAACGATTCGTTGTGGCGGATCAGGATGCCCTGATCGCGCAAGTGGTAGGACAGCGCATCGATGATTTCGTCGTCGAGGAACTCGAGCAGTTTTTCTCGCGTGTTCACCAAATTAATTTTGATGCCCAGATTGCGGAACATCGACGCGTATTCCACCCCGATCACTCCGGCGCCGTAGATCGTGATCGAATGCGGCTTGGTATCCAGGTCCAGAATCGTGTCGCTGTCGAAGATGCAGGGGTGGTCAAAGTCGACGTTGGGCGGCCGGTAGGGACGCGAACCGGTGGCGATCACGAAGTGGTCGGCGGTGTAACGTTCGCCGGCGACTTCGACCGTGTGTTCGTCGACGAATCGAGCCGCGCCCTGCAGGATGGGCACGTCGTTGCGGTCGTAGAACGATTGCCGCATGTTGACCTGCTTGGCGATGATCGCCTGCGTGCCCTGTTTCAGTTGCCGCATCGAGGGGCTGAACCGCACGCCCCATTCGCGAAACATGGGATTGTTCAGGGCCGTCATGGTCGAGGTGATCGCATACCGCAGGGCTTTGCTGGGGATCGTTCCCCAGTGCGTGCAGCCCCCGCCGATCGAATAGTGGCGTTCGGCGACGGCCACGTGGTAGCCACCCTTGGCCGCTTGCATCGCCGCCCCCTCGCCTCCGGGGCCGGTGCCGATAACCAAAAGGTCGAAGTCCCGGTTGGAACCGCTGGCCGCTTTTTCGCGGTTCCGATACGTCCTGCAGCTGTTGGTCGTGTCGTTCATGCCTTCAAGTATCACGGAAACGGCGGCGTCTCGGTAGAGCGCCTCGCGTAGCTGAGGTCGCCAGACTTTGGGGATCGGTAGCTGACCCCCGCCCGGCTTATCGCGGTCTGGCGAGCACCGTATGCTGGGACGCAGCGTTCTCGCTAGACAGTTAGGACTCGATCATTCTTCGAACCAGGAAAATCAGACGATGCGTGTGGCCGCGGTGCAGATGGATGTTTCGTTGGCGGCATTGGCGGAAAACATCCAGCGGGTCGCTGGGCGGCTCGCCGACGCGGCCGCAAACGGGGCCGAGCTGGTGGTGTTTCCCGAGTGCGTGCTGTGCGGCTACTGTTTCGAATCCCGCCAGGAGGCCGCCGAGGTGGCGATCGGCCTGGACGATCCGGCCTGGCAGCCGCTCCGCGACGCCCTGGCGGCTCATCCCGGGGTTTCCGTCTCGCTGGGGTTTTTGGAGGCGGCCGAGGCGGGGCAGATGTTCAATTCCAGCGTGCTGTGGTCCGGCGGAAAGCCGGTGGGGCTGTATCGCAAGATTCATCTGCCGCAGTTGGGCGTCGACCGATTTGTCGATCGTGGCGACCGCCCCTATCGGACTTGGCCTGCGGGGGCGGCCAACGTGGGCATGGCGATCTGCTATGACAGTTCGTTTCCCGAACCCATGCGAGTGCTGGGTTTGGCCGGGGCCGACGTGATCGCCCTGTCGACCAATTGGCCCGTGGCGGCGCTACGGACCGCTCTGTTGGTGCCGCCGGCGCGGAGCATGGAGAATCACCTGTATTTCGTGGCCGCCAACCGCGTCGGGCAGGAGCGCAGCTTTCAGTTCTGCGGCCGCAGCAGCATCTGTGGCCCCGACGGCATCGAGCTGGCCCGGGCTGACGATGACAGCGAGCAGATCCTCTATGCCGACATCGATCTCGAGGCGGCTCGGAACAAACGCATCGAACGCACCGTCGGAGCCCATGTGATCGATCGTTTCGCCGACCGCCGCCCCGAGTTCTACGAGGCCATTGTCCAGCCCGCCCAGCCCGACCAGCCCGTCCAGCCCGACGGCGGAGCGCGCTAGGTCCGGCTGGGGTTGACCCCTCCGAGAAGGTTTTTGTACCACCTCCGCAGTGCTTCCTGCGGCAATTTGCCTAGGTTGCCTAATCCTGTTTCGGTTCCGCTTTTTCAGCACGAAACGGGGCGAGGCGGCCATGCGAGCCTAGCCGGCAGCGCTAGGATGCATACAAATTGTTGGCTGGCGGGTTTCCCGGGGAGTGGGAAGCCCGGCGTCGCCTGAACCGAAGGATATTGATGACGCTGTATTTCGAAGACTTGAAGGTGGGTGACCGGTGGTTCAGTCTGCCCCGGAAAATCGAACGCGACGACGTGGTCGATTTTGCGGATTTGACCGGTGATCACGACCCGCTGCACAGTCCCGCCGAAGGCGCCGCCTCGCCGTTTGGCAAGCCGGTCGCGCACGGGTTGCTGGGGTTGTCGCTGATGGCTGGGCTGTCGAGCGACTGTCCGGCCGTTCAGACGCTGGCCCTGGTGCGGATCGGCCAGTGGCAGTTCGAACGCCCCATCTATTTTGGCGATAGCGTTCATGTGATGACCGAGGTCGCGGCTCTGGAGCCCTACGGTCGCCGGGCGGGCCGCGTGATCTGGTTTCGGCAATTGATCAACCAGCAGGGATTGACCGTGCAGAGCGGCGAGCTGGAGACGCTGGTCGCCCTCCGCTCGCGAGTCACCCGCCGGATGGCCCCCAAGAGCCGTCCACCGGCCGCCGCCGGCCGGTGAGGCTGGAGATTTGAGATTTTCCCGCTGCCGGGTCGGGAAAGCTGGGAAAGCTGGGTTTCTCGAAAAACCATGCGTTGACAGCCCCGCAGTCCAGCTTCTACCATACCGGGCTTCATTGACCGCAGATCCTGCGTCAATCGACGGCTCCCTCTTGTCGGGAGACGTGGTTTACGGAAAACGTGTTCGCCTCCGAACCGGTACGCATAGAGAATATCGATGGCCGTTCCCAAAAGAAAACATTCCAACAGCCGCAGTGGTAAACGACGCAGTCACCACCGCATCAAGCCTCGTCAGTTGACCTACTGCCCGCAGTGCAGCAGCCCCGTGCCCACGCACGTGGTCTGCCCCAAGTGCGGCAGTTATCAGGGTCGCTACACCGTCGAAACCGCGCAGGAATAAGACCCTCGCGACTTTCTCGCAAGCCAAGGCGGTTTCTCGATGGCATTGGACGTCGACGCAGTCGGGTTTCTGTTTCCCGGTCAAGGGGCGCAGAATGTGGGCATGGGCAAATGGCTGTGCGACACCTATCCGGTGGCCGAGCAGTTGTTTCGCCAGGCCGGCGAGGTGTTGGGCTACGACCTGGCGGAGCTGTGCTTTGAAGGCCCCGCCGAGCGGCTCAACGCCACCAAGTACTCCCAACCCGCCCTGTTTGTCACCAGCATGGCGGCCGTCGAGGTCTTGCGCCAGGAGCAGCCGGAGTTGGTTGCCAAAGCGCGCTGTGCCGCGGGGCTCAGTCTGGGCGAATACACGGCCGTGTGCTTTGCCGGCGGATTGAGCTTTGAAAACGCTCTGAAACTGGTTCAACGCCGCGGCGAAGCGATGCAGGACGCGGCCGATCAGGTCGACAGCGGCATGGCCAGCGTGCTGGGCCTGCAGTTGGACGTCCTGGAGCAGGTTTGCGAGAGCGTGCGGCAGGGCGATGAAGTGCTGCAGCCGGCCAATTTGCTGTGCCCCGGTAATATCGCCGTCTCGGGGCACCTGAGTGCGATCGGGCGGTTGGAGGCGGCAGCCAAGGAGGCGGGTGCGTCCCGCGTCGTGCCATTGGCCGTCGCCGGGGCCTTTCATACCGTGTTGATGCAGCCCGCCGTCGCCCAGCTCCGCGAAGCCCTTTCCGAGACGCCGCCGACGGACATGCCGATGGCCGTGTACTCCAACGTCGACGCGACGGCTCACCGCGACGGTTCGGATGTGTTGCAGTTGTTGGCCGAGCAGGTGGTCAGCCCGGTGCGCTGGGAGGATTCGATCCGTCAGATGATGGCCGA
Organism: Roseimaritima sediminicola; assembly: GCF_009618275.1. Classification (GTDB taxonomy): domain Bacteria; phylum Planctomycetota; class Planctomycetia; order Pirellulales; family Pirellulaceae; genus Roseimaritima; species Roseimaritima sediminicola. Next base: position 130,165 of record NZ_WIAD01000005.1, read on the forward strand.
TGGCATCGAAGGGTTCCTGGAGATCGGCACCGGACGCGTCTTGCAGGGCACGATCAAGCGGATCGAGCGGCGTTTTCCGATGGATGGTTTTGGCGACGGAGCCGCGTAAGCTTCGGGGCCTTGGCAATGATTTATTGGCCGCCCCCTTGGGCGGCCCTCCCACCCTCAGAGTCTTCGCTCCCCCTTGCGGTCCGTCAGAGCCGAGGGGAATCGCGCCGAGCGAGTTTCCTACAGTCACCGAGATAACTACCCATGCAATTGTCGCTCACCGCCGATCTGAAAGATCAAGTTGCTGTCGTCACCGGAGCATCCCAGGGTCTGGGCAAAGCCGTGGCGACCGTGCTGGCCGCCAACGGAGCCCACGTGGCCTGTCTGGCACGCAGTGCCGAAAAGCTGGAGGGCACGGTCCAGGAGATCCAGGCCGCCGGCGGCACCGCCGAAGCGATATCCTGTGACGTGACCGATCGGGCGGCGACGACCGATGCGATCCAGGGCGTGCACAAGCAGGGCGGCCGGTTGGACATCCTGGTCAACAACGCCGGCGTGACCCGCGACAAGTTGCTGCGCGGCATGTCCGACGAGGAATGGGACGACGTGATCGCGACCAACCTGACCAGTTGCTTTGTGGGCTGCCGAGCGGCGGCGACGATCATGCGACGCGCCAAGTACGGCCGGATCGTCAACATGGCCAGCATTTCGGGCGTGATGGGCAACGCCGGTCAAACCAACTACGCCGCCAGCAAGGCGGGCATGATCGGCCTGTCCCGATCGCTCTCGCGCGAGCTGGCCAACCGCGGCGTGACCGTCAACTGCGTCGCCCCCGGCTTCATCGCCAGCGACATGACGGCCAAGCTGGGCGATGTGGTGCTCGACGAGGTTCGCAAACGCATCCCCGCCAACCGCGTGGGCCAGCCCGAGGACGTGGCCGCGGCGGTCCTCTTCCTGGCCAGCCCGGCGGCCAGCTACATCACCGGGCAAACCCTGATCGTCGACGGAGGGATGTGCTGGTAACAGGCGCCGCACCGGTAAAACGCCGCTTCACACCGACGTCCCCCGGTGGAAACGCGGACCGGCGGTGGAATCGCCATTTTTTTCGGGCATCTGCTCGATCGCCAGGCTCCCACTGTATTGACGCCTTTTGCACGCATCCCCTATCTTTCGGTCCAAACCTTTCCAATCAACTTTCCGATCCTACTTACTCAAAACCAAACTTTTGGAGAACCGACCCATGGCTTCCATTGAAGAGCGGGTTATCGATATCGTTGCCGAGCAACTGGGTGTCGAAAAAGAAAAGATCAATCGAGACACTTCGTTCGTCAACGATCTGGGTGCCGACTCGCTGGACACCGTTGAATTGGTGATGGAGCTGGAAGAGGAGTTCGACATCAGCATTCCCGACGACGCGGCGGAAAAGATTCAGAAGGTCGGCCAGGCGATCGAATTCATCGAAAAGGAAAAGGGCGACGACGCCTAGGCGTTCTCGCGAAAGATTGAATGGTCGGGTTGTCGTGGTCGCTGTGGTTTGCTGTTGAGGTCTCCGGATGAAGCGTCGTGTGGTTATTACCGGTATGGGGCTGGTGACACCGCTTGGCTCCGAAGTCCGGCAGGTTTGGCAAAATCTGTTAGAGGGTCAAAGCGGGATCCGCCGTTTGTCGACCCTGGATACGGAAGGGTTCAAGATCAAGATCGGTGGAGACATTCCCGGTTTTGGCCTCAATGGGATTGTCGAACCCAAAGAAGCGAAGCGACTGGACCGGTTCTCGCAGTTCGCACTGTGGGCCGGTGCTCGGGCCGTCGAGCAGGCCGGCATCGACTTCGCCCAGGAGGACACCACGCGGTGTGGCGCGATCCTGGGTTCGGGCATCGGAGGCCTCTGGGAAATCGAATCCCAGATGGAACGGATGCTGTTCAAGGGGACCGACCGCGTCAGTCCCTTTACGGTCCCCAAAATGATGCTCAACGCCGGCAGCGGCAACCTGGGCATCCACTTCGGTCTCCGCGGGACCAACTACACGGTCGCCACCGCGTGTGCCAGTGCCAGCAACGCCATGGGCGATGCGTTGGCGAATATCCAGCGGGGCGAAACCGACATCATTCTGACCGGGGGCAGCGAGGCGGCGATCACCCGGATCGGTTTGGCCGGTTTCCAGAACATGAAGGCCCTCTCCTCGCGCAACGACGCGCCCGAGCAGGCCAGCCGTCCGTTCGACGCCCAGCGGGACGGTTTCGTGCTGAGCGAAGGCGCCGGAATCAGCGTCTTTGAAGAATTGGAACATGCCCGCGCCCGCGGCGCGGAGATCGTCGCCGAGGTGATCGGGTTCGGCTGCAGTTGCGACGCCGGCCATATCACCCAACCCGACCCGCAGGGTGCCGGGGCGGCGCAGGCGATGCGCATGGCGATCGCCAGCGCGGGCCTGGAGCCCACCGATGTCGATTACATCAATGCCCACGGCACCAGCACGCCGCTGGGCGACAAGGCGGAAACCCGGGCCGTGCATTCGGTCTTCGGCGATCACGCCCAGAAACTGTCGATCAGCAGCACCAAGTCCGCCCTCGGCCATTCGCTGGGGGCCAGCGGTGGTATCGAAGCGGTTGTGACGGCGATGTCGCTGCACGATGGTGTCGTGCATCCGACGATCAACCTGACCAACCCGGATCCGGATTGCGATCTGGACTACACGCCCAACGAAGCTCGCCAGCGAAAGATCGAAGTCGCGATGAGCAACAGCTTTGGTTTCGGCGGTCATAACGCCTGCCTGGTCCTCCGCCGTTACGACGGTTAACGACCGCGGGGCGGGATGTAGCGATACTGTCCGCCATTGGCTTCGGCCAAGCGGCGCATCCGGGCTTCGCCGGATCGGCTGTGGTAGCCGATCGTATGCACGATACTGATCGGGCCGCGATGTCCGAACAGATTGCTGGTCTGATTGTGTTCGGCCAGCAGGTCTTCGATCCGCTGCGGAAATTCGCCGTCGGACAGCAGGAAGATCACGTCCGGCCGCAGCTTCAGGGCGAACAACAAGGCCTGCTCCGGCGGCGCACCACGCTGCAGCTCGGCGCCCATCGCCCAGCGTCTTGCCCGGCGTTTGTTCTCGTCGCTGGCCAGCACCGAAAAGTCGTCGGGCTGATCCGGATTGCCGACGCACATGCGATCCAAGCGTTCGCCATAGAACATGATGTAGAACCGCTGCTGGGGCTCGAGGGCGTCGATCGACTGCAGCAGTTCCAGGCGAGCCGAGGTGAACCGCCCGTCCTTCATGCTCTGTGAACTGTCGACGATGTAGACAAAGTGGTTGCCGCCACTGGCCACGCCGCAGAACTGCGAGCTGGACTTGTCGGCTTCGGCCAACGCCGCAGCGGCTTCGGTCGAGTCGGCCAGCGGCCCGGCCAGGGAGGGCGGCGACGGCGGGCCGGCAACGGCGATCGCGGGTGCCGGCGGAACGGACAAACCCGCCAAGGGGTCGACCGGAGCCAGCGGAGACGGTGCCTCGGCATGCGGTGGGGCCTCGGCCGTCGAAGGCGGTATCTCGGTGTCCAGCCGCACGGTTTCCAAAGCGGCCGCCGGTTGAGTGTCCTCCGCGGCCACCGTCAGAGCCACTTGGTCGGCGGGGTCGGGGATCGAGAACGTCAACGAGGCCAACAGCAACACGATCACCACGTGAGCGCCGGCGCTATACCACCAGCCGGCCATCCGCCGCCGCCGCGGCGCCGGCGGAGCGGTCTTGGTCAGCCAGGACGGGGGCGGGGACGATGGCTTCCGGGGCGTGACGGCGGACGCGGTGGGCGCGGGCTCCGGGGTGTGATCGGGCTCCGGGGTGTGATCGGGCATCGGGTTCCTGGCCGGGCCGGGCGGTTCGGCTGCCGGCGACCGCAGCGACCCGCCGGTTGGCAGCGACCCGCCGGCTGCCGGCGGCCCGCCGGTCAGAGAGTCCGGCGTCACGGTTTGCGGCGCGGAAGCCTCTGGCGGCGGCGGATGGCGGGCGGCGGCGACCGCCGCGCTGGCCACGGGAACCAGCGAAGCCCAGGAGGCGATGCGGCCGGCGTCCGAGTCCGGGCTGGCCGAGTCCACGCCGGTGGAGTCCGGGCTGGGGAAATCGGAACTGGTGCCATCTGGGCTGGTGAAATTCGGGCTGGCTAGATTCGGGCTGGCTAGATTCGGGCTGGGGGAGTTTGGCGGGCAGCCGGCGTCGGCGCGGCGCAGCAGCAGTTCCAGTTCGGCCGCGCGGGCTTCGAGCCTGGCGGCCAAGGCCTGCTTCTGGACTCGCCGCAGCTCCAGCCGAAGCTCGGCGACCGACAGTTCCTCGCCCGCCTCAGGGCCGGTAGCGTCAGGTCCGGCAGGTTTGGTGTTTGCCGGCGAAGGAGTCGGTGCGCCGTTGTGTTGCCCCATTGGTTGTGCCCCCGGCCGGTCGATTGCCACCTGTGTTGGTTCGTTATATCAGCTGGATAGGGGGTGTCAAAACAAAGCCGACAAATGCGTCAAAAATGTTCAAGTTCGCGGCGATTCGGTGTTGGAGGCGGCGGGGAATTCTTCCTATAGTCGCCGCGGCTCTTTTCCGCTGTTCCTGCAAGGAAACGATCGATGCGACTGCGAATCAAACTGCTGCCGGCCCTGCTCGGCTGCCTGCTGGGAGTCGGTGCTTTGGCGCTCGTCCCGTCCGCTTCGGGGCAAGGCATGGCGATGCCGTCCGAGGGCGCGGCCGGAGCATCGGCCGGCCCGCAGGCCGGCGCCGCAGCGCCCGACACCCCGCCCAGTCTCCAGCCCGTCCCGACGACGCCTCCGCCGGGAGCCGCACAATCGGCTGCCACGCCGTCTGCCGCCGCACCAGCTCCGGCCGCTTCCAGCCCCTCCGCCGCCCGCCCCTCCACGACGGCGGCTTCGACCGCCGGTGGCCAGTTGCCGCAGGAATCCGGCCAGCAGTACCGGCAGTACGACCTGCGTCCCTACACCGGATACCTGACCAAACACGATCGGCCCGAGCAGGCCATCGTCGACTGGGTCTTGCGCGAAACCGGTACCGACGTGTGGTTCACCGAACCGTTCGGTTTTCTGAACGCCAACCGCGATCGCTTGTCCGTCTATCACACGCCCGAAATGCATTCGGTGGTCGCCGATGTCGTCGACCGCTTTATCGCCGGCACCACCGATCCGCAGGTGTTTGGTTTGCGGGTCATGACCGTGGGCAACCCCAATTGGCGCAGCCGCATGCATCCGATGATGCAACACGTGACGGTCCAGTCGCCCGGCGTGCAGGCTTGGCTGTTGACCAAAGAGAACGCGGCGATGGTGGTTTCGATGTTGCGTCAGCGAACCGACACGCGCGAAGTCCAGGCCGTGGACGTGATCACCTACAACGGGCAAACCGAAAAGCTGGCCAGCATGCGAGGACGAAACTTTGTCCGCAACATCCGGCCCTCGGTCAATCCATTGGCTTGGCCGCCGTACGAACCGGAAACCGGTGAAGTGCAGGAAGGGTATCAGCTGGAATTCAGTCCGTTGCTGAGCCGGGACGGTGCCTCGATCGATTGTGTGATCGAAGCCAATATCGATCAGGTGGACAAGTTGTTGCCGGTCGATTTGGACCTGCCCCTGCCCAGCGGTCAGACGCACCGGGCGCGAATCGAAGTGCCGCAGGTGGTCAGTTGGCGGCTGCACGAGCGATTTCGTTGGCCCAGCGACATGGTGTTGCTGCTGTCCTGCGGCGTCGTGGCCAGCCCGGACCGGCCGCAGTCGTCGGTGCCGCTGTTGAACCTGGAGCGTTTGACCGGGCAGACCGCCGGCCGCGCCGACGCGCTGCTGTTCGTGGAGTTCCGCGGCAATGCGACCAACAATCTGATCCGCGCCCCGCAAGTCGCCGACTTGCCCCGCACGACCACCCCGGCTGGTCGACGGTACTAAGTGAGTCGCCTTTCGCTCCGCCGAAAGTAGATTAGAGTCGCCTTTCGCTCCGCGAAAGTAGTGTCGAAACCGGAGCAACTTTCGCGGAGCGAAAGGCAACACTGGCGACTTTCGCGGAGCGAAAGGCAACACTCTACTTCCTGCGTCCTGGGCCGATCAAATCGTCGCCGCCGGCGGCATTGCTGAGCACTTCGTCGGTGCTCTGGGCGTCGACCGCGCGGCAGGTTTCGGTCAACCGGTCGGCCAGATCGTCCAGCGGATCCTCCCACTGTTCGGGCGTGGTTTCCGAGGGCGGGATATTGGCCATCTCGTCGAGCAACAGAATCATCCGCAGCAGGTGCCGGAACAGGATGCCTTCCTCCTTCTGCAGCTTGTGCGCGGTGATGTACTTGTTGAAGTCGCCGTCGAACTGCAGCAGCTCGCCCACGATCCAGACCGGCCGCACCCGCACGTCTTGAACGCGGGGGAATTCGTTTTGGAACAGGCGATACAGTTTCTCGCCCAGGGTCAGCGGCCAGACACGCTCTTCGAACATCACCCGGCCGAAACCGCGGTCCTGAACCTCTTCGTCCTCGTCCTCGCTGGGCGAGCCCAGTTCTTCGGCGGTGGCCAAGCCCAGTTGCAGGAGCATCGGGTCCAGCCGCAGTTTGGCCAGCGGACCGGCCGGCAGGTCGTCGTAGCCGGGGACGCGGACCAGGCGGGCCACCGTGCCGGGCACTTCCAGCACGCTTTCCAGCGCCAGGATGCGTTCGGTCTGGTCGGCGATCGCCAATTGATCGGCCAGGTACACGCCGTACAGCGGATTGATGCTCCGCAGCTGGATCAGCAGTGGCAGGCGAGACGTGGGCACGGCACGCTCGGGCCGGTAATTGCTCAGCTCGTAACCGCGGCTTTCGATGGCCTGCTGCTCGCTGTCGCCGCCGGCATCGTCTGGTTTGGCGTCCTCTGGCCTATCGCCGTCCTCGCTCTTTTCGCTTTCGGCCTTGGGCACCGTGTCCAAAAGGTGCGAGAACAGGCCCTGCGGCTCGGCCGGCTGGCTCGCGTTCTCTTTGCTGGTTGGGTCCGCGGGCTTGCCGGCACCGGCTTTGCCGCCGGAGCCCTTGCCGCCGGATTTTTCGGGCCGATCGGCCGACAGGTCGGCGGCCCGCGGTTTGGGGTCCAGGCTGACGTAACCGGCTTTCCACAGCGTGATCAGCATCCGGTTTAGATCGCGCTGGGCATCTTCGAGTTGTTTCGGCTGGAGCAGGCGGCGGCCGACCAGATCGCGCAGGGGCTGGACTTCGGGGGATCGTTCCAGCATGTAGGCCAGCAGCCGCCAGGGCAATCGTCCTCGACTGGCCAGCCGGGCCGAGGGGGCGTCGCGAAGCTGGTCGAATTGTTGCTGCGTCCAGTACTGTTCGCCCGAGCGGCGTTTGGGCATCTTCTTCTTCAGCTGCTTGCGCATCTTCAACAGCCCCGGATCCTTGGTGTCTTCGGGGATCTGTTCGTACTGCTCGCGCCAGCGATTGATTTTGACGTCGTCCTCGTGGGCCAACGCGAAGACATAGCCCCGGTCGTCGAATTGAGGCCGGCCGGCGCGGCCGAAAATCTGATGGGCCGTGGCGGCCTCGACCACCTTCTTCTTGCCCTTGGGACCTTTCAGCAAACTGGGCAGGATCACGCTGCGAGCCGGCAGATTAATTCCCGCCGCCAGCGTTTCGGTGCACGTGCACAGGCTGAGCAGTTTGCGTTGGAACAGTGCTTCGACGATCCGCCGGTAACGCGGCAGGATGCCGGCATGATGCACGCCCACGCCGCGCATCAAGATGGCTTTGAGTTTCGGGCCGGCCCCCTCGCTCATGTCGGCGGCGTTGAGGTACTCGGCCAGCTCGCTTTGGCGGGCCTTGTCGATCAGCTTCTTGCCCTTGAGCATCTCGGCGGTGGTCCAGCACTGGGCGCGGTTAAAGCAGAAGACCAGCCCCGGCGTTCGGCGCTGGTCTTCGTCTCCGGCGGCGATTTGTTCGGAGAAATCCGCGAGGATCTGGTCCTCGACCCATTCAAACTGCAGCGGCACCTTTCGTTCGTCGCCTTGCACCAGCATCAAACGCCGGTTGTGGGCTCGCGACAACCACTGCGTGAACTCCAGCGAGTTGCCGACCGTCGCGCTCAACAGCAACAGCCGCGTGTGAGCCGGCAGCAAGCCCAGGGTCAATTCCCAGACCACCCCGCGCTCGCTGTCGTTGAACGAGTGGAACTCATCCATCACGACCGCCGAGACATCGGCAAAGTCGAAGGCGTCCTGATTGAGCAAGCGATTCAGCAGGATCTCGGCGACCACGACCAGAATCGGAGCGTCCGGGTTCACCTTGCGATTGCCGGTGACCAGCCCCACATCGTCGGCCGAAAACCCCCAGCGGACCGCCGACTGGCGCAGCTCGTCGAGTTTCTGGTCCGTCAGCGCGATCAGCGGCGTCGTGTAGTACATCCGCGTGCCGCTCCGCAGCGCCTCGTACACGGCCGCTTCGGCAATCAGGGTTTTGCCGGTTCCCGTCGGAGCGCATACCAGAACCCCCTCGGGACTGGTAAAGTATGCCAGCAACGCTTCCTCTTGGACCGGATACGGTTCGAAGGGCAGGGTCTGAAAATAATCCGCCGCAATGCTGTCGCGATCGGCAATGCTGTCGCGATCGCCAACGCCGTCGCGATTGGGCGGGTCCGAGGAAACGGACTGGTCTGAGGAAGCGGGTTGGCGGGATGGGGCCACGGAAGTGTCCACTGGGGCTGGCGGTGTCGGTCGAAAAGTTTCGTCGAAGAGCAGTCGTGGTAGGTTTGTTTAGCGTTAACGAGGCATCCGATGGTCATCCAGCAAGTCAAGTTGTTCAAAACAATCGAGAGCGAGCTTCCCGAGATGGAGCAGGAGATCAACCGCTGGATCCGCAAGCACAAGGTCAAGGTGCTCTCGATCACCGGCAATATTGCCAGCCACGGCGGAGCCAGCGGCGGGCCGATGAGCTCGTTTTCCTCCAACGACATCCTGATTGTGGTGCTGTATGAGAGAGAAGTCGAGTAGCGGGTGGAGGCGGCGGGAGACCGGAGCGAGATTTGAGATTTGCTGACTCTAACGGATTCTATGTATGGCGTGCGAAGTTCGAGCGCAGCAGCCACGGCAGTGGCGACATGCGGTAGCCCCAGGCGCGAGCCTGGGGTGTCGCCCCCACACCCGCACGCCAGTCCCAGAGGGACGACACGAATTCCGGTGCCAGACTTCCTGTCGCCCTTCCAGGGCTTTTGTTCGTAATGTTTACGTTTCCCCGGGCTCGCGCTTTGGGGCTACCACAGACAATCGCTCCGCGATTTAGGAACGTTCGTTCCAGTACATAGATTCCGTTAGGTTCAGGAGATTTGAGATTTTTTTGCTCCGGGGGGGCGAACCATCTCGCGGTGGCCGACGTCTGAAGTGAGTAGACAGGCTGCCTTCCGGGTTGCCCTTTCGAGGGCCAGCGGAAATGCTTGTCAGTGTTGGGTCGCGGTGACGCGTCGCGACGGACATTTCAGTACGGTTCGCTCGATCGCTCTGGTTGGCACCTGATCGAGGACCGTCGGGTATGTTTGCAAAGGAGGTGTTCAAGTGGAATATTGCTGTACTAGCCAACGGGGTGGTTTGAACCCGTAGTTAGAGTCGGCGGGCTGCTGATTGCGGCGGCCACCCCACCTCGCGCACCTTTTCAAGAGATACGCGAGACAAACGGCCCATCGGTTGGGATCCAAGGGATCTCGGCCGGTGGGCTTTTTTCTTGGCGGCGTTCGTCTTGCCGGCGTTCGTCTTGCTGGCGTTCTTCTTGCCGGCGTTGGCTGGCCGAGTTTCTCTTGTTTCCGCCGCCGCTTTTGGCGTAGGCTGCCCCTGTCGATCCGCCTGCTCGGTGGGCGTCTCGACCGAGTTCCTCTTGTGGCTGTACGAATTGCCTGCATGGATGTCTCCGGCAAACACTACCTGACCTGCCTGTGGCCCGGCTTGCCCGAGATGTGGTTCCGCGGCCAGTTGGCCGCCTTGCCCGCGGCGTTGACCTTTGCCGTCGCCCTGAATTTTCTGTTGGTCGCGCGGTTTCTGTACCCCGAGTGGCTGACGCCGCTGTTGGTCAAGATCGCCTGTTGGGTGGCCCTGGGGGTGTGGCTGTGGTGCGTCGCCAAGAGCGTGATGCGGTTGCCCGAGATCGTCAGCCCGCGTGCGGCCAGCGACCAACCCGACCGCTTTGCCGAAGCCCATGGCCAGTACCTGCGCGGCCACTGGGTCGAAGCCGAAGCGTTACTGGCCGATTGTTTGGAGATCGAACCTCGCGACCCGCCGGCCATGCTGCTGTTGGCCGGCGTGTATCGCCACACCGGCCGCTTGGCGGCGGCGGCCGGCGTCTTGGATCAACTGGAACGGCTCGAACGAGGCGACTTCTGGTGGTTGGAGCTGCAGGACGAACGACGACGCTGGCAACGCTTTGCCGACGCAGCGAACGAGGGTGCGCAGGCCTCCGGCGACGAGGAAGCGGCCTCCGGCGACGAGGAAGCGTCAAACGCTAGCGAGGCGGATGAGGCAACTTTGGCGGACGGCGAGGCAACTCCGGCGGACGAGACCGCTGGCTCCGAGCAGTCTGCACCATCGGCCGAGTCCGCACCTTCGGTCGAGTCCGCACCTTCGGTCGAGTCCGCGGCTTCGGATGGGCCCGAGTCCCAGGCGAATGCTAGCAGCCCAGCCCAAGCATCCGCGGCGATTGACTCGGCCATAGAGTCCTCACAGGGGGAAGCGACCGACCGCGCGTTTGCTGCCGATATGGCAGCGGACTGGAGCGAGCTTGGCGAGCGAGGCGTCTAAACCGTCAAGATTTTTCGAAAAGAATTAAGAACGCGATATTCTTGAGGTTTCGGCCGGCTTCGTCAGTGGTCTCCTACTCCCCCAAAACTGGAAAACCGATAGAATCGGCATAGCTGCTGCAATAAACGGTTTGTGGACGAGCTGAATGCCTTGGAGGGCCGCTGCGGGAGCGGAAATCCTCTGTGCGGCGTACAGTTTGCAATGTATAGAGCTGATAACCGGGAACGCCAGCCTGGCAGGCGAGTCCAAGCGAACACGCAATAAGAAGGTTCGAGATCATGTACGAACGATTTACTGACCGCGCTCGCAAGGTGATGCAACTTGCGAACCAAGAGGCCCAGCGGTTCAACCACGAATATATCGGCACCGAGCACATCCTGTTGGGCTTGGTCAAAGAGGGCAGCGGGGTCGCGGCCAACGTGCTGAAAAACCTGGAAGTGGATCTGCGCAAGATCCGCTTGGAGGTGGAGAAGCTGGTGCAGAGCGGGCCGGAGATGGTCACGGTAGGCAAACTGCCGCAGACGCCTCGGGCCAAGAAAGTCATCGAGTACTCGATGGAAGAGGCTCGCAATCTGAATCACACCTACGTCGGCACCGAGCACATCCTGCTGGGATTGCTTCGCGAGCAAGAAGGCGTGGCCGCGCAGGTGCTGATGAATCTGGGCCTGAAACTGGAAGACGTCCGCGAGGAGGTTCTGAACCTGTTGGGGCACGGTTTGGAAGGTTCCGAAGTCGGCGAACGCGGCGGTCGCGGCGGCGAAGGCGAAAGCAGCAGTAGCAGCAGCAAGAGCAGCAAGAGCAAGACGCCGGCGCTGGATAGTTTCGGTCGTGACCTGACCGAGTTGGCCAAGAAGGGCGAGTTGGATCCGGTGATCGGCCGCCAACGCGAAATCGAACGCGCGATCCAGATCCTCTGCCGACGTACCAAGAACAACCCGGTGCTGTTGGGCGAAGCCGGTGTGGGTAAGACGGCCATCGTCGAAGGCTTTGCCCAGCGAGTCATCGCCGGTGAAGTGCCCGAGATCCTGGCCGAGAAACGCATCGTCGTCTTGGACCTGGCGATGATGGTCGCCGGAACCAAGTACCGCGGTCAGTTCGAGGAGCGGATCAAGGCCGTGATGACCGAAGTGCGTCGCGCCAAGAACACGATCCTGTTCATCGACGAACTGCACACCCTGGTCGGTGCCGGCGGCGCCGAAGGAGCGATCGACGCGGCCAACGTGCTCAAGCCCGCCCTGGCTCGTGGCGAGATCCAGTGCATCGGAGCCACGACGCTGGACGAGTACCGCAAGTACATCGAAAAGGACAACGCGCTCGCGCGGCGGTTCCAGGAAATCATCATCGAACCGACCGGAACCGACGAGACGATCGAGATCCTCAAGGGATTGCGGGAACGCTACGAAGAGCATCACCGCGTGCAGATCACCGACGATGCCGTCGTGGCCGCCGTGGAGATGAGCGAACGCTACATCACCGCACGCTGCCTGCCCGACAAGGCCATCGACGTGATCGACGAAGCCGGGGCTCGGATTCGTCTGCGCACCATGACCCGTCCGCCGGACCTGAAGGAGATCGACGTCGAAGTCGAAACCCTGAACAAGGACAAGGAAGACGCGGTCGCCAACCAGGACTTCGAAAAGGCGGCCAAGCTGCGTGATCAGGCGGAGAAACTGCGCCGCAAGAAGGAGCAGATCACCCGCGAATGGCGCGAGAAGAGCCAGCAGACCGACGGCGTGGTCGACGAAGAAGTGATCGCCGAAGTGGTCAGCAAGATGACCGGTATCCCGCTGACGCGACTGTCCACCGAGGACTCGCTGCGATTGATGCAGATGGAAGAGGAACTGCACAAACGCGTGGTCAGCCAGGACGCGGCCGTCACCGCGATCTCCAAAGCCGTGCGGCGTAGCCGCAGTGGCCTGAAGGATCCCAAGCGGCCCACCGGTTCGTTTATCTTCGCCGGACCCACCGGTGTCGGTAAGACGCTGTTGGCCAAGGCGCTGGCCGAATACATGTTCGGTGACGCCGACGCCCTGGTGCACATCGACATGAGCGAATACATGGAGAAGCACAACGTCAGCCGTCTGATCGGTGCGCCTCCCGGATTCGTCGGCTACGAAGAAGGCGGTCAGTTGACCGAAAAGATTCGCCGCCGGCCCTACGCCGTGGTCCTGTTCGACGAGATCGAGAAGGCTCACCCCGACGTCTTCAACACCTTGTTGCAGGTGATGGAAGAAGGCCGTTTGACCGACTCGTTCGGACGCAATGTCGACTTCCGCAACACGATCCTGATCATGACCACCAACGCCGGTGCCGAAGCGATCAAGAACGAATCGGCCTTCGGGTTCCAGACGCCCGAAGACGACGCCAGTTACGAGTCGATGAAGTCGCGGGTGATGGACCAGATCCAACGCGTCTTCCGCCCCGAGTTCCTGAACCGATTGGACGATACGATTATCTTCCGTCACCTGACCGGTGAAGACCTCAAGAAGGTCATCGACTTTGAACTGGTCAAGGTTCGCGAACGACTGGAGGACCGCGGTTTCGCTCTGGAGTTGACCGACGAGGCCAAGGAATTCTTGATCAAGAAGGGCAGCGATCTGGACTACGGAGCTCGCCCGCTGCGTCGCGCGATCGAACAGCGCATAGAGGATCCGTTGGCCGAAGAACTGCTGCGTGGCACCTTCGAAGGCAAGGACACCCTGGTTGTCGACGTGTTCCGCAACGACGATGGCAAGGTGACGCGTCTGAACTTCGAAGGCGAAACCCGTGGTCATCAAGCCGCCGACGAACCGGTTCCGGCCGGAACCGGTGGCGACGATGCCAAGGGATCCGAAGGCGACAACAGCTAGGCGGCACGCGGTTCGTTAAGCATCGGACGCGATCCTGAGCCGTTTGGGCGAGAGCCCCGGTTTTTGTAGACGCGTTGCGAAGCAACCGCGGCTAGCGCCGAAACGGCTCAGGGAAAACCGCGGCTAGCGCCGAAACGGCTCAGGGAAAACCGCGGCTAGCGCCGAAACGGCTCAGGGAAAACCGCGGCTAGCGCCGAAACGGCTCAGGGAAAACCGCGGCTAGCGCCGAAACGGCTTAGGGAAAAACCGCTGAGCCGGTTCCGTCAGGACCTATACTAGAGAGACGCTTCGAACTCGTTCGTCGTCTCTCTTTATTTATGCTTGGGCTGTTCATGGCTACCGCACCCGTCTCGTCTCCGTCGTCCGGATCTCAGGTCAGCGATGCGTTCATCGAGCAGCGTATCGAAGAGGTTCGGCGGGGGCTGTGGCGGAGCGAATTGACGCGCTGTGTGCTGGGATTGTTGATCGGTGCCCTGGGCCTGTTGTTGGCTTGGTCGGTGGTAGACCAGTGGATTTGGTCGCCCGGCGTTTGGGGCCGGTCGCTGATCGCGGCTCTGGCGCTCGCCGCCGGGGTCGGTTGGTTGTGGATGCGTCTGCGGCCGTTGTTGACCGCCGAGATCGATCGGGCGTATGCGGCCTACGCGATCGAACGAGACCTGCCGGCGCTGCAGCATGCGTTGACCAGCTATGTGACTTTGCGCCCGCAGCGGGCCGATCCGGGGCTGCGAGGCGTCGTCGTGCGATCGATCGGCCGGCAGGCCGCGAGCCGTCTGCGCGGTCACGGCGACCGCCTGCCTCAGGAAGCCCACAGCAGTTTTCAGTTGTGGATGATCGTCGCGGCCGTTCTGGCCGCCCTGGCCCTGTATGCGGTCGTCTCGCCCAAGAACACGTTTCAGTCCGCCGGTCGGTTGCTGATGCCGCTGGCACGAATCGACGCGCCGACGCGCGTCAAGATCCTGGAGGTAACGCCCGGCAGCGATCGAGTGATGGCCGGCAGGCAGGTGTCCGTCAGCGCTCGCTTTGCAGGACTGGGCGGTCGTGACCAGCCGCAGTTGATGCTGCAGACGATCGGCGAAGCGTCGCGGCGTATTGAGATGCGGGCCGATGACGAGGCGTCCGACTTGTATCACGCTACGTTGGGGCAGCCCTACGGCCTGCAGACCACCACGCGATACGTTGTGACAGCCGGTGACGCCCGCAGCGAGCGGTTCACCATCGATGTGCGCGACGTGCCTGCGATCAACATTACGGCCGTGCGTTACCAGCCGCCTGCCTATACGGGCCGTCCGGTACGCTCCCAGAGTGCCGCGGCGGTCGAGGGGCTCGAAGGAACTCGCGTGATCGTACAGGCCCGAACGAATCGACCGATCCAATCCGGGCGGATCGAGTTTAATCCGCGCCGCACGCACGATCGCACGATCGCGTCGGCCGGTTCCAGCCCGCTGCGTTTGTCCGAAGACGGGCAGAGCGTCGAAGCCGAATGGACGCTGCGACGAGGCGATTCTGCTCGCGGACTGGTTACCATCGATAGTTATCGGTTGGTCGTCCAAGACGCCGCCGGCGCCGAGAACCCCGAACCGGTGGTCTATCCCGTTCGCGTGCTGCCCGACCTGGCGCCCGAAGTTTCCTTTGCCGTTCCGACGCGCTCGCCGAAAGACGTGCCGGTCGATGCACAGCAGTTGATCGAAGTCCATGCGCTGGATCCGGACTTCGGGCTGACCGAGCTTCGCCTGAAGCTGCAGCGAGGCGTTCAGTTACTGGCCGAACCGGTGCTGTGGAGCGACGCCCAGGGAGATCGTCAAAGTCGCGTCGCGATCATGCGGTTTCGACCGGCCCAGTGGAATCTCAAACCCGGCCATGAGATCACGGTAACGGCCGTGGCCAAAGACAACCGGCACGATTCCGAAGCGCGGCCCGCGCCCAACGTCACGCTCAGCGATCCGATCACGCTGCGCATCGTCGAGGCGGCTCAGTTGAGCGAGAACCAGCCTGCCGAAGACGGTTTGACGGCTGCGGATGATCAGCCAGCTGTCGATCCTCAAAACAATTCCGACGACGCTTCTCAGGACGGGCAAAGCGATTCGCAAGATGGTCAGGGAGAATCCCAAGACGGTCAGGGCGGTCAGGGTGGTCAGGGTGAGTCGCAGGGCGGTCAGGGCGAATCCCAGGATGGCCAAGGCGGCTCCCAGGACGGCCAAGGTGGTTCCCAGGACGGCCAAGGTGGTTCCCAGGACGGTCAAGGTGGTACGCAGGACGGCCAAGCTGGTACGCAGGACGGCCAAGCTGGATCGCAGGATGGTCAGGGCGAGATACAGGATGGCGCGCAAGATGGGCAGGGTGGTTCACAGGACGGGCAGGGAACGCAAGACGGCCAAGGGACGATGCCTGAGGGCCAACGCGGTACCCAGGACGGCCAAGCTGGTTCACAAGATGGCCAAGGTGGCTCTCAAGTCGGCCAAGGTGGCTCTCAAGACGGGCAGGGCGGGTCTCAAGACGGACAGGGTGGCTCTCAAGACGGTCAACGCGGTACCCAAGACGGTCAGCGCGGTGCTCAGGACGGCCAAGCTGGTACCCAAGACGGTCAACGCGGTCCCCAGGACGGCCAAGGCAGCCAAGGTACCCCGGACGGTGCTCCGGACGGCCAGGGGACGATGCCCGATGGCCAACGAGGACCACAAGACCGTCAGGGTGGCCTCCAGGATGGCCAAGGGGGACCTCAGGACGCCGAAGGCGGCTCGCAGGATGGTCAGGGAGCGGGCCCAGACGGGGACTCTCCGGCCGCCACGGGCGAAGCAGCTCCGGGCGCCGACGGGACCGGCAGTGCTGGGGCCGAAACGGGCGAAGCCGCGGGTGCGGAAGGCGGAGCCGGCGAGCAACCCGGCCAGCGTCCCGAGACCGATGCCGAAGCGTTCGAACGCATCAAAGAACACATCGAAGCGATGCGCGAGCAGTCCGGAGACGCGGCGACTGGACCCGATGCGGCCAGCGGAAGCGAAGCGGCCGGTTCTTCGGCTGAACAAGCGGCTTCGAGCGGTTCCGAATCCGGCGAGGGAATGACGCAGCCTGACGATGGTCAATCGGCCAGCGAAGCCGCGACGGATGCTTCCTCCTCGCCGGCCGACGCACAGCAAGGCGACTCCGCCTCTTCCGCCGCGGATGCGCCAGAGTCGGATGCGGCTGAGTCGGATGCGCCCGGCGCTCCCTCCTCTGACTCGGCGTCCGGCTCGCAAGCTTCCGGCGCCGAAGCGGGTGAAGCAGGCGAAGCGTCCGAAGCGGGCGCGTCGGAATCGGCTTCGTCCAGCGACGCCGCGTCGGCTTCGGAAGCCGGTCTTTCCAGCCGCGGCACGGCCGGCACGCCGGCGGATTCCGACGATTCGCCAATCGCGCCACCCGAAGCCGATCCGGCGGACTTGGAGTACGCCAAGAAGGCGACCGACATGGTCCTTGATTATCTCGACCAGACGCGTGATCGTCCCGACGAGGAACTGCTGGAACGATTGAACTGGAGCGAGGAGGACCTGCGTCGATTCGAACAGCGTTGGCAGCAAACACGCGAGCTGGCCCGGCAACCCGATGGGCAAGGCGGCGGGGAGTTTGAAGAGGCGTTGCGTTCTTTGGGACTGCGCCGCGACAACCCGCGCGCGATCCGTCAAAGCGATCGTCGCGACGCTTTACCGGGCGTGGAGGATGCGGGCACGCGCGTCCCCGCACCGCCGCTGTACCGCGATGCTTTCGAAGCCTTCCGTCGTTCTCTGAACCCGTAGCCGCCAAGCGACCGACTTGCGGCGATAAAAAACCGAAAAAACCAAAAAACTTTCGGTCGTCTCAGCGCGGCAAAACGGTGCGCTTCGAGGGGGCATAACGGTGACCGAAGCGCAGGCTACAATCGAGCCAGATCGGCTGTGTCGTGCGCCGTTTGTTCGCTTCGAAGTTTGGAATGAGACCCGTTCATGTTGTTGCAAGAACCCGCTCGATCTCCCTACGACTTGGAGTTTCGACTGGGAGACTTTCCCGTCCGCATTGCCTGGACGTTTTGGTTGATGGCGGCCGTCTTCGGTTACGGACTGGCGGTTGGAATCGACCAGATCTTTCTGCAGGAGTATCGACAGTGGACTCCCGGTGTGTGGCTGATCTTATTGGTTTGGGCGGTGTGCATTCTGGTTTCGATCCTGGTGCATGAACTGGGGCACGCCTTGGCGTTTCGCCGCTACGGCATCCACAGCGGGATCGTGCTGTATCACTTCGGCGGGCTGGCGATTCCGCTGGCGGGCAACGGCTTCGGGCGGTCGCCTGCGCGGCTTTCCAGTAAGGAAAACCTTGTGATTGCAGCGGCCGGTCCGGTCGCTCAGCTGTTGTTGGCCGCGGCCGTGATTGTCCTGACACGTGCGGCTGGCTATCAGGTCCGTCTCCTGCCGGGCTGGCTGTACTGGATCCCCGGAGCCGGCGGTGGCGAGCCGATTCTGAACGTCGGCACGTTCGCTCTGGTGAATTGTTTGGTTTGGCCTAGCGTGATGTGGGCGGTGTTGAACCTGGTGCCGGTGTGGCCGCTGGACGGAGGTCGCATCGCCCGCGAGTTGATCTCGCTTGGCGGCGGTACCCTGCGTCAAGCTCTGATGCTTTCGTTGGTCGCCGCAGGCTTGATGGCGGTCTGGGGATTCAGTTCGGGGAACGTCTTCTTGGCGATCTTGTTCGCCTCCTTGGCCTTCGGCAACTGGGAGATGTTGCAGTCGATGGGCGGCTGGTAAGCGGGCAGCGCTGCGCCTGCAGCAGCGCGCAGCAGCGACATCGATCAGCCGTTTAGAAGTGTCTCGGCGGGCTGGGAATTTTCCCGAAACATGTTGCCAAGGTCTAAGAAGCGCGTAAAGTTACGCAAAGTTTGTTTGGGATCAATTTGTCAAGTGCCGATAACGAGGATCGTGATCGGCAACTTGAACGTTGATCAAACTTTTTTTGCTTGACGGACGTGGCCGTGGTCATCGCGACAGAGTTCGCCTGACTCAAAAGTTCCGTCATGTTTCCTTTTCGCGGAGGAACCCCGATGGCCAAGAAGAAAGCAACGAAGAAGGCGCCGAAGAAGAAGGCCGCCAAGAAGCGCGTAGCCAAGAAGACGGCTACCAAGAAGGCCGCCCGCAAGACCGCCAAGAAGAAGGCAGTCAAGAAGAAAGCCGCTAAGAAGAAGGTGACCAAGAAGAAAGCGGCGAAGAAGAAGGCCGTAAAGAAGACGGCCAAGAAGAAGACGGCTAAGAAGAAAGCCGCCAAGAAGAAGACGGCCAAAAAGAAAACCGCTAAGAAGAAAGCGGCCAAGAAGCGAGCGACCAAGAAGAAGACTTCCAAAGCCGCTCCGAAAAAGAAAGCGACGCGTCGCAAGTAAGCGTCGGTCCCAAAGCCAAACCGCATCGAGCTGCCGCTCGATGCGGTTTTTTTTGTGGCATAGGCTTCCGCTTGTGGCATAGGCTTCTAGCCTGTGAGCGGACGGCGCCAGCCGCTACGCCCCCGCGTCAATGGGACCAGGGGGTTGTTGTTTTCACAGGCTGGAAGCCTGTGCCACTGGGCTACAGCGTGGGCAGCTGCGGCTTGGGCGGGGACGCGGCGGCTTTCTGTGCCAGACTTCGGATCAGCGACCGGGCGACCTTCTCCATCGGGGCTCGCGCCCGAGCGTCGTCGCGAATCACCGCGGCCAGTTCGCCCGCGTCGCCGGCTTCGCGAAGCACCGGATCGATGGGCACTTCGCCCAGAAACGGCACGTCCAGCTCTTCGGCCTTGGCCCGCGCTCCGCCGGCGCCGAAGATGTCGTAGCGACGGTTGCAGTCCGGGCAGACAAAGCCGCTCATGTTCTCCACCATTCCGGCGACGGGGATCTTCACCGTGCCGAACATGCTGATCGCTTTGACCGCGTCGAGCAGCGCCACTTCCTGGGGCGTGCACACGACCACCGCACCGGCGATCGGAACCGCACCCTGGGAAAGCGTCAGGGCCACGTCACCGGTTCCCGGCGGCATGTCGATGACCAGGTAATCCAGTTCACCCCAGTCGGTTTCGGTCAGGAACTGGGTGATGCTTTGATGCAGCATCGGACCTCGCCAGATCACGGCCTGGTCGGGTTCGATCAGAAACCCCATCGACATCACGGGCATCTGCCCGCAGCGGATCGGCTGGATCCGTTTGTTGGCTTCCAGCGTCGGCCGTCCTTTCAGGCCCAGCAGGTGCGGGACGCTGGGGCCGTAGACATCCGCATCCATCAATCCCACGCGGGCGCCCAGGCGTTCCAGGGTCAGGGCCAGCGACGCGGCGACCGTACTCTTGCCGACGCCGCCTTTGCCGGAACCGACCGCCAGAATGGTCTTGATGCGCACGCCCGCTTGGCCGCTCCGGGCGGGCGGCCGGGCGTGGGGATGCACTTGGACCTCGACGGTCGTGCCGGGCAACCGGGAGGCCACGGCCGAGGCCACTTGCTCCTTGACGTCTTCGGCGATCGGCAGGGAATGCGTCGAGAGTCCCAGGCGGATGTCGGCGTGTTGTTGGCGGACGTGGATGTCACCGATCTGGCCCATCGATCCCAGGGGGCGACCCGTTTCGGGGTCGGGCAGGTTTTCGATGGCGGCTCGCACCGCTTCGGCAGTCAATTTGGGTTCGCTCATATTTCCGTTGTCATAAATTCGGGCGTCAATGCGGTGCAGAGAAAGGTTGGGGTTACGATCGGCCGCGCTCGCTCCACAATCGCAACAGTTCTACTAGATGTTCGGTTGCGGCCACCATCTGATCAAGGCAGGCAAATTCGTGCACCGCATGGATGTTGTGTTGGCCGCTGGAAAGGTTGGGGGTGGGCAGTCCCTTTTCGGTCAGTTGCGAGCCATCGGTACCGCCGCGGACGATTGTCCGTTGGCAGCTGTGTCCCAGATTCTGGTAGGCCTGCTCCGCTAGCGCGGCCGCCTCGGGCAGTTTCTCGAGGCCTTCGGCAAGATTGCGATACTGGCGCCGCACGTTGACTTCGACTTCCAGGCCGGGGAATTTCTGTTGGGTCTGCTGGGCGCATTGCCGGATCACTTCGGCATAGCGCTGCAGTTCGGGCGTTTCAAAGCTGCGCAGGATCAATTCCACCTTGGCCTCGCCGACGCCGCCGCTGATGTTGTAGGGGTGGATGAAGCCCTGGCGATCCTCGGTGGTTTCGGGGCTTTCCCGCATCGGCAATCCGGCCAGAAAGTCGGCGGCCGCCCGCACGGCGTTGATCATTCGTCCTTTGGCGATCGCCGGATGGATGTTGTGGCCGCGCAGGATGACGCTAGCCGCGTCGGCCGAAAACGTTTCCACGTCCAACTGGCCGGCATCGCCCCCGTCCAGCGTGTAGCCGACGACCGCGTTCAGTTTGTCCAGATCGATGTAATCGGTGCCGCGTCCGATCTCTTCGTCGCAGGTGAACAGGATCCGCACCGGACCATGGACCAGGTGCGGGTTTTCCAGCAGGTGGTGGGCCAGTTCCATGATGATGGCCACGCCCGCTTTGTCGTCGCCGCCCAGCAGGGTGTTGCCGTCGGTGGTGATCAGGGTCGATCCGACCAAGTGTTTCAGTTCCGGCGTCTGGTCGACGCGAATCACTTGGCCGCTGGGCAGCCGGATGTCGCCGCCCTCGTAATGCTGGATCACCTGGGGCTGGACGTTATGGCTGGGCGCTTCGGGCGATGTATCCAGGTGGGCGATCAGCGCCACCGCCGGACCCTGTCCGCCATCGGTCGCCGGCACGGTGGCCCAGACCAATCCGCGGTCGTCCTGGTGCGGGTAATCGGCCGACATCTCGGTCAACTGCTGCGTCAGCAGGCGTCCCAGTTCCCACTGGCCGGCGCTGCTCGGGTACTGGTTCGGACCCGCCGCGGGGTCCGCCGCCGTATCCACCGAGACGTAGGAAAGGAAACGGTCGAGCAAACGTTGCCGATTGATCGCGGTGGTGGTCATGGCAGAGGCCTACGGAGACGAAATCGCTACAATAAAACCAGCACGGTATTGTGACAGCATCTAGCGACCAGAGGGAGATAGGCGGTTGGCCAACGCAAAGAAGATCGAGTTTCTGCTGTTCGATGTGGAAACCGTCGCGGATGGAAATCTGGTTGCAGCGGTGAAGTACCCCCAGGACGAACTCGCCCCCCAGGCGGCGATCCAGCGTTTTCAGGAGGAGCTGCGGGAAACGCAAAACGGACGCGACTTCATTCCCCACACGTTTCAGATCCCCATCGCGGTGGTGATCGCCAAGGTGGACAGCGACCTGAACCTGGTGGATCTGGTTTCGCTGGACGAGCCGCAGTTCCGTTCGCACGTGATGACCCAGCAGTTCTGGCGCGGCTGGGAACACTACGATCGGCCCACCTGGGTGACCTTCAACGGACGCGGCTTTGATCTGCCGGTGATGGAACTGGCCGCCTTCCGTTACGGCCTGTCGCTGGGGCAGTGGTTCTACAGTCGCGGGGCGGCCTACACCCATCCGCGAAACCGCTACAACGCCTCGTCGCACCTGGATTTGCACGAATGGCTGACCAATTACGGTGCATGTTGGTTTCGCGGCGGCCTGGACCTGGCCGCGACGCTGCTGGGCAAGCCCGGGAAGATGTCCACCAAGGGGGATCAGGTCCAGGAAATGTGGGACGCCGGCAAGCTGCAGGAGATCAGCGATTACTGTCGCTGTGACGTGCTGGATACGTACTTTGTGTTCCTCCGCTCGTGCGTGGTGTCGGGGCGAATTGATTTGAAACGCGAAGCGGAATTGGTGGATGCGGCACACCGTTGGCTGATAGGTCAAGCGGACTCCTGCAAAGCCTACGAAGACTACCTGTCGTGCTGGGGGGACTGGCACAATCCGTGGGCCGAAACCGAAAAGGCCGTGTGATGAACATCCGCCGCGCAAACCAGCCGTCGATTCCTGTCGCAACCTCTTCCCCTTGGCGGCGACGGGGGACGCTGGCCTTGCTGGTGGGATGGTTGTTCTGCGGCAGCTTGTCCGCTCAGCCGCCAACGGAGCGGGAATCGATCCGCGTCCCCGGCGCCGGGGTGTTTTCGCCGCGGATCATCGACATCCCGGTCGAGGCCGCCCCGGCGATCGTTCCGGATCGACCTCGGCCGCCGTCGCGACTGGACCGCGGCCGCTTGACCACCGAGGACGCGGCCCGAAGCGGGTTGGTTTTGGAAGCCGTTGCCGATCGGCCGGCGCGGATGGCTCGCGCGGCCCTTCGCGAAGGTCAGTTCTGGGTGGTGGTGCCGATCGATGCGGACGTGGTGCGCTTGCAATTGGTCGAGGCCGGCGACCTGTGGTCGCTGGCGGCCAGCGGACCGGCCGGAGCGGTGGGCATGGAGCGGTCGCGGCAGGACGCGCGCCAGTTGTGGCGAGCGGTTGCGATCGGCGGCGTGCTGCGACTGGACAGCGTGGCGTACCCGGGCCGGTCGCTGGCCGGCAGCGCCGATGGCCTGGTCCAGCTGGAACGGACCAGCGACGGCGAGGCCCAGCACTGGTTGGCCAATTTCGATCCGCCACCGCCCGCCCTGACTCTGCCGCCGGTGCGGATGGTCCGACGCGAGGTGCGTCCCCAGCCAGGCTTGCCGGCCGTGGACGTGCGGCTGGTTAATACGCATCGCGACGGCCTGTTGGTATCGGTGATCGAGATGCGAAGCGGCCGTGTGACCCACCGCGTCGATCTGCCGCCGCGTGGTTCCCAAACGATTCGTTTGCAGCGAGACGCCGGGGCCGCGATCGTGGAACGGTACCAGGTTGTCACGCCCGGGGGGATCGTCCACAGCGAAGAGATCGTCACGTCGCTTCCGCCCCAGCCGCTGTACAGCGTGGCGGTCTACGAACGCTACCTCGCCTCGATCGCCATCGACCGCACGGGCAAAAGTCCCAACGTGGTCGAGGACATCAATTACCAGAGCCGCGGCGTTGGGCAGTTTCTGTTGCCGGCCGGCGCGGAGCTGGATCGCGGGGCGTCGATCGACGTCTACGCTCGCGCCCGAGCGATGCGGAACCCGGGCAGCCTGCCACCGATCCGTTTGCCCGAGAACGACCGGCCCGGCCGCGATCCGCTGCAGCAGACCCTGGACGAACTGGGCGTTCCGCGTCGCTGAAAGTGTGGCATAGGCACGTCGCAACATTACCTTCGGCATTTCTCTCCCTCTGGGAGAGTCGGGCTCTTAGGCCCGGAGAGGGTTTTCGCAGGGCCCTCCCCGGGCCTAAGAGCCCGACCCTCCCGCTGCGCGGGAGGGTGTTGTCGCGGCTGCGCCCCTGTTTTCAGGTTCGCGGTTTTCCGGTCCAATGGTTCCGTTTGAACCTGTTCGAGTCTGCGGGAAACTGCCTCTCTGGGAAACGCGGGAATGTCGTTGAATCTTCGTGCTGCCGAGCTCTGCGATCAAGCTTTCGATACAGCCGACGGGGCGGTCGAGGTCCACACCATCGCCGGTGCGTGCGTGATCGATGCGGGCATCGAAGCGTCTGGCGGCCTGGCCGCGGGATTGTGGTTGGCGCGGGTCTGTCTGGGCGGCGCCGCCGAGGTGCAACTGGTGCCCGAAGACGCGGAACGATTTCACAGCGATTTGGCGGTCACGGTGCGCACCGATGCTCCGGTGTTGGCTTGCCTGGGCGGTCAGTACGCCGGGTGGCCGGTGCAGGCCGAGGACTACTTTGCGATGGGCAGCGGGCCGATGCGGATGGCCCGTGGAAAAGAAGCCGTCCTCGAAGCGTTGGCGCTGCGGGAAACGCCGGACCGGGTGGTGGGTGTGCTGGAATCCGACGCGCTGCCCACGCCGGCAGCCGTGGCCACGGTGGCCGAGCAGTGCGGGGTGGCCACCGAGCAGTTGATCCTTTGCGTCGCCCCTTCGACGTCGCTGGCCGGTACCGTGCAGGTGGTCGCACGCAGCGTGGAGACCGCCATACACAAATTGCACGAGTGCGGTTTCGATGTGGCTCAGGTTCGCAGCGGGTGGGGCACGGCGCCGGTGCCGCCGGTGGCTCACAAGACCATCGCCGGGATTGGCCGCACCAACGACGCGATCCTCTACGGCGGACGGGTGACGTTGTGGGTCGACGCCGCCGAAGAAGACGTCGACGCGGTGATCGAGCGGGTTCCCAGCACCGCTTCCAGCGACCACGGACGGCCCTTTGCCGAAATCTTCAAGCACTACGAATACGATTTCTACAAAGTCGACCCGAATCTGTTCAGCCCGGCGGTGGTGACAATCGTCAACCTGCGCAGCGGCAGCACGCGCCGCAGCGGCCGCCTGGACACCGACGTCCTGCAGCGCTCCTTCGAAGGGTCGTGACCTTGAGCCCGCAGCTGTCGCCTACGGATTCGCTTCGCTTTCTGGTGCTGGGACCGGACCAGGGTTGGCACGCGACGCAGCTGGCCGAAGCGGCGTCGGCGGCCGGGCACCGTTTGTGGTTCGCCGCGTATGAAAGCCTGTCGGCGAGCATTGATGCTGCCGGCCGCCACCGCGTTGGTTGCTCCGCCGGAGCGCTCGACCGCTTTGACGTCGTCCTCGCGCGGACGATGCCGATGGGGTCGCTGGAACAGATCACGTTTCGTCTGGCCACGCTGCATCAATTGGACGGGCCGGCTGCACCGCTGGTGATCAACGGGCCGCGGTCGCTGGAAACGGCGATCGACAAATACGCCACGCTGGCCGTGGTCCGGCGGCTGGGCTACGACGTGCCGGCGACGACGGTCGTCCAGTCGCGCGGCGAAGCGATGGCCGCGTTCGAACAGCTCGGTGGCGACGTCGTGGTCAAACCCATTTTCGGTGGGGAAGGGCGGGGCGTGATGCGAATCCAGGATCCTCAGTTGGCCTGGGTTTCCTTTGCCACGCTCGAACGCCTCGGGGCGATTGCCTACGTCCAGCGTTTCGTGCCTCCGGGCGGCATCGACACGCGGTTGTTGGTGATCGGTTCGCAGGTCTGGGGCGTCCGCCGCCGCTGTCAGGACGACTGGCGGACCAATGTTTCCCAGGGCGCTCGCAGTGAAGCGATCGAGGTGGACGCGGCCCAGCGAGAGATGGCCCTGCGGATTGCCGGCGCGCTTGGCTTGCACATCGCCGCGGTGGATGTGCTGGAAGCCAGCGACGGCCGCCCCCGAGTGTTGGAGGTCAACGGCGTGCCCGGTTGGAAAGGGGCACAGGGGGCCTTGGGAATTAATTTGGCCGAAGCCATGATCGCCCACGCCGCTCATCTGGTCACCCAGCCCCGCCAGCAGCGCCGCCCCACCGATGCGTATTCGCCGCCCGTCCTTCCTTCCGTCCCGACACGTTGAGCATGAACAAGACCGAGGATCGCAATGTTGCCCGTCGCCTGAGCAAGGTGGCCGCCCTGGTACCCGGCGGGATCGCCATCGCCACGCCCTTGGGCCGACCGCCCCGCAGCGGACCGCGGTCCTACGATGCGGTGACTTTCGAACAACTGGACCAGCGGACCGATGCCATCGCCCGCGGGTTGCTGGATTGGGGAGTCCAGCCCGGCATGCGGCTGGCCATGCTGGTCCCCTTTGGTCCCGATTTTCTGGCCCTGACGTTTGGCTTGCTGAAGGCCGGGGCGGTCGTGGTGTTGATCGATCCCGGGATGGGCCGTCGCAACATGGTCCGTTGTCTGCAGGATGCTCGCCCCGATGGGTTTGTCGCCATCCCGCAAGCCCAAGCCGTCCGCAGCGTGCTTCGCAAACGCTTCTCGCAAGCTCGCTGGAACGTCTCTGTCGGTGGCAAATGGTTCCTGCCCGGCGGCGGTCGGCCGCTGGAGTCGGTGGAGGTGACCGGCCGAGAATCCCAGACGGAGCTTCCCACGCGAGAGGACAGCGACGCGGCGGCGGTGATCTTTACCACCGGCAGCACCGGCCCGCCCAAAGGCGTGCACTACACCCACGGCATCTTTAATCACCAGATCGACCTGATCCGCCAGCGATACGGGATCCAGCCCGGCAGCCGCGACCTGGCCTGCTTTCCGCTGTTCGGCTTGTTCGACGCGATGATGGGCGTGACCACGATCATTCCCGACATGGATCCCACGCGTCCGGCCGACGTGAATCCGCGCCGCGTGATCGAAGCGGTCGAGCAGTGGGAGATCGATCAAGCGTTTGGTTCGCCCGCCCTCTGGAACACGGTGGCCGGATACTGTGTCAAGCAAAACCAACGACTGCCTACGCTGCGCCGGGTGCTGTCGGCCGGCGCTCCGGTGCCGCCACAGACCCTGGCCATGCTGCGCAGCGTGATCCATCCCGATGGCGAAATCTTTACGCCCTACGGCGCGACCGAATCGCTGCCGGTCGCTTCGATCGAATCGCGCGACGTGTTGACCGATACCGCGCATCGCAGCCGCCAAGGTGCGGGAACCTGCGTCGGCACGCGGTTCGAATCGATGCAGTGGCGCGTGATCGAAATCAACGACGGCCCGCTGGCCAGTATCGACGAGACACGCGAAATGCCGGCCGGCGAGATCGGCGAATTGATGGTCAGCGGTCCGGTCGTCACCGAGCAGTACGTGACGCGGTCCGACCAGAACGCCCTGCACAAAGTTCGCGATGGCGACCGGGTGTGGCATCGGATGGGCGATGTGGGATACCTGGACGCCGAGGATCGCTTCTGGTTTTGCGGCCGCAAAGCGCACCGCGTCCGGACCGCCGGCGGCACGCTGTACACGGTGCCCTGTGAGTCGATCATCAACACGCATCAGGACGTGTATCGATCGGCGCTGATCGGTTTGGGAGCTGCGCCCGAGCAGCATCCGGTGATCGTGGTCGAACCCTATGGGTCGAGGCGTCCGCGGAGCCCGCGAGCCAAGCAGCGTTTGATCGACGAGCTGAAGCAGTTGGCCGCCTCGCACGAGTTGACCGCGGCGATCAGCGACATTCGCATCCACCCGCGGGGGTTGCCGGTAGACATCCGCCACAACAGCAAAATCTTCCGCGAGCAATTGGCCGACGTTTATCGCGGGTGAATTGGTTGTTGGTTGTTGGCGCCGCGTTTTCAGAGCTCAAATCTCAAGCGGAATCTATGAACGGCCTGCGGCAGGCGAACGCGATAGCCACTTAGGCCCAACGGGCCGGCCTTAGGCCAGCCCAGGCCGTTGGCCTGGGCTGACCTAAGGTTGCCCCGTTGGGGCGAGGAGTCCAAAGTCTGGCGACTTCAGCTACCGAGGCGGCTGGCCAGTTGCGGGCTGATCACTTTGGGCAGCTGGCGGATGATGAAGCGGGGGCCGCGAACGATCAACTGCGAGCTGACCGGATCCACGGCCGCGGTGATCTCCTCGACGGCGATGCCCACCGAGGCGGCCAAGCGAGTCAGCACGGCATCGGCCTGCGAAGCCTCGACCGGGACGATGGCGACAAGCTCGGAACGGTCGTAGGAGGCGGCCGAGCCGATCCACCACCGCGAGTCGCCGGCTTGATAAGCCTTTAAGCCGTGCGGCTGCAGCATGTCCTCGAGGACTTCGCCCGCGGTGACCCCTCTCAGCCAGGGCATCGAATCGGTCGCTGGCGAAAACCCGCCCGCCAAAGCATCGGTCCAGTTGATCAAGGGGAAGGCGTCGTTGGCACGGGCCAGACGGACGATCAGGTCCAGGGTCGGCTGCGGTTGATCGACCGGCTGCAGCGACGCGCCTTGGCGGACCAGCGGCCATTCGCCGTCGGAGCCGCGGACCAAGTAGCGGGCGGTGGACTGCCGCGGCAACCGCGGGGGCAGATCGCGAGCCAAACGCATGGCGTCGAGCGTCAAGGCGACCAGCCACTGCTCGGACGCCGTCGCCTCGGGCCAGGTGAGCCGGCCCTCGGCGTCGAGCTGGACCTCGGCGATCCCCGCCACACGGGACACGATCTTCTTGAATGTCTCGGGGCCGTCCGCGGCCGGGCCTGCCAGGTCGTCGACTCGCAACGCAGCGGCGATCGCGGCGCTGATCCGCTCCGGGGCCACATCCACCAGAACCGCGTCCTCGGTCACGGTCAGGCGGCATCCGGCTTGCCCGCACAAGTGCTCGAGCACTTCGCCGGCTGTCGACCAACCGGGCGGCGGAGTGACCGAGACCCGAGGATCGATGCGAGCGGCGTCCAGCGCGACCATGTCGACGCCCACCGGTACGCCGCTCAGCTGCGCCAACAGGTGCAGCCAGCGAATCAGTGGGGCAGGGCGTTTGTCGAAGGCCATCCGCCGTCCGAGCCCCAGGGAGACATCGATGTCGCCGATCGCTTCTTCGTCTGCCTGAGCCGCCGCGGGCAAGTCCAATTCAACTTGATCGATCGTCGGCGGAGCGGCTCGATCGTCTTGTTCGGCCGGCCCGTCCAGGTCTAGGACCTGAACCCAGCGACGCATCGCGGCCGGCATCTCGGTCGAGGCGCCAGCAGTTGCCGGGTTGGTCGCGGTCGCGTTCTCGGGCGGTTCGCCAGCAGCGTCCTCGGCCGGCACGTCCAGGATCGGATCCGCCAGCAGCGAATCCGCAATCTCTTCGGCGGTCGGTTGGTGGTTCGTTGCCGGTGGTGGGTTGTCGGTGCTGGGGCCGGCGGGGGGCATCGGTTCCGGTTCGGTCGCCGGTTCTGAAACACCTGGCCCGGCCGAATCGGTTTGCTCGGCGGAGTCGGTTTGTTCGGCGGGGTCGGTTTGCTCGGCGGGGTCGGTTTGCTCGGCGGGGTCGATTTGTTCGGCCGGATCGGTTTGTTCGGCGGAGTCGGTGGGAGTCGTGCTCGGATCGGGCGTGGGATCCGTTGCATCGGCCGCAGTGGTGGCGGTCGCTGGGGTCTGTTCTGCCAGCTGCGGCCGCGGCTCGGATTCGCTTTGCCACCACCGCACGAAGAGGATGAAAGCCAGCAAGCTGGCGGCCAGGGCGACCGTGGACAGGGCGGTGATCAGCCCGATCTGTCGGCGGCGATGGCTGCGATCGCTCTGCGCAAACGCGGCGGCCGACCAGCGGCTGGCCTGTTCGCTTTGCGCGTCGTGCGGGTCGGCTGCCGGCGGCACGCCCGCGGCTTGAAAGACGCCCGAATCGCCTGTTTCGCCCGTTTCGGCCGCGGCGGCGCTCGCGGGCGCGGTTGCGGCCGGATCCAGATCATCCTGGGTGATCGAATCGCGCGTGATGGCTTGGCTGTCGACCGTTCCGTCGGGGCCCACACGAATCCGCGATTCCGTTTCGCCGGCGGGCAACGGCTCTCCGCCGGCGGGCGCGTGTGCTCCGCTGGCGGGCGCGTGTGCTCCGCCGGCGGGCGTTTGGGGCTGCGGGTCTGCCGGATCGTCCTGGTCTGGGGAACTCGGCGGAGCCGTGATCTGCACCATCGACCCGCATTTGGGGCAGGCCAGGATCTGTCCGACCAGGCTGCGGTCGCGGACCTTCAGCCGGCTTCCGCAAGTCGTGCACTCGATACTGAAAACACCAGAAGATTCCAAGGCGACCACTCACCGAAAACAATGACTCGAACGCTTTCTCCAGTCTACCAGCGAGCGGGCGGTCGCCCTGGAGAAATAGGGCTTTCCGTGAAAAATGTTGACCCCACCCGATGGGTTCGTCAGGATAAAAGGGTCCGTCCTTGGGGCATTCTCTTCTCGACTTCGGAGCCTGTTGGATGAATCACACGGTCACTGCTCGCGATATGATGGTTTCGAATCTCGTCACGCTTTCGCCCGACATGGATACCTTGGACGCGATCGACGTGTTGCTCAAGCACAATATCTCCGGGGCGCCGGTGGTCGATGAAAACGGCCACTTCCTCGGCACGTTCTCCGAGAAGAGTTGCATGCAGTTCATCGTCAGCGTGACGTACGAGCAATTGCCCTCGTCGAACCTGATGAGTTTTGTGCTGAAAGATCCGCCGACGATCAACGAAGAGACGGACCTGCTGTCGATCGCCCAGAAGTTCCTCGACGGCGAATGCCGCCGCTTGCCGGTCCTGGACGACGCCGGCCGGCTGTGCGGACAGATCAGCCGCCGCGACATCATGCGTGTGGTTCAGCATCAGTTGCGGACCCGAACGCCTGTTAAGACCGGCGGCGGACCGTATTTCAGCGCCTTGAACGCACCCCAGGATCGCCCGATTTAAGTGGCCGCGGATGATCCCTTTCGCGTCCTTGAGCCGTTTGGGCGATAGCCCCGGTTGTTTTGTCTACGGGCAAAAACCGGGACGTTCGCCCAAACGGCTCACAGGCTGGAAGCCTGTGCCACTACGGCGTGGCGGCGGCGGCTCGGCTGTCGGCCGCTTCGCTGGTGCGGGCGTGGATCTGTTGCAGTTGATTGGTCAGGTCCAGGTTCGAGCGATACAGCGAAGTTAATTGTTGTTTGGTCGACGCGATTTCCTGCTCCAGCTTGTCGGTGTAGGTCTTGATCGCCCCGCGTTCGGTCAGGATCTGTTCGCTGTCGGCTTCCAGTTCGGCTTTTTCGATCTGGAATTTTTGATTCATCGCGTCGGTCATCGCCATGGTTTCCTCCAGCAATTCCTTTTGCTTGGTCAGCTCGGCGATCAGGTCCTGAACTTCGTCGATTCGCAGGTCGGTGCGGCGGAGCACGAAGCGGTAGTCGTTCAATTCCCGCACGGTATAGTTGTCCAGGATCGTCGCCACGCCTTCATCTCGCAGTCGCGTGGCCACGTCGGCCGGCACGTAGACTTCATCGCCGCTTTGGAATGTCACTTCCGGACCTTCGACCCGTTTCAAGCGGCTGTCGACGGCATAGCCCATTTCGAAGAATCCGCCCACCTTGGCTTCGCGCTGTTCGGTGCTGTCGACCGTCTCGCTGTAGGCTTGGGTGAACTGGATCTTGGACCACAGTGAAAGTTGTTCGTTGCGTGCGCCGGCTCCGCCGCCATCGTCCTCGTCGGCGACGATCGCCGCACCCTCGGCGGCTCGTTGGCCGTCGCGAAGGTAGGCATCCAGCGTTTCCGGCGAGACGCGATTGCCCAGCAGACGCTGGACCAGCTCGGTATCGACGCGGCCGAACATATTGCCCTGATCGGGCTGGCTGCCTTCGGCGATGAACGGTTCGTGCCCGTCCAGCGGTAGCACTTCGTACAGGCTCCAGCGCGCCGCACGACCGCTTTCGATCAACTGGCGCTGTTTATCGGTGGGTGGATTCAGGTTCTGTACGACCACTTGGTTGTTCGTGCTGCTGACGACTTTGAATTCACCCAGATAGGCCACCGGGACGGACCAATTGCCTTGATCGAACTGCATGTCCTGTTCGGCAAAGCCGTAGACGATCGACGTGGGGGCGATCAATTCGACGTTGGGGTCGGCAGCGTCGCCGGCATTGGGATCCGCGGCGGCGGCCGGCGGGGCCCCCATGGGGTCCAGCCCCGCTGCGGGCTGGGGCATCTGCCTTAGGGTGACTCCCTGGGGCGAGACGTTCTGCATTTGCATGCGTCGCCACACCCGGCCCGATTCCAGGCTCAGGTTCTGCAGCTGCAGCTGCAGGTCATTGACGCCGCCCTCTTCCTCGTTGAGCCGCTGGAATTTGGCTTTCTCCGTTTCCAGTTGGCCTTCGACGGTCTCGAACATGCGGTTCCAAGCCGTGCGCGCTTTCAGTACCCCTGCCAGAGGGGCCAGGAAGACGATGCCCAGGATCAGGATCAGAGCGGCCATGGTGATGTGATACCACCGCCACACCGCCGCGCTCTTCCAGAGCAAGACGAAGAAGCCGATGACGTACAGCACCAGTAGTACAAGCAGGACGATATTCATTGTTTCAGCGTATGCCAACTCCGTGGGAGACGCATGCGGTCCAGAGGGGCGCCAGGGAAAAGACCGGTACGATCTAACCTACGGTAAGTTGGGTTATCTGAAAGGTCAAGTTTTTCATGTTTTCGCGTATGGAAAACGTTTTCTCTGAACCGAATCGGCCAGTTTGTTTCGCGCAACCGGCAGAGCTTGCCTGATCGGTGCGGCGCGAACCGCTCCTTCGTTACCAGCGGTGCGGGGCGTGCAATCCGGTCAAGCCGTGCCAAAGGAACCACCGAACTAAAGCACAAGCCACCACCGGTCTGCAGGTTGTCGCCGGTTGTTCGTATGGATCGTCATCAAGGAAGAGGGCATGCCCACGATCGACTCTCGCGTGTTATCCGGTCCGTCAGTGTCCCCGCCCTGCCGTGACCGCGTCGATACCCTGCGAGCTCTGGCGGCGATGCTGCTGGCCATCATGCTGGGGTGTCTGACGATGGGATGTCATCGGGCGCATTATCGCGTCCAGGCCGATGCCGAAGCGTACGCCTTGCTGGACGAAAAGGCCGCACATCTGTGCGAGCCGGTCGACGGGCCGCTGCGCATCGAACCGGCCCGCGAGAGCCGAATGTTCGATCCCTTCGATCCGGACCGCCAACCGATGCCGGTCGACGATCCGGCTTCGCACCGCTACATGGCCTGTGTCGATGGACGCCGCGGGTACCCGCTGTGGCACGTCAATGGCCAGACCAATGCCGCCGAATCACCCGACTGGTGGCAGTTCCTGCCGCTGGACGAAAACGGCGTCCTGGTGCTGGACAGCGAGATGGCGGTGCGGTTGGCACTGCTCCACTCGCCGGATTACCAGCGGCAACTGGAGCAGTTGTACCTGTCGGCGTTGGACGTCAGCAGCGAGCGTTTTCGTTTTGATACCCAGTTCTTCGGCGGGGCGCAGACGTTCTTCACCGCCGACGGACCCGATCGCAACGTGCTGGGCGGCGAGAGCAGCACGACGCTGCAGGTGGGGCCGTTTTCCAGCGGCCGCCGACCCCTGTCCGCCCAGCGGACCTTTGCCACCGGAGCGGACTTGGTGGTGGGGCTGGCCAACAGCATCGTCTGGGAGTTCAGCGGTCCCAACACGCAAAGCGCCAACACGATCTTGGACTTTGCCCTGGTCCAGCCGCTGCTGCGCGGCGCGGGCCGCGACGTGGTCCTGGAACAGTTGACCTTTTCCGAACGCACCCTGCTGGCCAACGTGCGGGCGATCGAACGTTACCGACGCAACTTCTATCTGTTCGTCACCACCGGTCGCAGCATCGATACCCAGGTGCAGCGCGGCGGGGTCGACATCGGCTCGGGGCTCAGCGGCGGCGGTTTCGGCCAAGCCGGCGGCTTCATCGGTCTGCTGCAGACCCAGCTGCAGATCGAGAACCAGGCCGAAAACGTCTCGCGGCTGAAAGAGAACCTGATCATCCTGCAGGATACGTTGGTCGAGCAGATGACCAAGATTCCCGACAGTGCCGAAGACATCCTGCGGCAACGGCTGCAGGTCGCCCAGGCCCAACAAGCGTTGATCGGCGCCCAGTCCAATCTGCTGTCGCGACGGGCCTCCTACCAGGCCTCGGTCGACGACTTCATGCGGGATCTGGGGCTGCCGCCGTACCTGTGCGTGCGGATCGAAGACCCGATGCTGAAACGATTCGAATTAATTGACCGCGACCTGCGTCTGCGTCGCGAGGAGCTGACGGACCTGCGAAACAGCACCGGCCAGACCAACCTGGAGCTGCTGGGGTTTGCCGAACAGACGGTCGACCCCGACACCAATCTGCCCAGCCGCGTGATCCGCTGGTCGCCCGAACTGGCGGCGACCTTGAAAGAGCTGCGCGGCCGGCTGGGCCCGCTGGCTCGGTTCCGCGACGAACTGGTCAGCGAGGACCTGCCGCGCGTGGCCGCCGACATCCAGCGACTGGAAGCCTCCTTGCCCAAGCGGCGTCAACAGATCCGCCGCCTGCAGGCCCAGTTCCTCGAGCAGCGCGAGCAGATCTGCGCCTTGTTGGATCTGCCGGCCCTGGATGAAGACCTGTTCAACCTGGGACGCGTCGAGGCGCTTTCCGGAGAACTGCAAGCCGAGTACGAACGGCTGGAGGGCCGCTTTGCGGGCTACGAGGAGCGAATCGTCCAGCTGGCCGACCAACTGTCCGCCCTGGCCAGCCCCGAGGCGGCCGAGATCGACGACGCCGAGCTGATCAACCGCCTCCGCGACGACGTCATCCTGGCGTCGCAAGACCTGCTGGCCGAACTGTCCGACGATGTGTTGGCCCTGCAACTGATGCAGGCCCGAGCCCGCACCGAAAGCGTGTTGCTGCCGGAAGTGGACCTGGAACCGGGCGAGGCCCTGGAGATTGCTCGGGTGAATCGCCGCGACTGGGCCAACGCTCGAGCCGCCCTGGTCGACGCTTGGCGGTTGATCGAAGTCACCGCCGACGATCTCGAAAGCAGTCTGGATGTGGTCTTCAGCGGCGATGTTCAGAATGCGACCGACAACCCGCTGGACCTCCGCAGCAGCACCGGCCGGTTGCGGGTCGGGCTGCAGTGGGACGCCCCGCTGACCCGCTTGCTCGAACGCAATACCTACCGCGAGTCGCTGATCCAGTTCAACCAGCAGCGGCGTCGCTACTACCAGTTCGAAGACGGCGTCTGGCAGGCCCTGCGGCGACAGGTCCGCCAGCTGCAGGCCAACCAGTACAACTTCGAACTCTCGCGACAAGCGGTGCGAATCGCCGCCGCCCAGATCACCTTGAACGAGGACATCCGCCAGAACCGCGAGGCGAGGGGGTTGTCCAGCGGCCCCACGGCGGCTCGCGATACGATCTCCGCCCTGAACGACTTGCTGAACGCCCAGAACTCGCTGCTGAACGTGTGGGTCAACTACGAGGTGCTGCGGCGGGATCTGGACCTGGATCTGGGCACGATGCAGCTGAGTCCCGAAGGGTTGTGGATCGATCCGGGCGAGATCAACCTGCGAACCGTCGGCGGCGAAGGCTCGCTGGATCCGGCCGGGATGATCGACGGCGACATGCCTCCTCCGCCGCCACCGGTCGCGGCCGAACCGGTGCCTCAGGTCGAACGGATCGACCTGCCGCCGGCTCAGCAAGAAGCTCTGTAACGCGGTTTATCGTTGTTTTTAAAGCGTTCGCCCATTATACTTTGGAGTGGTTATGCGCTGCTTGCGCCTCACTGGGCGCCGCTTTTATTATCTTTTCGGAGCACTTCTCTCATGCCCAACCCTCGCAGACAGGGGTTTACCCTGGTCGAACTACTCGTTGTGATCGCCATTATCGGTGTCTTGGTGGGGTTGCTGTTACCAGCGGTCCAGGCCGCTCGTGAAGCCGCTCGGCGGATGAGCTGTGGCAATAACATGAAACAGCTGGGCCTGGCCATGCAAAACTATCACGACACCTATAAATCGTTTCCGCCGGCGGCCAGCGGAACCGATACGGGATCAAATCACAACGGCGGCAGGCTGTCGTTCTTCGTGGGAATGCTGCCGTACCTCGAACAGCAGCCCCTGTACGATACGATCATGGCCAACAACGGTCAGACAGGACATCCGGGGAGCCCTACGACTTTCCAGAGCTGGGCCGATACCGATCTGCCGTTCTTGACCTGCCCCTCCGATGCAGGGTTCCAGGATCGCGACCGCGGCAAAACCAGCTACGTTGGCAACAAGGGCGACCGCACCACGGCCCTGACCGACTGGCGGTTCGAGCAGGGGCGGGGAGTCTTCTTGTGGAACCGGCCCCTGGGCATGGAACACATGAAAGACGGTGCGAGCAACACCCTGGCGTTTTCCGAAGTCGTCAACTCGCCCAGTTACGGCGGCGACAACCTGGAGGTTCCCGGCGGGATCCTGCAGGGGATTGACGTGCACGCCAATCGTCCCGCGGCTTGCAAGGCCGCCGTCGATCCGGCCGCCAAAGAATGGTTCCTGCCTAGTGCTGGCAGCGGCACCCACTCGGATCAGCGGCGTGGTAATCGCTGGGCCGACGCGCATCCGACGTACACCGGATTTACCACCGCCCTGGGGCCGAATTCGCCGTCCTGCTCGGCAGCAACACCCGAGTTGTCGGCCAATAGCGCCGTCTTGTCGACCTACTCGTTCCATCCCGGCGGCGTGCAGGCCACCTTGGTCGACGGTTCGGTACGCTTTGTGGCCGAATCGGTCGATACCGGCGACGCGACTGCAGCCGATCCGGGACCGACGCGACGGCCCAGCCCCTTCGGCGTCTGGGGCGCGATGGGAACCCGCACCGCCGGGGAGTCGGTTGTGTTGCCCTAAGGTTTGACGCTAATCTGGGACGCTGACCAAAGAGTCGAGCACTTTGCGTGCTCGACTCTTTTTCTTCCTCGGTTGCCGCTTCTGTCCACACCGCCAGGAACCCTGTCTGGGGTTGATCGCACGATGATGAATTTCTGGAATGCTTTGTTGCCCACCGCTGTGGGTGCCGCGTTGTTGCTATCGGTCGGATGCGGCGGTGGCGACAAGAACCCCGGCGTGGATTTGGAGCCGGTCAAGGGCAAAGTCCTGCTGGATGGTTCCCCGGTGCAGGGAGCGATTGTTGTTTTTCATGGCGAACGGGGCGCGTCGGGAGTGACCGATGCCAACGGCGAATTCATCCTGACGACGTTTGACCCCGGCGATGGAGCCAAGGAGGGCATCTACAAAGTGACCGTGGCCAAGAGCGAATTGGTGGGCGTAGATTCGTCCTACAGCGATATTAATTCGCCCAACTACGGCAAAACGCCGCCGCCCGAAGCAATGGGTACGCGGAAGTACATCGTTGCCCAAAAGTATTCCCAGCCCGAGACGTCGAACCTAACCGCAGACGTGCAAAGCGGTAGCAACGAATTCACCTTCGAAGTGACCAGCAAGTAAGCCGCGGTCGGGAAACACAAAAACGGTCCTGCCGCTAGCGCCGATGACTACACCGATTCTGAATATCGCTGCGTACAAGTTCGTCACGCTCGACGGCTTGCCCGAACGCCGCGAGCAGTTCCGCCGGGCCTGTGCCGAGCACGATCTCCGCGGCACCGTGATGCTCAGCCCCGAAGGATTGAATTGTTTTCTGGCCGGGGCCACCGAAGCGGTGCGGGCCTGGGTGCGGTGGCTCCGCACACTGGAAGAATTCGCCGACATCGAAGTCAAAGAAAGCTTCAGCGAGCGACAGCCGTTCAATCGGATGTTGGTCAAGCTGAAGAAGGAGATCATTGCTTTTGGGGTCGAGGGAATCGATCCGCAGCAGCGGACCTCGCCCAAGTTGCCCCCTGCCGAACTCAAGCAGTGGCTGGACGAAGGCCGCGATGTTGCCCTGCTGGACGTGCGCAACGACTACGAGGTCAAACTGGGAACATTTGCCGATGCCCAGCCGATCGGCGTGGACCATTTCCGGCATTTCCCCGAAGCCGTCGAGAAACTGCCGGCGGACTGGAAAGAGAAGCCGGTCGTGATGTTCTGCACCGGCGGGATCCGCTGTGAGAAGGCCGGGCCGTTGATGGAGCACAAAGGTTTTAAGAACGTGTTTCAGTTGGAAGGCGGGATCCTGAAATACTTCGAGCACTGTGGCGAGGCGCACTACGAAGGCGATTGTTTCGTGTTCGATGGACGTGTGGCGGTCGATCCTCAGTTGCAACCCACTCAGGCCGCGCAGTGCTTTGCCTGCCAAGCCGTGTTGACGGCCGAGGAGCAGCAGGACGCACGCTACGTCGTGGGCCAGTCCTGTCCGTACTGTTACCTGACGCCCGAGGAACGGACGCAGCGGCGGCTGGAAAAACGACAATCTCAGATCCGCGCCGCCGTCGATCCGTTGCCCGGCAGCGTGCCCTATACCAACCGCCGGCCCATCAACATTCCGGCTCGCTACGAGGGCCGGACGTTGCTGGAATGTTTGACCGAGATGCATCCGCACGTTCCCACCGCACAGTGGCAGGCGAGCTTGGATGCCGGTCGGATCGTCCAGGGCGCACGTCCCGTACGACCCTGGCGCGTGGTCCGTGGCGGCGAGCAATTTACGCATGTGATTCCCGACACGGTCGAGCCCGACGTTAACGCCGCGATCGAGATCCTGTACGAGGACGAAGCGATCGTCGCGGTCGCGAAACCGGCCCCGCTGCCGATGCATCCCTGCGGTCGCTTTAATCACAATACGCTGGTTTCGATCCTGAACCGCGTGTACGCCCCGCAGGTATTGCGTCCGGCTCATCGTCTGGACGCCAACACGACAGGCGTCGTCGTGTTCTCGCGGACGCAGGCCATCGCCCGCCGCTTGCAACCGTGCTTTCAGACGTCCGAGGTCGACAAACGTTATTTGGTGCGTTGTCAGGGACATCCCCCCGAGGACCGGTTCGTATGCGACGCGCCGATCGGCCGCGAAGCGACCCGTGCCGGAGGCCGGACGGT
Source organism: Roseimaritima sediminicola (assembly GCF_009618275.1). GTDB lineage: Bacteria > Planctomycetota > Planctomycetia > Pirellulales > Pirellulaceae > Roseimaritima > Roseimaritima sediminicola. Next base: position 168,846 of record NZ_WIAD01000005.1, read on the forward strand.
GGACGAGGATGGACTGCCGGCCCGTACCGAGTTTCGCGTGCTGGAGCGATACGCCGACACCACAGCCCTGTTGGAAGCCCGGCCGATCACCGGCCGTACCAATCAAATTCGTGTCCACCTCTGGCATCTGGGTTGGCCGGTCGAGGGCGACCCGGTGTATCTGCCCGACGGCCGGCTGGGCGAATCTCAAACCCTTCCGGCCGCCGGCCAGCCGATGGCCCTGCATGCCTGGCAGCTCCGCTTCCCCTCGCCCAGTACCGACGAGCCTCTGACCCTGGTTGCCGAGCCGCCGGCGTCGCCTTTCGCGCCGAGTGTTGCCTTTCGCTCCGCGAAAGCAGCCCGCGAGACCTAGGAAACTTTCGGCGGAGCATAAGGAGACACTCGCCAAGGGCGTCGCGTGTGCCGTATTCGCGGGTGTAACGCGGCGAGGAATCGCGTTGGGCCAGCTTCGCTCACCAGTCGGCCGGCCGGTTATGGCTCTGCCGGCGCCCTGCCTATCAACTCTGCACATCGACCAACTCCCCGGTCCTTGCTAAGTTAGGCGAATCATCGACTCCATTTCGTAGCCGATCAGCAGAAAGTAGTGCACATGTTATCGCAATACGACGACGAAGAACTGCAACGCGCCCTGGGTTGGAAGCGGTTGGCCTGGACCGACCCGACCGAACGCGAGCACCTGCTCAGTTACATCGCGTTGCAATTGGCTTCGGCCGGTCTGCTGCCGGCGGATTTGGGCGAATCGGATCGCGGTCTGGCGGCCTTTTCTCGCGGTATGTTGGAGAATCTGCGAGAGAAGAACCGTTTGTTGGCCGAGCACCGGGCGCCGGTGGACCAGCGGATCGAGTCGTTTCTGGCGAATTATTTTGGCCCCCTGGCGGCCGACGCGCCGCTGTCGCTGCCCTCGCGCACGCTGGTGCTGGACCGGCACGGGATGGCTCGCGAGATGAGCCTGCCGGCTCAGGGCGAGCGGTTTGAAAACGAACTGGTCGAGTCGACGCGATGCCTTAACGGTGTGGTCAACAATCCGGTGCACGACCGCCGGACCACGGCCGGTACGTTCCACGTGGTCGAGGGTGGGCTGCCAATTCCCGGCGACAAACGCGAGGTGCCCAAGCAGGCGTTCGTGGCCCTGTTCCGCGCTGCGGTGCAGCCACCACGCGACCTGACGCTGTTGCCCTACACCTGCCAGTCCGATCAGCCGGCCCACACCTGGGTGTCGCTGCTGCTGCGGCCGTTGGTCTGTCCGGAGGTGCCGGGTTACTGCCGCAAGAAGACCATGGAGACGCGGTTTTTTGCGCCGGCCAGTTTGATCAGCAACCTGGACTTTGTCGAATCGATCTTCGGCAACGCCGGCGATCCGTTGGTCCCGGACAACGATGCGGGATTGGACGCGCGGCACTGGAGCGGGCACAGCGGATGCGTGATTCTGGCTCCCCACCTGACGCAGTTGACGAAGAAAGAGCTGGGGCTGCCGCACGTCAGCGAAGCCAGCGAGCGTCAGCGACGGGACGCGATGTGCTGGGAAGACCCCGCCGAACGCTACAACGACGGCTCGGCGTTCAAGCTAACCTGTCGCGACGAATCGGGCGTCGTGGTCACCCTGATCGCCGACAACTACTACGGCTACTGCAAGAAAGAAGTCAAGACGCAGATCAGCTACGCCGCCAACTTGATGGGCGGGGTGGAAGAGGAACACGCCGGCGGCGCGCTGGCCTTTGCCTCGTACTCCCTGGGCGACGAGTTTCGCGTCAACAGTCGTCGTTACAACAAGGGGACGTTCGCCGAAGTGGCCAAGGAGTATGCTTCGTTCATCGACGTCCAGCCCGAAGGCTATGGCATCGATCGCCGCTTTCCCACGCTGATCTACATCCCCGAGGACGCGATCGTTTCGCAGACCGAGCGTTGTGTAAAGTGGCAGCAAGGCGACCGGCAGCGCAGCATTCCGCTGTCGCCGGAAAACGTCTACATGGCGCCCAGCGGCTACAAGATCCGCTTGGAAAAGCACCCCGAGGCGCCGTCTTGGCGGCTGGTGGGCACCGTGGGCGAAGGCATCATGTGCCACAAACCCTGTACCGTCAGCGGTGGTGGCAAGAGCGAGATCAGCAAGAGCCTGCGAGACTACATGCTGTACGGGCCGATCTTTGTCGCCGACCAGGAGAAGGACTTTGAACAGCTGGACGAGCTGTTTCAGAAGGACTACCAGGACCGCTGGCGCGAAGACTATGCCGACAAACCCAGCTATGCCGATCGCCCCAGCCGCGCGCTGTTGGATCCCAGGCGGAGCCTCGGTAGCGTGATCCAGTTGTTGACGCCCACCGGTGAGTACAGCGACGCGTACAACGCTTGGTTGGAATCGATCCCGGATCACATCTACAGCATGGCCTTGATCATCAAGCGGTTTACCAAACCGGGGATGGAAGACAACTGGCGCGAGCACTTCGGCGTGGACATCGTCAACGGTACCAAGGGGCACCAGTTGAAGATGGGCCGACGAGCCCTGGTCGGGACGTACTTGCGGGTCGGGCTGCAGGACGCCAGCTGGCGCACGTTTAAACTTCGCCAGGACTTCATCGCCGCGGCCAAGGTCCAGCGCGAAGACGACATCACGGCCAGCACGGTCGTTCCGGCCCAGCGGGTGGGGCCGATGGGCGAGGCGGTGTTGGAGACGTTTAGTTACAAGTTCGTCGAGAACTGCGAGTTTCGACTCTTCCAGCGTCCCGACGACGCGGTTCACCGGGGGCTGGACAAACAGACCGAGTACGACCTGTCGCGGCGCGGCGGTTACATCTGTAACTTCCAGCCCTTGACCGCTCCCGAGGCCAAGGCCTTGGTCGACGATGTGATCGATTTCGACCAGTACACGTCACCCATGCAGGACCTGTTGCGCCGGGCGGCCGATCGTGACAGCGGGTACGTGGTCAGCAGTTCGCATCCGCGGGTGATGCCCGATGGTCGGGTGAGCAAGAATCCGCGTTACCTGCAGGATCGGCCCGACCTGGTGCAGGATCGAGAGACCTATATCGCCGAACGCGGCATGCGGCTGTTTCGCAAAACGCCCGTCGATCAAGCGGTGTATGCGCCGGTCGGAGCGGTCCTGGCCGGACGTCGCAACAACCCGCCGGATCCGGTCGCCGGTTTCCGCTCTCTGGCCGTGTACAGCCCGCTGCACTACCAGGAATTGCCCGAGTTGTGCATGGACTGGATCTGTTCGTTGACCGGCAAAAGCCCCAGTACGACCGGGGCTGGCAGCGAGGGAGCCCTGACCAAAGGACCGTTCAATGCCCTGCTGCCGACAACCGACTTGAACGCGGCTTTTGTCAGCATGATCCTGACCGGCCTGGGCGGCTTTAGCACCGCCGCCGGCCACGTCGGACCGGATTTCGAAGTCGGGCACGACATCAGTCTGTTGATCCCCGAACTGTGGTGCCGGATGGGACCCGAGGAACGCGATCCCCAGCGGATGATCGCCGACGGGATGCTCGAGCGGATCGAGGATTTTGAACACCACGGTGAATCGATCCCGGCCAGCCGCTTGGGGTATCGGATTACGCGGCGGTTCGTTCGTCAGTACGCCGCCCGCGTGTTCGACAATCCCAGCAAGGTCTTCAGCGACGACATTCTGCGGCCCGAGCTGCAGGATGCGGATTCCTATGCCGATGGCATCCTGCACATCGCCGAAGCCCAGCAGCGAGTTGCCCAGCGATACTTTGACGACGGCAGTCTGCCCCTGGCCTGTCCGCCACTGCAGGCGATCCTGCACATCATGGCCCACGGACACTGGCATGGGCACGATGTTCGCAGTGACGTCCTGCGGCGGATGTTTACCCGCGAATACCTGCTGGAAAGCGATTGGTACAAAGCTCGACTGCGCGCCAAGCAGCGGCAGGATATTCGTCGTTGGCAGCGATTCGTCGACAACCTGCAGACCTATGCCGAGCACGCCAACCACGCCGATTCGATCGCGGAAATGAATATCGAGGGACGTTTGCAGTACGCTCGTGAACAACTGGAGCGTGTCTCGTCCGATTCATTCCTCGAAGAGTTGGTAGGAACGATCGGTGCCGACCCGATGGAACCGATCGACGTTGCCGCCGAACTGGCCCAGTCTCAGCACGCCGAAGCCAAACAGTAATGAACCGATGCTCCGACGCTCCGTGCGATACATGGCCGATGCGGTGCGGCGACCCCGTCAGGAACTGACACGTCGCCAGCAACAGGTACGCTTTTCCTGGGAATTGATCAGCCACTGTTGGCGAGTCCTACAGCGGCATCGGGCCCATGGGATGGCCGCGGAGTTGACCTACCGGACGATCTTCGCCTTGATCCCCCTGGCCGTGCTGGGGTTGGTGACGTTTAACATCGTCGGCGGGATGGACGAGGTACGGGACCGCGTCGAAGTCCAACTGTATGCCTTCTTCGGCGTGCCGGACATCGCCTACGAAGTCCGCGATGACGAACTGCCCATCGATCCGGTGCCCGACAACGTCATCCCGATCGATCCCATGGGGGCACCGGATCCGGACGCCGAGCCGATGCCCGAGGCGTTGCCGGCCGACCTGTCCGAGGGCCTGCCAGAGACCCTGTCCGAACCGCTGCCTTCGGGCAGCGACGGCGTGGGCAATCCGGCAATGCCGGGCGGCGACCCGGGGGTTCTCGACGGCGTAGACGGCCAGGATCCGTTGGTGGTCGCGGCACAGAGAGCGGCCGGCGCCGTGTCGGCCGAGGGCGGACCGGACGCGGAAGCCGAAGTCATCGCCGAGACGGCCGAAGCCGAACAGCAAGAGGAACGCAGTGCCGAAGCCAGCATCCGCCGGGCGCTCAGCGACAGTGTCGACAAGGTGGCCAACCTGGATTTCGCCAGCATCGGCTTGATCGGATTGTTGTTGTTCATCTATGCCGCCTTTGGTTTGACCGATTCGGTCGAAGAGGTCTTCAACGCCATCATCGAAGCGCCCAACAGCCGCCCCATCCACATGCGGTTTGCGATCCACTGGGCGGTCATCACCCTGGGTTCGGGGTTGTTGGCGATCAGTTTGTACCTCAGCGGCCAGTTCGTCGATTACCTGAGCGGAACCGCGTTGGGAGCCGGCAGCGGAATTTATTTGAAACACGTCACCGGCGTGCTGGCCAGCTGGGTGCTGCTGTTCTTGATGTACGCCCTGATGCCCAATACCAAGGTGTCGATTCGCGCTGCGGTCATCGGCGCTCTGGTGGCGGCCCTGCTGTGGGAATCGGCCAAGTTTGGTTTTCAGGTCTACGTGCGAACCGCCCTGCCGTATTCGGCCTTGTACGGTTCGCTGGGATTGATCCCGTTGTTTCTGTTTTGGGTCTACGTCACTTGGTGGATCTTTCTGTTCGGTTTGGTATGGACCTACACCCTGCAGACCATTCGCGGCCGCGTGCCCACCAAGGAAGAGGACGAAGCGGCCGTGGTCGCGTCAGGTGACCCCGACTGGATGCTGCCGGTGATGGTGGAGGTGGGGCGAGCCTTCGATGCGGGACGCAAGCTGACGCGCAGCGATCTGGTCGAACGCCTGGGATTGCCCGGCCGAGCCGTCGTTCATCTGTGCGAGGCGTTGGTCGAAGGCGGGCTGGTGCGCCGCAGCGACGGCGAGCCCGATGGGCATCTGTTGCCGTCGCGACCCTTGGACAAGATCACTGCCGAAGACGTCCTGAAGTTAAATCCCTATGCCCAGCCCGAAGCGATCCGCGGTCCGGCGTGGGCGCTGCTGGATCAATTGAACCAACAGCGCCGCGAGCTGGCCGCCAGTACGACCATCGAAGAACTGGTCGTTTCGGGGGATCCGCTGGGCCCGCCAAAATTGATCTAGCTGCGGACTCGCCACCTGGGCTATGGTGCCCCAAACGTATCCCCGCCGCCGGTGATCAACGGCGGAGGACGTGCGCGTGGACGGACTTTGCCGCCGGATCGACGCGGGAATCGAATTATCCGATCGCTGCAGGTCAAGGAGGACCGTGGTGCAAACTTTTAAAACAGCCGTGATCGTCGTGTTGATCGGGACCGTGGTGTGGGGCGTGTGCGTCTCGCTGACCACGCCGCCCGCGGAATTGCCCGAAGACATCATCGTCGCCATCAACGAAACCGATTCCGCCTTCCCCGATGGGACAGATTCCACGTTGGATGCCCTGGGTATCGATCCGGGACTTCCCGATGCTCTGGATGCCGGCGCCCCACCGCACCATCACCATCACGAGGAAGGCCATCACCATCACGAGGAAGGATTGCACCACGACGAAGACGGCGGAGTGATCGGTTCCTTCTCCGACTCGACCACGGCGGCAGGCGACAAACCTACGCAGGTTGCTGGAGACAATCGCCTGCCTCGGCCCCCGGTCGGGGTTGAACCGCCGGTCATCGAATCGGGCCGGACCTACGAATCGACCGGCCAGGACCGTTTTCAGTTGCCCGATCCCAGTTCGCTGGCGCCCTCGGTGGCCACGCAGGAAGACGCCGGACAGGCGACGCCGACCGATTCCGATCCGGCTGCCGACGCCCGGCTCGATCTGGCCATGACCGCTCCTGCAAACACCGATTCGGCAGACGCTTCCGCCGCCGGCGGTGGTTATCAATTCCCCAATATGCAGGCCGGTTCGGACGCCGCCGCCGGTGACGCCTTGGCTCTGCCCGGCGACACGGCCGATGTCGGCGACACGGCCGATGCCGGCGAGATGGCCGACGCACCATCGAGCACCAATGTGGGGTTGGCCAACGCGATCCTGGCCGCCGACGGTCACGTCGAAGCGGACCGGATGAAGGAGGCCCTGACCACGCTCAGCCTGTTCTACAACGCGCCGGACCTGACCGACACCGAACGCGAACAATTGCTCAGCCGCCTCGACCCATTGGCCGGCGAAGTCATTTACTCTCGGTTGCACCTGTTGGAGCAGCCCTACCGGGTCGGCAAAAATGAAACACTGATGGAGATCGCAGCGAAGTACGAAGTCCCCTGGCAATTGTTGGCCAACATCAACGGCATCGAGGATCCGGTGGTGGTGATGCCGGGCACGGAACTGAAGGTCGTTCGCGGACCCTTCCGTGCGGAGGTGAATCTCCAATCCGCAGAACTGACCCTGATGCTGGGCGAACTGTACGCCGGCCGCTTTCCGATCACGCTGGGCAGCGATCCGGCACCCCAGCCGGGAACCTACACCGTGCGGGACAAGCAAGCCGGCAAGACGTACCGCGATGCCAATGGGAATTCGATCGCCGCCGGGGATCCACAGAACCCCTTCGGAAACGTGTGGTTGGATTTGGGGCAACAGATGTGCATTCACGGCGGTGCGGCCGCCGCGATGGGCAAAGGCTGCATCGCGCTCGAGCCGGCCGATGCCGAAGACGTGTACGGGATCCTCTCGCAGGGTTCGACCATCAGCATCCGGCGGTAAACGGTTCCCCGGCGGGGACGGTTCCCCGATGGCGCTTGGGCCGTCACAATGCCTCCCGTCAACCCACCGTTCCACCACCGTTTGAAAGAGCGCAGCGATGAATCATTTCGATGCCGATGCCCTGAAACAATTGCTCCGCAGCGAAGCACTCCAGTTCGGCAACTTTACTTTGGCCAGCGGCAAGCAGGCGTCCTATTACCTGGACTGTCGCAACCTGACGCTGCATCCCCAGGCAGCCAATCTGATCGCCGCCGGGATGCTCAAGCAGATGGACGAGAACGGGCCGCTGCCCGATGCCGTGGGCGGGATGGCCATCGGTGCCGACCCGATCACCGCGGCGATCGTGACCGTGGCCGGCCAACGCGATCTACCGCTGCGGGGGTTCATGGTTCGCAAGGAACCCAAGGATCACGGCACCGGACGACAGGTCGAAGGTCCGGTCAAAGCCGGCCAGCGAGTGGTCATTGTCGAAGACGTGATCACCAGCGGTGGCAGCGCGCTCAAGGCGGTCGACGCCGCCGAAGCGTTTGGTTTGAAGGTGATCGGCGTGCTGGGGATCATCGATCGTTTGGCCGGTGGCCAGGAAGCGTTCGCGCAGCGCGGGATCCAGCTGCAGACCCTGTTTACGATCCGAGATTTCGGCATCGAACCCGAATAACGCTCGCGTTTCTCCCAGCCCCGAGGCAGCGACGCCATGGAAACCTCCCTTCATCGCCAGTTAAAACAGTCCTACGCTGGCGGCGCCGACGAGGTGGAAGTGACCATGGGGCCCTACCGCATCGATGCGGTTTGCGATGGCGAATTGGTCGAGGTCCAGCACGGTTCGTTGGTGGCGATTCGCGACAAGATCCAGCGCTTGCTGGAGGAGCACCGGGTCCGCGTCGTCAAGCCGATCATCGGCCGCAAACGCATCGTACGCCAGAGGTCGGCCGACGGCCCGGTCGCCAGTCGCCGCTACAGTCCCAGCCGCGGCAGCGTCCTGGAGCTGTTTGATGAACTGGTCTATTTCACGCGCGTGTTTCCGCACAGTCGCCTGGTCTTGGAAGTGCCGGTCGTGGAAGTGGAGGAGTGGCGATTGCCGCCGACACGGTCACGTCGCCGCCGCCGCCAGGCCAAGTACCGCGTCAAGGACGTCGTGTTGACCCGCGTCCTACAGACGCATCGCTTTGTCGATAGTTCCCAACTGCTGCCGTTGATCGACTCGGAGCGGTTGACGCAGCCGTTCTGTACGGCTCAACTCGCTGGCGTCCTGGAGGTCGAGCGTTGGGTGGCCCAGCGGATCGCCTATGTGCTCCGCGAAACCGGGGCGATCGCCGCGGTGGGCCGCCGTGGCAACACGATCCTGTACGCGACCCCTGAGACACAATCGGCGTTGACCGCCGCGGCCTAGATGCCGTAACACGGGCTCGTATCAAACCTACCAATACCGCTTTCAGCAAGGATGCAAATAGCAATGGCCAAGTTTGCAATGGGATTCGGCGTCGTCCTTCTCACGTTGTCGCTTTCCGGATGTGGTTCGAAACCTCCCGTCGCCGAAGATGCCCCCCAGGATTCGGCCGCCGCGCCGGCTGCCTCGGCGCAGGCCAACGCCCAGAGCGCCACCGAAGCTCCGACCGCCGTGGTCAGCGAGTTTCTCGATCGTATCCGCCGCGGCGGTGCCGCTCAGGTGGAAGCCGTGCGGTTGTTGACCGCGCGGGCGCAAGCCGAATGCCAACGCACCGGATTGAAGATGGATTCGATGGGCGCACCCGATGCACGTTTCGAAGTGACTCGCAGCCAACCGGCTCCCGACGCCGAAGACGCCGCCCTGGTCCACTCGGTCTGGACCGAACCCGTGGCCGACGGCACCGAAACGACCAACGAAGTGGTGTGGTTGATGAAGAAAGAAGACGCCGGTTGGCGAATCTCGGGTCTGGTGTTGCAGGTGGCCGAGGACGTGGACCCGATCGCGATCGATTTTGAGGACGGCGATCAAGCCGCCGCAGTGCTCGGCGCCGCCGCCCCGGCCGCAGAAGCCACCGCCGCCGCACCGGCCGCTACCGAACAGCGGTAGTTGGTTGTTGGTTGTTGGTTGTTAGTTGTTAGTTGATGGGTCCTTGTTAACCGACAACCGACAACCATCAACCGACAACCGGCAACCGACACCTACTGCGTCAACCGCTCGTAGGCTTCTCGATATTTGGCCTGGGTTTTGGCGATGATCTCCGCCGGCAGCGCCGGCGGCGGGCTGTTGCGGTCCCAGTCGCTGCGGCTGAGCCATTCGCGAACGAACTGTTTGTCGAACGAACGCTGGGCGTGGCCCGGTTCGTATTCGTCGGCGGCCCAGAATCGCGAGCTGTCGGGCGTCAGCACCTCGTCGACGAGAATTAATTCGCCGTCGACCAAGCCGAATTCGAACTTGGTGTCGGCGATGATCAGGCCGCGGCCGCGAGCGTGCTCGGCGGCCTGGCGGTAGATCTCCAGCGAAGCCGTCCGCAAGCGGCCGGCCAGGTCTTCGCCAATCTGCTGGGCCATCCACTCGTAACTGACGTTTTCGTCGTGCCCGTGTTCGGCTTTGGTGGCCGGCGTGAAGATCGGTTCGGGCAGAGCCTCGCACTGCCGCAATCCGGCCGGCAGCGAGACCCCGCACACGGCCCCGTTCTGCTGGTATTCCTGCCAGCCGCTGCCTTCGAGGTAGCCGCGGACGACGCACTCAAACGGCACCACCTGGGCTTTGCGGACGACCATCGAGCGGCCGCGGAGCGGTTCGGCGTCGATGCCCTCCAGGCGGCCGAGCGGCAGATCAACGCTGACCAGATGATTGGGAAAGTCCAGCAGCGTGAACCAGAACCGGCTGAGGCGGGTCAGCAATTCGCCTTTGCCGGCGATCCCCACCGGCAGGATCCAGTCGAAAGCGCTGATCCGGTCGGTGCTGACGACCAGCAGTTCGTCGCCCAAATCGTACACGTCGCGAACCTTCCCGGTCCGCTTCGGCAGGGGCAGGTCGGTACTCAACAGGGCCCCGGCGGCATCGGTTTGAAAGTTCATAGGGATCGATTGGCAAGCGTAGAGAATCGAGCAAAGCATGTTGCTAGCGGATTTTAGTGCGGCGCGGTGGGGCGCCAATGCCGCCAGCGTCGCCTTTCGGCAGTGTTGCCTCCAGCTACTTTCGCGGAGCGAAAGGCGACCCTCCCGCTGCGCGGGAGGGTGTTGTCGCGGGGTTTCACCGAAAGATTTATGCCGACGTGCTTAGTTTGCCGGAAAATAGTCTTTAATCGTCAAAGTTTACCGCGGCGGCGGTCGATACTTGCTTTCGGGCGGATGGACCAGGCTTGGCAACAGGCTGGGTCCATTCGATAGGGGGGCTTCCATTTCAATGGTCACAGGACTGCGCTGCGGCACTTCGCCGCTCGCGGAATCGGACACTGGCAAGGAAGCCTAAAGATGAATCGTCGGCTGTTTCGCTACGCCGCTATTATCCAGCTCGCGTTGACGGTGATCACGTCGATCGGTTGCACACCAACGCAACCGTTCTTCCTGAATGAATCGCCGAACCTGCAGTATTATCTCGATACCGCTGCGGAGATCGAGTATCCGGACGTGCAGGTCGATTCGTTGGCCGAGACGACCGAGTCGCTGCCGCCGCTGACGATCGATAATCACGAATTCGAGTACTGGGACCTCTCGCTGGAGGACTGCGTCAGTATCGCCTTGCAGAACAGCAAGTTCTTCGTGACCACCGGCGGAACGGCCGAGCAACGCCAGAACGTGGCGGCTCAGTTCACCAGCGGCCAAGCGGCTCAGTTCGGTTCGGTCTACGACGTGGCGATCCAGCAGAGCACCACGCAGTCGGTGCCGCTGACGGTCGACAGCCAGGGCAACCGCGTGCTGCCCCGCGGCGCACCTCGGGCCAACCAGGTGGGCGGCGTCGAGGACGCGTTGGCCGAGTTCGATGCCCAGGTCAGCGGGTTCTTCAACGTCGCCACGACCGACCGCGTCCGCAACGTCGGCCCGGGCAACGTCTTCAACCCCCAGCAATTCCAGGCTTTCGACAGCACGCAACAGCTGGCGATCAGCAAGCGGACGGCGACCGGTGGCGTGTTGACCCTGCGAGAGCAGGTGGTCTACGCTCGCAACAACGTGCAAACCAACGACGTCGGGCGTCAGGTGCCCAGCGATTACACGGCCGTGATCGAAGCCCAGTGGCAGCATCCGCTGATGCGAAACCGCGGGACCCTGATCAACCGTTTGCCGGTCGTCCTGGCCAGCTTGAACGAAGACAACACCCTGCACGATTTTGAGATCTCGGTCCGCAACCTGGTCCGCGACGTCGAGAACTCGTACTGGGATCTGTACGTCGCCTACCGCAACGTGGAAACGGCCATGATCGGCCGCAACAGCGCCCAGGCCACGGCGGAATACGCCAAACAAAACCTTTCCGGTGGTAAAGGCACGACCCAGGACGTGGCGCAGGCCGCCGGCCAATACTTCCAGTTCCGCAGCCAGTTGGAATCGGCGTTGACCGGTTCGAACGTGCCGGGCCTCGATCGCTTGGGCGTCTACGGGGCGGAACGCGTGTTGCGCGAGAAGATGGGCTTGGCGCCGACCGACAGCCGCCTGATTCGGCCTGTCGACGAACCGTCGCTTGCCCGTATCAATTTCGACTGGGAACAGGCTGTCTGTGAGATGCTGGCCCTCAGCCCCGAGCTGCGACGCTCGCGCACGGAAGTCAAAAAGTCCGAACTGGAATTGATCGGTGCCAAGAACCGGTTGTTGCCCGAGTTGAACTTTTCGCTGCTGTACCGCTGGGTCGGTGTGGGCGACACGCTGGGACCTTCCAGCGGCAGCGACATCCCGGCTCCCAACGCCGGTTCGTCGGCTCTGGCGGAGTTGACCGGCGGCGATTACCAGGAGATCGGAGCTCGGCTCGAATACACCCCCGCAGCGATCGGCAAGCGACGTCCGCTGGCCGACGTGCGGAACAAGCAATTGGTGCTGGCTCGCAACCGCGACTACGTGCGGGAACAGGAACGCCTGCTGGTCAGCCAGTTGAGCGACGCGTTCGGCAAGCAGCGAACGCACTACCACCTGATCCAGACCACGGCCCAGCAGTTGGCCGCCTACGACCGCGAAGTCGAAGCGCGTCTGGCCCTGTACCGCAACGGTCTGAGCCCGGTGAACGAAGTGCTGCAGAGCCAGCTGCGTCGTGCTCAGGCCCAGATCAGCTACTACCAGGCTCTGGCGGAATACAACAAATCGCTGAACTACATCCACTACCTGAAAGGCACGCTGCTGCTGGAGTGCGGGATCGAGCTGGAAGAAGGCCCCTGGCCGAAGAAGGCTTACTGGGACGCGATCGAGCGGGCTCGGGAACGAACCGCGGGCAAGAAGATCCGCTACGGCGTCACCCGTCCGAACGTCGTCCGCCGCGGTCCGGTCCACCCGGTGGCTCCGGCCCCCGCCGGCGACGCCCAACTGCTCGCCCCCGGCGGAGCGGTCATCCTGGAAGCCGACGACAGCGGCTATGAGGTGATCGAACCCACGCAGGACAACGGGATCGAGATCGTGCCGCCGGGCGAATCGATTCTGGAGGACGCTCCGGTGGGTTCGGGAGCCGCTCCGCAGGGTTCGGGAGCTGCTCCGCAGGGTTCGCCGGCTCCGGCCGACGGGGCCGCCTGGCAGGAGCAGGCCGCCCAGGAGATCGCCCCGGTGGTGCACCGCACGCCGCTGCCGGCACGGGGCGGAAAGTAACCAACGGCTCGCCGGCGGCGGACTTGATGTTGCTCCGGCCGCCGCGGCTGGGCTACCTTCCACCCCGGCTTTGTTCCTTCGGTCTTTCCTTCCGGCACATCCATGGCAGCTTACCGGCGACCCCAACTCGCAGAGCGCCGCCGGCGCGTGATCTACGCCCACGGTTTGGACCAGCGACGCGGCCCCTCCAAGGCCGCCGTGGCGGCACGTCGTCAAGCGCGGCGGCCTCACGCCGCCTACGGAGCTCGGGTGCATCGCCGCTTGCGGGCTCGCTGGTTTGCCCTGGTGCCGGTCCGCCGCCGCAGTTTGTCGGCGGCCATCGTTGCCGTCGCCTGCCTGGCCGCGCTGTTGACGCTGGGCCACTGGGCGGCCACGTCCTGGGCTCCGTTGGCCTACAAGTCCGAACTTGCCCGGCCGCTGCTGCTGGGACGCCCGGATAGTTTTGGCTCGTGGCTGGCCCTGTTGCTGTTGACCACGGCCAGCGTGGCCGCGTTCTTGATCTATCAACTGCGGCGCTATCGCAGCGACGACTACCAGGGACACTATCGCATCTGGCGGCCGGTGATCCTGGTCCTGGCCGTAGCCGGTTTGGACGTCCTCGTGGGATTGGTCGACTGGGGCGGTGCGCTGCTGGACAGGTGTTTGGGCGAGCGTCAGGTGCTGGCCGGGGATGACTGGTTGCGGTTGCTGTTGACCGTCGGCGGGGCCGCTCTGGGATTGCGTTTGACGGCGGAGATCTGGCGTTCACGCGTGGCTACGGTCGCGCTGGCCATCGCCGCGATGATGTTGGCCTATCCGGCCCTGGTGCATTGGCGTTTTGTTTCCGCCGCGACGCCGGCAACCGTCCTGTGGCTGGCCGCCGCGCCGCTGTGGGCCTATGCGGCGATTTGGGTCGCGATGGTCGCCTACCTGCGCCTGTTGTATCGCGACGTCCGTCAGATCGATGCCAACGACCGCCTGGCCGATCGCCTCCGCGAATGGAAGATCGTGCAGTGGTTCGACCGCACGCGACGCGCCGAGCTGCGGCTGGTCGAAGAAGACGCTCGGCCGGAAGATGCCGAAGCGGAGCACGCTGAGTCCGATAACGCGGAGCCAGATGATGAGGACACGGAACCGGGACGCCTGCGACGCTGGGTCCGCTGGCCTAAAGCGTTGTCGCGGCGTCAACCGGCGGGCAACGAAGACGGCGCGGACGAAGGCGACGCGTACGGAGACGATCAGGGCATCGAGGTAGAGCAGGACGTCGATGCGGAGCAGGACGTCGAGTCCGATGCGGACACCGAGGAAGACGACACCGAGGAAGCGCCGCGCGAAAAACGTCGCTTGGGTTTCAAACTGAAATGGTTTGGCAAGCGGCGCTCGCGGTCCGAGCCGGCCGGAGAAACCGAATCCGAGCCGCCGGAGGACGACGAAGCGGCCGAGCCGGAGTCCGCAGAGCAGGGCGGGGCGGAAGATGAGGAAGAGGTCGAGCCCAAGCGGCCGCGTCGCTGGTTCGGTTTGCGGGCTGCCAGGGGGCCGTCCGAGCCGGCGGATGCCAGTGCGGATGATTCCGCCAGCAATACGGACCACGAGGAGTCAGCCGCAGCGGCGGACGCTACGGACGGTTCGCAGAAAGTGGCTGGCAACGAAGAGGCCGGCAGCAACCAGGGCTCTGGCGACGATGAGGATGCCGAGCCGCTGGATCCCGAATCGATCGACTGGTCCTCGATGAACAAAGCCGAACGACGGCGGATGCGCCGCGAACTGAAACGCCGCGGCAAAGCGGCCTAGACTCGCGCCCCCAGTGGCACAGGCTTTGTAATCGTTACAGCTTCGCCGACGGTGCGGTTTGCGTTGACTTTGACGGCTCTTTGGAATGTTTGGCAGCGAACGTTGATTCCAGTTGCTCTCGGTCCACCGCCGATACGGTCTGTACGGTTCGTAGCGTGTGGGCTGCGCACCGTATTCGCTCTCCCTCAGCAAGAGATGGCCTGCGGTGTCGAAGCTACGAACAGAATCATGGTGTCGCTACCTCATGCTCGTGACGGTGCTGGTCCACAGCGGATGCAGCCTCGCCCAGCGGATTCCGCCGGGGCCGCACGACACGACCACGTCCTATCATGATCGGGTGGGGCTGCAGATCGAGTACCCGCAGGTTTCCGCCTGCACCGAGAACTCGCCGCCCGAAGCGACGGGAGCCACCGAGCCACTGGCTTTTGAGGACCCGTCGGAGCTGCCGGCTTGGGACCTGACGTTGGAGGAGGCCGTTCGCTTGGCCGTCGGCAACAGCCCGGCGCTGCGGACCCTGGGCGGGGCCGTGGTGACGTCGCCTCAGGCGACCACGACGGTCTACGACCCGGCGCTCGCCCACGCCAATCCCCAGCTGGGCGTCGAAGCCGCGTTGTCGGCCTTCGACGCGCAGTACAGCGGCCAGTTGTACTGGACCAAGGTGGACCAACCGACCAACGTCCAGCGTGGCGGGCTGGGGGCGGCCTTCAATCCGGTGGCCCTGCAGGAAACCAACGCCGTTTTCACCAACGAATTGGCCAAGCAGACCGCGCAGGGTGCCGGTTTCGCGCTGCGGCACGTGGTCAACTACAACCGCACCAACCGCCCGTTTCGGCAGTTTCCCAGCGACTTCATCGGGTTTGTCGAAGCCGAATGGCGCCAGCCGCTGATGCAGGGTGCCGGGACGTACTACAACCAGATCGCCGGGCCCAACGCTCCGATCGGCCAGTACAACGGGGTGCTGATCGCCCGCATCAACGAAGACGTCTCGCTGGCCGATTTCGAAGCCGCGGTGATCACGTTGGTGGCCGATGTCGAGCAGGCTTACTGGGAACTGTACGAGGGCTACCGGTTGCTCGAAGCGAACCTGCGTGGTCGCGAAGCGGCCCTGCAGACGTTCCAGTTCCAGGAGACGCGTTTGGAAGCGGGGATCGCTAGCCCGGATGAAGAAGCCCAGGCACGATCGCAATTCTTCCAGTTCCATGCTCAGGTTCAGAACACCCTGGCCGGACCGTCGGGACTGTATGCCGCGGAACAGCGCCTGCGGTACCTGCTCGGTTTGCCCGCGACCGACGGTCGCTTGATCAAGCCCGTCTCCCGCCCCGCGACCGCCGAAGTCGTATTCGACTGGAACAGTGCGCTCAACCAAGCGCTCTCGCGCCGCGTCGAAATCCGGCGTCAGAAGTGGAACATCAAACGGCGCGAGCTGGAGTTGGTGGCGTCGCGTCTGAATCGTCGCCCCCGCTTGGACTTCCTCGGTCAATACCGCTGGCGCGGCTTGGGCGATCACCTGATCGGTGACAACGATGGCCAGCCGCTGGATAACCTGTACGGTTCGATCACCGGCGGGGACTATCAGGAATGGCAAGCCGGGTTGGAGCTGAGTTTCCCGGTCGGCTTGCGAGCGGCCAGCAATGCGGTGGCCCATGCGAGATTGAATGTGGCCCGCGAACGGGCCCTGCTGAACGAGACCGAACTGCGGGTCAGTCATGATCTGTCCGCGGCGGCTCGCGAACTGCAACGGGCTCATACGCTGCTGGAAACCAACTACCACCGCTATCAAGCCGACCTGCGGCAAATGGAAGTCTTGCTGCAGCGGTACGTCCAGGAACTGGACAATATTAATTTCTACCTGCAAGCCCAACGCCAGGTGCTGCAGAGCGAGTCGGACTTCTACCGCGCAATCACCGCCTATAACTTGGCAATCCGCGAACTGCATCGTCAGAAGGGCACGCTGTTGGCCTACAACCACGTGGCGCTGAATGAAGGACCGTGGGCTGCCGGAGCGATGAACGACGCCTACCAACGCGGCCGCTTCTTCAAGGCTCGCCAGAATCCTGGTGCGGTCGAGATGACGCCGCCGGTCAGCGCCGGACCGTTCGACCCGTCCCAGCCCGCCCCGCAGACGGCTGCCCTGGATGCGGTGCCCGAGTTTATCCTCGACCAGCGTCCGGTGGTTACGGCCGGCCCGGCTCGATTGCCCGAGGTGGAGTCGGAGGTGCAAACCAGCCGTCCGGCGGCCAACCCCGCGGCGGCCAACCCCGCGGCGGCGGTCGATCAGGGGCCGGTCACCTTTGCTCCGTCCCCGATGTTGAACTCGGCCGTGGGCCATCGCCCGGGTGCCGACCCGGCCGCCACGGTGCAGCCACCGCCGGCGGCCCTGCCACCGGCGGCCGCCGGTGATGGCGAGGCGGAATCGTCGGTCAGTCTCAAGCGGTTGCTCGAGCGGTATCGTTGATCTCGAACAGTTCTGGATAATTTCGTTGCCTCGGCCGCAGGCGTGACCTAAGTTTCCGCATCAGGAATCAATGTCGACGCCTCTACGCTAGCCGGCCTGGAATGTCTGGAACCTCCTCCCCCCTCGATCCGATCAACGGTTTCTCGTCACCCGCCGCATTGCCCTTGAGCGGGGGCACGCCGGAGGAAGCCGACCAGGCGATCGAAAATCGCCTGGCCATGGTCCGTTTGGGCATGGCGACCGCTCTGTACTACGCCCTGCGGACCAAGCATCCGCCCACGGCCGCGCATTCTTTGCGCGTCGCCGTGGGATGTTCGCTGTGGGCCGAGCGCATGCGTTTGCCCGCCGAGATGCGGGACCGTATCGAGGTGGCGGCGCTATTGCACGATATCGGCAAGATCGGGATCCCCGACAACGTATTGCGCAAGCCCGGCAAACTGTCGGTCGCCGAACAATTGACGATGGACCTGTATCCGCGGCTGGGATGCGAGATCCTGTCGGGATGCACCAACGACGCCGAACTGCTGTCGATCGTCCGTTACAGCCACGCCTGGTTCGACAGCCGCCGCAACCGCGACGCTCCGCGAGCCCAGTCGATCCCGTTGGGCGCTCGCATGTTGGCGATCGTCGGCGCGGTCGATGCGATGACGACCGACCAGGTGTACCGGCCGGCAATGAGCCGCGAACGCGCGATCAGTGAATTGATGGCCGGCAGCGGCACGCAGTTCGATCCGGAACTGGTGCACGACTACTGCCGCATGGTTCAGACCCAATCCGAAACGGTTCCCCGGGGAGTCGTCACGCGGTGGTTGCAGCAATTGTCCGACAGCCGTGACGATGGACCCTGGGGTGCCGGCAACGTGATCGGCAGCACCGACATCGCCCGCGTCGATTGTCACCAGCGGTACCACAGCCAATTGTTCGATCACATGCACGACGGTGTCGTCTTTGTAGACGCCGACGGCATCGTGATCGGTTGGAATCGCGCCTTGGAACGGCTCTCGGGCGTGATGTCCGAGGCCGCGTGCGAACACCTTTGGACACCGGAGCTGATCGAGCTCGAGGACAGCGACGACCAGGCGATCGATACCGAGAATTGTCCGGTTTATGAATGCCTGCGAAGCGGCGTGTTCAGCAGTCATCAATTGCAGATTCGCGGACGCGAGGCGAACCGCGTGCCCGTGCACGTGCACATCTCGGCCGTCAGCGGTCGCCGCGGCGAAACGATCGGAGCGCTAGCGATCTTCCACGATGCCTCACGCCAAACCAGTCTCGAAGAACGATTGGTGGCGCTGCATGAGAAGGCGACCAAGGACGCCCTGACCGGGGTGGACAACCGCGGCCAGTTCGATCGCGCCTTGGCGGAGTTGACCGATTTCGCCAGCAGCAGCGGGCCGACGTTCAGCTTGATCATCTGTGACATCGATCGCTTCAAACAGATCAATGACGTCCACGGGCATCAGGCCGGCGACGAAGCCCTGGTGCAGTTCGCCCGCGTTCTGCAAAAACACGCTCGGGAAGGGGATCTGGTGTGTCGCTACGGCGGCGAGGAGTTCGTCGTGCTGAGCCCCTCGAGCGACAATCCAACGGCCACCCGCCGCGCCGAAGCCATCCGCAAAACCATCGAGCAGACGCCGGTCGAGGCGCTTGGCGGCGCCCCCCTGACGGCCAGCTTTGGCGTGACCGAGTACCAGTCCGGCGACAGTCCCGAGACGGTCCTCGCCCGCGCCGACCGAGCACTGCTGCGAGCCAAGGACACCGGCCGTAACCGTGTGGTCCAATTGGGGGCCGGTCGCAGCAGTGATGAAGCCACCGTGGACCCGCGCGGCGGTGCGCTGGCCGGGCTAATGTCCTGGTGGGAGGGCGGCGAACAGAGCCAGACCGAGCTGCAGGTCCACACGCCGGTTCCACGCGATCTGGCCATCGAGAAACTGCGCGGCTTTATTGCCGATCACAGCGCCGAAGTCCTGTCGGTCAGCGAGGACGAAGTCCGCGTGCGGCTGAACGTCCTGTACAGTCTGGGAGGTCGTCGCCGAGCGGACCATCGGATCGGGTTTGAAATCTCGATGCAACTGGAAGAGCAACCGCAGGACACCGACCCCCAGGCCGCGCCGCTGGCCCAAACGGTCGTCCACGTCCAGCTCTGGCCCATCCGGCAACGCGATCGCCGCCTGCGAGAGCTGGCCAGTTGTATCGATCAGGTGATCGCCAGCCTGAAAAGCTATCTGGTCGGCAGCGTCGTACGCTCGGCCACCGCCCCGTAAAGAGCCACCGCCCCGTAAAGAGCCACCGCAGCGGGTATAGAGCCACCGCAGCGGGTATAGACAGCCGGCTATAATCGCTCGTCTGCCCGGCCGACTGGGACCGCGGGGTTTTGGGGAGAGCCTCGGGCAGCCGAGTTTGTTCCTGCATCCCGGTCGCTTCGTATGCCTCCTGCCCAACCCTCGCCGTGCCGTTTGTGCCAGCGGGTGACCAAATTAGGGACGACCGAGCATCATCTGATCCCGCGTACGTGCCATCGCAACCGTTGGTTTCAGAAACGCTTTAGCCGCGAGCAGATGCGGCAGACGATCTCGGTCTGCCGGGATTGCCACCGCGCAATCCACAAGCTGATTCCGCGGGAAAAAGATCTGGGGCGTTTTCACAATACGCCCGAAAGCCTGTTGGAGCACGACGAGTTGGCGAAATTCGTCGCCTGGGTACGCCGCCGCCGCTAGGGTAGCCGATCGCCAGCGATTGGATCGAGACGGCGCAAAGGTCCGACGTCTGGCGACTTCAGCTACGGCCAGCTCCTGATCAAATGGGGACGCCGACGCAGCAACGCTCTGCGGGCTACTCGATGCCCACTTCCTCTTTGACCTTTTGCACAAAGTGCGGGCTCTTGCCGCCCTTGCTCAGCTCGGCAGCCCGTTTCTCGGCTTCGCTCTTCTGGTCGTATTCGAAGACGGCGATCCGCTTGAGGCTTTGGCTGAACACGCCCCAGTACATCTTCATGCGAACTTCGGTGGCCGGTTTCGCTTTGGTTTTGCGTTTGGCCGTTTTGGTCTTTTTCTTCTTCTTGGCCGACTTTTCGGCTTCGGCCGCTTCGGCTTCAGCGACCTTGTCTTTGCGGCTAACGACTCGACGCGCCATAGTAGTAATTAGGGGTGCGTAGGACGATGGGGAGAAAGTGGCTCGACAGAAGAGATAAGGATACTCATCGCGAGCCGTTTTGCCTACCAGAGCCGATTCAAATTGGCGAGCCGTCGCACTGCTGCTGATTTGGCCAGAATGGGGACCGCTCAGCGGACGTAGCTGCCCGGATAGGCACTGCCCGAAGTGCTGCCGGGCTGGTACGGAGCCGCCGGCGTGTAGGCGGGCGGGGCGGCAGCGGTCTGGGCCGCTGGGCCGGACGCGGCTCCGGGGACGGCGTAGCCGTACGGATTGGCGGGGTTGCCGGCCGCTGCGGCGGGCGATTGGTTGGCGACCGCAGCGTTGTCGGCCCCGGGCAAGCTGTAGGCGGATCCGCCGTAGGCCGGCGCCGTACTGGAAGCGGCCGGGGTGGCCGAGCCGGCGGAGCTGCCGGGCAGGGAGTAACCGCCCGCGGTGCTGGCATACGCGTTACCGCCCGCCGGGGCGTTGCCAGCGGGTTGCGTCTGGCCGCCGGCCGCTTGCCCTTGGTCGCTGGCGGGGCCGCCGTACTGGTATCCGCCGGCGGTCGCGGCTTGCGCATAGCCACCGTAGTTGCCCGCCGCGGCGGTCTGCGCGGTTGGGGACGCGGCGGTGTTACCGAGGCTGGCGTTGTAGTAGCCGTTGGCTCCGGCGGCGGCAGCGTTGGGTACCGAACCGGCCGGAGGAGTCACTGCGTAGGCACCCGAAGCACTACCGCTCGCGGACGCCGGGTTGCCAGCCGGTGAACCTGTGTCGGCCGATTGGGGCGAGGCGGTTCCGCCGGCCACCGAAGCGATTGCCGCGGGCGTCGCGTTCTGCGAAGGCGGAGCCGGGTAGGTGGTCGAAGGACCATCGCCGGCCAACGCTTCGGCCGAAGGTTTCTTGCCCCATCCGAACGTGTTCCAGCTGGGGGCGCTCATGCCGCCGCGGCATCCGGTCGAAGCGGCGACCGCGACCGCGCAGCCGGCCAATAGGACTTGGCGTACGTGGGTTCGGTAACGCATCAGTTCCATCCTTGGTAGTGACAAATCGCAGGATTGCCGGTTCGCAGACCCGGCCAGCCGCGATCATATTAGCTGAGGTTGAATCATTCGTGTTTCCATCACAATCGATGGCGCCGCCTACAGAGAAGTCTTTCGACCAGCAGGACTGGCGGATTTGAATTATTCGGCAAAAACTTCCCCGGCATTCCTTGCCAAAAAAAGCTTCGCATCCTGGGTCTCGGGGACCGTAGGACTTGCCGCAGCCGCCCGTCAAGATCAATCAGGCTCGTCGCTGAAGTCGCCATACTTGGGACGCGCGGCGTTCGACGCCGCTACCTCCAAACGCTGGCGAGTTCAGCTACGAATTCTCTCACCTGGACCCGTCTATGCCCCTATAAAAACAGCTCGGCTGCGAACAGCCGAGCTGACAAACATTCGTAGGCGGGTTGCGGGACGAGCCCGCTACCTTTACGGGACGAGCCTGTTACTTGGCCGCTTCGTAGCGTTTGGCGACGGCGTCCCAGTCGACCACGTTCCAGAACGCGGCGATGTAGTCGGGGCGACGGTTTTGGTAGTTCAGGTAGTAGGCATGTTCCCAAACGTCCAGTCCCAGGATCGGCGTGCCACTCATCCCGGCCACGTCTTTACCCATCAGCGGGTTGTCCTGATTGGCCGTGCTGCCAACGGCCAATTTACCTCCGTCGACAACCAACCAGGCCCAGCCGCTGCCGAAGCGTGTGGCGGCGGCCGCAGCGAACTTTTCTTGGAACGCTTCGAAGCTGCCGAAAGCGGAATCGATCGCTTCGGCCAATGCGCCGGAGGGTTTGCCGCCCTTGCCCGGACCCAATACGGTCCAGAACAGAGAGTGGTTGGCGTGACCACCGCCGTTGTTGCGGACCGCGCCCCGTTTGTCGGCCGGCACTGCCGAGAGGTTCTGGATCACTTCCTCAACCGGCTTGTCGGCCAGGTCCGTGCCCGCCAACGCATCGTTGACCTTGCTGACGTAACCTTGGTGATGCTTGCCGTGATGGATCTCCATCGTCTTGGCATCGATATGCGGTTCCAAAGCGTCGTGAGCGTAAGGCAAATCAGGAAGGGTGTAAGCCATTGGGATGGGCTCCAAAGATACGTGGAGAGAAACCGCCGGGCTTCGGCACAGCGAAGACCCAGGATGTGGGTCCGTACTGTGTTGACCATAACGCCCCGGACACCCATCGCAAAGCGGGGGCTCTATAGCTCCGCCGGCCCGCCGCCCGGTCCCGCCGGCTCGCTGGGCCCGACGCGCGGCCCGCTGGACCCGACGCGTGGCTCGCTGGGCCGAACGAGGATCTCGTCGGGCGTGATCTGCACAACCCGGTAGCCTTCGGCCAAACGGTCCCCTTCGCGAATCAGACGGTTGCCTTCCAACAACGCAATCCGACCGTGTTCGCTATGAAGGATCGCTTGCAAGCGTCCCACGGACTCCGGATCGAGCTGCTCGACAGACACTGTGTGCGAATGTTCATCGGCCGCGTCGTCATCCACAGCGTGGTCGCTTGCGGCGACCGCCGCCGATTCGCTGGCCGCGGTGCCCGGCGACGTCCAAGACGTGCCCGATGTCGCCACCGCGGGCGCCGGCTGGCGCAAGCGGTCGACCAGGCGGGTCATGTCCTGCGCCATCTGCCACCACGACAGCGCGCCCTCGGCCGCTTCCTCCGATGCCACCGGTCCGGCGTCCCTTGCAACGGGCGAAGCGCTGTCGGCCGTTGCGGATCCGCTTTCGCTTTCGGTTTTGGTTTCCGGTGGCAGGAACGGGTTTTCGGCGGTGATGTGTTCTAGGTTCCAGCGCGGCCACGGCCGCGCGGTCGTCACCTCGGATGACGCAGCCCCGGCCGGTGATGCCGCGACCGGCGCAGCGGGTGGAGGCGGAGGCGTGGTTTCCTTGGCGGGCCAGAACAGCACGGCAAACAAGACCGCGACCAGCAACGGGATCACCACGCGTTTGAGCTGTTGTTGTCGCCGCAGCGCGGCTTCGTCGGTTGTCATGCTGGAAGTCCTCTTTACTTATTTTTCACAGGCGAGAAGCCCGGGCGAGGGTTAAGCGGTTTCGGGTGCTTGGAGGCTGTGCGCGAGGGTGATTCGCAGTTCCATGGCCATGCTCGACTTGCCGGCTTGCGGAGCCGTCAGGGACAGGTTGCCGATGCGACACATCCGCGGCAACCGCTGCAGGCCGGCGGCAAACTGGCACAACCCTTCGTAGGATCCTTCCAGACGCAGCACCAGTTCGGTTTCCTGGTGTGTGGGGTGTTGGTGCCGCGCCCCCGGCCGGTAGTCGCGAATCTGCAAGCCGCTCTGCTGGGCCAGTTGGGTCAGCTGGTCCAGGAACTGGATTTCGCCGGCTTGGTCCGGGATGCGGCGGTGGACCTGCTGTTCGCGCTGGCGCGCCGCGGCGAGGGCGGCTTCGCTCTGGTCACGCCGCTGGGCGATCTCGGCGGCGCGAGCCAGGGTGGTCGAGGCTCGGTGGCATTCGGCGCGCAGTCGCCCGCAGTGGGCGTCCAGTCGCCCGTAGGCGACAATGCCGGTCATCAGGATCGCCGCGGCCAGGGTGGCGCCGATGGCATGCAGGACGCAGGAGACGGTCCGCATGGACATCCGGCCGGCGTAGCGATGGCAAAGGGTGTTCAACATCAGTGCACCAGTTCGAGATGAAAGTGGCGTCCGCCGCTGGCGCCGCTGGGCGCGTCGCTGGAGGATCTCAGATCGACCTTGGCAAAGACTTCGTAGGAGCGCAGCTGGGCGACGAACTGGGACAGGGCCGCATCGCTGCTGGCCCAGCCATGCAGGCTGACCTGGATCCGCAGCGGCGATGCGGAGACCGGTGTCGCGGTGGCGGCAGCGGTTTGCGAAGTGGGAGCGCGACCGTCGGACTGCAGATGGAATCGCAACGTCTGAACGTCGCCGGTCGTGGCGGCGGCGCTTTGCGCGATCATCCCCAGGACCGGCAGGGTCGGGTCCGGCGGCAACAGGTTCTCGGTCGCAACGGTTTGTTTTTCCAGCCGAGCTCGTTGTGTTTCCAGTCGCGCGATCTGCGATTGTTGTCGCTCGAGCGGTTCGATTCGCTGCCGGACAGTTTCGGTTTGACGGTTCAAACTCGCCAATTGCCAGCCGCCGACGCCCATCGCTGCGATGCTGATCAGCAAACATGCCGAGCATAGCGTCAACCATGTTTTGACACGGCTGCGCAGCATCAGCAGCAAACGAAATTCTTCATGCAACAGATTCATCGACATCACAGCGGCTCCCAGAAACTATCGGACAACTGGCGAGCGGCCGCGAACAGGGCCGGGTGTCCGGCAGACGGCTGCGTGGCCGGCTCTGGGGTCGGAGCGCCGCTGTGGCCGGCGGCACAAACGTCCAGCGAGAGCTGCGGAGCCAGAAAGCGGTCCAGGGAGCGAACCTCGGCGCCGCCGCCGGTGATCCACAGGCGTTTGGGAAACTGATCGGGGTACTGCGCCGAGGCATAGCCCAGGGTCCGCTGGATTTCCTCCAGCAATCTTTCCAGGGCGGGGGCGACCAGGCCGGTGAGGAGCGAACGGCCTCGCGGCGACGTGGGTTCCGGTCCCAGACCCACTTCCCCGAGCAACAGCTGACTTTCTTCGGCCGTCAACTGCAGATGCTGGCTTAGCAACCGGTGCAGCGGAGCCAGGCCACAGTCGCCCAGGGAGCGGCAGAACCCCGGTCGACCTTGTTGGCAAAAGACGATCTGAGCGGCGTGGTCATCGATGTGCAGGACCGCCGCCGGTTCCGCCGACAAGGTATCGCTCGCCCGGCGGAAGGTATCGCTCGCCCGGCGGCTCACCCGCTGTACCGCCCGCGCCAAGACCGTGGGCAAACAGGCCAACACGCGGCATTCCAGGCCGCACTCGAGCAAACGCTCGGTGACGCGCTGGGAGATTTCGTAATCGGCCGCGACCACCGTCACTTCGGCCAGATCGCCGGTGGCGGGTTTGCAGTTCCAGAAGGCAAACGTAAACGGTTTGCCGAATCCCAGTTCGTCGCTCAATTCGTCTCGCACCATCGCCCGCATCTCTGTTGGGCTGCCGGCCGGGATTTCGAACTGCCGCAGAGGCAGCAGGTGCGGGGGCAAGGTCAACGCGACCCGGTTGCCGCGGAACATCGACCGCAAGCGAGGCCACTGGGTGAGCAATTGATCCAGGGCCGCATCCAAACCCTGCAGGTCACGGGCACCCTGCAGGTCTGGATCGTTCTGGCCGCCGGCCCAGGACAGCTGCCACTGAGCACTCGGCTGGCTCCGGCCGCTGCCACGGATCTGTTGAGCGATCTGGATGGTTTGGGAGCCGATTTCGATCCCGATGTAGCCGTAGCCGGCCGGGCGCAGGTTCCAGGCTCGGGGAAAGCGGTTCCGCGGCCGGGGAAGGCCAGCGGTCGGGGCAGGTGATGGATGCGACGAAGCCCCTCCGCCGCGCAGCCGCGGCAGTCGGTGCGACGTTTCGGAAAACGCCTCGGTGAGGGACGATACGAGACTCATCATGTGGCTCCGGTGTTTGCGTCCGCTGGAGCGCAAAGGAAATTAGTGCGGTGTAGAGGACACGTCTAACAAGGGTAGGACAACCGAGAGGATGACGCCGGCAACAATGACTCCCAAAACCACAATCACCGCCGGTTCCAGGACTTTCACCAGGTCGCGGATGTTCTGCTCGCCCTCTTCTTCGTAGTACTGCCCCACGCTTTGCAGCACCTCGCCCAGATTGCCGCTGCGTTCGGCCGTGGCCACCATCTGCGCGGCGCCGGCCGGCAGGTACTTGGCCTCGCGCAGCGGTTTGCCCATGCCTTCGCCGTTCAGAACATCGCTTTCCAGTTTCTCAAACAGGTCTCGGAACAGCCGGTTATGAACCGAATCACGACACAGCCGAATCCCATCGATCAAGGGCACGCCGGTCGACAGCATCGAACCCAACAGGCGAAAGCAACGACCGGTCAGCAGCGGCCGAGTGGCATGGCGAACCACCGCGAAATTTAAACTGACGTGGTCCAGCAGGCGGCCCACCATTCGGGTGTTTCGCAGCAGAGTAACCGCCGTCGCCAAGGCCACCGCAGTACCCAGTACCAACAGTCGATGTTCGTTGACGATCTGTCCGAAATCCAGCATCACCCGGGTGATCGGTGGTGCCGGGCGGCCCAGGTCGTCGAAGACTTTGGAGAACTGCGGCAGGATAAAAAACACCAGAGCGATCAGCACCAGGACCGTCACCGCGCACAGGACGATCGGGTACATCAGCATCGACCAGACGGCGGCTCGCAAGCGGATGTCGCCGCGGACCAGTTCGGTCAATCGTTTCAGGACTGCATTGATGCTGCCGGATTGCTCGCCAGCGGCCACGCCCGCGACCAGGGTGCGGTCGAACACATGCGGGTGACGCGACAGCGCTTCGCTGAATGAGACGCCGGCCGAGATGTCCTCGTGTACTTCGCGCAAGACCTTGCGAAAGGCCAGGTTGGTGATGTTGTCCGCCACGTTCTTGATGGCTTCGGCGATATCGACGCCGGCCTGGCACATGATGTTCAACTGAGACAACATCATCAGCAGGTCGGTGCGTTTGATGCCGCGTCCCGAACGCGGTTTGGCGGTGTTGCCGGCGGCCAGGTCTTGGACGGCTTGGATGTTGACGACCAATAACCCGTCACGGCGCAGTTGCTGGCGGGCTGCGGGCAGGCTTTCCGCTTCTAGTTTGGCGGTGACCGACGCGCCGGTGCGTTGTTTGGCGGTGTATTGAAATTGCATGATGCCAGAGAGCGTGTGACCGTGTTCTATTCGAAGTGGGCGACGCGCATGATCTCCTCCAGGCTGGTGCGACCGGCTTCGGCCATCCGCAGACCTTCATCCATCAGCAGCGTGCCACCTTGGTCCAGGTGACAGGCGCGGAGCTCGTCCAGTTCCGCTCGGCGGCCGATCATCTGCCGCATCCGTCGATCCACCGAAAGGATTTCGTAGATCCCCAGTCGTCCCTGGTAGCCGGTGTCGTAGCACTGTCGGCAGCCCTCACCGCGGGTGAACGGGCGGCGGGCGTCGCCGGTGTAACCGATCGAAGCCAACAGTTCGGCGCCCGCGTAGTGGGTGGTTTTGCACTTGGGACAGATCGTGCGTACCAGCCGTTGGGCGATCACGCCGACCAGGGCCGCGGCGATCTTGAATGGTTCGACGCCCATGTCGGCCAGTCGCGTTACCGCGCTGATGCTGTCGTTGGTGTGCAGCGTGCTGAGCACCAGGTGGCCGGTGAGGGCGGCTTGGATGGCGACGGTGGCGGTTTCCGCATCGCGGATCTCGCCCACCATGATCACGTCGGGGTCTTGGCGAAGGATGGACCGCAGGGCCGAGGGAAAGGACATCGCCTTGGACGCTCCCACGGGCACCTGGTTGATCTGTTCCAGCTGGTATTCGACCGGGTCTTCGACCGTGACGATGTTACGGTGTACGGATTTGATCAATTCCAGGGCCGAGTACAGCGTGGTGGTTTTGCCGCTGCCCGTCGGTCCGGTGACGAGAATCAATCCGTGCGGCCGCGCCAACATCTTTTTGGTCGTCTGCAGCAGCGGTGCGGGCACGCCCAGTTCGTCCAGATTGAACGTCACGTTCTTGCGGTCCAGCACCCGCATCACGACCTTTTCGCCCAGGATGGTGGGCAGCGTGGAGACGCGGAGGTCGATTTCGCGGCCTTCGACCAGGACGTGGATGCGGCCGTCCTGCGGCAAGCGGTGCTCGGCGATATCCAGTTTGGCCATCACCTTCAGCCGCGAAACCAGAGCCGCATGGAAGTCGCGTCGGGGCCGCAGCACCTCGCGCAACTGGCCGTCGACGCGCAGTCGCACCGTGGTGCAGCGATGGCCCGGTTCGACGTGGATGTCGCTGGCCTTCTGACGCAGGGCGTTGACGATCACAAAGTTCACGAGGTTGACGATGGGGCTGCCATCGGCCAACGATTCGATGTCGCCCAAGTCGATGTCGACCGTGTCGTTCTGGACTTCGACCGCATCGGGCGACATGTCCGCACTGATCGCGTCGACCGCGAAATCGTCTTCGTAGCATCGCGGAATCGCGTTTTCGATCGCCGCCCGCAGCGCCAACACCGGGGCCACGCGGAGCCCGGTCAGGCGTTCGATTTCGTCGATGTGACGCAGGTTCCGTGGGTCGGCCATGGCCACCGTCAGGGTGCCGTGGACACGGAACATGACCAGCGCGCACAACTGTTGGGCTTTGGCCCGCGGCAGCAGCCGGACCACGGCCGGGTCGACCAGTCCGTCGCGCAGGCGAGCTGCCGGCACGCCGCACTGTTGTCCCAGCACGCGCAGCAGCGTGCTCTCGTCGACGAAGCCCAGTTCCAGCAGGGTTTCGCCCAGCTTGGTGTTCTTTTGAGAATGCTGGTTCAGGGCCGCGGACAATTCGTCGCTGCTGAGCGCCCCGGCCTGAACCAAGCGTTCGCCCAGCGGGACCCGCGGGGCGGCGAACGCCGGCGGAATCGCGGCCGGTGCGGACGGTGCGAGCGGTGTCGCGTGGGTGGTGGTCATTGTGCGAAACTCCCCGCGGCCGACACCACGTTATCAAACACCACGAAATGGTCGGTCATCCGCGTGGCCTGCAGGATCTCGCGGCAAAGGGTGGTCGGCGCGGCCAGCTCGAACGCACCACCGCAGGCGTCGCAGCGGCGACGCACGTCCCAGATCCATTCCAGGGCCGCGCTGTCCAGCAGGGGCACCTGTTGCAGGTCCAGCACCATCTTGGGCGGCGCGGCGGCAAAGCACGGTTCGATCCGCTGGTTCAGCGTCTCGATACTTTCGGCGGTCAACGGTTGGTTGGCGGCCAACAGCCACACGGTTCCCTGTTGCTTGACGTCCAGCATCAGTTTTGCTCCGTCGGGGCCGGCAGCGACAGCGTGAACCGCGAGCCTTCGTTCAGCACGCTTTCAATACTCAGTTTGCCGCCGTGCAGGCGAGCGACTTGCTGGGCAAAGGCCACGCCCAGTCCGCTGCCGGGAATGTCCTGGATGCGGGAGTCGTGACAGCGGTAGAACTTTTCGCCGATGCGCGACAGCTCTTCGGCGGCGATGCCGATCCCGGTGTCTTCGACGTGGACGTGGACTTGCTGTTTGTCCTGTTCGACCTTCAGCCGCACCTCGCCGCCTTCGGGCGTGTATTTGATGGCGTTGCCCAGCAGGTTGACCAGGGCCGCGGCCAGTTTGTCTTTGTCCGCCTGCAACTTCGGCAGTTTCGGCGGCAACACGCTCTCGACGACCAGTTGCTTTTGCCGGGCCTGGGGTTTGACGTTCTCCAGGACTTCCTGCAGCAGACGTTCCAGATCCGTTTCGTGACGGGTGGCTCCCATCGCGCCCGATTCCATCTGGCTGACGTCCAGCAGTTCGTCGATAAATCGAGCCAGCCGCGTGGCTTCGGCATTGATGATATTGAAGAACCCTTTCTGCTTTTCGATATCGATGTCGGCATCGAGCGTCAGGGTTTCGGCATAGGCTTTGATGTTGGCCAGAGGCGTGCGCAGCTCGTGCGTGGCGGTGAACACGAATTCGTTTCGCATCTCTTCGCTCAGGCGTTGCTGGGTGGTATCGCGGATCATCCACACCAGTCCGGCGGGCGCTGCGGCGCCGTTGTCATCGCACAGCGGCACCCGGGCGACCCGCAGTACGCCGTCGGCCGTGGTCGCTCCGCGGCGCAGCTCGCCCGTGACCTTGCTGGCGGAGTGAACCAGTTGTTGCAGGATTGGGTTGTCGGTGGATCCCGCCCACTGCTGGAGCAACTCGGCGAGGCGTTCCCCGCTCAAATCGCGGCCCGGATCCAGTCCCAAGACATGGCTGAGGGCCGGGTTGACCGCTTCGATGTCGCCGCTGGGGTTGGTGATGGCGATGCCTTCGGGCAGGTGTTCGAAAGCGGCTTGCCAACGTCCCCCATTGGCGTCGCGGAACGCGGTAGCCAGCCGCGTGGCCAACGCGTCGGCACGATCCGAACGCCCGATTCGCTCGAGCAGGTTGTTCCAGCCGGCGGCCACCGAACCGGCTTCGCACAGCGGCTGGAGGGCGTCGGTCGCGGGGGAGCCGTTCTGGCTGGCGTCGCCCAGGGTCCGCAGTTGGGCTTCGATCGTGCCCGGCACGCGGGCCACACTGCGCAGCATCCAGCCACCCAACAACAGGACCGCCAAGGGCACGGCGACGGCGACGGTCGCCACGCGGTGGGAGTGGTCTTGCAAGGAGAATTGAATGGCCAGGGTTCCGGCCAACACACAGGCCAGGCCGAACGCCAAATGACGTTCGACCAACCGTTGGGCCAGCGAGAGATCGGAGGATTGCGACATGGGGCAGTGGTCAAGAGGCGGTGGGACAGCCGTCCACAGCGGCGTTCGCCAGTTTGACGATCTCACGCATGCTGAACGGCTTGTAGATGATGTGTTCAACCTGGTAACGCTTGCGCATCTGTTCCGCATCCAGTTCCAGCCCCTTGGCCGAACAGATCAGGATCGGCAACGAAGCGTCGCCCAGGTCCTGGCGGACGAACTGGCACAGTTGTTCGCCATTGGCACCAGGCATTTGGAAATCGGTGATCAACAGATCGAACTGGCTGCCCCGCAGTTCTGCCATCGCTTGCAGGCCATCTCGCGCCACAGCGACCTCGAAGCCGGCGCGCTGGAGATTGAAACGCAGCACGTCGGACAGCACACGGTTGTCTTCGGCGACCAATACATGTTTGGGATTCATGGGTGCCTCCATGGCTCAGTCGAGAAGATGGAAATGACGGGAAACACCAAGACACCGTAGCCCCGCGATGTCTTGGTGTCGTGCATGAGAACGCTGTGGGCGGCGGTTCGAGTTACCAGTCGGAGCCGTCGGCATGATTGACGACGAACCGGCCGCTGGCCTCGTGATAGGCCCAGCCATCATTGCCATCGGGAGCCAAGGCGACTTCGCTGGCAGCCGCTCGGACCGCGGCGCTGACGTTGCCGGTTTGGCAGGTCGGGAAGGGGCCGTTCAGGTAGGGTTCCAGAGCCGTGGCGAGCGTCGCCGCCGGGGGATACTCTTCGTTTTGTGCGAAGTACATTTGGATGGCGTCGCGCACGACCGTCAAAGATTGACGCGTGCTGCTGTCGCGAGCGTTGTCAGCGGTGTTGAACATCCGCGGTGCTGCGACGGCCGCCATGATGCCCACAATCAGTACAACCACGACCAACTCTACCAGCGTAAAACCGCGACGCTTCGAACTTTGGGTTTGCTTTCCAGTTACTGACATTTGTCCCCGAACTCCAAGAAGTGAGATGTGTTGTGTTTGATACCGCCCGCTCCGCCTCGATGGCCGGTAATCAAATGCTCTAACGTGTTCAAGCGTTCTTGCTTGCATTCGCCGAAACCTAGGTTGCGGTCAGACACCGGGCAAACTTGTTTTAAAAAATCTCCGTCCAGTCATGGTGAGCTATGTTTGGGGGCAGCCCGGTTGTAACGACCTGTCTATCGAGGCCCCTCCATGAGTACCTGTTATCCCATCCTGTCCGGACAACAATTGACGCTTATTAATCAGACGCGATTGAACCTCAATCAGCGTTTCGATGCGTCGTTTACGGTCTGGTACCTGGGCTCCGAAGGTTTGCAGGAATTGGTCGGGCACGCCGAAGCGGCGCCGTCGTCGCTGAAAGAACAGATGCATCGTTTGGTCGCTCGCGGCGGCATCACCGGAGGATGTGTTTGCGAACCCGTCGAGGGGGGCGGGGATCTGGTTGTGCAGGTATTGCCGGTGGGGGCCAGCGACTTTGTGCTGATCGCCGGACACAGCGATCGACAGCGTTTGCAGTTGTCACAGGAGTTGGCCGAGAGCGCTCACCTGCAGGCCGAGCAGACGCTGGAATTACAGGAATCACGCAGTTGTTTGGTCGAATACGCCGACCAGGTCACCAACGACTTTGAAGAGTTGGCTTGGCTGCGACGGCTGGCCGAACACATCGAAGCCTGCGATCTGAAAAGCGATATGCAGACGGTTTGCGAGGCGATCCTGCCGCCGCTGCGCGAATTGATTAATGCCGAAACGATCGCCCTGATCCAACCCACAGGAACCGATGCCCAAGACGCGTTCGTCTGTGCCTATCGGCTGGGCGACCTGCCGATCGACCTGGATCGTTTTCAAGATCTATTGACCGCCTGTCCCATCCCTCTCGGACAGCCCTTCGTTTGCAACGCTACCGAACCGCTAGCGGCCAGCGGTGCCACCTTTGGCATGCGTAACTTTATTCTCGTGCGGATTTCGCGGTCGGGAACCGAGTTCGGTTGGTTGTTGGTTGCCAATCGAGCGGTCATCGGAACCGGTGCCACCGACCTGCGCGTGAACGCCAGCTGTTTGAACGGGTGGGAGTTCGGCACGTTCGAAGCCGGCATCGTCAATGCTGCGGCGGTGATGCTGGGCACGCACGCACGCAACTCGCAATTGTTCTGCGAACGCGAAGACCTGTTGCTGGGCGTGGTTCGAGCCTTGATCAACGCGGTGGATGCCAAGGATGCCTATACCTGCGGGCACAGCGACCGTGTGGCTCTGTTCGCCCAACGCATCGCTCGCAAAATGAATTTGAGTGCCGTGGAGTGTGAGCGGATTTATATGGCCGGACTGTTGCACGATATCGGCAAGATCGGAATTCCCGACCAGGTACTGTGCAAAGCCGGACGGTTGAGCGATGCGGAGTACGAAACGATCAAACAGCATCCAGAGATCGGTTATTCCATCCTGCGGCACGTCAAACAGCTGGAATACGTCCTGCCCGGAGTGCTGCACCACCACGAATCCTACGATGGCAAGGGATACCCGCACGGCTTGGCTGGCCAACAGATCCCGGTTTATGGCCGGGTGCTGGCGGTGGCCGATTCGTTCGATGCGATGACCAGTACGCGTTCCTATCGCAAGGCCATGCCCCACGCCAAGGCGATCGCGATTCTGACCGAAGGCGCGGGCACCCAGTGGGACCCGGCGGCCGTGCAAGGATTGCTGGAAGCCCTGCCGGAGATCGAACAGATCTGTCAGGCGCACCAGCCCGACAAGGTTGTGGACGACGAACGGGTCGATGGGACCTCGCCCTTTTACGGGGCGCGTATCGGAGAGTCCTGCGATGCGTTGACCGCCGCGTTGAGCGCCCTGGGAGACGCTTCATGAACCGGCGGCGACGCGGCGGCCGGCGGGGAGCTTCTCTGCTGGAATTAACCTTTGTCATTTTGGTCGTGGGTATTCTGGCCGCGGCGGCCCAGCCTCGCTATGCCGCCGCGCTGGCCCGGTACCGCATCGATGCCGCAGCCGAACGGATCGCCGCGGACCTCCGCTATGGATCGATCCTGGCGCGAACGACCAGCCGTCCGGTGACCGTGCGTTTCTTCTCCGCCGGCGGTGCCTCCTACCGCTTCGATGCCGTAGCCGACCCCCGGCAAGCCGGTCTGGTGGCGGACCCCGCCGAACCGTCCACGTGGTACTCCGTCGACCTGACAGCAGAACCCTACGGCGTGGCGCTGAGCGGCTCGCACGTTTGTACGTTCGATATTCATGGGATGGCCGACCGGGACCAGCAGATCACCGTCGGGGTCGGAGCCAACACCCGCACCGTTTCGCTCCGGGCCGGAAGTGATCGGGTAGAGACATGAACCGCAGTGCGTTTTCCTTGGTGGAATTAAGCGTTTCGATCCTGATCGTCAGCCTGTTGATGTTGGGGTTGATGTCTTCGATCCAGATCGTGACCCAAGCGTCCCAGTTGGTCGATGGGCCGGTTCAGGAAACGACGTCGCTGGCCCGCGCCGTTGAACAGATGTCGGCGGATCTCCGAGTCGCACAGACGTTTATCGAACGATCCAGTGACGCCGTGGAGTTTACCGTCGCGGACCGCGATGGCGATGGCAACGCCGAACGCATTCGGTATCAGTGGGCCGCCGCTGGCGATCACTCGTTGACGCGAACCCTGTCCTACAGCGCTGGCAGCCGGCCGGACGAGACAAGCGTTACGGCCGAGGGCTTGCAAAACCTGAGCCTGCGGTATCTGACCGCCACGCATGGTCCGCAACTGGAAGACCCCGAGATCGAAAGCGACGAGGTGCTGTTGTTGTCGCACGACGACCGGCCGCCGCAGGCGCCGCTGCGCGTGTTGATGGTCGTGGCCAATCCCTCCGCGCTGCGTGCCACCGACGCCGGCAAAGCCAACTTGCTTGAGCAATGGGGGTTTGCCGTGGAGCCGATCGCCGCGTCGGCCAGCCAGTCCGCTCTGGACAATGCCGTGGGACGCAGCGACGTGGTCTTTATCTCCGAAAGCACAAACAGCAAAACGCTGGGCCGCAAACTGACTATGGCTCCCCTCGGCATCGTTTGCGAAGAGAGCCATCTGTGCGACGAACTGGGGTTCACGGCGGACGTTGGCAGGGGCACCTCGCAGACGTATCTGGATTCGACCGTCGGCACGCATTACCTGACCGAAGGCTGGTTGCCCGGCGACGCCGTTCAAATTGCCCGAGCGCAACAATCGGTGCGGAATCTGACCGGCGATTCCGACCGCTGGTCCTCGGATTTGAAGGTGTTGGCCCTTCGCGATGGCCAGCCCGCGCTGTGCGTACTGGAAACCGGCGATCGATTGATGCCGCCCCCGGACGCGTCTGCCGTGACGGCCGGCGAAACCAGCACCTTGCCCTACCGAACGTCAACCTCGGACATCAAAGACGACTGCGTGGCGATGAAGATCACTTTGGATACCCACGCCAGCGTCACCAGCATTACGGCCAATCTCCGGCTGCCCTTTGCCGGGTGGACGCAATTCGCCTTGTATGCCGACAGCGGAGGCGAACCGGATCGCTTGCTCGCCCAGACCGAACGCGTGGTGCGACTATGGGGCAGCGACGGTTGGTTGACCGCGACGTTTGACGACGATGTGCTGCTGCCGCCGGGCGATTACTGGTTGGCGATCGCCGTGCCCGACGGGGTGCGGGTTCGCTACGACATCTCCGGCGGGACGGCGCGGTTGTCGGCCGTGGATCCGGGGTCGGGATTTCCTGCGCCGTGGCGTGAAACCTTTGGCCCCGACCCCAACCACGGACGCGCCTCGGTCTATCTGACTTATGACGCGGTTCAGTCCGCACCCGCGCGGCGAGTGATGTTGCCCTGGGGCAGTTCCGGATTCGATATCACCGCTCTGAACTCGCAGGGCCAACAGTTGCTGTGGCGGGCGTTGCTCTGGGCGGCGGATGCGACGCCTTCGGACACCGAGGCCGAGTGGGGCGTACGCAGCGATCGCTCGGTCGGGCAGTACCTGGTTCCCAAACTACCGGCGAACGCCACCGGATGGCGGCTGACGCGGCTGTTCTGTCGGGTCAAACGGCCCGAATTGCCCTCGCTCTTCGAGGTGCAGTTCAAACTGCTCTGCGCCTCGCTGGACGGCCGACCGTCCGCTTATGAACTGCAGTCGGCTGCCGCGACGTTTGGAAACCAGTACTCGGCGACGCGATATCGGTGGTTCGAAATTCCGTTCGCCGGCTCGGGCGATCTGCGGGTCGACCGCGGCGTGTGTCTGACCGTCGAGGCCGGCGGCGGCAGCGACGCGGTGCTGATCTGCTACGACGACGGCCGCGAGGGTGAAGCGGCCGGTGCGGGCATGCTGCAGTCGCCCGGTCAGGGCGCGGTCTGGAGCGCATCGACGGACGCCGACCTGCGGTTCTACTTGTACGGACGTTATCGCACGCGAGGAGAACCACAATGGTAATGCGCGAGCTGGCGCCACAACCCGCCGCGGGATTCGGTCGCCGCCGCCGCCGAGCGGGCTTCAGTATGCTGGAGGTCACGCTGTCGACGTTGTTGGTGGGCGTGTTGTTGACCGTTTCGATGTCGACGGCCGGCGTGTTGATTCGCCGCCACGGCCTGCGCGCTCAGGCGGATGTCAAAATGGCGCTGGCCCACGACCTGCTGGGCGAAATGGAACAGGTGTTCTTTGCCGATCCCGACCGTACGCAATCGGACTTCGGGCCGGAATTCGGCGAAACCGGCGAGGGACGTCGACGCTTTGACGACATCGACGACTACGACGGCTGGCAGGCCGCCGTCGTTCAAGACAAGAACGGTGCGCCGCTGGTCGGCTTTGAAGGCTATCGCCGCAGTGTCGAGGTCCGGTACGTAAGACTTAGTGATCCGGCCGAGGTAAGCGCCGTGGCGACGGATCTAAAACGCATCGTCGTGACCGTGACCGGACCCGACGGTCAAGCGATCCGTTTGACGGCCCTGCGCAGCCGGCGCGGCGGAGCCGATCAGATGCCCGGTGTGCGGGCGACGTTCGTTCGCAGCGTGCAGATGGAGCTGAGCGATTCGAAGGCCAGCCACCCTGTTCGTTCCGGCGTGGGGCTGTTGAATCAAGTGACCGTGGAGGACGATTCGTGAGGAACGCTCGGTGCGGTTCGACGTATTTGATTGTCTTGTTCACCACGTTGATCGTGACGGTGATCGCCTTTGCCGGATTCCAGCGGCTGCAACTGGAGCAACAGCAGGCGGAGCTGGAACGCGACTGGAACGAGGCGGCCGTGACGGCGCGTTCGGCGGTCGAATTTGCGCTGACCAAACTGGGTAACGACCACGATTGGCGTCGCGCCTACCAGGACCTTTCCGAGGGCAATTACAGCGACCCGGTGCGGCTGGGACGCGGCACGATGCGCTGGCAATTGGCCGATCCCGTCGATGGCGACTTGGCCCAAGGCGAGAACGATCCGGTGCGGATCTACGGCTACGGCCAAGTGGGCGACAGCCATCGTGTTTACAGCATGTTGGCCTGGCCCTCGGGCAGTCCCCTGGATGTGCTCCGCTCGGCGGTCCACGCCGGCGGCGACCTGGTGGTGCAGGCCGCGGCGGACGTGCGCTGGGGACCGGCCAGCGCCAACGGCCGGTTGCAGATCGCCAGCGGCGAGCTGCTGGGCGATGTGGAAGCCGGCAGCGTGGATTTTCCCGACCACGTCGTCGGCACCTCGACGATCCTGGACGTGGCCAAAACGATGCCCAGTGGCGTCGTGTTCTCGGTGTACAAGTCCTTGGCGGTCAGCCTCACGACCGCCGACCTGGGCGGCGGCTCGAACCCCACGATTGCCGGTCGATTGGTGTGCGACAGTGGACCTCCGGCCGCAACGGTTTCACCCAGTACCGACGGGGTATACCTGATTCAAATGGCCGCCAATCAAACCCTGACGATTCGCGATTGCCGCATCGCCGGGACGCTGTTGGTAGAGCTGGCCGCGGGCGCGGAGCTGGAGATCGGACCGAATGTCCTCTGGCACCCGGCTCGGCCGGATTATCCCGCCCTGTTGGTCGACGGCCGCTCGCAGTCCAGCGGCAACGTGGTATTAAACTGCTCCGGGCGGTTGGCCGAGGCCGACGCAGGCGTCAATTACAATCCTGCCGCCGTGCCGTACTATGGCGACAGCGACGACGACCAGACGGACGTCTATACGGCTTCTTTGGCCGGTCTGTTCCATGTGCTGCGCAGCGACCAGCCGCTGGTTGCGGCGGAAACGGTCGTGCGTGGGACCGAAAAGATCCGTGGCTGTGTGCTCAGCGATGGGACGATCCGGATCGACGCCGACAGCATCCTCGCGGCCGATCCGATGCTGATCGCCAAACCGCCGCAGGGTTACGCCACGTTTCCCGATCCCGGCAATTTGCTCAGCAACGGCGACATGGAAAGCGGGACCGCAGGCTGGACCAAACTGGGCAGCAACACCGCCCTGGGCAGCGATCCCGAGGCGCGCAGCGGCGCGTCCAGTCTGCGGGTCGACGCCCGCGATACGGCTTCCAGCGGTGTCCAGCAGGACGTAACCGGCCGCGTCGCCAGCGACCGGCCGCTGGCCAGCGAAGTCTGGATCCGGTTGCTCGACAGCGACGAAGCCGTGACGATCACGCTGGAGACGGACAGCGTGGGCGACGGCGTGCAACGCTTCGTGCAGACCGCCCAGGCGACCACCCAGTGGCAACGCCTGCAAGTGGAACATCAGCCGCGGTGGAGCGGTCCGCTGACGTATGCCCGCTGGCAGATCGCCACAACCACCAGCAATCAAGCGTTCTTATTGGACGATGCGATTGTCCAACAACAGGCCTCGGAAACGGCAACCACCCTGTCCGCTGTGCCCGGATCGTGGCGAGCCGAAGCGGTGCCGTCGCGATAGCCTCGGTCAGCAAACCTGGGTCGAACGCGCTAGGAGCCTGGCGTTCTAAGCACGTCGGCATCAATCTTTCGGTGAACCCCCGCGACAACACCCTCCCGCGCAGCGGGAGGGTAAAGCCGAATGAAATGTTGCGACGTGCCTAGTGAGCCGTTCATTCCATCCAGCCAGGTTTTCAGACAGAGCCTAGAGAAGCTCACCGGCTGCTTTACGCGCTGTCGTCGCTGCGGCGGGCGGTGGTGCGGCGCTGTTGCCGGCGGCGTTCGACCGCGGGTTGCTGGGCCGCGGAGGCGTCGTTGGCCGATTGCGAACCGCGGCGTTCGCGCCGGCGGCGGTCTTCCTGTTCGCGCTTTTCCAACAGGTGCAGCAGTTCTTCGGGGATCGGCAAATCGTTCACCATCGATCGGTTCTCTTGAAGGCTGGCCGGAAAGGATCGACATTGCTAGTCGTGGCAGTCAAAACCTACGTTGCCAAACGACGCGGCGAGGGGGTTGGGCCAGAACTATTTTGATCCTGCCCCGCGGACGCGCGGACGCAACCGATGTTACCGCTTATGCCGGCCCTTGCGAGAGTCGTTGCGTTTGGCGTCGGGCAGTTCGGGCTCCCAGTGGCGACGATCGTTTTCGTGCAGCGGTCCATGCAGCAGCCGCGTCGTGGCCTGTTCCAGCTTGGAGGAACGCATCTCGCGCAGGTACGGCTCGTCGTGAACAATGCGTGGCACCAACGCGATGATGATCTCGTTGCGTTCCAGTTCCTTGGTTCGCTTTTGGAACAAGCGTCCCAGGTACTTCACGTTGCCTAGCACGGGCAATTTGTTCTGGGATTCGTTGTCGACTTCCTGGATCAGGCCGCCGATGATCAAACCTTCGCCGTCGGCCAGCATGACCGTCGTATCGACTTCGGTGGTTTCGCTTTCGGGCAACTGGGTCGTGGCGTTGATATTGCCAGTGGAAACCTGCGGACGCACTTGCAACAGCACCTGTTGGTCCTGGGTGATGATCGGCGTCACGCTCAAGATCACTCCCACGTCCAGGAAATTGACGCTCTGCAGGGTGCTGGTCTGCGTGGTGGTGGTCATCAGGTAACCGATTTGGCCGCCCACCTGCATGCGAGCTTCCTGGCCGTTCAAAACCGTGACGTTGGGCGAAGCCAGGGTCTTGGCGTCGGTCGTGGTCTTGATCGCTTCCAACAACCCCGACATGTCGTGGCCCTTAAAGCGCAGCACGGTCGTCGGTCCGGCGTCGCTGGCAAATCCCGGCGATTCCAGCGAAACCTCGCTGCCACAGATCCGCAGCAGGTTCTTGAAATCGATGCCGTGCCGCAGTTCGTCGCGGAGATTGACCTGCAACACATGCGCTTCGACCGAAACCTGCCGCGGCGGGATATCGGTCTGGCTGAGATAGGATTCGATCCGCAGCAGGTGTTCGGGCAGATCTTCGACCACCAGTTGTTCGTGGGTCTGCCGCTGGTCGGTGCTGCTGGTCTGTTTGGCAAACACTTTGCCCACCGGCGACAGCAGTCCGCTGACCACACTCTCGATGTCCGCGGCCAGCACGTAGTTCAAGTTGTACACGCGGACTTCGCGTCCTAGTGGAATCGCTCCGCTGTCCTGGTCCTCCTGCTTCAGCGAGGAGACGATGACGATGTTTCGCTGACGCGTCCAGGTGTAACCGTTGACGGCCAGAATGGCGTGGAAGGCGTCGTCCAGTTCGACATCGCGTAGTTTCAGCGTGACGCGTTCGTCGCCGATGTCGCCCGAGACGATGTTCAATCCGTTCTCCTCGGCGATCATCGCCAGCACACCACTGAGCGATGCGTCGATCGCTTGGATCGTGACGCGGCCCTGCCGGACCGCCACGTGGACGTTCTCGGGCGGCTGCGGATTCGATAGGGCAATGGGCTGGGGCAGGATTTCTTGTTGGGCGTTCGCCAGCGAGACGCTGCCCGGCGCGGCTTCCTCTAAGGTCGCCGGTGGGGGTGCCGGGGCGGCGGTGTGTGGCATCGGTACAGCAAGCTGCGGGGCGGCGACGACCGGAGGCAGGCTCGTGGGGGGGCGGTTCGCGCCGGGCCGTCGAAGGTCGGGACGCCGAAGGTCGGGACGCCGCGAGGGCAGCCGGGCGGTATCGGCCGGCAGCAGCTCGGTGACGTGAGCGGCGGAACGGGGGGCGGCGGCTCGGGGGGCGGCGGCTCGGGGGGCGGCGGCTCGGGATGTCGGAATCGACGCAGCAGCCCGCCTGGGCGCAGGGGCGGGCGACGGGACTGTGGTCACCGGCGCCGGATTCGTCTCCCGCCCTGGCGTGGCTTCAGGCTGCGGCCGCGGCTTCTGCGACCGACTCCTACCCACTTGGTCCCAAGCCACTTGCTTGGGGCCCTGTTGGGCGATCGCAACAGGCGTCACGGCAACGCTCAGTGCGACGACCAGCACGGCGATCGCCGCCGAGAGGGTATCGATGCGGGGAATCAAACGGTAAAGCACGCGGCTGATACTCGGGGTATGGAGATGGACATTCGGCCACAGCGAGTCTTTGTTAAGATCGGAGCCATCGAGCCAGATAATCCATACAAACCGAAAAAATTCTGTTCCTGGAAAAGGTTGCCTGGGCTGCCTATTTTTCCTTGATCGCAATGATAGAAATCGATATCAGCGAAGCCGGCGTGCGGTTTTACGTCCATGTGACCCCGCGGGCCCGGAAACCCCGAATCGGGGGCGTTCACGATGGTGCCCTGAAAGTGTTGGTGACCGAGCCGCCGGACAAGGGCAAGGCGAACACGGCCGTCCGGCGAGCGCTGGCCAAGTCGCTGGGGGTGTCGCGCAGCAGCGTCGAAATTGCCAGCGGCCAGACGTCGCGCCGCAAACGCATTCAGGTTCACGGGCCGGACCTAGAACCATTAGCCAGCGCCGTGCAGCGGCTGGGCCAAGAGCCATAGTAGCTCGGCTGTCCCAGCCGAGAACGACCATCAGTAGCTCGGCTGTCCCAGCCGAGAGCAACACCGCCTACGGCCGGGGACGGCCGTGCTACTATCCTCTGCCCGCCAGCGTATTCCACACCTCCGTGTTGGCTTTCATCGCGGCGACGATGTCCTCGGGCACGCGGCCGTCCTCCAGCAGCGTCCAGCCGGTAAAGCCGGGAGCGTCGGTCTGCTTGAGCAGTTCAAACAATGCTTCCCAGGGATATTGATCGCCGCGAAGGTCGTGGATATGGATCGTGCCCATGCGGTCTTGCAGCGAACGGTAGTTGGCCTGCAGGCCGTCGCCGTGCAGGTCGGCCGGGTTGCAATTCCAGCAGACGACGACGTTGGGGTGATCGGCGACGTCCATGATGGATTTCATGTGGTGGATCTCCGACGTGCCGCGGCCATGGACCTCGACGCGGATCTGCACGCCGTGCTCGGCGCCAAAGCGTCCGACCTGGTTCAGCGATTTGCCGATCTGTTCGATCGTCGCTTCGACCGGACGCTCGGCGGGAAGCCCGTTGGGACGCACTTTGACGCCACTGCCGCCGACGTCCCGGCACAGTTTGACGAACTGTTTGGTTTCTTCGATGTTCTTCTGCAGCACCGCGGGGTCGACCGCGTGGTATTCGCAGGCACTGCCCAAACCGACCAGTTCGACGTCGCTGTCGGCAAATCGCTGGCGGACCGCGGCGCGCTGGGCGGCGTCCAGATCGATTTCAACACCGTGCTTGTGGGTGCTCCGCAGCTCGACGCCCTTAAAACCGGTCGCTTCGCAGTTGGCGATCACGGTTGGCAGGTCCCAGTTCTTGCCCCAGTTGTAAGTGACCAAGCCCAGCTTCAGGCGGCTGGCTGAGGAATCGGCGGCGGCGGCACCGGAGCAGGGCAGGGCGGATAGGGCAGCGAGGCCAGCGGCAGAGTGGGCGAGGAATTGTCGACGAGGCAGAGTCATGAGGTGGAATTCCTGTAGGAGGGTGAGGATGAGGATGAGGATGATAAGCATTCTACCACCGCTCCCGGGTCGCGAGAGAGTGATGGAGAATGCGCCCTCACCGGATCGCCTGCCGAGTCCCCCGCACCAGGATCCAGAAGCCGACCAGTACGGCCAGCCAGAACGGCAGCAGCAGGGGCCAGTCGTTCCACCAAGGCGGTTCGGACAGGAACCAGACGGTCAGCCCCACGGCGGTCGCGGTGAACACCGGCAACAGCAGCCAACGCAGTGACCCAGCCGCGGCGGGACGCGATGCAGCCCAGGCTGCCAAGCCGGCGACCACGGCCAACACGATCAACGCCAGCTGCAGGACCTCGCGAATACTCTGCGCTTCCGGTTCCCCCAACCAACCATACAGTTGCAGGTAGCCTTGCTGATAAAGTTCGACCGCCAAGTAACTGGCCCCGGCCAACAGGACGGCCGAGAACGCCGTGGTGACCAAGAGGATCTGGCCCAGGCTGACCCGATTGTCGCGACGCCCTTTGAGAACGGCGTAGGACTGCCACCCGCGAATGCCGATTCCCAAGACGCCGAACAACCAGACCACACCT
This sequence comes from Roseimaritima sediminicola, assembly GCF_009618275.1. Taxonomy (GTDB): domain Bacteria; phylum Planctomycetota; class Planctomycetia; order Pirellulales; family Pirellulaceae; genus Roseimaritima; species Roseimaritima sediminicola. Next base: position 212,027 of record NZ_WIAD01000005.1, read on the forward strand.
CCCAGGCCGAGGCTCAGCAGCGAGCCCTCACTGCGGCGATAGGAGACGCTGGGCGGAGCGGCGCTGGCTGGCTGGAACAACTCGGGACTCAGCAAACTGGCAATGGCGGGGCTGGCGACCGGGGGCGGGTCGAGCCACCGGGCGATGGCGACGGTCGCGTCCGGTGCCGGGTGGGCGTGCTGGTGCAACCGTTGAACCACAGCGTACAGGTTGTCCAGGCTGTCGCGTTGGCGGGCGATCAGCTCCGGATCATCGGGGTGAGCCGCTTGGGACTGCTGATACCGGCTGACCCAGGCGTCCAGGGTTTGGGGAGTGAAAGGCGCGAGCCCGGACGCGGTCGTGTCGTAGGCCATCGGTTGGTCGCGATCCAAGTCGATGCTGATCCGCTGAGGGCTCTGCTGGCCATCGGGGTAGACGGCGAATTGCACGCGTTTGATCACCGCCGCGCGGCGCTGCGGCAGGGCCGGTTGCCAGCCCGTCCCCATACCGGTGATCGAGAAACGGGGCAAGCCCAGGGAATTGTCGACTCGCTGGGCCGTGAAGTCGTGTAGATCCCAGCGCTGGGGCAGAAAGATCTGGGTCCAGCCCAGGTGCACCGCGAACAGCAACCCCGCGCACAGGGCCGTCCAGAGGGCGGCCAGCAACAGTGCGGCAAAGCTGGATCGCAGCCCGACCAGACCGGCCGCTACGGCCATGCTGCGGCGCGCCGTCGACGTCGCTCCCTTGGCCGTCCCCGAGGACAGTTCGGCGACGATGCCCAGGCTGTGAGCGGTTTGTGATTTCGACCAAGGCGGCGAAGTGAATTTGGCCCGCGTCTCCGCCTCCCGCAGCGTCCACAGCCCCCATAGCGCCAGTGGCCCGCGTACCAGCCAGGCCAGCGAACAGGGCACCAGACAGATTGCCAGACCACCCAGAGCACCGTTCAGGTATTCGCGTTTGTGCAGCAGCAGTCCGCTGATCGCCGCCACCACGCCGTAGATCGCCCCGGTTAACGCCCAGTAGAAGAAGGCGCCCGTTTCGCGTCCTTGCAGCGGAGCGAGCAACAACAGCAGTGCCGACAGACCGACTTCCAGCACACCGGCAGCCAGCAGCGCCTTGCCGGCCGCAGAACCCGGGGCGGCCAGCGCCGCCCGCACGCTTCGTTTGATCCCGGCAACCTTTTCCGCGAACCGCTGTCCGCCTGTATCGAAGGCCTGCCGAGCGGCTTTCGAGGCTGTGCTGGTCGCCCTCGGTTCGCTCAACCGCTCCAGGTCGGTTTGGACTTCGGTGACGCGTTGATAACGCATCCCCGGTTCTTTTTCCAGCGACCGCAGTACGACTTCATCCAGCCGCACATCGACGCGAGCGCGGCGGCTGGGCGCGCCGAAGCGGCCCAGGGGAAGTTCGCCGGTGAGCATCTCGTACAGGACGACGCCCAGCGAATAGATGTCCGCCCGGTGATCGACTTCCAGCGGCCGTTCGATCTGCTCGGGCGCCATGTAGTGCGGCGTGCCCATCACCTGCCACTGGCCGGTCAGACCCCACTCGTCGCCCAGCTCGGTCAGCTTGGCCAGGCCGAAGTCGGCGATTTTGACCTGTCCGTCGGTATCGATCAGGATGTTTTCCGGTTTGATGTCGCGATGGACCACGCCGCGTGAATGCGCGTACTGTAGGGCTTCGCAGATTTGGGGCACGATGGCGAGCGCTTCGGCCGCGGTCAGCTGGCCGGTCTGTTCGATCTGCCGTAGGTTCCGGCCATCGACGTGCTCCATGATCAGGTAGAACAGCGGCCCGCTCTTGCCGTAGTCGTGAATGCCGACGATGTGAGCATGGTTCAACCGTCCCAGTAGTCTGGCTTCGCGGGTAAAGCGTTCGGCAAAGGTGGGATCGGTATCGACGTCGGGCCGAAGGATTTTCAGCGCGACCAAGCGGTCGAGGTTTTTCTGGCGAGCGCGATAGACCACGCCCATCCCGCCGTGACCGATCTGTTCCAGAATCTCCAGCTGGGGGAAATGCGGGGCGAGATGTTCGGGTGGCGGAGCGACGAAGGGCGGCCGGTAGGGATCGGTCGCCGCGGCGTCCTCCGTGCGGCTTTCGAAGCCCAGCTGCAGCAGGCACCGTGGGCACAGTCCGGCGGGAGCGTCCGGCGGCAGGGCCGCACCGCACTGGGGACAGTGATGCACGGCCGTCTCGGCAGGCGGGTCGGTCGACGAAGCTTCGGCCGCGGCGTCCGCGTCTGGCGGAACGTTTGCCGCAGCCGGCGGATCCGCCGCTTCCGGTACGTCGGCCGCTTCCTGGGCATCGGCTGCGTTTTGAGCATCGGCTGCAGCAGGATCGGGCGCTGGTGCTTCCGACGCGGGGAGATTCGTGGCTTCGGGCGGCGGAGTTTGGTCGGACCGGTCGCGTCGATCGGGCTGTTCGGATCGATCGGGTTCGGGTGACGGGGTTTGGCTCATGATGACGGCTGTGCGTGGCGAGCGAATCGAAAGGGGGACAGTGAAAGCGGCCCACCTTTAACTACGCCGACTGGCCGGACGGGTTACAGGGCGTCGAGCAAGTTTTTCAGTTCTTCATCGACGTCGACTCGATCGCTGACCGTATCGGCCACTTCGATCCGCAGCAGTTGGCGATAGCGGGCGCGGATCCGGTGCATGCGGACTTTCAGAGCCGCTTCGGTGGTTTGCAGTTCCTCGGCCACTTGGGCCAGCGGCGTGCGTCCGGCTTGTCCGGTCAGCAGTTGAATGAGCCGAGCGGTGTGCGGGGTGCCGACTTTCTCGCTCAGTTCGGCCTGCAGCCGGTTCATGGCCCGATCGATCACGGTCAGTGCCCACTGCCGCTCGAAGTTGCGTTCGGGCGTGCCATGATCGGCAGGCTCTCGCTGGAACCGGCTTTCCGAGTCTGCGGGCGACAGGGAGAGCAGGGGAGTGGGCGGCGAGCGTTTCTTAGCGCGTTGGCCGCGCTGGTAACCGATCAGGTGATTCTGAGCGGATTTCAGCAGGAAGGACCGCAACCGGCCCCGCTCGGGCGTGGCGGCAGCGAACAGTCGCTGTTCAACGACGCGGACAAAAAACGACTGCGTCACATCGAGGGCTTCTTCGGCCGAGAGCCCGCGGTGGCGGATGAAGGAGTAGACCGGATACCAGTAAGCCTGACACAGTTCCTCCAAGGCCGCGCGCGAGCGCAGCGGCGTGCCTTCTCGGGCATCGGCGACGATGGACCACCGCGTCGATTCAAACCGCCGCGGCAGCCCAACCGGCAACTGGCTGGAAGTAAACGAGAAGTCTTTCATAGCCCCCAGTCTACCTCGAAACCCAGTGGCATAGGCTTCCAGCCTGTGAATAGTGGCATAGGCTTCCAGCCTGTGAAAAGTGG
>NZ_WIAD01000060.1 GCF_009618275.1 Roseimaritima sediminicola
ACCGTGGGCTAGCGCCCGGCGGCGGATTGGGTGGCGGCCTTGGTGAACGCGAGCGCTTGGTTGCTGCCGGGCAGCTGGAGGTCGAACCCTTGGGCGTCGCGGCGGCGAATCGTACCGCTCAGCTGCGTGCCGTCGTCGCCGTTGAGCTGCAGCGTTTGGCCCTGCAGCGTGAACGTGCCCTGCGAACGACTGGTCTGATCTCCTTTGGCAATCGCCAGAGCGAATTTGTTTGACGTGTCAAACTGCAACGCGATGGCTTCGTTCTTGCCACGGTCGGCCGCCCAGACGCCGCGGAGGAATCCGGTGGTGACCGCGCCGCCGGAGGGCGTCTTGGAATCGCTGTTGGGCGAAGGCTTCTGCGTCCCGCTCGGCTTCGCCTTGTGCGACAGGTTCCAAGCCGGTTCTTTTTCGACGGCGATCTCGGCCAGCTCCTCGAGCCAGCGGCGCAGCCGCTCCGGCGTCACGCTGCGGTTGTCGGTTCGTCGCCGCAGTTCGATGCGTTTGATGCTGGCGTCGTAAGCGAAGAAGGCGGGGGCGAAGTTGCGGTTGGCCGCCATCAGTTCCAGTACCTTGTCGACCGGGACCTGCGTTTCCGGCAGGTTCTTGCCCAGCGTTTTCAGCAACAGCGAGAACTCCAGTTGGTCCTCGTCGATGAACACGGTCACGCGCACCGGAATCGTCCACTTGCCCCGTTTGATCTCCGTCGCCACGACGCGGGTGTCCAGCGATTTGGTTTCGAAGCCGGCTGCTCGCAGGGCCGTTTCCAAGGACGACGCGCCGCTGATGCGGCTGCCTTCGGGCGGGCTGGGAATCGCCGAAGACCGCGGCGCCGGTTCGGCTTCGCCGGCGAAGGGCGTGTCGATGGAAACGGTCGAGAACAAGTCGTCGCCGGCCTGGACCGGCGGCATGCTGCGCAGCGAGACCAGCAGGCCGGTGACCAAGACCCATCGCAGGGGTGCGGGAGCGGAGGGAAGCATCGTTTTCACCTGTCAAGCGAACGGGACAAAGCAGCATCGCAACCGATGCCACAAGATGAAAAGCGTGCTCGCGGTCCAGGTGTTACCGAGAAACCGGCGAATTATTCTCGCCGCGGTGATCCCCGTCGCTGGAGGGTTACGCCGGCGGCATGCCCATCATACGCCGCCACGCGCTCAACTGGCCCATGTGGATCATCATGTGTCCACCCAGATAAAAGTTATGCATCGAGGCCATGGTGGTGAAGCGCTCGCGCATCGCTTCGTTCGGATTCTCCACCGCGTAGGCCGCATCCTCCACCTGCCGCACCGCTTCCAAAGCCGCTTGATAACCGCTGAAGAAACGCTCGGTGATCGTTTCCATCGCGGGGTAGATCGTGCCGTCGGGATCGTCCTGGCAGACGGCGTCCTTGTCGAACAGGCGGACCAACTCCTCGCTGGGCTCGAGGGCCGGGTCGCTGTGGCCCAGGTCGCTGAGGATACGCGGGGCGTACAGACCCAGGTGTCCGACGATAAAGGCGGGATGGTTCGAATGCACACGGCCGTCGGCGCCGGGGGCCAGACGGGCAAATTGATCGGAGGAGACGCCGCGGAGCAGCCGTTCGATATAGAACATCGAAATGTTCGCGGAATCGATGATGACGTTGGCGATCGGTGACATAGCAGATCACGGGGGCAAGAGTGACAGGGTGAGAGTGACAGCGTGCGGGCAGGCTTCAGCTGGGAAAGCTTCAGCTGGGAAAGCTTCAGCCGGGCAGGCTTCAGCCGGGAAAGCGTTGCTGGAGGCACTGCAGGTGGGTCGTGGCGACGGCGGCCCGAGCGGCGTAGCCGGCGTGCTGGGCCGCGGCGACGATTTGCTGCAGCAGCGGCACGTAATCGACCAGCGACGGCAGGCCCAGGTCCCAGCCCTGCGCCACCAGGGCATGGTAGGCCGCCGGCCAGTCGCCCTCGGCCGCGGCCTGGTCGGCTTGCCCAGCCCAGTAGGCGGCGACGGCAGCCGGACGCTCCGCCGGCGAGCTCTTCGACCAGCACTGCCAGTAATCGCGGTGGTGGCAGGCGGCTTGATCGTGGTCCAGCAAGTTTGGTTCGGCGGCCAGCAGGCTTTCCAGTCGTTCGCCGGCAAACTTGTCCTGTTCGTGACCGTGGATCCGAAAACGCACGCTTTGATCGGCGAAGGCCGAGGCCGGCAGCACGCGGCAGTAGGCTGCCGCCGCGGCCGCGCGATCGCCGCGTCGCTCCTCAGCCCAGCCCACGATCGATCCCGCCCAGGCCAGGTCGCAGCGCATCGCCGCGACGCGCCGGGCCAGTCGCTCGGCGCGGTCCCAGTCCTGGCGATTCAGCGCTTCGGCGGGAAGGTCCAGCAGCCCCGCCACGGCCTCGCGTTGTGACTCGGGAATCAGGTCGGCATCGAACCGCCACAGCCGGGCCTCGGTTTCCCAGTCGACCGGCAGGCCTGCCAGCAGGGTTCGGTTTGCATTGCGAAGCGGCGTCTCGAGCGCGCGCAGGATCGCTTCGGCATGCAGGGGAACGACCGCGACGTCGGTGGCCAACAAGGCGTCCAAACTCGCTTTCGCATCGCTGCCGCTGGCCGCCGCATCCAGTTCATCGATGCGGGTGGTCACCATGGCGGGCAGGTGCTGGCGGGCCCAGGCAAACAGCGGGTCGTCGGCTGCCGAGCGGCGGACGATTTCGGCCGGGTCGCTGTGCCGGTACTCGGGGCCGGACAGACGATCGCGAATCTGCTGGAAGGCGATCGCTTCGGCCAGCGTGCGGCCCCAGGGGATCCAATCGCCGCCGCCGTGGTACCAGTGCAGGATTTCGGCGACGCGGTCGTCGGCGCCCAGCCGCAGACACAACCAATCGCCGTAGCGATTTCCCAGCACCGGCAGGACATCCGGCGGCATCATCCCCGGCCAGATCGCCGCCGGACAGGGTTCCAGCAAGGACGCCGGAGAGCACGGTTCGCAGAACTCGCCGCTGCCCTGCCCCTGCCACTGCCGGCCGTTAAACCAGTCGACCAGCGTCGCGTCGAATGCGACGCGATAGCGATCGGCAAGACGGTCTGCCCAATCGCGTTGTCGAGCAGTCGAAGCGGCGGCGGAGTCACTCAATGAAACGCAAGCAGTAGATGAGTAGGCAGAGTGGGACCTACCAGCGTACCCAGGGCAGCGCCGGAAAAGCAATGGCTTAGGTGGTGCGTTTGGCGATCTGGTCCCGCATGAAGCGCAGCCCTTCGGTGGCCAGCGTCATCTCGTCCTTGTACATCCGCCGCCAGATTTTCGTCGCCGCGGCGATCTCCGGCAGGGCCAGGCCGAAGGCTTCGATCACCAGCCAACCGTCGTAGCCGCAGCCGACGATGGCGTCGAAGTTCTCTTCCCAGCGGATCAGGCCTTCGCCCGGCGTGCTGCGGTCGTTCTCGCTGATGTGGATGTGAAACAATTTGTCGCCGCCGGCGCGGACCGCCGCGGCAATGTCCTTCTCTTCGATGTTCGAGTGGAAGGTGTCGTACATGATGCCGCAAGCCGGATTGTCGACGTCGCGAGCGAAACGGGCCGAATCGGCGTGGGTATTCAGGAAATAGCATTCGAAGCGGTTCAGCGCTTCGACGCCCAGCTTCACGCCCACTTCCTGAGCGTACTCGGCCGTCTTCTGCATGCTCTCCACGCCCCACTTCCACTCATCCTCGCTGGGGCCGGCGCCGGAGAAGTGGCCGATGGCCGAATGGTAGGGACCGACCAGGGTCTCGACGCCGGCGGCCGCACAGCAGTCGAGTGTCTTCTTGTTCAGCTCTACGCCCTTGGCTCGGACCGAGGCTTCGGGCGAGATCGGGTTGTCCTCCAGGTTGCGGATCGTCACGGCCGTCCGCTCCAGGCCGACCTCGTCCAGCTTCTTGCCCAGGGCCGCGTAATCGAGGTCCAGGTTGAACATCGGCAGTTCGACACCGTCGAAGCCGGCCGCCTTCAAGTGCTCGATCGTCGGGTAGAGGTCCTCGGTGACTTCGCCGGACCACAGCAACAGATTCATTCCGTATTTCATTGCAAACGCTTGGCTGGAGGAAAGGGGGCAGGAAACCATTCGCCGTTTGGGCGTTCGCCCCGGCGCAGTCGAGCAACCGTCGGGAACACCAAAACGGCCGATAGGCCGCAAAGCCGCAAAGCAAAAAAGCCGAAAAACTCCTCTTCATGCGTTTAGGAGGGCTCGGCTGCGGATGATAATAACCGCTGGCGGGCCTCAGAGACACGGTGCCGAGCGGTTTGCAGCCAGACGGTCAGGCTGGCCGGCAGCCGCGGCAGGCCCACCCGCCGCATCACCTGATTCAACCGGAACAGCAAACGGTCGTTGTCCAGATAGTCGTACAGGAAACGCTCGTCGATGAACCGCGGGATGAAGGGTTCGAGAAACTCGGTGCGGCGGGCGGCAATCCGATTGACGGCCGCCTGCACGACGGCGCCGTCGACCCGTTCGAGCGTGGCGTAGTAGCGGTCGGCTCGGCCGCGGTCCTCGGCGATCAGGTCCGCGTCGAGCAGCAGTTCGATCAGAATGTGCCCGAGAAAACTGGGCCGAAAACCATCGTCGCCGGGCAGGTGGTCCCGCAGTTCCACGGCGAACTGCAGATTCATCTCCACGAAACAACGGGTTTGATGAAACCAGCGGTCGTCCTCGTGGTGGCGGATAATGCCGGCGACCAAATCGCGGACTCGGGGGTCGGGATCGTCGGCCAATTCCGCGGCCGCCCCGCTGCGGACTCGTACCCGCCGATCGACCACCGAAAGCCAGTCGGGCGTCGCCAAACCTGCTACAAAGTACGGACGGTCCAAGTGCTCGGCGGCATGGGTCAAGTAATTCATGCCGATAGTGTACCCATTATGACCACGAACCCTTACCAACCCCCGCAGGCGTCCGCTCCGCTGCGCAAAGTGGCCACGCGTTCTCCGTCCAAGCCCCCGCGCCGGATCGCGATCCTGCTGGGCCTGATTGGAATCGTGCCCTACTGGGGGTTTGTGGCGATCCTGCTGGAAGCCGGCGGACAGGATCGCATGGGCGGCTTGATCCTGGCCCCCAACGGCGTCCTGTTCATCGTGCTAGGCTCGTTAGAGATCATCCGCTTCCGCGGCATTTGGCGCAGCTACGGCGTATTAATCGTCGGACAAGGCGTGATTACCGCCGGGATGTTGGTCGTCGGCTTCGGGAGCGTCGAGCCCGTATTAACGATCAACGCAGTGATCATCACCCTCGCATTGTTCCTCGCAGGCTTCGCGTTCGGTTCGGAGCGTCGGCAGCTCCGTCGCCGGACGCATCCGTAGCTGGATGCGTTCGAGTCTAGCCTTCCGGCGATTTCGTTTTTTGCGCTTCCGGCTCGGCTAAAGCCTAGACTCCAGCGGCGGGGTTTCGGCGAGCTGGCGCGAAAGGGGGACGCGGCCCAAAGTCTGGCGAGTTCGGCTACGGGATCTTCCCCGCCCCTTACGCGGCGTAGTTGTCGCGTTGAAGGACGTCCAGGAGTTTTTCGAAGCGCTCGTTGGCGATTCGGCGGCGCTGCATGCGTTCGCGAACATCCCAGCTGGAACGGATGGCCAGGACGCGGGAAGCGATCTCGGCATCGGTCGGCAGAGTCTCATTGTGAGAAGCGGTGTTCGACATTGCGACGGTTGAAGTAGTCATGATCAGTTTTCCTCCTGAAGGCGAATGCATGTGTCCGCACTGGACGGGAGAATCGTTTCCAGCCCTCTCCGATAGGCTCTGCCGGCAACCTCTTGGCCAGCGAAGGAACGGTAAAAGCAAGTGCCGTGCCAATCATTATAATCGACACGATCCGGCGGCGAATTGTTCGCGCGATTCACACCGAAATGGGGAAAGTAACACGCCCTTTTGGACATCGTTTGCGGGCGGTGTGAAAGGCGTCTCGCCGGGCCGGCGTGGGGCGGCCGGCGGGCGGTCAAAGCGAGCGAGAAACGCGGGATTGCTTTGAAATTGCGGATCCGACGACGCTGAGAGCCGCGTCATGAGGGCGGCGAACAGGCGGTCCCGCGGCGGTCCCGGTCAACGGGATTAGGGCGGATAAAGCGGCCGGAGATCGGTGGGGGATCGAGCGGATTAAAATTTCTCCGTGGCCGGCCCCTGGCTGACCTCCGGCCACATCGCCGTGCGGAATGTGTGTAAACCTTGCAACCGGCCTCCGGGCAGCTGGGTGACGCGGTAATCGCGGTGTCCCGGGGCGAGGTGGTCGAGGAACCGCTGGAAATCCTCCCAGCCGCAGCGGCCCTGCAGATGAACGTATTGCAAACGGTCGCCATCGTCGTACAGCATGCCGGCCAACTGCCGGCCTTCCTGCGCGTCGATCATCCAGAGAAAATGCCCGTCGGGCTCGAGGTCCACGCGGTCGATACCAGTCAGTCTCTCCGCGGCGTCCTCGAATCCCACCGGCAGCGCCGCGCCGCCGGGCCCGGACAAATGGATCTCGAATTTCGCTACGTTCACTCAACCGGCTCCCATGAGAAAACACGAAAGGGCACGTCACGTCCAACAGCGGCTGATGGAGCTGTACCCCGACCCGCCCATCCCGCTGGATCATACCGACTCGTTCACCCTGTTGGTGGCGGTCCTGCTGAGCGCCCAGTGTACGGATAAAAAGGTCAATGAAGTCACCCCCGACCTGTTTCGCGTCGGCGGGTCGCCCGCATCGATGGCGTCCATGGGCGTGGAGGCGATCCTGGAGATCATCCGGCCGCTGGGACTCGCACCCCAAAAAGCTCGGGCACTCGATGGGTTGAGCAAGCAATTGCTCGAGCGCTTCGACGGCCGTGTGCCCGAGACGTTCGAAGGGCTGGAGTCCTTGCCGGGCGTGGGACACAAGACGGCCAGCGTGGTCATGGCCCAGGCCTTCGATCACCCGGCCTTTCCGGTCGATACGCACATCCACCGGCTGGCCCAACGCTGGGGCCTGACCGATGGCAGCAGCGTAAAGCGGACCGAGGAGGATCTGAAACGGCTGTTTCCCGAGGACAGCTGGAATCGGCTGCACCTGCAAATCATCTATTATGGAAGGGAGCACTGTTCGGCTCGCGGGTGTGACGGCACCAAGTGCCTGCTGTGCCGCGAGCTGTACCCGCGGCGCCGCAAGCCGGTCATGCACCGCAAGGCGTGAGCAAGATCACCCTCCCCCTGGGAGGGTCGCGAGGAACGAGCGGGGAGGGTTTAACGTAACTTCACCCCCGTTTTAACACCACGTGCAAACTAGAGCCCTCCCCGGTCCTGAGAGACCGACCCTCCCAGGGGGAGGGTGATTCGATATCACTCCTAACTATCAGGAATTGCCCCCTCGTGTCCGAATCTGTGTTGACGCCCACTCGGATCGCTCGCCGCAGCGTGCAGTTCCACTGGCGGATCGCCCTTTCGATCGCTGCCGGCGTGGCGGTGGCCACCGCCGTGATCACCGGCGCCCTGCTGGTGGGCGATTCGATGCGGGGCAGCTTGCGCGCGCTGTCCCAGCAGCGGCTGGGCAAAATCGATTACGCGGTTTTTCCCGGCGGTTTCTTCGACCCGCAGCACCTGTTCGCTGCGACCGATTCGGCTCCGCACGACGAGCAGGAGAAGGCGGCCGAGCAGCCGCAGGCCCGGGGCGGCGCGTCCGGCGTGGGCGAGCCGATCGTGTATTTCTCGCGAGGCGTCCTGGAGACCACCGTCACGCTGCCCGCTGCAGCCGCCCTGCTGGAAGAATCCGCCCGAGATCCGGGCGCTGCGGCAGCGGCGAACGATGGCGAAGAGACCGAACGTCAGGTGGTGCGCCGCGCGGGATCGGTGCAGATCCTGGCCACCGATCCCTCGTTTTGGCAGCTGGATACCAGCGGCGTGCGGCCGGCGGTGATGCCCGGGCCGGACAGCGTGGTCCTGAACGCGGCTGCCGCGGCGGAGCTGGGTGTGGGCGTCGGCGACACGGTGACGGTCCGCCTGCCCAAATCGCAGGCGGTGCCGGCGGACAGCCCCCTGGGACGCAACGAAGCGGAGAGCGAGGGATTGCCGCGGATGGAAGTCGTCGACGTGATCCCCACTCGCGGGCTGGGTCGCTTTGCGCTTTCGCCCAGTCAGGTCGAACCGCTGAACGTGTACCTATCGCGCGAGCTGGTGACCGACGTGCTGGCTCGGCCGGGACAGGCCAACGTGTTACTGATCGCCGAGTCCGACAAGGCCCGATCGCTGGATAAGGCTCGATCGCTGGAGGCGGCACGGCGGCGGGCGGAGCAACTGGAGCGTCGGATGCGGCCGAGCCTCGCCGATTATGGCCTCCAGCTGAACCGGATCCAGCAATCCTTCGAAGACCAGGACATCATCGATTACTACAGCCTCAGCAGCGACCGGCTGCTGATTCCCGATCGGGTCGTCACCGCGCTTCGCGAGGAGTTGGGCGACGAGAGCGTGCATCCGGTGATGACGTACTTGGCCAATAAGATCCAGCGGCTGGACGCTCGAGGCCAGCCGACCGGATTGGTCGTGCCCTACAGCACGCTGGCCGCGGTCGATTCGCTGCCCAACCTGCCTTTGGATTATGGGCTTATGGATCATGGGCCTTTGGATTATGGCCGGGGAGAAGAGGAACCGGCGAAAGCGGAACCGGGTGCCGAGCCGGCTCCCCAGGACGCGGCTCCCCAGGACGCCGCGGCGGAACCGATCCCGTTGGTGCTGAACAGCTGGGCGGCGGAGCGTTTGTCGGTCGAGCCTGAAGATCGCGTTCAGGTCACCTACTTCGAACCGGAGACCCGCGACGGCCAAGAGGTGCCGCGCCGGTTCGTCGCCCGCGTCACGGACATCGTGCCGATCACCCAACCCAGCCGGCCCTACCGACGGTCCCGGCCGGCCGTCTTCGATGCCGCGCCCACGGTGTACAACGACCCGGACCTGACGCCGCGCGTGCCGGGTGTGACCGACCAGGAATCGATCCGCAGTTGGAACCTGCCGTTTCAGCTGGAGGACGGTCTGGTCCAAGGCCCCGACGACGATTACTGGAACGACCATCGGCTGACGCCCAAGGCATTCATCCCGCTGGCCGCAGGCCGCGAGCTGTTCGGCAGCCGTTTTGGCGACACGACCAGTCTGCGTCTCGACGCCGATCTCGCAGCGGACACTGCGGAATTGGCCGCGCAGATCGAACGGGCACTGAAGCCGTATCGCGGCGAACTGGGGTTCACCGTCCAGCCGATCGCCGCCCAGCAGTTGGCCGCCTCGGCCGGTACAACGCCTTTCGACGTCCTGTTTCTGCTGCTCAGCACGTTCGTGATCGCCGCGGCGTTGATGCTGATCGCCCTGCTGGTGCGGCTGGGGCTGGTGGCCCGGGCGACCGAGTACGGCACGCTGTTGGCCACCGGTTGGTCGCCCGCGGCGGCGGCCGCGCTGGCCACGCGGGAAGGATTGTGGGCGGCCGTCCCCGGGGCGGCGGCCGGCGTCGCCCTGGGGATGGGCTACGCGTACTTGGTGCTGTGGGCTCTGCGAACCTGGTGGGTCGGGGCGGTCACGGTGCCCTTTCTGCAGTTCCACGCCTCGTGGTGGAGCATGCCAGCGGGGTTGGTGATCGGGATCGCGATGGCTTGGGCGACGATTCGCTTCACCACGCGGCAATTGCGAAAAACGTCGCCTCGGTCGCTGTTGGCCGGCCAGTTCGGCGAAGCGACTTCGGAGCACCGCATCGGGCCGGCACCCCGGCGGTGGCTCAAGCCGATTGCCGCGGTCTTGGTGGGGGTCAGTTTGATCTTGGGAATCGTGGCAACTCAGTTGGGCGGACAGGGGCAAGCCGGCGCCTTTGTCGGCGGCGGGATGCTGCTGCTGGTCGCAACGTTGCTGTGGATGTATGCCCGGCTGCGGCAGACGGTGCGCAGCCGTCCTGCCAGCTCGGCCCTGTCGGCGGCAAACACGACCGATTCGCTGTGGAGTCTGGCCGTGGGCAACGCGCGGCGAAATCCGCTGCGCAGCACGCTGACGATCGGCTTGATGGCGTCGGCCTGTTTCCTGATCCTCTCGATGAGTGCGTTTCAGATGTCTCCGACCGACGCTGGTGTGGGCGGATTCGATTTGATCGGACAGACCGCCCAGCCCTACTTTCGACCGCTGGCCGATCCGCTGGTTCAAGAGGAGGTGTTCGGCGACCAGGCCGATCAGCTGAGCGGGACGACGACCGTGGGGCTGCGGATGAATCTTGGACAGGACGCCAGCTGCAATAATTTGTACAAAGCCATGCAGCCGACCGTGCTGGGCGTTCCGGAGCGGTTGGCGACGCTGTACGAATCGGACCGGCTGACGCCGTTTACGTGGGCGGCGACCGGTGACGTGCCGGCGGAGCAATCGCCGTGGCGGGCGCTAGAGCGACCGGCAAGGGGTACGGCCGACGACCCCCTGCCGATGGTCCTGGATCAAGCCACCGCGATGTGGGCTTTGCAGATCTACGGCGGCGTCGGCGCTCGGCAAGCGTTTGAATTTGATGACGGAACCACGCGGCACTTCGAGGTGGTCGGGTTGCTGTCCAATTCGGTGCTGCAGGGGATGGTGATGATCGGCGAGCAGAACTTCAAGCACGCTTTCCCCGAGATCAGCGGCACGCAGTACTTTCTGATCAGCACGCCGCCGGAGCGAGCCGAAGCGGTTGCGCAGTTGATGGAGGATCGACTGGGCGACGTCGGCATGGACGTCACGGCCAGCCGGACAGTGCTGGCCCGCTTGTTGGCCGTGCAGAACACGTACCTGCGAACCTTCCAGAGCCTCGGGGCGCTGGGGTTGTTGCTGGGAACGATCGGGTTGGCCGTCGCCCAGCTGCGCAGCGTCCTGGAGCGGCGGGGCGAATTGGCCGTGATGCGAGCCATCGGGTTCACGCGCTTTCGGCTGGCGCAGAGCGTGCTGATGGAGCACGCGGCGCTGTTGCTGGCGGGGATTGGCTGCGGGGTGTTCGCGGCTCTGTTGGCCGTGATCCCCTATGCGTACCTGGGCCGTGCCCACGTTCCCTTGGCCGAACCCTTGGCCTGGATGGCGGTGGTGTTGGTCGTCGGCCTGCTGGCCGGCACCGTGGTGCTGGCCCGCGTGATTCGCATGCCCCTGATCGCGTCGCTGCGGTCGCTTTGAGCACGTTAGCGCGAATAACACCCTCCCCCTGGGAATGTCGCGAGGAACCAGCGGGGAGGGTTTCTCCGGGTGGTTCCACCCTGTTTTGGTACCACGCTTAACCTTGGTACCCTCCCCGGTCCTGAGAGACCGACCCTCCCAGGGGGAGGGTGAGGAGATGTGTAGACACCAACGCCCAGAGGGAGGGTGAAGGGCGACTTGCTCTTAAAAGTCGCTCGCCTGGACGACTTCGCCGTTGTTGCGCGTCGCTAGGGCTTGGAACACCCGCAGGTCGACCGTGTCGGCGAGGAACCGCACCGAGCCGTCGAGCAGCGCGAAATTGACGCCGCCCGGATGCTGGCTGCTGAAGTCTTCGAAGTGACCGATCGGATCATTGGGCGCATGGTCGGCAACGCCCACGATGCGCGCTTCGGCCGCGTTGGCTTCGTGGATCACGCCCTGCCACAACGACCCGCCCAACCGACTGCTCCGCTCGCCGATCAACAGGGTCGAACTGGTTCCGTCGATGGCATCGCGAAACCGCAGGGCGCTGTTGCCGTAGAACATGCCGTCGCCGGCGTAGGGGGCGTCGTGCAGATCGAACGTGCCGAACACGCCCACGTAATTGCTTTTGGCGACCATGTACATGCCATGCGTGTCATCGACGTTTTCATCGCCATGAGCGTGATCGTGGTCGTCGTGTCCATGACCGTGTCCGTCGCCTTCGGCTTCGCCCAGCAGGAACTGATCCGGGCCAGGGTCGGTGGGGCAGATCATGACGTCCAGAACATGGTCACGCAGCGGCACGTGAACCGGCGCGTCGACGGCCTGCGTGAAATCGATGCGGTCGTGGACGGGCGTCTGTTCCAATTGATTGAGGATCGCCGCCGCCCAGCCCCAGCCGGGTTCACCGCTGCGATTGGGCGATTCCCAGCCCGCGGGAAGGCGATTGAATGTGTCGTGGTAGTTGTGGGTGGCCAGCACGATCTGGTGCAACTGATTCTTGCAGCTGATTCGCCGCACCGCTTCCCGGGCCGCTTGGACCGCCGGAAGCAGTAAACCGACCAGGACACCGATGATCGCGATCACGACCAATAATTCCACCAACGTAAAACCAGAAGGGCGCAGCCGTGCCGCACGCGTTTGCTCGAAGCGCATTGAAAAAAACCTGCTAAAAAAATGGATTGGAAAGGACTCTTCTAGACCAATCCAGCAGGTGGGCCGCGGGGGCCTTCGACGGACAGACGCAGCGAACGAGCGGCGGGACGCTCGGGAAGGCGTGCCAGACGCGCCGCAGCGGCTTTCTCAGACGCTTCGCAGCGAGGCACACAGACCGAGAGCAATCGCGTGGACAGCTGGCACAGCACGCACAGCCCGCCGGCGACCAGGCCGGGATCCTGAGCGAGGTGCGGTGAAGACGACGCCGGCTCTTGTTTCTTGTGCCCGGAAACCTTGCGCCCGGAAACTTTGTCCGGTTCTGAGGTTCCGGTCGCCGCCGAGTCGCTGTGCTGGTCGTGACAGCAGCAGTCTTGTCCGCTGCCGGCCGACGCTTCACTGCCCGGTGTCGCGGTGGCGACGACAGTGTGGACGTGTCCGCAAGCGTCGCCCGAATGCGCAGCGTGATCGTGAGTCGCTGGCAGTAGCCAACCACCCAGCAGATAGCCCAACAGGGCGATCGAGGCGATCAAGCGGCGGGAATTCATAGGGCGATGGCCGATTCAGGCAGGGACGCGGCGACGTGCGGCTGTCGTATCTTCCGAGAAAAATCGGGATCGTTCAAGTGTTGCCGGATCCGCATCGACACGTTAGCACGTTTGCGAGCTTCGGCGAAAGGCAGATCCGTTTGCAGCAAACCCAAGTCGTAAGCCATCGAATCGCTGTGCCCCGGCAGCAGGTTCCGGAGCGTGCTGGGCACCGCCTCGGGGGCCAGGTGATTGATGTGCTCGATCAGGTTCGTGGTGCAGTTGTTGGCGAGCGAGTCGTAGAACTCGGGGTGAGCGGCCAGTTGATTGGTCCTACGCAGGACGTGTCGTAACAGTTCGGCGGATTGTGCGGGCGTGGCGATCGATCGGTACAAATAGATCGCTTCATCCCGGCGATGCTCGGCGCGCAGCCCCAGCAGATCGGTTTCGTCGCCCAGCACGTACATCAATTCGAACTGACGCACCGAACCGGCCACCGCACCGAACGATTCACCCCGCTGCAGCCGGGCTTCGATCGAAGCGACCAGGTGCCGCCCGTCGGCCAGTTCGAAGCTGAGCATCGTGTGGGCCAGCGACGGTGTGTTGGGAAACGGGACGACGATAAAATCGACCGCCCGCACATCGTCCCAAGCCACCTTCCAGTCGCTGTGCTTGACGATCGCATCGCTGTCCGACCGCCAGCGGCAGTGGCGGACATTGCGGATCGTCGCCCCTCGGGCGTCCATTTCGGCGTAGGCCAGCACGGCTTGGTGGGGTACCCAGTCGCGGTTCTGGCGCGGCGTGTCGGCGACCACTTCGGGCAGACTGCGCAGCACCCGCTCGGTCGACCGCAACGGACCACAGCCGCCGCACAGCATCGCCACCGGGGCCAGCACGACCGCGGCCAAAGCGAGCCGCCCGAGGCGGACCGGAGCCGAGCGGAAACGTTGATGAGCGGCGAGAGGATCCATAGCGATTCCCTCGCAAGAAACCCCCTTTGCAAGCAAGACCAGTTTTTGACGCCCCCCGGTAGCCGAAGTCGCCAGAGTAGCTCGGCTGTCCCAGCCGAGAGCTGCGCGGTCTACGGCTGGGACAGCCGTGCTTCTATCGTCGCCTAGCGTTCGAAGAACTTCTTCAGCTGGTACAGCGTGGTCGAACGGCCGGCCCGGGCGATCGAGCGGGTCAGGGGGATTTCCTTGGGGCAGACCGCGACGCAGTTCTGGGCGTTGCCGCAGACCTGGATGCCGCCGGCACTGCTCAGTTCCTCGTTCCGCTGGTCGGCCAAGGTCTTGCCCACCGGGTGGTTGTTGAACAGCATCGCCTGCGAGATCGCGTGGGCGCCGATGAACCCCTTGTCGTAGGCGGCCGCTTGCCGCGCCGCGAAGGCTTCGTCCGACTCGCCGTCTTCCTGTTCCAGTTCGATCTTCAAGTACTGCGGGCAGGCATCCAGACAGCACCCACAGCTCATGCACTGGCTGAGCGGGTAGTTCTGTTCCTGCTGCTGTCGCGATTGCCGTTCACCCGGTCCCATGTCGTAGTAGCCGTCGACCGGCACCCAGCCCTTGACTCGCTCGAGCGCGTGGAACAGGCGGCCGCGGTCGACCAACAGGTCGCGGATGACCGGGAACTTTCGCATCGGTTCCAGCACGATCTCGTCGGGCTGGTCCTCGACCAATTTGTCGACCAACGCCGTACAGCTCTGCCGCACTTTGCCGTTGATGACCATCGTGCACGAGCCGCATACCTCTTCCAGGCAGCCGCAATCCCAGGCGACCGGCGCCACTTTCTTGCCGTCGACCGTTTCGCTGATCGCAGCGATTCGCTGCAGGACACTGATCACGTTCATGTCCGGCTCGCGAGGCACGTCGAACAGTTGCCAGTAGGGCTCCTGCCCGGGGCCGTCTTGGCGGAGCACGCGAACTTTCAACATCTGGGCTTGGCGAGCGCCCGCGGCGGACGAGGTCGGATTGGATTCTGGAGCAATCATACTTTCGTGCTTTCTATACCTTGGCATCCGAGCTGGATGAAGTGGACGGTTGCGTGTCGGAAGCTTCGGACTGGCGCCGGGCGGCGCGTTCGGACCAGACCTCTTCGATCACCTCCGCGCCGACCAACCCGTACAGGCGCGGGCGGGGCGGGATCAGCGAGGTGTCGACGTCCTCGTAGCTGAGCTGGGGTTGGTCGGAGGAGGCGTCCCACTTGGCGACGGTGGTCTTGAGGTACTTGCGGTTGTTCTCTTCAAACGCGTCGCACCACTGTTCGGCTTGACGGCGACGTTCGGCCGGATCCTCGGCGGTCAAGCTGGGTTTGGTAAAGTCCGGTTTGAAGTGGGCCCCGCGGCATTCGTCACGCTGCAGGGCACCTTTCAAGATGCACTTGGCCAAGGGGAACATGTCCTGAAGGGCTTTGGCGAAGATCACGTTCTGGTTGGTCCACGAGCCGCTGTCCGACAGGTGCACCCGCTTGGCTCGCTGGTGCAGCTCGTCGACCGTCTCGATCGCCGACTGCAGTTGATCGTTGCGGCGGACGACCGTGGCGCTGCGGGTCATGACGTCGCCGAGTTCCTGGTGGATCAGGTAGGGGTTCTCGTCACCGGTGCCCTTGAGCAGTTCGTCGTGGCGAGTTTGTTGAGCCTTGACGGCCGACTCGAGCAGCGAAGCCGGGACGTCGCGGTAGGAGCCGCCGGCGCTCTGGGCGTAGGAGATCAGCGAGGGGCTGGCGAACAAGCCGGTGAAGATGCACGAGAGCAGCGAATTGGCCCCCAGGCGATTGGCGCCGTGGTAGTGATAATCGCACTCGCCCATCGCATACAGGCCCGGGATCCGCGTCATCTGATTCTGCGGGGCACCCGGCTCGAGGCCGCCGTCGGCCGAGCGAGCGTAGTCGGCCCACAGGCCGCCCATGCTGTAGTGCACCGCCGGGAAGATTTTCATGGGCACGTCGCGGGGGTCGACGCCCTGGAACTTTTCGTAGATCTCCAGGATCCCGCCCAGCTTGCGGTCCAGCTCGCGGCGTTCGATGTGCGTCAGGTCCAGGTACACGCACATCCGGTCCGGTTCGACGCTCAGGCCTTCATTGACGCACACGTCGAAGATTTCGCGGGTCGCGATGTCGCGCGGCACCAGGTTGCCGTATTCCGGGAAGTGCTCTTCCAGGAAGTAGAAGCGGTCCGAATCGGGGATGTCCTTGGGGGCCCGCGCGTCCTGGGGCTTGCGCGGCACCCACACGCGTCCGCCCTCACCCCGCGCCGACTCGCTCATCAGTCGCAGCTTGTCCGAACCCGGGATGGCCGTGGGGTGGACCTGGATAAATTCGCCGTTGGCATAATCCGCTCCGGCCTGAAAGCAGCGGCTGGCGGCGCTGCCGTTACAGAACACGCTCATCGTGCTGCGGCCGTAGACCAGGCCGCATCCGCCCGAGGCGACGATCACCGCGTCGGCGGGAAAGGCCCGGATCTCCATGCTGCTCATGTCCTGGGCCACGACGCCCCGGCACCGGCCGCTGTCGTCCTGGATCGGGGCCAGGAAGTCCCAGAACTCGAATTTGCGAACCAGCCCTTCGCTCTCGCGGCGCCGCACCTGTTCGTCCAGGGCGTACAGCAACTGCTGGCCCGTGGTAGCGCCGGCAAACGCCGTTCGCTTGTACAGCGTGCCGCCGAAGCGACGGCGGTCGATGAAGCCCTCGCCGGTGCGGTTAAAGGGCACGCCCAAGCGGTCCATCAGATCGATGACCTTGGGTGCCCAGTAGGCCATTTCCTTGACCGGCGGCTGGTGATTGAGGAAGTCGCCACCATAGACCGTGTCGTCGAAGTGTTTCCACTCGTTATCGCCCAGCTGGCGGGTCTGGTCGTTGCAGGCGTTGATACCGCCCTGGGCGCACACGCTGTGCGAACGTTTGACCGGCGTCAGGCTGATCAGGTCGACCGCCACGCCCAGTTCGGCCAGCTTCATGGTCGCCGACAACCCGGCCAGGCCGCCACCGACAACAACAACGCGATGAGCACTCATGGTGGGACTTTCCCCTCGAGGGGCAAAAAATGCGAATGGATCAGAATGAGTTAGATGGAGGTCTTGACGCCCTGGGGTGGCGTCCTAGGGGGTCGCCACCGGAGCGTCCGCCGCCGGAGCCGGGTCGACCGCGCCGAGAGGATGGTCCTGCATGGTGACGTCGGGTTGCGTGCGTTTTTCGACGGACAACGGTACCGCGCCGCTCTGGACGGCCGCCGGATACATGCGGTTTTCGATCGCTTCGGCGGCCTCCGGATCGATCGAGATCGAAGCCCACCAGGCGGCCATTCCGACCAGTGCCAAGCCGATGCCAAACGCGGTGCAGATCTTGGTCGCGCGTTCCTGCGCGGCGGCCGATATCCACAATCCCCAGGTGATCCCCGCGGTCCACAGCCCGTTGGCCAGATGGTAAACGCAGGCCAATACCCCGATCAGATAGAACACCCACCAGGGCCAGCTGCCCATGGCACGAGCCAGGCTCGAGGCGGCGTTGTAGGGCCGAAAGTTGGCCATCCCCAAGGGGTGCGCGACCACGTCCAGCCAGATGTGAAAATGGAACCAGCCGTGCAGGTGAAACACGTGGACCAACAAGAAGACCAAGGCGATCACGCCGGTCCACCGCTGCCACTTGTAGCGGCGGTTGTTGACGTACGGGTAGTGGCTGGTGTTGCTGCGGCCGTTCTTGATCAACCACACGCCCAGCAAGCCGTGAAACAACAGGGGCAGGAAGATGAAACCCCACTCGATCACCGGCAGGGCCAGCCCGAGGGAGTGGATCCGGTACACGGCCCCCTGAAAGCTTTCCACGCTGTCCAGCAAACTGGCGTTGGTCAGCAGGTGGACCACCATGTAGGCGCCCAGCGGCACCAGCCCAGCCAGCGAATGGAGACGGCGGATGGCGAATTCATGACGCCAATAAAAGGAGTCCTGAGGGGAAGGCTCGGCCACGCGACTTCAACCGGTAGGGGGATCGATTTATCGTGTTCGAGGGGGCACCGCGACGAGGTTTCCTCCCTCTTGTTTGTTTCTGCACATTAATCCTAGGTACTCCGCAGGGCTTCGCAAGCCGGCCAAACCGGCCGAAATTGTCGCACCACCGCAGTTCCCGTCCGCTGGGCGTGAGCTAATTTAAACTGCGGCATCGAAGTTGCTTATAATAGGTCCTGTGATTTGGAAGCCTGCCAATCCGGCAGCGCACTTGGACATCGGTTTGCCAGGTTTTTGCCAGGTTTGCGCTCGTGATCCCGAATTTGCTTATTACCGACGACGACGAAGCCCTGCGGCTGTCCCTGGGCGAAGCTTTCGAGCGACGGGGGTTTCAGGTCACGTTGGCAGCCGATGGCCAGGAAGCCCTGGACGTGGTGCACAGCGCCACGATTCATATGGCCTTGGTCGATGTGCACATGCCCCGCGTCTCGGGCCTGCAGCTGATTGAGCGGTTGCGAGGGGACGAGCTGGAGGTGCCCTGCATTTTGATGTCGGCGGCCCTGGACGAGTCGATCCGTCACGAGGCGGAGTCGATGCACGTGTTTCGGATCCTGGATAAACCCTTTCGGTTGGCCGATGTGGCCAGCACCGTCCGGCAAGGCTTGGCCGAACACTACGGCTGGGCGGGGTGAGGATTTCAATTTTCGCCGAAGTCAGCCGCGAACGATAAAAAGGTTTTGGGGGCCGATTCCCACGTGGTGCCGCCACGCGTTATCCTCATGAGGCGCAGTCGCGTCAGAAAACTCCCTTGCCCCATCCAGCTGCCAGAGCGTGTCCACGTGATAGATGTCAAAGTTCCCACCGTCGGCGAATCGATCAGCGAGGTTCAAATCGGCCAGTGGCTTAAAGCCGAAGGCCAATGGGTTGACAAGGACGAGGACTTAGTGGAGATCGAAACCGAAAAAGCTTCGGTTCAAGTTCCCTCGCCCGAAGCCGGATACCTGCGAAATATCAGCAAGCAGGAAGAGGAATTTGCTTCGGTCGGCGACGTGATCGCCGCTATCGAACCGGCGGCGGCTCCGGCCGAAGGTGGTGGAGCCGGCGGTGGCGAGAGTGGCGGTTCGGCGGCGTCGGACAAGGGCAATCAAACCGCTGCCGCGGTCGCTTCACCCGCCGAGTCCTCCGGTCCAAGTGCAGCGGGGCTGCCGGCCAGCGATGCACGCGGTGGCGGCGATGCCACGGTGATGCCCGCCGCCCAGCGGTTGCTCGACGACCTGGGACTCAAAGCCGGCGATGTGCGAGCGACAGGTCCCGGGGGCCGGTTGCTGAAAGAAGACGTCCTGGCGCACGTCCAGCGGTCTGCTGCTTCCACCCCATCGGCTCCGGCCAGCAGCCCATCGGCGCCCGCCGGCGATGCCTCGGCTCGCCAGCCCGCCGTGGGCACGTCCCTGGTGACCGGCGCCAGCGGCCACCGCGGCGAAGAGGTCAAGCCGCTGTCGATGATTCGCCGCACGATCGCCAACCGCTTGGTCGAAGCCCAGCAGACGGCTGCCCTGCTGACGACGTTCAACGAAATTAATATGCAGCCGGTGATGGAGCTGCGTAAAAAGTATCGCGACGCGTTTGTCGACAAGCACGGCGTCAAACTGGGATTCATGTCGTTCTTCGCCAAGGCCTCGGTCGAGGCGCTGCGGCGTTTCCCGGCGGTCAACTCCGAGGTCCGCGGCAACAACATCGTCTTCCGCCAGTACTACGACATCGGGATCGCCATCGGTGGCGGCAAGGGGCTGGTCGTGCCGGTGCTGCGCAACGTCGAAGACATGAGTTTCGCGACGATCGAACGCAGCATCGCCGAATTCGCCGAGTTGGCCGGCTCGAACCAGTTACAGCCGCAGGATCTGGAAGGCGGAACGTTTACGATCAGCAACGGCGGGATCTACGGTTCGCTGCTGTCCACGCCGATCGTCAACCCGCCGCAGAGCGGGATCCTGGGCCTGCACTCGATTCAGGAACGCCCCGTGGCCGAACGCGGCCAGGTGGTGATTCGGCCGATGATGTACATCGCGCTGACCTACGATCACCGCGTGGTCGACGGCCGCGAAGCGGTCACGTTCTTGAAAACCATCAAGGAAGTGCTCGAGGACCCGGCACGGCTGTTCCTGGAAGTCTGAACGCTTTGAAGCAGATTTCCTGGCTCCAGCGGTTTCTATGTGCCGGAACGAACGTTCCCGAATCGCGGAGCGATGGCATGTGGTAGCCCCGGGCGCGAGCCCGGGGAAACGGAATAAATACGAGCGAAAGCCCTGGAAGGGCGACATAAAGGTTCGCATGGGATCTCATGCCGTCCCTCCGGGACTCGCATCGGGTGTGAGGGCCCCGGCACCCCGGGTTGGCACCCGGGGCTACCGCATGTCGCCACTCCGTGGCTGCTGTACCGGTAAGGCTGCGGCATCGCTCACGGCCCTGCCGATCCGCTCACACCACGACCGCTGGGTGGTCGTGGCCAGCCGAGCGAAGCGGTTGTTGATCTCCAGTTCGATCCCCGCGTAACGCGTGTCGTCAAAGCGGCCGCGGAGCGTGGTGGTCAGCCCGTCGTCACAGCCGTGGTAGGGCCGGTTGGCGACCGCGTGCAGGCCGGCCCTGTTGAGCTGGTCGAGCAGACGCGTGGCCAGCTGCCGTTCCCAGGGCCGGTCGGGATCGAACAACACGCCCACGTCGAACCGCCGCTGCGTGCCGCGGTACCGGGGCGTAAAAGTGTGGATCGAAAGGTGCAGCACCCCACCGTTGGCTGCCCGCCGCCTGATTGCCGAGGTGACTCGCCGGCGATACGGCCGATAATAGGTTTGCAGGATGTGTTGCCGCCGAGCCGCAGCGCAGGAGCCGGTGAAACGCGAAAACAATTCCGGCGAGTCCTTGCTGCGGTTCAAATCGACGACCAGCCGCGACACGGTGCTCAGCCACAGTGGGCAGGCGAGGTACGCGGCCAGAGCACGTGCAACGGTGAGCGCTCCCGGGTCGTATCCGCGATGGCTGCGCAGGGCCCGAGCCGCTCCGGCGGTGGCAAAACAGTCGCTCAACTCGTCCGGGACTTCGCATCCACCGTGTTCGCAGCTGAGGATGCACGTCGTGCCGAGCTGAGAATCGATCCGCGTCATGGCAGCAACGGTTGGTCGTGCACCAGGCAATCGCCCAGCCGACGGTAGACCTCACGCAGCTTTTCCCGTGTCGGTTCGGCACCCAGGGCGTAGCGGATGCGGGTGGCCAGCGAACCGTGGTGGAGGATGATCTGCAGGGGGCTGATCAGCGCCTCGAGCGTCGCGTCTTGCTTTCGCAGTCGGCCCAGAAGTTCCGCCCACAAGTCGGCGGCGGTGATTTCCGGTTGGGTGATGCCGAAGAGGTTCAGGAACGCCGCATCGTCGATGACCGCCGCTTCGGCTTCCGTGGTGGTCTGGTCGAGCAACCGGCGCAGCGAAGCGGTCGAGGCGGCTTGCTGGGCGGCCGTGTCGCTCCATCGCTGGTCACATAACGCGCGGGCCGTGGCGGCGGCGGCGGCGCACAGGGCTAGGTCGGCCGAGGGGTATTCCTGGACGTCCATCACGCGGATTTCGATCGAGCCGCGGTCGAAGCGGGCAATGGCTCCGCGGGCGTTGGCGAATTCCACTTGCAGCACTTCCTGGGGATCTCGCAGGCGGAGCGCAGCGGCGATCGGGCCGAGGATTTCGGCTTCATAGCGTGCTTGGTCGAAGATCGCTTCGGGGATCACTTGACCGGTCAGCGACGGGACTTCGCGGCAGTGATCGGCGTACAGCCGCATGCGAGTGTCGGCGGTGCTGCGAACGCGGCCTTCCAGGACGGGGCTGCTGGCCGCCAGGGCCGGCAGCAACGGCAACAGGATGCGCACCGCCGCGTGAAGGCGTGCGAACTGGTCGTCGCCGCGAAAGGGCAGATTCAAATGCACGCTCTGGACGTTGCTCCAGCCCGGAGTGTGGCAATTGAAGATGCGGTCGTAAGCTCGATAGATGTCGTGGCCGGCGTGGGGCCACAGGCAGGTTTCTCGGGCCGCATCCATCCAAGGATGCATGGCCGTGGGCAGCAGTTGCAGCTGGTACTGGTCGAGGATGGGCTGGAGATTGCCCAGGGCTTCGCGGAACCAAGGTCCGACCGAGCGTAGATCCTTGGCCGGATCGGTGGTCTTGCATTCCAGCACATGGGCGGCCAGTTCGTTGGACCAGGTGACCGGACCGCAAACGGCGTCGCACGCCCCGTCGCCGGCCAACTGCTCGAGCACGCGGTCCGCCCAGGGACGCACGTCCAGAGACTGGCGGTCGACCAGCATGTATTCCAGTTCCACGCCATGGACGTCGAACAGAGCGTAAGCCGATGGATCGCAATACGTGTCAGAGGATGGCATGTTCAAAAAGAAATCATTTTCTCCCCTCTCCCCTGAATCCTGGCGAGCCTAAGCGAGTCAGGATTCGGGGGGAGAGGGGCCGGGGGTGAGGGGGATTGCCGCGTGGCGCCTTCGTCTTTGTGTTCTGCTGAGTGATACGGGATACGTCAAATCTACACGGAGCGTGCGTTACATGCAGTTGCGCCGGAGGCCTCTCTCGCCGCCCAGCAGCTGGGTCAGTTTCGATTCGCCAGCACCTTGCTGGCTTCGATGCGGCGGACGAAGGATTCCATGATCCGGCGATACAGTTCTTCGCGCAGCACGGCGTCCTCCACGCCCGAGTCGAGGTTCGGGTTGTCGTTGACTTCGATGATGTAGAACTGGCCGGCGGATTCTTTCACGTCGACGCCGTACAGTCCGCTGCCGATCAGGTTGGCTGCTTTCAACGCCAGCGCGACGGCTTTGCGCGGCGCGGTTTCCACAGGCATGGTCTCGCAGCGACCGAAGCGGGGTTGGGTGCCGTCGCCGGAGTGTTTGGCGATCTGCCAATGGCCGCGAGCCATGTGGTACTTGCAGGCGAACAGCGGGCGTTGGTCGAGGATGCCGATCCGCCAATCGAAATCCGTCGGCATGAATTCCTGCGCGATCACCAGTTCGGAGTCGGCCAGCAGGTCGTCCAGAACGGACCGCAGCTCGTCGGCATCGTTGGCTTTCAGCACGCCCTGCGAAAACGCGCTGTCGGGTTTTTTCAGGACGCAGGGAAAGGCCGCGGTGGCGGCGAGCGCTTCGGCGTTGTGGCGGTGCACAACGGTGGTCCGCGGAGTCGGGACTTTGGCCCGGGCCAACAGTTCCGCCAGATAGACTTTATTGGTGCAGCGAAGGATCGACAGCGGGTCGTCGATCACGACCAATCCCGCCGCTTCGGCTCGCCGAGCAAGGTTGTAGGTGTGGTGGTTGACGGCCGTGGTTTCACGCATGAACAGCGCGTCGAATTCCAGCAACCGTCCGCTGTCTTCGTGGGTGATCAACTCCGCGGCGATGCCTTCCGCCGCGGCGGCCTTGACCAGTCGCTTCAGGGCGACCTCGTCCGACGGCGCCAATTGACCTTCGGCCGGGTTGTGAAGGATGGCCAGGTCGTAGCGAGTGGCGGGACGTTTCAAACGGATGGCCGACCGCGCCGCAAAATGCCGCTGGGCCGCGGCCGCGACGAATTCCCGGTGGGGCCCCGGCACCTCCTGCAGGGCAATGGCCGTGACGTTGCGCAGCCGCCACTTGCTGCGGTGCGAGAACGTAAATCGCAGTAGCGGAGCTTGGAACAGGCCGTACAGCGCGGTGGCCAAGCGGTCGTGTTTCTTGGCGAGGTTCTTGCCAAAGTAAACGCTCAGGGTGAACTCGGCCGATGTCAACGATCGAAAAGATTTTTGAATTAATTCGTCCAGAGACTGCGGCACCAAACCGACGCCAGCCTCGGCCCGCAAGTCCTGGATCGTCATCACATCGGGGATCGGTCGCTGGCCGCGAGCTTCGGCCAACAGCGACACGTAGTACCCCAGGCTTTGGTAATCGTAAGATCGGCACAGGTTGTACACGCGCGTGCGCCGCCGAGTGGTTCCCGGCGACCCGGCCAGGTACTCCTCCGGCGACAGCTTGCGCACGTCGTCGAAATCGCCCAGCCAATCGTCCTCGGATTCCGCGACCAGGATGTTTTTCATCGGCGTGGTGCCGCCCGAGGTGTGTTTGTGGCTTCGGTGGCTTCGCCGGAAGGGGTGAGCGCCAGCAGGTTGGCGTCGTAGGTGAGGATGCCCAAATGGATCGAGGCGGCCACCTGCGACAGGGGTGCGGCGTACTTGCCGGTCGGAGCCAAGGGATTGGGGTGCAGCGGGTCGGCGATGAAGACCTGGCCGCTGTGATGGTCGTAACCGTGCAGGACCACAAAATGGCCCGTGGGTTCGCCCGCGATGTCGTCCTGAGTGCTGCTGATGCCGTGCCGATCGACCGCGTGGCTGCGTTCGCGGCATTCTTGATACAGGTACGTCGCACTCAAACCGCACAGCAGCGGGATGCCCTGCGTCAGCGACTGGACGATCAGTTGTTCATCCAGGGGCCGCATTTGAACTTGGCCGCCGAGCGACAGGAAACGCAGGTAGGATTGCGTCGACACCCGCAGACGATCCTGATCCAAATCGGTTCGCTGGCCCTTGGAGACCAGTTGTTGGCGAAGCTTGGCGGCCAGCAAATCCGACTCGGCGGTTCCCGTCGCGGCGAACCAGGTGGGGTCGAACAGCTGGAGGTTATAGGTGTTGATGACCGCCCGGTAACCGCGGCTAAGCCCGTGGCAAGCCAACTGTACGGCCATCGTCCCGCCACTGCCCAGCCGGCCGACCTCCTCGATCAAGTCGTTCAGCTCGACCGGGTCGTTCCAGTACTGATAGACGGCGGCCAAACAGGTAGGGCCACAGCTGGAGTCGGTGGGTTGGGGCTGGATCTCCAGCTCCAGAGCGTGCCTCATCGGCGTATTCGATGCAACGGTGACCAAGCCTGAACAGACGCGACAGCCGCACAAACAACAGGTTGCTCCCAGTGGGAGCGGCGGAATTGTAGTCCGGCGACAAGTCCGCAAGTAGTCATAAAACGAAAAGATTCGGTTCCGAGGGAACCGAATCTTTTCACACCTGTTCCAGCGTGGTTCACAAATTCGCCCGCCGTTGGGCGTACGCCTCTGCCTTAGCGAGCTGATCCGCTGGCTTTGCCCGCGGCGTTGCCTTGAGCGCGAGCGGCCGTCTGAGCCGCCGGCTGAGCGGCCGAACCGGCTTCGGCGCTGCCGCCGAACTGAGCTTGAGCTTGAGCTCGTGCTCGGGCCTGCGCTTGGGCTTGGGCTTGGGTCTGGCCGGCGGCTTGCATGGCGGCTTCGCCTTGACCCTGCACGCGGTTCTGAGCGCTGGCACCGAACTGCGCGGCGGCGCTACCGGCCTGTTGAGCTTGCGCCGCAGCGGCGTTGGCCCCGGCCTGGCCGGCCGCGACGGCTCGTCCGCGGGCGTTCAGGGCGGCGGCACCGGCTGCGTTCGCTTGAGCGCCGGCCTGGGCTCGCAGCGATGCTTGCAGTTGGCTTTGCGCGTTGGCAAACGCGTCCAGACGCTGCTCCAGCTGGTCGGCTCGCAGCAGCAGTTCCGCACTGCCCCGCTCGATCGCTTCGTCACGCATCTGCGAGATTTCGGCCCGGCGTTGGCTCGCGGCGATTCGGATTCGCGTCGCCAGATCCAGTTGACCGCTGAGCGTGGCGTTCTGGTTGGCGCCGCCCGACAGCACGGTGTTGAGACTGGACGATGCGGTACCGGCAGACTGGGCCGCGTCGTCCTGTTCTGGCGAAGCTGCAGTCGGTTGCGACTTTTCGGGAGCGGGGGCCGTGGGAGCCGCGTTGCTCGCTTGCTCGCCCGCGGTGGGCTGAGTGTCCTGACCGGCCTGAGCGTCCTGACCGGGGCGAGCGGCTTCCTGACGTAGCGGATTGAAGCGACCGAAGATGTTGTCGTACACCGCCACGTCGGCTTCGGTGATGCCTGGCGGAAGTCCGACCTGAGCGTTGGCACGAAGGTTCGCATTGGCTCCGGCGCCACCGCGAGCACCGCCCGCCGGACCGTGGGTTTGGCCGCCTGCACGAGCTCCGGCCGCTACGTTGGCTCCGACACCCAGCCGCAGGCCTCCGGCGGTTCGCAGGCCGCTGTCGCCGGCTTGTTGGGCGGCGCGAGCACTGCGCTGCGCGGCTTGGGCGGCGCGCTGGGCGACGGCCGCCGCGCGGCGCGCTTCGGCTTGCACGCGGGCTTGAACCTGACCCTGAATCTGGCTTTGGATCTGGTTCTGCACGCGGGCCTGGACTTGGGCTTGAGCCCGAGCCTGCACGCGCTGCTGCACTTGGGACTGGACGCGATCGGCCTGGGCGGCGGCTTGGGCGCGGCCTGCGGCACCGCCGGCGGCACTGCCTAAACCGCCCAGCCCCTGGGCGGCGACCGGTGCGGTGGGCAGGCACCAGGGCAACGCGCCCAACAACGCGGCCAGAATCGTTTTCTTCTTCATGCTCAAACTCCGTTTCGGGGGCATCCGTGTCGACAGCGAAGGCGTTTGCCGGTGCATCCTAACCTTCGGTGTTTCAGAGGATTCGGGATGGATTCGCCGTCCGAAATTTTGGTACTGGTCGGCTTCCACCTTGCGAACCTCACGGTGGTCTATACCGAATCGCCCGGGGCGAACGAAAGACGAAGGAGCCCATTTTGTTTGCATTTCGAGCCACGGCATCCATCTTCGCGCTCGTTCGGGTGGGGGAACCCGTTGGTTTGCGGGAACCGGTGCCAGCCCGAAGGCGGGCCTTCGTGGTCGGCCTGCTCGGCCAGTTGACGATGCTCGGCATGACCGCAGTCGCAAACGCCCAGCCCGCGCCAGCACCGCCGCCGGCCTCATCTACCGACCCGATGCTCTCGATGCTGTACGAGCGAGTCCAGCGGGACCCGACCCACGCCGACTCGTGGCGCCTGATCGGCAAGCTGCAGGCTCGCGGCGGCAACCCGACGGCGGCCACCGATGCGTTGATGCGGGCGCTGGAAATCGATTCCCACAGCGCCGCGACGCATTTTGATTTGGGGCAACTGCTGTGGGACGCCGGCGACACGGCCAGCGCTCAAACCCATTTCCAGCGCTGCGTGGCCATCGCTCCGCACAGCGACTACGCTCGGCGGCTGCGCGAGGCGGGCCGGGCCCCGCCGCTGGAGAACGGTGCCGCCGCGACGCCGGTCGCCGTCAGCTCCGACGTGGCGTATGCCTTGGCCGAACGATCGGCCGGAGCCACCGAGGACGAACCGCTGAAGCCGGTCGGCTATGAGATTCAAACCTTTGATGGTGCCGATGACCTGGACCGCCGCCTGGATCTGCTGCGCAGCGACGCCGATCCGACGCTGAAACGGCTGCGCGTGTTTCTCGAAACCGGCATGCTGTACAACTCCAACGTCAGCCTGACGCCGATCAGCCGCGAGTTGGCCGACGCGGACGCGGAAAGTTTTCAGGGCTTTCTGAACCCGGAACTGGAATACGTTGCTTTCCGTCGCGAGGTCTGGCGCGGTGGCGGGTTGCTGCGCGGCTACTTCAGCGTCAACGAGTCGTCGCAGAGCGAGTTTGATCTGGCCAGTTTCCAGCCCGGGGCGTTCCTCGAACGCGACTTCCAGGTGGGCAGCAGCGAATGGATCGGACGCCTGGAACACGTCTACTCGCTGGACCTGCTGGGCGGAGATCGTTTTGGCGATCGCCACAGCGTGACCGCCTCGATGATCATGATCCGGCCCGACCTGGACGTGATCTACACGTACTTTACCGCGGCGTTTTCGCAGTTCGACCAGGACGGCATCGATCCACAGGTCAACTCGCTGGACGGCCAGTCGTACACGGGCGGGATCAGCCGATTCTTTCAAACGGGCAATGACTGGTTGCCGACCTACAGTCTGGGCATGGACCTGGAGGCGGCCGACACCGAGGGCAGCGATTATCGCTACTGGGCCGCGAGCGCGCACGGCGATGTGACCTGTCAGCTGGCCGAGCGATGGAGTTTGATCACCACGGTCGGCGTCGGCCATCGCGACTACTACGACTTCACCGGCCCGGTCAGCCGCGATGAGTTGACGTGGCGCGTGCACACCAAGCTGCGCTGGCAAGTGTCCGACGCCTGGTCGTGGGCGTTGGTAGCGGGCCACGACCGCTTCGCCTCGGACAACGAAGATTTCGACGCCGAAAGAACCGAAGGCGGCATTCTGGCGACGCTGAATTACTGAGTGAAGGCAGTGGCATAGGCTTCCAGCCTGTGAGGAGAAATGCCTTCACAGGCTAGAAGCCTATGCCACTGATCCCGTAACTGAACCGCGCCAGACTTTGGACCGGTTCGCCACCATGCTCTTCTTAGCCCG
Organism: Roseimaritima sediminicola; assembly: GCF_009618275.1. Classification (GTDB taxonomy): domain Bacteria; phylum Planctomycetota; class Planctomycetia; order Pirellulales; family Pirellulaceae; genus Roseimaritima; species Roseimaritima sediminicola. The sequence goes on from NZ_WIAD01000060.1 coordinate 27,997, forward strand.
CAGGGCGGCACAGCCCCTGCCGGGGACGTGAGTCCCCGGGATATCCAGGAAAAAATGCGCGCAGCCCGAAGGGCGGCACAGGGTGTGCGCATCTCTGTCGCCCCTCCGGGGCTTTTGTTTGTTTGGGGGGGTGCGGACCGGCGGTTGACACCGCCGGCAGGGGCTGTGTCGCCCTCCGGGCTGTTGCGCGCGTGTTGTTCTCCTCCATAGTAGCTCGGCTGTCCCAGCCGAGGGCGATGTGGTCCACGGTTGGGACGCTTCTGTCCAAACTCTGGCGAGCTCGGCTACCACCCGTCCGCCCCGTCCAAACTCTAGCGAGTTCGGCTACGAGGCTGGGGACTTCACAGGCTGGAAGCCTTGGCCACTGCTTACCAGCCTTGGATCCATTCGTTGCCGGCTTTCGTGATGGCTTGCTGCAGTTGCTTGCGGTGGGTTGCGTCGGCCATGTCCAGCGTGCGGACGCTGCCGTAGACAAGCACGATGTGCAGGGGCTGGCTGCCCTGCTCGACCATGGCTGGAGCCAGGTTCTCAACATCAACTTCGCTGTAGTCCTCGGGTTTGGTCCAGGGCACGCGCTTGCGGCCTTCGACCACCAGGACCGTATTGGCGGTGCCATCAAAGATGTCTCGATACCGGGTGCCCTTGCCTGTGCCCAGCACGCCCTGCTCGGTGGCGAAGCCCAGGAAGTTGGTGTGCGTTGCCTGCTGGTCGTCGGCCGTAAAGGAGCTGCGGTAGACGTCGGGCATTTGGTCGAGCAGTTGCCGGTTGTGCTCGCTGTCCCAGGGTTCGTCGAAACGATACTGCTCGTACAGGTCCGCGTGACCGATGAACGGCAGGATCGCCACTCGCCAGCTGTACGCCGGGCCGGTCTCGCCGCCGCCCGGCCCCCCGCCGCCCCGAATCGCCGTGTGATTTTGCGAACTGGGAAAGCGGTCGTAAGCATCGTGAAAGTTCGCGAAGGCAAGGCCGATCTTTTTCAGCCGCTTCTTGCTGTGTACGGCGGCGGCTTCCGCCTCGCCGCTCGTGATGTGCGACTGGGGGATGATCGCGGTGGCTTTGGCCTGGACGCGATTGAGGCCCGCGTTGCCGTGGTCCACCGAAAACAGGTCATGCATGACGTCGGACGAAGGTTCGCTTAACCTTTCCATGCCCATGCCCATGCCCATGCCCATGCCCATACCCATACCCATGTCCATGCTCATGCTCATGCCGCCCGCGGGCTTGCTGCCGTTTTCCGCTTCGTACTCCACGGCCACCTGTGATCCGGCCGGGACACGGACTTCCTGTACCGTGCCATCGGGATAGCGAATCTTGATCAGCACGCCCATCGCGCCCAGCACGACGCCCAGCAGCAAAGCCGCAAGGCCCGTGGCGACCAGTGCCCAGCGCGGCGCCGGACGGCGCATCCAACCGACCGGCGGCGCCGGCGTGTGGCTGACAGCGGCGGAACGCGACTGCGGCGCCGGCGAAGCCGCTTGAGCTCGCTCGATCAGCGCCGGCAGATCGTTGCCGGTGGCGAATCGAGCCAATGCGTCGGCCACCTGTTGAGGCGTCTGCGGTCGTGCGGCCGGGTCCTTGGCCAACATCGATTCGACCAGCTTCTCCAAAGCCGCCGGAACACCTTCAACGCAGCAAATTAATTTCGGCGGAGGCGTCGACACGTGCGCCGTCATCTTGGCAAACGGCGTCTCGTGTTGCCCGTCGGCAAAGGGAGCGTGGCCGGTGAGCAATTTGTACAGCGTACAACCGAGGGCGTAGATGTCGGCGCGGATGTCCACGCTGCGGCTGTCGGTGACCTGTTCGGGAGCCACATAGTCGGCGGTGCCCATCGCTTGGCCGGTCGCCGTAATCTCGGCATGTTCGCCCGCCAGATCGGCTTGCAGTCGCGCGAGCCCCAGGTCCAGCAGCTTGACCTCTCCGGTGCAGCTGAGCATTACGTTGGAGGGTTTGACGTCGCGATGGATGAAGCCTTGGTTATGCGTGTACTCCAGCGCCACGGCCACGCGGCGCACGATCTCGCAAGCATCCGCAGTCGATAGCGCTCCGGTTCGCTGGAGCACTTGTCCGAGGTCCAGCCCATCGATGTACTCGGTGACCAGGACGGCCCGGCCGTCGACTTCGCGGGCGTCGTGAGCGGTGACGATATGGGGATGGCTCAGCCGCCCAACGGCACGCATTTCGGCGTCAAAGCGTTCGCGCGAACGGCGGTCCGCCAAGCGATGGCTGGCCAGCACTTTCACGGCCACCCGGCGGCCCAGTTTCGTGTGCTGGGCGAGGAACACTTGGCCCATGCCGCCGCGGCCAAGCGGCCGCAGGATCTCGTACTCTCCGATCGACAGCGGCAGGGCGTCGGCGGTCAGGGTGCCGCCCGCGGTAGCGGCCGCCCACACCGCCAGCGATTCCGCGACGGCTCGCTGACATCCCGGCTCGTGTTGCCAGTCGCCGGCGTTCTCGCCCTCGCGGAGGCTGGCGATCAACGAATCCTCACGGTCGCTGATCGTTTCCAGTTCGCTCTGGCACTGCGGGCAATCCTGCAGATGAGCGAACACGGCCTCGCTGTCGGCACTGGAGAGAGTGCCGCTGGAGAAAGCATGCAGTTGATCGGGCGGCGGGCAGGCGGTAAGCGTCACCATCGGAGGCTCCTCAGTCGAGTTATCATTAGCATAAGTGCCCGCGACGGACGGGACCAATCGCAGGGTGCCTGATAAGATGAACGCAGGAGCCTGACAGGAAAAAAGAAAAGAAAAGTAGCTCGGCTGTCCCAGCCGTAGAGGGAAGGATTCTCGGCTGGGACAGCCGAGCTACTATGGGACAGTTGTGGTGGTGTGGGGTGTAGAGGACGTTTTCACAGGCTGGAAGCCTATGCCACTGGTTTTCACAGGCTGGAAGCCTATGCCACTGGTTTTCACAGGCTGGAAGCCTATGCCACTGTTTTCACAGGCTGGAAGCCTATGCCACTGGTTTTTTGGATTTGGATTGATGACGGCTGAGCATCCCACTCTATCGACGATGTGGCTCGGTGGCGTGCGGGCGATGGATGCGGACAGCTGGAGCCGGTTGGTCAGCACGTTCGGGCCGATTGTGTATCGCTGGTGCCGCACCGCCGGGGTGGCCGAGGCCGACGCGCCGGACGTGGTCCAAGAAGTTTTTACCGCGGTGGTGCGAGCCATCGTGCGGTTCGAACGCGAGAAGACCGAGGGCAGCTTCCGCAGTTGGTTGGCCACGATCACGCGCAACAAGGTGCGCGATTATTTTCGCCGGCGGCAGGATCACGCCCGCGCCGCCGGCGGGACCGAACCGCTGGTCCGGCTCGAGCAGATGGCCGAGGACCTGGATTCGACGATCACGCCGGCCAGCGGCTTCAGTCCGCTGGTGCAGCGGCTGGTCCAGCAGGTGCAGAGCGAGTTCGAGCCGGCCACCTGGCAAGCGTTCTGGCGAACCACCGTCGGCCAACAACCGGCCCGCGACGTCGCCGACGAGCTGGAGATGTCGGTCGCCAGCGTGTATCAAGCCAAGAGCCGCGTGCTCCGCCGGTTAAGGCAACGCATGGCGGAGTATTCGTAGAGCGGGTTGGTTGTCGTAGCTGAACTCGCCAGAGTTTGGGCGTTAGTTGTTAGTTGTTAGTTGTTAGTTGTTAGTTGTTAGTAGCGAGTGGCGAGTGGCGAGTGGTGAGTTTGGGTCGTGCTCGTGCTCGTGCTCGTGCTCGTGCTCGTGCTCGATTTGAGATTTGCCGACTCTCACGGAAACCATGTACGAATAGAATCGTTTTCTCCCCTCACCCCCGCCCCTCTCCCCCAAATCCTGACTCGCTTAGGCTCGCCAGGATTTGGGGGAGAGGGGAGAAAACGATTTTTTCAGACAATCTCCTGACTCCAATGGAATCTATGTGCGGGACCGGACGTTCCCGAATCGCGGAGCGATTGTCTGTGGTAGCCCCAAAGCGCGAGCCCGGGAAAACGTAACGGGCGCGAACGAAAGCCCTGGAAGGGCGACAGGAAGGTTGGCACCGGAATTCATGTCGTCCCTCCGGGACTGGCGCGCGAGTGTGGGGTGCCGGCACCCCG